>JBJLIP010000004.1:0-312449 GCA_045563715.1 Gammaproteobacteria bacterium | reverse complement strand
ATAACATTCACAATTACTTTATTTGCATTGAACTTTTTTGGTGACGGATTAAGAGATGCACTAGATCCAAAAACTTCAGATAATTAAAAAGCTCTAATTGCTATTTTTATTATCTGACCAGGCATTAGCGCATCATCGTCAAAGTCATTAATCTCTTTTATACTTTGGATAGTTACATCAAATAATTCTGAGATTTTGTACAAGTTATCACCTTGTTTTATTGAGTAAAGAATCGTTCTTTTTTTTGATTCAATATTTCTATGAATGTTTTTATTACCAATTGTGAGTTGTTGACCTAGTTGCAAAAAAGAGTTTTCGCTTATAGAGTTCATTTTCGCAAGATCAGAAACTTCAAGATTATAAGTTCTTGCAATACTCCACAATGTATCTCCTTCAGATACTATATACATTTCATAAGGGATAAATGTATTTGTTTTTGTTTTGCTCAGGGGTATGAGAAGAGTAGAGCCTATGCTTAACAAATCATTATTTAAATAGTTTATCTGTTTAATAATTCTAACTTCAGTATCATATTTTGATGCCAATGCCCATAAACTATCACCAGATTCAACAATATGCGATATCCAGTTTATTTGATTCGTATCTCTAAATGGGTTTTCCTCAACTTCAAATAAATAATATTTTTCAATTGGAATATAAAAAATACTTTGATCCTTTGGAGCAGATGCCCATTTTGTATAGCCCGCATTTAATTTATATAAAAGCTCTGGCTTAATATTTAAGAACTCACTTAATGTATTTACTTCAACTTGACCAGGTATTGTTATTTTCTGAATAACTGGTTCGTTAGGAATATTTGGAAGAGTTAATTCATATTTTTCATAATTGAAAACCAACTCTTTTAGAGCTATATATTTTGGAACATATTCTTTTGTTTGATTCGGTAAATTTAGCGACCAAAAATCTGTTTCAAGCCCACGTCTTTTATTTTGATTTATTCTTCTAGATAACAATGTTGGCCCAGCATTATATGCGGCCAGCGTAAGATAGATATCTTGATTAAATCTTGCGTATAAATATTTTAAATAATCTACAGCAGCCTCCGTTGATCTATATGGATCATGTCTATCCTCATTCCACCATGTTTTATTTAACTCATATAGCCTTCCAGTTTTGGGCATAAATTGCCACATGCCAACTGCGCCAGATGAAGATATTGAAAATGGATCATAATTACTCTCTATAAAAGGTATTAAAGCAAGTTCAAGTGGAAGATTTCCTTTTTCAAGTTCATTTATTACAAAGTAGATAAAATAATATGAATCATTAAGGTATTCTTCAAACTTATCAGCATCTCTTAAATGCATATTCATATAGAATAGGACTTGCTCATTTAAATAAGCTTCATTATTTGTTGGATTTTTATTTAAGAGATAGCTCCATATGTTTTCATATGTAATGACCGTATTTTCAACTTGAAGATCATTATTAATTTCAACAGATTGAACCAGTTTGTTATTTTCATAATCTTGAATAATCTCAACCTGTTGACAGCCAACAAGACTTATTAGGACCACATATATTTTTAATAATTGTCTTTCCATTCTCTTAGCGCAGTAAAAATTTCAAAGTCATCACCCGATACGTTAAATTCTTTGTTTATTTTATTCCTTATAGACATGTTGTTACACCTAAGAAATGGATTTATTTTTAGTTCTTTATCTAGTGTAGATGGAAGAGAGGGAGTTCTAGATATATTTAATTTTTTAACACGATCATATTCATCTAAAAGATCCTGATTTTCAGTATCAGCCTCAATAGCAAATTTTAAATTCGACAGAGTGTATTCGTGACCACAAAAAACTTTGGTGTGCTTTGGAAGAGAGGCTAGCTTATTCAAACTGTCATACATTTGTTTATGCGTTCCTTCAAATATTCGACCACATCCTCCAGAAAAAAGAGTATCGCCACAAAAGAGTATAGGAATATTTTCATTAAAAGAATAAAAGGCGATATGATCTAATGTATGGCCAGGAACCTCAATGATTTCAAAATCTAAACCAATAACGGAAATACAGTCAGAATCTTTAACACGTTTATTAATTTCTACTATATTATTTTCAGGACCATAAATATCCAACATTCCATTATCAGATAAATCATTTAACCCATTAGTATGATCATAATGATGATGAGTGATTAATATACCCTTAAGATCTATCTCATTATTATCAATAAGACTCTTTATTTTTGATGATTCACCAGGATCAATTACTATTGACCCTTCATTAGTTGTTACTAACCAAATATAATTATCTTCAAATGCTTTTATGGGTTCTATACTTAACATATGCAAATTCTAATTTAATTTTATGAAAACAGTAAATATTTATACTGATGGTGCGTGCAGAGGCAATCCTGGTGATGGGGGTTGGGGCGTTCTTATGGAATATGAGAGTGTCACTAAAGAATATTTTGGAGGAGAAAAAAATACTACAAATAATCAAATGGAATTAAGAGCTGCTATTGAAGCACTCAAAGCACTCAATGAACCATGCATTGTTAATTTAACAACTGATTCTAAATATGTTATGCAGGGTATAACATCTTGGATAAATAATTGGAAAAAAAATAACTGGAAAAACTCAGCAAAAAAAGATGTTAAAAATAAAGATCTTTGGATTGAACTTGATAAATATGTTTCAAAGCATAATGTAAAATGGAACTGGGTAAAAGGACATTCTGGTCATGAGAAGAATGAAATAGCAGATTTATTAGCAAACAAAGGCATAGATAATATTTAATATGGCAAAAAAATATATAGTGCTTGATACAGAAACAACTGGTCTTGAAGTAAAAGCAGGCCATAGAGTAATTGAAATAGGGGCTGTTCTTTTAAATGATAGAAAAAAATCTGAAGACCACTTTCATACATACTTAAATCCATCAAGGCTTATTGATGAAGAAGCCTCAAAAGTTCATGGCATTACCAATGCAGATCTGGAAGATAGTCCATCTTTTGATGAAATAGCTGAGGAGTTTATTCAGTTTATAGATGGCTCTACCTTGGTTATTCACAATGCCCCATTTGATATTGGTTTTTTAAATAATGAACTAAAAATGGCGTCTACTAAGTATCCTAAAATTGAAGATCTCTGTGATATCGAGGACTCTTTACAAATAGCACGTGATAAATATCCAGGTCAAAGGAACTCTTTAGATGCTCTTGCGCAGAGATTTGATGTAAAGGGTTATGACAGAACTTTTCACGGAGCTTTGCTTGACGCAAATATTTTATCTGATGTATTTATTCAGCTTACTGGTGGTCAAAGTAAATTCGAGTTTATAACTAATGGAAATACTTATAAGGAAGATAAAATAGATCATAATGATTTTGATGAGAATCTTCTGCAAGGGTTAAAGCCTATAAACGCATCACAAAATGATATCAAATCACATGAATCAAGATTGTCTGATATAGAAAAAAAATATGAAATTAAAACTGTATGGAGAAAGCTCTAGTGAAAAAAGTTATAACAAGATTTGCACCCAGTCCTACAGGAACACTTCACATTGGGGGCGTTAGAACAGCACTCTTTAATTATGTTTATGCAAAACAACATGATGGACTTTTTCTTGTAAGAATTGAAGATACGGACAGAGAGAGGTCTACTAAAGATTTTGAAAAGAATATATTAGATAACCTTTCTTCAATTGGCTTAAATCCTGATAAAAAACCTATTAATCAATCTGAAAGAAATGAAATATATTTAAAAGCTGCTGAAAAGATAATTGAATCTGGGCATGGTTATTGGTGTGATTGCTCATCAGAAGAATTAGATGAAATGAGAAGAGAACAGACAGAGGCTGGTAAAAAGCCCATGTATGATGGAAGAAGCAGAAATCTTGGATTGAAAAGGTCTGACAAGACAGTGCTAAGACTGGCTACACCAGAAAATGGCGATATTGTAGTAAATGATATTATTCGAGGTGAGATATCTTTTCAAAATAGCGAGCTTGATGATCTTATTCTGTTAAGAAGTGATGGAACTCCAACCTATCATCTTTGTAATGTGGTTGACGATTATGAACAAGGAGTAACAACTGTAATCAGAGGAGAAGATCATATCAGCAATACTCCAAGACAAATTCATATACAAAATGCTTTAGGCTATCCTGAGCTAGAATATGCTCATCTTCCTTTGGTTTTAGGAGCTGATAAAAAAAGACTATCTAAAAGACATGCCGCAACCAATCTTGAAGAATATAGAGCTCAAGGATATTTAGATTCAGCAATTATTAACACACTAGCCAGATTAGGTTGGTCAAAAGGGGACAATGAAGTTTTTTATTTGGATGATTTAATTAAAGATTTTAATATTAAAGAAGTTCAAAAGGCTGGAGCAATATTCGATCTAACAAAACTTGAATGGGTAAATTCTCAACATCTTTCAAATTTAACACTTGATGAGTTTAAAGATCATTTAAAACCCTTCCTATCAAAGATTAATATCAATATTGAAAATCATTCAAACGTAAACTTATTAATTAGTGCTATGAGATCATCTGAAAATACGTTAGCTGGAATAGCAGAGTCTTTAGCTCCTTATTACAATGATGAATTAATATATGATACAAATGCAATTGATAAGTTCTTGTCAGATAACACCATAATTCTTAATGACATTAAAGACATACTTCTTGATATAGAAGACTGGACAGAAGATAATTTAGAAAACGCATTGAAAGCTTACCAGGCTGATAAAAATTTACCTATTCCAAAAGTAAATCAACCTATTAGGATAGCTTTAACAGGGTCTACAAAGTCTCCTTCTTTAGGACTTACGTTAAGTATTTTTGGCAAGGATTCTGCTATAAAAAGAATCGAAGCATTAATAGCTTTTTTACAGTAAATAACTGCATTAAAAATTCATATATTTTTTGATACAAAATTGGACATATTATCTTGCTAATGCCTATAATAAGCTCATATTTACACATTTCATTATGGGGGATACATATGAAAATTAAAAATTATTTACTATCTTTGATGTTAGTACTTCCTTTTGTGGTTGTTGCTCAAGATAGCTCTGAAGAAGATGTCGAAGAGGTTGTTGTTGTAGGTTCACAAATTAAAGGTGCATCTATTACCGGCGCTCTTCCTGTTACTGTAATTTCATCTGAAGATATTGATCTTTTGGGTGTTGAAGATGGTACAGAATTATTAGAAAACATGACTGAACAAGGTCTTAACTATTTTTCAGAAGCAGAATCTGACTCTGGTGGTGTTAACTCAGCAAGGGGCGACGTTGGCGCATACAATATAAGAAATATGGGTGTTGGTAATACTCTAATTCTTCTTAATGGAAGAAGACTTGTTAATAACGCAGGTTATCAGACTGAGCTTCTGGGCGGAGACTATGTTCCAACAATGAGCGTTAACTCAAATTTAATTCCAACAAGTGGCTTAGATCGTGTTGAAGTTCTAAAAGATGGTGCTTCGGCTATTTATGGTGCAGACGCAGTTGCTGGGGTTGTTAACAATGTTCTACAAAGTGATTTTGATGGATTTGAAATAGCTTTAAGAAATCAAGGATATGACAATTTTAGTGCAGTAGATGACAGACTAACCCTAAAATGGGGTAAAGATATGAATGGTGGTAAGACCAATATATCTGTTATGTATGACTTTTATGACAGAGATGGTATTGCTGCTGCTGAGGACCCAAGATGGGGTGATTCAGATCATAGAAAATGGATTCCTGCAGATTCTTTATGGGCAGGAGATACTTCTTTTAGAAATTTATATTCTGGCAAATGGGCTCAGTTAGATATGCGGGGAAGAACTGATTATTCAGATAGCTCTGGTGAAATTCAAATTATCCCAATTGGAGATCCAAGATGTGCAAGGTCTGATTCTAAAGATACTGGTTATGGTACTTGTTTAGCAGTTGATACAACTTCAATGGCTAATGGAGAATATTATATTAATCCTGGTCAATTCAGAGATTACAGAGGTGAATTAGAAAGAAGTAATCTATTTGTCTTTGTAAATCATGAATTAGATGGCGGTTCAGAGTTCTTTGCAGAAATCGGTTCATATAACTCAGACTATATGAGACACAAGGAACCAGCAGGTGACTTTAGTACAGCACTTTTAAGTGTTGGCCCTAATAACTACTGGATGAATCAAATTGGTATGACAGCTGATAACTCTTCATCTAACAAGCAAGTAAGAATTGATAACTGGAGACCAGATATTGGACCAAGAATAATAAATGTTGAAAAAGAAACATACAGATATCTATTTGGTTTTAGAGGAACCACTGATTCTGGCTGGGATTGGGAAACTGCTGTTTTACATTCTAAAGCTACATCAGAAGATTTAACTGAAAATAGATTATCAAATTCTTTATTACAAGCTGGTTTAAATGATTCAACACCAAATGCAATTAATATATTTTCTGCAGATGTTAAAACTGCCTTATCTCAAGCAATTGTTGATGTTTCAAGAAATGATACTAGTGAATTAAATTCATTCGATTTTAAGATGACTAATCCAGAAGTATTTAATCTACCAGCAGGGCCTGTTGGAATGTTAGTTGGTTTTGAATATCGCTCTGAATCATATACAGATGACAGAGATCCTAGATTGGATGGAGCAATTCAGTTTACCTCAACAGAAACTGGATTAGGTTTTCCATTTGTTGGAGATGTTCTTGGATCAAGTCCAACAGTTGATACTTCAGCAAAAAGATCTACAAATTCTGTTTTTGCTGAAATGATATTACCGATTTCAAGCAACATGGAAGCGCAAGTTGCTATGAGACACGAAGATCCTGATGATACTAAATCATCTACAGTATGGAAGGCAGCTTTGGGCTGGGAGCTAACTGATGATGTTTTACTAAGAGGATCAAAATCAACTTCATTTAGAGTTCCAAACCTTATTCAGGCTAATCAACTTTATGTAACAAGAAGTGGTAATGTTGATGATGCCGTTGGTGAATTTGTTGGAGCTAATGATCCACTTGATGATAGATATCAAATTCAAAGTTTCAGAATAGGTAACCCAGATTTATTACCTGAAGAATCTGATAATACTTCATGGGGTATTGTATGGACTCCTAGTAATATTGAGGGCTTAACAATCACATGGGATGATTGGAGAATAGAAAAAGATAATACTATCGTTTTATTTGGAAGAACTAACTCAATGGTTGCAGATCTTGTTGCTAGAATTAATTATGGCCCAGAGAATTGTAGTGATTATAGTAATCCTTCAATCTTAAGGGATGCTAATCCAGGCTATTCTGCAGCAGAGATTGCTAAATTTACAGCTGCTGGTATTTGCCCTGCTGGAGAAGCTTTGAGTATATATGACGAATACACTAACGCAGCAACTAGAAGTATTGCTGGTCAGGATATTGGTATCTATTATGATTTAACTACAGATGTTGGTGATTTTAATATTACACTGAATCATTCTGAAACAACTGAGTTTACTCAACAACCTACTAATGCATATCAAGCTTTAGTTGATGCTCAAGCATCAGGAGTTATTCCATTTGATATAACTTTTGCAGGTTTTGGTAATCTTGCAGGTTTAGATGGAAATTATGTTGAAAAAACCAGTCTTAAGTTTAACTATAGAGCTGGCGACCTAGGAGTTCAATTGTCTGGACTCAGAAAAGGCGACTTCTATCAAAGTAGTGAGACTAGATCTGATGGAACAAGATATGTTATACCAAGCATGACCACTATTAACGCATCAGTTTATTACTGGTTTAATGTTGGTGATAACAAAGCTAGAGTTAAATTTGCTGTTAAAAACTTAGAAGATGAAAGAGCTCCATTAGCTGACAGATTCTATGGTTTCTTTGCAGATGCTCATCAAGACTATGGTAGAAACTTTTATCTTGATATAAAGGTTAAGTTTTAATCAAACTAAAAATAATAAAGGGAGTTAATTACTCCCTTTTTTTATGAAAAAATATTAGTATAAGATATGCCAGCATACAAAAATAAAGGTTTCTTTATAGGCTTAATAGCTTTTGTGATAATAGTTATTTGTGGAATTAATGATTTTATACCAGCTAGCTTAAGCGCTTTAGATGGAACAACCTTTGAAACTAATAAAGGAACTAAGGAAATAAATAGTCAAGCAGCATGGTTTGTATTTGCAGTTCTAATTCTGATGGCGATATGGTGGGCAACAGAAGCATTGCCTGTTGCAGTAACTTCCTTACTTCCATTAGCTCTATTTCCATTATTAAATGTAGTTAATTTCCAATCAGCAGCTAATCCATACGCTAATAAAAATATCTATTTATTTCTTGGAGGTTTTATTTTGGCATTAGGAATAGAAAACTCAGGATTGCATAAAAGGATGGCTCTTCGAATGATAATTTCTATAGGATCAAGTGGAGCAAAATTAATAGGTGGCTTTATGCTAGTAGCAGCACTGGTAAGTATGTTTGTTATGAATACTTCTACAACGTTAATGTTGTTGCCTATTGGCCTCGCTGTCTGTTCCGTTATTGCTTCAACTATTCCAAATATTACTGATCAACAAAAAAAATATTTTGATACAGCATTAATGATAGGTATTGCCTATGCAGCAACTATTGGCGGTATGTCAACAATTATAGGAACAGCACCAAATTTATTTTTTGTAACATTTATGAGTGATCAACATGGAATTGAAATCGATTTTCTTAGTTGGATGAAGTTAGGTATACCTATTGCATTCGTAATGTTGATATCTGCATGGATAATCCTTACCAAATATGTTTTTCCAACAAATTTTGTAGCAACATCAGAAACAAAATCTAAACTAAATCAAATGCTTGCGGATCTTGGACCTTTAAATAAAGATGAAATTAAGATTTCTATAATTTTTGGCTTTGCAGTTTTAGCTTGGATGACGAGTAGGGTGATAAGAGATAATTTTGGGATTGGTATAGAGGATGCTGGAGTTGCAATTATAGTTGCTATATTGTTATTCGTAATTCCTTCATCAATAAATAAAAATACGGATTTAATGCAATGGGATAAAACAACCAAACTACCATGGGGTCTTCTTATACTTTTTGGTGGTGGCCTTTCATTAGCTTCACAAGTTGATGGAACAGGTTTGGGTATATGGATAGGACAAGGATTAACTATTTTAAAATTTGTCCATCCATTAATTTTGGTTTTAGCAATAGCAACTATGATAATTTTTCTAACTGAGATGACAAGCAATGTTGCAACAACAAGCACATTTCTTCCTGTTATTAGTGCTCTAGCTTTAGCAATTGGTGTAATCCCTGTATCTCTTTTAATTCCTGTTTGTCTAGCAGCCAGTTGTGCATTTATGCTTCCAGTTGCAACACCTCCCAACGCAATTGTTTATGGTTCTGGAAAATTTACTATTGCTACAATGATGAAAGCGGGTTTTTTCCTTAATCTAGTTGGTATATTAGTAGTTACTCTCTTTTCTTATTATTTAGCTCCAATGGTTTTTTAAATGAAGTTACTTACCATATTAATTTTTCTTTCTTTTAATTCATTTGCTCAACAAAGTTATATAGATTATGTATCGCCATACCATCCAGTAGTCGGAAAATCAGGTATGGTCGTATCTCAAAACAATCTTTCTTCAGACATAGGAATTGAAATCTTAAACAAAGGGGGAAATGCGGTTGATGCTGCCGTAGCAGTTGGCTTTTCTCTAGCCATTACTCTACCCAGAGCTGGAAATCTTGGCGGTGGTGGATTTATGCTTGTTTATTTAAAAGAAAAAGATGAAATTTTCTATATTGATTACAGAAGCAAATCTCCATTAAATTCAACAATTGATAATATCTTTGATTTAAATGGTAAAACTATTAAACCAAAAAATTTTACAAATGATATGTTTGATACAACAAGATATGGATATAAAGCTCCTGCAATTCCTGGAACTGTGGCTGGTTTACTAGAGGCGCATGAGAATTTTGGCAAATTGCCACTAGAAGAAGTTTTGGCTCCTGCGATAAGGCAAGCAAGAAATGGCATAAGAGTATCTTATGATCTTGAAAAAGCAATTGATGATACACATCAATTAAAAAAAGATCCTGAGTCATTAAGAATTTATTTTAAAAATGGAGCTGCCATTAAAGAAAATTCACTATTTAAAAGACCTGATTTAGAGAAGACATTTCAGCTGATAGCAACCAATGGAAAAAAAGCCTTTTATGAGGGTGATATTGCTAAAGAGATGGTTGAGGCAATGAATGCTAATGGTGGGTTGTTTACATTGGAAGATTTTAAAAATTATGAAGCAAAAATCAGCGAACCAATTGTTGCCTCTTACAGAGGAAATTTAGTTTTTACTGCTGGGCCTCCATCAGGAGGAGGCATAACTCTTTTAACAGCTTTAAATGTATTGAGTTTTTATGATCTAGAAAAATATAACAGTGATTCTGCTATTACATATCACTTAACTTCTGAAGCTCTAAGAAGGGGGCATAACAATAGATCTCATTTTGTTGGAGATCCCGATTATTTTGATGTCCCTGTCAAACAATTATTATCCAAAGAAAGAACCATTGAACTTGCAAAAAGCATTGATATCAAAAAAGCTAGTAAATCTACTGCAGTTAAACCTTTAGAACTTATCAAAGAAAGTCGTGATACAACGCATTTTTCCATTATTGACAAGGATGGTAACGCTGTCTCGAATACATACACACTTGGTTATTCATTTGGATCAGGAGTAACAATTCCAAATACTGGTATTTTAATGAACAATCAAATGAATAATTTTGCATATAGGTATGGAGATAAAAATATACGAGGTCGTTCAGCGAGCACAGGCAATAGATTTGAGGCTGGAAAAAGTCCAATGAGTACGATGGCACCAACTATGGTCTTCAATCAGGAGGGTGATCTTATGTTGATTACAGGTTCGCCAGGCGGGTCTCTAATACCGGCAGCAATATTAAGAGTTATTACAGGCGTGGTTGATTTTGATTTAGATATAGGTCAAGCAACCATGCTGCCAAGAGTTCATAAAGACTGGCCTACAACAGGTATTTTATATGAGAGAACATTAAATTCTGATGTTGTTAGAATTATCAATAAAACAATTGGTCATAAAATGACACCAGAGCACACAATGGGAAGTACTCAAAGTATCCATATTATAGATGGAACTAACTATGGCTTTGCTGATCTTAGAAGGCCAAATGCTTCTGTTTCAATTCAAGCTAATTAACTTTTCTGTATTCTAATGGAGGCTTTCTATCTCCTAATAGTGGCTTGTATACAAAATTATTTCCAACACGTTCATTGAGTTCAGCTTTAGCATCTTCAATGATAGATGGATTTGAATATATCTCTATAGCACTCTTTGCTAATGTTTTTGCAGCTAGCTCAGTACCTTTAAGTCCTATCGAGGTTCCTCCTGAAGCAACTGCTTGCCAAGAGTGTGATGCGGTTCCTGGAACCCATGTAGCTGCTCTAAATCCAGCTGTTGGAACATTCCAACTAACATCACCAACGTCTGTTGATCCGTATCCGTGAGAAGTTTTAAAAGCTCTTACAGTTTCTTGCGATCCTATTTGATTATCAGGCTCAAAGAAAGTTTCATACATAATTGAAGCATATTTATTTTCTTCATCGTTATATTTGATACCTCCGATAGATTCTAAATTTTTATGAACAATTTTTTGAAGAGTATCATTGGGTAATAACGAAAAATTTCCATGCATCACTTCATAAGTCATTTTAGTATCAGTACCCAGAGCAGCTCCATTTGCAGTATTAACTACTCTTAAAAATAAATCCTCAACGACAGACATTTTTGGATGTCTTACATAGTAATAGACTTCGGCAAGATCAGGCACAACGTTGGGAGCTAATCCACCTTTCGTAATAACATAATGTATTCTTGACTCCTGTGGTATATGCTCTCGCATCATATTCACCATATGATTCATTGCCTCAACCCCATCAAGTGCTGATCTACCTTGTTCTGGTGAACCAGCGGCATGAGCTGAGATACCCCTAAAAGTAAATTTGGCTGATTTATTTGAATTAGATGTTCTTGAATTTGCGCTGTTGCTGTCATCTGGATGCCAGTGAAGAACAATATCTACATCTTCAAATAAACCCTCTCTAACCATATAGACTTTACCCGAACCACCTTCTTCAGCAGGAGTTCCGTAAAATCTTATTGTTCCTTGAATGTTATTCTTAACAATCCATTCTTTAATTGTTACAGCAGCCCATGCTGATGCAGCACCAAATAAATGATGTCCACACGCATGTCCAGCACCATTAGAATTATTAGCAACTTCTTTAAATGGAGAAGTTGTTTGAGCTAATCCAGGAAGGGCATCAAATTCACCAAGAATTCCTATTACAGGACCTCCGTTATTAAATTCCGCTATAAATGCTGATGGTATTCCCGCTAAGTCTTTTTTGATGGTAAAACCCTCATCCTCAAGAGATTTCGCTAATAATGCTGAGCTATTTTCTTCTAGATAGCCAAGTTCTGCATAATTCCAAATTTGAAGCGCTACATTTTCAAACTTTGTTTTATGTTTATTAATACTGTTTAAAATATCATCACTATAAATAGTGTTAGTTAATAAAGTTAAGACTAATAAACTAATTGATTGTTTTTGAAATAAACCTTTCTTTTCACCCATTCTTCACTCTCCATTGATTTAATAATAGATTCATCGGATGAAGTAATCAATTTTCTATTACCATCCTCACAATTTAAATATATTACAGCTTTATATTTATTATTATTTTTTATTGTTGTGCATCCAATTACAGTTCCTTGACCATTATCTATTTTAGAAAGGCTTATTGGAATTTCTTTATTTTTAGCTACATCTGTAAAGTCTTTAAATGCAAATTCAATCTCAGGATTTTTAGACCACAATGCATATGATTGTTTGGTCATCATTCCCGATACCCCAGTTACTATTCCAACTTTTGAACTATCATTTCTAATTTTAGAAATCATTTTTATGGTTGAGTGAATAACATAACTATTCAATGGACCACCTGCAAATGGCATACCTCCAGTAATGGTGGCGTTTTTAGATATATCTAAATTAAGTGACTTTGAAAACATATGAACTGCTACTGGAAAGCAGCTATAGAGATCATACAAATTTGGTGTAATTTTATTTGATTTGCAAATATCTAGAATAAATTTAGCTGCTAGTTTCATTCCGTAAGGTTCGATTAAGTTAGGTCTTTGTATTGGAGCAATCATGTGATTGTTCTCTGACGAAGCAAGCGGGTAAACTCTTTTATCTTTAGGTATATTTAAATTATCTGCTAAGCTTTCTGAGCAAATAATCATTGAGCATGATTGATTTACATTCCAACTTGTACAGTGATATTTATTATAAGGAAATGCCTGAAGAGGGTTTCTTTTACTTTGTATTAGAATTTCATGAGATGTAAGAGGCTTTTCAATCCAACCATCGACATTATTAGATCCTATCTTTGAAAATTCAGAATACAGCTTAGCAATTTGTTTATGATATTGAACAAAATCATTATTTGATGAAGCGCGAAGGGCGCTCTCTATAAGAGCGTAATAGCCGACCGCCATTTGACCTAGTTCATTTTTTTCAATTTCAAGTTGAAGCTCATCACTTGCCTTAATATAGCTGTCCGGATTAATGTTGAGCTCGGTTTCACTATAAGTTTTATTTTCAAGATGAGCTCTAAGCATTTTATATCTCGCCTCGCCTCCAAGAATCAAACCCGCCCTTATTTCACCATTGACTATTTTATTACAAGTTGAATTAATTAAGTTTTGTTGAAGCACTCCAACTTTAGCTATGCTTGTTTTTACACCAGAAATATCATTTTTTTCTGCAACCCATCTGCCCGGGTCTCTGTAGCGCCAAAATCCTTTAGGGGTTTGAATCTCATCTATGAAGTTTTTAATATCAGGATTAGTCGAATCTTCCAGAGATTTCTTAAAAGCAAGATCCATTAACACCAATGCTTCGTCTAGTTCGTCAAAACTACCTTTTTGCTGAACCGTACCAACACCAATAACAACTGGTATATTTTTCATAGATTTAAATAGATGCCGACCCCCAATAGTTATAACCTACTATTTTTGGAGTACTAGGAAGATACATTTGTTCAAGATTATGAACCTTAAACCCTGAACTAGAAATTATTGATGGGATATCTCTGTTTATGTTACAGCCCCCGAATAATTTACCCCAAATAGGATTTATCCTATTTTGCCATTTAGATACTTTATTATCTGGGGCTATGCCATGTTCGCAAAATAATATATTGGCATCAGACTTCATTACTCTTTTTATTTCTTTAAGAGCATCTTTGGGATCTGGTATAGAGCATAAAGTGTACGTTATGACTACTGTATCTATTGAATTTGATTTCAATTTAATCTCCTCAGCTCCATCAAATAAAAAATCAATATTTATATTCATCTCTTTAGCTTTTTTTATAGCTTTCTTGCACAATTGAACAGATGGATCAAGTCCATAGATTTTATCTATATTGGCAATATTATAAAAAGGAATATTCAATCCAGAACCAATACCAATCTCTAATATAGTTCCACTAGCATTTGGAACTATTTTTTCTCTCTGATAGTCAATAGGTTTGGTTGAACAACACGTATCTAGTAACTTGGGCAGCACATATTTTTCGTAAGTGCCTTTTATCATTACTCGTAAGCATCCATTGGCATTGCTGCAATATTGAAACCTGCATCAACATATGTGATTTCACCTGTGACTCCACTTGCGTAATCAGAGCATAAAAATGCAGCTACATTACCAACTTCATCAGTTGTTACAGTTCTCCCTAATGGAGCTACTTTAGAATGCTCACTCAGCATTTTTCTGAAGTTTTTTACTCCTGATGCAGCTAATGTTTTAATTGGTCCTGCAGATATTGCATTAACTCTAATATTATCCTTGCCCATCGATGCTGCTAAAAACCTTGTATTTGCCTCTAAACTGGCTTTAGCAAGTCCCATAACATTGTAATTTGGTACGGTTTTATTAGATCCTAAGTAAGTAAGGGTTAAAAGGGCGGAGCCTTCATTTAACATTGGTTTTGCAGATCTAGCCATCGCTGTAAAACTATATGAGCTAATGTCATGAGCTATCTGAAAACCTTCTCTAGTAGTTACATCAACAAAATTGCCTTCAAGTTGCTCTGCTGGTGCAAAACCTATTGAATGAACAAAACCATCAAATTTAGACCAGTGTTTACTTAATTCTTTAAATGAAGAATCAATAGATATATCACTTGAAACATCACACTCTATAAGAATTTTAGAGTTCATTTCTTCAGCTATTGGTTTTAAATTCTTTAAAAGCCTCTCATTTTGATATGTAAAGGCTAATTCTGCACCTTCACGATGCATCGAAGAGGCAATTCCTGCAGCTATTGAGTACTTATTTGCAAGACCAGATATGAGTATTTTTTTATTTTTAAGTAACATTATTTCAATAATTATTTAAATTTTTAATATTGTAAGAGAAAAGTAATTAAATCACTAAAATTAATTAATATATTTTGAAGCTATTTATACAGTATAAATCATACTTATATTTAGTTATAAATAAATGAAAAAAATGTAGATTTCTTATAAAAACTCTGAAACAATAGATTTCATAACGTGTTAAGCACGCCTAATTTCGTGCTTACATAAATATTAATCGAACTACAGGGGAATTGTATGTTTAATAAAGAGAATTATTTATTTGCAGTTCTTGCGCTTACTTTCGGCTTATTTAACGCTGATCTAGTTGCTCAAGACGAATCTGCAGATAATGTAGAAGAGGTTGTTATAACCGGCTCAAGAATCAAAAGAGATTCTTTGAATACTGCCGCACAAGTTACAACAATCACCAGTGAGGATATTGAAGCATCTTCTGGTCTTATGACTGCTGACGTTTTAAGAAACTCAATTTATAACTCTTTTGGATCAACTGGACCAACTGCTGGTAGTAGCGCTATGAGTAACGCAACAATCAGTGTTAGGGGTTTAGGATCTGCTAGAACATTAGTTCTCATGGATGGAAGAAGAATGCCTGGTTCACCACACCTTGGTGGATCTGGAGCTGTTAATATCAATATGATACCAACTGTTGCAGTTGATCGAATTGAGATTCTAGCTGATGGTGCTTCATCTGTTTATGGGTCTGATGCTATTGCTGGTGTTGTAAACGTTATAACTAAAAAAGGTTTCGACGGAATGGAATTTAATTTCAGACGTGGTGACAGAGATCGTGATGATGGTGAAGAAAACTCAGTTTCTTTCATTTACGGTGCTACTAACGATAAAGGTTATGTAACTGTTATGGTTGAGCATGATGAAAGAGATGAAATCTATCTTAAAGATAGATGGTATACAAAAGCTAGCATTAATGACAAAAACGGTGACGGAGTTGTTGATTTATACAACGAAACTTATGGTTTAAGCTGGTATTCAAGAAACCTAGCTGATCCAGTTACTGGTGACATTATGGCTACACCAACATGCCCAGGTTCACAAAGCAATCCAGTTGATGGATGGTGGGGACCTAACTTTGGTGGAGCTGCTTTTGGTCAGGGAGCAACTTCAACACCTTCAAATGGTGGAGCTCCAGTGGGAATCTGCGGATTTGCATGGGCTGACATCATGGTTCAAGATGCTGCAACATTTAGAGACAGCATTACAACAAACATTGATTACCAGGTTAATGATCAAATTAATCTATATTCAAGAATCAATTACTTAAGAAACGAATCAACAGGTAGGTATGCTCCTCCTGCTGCTAGATACCCAAGTATCGCAGTTGGTGATGCAAACAACCCTTATGACGTTCCTGTAACTGGTTACTGGAGATGGACTGAGATTGGTAACCGTGGTATGCACCAAGTTGATACAGGTATGGACGCTGTTTTTGAAGTAACATATCAAGTAAATGATGATGTTGAAGTTGTGTATGGTACACAAATAAACAAATTCTACGGTGTTGATATTGGTAGATATTACCTAAGTTATGCAGGTTTGGATTCTAACAATCTAAACAATGAGCCTTTTGGTTCTGCTGCAGGTGCTGCTGCTATGAGTGCTACAACTCTAGTTGAGTACACTAACCACTATGAGAAAAATGATGTAGTTGTTCAAATTGACAACATCATGGACTTACCTGGTGGATCTGTTTCAGCATTATTTGGTATTGAAAATTTCACTAACGAATATTCTGCTGAATACGATAAGCATTCAGAAAATGGTTTAGTTGGTGGTTCAGCTGGTAACTCAGGTTCTGGTTATAGAGAAGTGGACTCAGTATTTGGTGAGGTCTTGCTTCCTATAATGGACAACCTAGAAGTTACAGCATCATTCAGATCTGATGATTATTCAGATGTTGGTGAAAGTGATTCATTTAAGCTAGGTGCTTTATGGATTCCGGTTCCAGGTACAATTGTTAAATTGAACACTGGTGAGGGTTTCAGAGCTCCAACAATGGACAACTTATATGGCGCTACTACATTTAGTGCTAACACTGTTTATGACTATAAAGCTTGTGCTGCTGCAGGAACATCTTCTGCAGATTGTGCTTCTAAGCAGGTATCAACATTAATTAAAGCTAATCCAAATCTTGGCGCTGAATCTTCTGAAGGATTCACAATGAGCGTTGAACAAGATATGGGTATGTTAGTTGGTGCTTTAGATGGTCTAAATGTAAGATTTGACTATTATGAAATCACAATTTCAGACGCTATTGCAAGCATTTCTACACAAGACGTGATGTGGAATGACTTTGTTGGCGGAACTGCACTTTCAAACAACGTAACATTCTTTAACGCTGCTGGTATTGCTGGTGACGGAACTGCTGCTGGTGCACCTACCGGTACAGGTACTGTTGGTGATGCATGTCCTGCAGGATCGACTTATGTTAGAAGAGAAGGTAATGACCCTTCAATCTACGTTATCAGATCATGTGCTAACGGTCGTGTAGACTATGTTGGTGCTGGATTTACTAACGTTGGTGAAATTGAAGTTGTTGGTTATGACTTATTCGTCAGTTATACAAGAGACGTTGGTCCTGGTGTGATGAATGTTAATGTTGATTACACAGAAATGGATGAGTACAACACTGATTCATTTACTGGTAGTTCACAGAAAACTAACAATGTTGGTTTTGAAGGAACTCCTTCTGAAAGAAGTAATGTTAGCCTTTCATATGCATGGGATAAATACAGTGTTGCTTTAACACAAAGAAACATCGGTGACTTTAGATTAAGTCAGGAAGCAGAAACGGATTCTGCTGGTAATCCAACTGGTGGTATTGTTAAAGCTGGTGGCACACAAGATGAGTACAGTGCACTTGACCTACAAATCAAAGCTGATTTAGGTAAGTATGGTACTGTTACTTACGGTATGCTTAATGCTGAGGATGAAGATCCTTTACCTAATGCTAATGGAGACAGAGATGCTTATCTAGGTCTTTATAGTAACCAAGGGTTAATAACTTATCTAAAATGGAATATTGCATTCTAATTAGACGTTGATTAATATTAAAAGGCCGGTTTTACCGGCCTTTTTTTATGACTATCATTTAAGTACAATACATTATGCGATTTATAACTAGCTTCTTACTGTTGGGACTTTTTTGTAATTTTACTCTCTCAGAAGTTTCAAATAACTGTTCTGCTGAGATGGTGCAGGTTATGAAACCTTTACATCCAAATACAAACTATCAAGGATTTGCTGTTGTCCAATTTAATATCGATAAAAACGGTAACCCAAAAAAAATCAGAGCAATAAGTTCTGAATGCGCAATCAAGAGAGACAAAAAAGGTAAAATTGTTTTAAAGAAATGTCCATTCTTTAAATCAAATGCTGTAAATGCAGCTAAATATATAAAATATGACCCACCAGTTGATGGAAACGGTAATTCTTGTGAAGTAAAAAATAAAACATTTGAGTATAAGTTTTCTTTATATAACGTAGAGCTCGAATATGATGATTTCTTTATTAGAGAAGATATAAAAGCTGATAGATTTTCTACCAATGAAGGTGATGTTAGAATGTTTTCACCTAGAGGACTAAATGAATTACAAGATCCGCCCAATTTAACGCAAAAGGCTTCTGCTATATCTAATGAAAAACCTTAAGTTATTAAAAATAAGTTTGTTAAGAAATTTATTTGCTTATTTTTCAAAGATTTCAATATTTTTTTTGAATATTTATATCAAATCTCAAGTAAAAAAAACTTAACTTTAAAAATAGCTATATGAAATTACTATTAATAATCTTATTATTTACCACTAATAATATTTTTGCTGAATATAAAAATACAAATGGCAAAGCAATAGAAAAACCCTTTAAAGACCTTGTTAAATGGATAACTTCAGACGTAAATCCAAATTTATATGCAATAGAGGTTTCTAACGAATGGAAAAATATAAATCTTCATGAGGATGATAATTATATTATTTGGATTGGCCACTCTACCTTTCTTATTAAAAAAGCAGGCATAACAATCCTTACTGATCCAGTATTTTCTGATAGAGCATCACCATTCAAAAATATTGGCCCTGAAAGATTAATACCCCCAGCTATACCTTTAAATGAATTACCAAAGATAGATTTTGTTACAGTTAGCCATAACCACTATGATCATCTTGATATTAACTCACTTAAGAAAATTTCTGAACTAAGTCCTGATGCGGTATTTCTCGTACCTGCAGGAGATCTTAAACTTCTAAAGAAAAGAAAAATAGACAATGTACATCAATTTAATTGGTGGGAATCATATAAATCAGAAGGGCTCACATTTACTTTTACTCCAGTTCAACATTGGTCTAAAAGAGGGCTTTTTGATAGAAATAAAAGTTTATGGGGTGGTTGGTATATGAATTTCAATGAATTTGGCATGTACCATGCTGGTGATACTGGATACTCAAAAGATTTTATTGATACTAGACTTAAACTTGGATCTCCAAAATACGCATTTATACCAATTGGAGCATACGATCCAGAGTGGTTTATGGCTGAAAGCCATGTAAATCCTGAGGATGCTGTTCAGATTATGATAGATCTAGAGGCAGAGAAGGCATTTGGAATGCATTGGGGTACATTTGCATTGACTGATGAAGATACCCTTGAGCCACCTTCAAGATTAAAAGAGGCCTTAAAATCCTCTAATTCACCTGACTTTATTTCTCTCATACCAGGAAAAGTAATAGAGATTGAATAAGTTATCTTGTTAGACGTATTCCTATAAGAATTATTAAAATTTCTCCTAACAAAATAAAAAAATAATATGAGTTAGAAAAGCCATTAATACCAATATTAGAAATACGAATTAATGCAAATATGAGCATAAAAATTACTACACTCCAAATTGCTGGCAATGTTAGAGGTTTATAAAAGGCTGAGACAATCCAGATCAATGATATTGCTACATATACTCCGTAATGATCAAGCCTTGCTAAATAAATTAAAGCAAATGCTGAGCTAATTAGATATAAATACCTAGGAAGCATTTTTATAAAAAACAACTATGTAGAATTGAGAGGTATTAGATATTCTATTCGGCTTTATCTATTTCCCAATACTTAACTGCTACTGATTTAGAGAGAATATCGATATCCCAAATAACAAAATTAACAGCACCATTATTAACGGCGTCTGTAAAAAATAATTTAATACTTGATTTATCTCTTTTGAATGTGCCCCTGTGTGGACTTGTAATGAAAGTACCATCATCTAAAAATGTTCTTGCTTCGCCACTCATAACACCTCGAGTTTTGTCACTATCAACCGATGACATTACATGAGAGCAAAATACTGAACCATAACCCTCTACCTTTCCTTCAAAATCAAAAAAAACAGAATCCGATTCAATCGACATTCTAGTGATAGTTAGATTTCCTGTGCCATCTGGGTTGTTTATATCCATTTAATTTCTCCTGTAGGTTAAAAAAATTATTGATTAAGTATATTTAAAGACTCTTAAAAAGCAACAAGGTTCTAACGAAGAAATTCCTTAGGTCTAAAAACTCTATAGCTAAAGAATAATGTACAATATCGATTTTATGGGGCTATAGCTCAGCTGGGAGAGCGCTTGAATGGCATTCAAGAGGTCCGCGGTTCGATCCCGCGTAGCTCCACCAATTTAAATAATTTAGAAATTATTTTTTTTACCATAGAACTTTAAATTAGAATCTTTTATAGAAAACAATCTAACTGCAAAAATATCTTTTAAATAGTTTTGGTAATTCTTCCATGGTGCTTTATTGCCTTGTTTTGGCATTAAATGAAGACCTCTTTGAAAATATCCAGATGTAAAGTCGATTAATTTATCATCCCCGTAAGCACTCTTATCATCAATAGGCTTGCAACATGCAGTTCCTTTTTTATCCATTAATTTAATAAGCCTACAAACATATTCGCAAGTAAGATCTGCCCTTAATGTCCATGAAGCATTTACGTAGCCAAAAGACATTGCAAAATTAGGTACTCCACTTAACATCATTCCTTTATAAGTTAATCTTTCATGAGGATCTAATTTAATTCCATCAAGGGTTACATTAATATCATTTAATGAGTTAAGCCTGATTCCAGTCGCAGTAATTACTAGATCAGCTTTAACTTTTTCTCCAGATTTTAAAAGAATTCCATCTGATTGAAACTCATCTATCGTTTCGGTAATAACTGAAGCTTTTTTTTCAGCAATTGCTTTAAATAGGTCACTATCAGGAACTAAACATATTCTTTGATCCCATGGTTTATATGATGGAGTAAAGTGCTTATCTATATCATAATCTGCACCTAACTCATCTTTTATTAGGTCTAAAATCTTATTCTTAGTCCTTTCAGGATATTTCCTTGCCAAGGAAAATGTAAAACTCTGCCATAAAATATTTTTCCATCTAATTAAAAAATATGTAACTTTTATTGGAAGAAACCTCCTTAAGAATTTATTTATTTTATCTTCACTTGGTCCTGAAACAACGTATGTTGGAGATCTTTGAATCATAGTTACGTGTTTTGCCTTCTCTGAAATTGCTGGAACGATTGTAATTGCGGTTGCACCACTTCCTATAACAGCAACTTTTTTATTAACATAATCAACATCATCACTCCAAAATTGTGGATGTATTATTTGTCCTGCAAAATTTTCCTGATTCTTGAATGAAGGCATATGTGGTTTTGTATAGCTGTAGTATCCACCACATAAAAATAAGAAATTACATGTTATATGCTTTAATTTATCATTTTCATCAATTTCTAATTCCCAAACATTTTTATGAGAATTCCAGTTAGAAGATTTAACTATATGATTTACCAATATATCCTTTCTAAGATCATTTTCGTCAATCGTCTCTTTGATGTATTCTAAAATCGACGGACCATCAGCAATAGATTTATCATGTATCCATGGTTTGAATCTATATCCCAAGGTATGCATATCCGAATCAGATCTAATGCCAGGATATTTAAATAAATCCCATGTTCCACCAATATCATCTCTTCCCTCAAGAATACAAAACGATTTATTAGGACATGTTTTTTTTAAATTATAGCCAGCAGCAATTCCAGATATACCAGCGCCAACTATGACTACATCTTTATGCATAAACTATTTTGATAATTTCCTTTTAGACTCTATATCATCAATAATTAATTTAGCTTGATCTACAGCCAAACCGGTATAGGTTTCAGGATTAAGAAGATTCAATAAGACATCTTCGGTAATATTTTTTTTAATAGTTTCATCATTCATAGCAGCTTCTTCTAATGAAATATTTTTCTCAAGTGCATATTTAGCTACGTCATGCATCAAATCATTAGCAGTATCTTTGCCTATCTTATCTGCCAGATAGAAGGTTAGTCTTTGTGAAAGTATCAAGCCATTTGTTATATCTAGATTCTCTCTCATTTTTTTCTTATTAACTTTTAGCTCTCTTAATAGCGGCTTAGCTCTATTAATCATCTTCTCTGATTCAATTGAAATTAATTTAAGCTCGTCATCGCTTTTTTGGCCATCTCTTTCAAAACTATTAATCATGTCATCAAGGACGATTTCAGACAGTCTTGGTATTACTCTTGAATATTCTATTAAGCTTCCAGGCCCTCTGGGATTCTTCTTTTGAGGCATGGTACTACTACCGATGGATTTAGATCCTAGGTATTCCTCGGTCTCTCCAATTTCAGTCATTTGAAGTAACGTGAGTTCATTTCCAATTCTTCCAAATGATTTAGATATGATGGCAAGCGTTAGCGCATACTCTGCAAAGACGTCTCTTATTCCGTGCCAATCATCCTTAGATGGCTCATCTAAGCCAAGTTTCTGCATCATTAATGACTCTGTTTCTATTGCCTGATCACCCAAACCTAGATAAGAACCAACGGCACCTTTTAAAATACCTGATTTATTGATCTTTGATTGAACATGTTTTAAGCGTTCAATATTTCTTCTATTTTCAGCTAGCCACGTACTGGTTTTCTTTCCAAAAGTGATTGGAAGGGCGTGTTGACCTAAGGTTCTGCCTGGCATGAAGGTATATAAGTTATCTTTAGTAAGAATTAATAAATAATCTTCAATCTCTAGTAAATCATTAATTAGAAGATCAATAGAGTCCTTTATTTGCAGAACTAGAACCGTGTCCCAAATATCTACAGTAGTTGCTCCGTAGTGCAGATATTCTGAAGCGTCATTATCTATAGAACGTTTCCAAACATTTAGTCTTGCAACCAAAGAGTGCCTAACGAGTTTATTTTCTGCATCGATATCTTTTTGAGATAGATATCTAATATTAGCTTTTGATGAAATTTCTTCAGCAGCCCATTCGGGAATTATTCCAAGATCAGATTGCGCTTCAGCAAGAGAAGCTTCAATATCCATAAATAATTGATTTTTATAATTAGGTTTAAAAATATCTGAAACAGTTTCCTCTGTAAAAACAAATAAACTTGAGGAAGCAATACAAAATGCAAGTAGAAATTTTTTCATGAGAATATTATATGGGTTATGATTCGTTTAGATAAGTAAATTTTTAATACTAATGAAATTTGATGTTTATTTTGTAGACGCTTTTACAAGTGAAAGCTTCTCAGGGAATCCGGCTGCAGTTATATTTTCTGATGTAAGCGATGAAGTTCTGATGCAAAATATAGCTGCTGAAAATAATTTATCAGAAACTGCATTTATTAATTTATCTAATAATGGCATTAGATGGTTTTCTCCGACCTGTGAGGTAAACCTATGCGGTCACGCAACACTAGCCTCAGCATTTATATATTTCAATTATTTAGATAATAGCAAAGAAAGTATTGTCCTTAATTCTGCTAGTGGCGAGTTAAAGGTCTATAAAAAAAATAAATATTTACAACTCGATTTCCCTAAAGATAAATTTGAGCGAGTTGATATGGTTAAAAAAGTTGAAATCGCTACTGGTGTAAAACCTATAGAAACATATATCGGAGATATTAATTTATTTGCTGTCTACGAAAATGAAGAAGTTATTTCAAACATCCAACCTGATTTTGATGCTGTCTCAAAGCTTGATGGCCAAGGTTTAATAATATCTTCATCAAGCAATCAATATGACTTTGTATCTAGATATTTTTGTCCAAAATTTGGTATTAATGAAGATCCTGTTACGGGATCTGCACATACAACATTGATTCCATATTGGTCAGAAAAGCTTAGTAAAGATTCTCTAACTGCAAAACAAATTTCTAAAAGAGGAGGAGAGCTTTTTTGCCAAAATAAAAACGACAGGGTGCTTATAGGAGGCAATGCCGTTCTGTATATGAAAGGTACTATTGAAATAAGTTAGATTTCAATAATTTGCTTACCAAAATTTTTACCCGTTAGAACATCTCGTAACGCTTGAGGTGCATTTTCAAAACCTTTATTAATAGTTTCTCTGTATTTTATTTTATTCTCTGAAACTAATTTTAATATTTCTTGAGTTACCTTTTGCCATTCATTGGCCCATTCAGTTACGACAAAGAATCTGTGCTCAGGTTTATCATCAAGGGCTCCTAATACTTGAAAAGGTGTCTCAACTTTTAACATATCCGCCTCATTATATTGAGAAATAAAACCACAAATTGGAACTCTTGATCCACTATTCAACAAAGGTGCAACTGCTCGTGTAACTGCGCCGCCAACGTTTTCAAAGTAAATATCAATACCGTTGGGACATGCATCATTAAGATCCTTATCTAAGTTTCCAGCTTTATAATCAACGCATTCATCTAGTCCAAGTTCATCTTTTACAAATCCACATTTTTCTGGGCCACCAGCAATACCTATTACTCTACAACCATAGATTTTACCTAATTGCCCAACAACAGCCCCAACTGCGCCTGACGCCGCAGAAACAACTAAAGTTTCTCCTGATTGAGGTTTGCCTACTCTATTGAGACCAAAATAAGCTGTACGACCAGGCATTCCAAGTGTTCCTAAAAATGATGATAATCCAATATCAGATTCAGGAACTTTTAATAACGCTACATCTGTATCTTTTGCTTTAATGTAAGTTTGCCACCCTTTATGAGCACAAACTTTATCACCCACATCAAATAAGTCTGAATTACTCTCAACTACTACTCCTGCAGTTTCCCCAGTCATTGGCTCTCCAATTTTTGCGGGTGCAGCATAGGATTTTGAATCATTCATTCGACCTCTCATATATGGATCAATAGATAAAAACTTAACTTCAATTAAGATTTCATTTTTTCCAAGAGATGTAATTTTTTCTTCATGAAGTTTCCAGCAGTCATCTTCTGGCATTCCAATAGGTCTTTTATCAAGCAATAATTGTTTATTTAAATATTCCATTTCTTTTTCTCCATTCAATTAAATTAATTTTGTTAATTCCCTAAAGTGTTTTCTGCAAAGTGTTTTATATACCTCATTTCCACCAATTAGTATTTTTTCACCTTCTAAAATTACTTCTCCATTTTCATTTATTCTTACAACCATTGTTGCCTTCTTGTCACACTCACTACAGATAGTTTTTAGTTCTTTAAGATTATCAGCAATAGCTAACAATTCTTGACTTCCCTCAAATAGCATTCCTTGAAAATCAGTTCTAATCCCATAACACATTACTGGAATATTTAATTCATCTGCTACCTTTCCCAGGCTGTGGACCTGCAGTCTTGATAAAAATTGTGCTTCATCAACAAAAATACAACTTATCTCATTAAAATTTATTTTTTCAATTTCTTGATGAAAACTATACTCCTTATTAACAATAACGGCATTCGCCTTTAAGCCAATTCTTGAGACTATCATACCTTCTGATTTGACACCTATTTCCTCAGGAATAAATAACATAGTTTTTAAATTACTTTCTAGATAATTATGGTTTGACTGCAATAAGGCAGTTGATTTGCCAGCATTCATTGTGGAATAAAAAAAGTGAAGTTTTGCCATATAATGATTATATAACTATAAAGGTAAACTGTATTCATGAAAGTGACTGAAGAAAATGGTATCACTCATCTAGATCTTCATGGGTTAAAACATGCTGATGTTGCTGATGAGGTAATAGACTTTGTATTCAAATATCAAAAAAATATTCCGTTAATGATAATTTGTGGAAATTCAAATAGAATGATTGAGTTTGTTGAAGATGCATTAAATGATAATTCAATAATGTTCTCAATGCCAAGATTTGGTATTATTAGAGTCGAAAAAATTTAAAACTATGAAAATTCAAGATATTTTATTATTTGATGAACAACTAACAGATGAAGAATTAATTATTCAAAAATCTGCCAGAGACTATTGTCAAAAAGAACTGTTACCTAGAATTACCGATGCAAACAGAAATGAAATTTTTGATAAAGGTATTTATAAAGAAATGGCTGAAATGGGATTTCTTGGAGCCCCCATAAATGGCTATGGGTGTGCTGGAACAAATTACGTATCTTATGGAATTATCGCTAGAGAAATTGAAAGAGTAGATTCTAGTTATAGATCGGCATACAGTGTGCAAACTTCATTAGCAATGCATGCGATTTATCATTTTGGTTCAGATGAACAAAAAGATTTTTATCTGCCTCAGATGGCGAAAGGCGAGCTTATTGGTTGTTTCGGGCTAACTGAATCTGATGCAGGCTCAGATCCTGCTTCAATGAAAACCAATGCAAAAGAAAAAGATGGCGGTTATATTCTTAATGGTTCAAAGACATGGATTACAAATTCTCCAATTGCAGACGTATTAGTCATTTGGGCAAAAGATGAGCAGGGTGTTTTGAGAGGATTTATTGTAGATCACGATGCAAAAGGTTTGAGTACACCGGTCATAGATGGAAAATTTGCGCTCAGAGCTTCAATAACAGGACAGATATTTTTAGAGGATGTCTTTGTGGATAAAGATAAAATTCTCCCTAAAGTCCAAAGCTTCAGAGGTCCATTCTCATGCCTTAATATGGCTCGTTATGGAATTGCATGGGGTGCAATGGGGGCTGCTGAATTTTGCTGGAATGCAGCGCTTGAATATTCTCTAGAACGCGAACAATTTGGGAAACCGCTCGCATCCAAACAGCTTATTCAAAAAAAATTAGCAGACATGCAAACTGAAATAACATTAGGCCTTCAATCAGTTTTACGTTTAGGAAGACTTATTGATGAAAATAAAATGAAACCTGAGATGATTTCTTTGCTTAAAAGAAATAACTGTCAAAAGGCATTGGATATTGCTAGATCTTCAAGAGACATTCATGGTGGTAATGGTATAAGTGATGAGTATCACGTTATAAGACACTGTATGAATTTAGAAGCGGTGAATACCTATGAAGGCACCTATGATATTCACGGCCTCATTCTTGGTAAAAGTCAAACTTCTTACGAAGCTTTTTAATTTAAATGCTTATCTAGAAACACCTCAACCTTACCAAATAGATTCAGGGTTGATTGTTCACCTCTAAATCCGTGACCCTCGTATGGTTCAACATACCATTCATACTCTTTACCTAAACTATCAAGTTTATTAGCTAATTTTCTAGCATGAACTAATCGTACATTTGGATCTTGAGCTCCATGAACAATTAATACAGGAGATTTTATTTTATGAGCTTGTCTGAGGGGAGAGGTCTCTATAATGTATGACATATCATCCGGATCATCTGGATCTCCCCATTCAAGCCTTAATTCGTCGTAATAATATCCAAACCTTCGAGAATTTCTATTTGAGTCTTCTTGTAATAACTCTAAATCTACAACTCCAACATAATTAATACCTGCTGCATACAAGTCTGGTGTAAATGTTAAACCAGCCATGGTTGCATATCCGCCATAACTTGCTCCAAATATTGCGATTCTGTCTTTATCAGCTAAGCCTTGCTCTATTAAGTAATAGACCCCATCAGTGATATCATCTTGCATAGTTTTTCCAAACTGTTTATTTGCAGAAATGTAGTGATTTGCTCCGTAACCAGTTGATCCTCTGAAATTAGGCTGAAAAACAGCATATCCTCTGCTTGCAAGGAATTGAACATAAGGATCGTATCCATATGTGTCTCGAACATTTGGGCCACCATGAGGATGAACAATCATTGGTAGATTTTCACCATCTGAATTAACCGGCGTAGTAAGATAGCCATGTATTTCAAGCCCATCTCTCGCTGTATATTTTATTGAAGTCATCTTTGATAGTTTTGATCTATCTAACCAAGGAGACCTATCCCATAAGAATGTTAAAATCATATTTTCTTTATCAAAGTAATAGTATTCTCCAGGATTATTTGAGCTAGAAACTGATACAACTACTTTTGTTCTATCTTTATTCCAAGTAATAGGTCTTACTATCTGATCTGGAAATGCGCCTTCTAGCATATCATTTGTAGCTTGAACATCGTCATCAAAAAATATACGAACAGGCTTTTCTCCATAATAAGCAACATAAATTAGTTCATTTGTTTTCTCGTCAATGGAAGCACCACCAATAGCTGTTCTACAGCCCCCAGTTGGCCCGCCAACATCGTATGTATCATCTTCATACAAGAGTTCAAATGATCTTTCATCAGGGTCATAAAGGAATAATTTACTTTTATCATTATCTTTATTGAAAGTCTTAGATTTTGTTATGTCTTGACCTGAGACAAGCCACTTATCTTCGTAGCCACTTAGCGGAAAGAAGGTTGGGGTTTGGCATTTGCTAGTAAAGTGAACATTCCATGAATCTTCAGCGTCATAGTATCTCCAAATTCTCCATTCATCTGCTAAATTACCAATAGCAGCTAAAGGTGTACCATCATTTTTTTCAATTATGTCAAATAAAGCTTCTTCATTATCAATATCAGGTCCCATCGCAACTCTCTTTTTTGAGCCTGTAAAAATATTTAATCTGTAGTAGTCTTCCACTGAACCACGTCTATCATTTATTGCAACCATTACATAATTTGGTTCATCAGGTAATAAACTAGTAAGTCTTGGTGAGGCAAAAGTACCTTGTATTTGCTTCAGTGTAAAAAGTTTTTTCTTTTTTGACCCATCAATATTCATACCCCATAAAGCATATGCATCAATTGACTTTGCTGATGAATTGGTTGGGGAGGTATTAAATATAATTCTATCGTTTGAAACCCAACTTACCCCAGAAACACTACTATTTCCAACACCAGATGTAAGAGTTGTTGCTGAACCATTCGCTGTATTATATAAAGTTAGCCTTCCTCCTCTGTAATCATCTTCTACGTATTTTTGTAGGTCAGGTTCAATATCACACTTTGGAGCTCTTGGTTGACTTACAATTGCTATGTATTTGCCATCTGGAGACATTTCCATTGAATTACTATTTGAGTAACAAGCAAAGTATTCAGCAGGAATAAAATCTTCAGACAAAGCATTTGTTGAAAAAAGTATTACAAATAAAGAAATATAACTATTAGTTACTGTTTTAAACATAAATTACCTTTTTTTAGTTGTTGAAAAAATCGAATCTTTTATATTATTACATATCTTAATCTATTGAGAAATTAATTTTAATAATTTTTATATAAAATAAACTACTAAAAAAACTATGTTTTTTTCTTAAAATATAGTATTTTAGAGGATTAATTTATCATATTAAGGGGATATTTTTATGATTATAGATACTAAAAACTTATTTTTACTATCTTTATTAACGGTCTCTTTTTCTGCGATTGCTGACAATCCAGGAGATGTTGTTGTTGATGAAGAAACAGAAACAGTAGTTGAAGAGACTGTTGAATCGGCTCCAGCGCCTGCTGAAAGTGATTCTTCAGACAGCGAAGCGCCATCTGAATCAGAAGATGGAGTTGTTACTTTAGAGAAAGTAACTGTTACTGGTTCTAGAATTAAGCGAAGCGCAGTTGAAGGGGCTACTCCTTTAATTGTGATAACAAAACAAGATATGAAGGATAATGGTTATAGAAACCTTACCGAAGCCCTTCAAAGTCTTCCAATTGCTAACGCAGCTACTCAAAACGAGTCTCTAGTGAATACATTTACCCCAAATGCAAATGAGCTTGACCTAAGAAGGTTTGGTCCAGGCAGGGTGCTTGTTTTAGTTAATGGAAGAAGAATGGCAGATTATCCATTCCCATATAACAACTCATCTAACTTTGTAAATACAGGTACAATTCCTGCTGGTCTTATAGATAGAATTGAGATTGCTACTTCAGGTTCATCTGCTATTTATGGTTCAGATGCTGTAACAGGTGTTGTTAATATTATTACAACAACAGGTAAGGAATATAATGAAGTTGATGCATTTGTTGGTCAGACAGAGCATGGTGAAGACAATATTATTGATCTTACATTTACATCTGGAGGTTTTTCTGGAAACCATAGCTGGACTGTAGGTGCAAATATGTATCACATTGATCCAATGTACTATAATGATAGATCAGACTTTAACAGTTGGGATGATAACCCAATATGGTCTGATCCTAGCGATCCCCAATACAGATCTGATGCTGTATTCGCTAATTACTTAATGTCATTGCAGAGTATTTCAGGATATGACTCAACACCAAGAGGTTATGGTGAGTATGGTTATGATGCTTTTGCTGCAAACGGATACTCTTGTGAAGACATTTATCCAGTTGGTTTCAAATGGAACAAAGGTGATTATGGATACACATCACCTCCTTATTCATATCCAGGATCATATTGTGTTCAAGACTATAGTGATGATATGGAAACAATGGTTAACGAAAGAGATGAGTATACTCTTATGGGTACTTACAATTATAATTTTGACAATGGTGTAACTTTAAGTGCAAGAGCATTCTATTACGAGTCAGAGTCATTTATTAATAGTTTCTCAAGATGGTTTAGAATGTCTGATGTTTGGACTTCAACACCACACACAACAAGACAAGACTCAGGTTTTGCAACATCTGTAGTTCCTGATGGAGCTATCGGTACAAACGATTTTGGACGTTACAGATACACAAGAACATTAGGCGGAATGATGGGTCCAAATTCTAGAAGAGAGTCAAATTACTCAGAAGATGTTACTGATCTATTTATAGGTCTTAACGGTGTTTATGATAACGGGTTTGATTGGCAAGCAGGAATAAGCACAACTGAATACAATTCTGTTTATGAATCATCTCCTTTAACTACAGCCGTTTACGATTGGATAACAGGTGCTGATAGAGGCGACACTACTGATATTTCTGGATTCTATAAATGGAGAGGTGATTTATACTATAACGCCGCTTATGCTTTCGGATCTGGAACTTATTTATCATATGCGAATTTTTATTATGGATTTATGGATACACCAGCAGCTCAAAACCATCCTTGTGGTGTAGGAACTATTGTTGATCCATTATTTGGAACCACATATGACGCATGTTTAGCATGGGATAGAGCATTTTCTCCAATTCCTGATAGTGCAGTTGGCGCATTTAATGCTCCAGAAGTAACTGGCGCACAAACGTCATCTACTATGATAGATTATCAAGTATCAGGTGAATTAGACTATCAACTTCCTGGTGGTCCAATTGCTTTTGCTGCAGTTTTTGAATATCACGAGCAAGATTATTTATTAAAACCAGATCAGAGAAGAATTGATTCTGATAATGAAGTGCCTGGTGCTGAAATATTTATTAATGGTTCAGCAAGACAAGGTGGTGGTGACAGGGACAGAACATCCTTCGGTCTAGAAGTATTATTACCTGTTCATCCAAAATTAGAAGTTACAGCCGCATTAAGATCTGATGAGTATGATGATGAATCAAGTGCTGTTGGTAGAAGACAATCTGCGATGATTAATTTTGCATACAGACCAAATGATGACTTCTTATTAAGAGGTGGTGCAGGTGAAAGCTTTAGAGCTCCAGACATGCATTATGTCTATGCTGGAAGTAGTTCATACTTTACATCTGTAACAGATTATTACCAGTGTTTCGCTACTAACGTGCCATCATTTCAAGCATGTGATAACTCATCTACAATTAAGGGTAGATTCCAAGGTAACACATTACTTGAAGAAGAATCAGGTGAAAATTACTACTTAGGTTTTGTTTGGGATGTATCAGAGGGACTATCTTTCACAATGGATGCTTTCCATGTAAAACTTGAAGGTGCAGTAACAAACCTTGATGTTCAAGCAATAGCTAATAGAGAAGGTTTCTGTACTTTTGGTCAGGACTTTGCTACTTGGTTGAATGATGCTAATTTTGCTGGAGTAGATTGTACTCAAACACTTGCGTCAATCAAGAGAACAACTCCTGGTGATTTAGATACAGATGGTATTGGTAATTATGATGAAATTACAACATATAATACAAACCAATCTTTTGAAGAATTCCAAGGTGTAGATACTACATTAAGATATAACTTCTCAACTGAATCTGCAGGTGATTTTGGATTTGTTTTATACAATTCAAACATTATCTCAAGAAAGAGAAAAGAAGATGCTAACTCTGACACTTTAGAGTTATTAGACTATTATTTATATGAGCCAAGATCGCAGCAAACTGCTACGACTACATGGAGATATGATGATTGGAGAGTTTCTTTATTCATGGATAGAACTGGTCATACAGAGCAGTACTATGGTCAGAAAGGAGATCCATTCATCACAGCTAATTTATCTGTAGGTTATAACTACTCAGCAGACTTATCTTTAAGAGCAACTGTTGCTAACATTGAAGATAAAATGCCTGAGAAAGATAGCGCGTATGGATTCCCATACTTTAACAGAAGCTACTATAGTATTTTTGGTAGAGCTGTATATTTGAGCGCATCATATAGATTTTAATATCTTTATAAAAACTATATAATAAGGGGCCTTCTAGTAAGGCCCTAATTATTTAAACTATGAAAAAACTAAACACGTTATTTTTGTTATTTTTTGTTATTCAATCTTATGCACAGGATGCAGAACAAAATATAACTACTGTTCCTGAAAATCCAGAGTCGCTTGTAGGAGATTCTATTGATATCCAATCAAATACAATTGAAAATCTACAAAAAGCTCAAGCTCAAATTGATAAACTTGATGCAGAATCAAAAAAACTTACTAATGAATATAAGGATACTGTTGTAGAGTATGAGATTCTTAACAAGTATGACAATCAGTTAGAAAAAATCACTATCAATCAAGCTGAAGAAATCGCTAATATCACAAGACAAATAGACGATCTTGATGAAACAAATAAATATGTATTACCTTTACTTGAAAGAATGGTAAAAACCCTAAGAGAACTTATAGAAATAGATGTTCCATTTCTTGCGGATGAAAGATATGCAAGATTAGGAGAATTAGAAGATATTTTATTTAAAGCTAATTTTTCAACAGCAGAAAAATTTAGAAAAATATATGAAGCTTATCAAATAGAAAATGAGTACGGCAGAACGATCGAAGCATATTCTAGCTCTATAGAGATTGATAGCGTAAATCTTGCAGCACAATTTTTTAGGTTAGGACGTCTAAATCTTTATTATATGACTCCAGATGGTGATGAAACTGGATATTGGAACAAAAATACTAATGAATGGGTTCATTTGGGTGGCAAATATGCAGATGAAATTGATGCAGCCCTCAAAATAGCATACAAACAAGCACCACCTGATTTTATTAATTTACCAGTACAAGGAGTAGAAAAATGAAGACGTTTTATCTACTAACATCATTATTTTTTATCAGCTTATATATACCCGCTCAAGAAGAAGCAGAAGAGGTTGACCCAAATGTTGAAAGAGTTGAAAAAATTCAAGATTTAATAAACAGAGTTGAACAAAATAGAGCAGAGCTTTCTTCAATAGATAATAAAAGGGTTAATGAATTTATCAGAAAAGTTGCCGATAGAAGGTTTTTACTTTCTAAGGCAAAAAAACAACTATCTGATGAAGAGACAAGAAATAAAAATCTTGAGGATTTATTTGAATCGAATGAAATTAAACTCTCTGAACTTGAAACAGAGTTAAATATTAAATTGGGAGTTTTAGGTGAGCTTTTTGGTGTTGCTAGGCAAATGGCTGGTGAGCTTCAAGCAGATTCAGAGCTAGCTTATAACTTTACTGAGTATCCAAATCGAAGTGATGCGTTAAATGAAATTGGTAAGATTAAAGTTCATAATCTTAAAAATTTAGAAGATCTATGGATTCTTCATTTAAATGAAATATCTTCATCTGGTGAAATAAAAGAAATTACTGCAAATGTAGTTAACTCCTCAGGAGATATCGAAGAAAGCACACTTGTAAGATATGGGCCTTTTAATATGGTAAAAGGCAGGTCATTTGTTAAAACTGATGTTCCAAATAATGCATTTAGCGTTTTACAAAAACAACCTGATAGATCTATAAGAAAGAAGTTTAGATCACATTATAAGTCAGATGATTATGCTGTAGCACCGATTGATCCTACTAGAGGATTTCTTTTATCTCTCTATCTAGATAAACCATCAACTTTTGAAAGAATTGCACAAGGTAAGTTAATTGGTTTTATTATCGTTTTAATTGGTACAGTTGGATTACTTTTTGCAGCATATAGATATTACACCTTATACGCATATTCAAAAACTATTCGCTCCAAAGATGGCAGTGATATTTTTAATAAAATAGGGACAATTTCTCAAAATTCCAAAGATGTTGAATCTTTTGAAAGAGAGTGTGATGAAGTTCTTTTAACTGTCAATGGTAACTTGAGTTGGGGTGTGAATTGGATAAAGTTCTTAGCAGCTGTTGCTCCATTGTTAGGTCTTTTAGGCACTGTTATAGGTATGATTGAAACTTTCCAAGCTATTACAGTATTTGGAACAGGTGATCCTAAACAAATGGCAGGTGGAATATCACAAGCTCTTGTAACAACAATGCTTGGACTTATATTTGCTGCGCCATTATTAGCAATGTATACACTACTTTCAGAAAAAGTATCAGAGATTCTTCAGGAGATTGAGGAGTTTGTTGCAGTCACAATAGTTAAAAAGGTTAACTAATGATTGGATTAACAGATCTATTCGATAGGGGTGGACCAGTTTTATATATACTTTTTTTAGTAACTCTTTTTATTTGGTTTATTATTTTTTCAAAGTATCTTGCTACAACTTACAATAATCGAAATTGGATCAAAAAGAATTACAATAATTTCTCAAATGGAATATCAATAAATAAAAATAACATTCACCTTTTTGAAGAATCTTTTTTAATTCATATAAAAAGAATTGCTACACAAAGACTAAAAATGCTCGATGGTTTGATTGGTTTGTGCCCAATGTTAGGTTTATTGGGTACAGTTTACGGAATGATTGAAGTGTTTGAAGTGCTAGCAGTCCTAGGAACTGGTAATCCAAGAGCAATGTCAACTGGTGTTGCAAAAGCAACCATTCCAACAATGGCTGGTATGACAATCGCCTTGAGTGGATTATTCTTTAAATTTGATTTAGCAAACAGAGTAGAAAGATATCAAGAAGAAGCCCGTATCTATTTAAAAGAAAAATTAGCGATATGAGAAGATATAACAAAAGAAGAAAGGCTCAAGAAGAAGCAGCACTAGACTTAACTCCTATGATGGACATAGTTTTTATCATGCTCATATTCTTCATTGTTACAACATCATTTGTTAAGGAAACTGGAGTTGATGTTAATAGACCAAATGCCGAAACGGCTGAGAGAGATGAAAAAGGAAATATATTAGTTGCAATAACCGAAAATGATGAAATTTGGATAGATAAAAGACGGGTTGACTTAAAAGCTGTAAGAGCAAACATTGAAAGATTAAAAATTGAATATCCAGAAGGATCTGTAATTATTCAAGCTGATCAAAGATCAAGATCTGGATTATTAGTAGAGGCAATGGATCAAATAAGGTTAGCAGGCGTAACCAACATATCTATTGCTGCTAAAAATGATAACTAAGAAATACCATCAATATCTTCCTCATTTACTCTCACTAGTTGCTGCTTTTTGCATTTTTTTATTAATGCAATATTTAATATCTACTGATATTTTTAATAAAAAGAAAGATGATGATATTAGCTATCTAGAGTTTATTAGAATTAACACAGATGATTCTTTACTAGAAAGAGATAGAAAAATTCCTGATAGACCCAAACCTGAAAAACGACCACCACCACCACCAGATATTGATTTAAAACAAGAAACAAAATTAGTGCGGCCAAATTTAGATATTGAGTTACCAAATTTTTCTGTTCCTGTTGACTTTAGTGGCGCATTTTTAGGAAATATGAACGACTTACAGGGAACATCTTCCGCGCTAATTCCAATGGTTAAAGTTCAGCCTCAATGTCCAATTCAAGCGATTCAAGGTGGTATTGATGGCACTGTTCAGATTTATCTAGTCGTTGGACCCAATGGTAGGGTAAAATTAGCTAGGATTGTTAGAGCAACCAATGGCACACTTTTTAACAAAGAGGCAACTAAAGCTATCAGAAGATGGCAATTTAAGCCTAAAGTCATAAATGGAATACCAGTTGAACAGGCTGGAGAATTAACAGTGGAGTTTATTTGCAATGCGTAAATTACTTTTTTTAACTTTATTATCGACATCTTTCCTAATTTCATCTGAAGAGACTATTAGCAGATGGATGTCTGACTACTTTAAAAGAATCCATGATCATATAGGTAATGAAAATTATGAGAAGGCTCAATATGAGCTAGAGATGGGTAATAATAATTATTTTAGAGGTGGAAGAACTTATGAAGCTGCTCTCTTATATCAATTGTATGGCCAGTTTTATGCAGTTCAAAGTCAATACACCAGTGCAGTACCATGGTTTGAAAAAGCTCTAGCAACTGAAAAAATGCCTAGAATTGGTGCACAAGAAGTCAGATTCCAACTTGCACAAACATATTTTATGATCGGCAAATACGAAAATGTTATTTCTTTGTTAGATGAATTTATAAGAGTTGGAGAAAGATATAAATACCCTGTTTCTGCAAGAGTGAATTTACTAATGTCATATTCTCATGGGAGACTTGAGCAATACGAGCCATCATACTTTCATATCAAACAAGCCAACAACAAATCAGATAAACCTCAATTAGATTGGATTGAATATGCTTTTAGCCTAGCCATGAAACTTGAAAATCTAGATGATGCAGAAGATTTAGGAACAAGATTATTATTTCTTGAACCCAATAAGAAGAAGTATTGGAATCAAGTAAGCGCATTATACTTTGCAAAAGAATTTGAGCTTGACTCATTGTCTGCACTCGAACTGGCTTATGAAAATGATACTTTAAATAAAGAATCAGATTACTTGCTATTGGCTAAGTATTATTTATATCAAAAGTCACCACTTAAAAGCGTTATGGTTATTAATGATGGTATTAAGAAAAACCTGATTGAAGAAAATGAAGAGAATCTTAAACTTCTCTCAAGCTCATACTTTTATTCTAGAGATCTCGATAATGGCATAAAAATATTAGTTAAAGCAGAAAAAATATCTGATGATCCTGAGCTTTCTTTTAGGCTTGGGACATATGCTTTTGATAGTGAAAAATATGAGCTAGCAATCTCATCATTCAATATAGCAAAGAAAAGAGGCTGGAATGATATACCTGGAAGAATAGAGCTTATTACAGGAATTTCATATTTCGAATTAGATAATGTAGAAAAAGCAAGATCTAACCTTCTGCTTGCAACTAACTTTGATGATACTAAAGATACTGCAGAAGGCTGGCTCTCATATATTAATCAATTCTAAACAAATAAATTTTGAACATATTACAGGTATTAATGTCTAAATAATTATGATGATAGAAACTAAAAATTTAATAAAAGAATATGAGGTTGGCTCGCAAAAAGTAAGAGCCTTAAATGGCATAAACCTTAGTGTTGATAAAGGAGAATTTATTTCTATCATGGGTCCCTCAGGATCAGGAAAAACCACCTTGATGAACATAATAGGCTGCTTGGACACTCCTACAGATGGCTCTTATAGCTTAAATAATCAAGTTGTTAGTAAATTATCTGATAATCAGCTTGCAAAAATAAGGAATAAAGAAATAGGATTTGTTTTTCAATCATTTCATTTGTTAGCAAGAAATTCAGCTTTGAATAATGTAATGCTTCCTCTTAAATATGCAGGTTGTAAAGAAACTGAAGCTAAAAAACGTTGTAATGATGCGCTTGATAAAGTTGGCCTTTCAGATAGAAAGAATCATTCGCCAGCAGAACTATCAGGAGGTCAACAACAGAGAGTAGCAATAGCAAGAGCTTTAGTAAATAATCCAAGTATTCTTTTCGCAGATGAGCCTACAGGAAATTTAGATTCAAAAACAGGCGCTGATGTTATGAGCTTATTTAAAGAACTTAATCAAGGCGGCCAAACCATTATACTAATTACTCATGAAGATAGTATTGCAGAACAATCAAACAGAATTATCACAATTATGGATGGTCTGATAAAATCAGACAACAGGAATTAACATATGCACACATACAGAAATATTTATTTATTAACATTAGTACTTTTTATCTATGGTTGCGGTTCTAGTAACAAACCTGAAGATAATAAAGCATATTATAAAAAGCAAAATACAGAAATAAAACAACTTGAACTTTCTATTGAAGCGTCAGGCATTATTGAGGCAATATCTTCTGTCGAAATTAAATCTAAGGCATCAGGAGAGATATTATTTCTTGGTGCTGAAGTTGGAGATTTTATAAATAAAGGTTTTGTTTTGGGCCAAATTGATCAAAGAACTCCTAAAAATATCTTAGACCAATCTAAATCAGATTTAGATGCCGCAAAAGTTAGGTTACTAAATGCGGAGTCACAATTTAAAAGAGGAAATGAACTCCATAGTAATGCAAGTATTTCTGATAAAGATTTTGAAGATATTCAAGAAAATCTTGCTCAAGCAAACTCTACTCTAGTAAGAACTGAGGTGGCATATGAAAATGCAAAGATTTCACTTGATGATACCGTTGTAAGGTCACCAATTAGTGGAACAGTTATTTCTAGACCTGTAGAAGTTGGACAAGTTATCTCTTCACCAACATCTGCTGTAGGTGGGGGAACTTTGCTAATGACTATGGCTGATCTATCTAAAGTTAGGGTGAGAGCACTGGTTGATGAGATTGATGTTGGTAAGATTTCTATTGGCCAAACTGTATCAATAAAAGTTGCCGCATACAGAGATAAACAGTTCTATGGCGTTGTAGCCAAAATTGAACCACTGGCAAGAATTGAGCAAAACGTTACTACTTTTCCAGTATTAATTGATATCAATAATGATGAAAATCTTCTCCTGCTTGGAATGAATACAGATGTTGTAATTGAAATTCTCAATGAAGAAGTATCAATTAGCGTTCCATCAATGACATTGAGAACAAGAAAAGATATTTATTCAGCAGCCTCAATATTAAATATACCTGTTGAAACTGTTGATAAATTCCTAGAAAAAAAAGTCAAAGGAGAAAATTTTAATAAATTTATAGTTATTAAAGATTCAATGAATGGACCTTCTTTAGCATGGGTGCAAATAGGCCTATCTGATTTATCAAATGTTCAAGTCATCAATGGATTAGAGTCTGGGGATGTTGTATATATTCTCCCTAGTAAAAGCTTAGTTGATTATCAGAGACGTTTTAGAGAAAGAGTTGAGGCATCATTTAGTTTTGGATAATGGTATTTAAAGAATCACTCATTTCAGCAATATCATCTATAAGGTCTAATGCTACCAGGTCGATACTTACTTCATTGGCTATAATTATTGGTACCGCTGCAGTAATAGCAGTGATTGGGTTGGGGTCCAGCGCTGAAAAGGCATTAGAACAAAGTATAGATGATCTAGGTGGTAGAACTTTATACGTAAGCCCTGGTCAAAATAGAAGAGGTGCTGTCACAAAAGGCATTATTCCTCTTGATATTAAAGATGCCCAAGCATTAACAAAAAATAAAGAACACAATTGGAAGATATCTCCAACTATTACAAGAAATCGTCAAATAAAATTCAACAATGCAAATATAAATGAAAGAGTAGGCGCCTATTTACCAATCCATTTTAAAGTTAGAGGATACGACTTAGAGCACGGTCGACTTTTTACCGAAGATGAAAATCTAGGTAGAAAAAAAGTTGTAGTTATTGGCTCTGACGTACCTGGCGAATTAAAAACTAATGTACAAGGAATATTAAATAATCAAATATTTATAGCCGGTGTTTCTTATAAGGTAATTGGCATTTTAAAAGAGGAAGGATCAACTGGTTGGCAGAATCCAGATGATGAGTTGTATGTACCTCTTTTAACTGGAGCTCAAAGGTTATTTGGAACTGATAAAGTTGATTCTATTAACGTAGGAATTTCAAACAATAGCAATATTGATGCAGTTATGATGTCAATTGAAGAAATACTTCGTGCCAAACATGATATAGGACCAGGTGAGGATAATGACTTTAGGATTAGTGACTATAGTCAATTTGCTGATTTAAGAAAACAAGCTACAGGAATTTTTACTGCATTAATTGCGGGCATAGCAGGGATAAGTTTAATTGTTGGTGGAATAGGTGTCATGAATATAATGCTTGTTTCTGTAACAGAAAGAACAAGAGAAATTGGTTTAAGAAAAGCTCTTGGAGCAACTCAGAAAGTTATAATGATGCAATTTATAGTTGAAGCAATATTGCTTTGTATTATTGGCGGATTAATAGGAATAATGATCGGTGTTTCAATTCTTATTTTATTCTCATCTTTGAATGATTGGCCTTATGCTCTTCCATTTAGTGCAGTTGTAGGATCTATTACTTTTTCTGCATTTGTTGGCTTGTTTTTTGGGATATGGCCAGCTAGAAGAGCAGCACGATTGGATCCTGCTGTATCTTTAAGGTATGAATAAACTAAAAGTAATTCAACTTTTACCTGAGCTAAATGTAGGAGGAGTAGAAAGAGGCACTACTGATTTCTCTAAAGCATTGGTTGAAAATGGCCATGAATCAATAGTGATTTCCAATGGAGGTATTTATGAGAAAGATATTATTGAACATGGTGGAAAGCACATAAATTTACCCATTCATAAAAAAAGTATATTTTCCTTACTTTTATCAAAAAAATTAAAATCAATCTATGATCAAGAGAAACCTGATGTCATCCATATCAGATCTAGAATGCCAGCTTGGATAAATTATCATGCATTTAAAAAATTAAACTTTAAACCGCTTTTAATATCCACTTTTCATGGGCTTTATAGTACACCTATCTATAGCAGGGTTATGTCCAAAGTTGATCATATGATTGCAATCTCGAAGACTGTTAAAAAGTATATTATTGAAACATATAATATTTCTGAAGATAAAATAACTACTATTCCTAGAGGATGTGACATTAAGCTTTTTAATAAAGATGAGTTAGATGGAGAGTGGATCGAAAAATGGTTTAGGGAATACCCGCAAACCAAGAATAAAGTAGTACTTACACTTCCAACTAGAATTTCTAAATGGAAAGGGGTTGATGGATTTGTTGAATTATTATCAAAACTTGATGGTATAAAATTTCATGGACTTGTTGTTGGTCCGACTTCCTCTTCAAAAGAAAAATATTTTAATACTCTAATAAAGAAGGTAGAAGATCTCGGTATTACTGAAAAAATAACATTCACAGGTTCAAGAAAAGATATTGTAAATATCTACAAGATTTCTGACATTGTATTCAATTTATCAATCAAACCAGAGCCTTTTGGAAGAACCACAATTGAGGCAATTAGTTGCGGCACAAAGGTAATTGGTTGGAATCATGGTGGAACCAAAGAAATTCTTGAAGAACTTTTTCCTGAAGGTTTAGTGGAATTAAATAATATCGATTTCCTTAAAGAAAAAGTTTTAAAACTATCCAAAAAAAGTCATCGCAAACCAGAGGATAATACTTTTACATCCGATAGAATGATTAAAGAAACTATTGATTTATACAATCAATTATTAAGTAAAAAGATATAAACCTCTTTTATTTGAGATATCTTTTCTTCTATTGAAAATTCATTTGTTATAAATTTAAAAATAGCATCTTGATTTAATAAATCAATATCATCTACATAGGTTTCAAGGAGGTCTTGAAGTGACTTATGATTATTTTTCTCTGCTAAAAGTTCCTTTGGAAGAATTAAGCTCATATGACCAACGTTAGTAGATAAAACAGGTACTTCTAAATAAAGAGCTTCTAATGCAACTCTTGGGCCACCTTCATCTCTTGATGAAACAATTAATACGGATGCATTATTGTAATATTTAGCGAGTTCGTTTCTATTTACATCATCGATAATAGTTATTTTATTGGATAGATTCTTTTCGTTAATTAGATTTACAAGATTTCCCTTTTCTTTACCTGAACCAACAATAATTAAATCAGATTTAATGTTAATCCATGATGATATCAATAAGTCAAAACCTTTTATTTTTTCCAGTCTACCGATTGCTAATGCATATTTTTTATTTCTTGTTTGTGGTTTTGTTAGTTCTGGATACCACCAATTAGTAATAATTCTTAAGTTGTTATCAATCCCTTCTACAGCATTTTGGCTGACTCCAATTACAAAGTCGGCTTTCTCATAGACTTTTTTATTTTTCTTTACCCCATGAACTGTTGCTACATGCTTGTATTTATTTTTATTTATTGAGGCAATAATAGTAGTTGTTTTGCTGCCATGAGTATGAACAATATCTGGATTAATTTTTGCTAATAATTGACTAAGTTTAAATTTTCCAATTATGGAACGCCTACCAATATTCTTTATTTTATAAATAGAAATATGTTTATCAAAATTATCAGCAATAGATTCATTACATATAAGTATTGGGTTCTCTAAAAGGTTGCTAGCTAGCAGCTCATTTACATGTTGCTCTATCCCAGCAAAACTATTACTTAATACCAGATGAACTATTTTCATAGCAATTTATTTAATTGATATGCTACTTTTTCAACTTCTGCATATACTTCGTTATAAATATTTTGTTTGTTTAATTGCATTTTAGACATCCCTTTAACAACCTCACCACAATCAACGTAACCAATTTTTTTATTAGAAATTAATTCATTAACAGCATTAACTACCTTGTTATTATTTTTTTTATTCTTCATATCTATTAAATATGAATTACCTTTGCATGAAAGACTTTCATAAATCATATTGATACTATCTCTAGTTATAAGTCTTGATGAAGATTTGTGTAGAATTTCTTCATATGAGCTGTTTTGGTTTTGAAAATCACAATAAGTTGTATTTTTGTACTTAGCTTGAAATGCTTCTAATTTTTCGTTCATTGAAGCAGGGGTTCTTCTAGAATTAAAAATATAGAAGTTTTGATTAGGATGAAGTGATAGAAAATAATTTATTTGAGCAAGTATATGATTATCATTAAATTCAAAATGTTTATTCTTGCCTCCAATGGCTACCATAATGATATTTTGATCAGGTTCAGTTTGCGAGACCTTCGCTAAAGAGCCTTCAAAAAATATTACATTGTTTAACTCTTTTAATTTAGGTTTATCGTGATATGGCGCACAAATAATATCAAAATCTGATTTTTTGAATGTAGGAGTTAGTATCGCTATATTTTTTGTATATTTTTTTTGATATTTCTTGATATTAACTAAAAAAGGATATGTTTTATGTCCTGCACCAATAATAACATCGTAATACCTTTTGCTAACCTCATCTATGTGTCTAAATAGGGGCAATGATCCTTTTATTGATCTCTCATCAATATTTAGGGCATTATTTTTAGATAATTCATCAAGTAATACTTTAACCTGTTTCTCATGCCCCATATTATTATCTTTGATCCAAAGTATATTCATGTCTTACAAATCATTTTATATACAAAGAATTATACATGGGATAAAGTTCTTAATATTAGATATATGAATGAAAAAAATTTAATTAGTTCCATAGCAAATACATTGCTTACTCAATATGGTGATGATGCTGAAACTGTGGCAATGTTGAGAGCAGCAGAATACGCTGCAGAATTTAATAATGAAGAGTGGGTCAAATGGGAAAAGGTCATTTCAGCAATTCGTACTATAAATCAATCCCCCATTCTTGATGGTTAAAATTTATAAAAACATAAAAAAAGGTTAATCTAGATAGATGAATTATAAAAATATATTAATTTCTTGTTTTGGGGCCTTCTTATGCATGCTTTCAATTGCATACTTAAATACCCTAGATGAAACAAATGTATGGCTAATACCTCCATTTGGGGCTAGCTTGGTTTTGGTTATGGCCGTTCATGACAGCCCATTAGCAAAACCTAGAAATGTATTTTTTGGTCACATTTTATCTGCATCTTCTGGGGTATTGGTGTTTTATTTATTTGGAGAGTCATCATTATCATACGCTTTGGGTTTATCGTTAGCAATATTGCTCATGATCGTTACAAACACAATTCATCCACCCGCTGGAGCAAACCCTGTAATAGCAATTATGGCGGAAGAAACTTTCGATTTCGTTATAATGCCAGTTGCAATAGGTGCTTTATTTATTGTTATTTTTGCTTTTTTATATAACAAATTAATGAAAAGACCATAAGAGTTAATATTTAATACAACATAATGGAAACGATAAAAAATACCATTAAAGATTTATTAATAGATAGCTTTGACCCATCCATGCTATCAGTCATTAATGAGAGTAATATGCATAATGTTCCAGACGGATCTGAAAGTCATTTCAAAGTTGTAATAGTAAGTGATAATTTTAAAGATATTAAAAATATACAACGACATAAATCTGTTTATAAAGCTCTTACTAGCATTATGGACTCTATTCACGCATTATCTATTCATGCTTTCAATGAAGACGAATACAAAATTAATCCACAAGTAATTGATTCACCGAATTGTGTAAATAAAAAGAATGAGAGTTGACATAAAAAATATCGCATCCTTTCTAATTGATAAATATTTATTAATTTTATTGTTTGTTGGCTTGATATCTTTAATTTCAGGGTTAGGTTTAAGTAACTTTAAATTAGATGCATCATCAGATGCTCTTGTTCTTGAAAATGATGAGTCATTAAAGGCCTACAGGGAAGCTGAAGATGAGTTTGGTGATTCAAGTTTCTTAATAGTGACTTATGAACCCAATAAAGAGTTGTTTTCTGATTATTCTATTAATAGAATTGCGAACCTAGAAAATGATCTTAAAAATATAGACGGCGTTGATTCTGTGCTGTCTCTATTAGATGCTCCTATTTTTTTTCAACCTAGAGTTGGCTTATCTCAGGTTGCAGATAATCTTAAGAACTTAACAGACGAAAATATCAATTTAGAACTTGCAAAAGATGAAATAGTTAATAACCCCATTTATAAAGAATTAATTATTAGTAAGGATGGTAAGACCACTGCTATGCAAGTAGTTTTGAGAGGTAATAATGAATACGATGAACTTATAAAAGAAAGATATGACATTCTTGAAAGTCTAGATTCAAAAGAACCACTAACCAGTAAAAACAAACTTGATCTTCAAAATAATCTTACTAACATCAACACAAGAATCAGTGAAATCAACAATCAAGAATCAGATTTTAATAAAATATTAATTACCAATATTAGAAATACATTAGACAAATATAAAGAGGATGCAACAATTTATCTTGGTGGCCCTTCAATGATAGCCACGGACATGATGGATTATATAGAGGCTGATTTGATGGTGTTTGGCACGGCAGTCGCTTTGATATTTGCATTGATGCTATATTTATTTTTTGGATCAATATGGCTGGTTGTTCTTCCATTAATGAATGCATTTTTAGCAACATTCATAACAGCTGGATTTTTGGGATATATGGATTGGAAAATTAGTGTAGTGTCTTCAAATTTTATTGCACTTCTTCTTATATTAACAATATCTTTAACAGTTCATCTGTTAGTTAAAATTAATGAAATTAAAAAGGATACAGATTTCAGAACTGCGATTGTAAAAGGTTATGATCAAATGTTTGCGCCTTGTTTCTTTGCAGCTCTTACAACAGCTGTTGCTTTTTTGTCTTTAACTTTTGGTGAATTAAAACCAGTTATTGAATTTGGAAAAATGATGGCATTTGGAATTTCTATTGCTTTTATTCTCACTTTTACTTTTCTACCATGCATTTTATATTTAATTTATAAACCTAAAACAAAGGACTTTCTCTCAATCTATAAAGTTACTCGCTCTTTATTATCTTTTTCACAAAAAAATAGAACTTTCGTAGCATCGTCATATTTAGTCATTTTTATAACTTTATGTTTTGGTATCTCAAAATTACAAGTAGAAAATAGATTCATTGATTACTTTGATAAAAATACTGAAATTTATAAAGGAATGTATGAAATTGATTCTAAGCTTGGTGGAACCGCAACTCTTGATATTATTATCTCCCAACCAGAAGACAATTTTGAATCTATAAAAATTGAAGATGATTTTTTTGATGATGATCTATTTGAGGATGAAAACAGCTCTGCTGCTGGATATTGGTGGAACATCTACTCATTAAATAAACTTGAAGATATTCATGACTACTTAGATTCTATCCCCGAAATTGGTAAGGTTTTAAGTGTTGCAAGCGGAGTAAAACTTGCAAGACAGATAAATGATGGAGAAGATTTAAATGATTTAGAGCTTGCTCTTTTAAGATCTGTACTTCCAGAAGATATTAGAGAATCACTATTGTATTCATATATAAATAAAGATGATTCAGTTGTTCGAATATCTACACGGGTAAATGAATCCTCAACAAGTCTCAATAGAAAAGATTTACTAGATAAAATTAATCATGATCTTAAGAATGAATTCAATTTAAAAGAATCTGAGTATGAAATTACCGGATTAGCAGTTTTATATAATAATATGCTTCAATCCTTATTTCAGTCTCAAATTGGATCTTTGTTGATTGTTTTTGCAGTAATTTCTGCAATGTTATTTTTAATATTTAGATCTTTCAAAGTAATGATAATTGGTTTAGTGCCAAATATATTTGTAGCATCCTCTGTTATGGGATTACTTGGTTTATTGAACATACCATTAGATATTATGACAATAACCGTTGCAGCAATTAGTGTTGGAATGGCTGTTGATAATACTATTCATTATATTTACAGGTATAAAAAAGAATTAAAGAAAAATGGATCTGATATAGCTCTAAAAAATGCACATAGCACTACTGGAAGAGCAATCTTTTACACAGCATCAACAATTGCTGCAGGATTCTGTATCTTATCTTTATCAAACTTCTTCCCAACAGTATTATTTGGAGTTTTCACATCGATTGCTATGATGCTAGCTTTCATATGTTCATTAACTTTATTACCAAATCTATTAGTAAAATATAAAGTTTTTGAATAGTATTAATACATGGGACCATTAAAAAATATAAAAGTATTAGAGTTTTCAGGTATTGGGCCAGGTCCTTACTGTGGAATGCTTTTAGCAGACATGGGTGCTGATGTAATAAGACTTAGTAGAAAAGGTAATGAAGGGCTTGAAAATAAATATGACATTCACAACAGATCCAAACGCACAATAACAGCTGATCTAAAAGATAAGGATACAGTCAATGAAATACTAAAATTAATTGATCAGGTCGATGTAGTTTTTGAAGGATATAGACCAGGTGTCATGGAAAAACTTGGTCTTGGACCGGATATTTGTCTAAATAGAAATCCCAAACTTGTATATGGCAGAATGACTGGTTGGGGTCAGGATGGGCCTTTGTCCAAACTTGCAGGCCATGATATTAACTATATAAGTCTTTCTGGAGCTCTTAACTCAATAGGTAGAAAAGATTCCAATCCTATACCTCCACTAAATCTCATTGGAGACTATGGCGGAGGCGGTATGCATTTAGCCTTTGGTATTGTTTCTGGGCTAATTCATGCCCTTAAGACCGGTGAAGGACAGGTAGTTGATTCTGCTATGGTAGATGGCTCACTTTCTTTAATGTCATTCTTTTATTCGTTAAAAAAAATGGGTCATTGGGAAGATAGTAGAGAATCTAACTTACTTGATGGTTCCGCACATTTTTACGATACCTATAAATGCTCAGATAATAAATTTATAGCAGTGGGGTCTATAGAACCTCAATTTTACTCTGAGCTTTTAGAAAAACTTGAAATTGACGATGAGCAATTTAAAGACCAACACAACAAAGATATATGGCCAGAGTTAAAAGAAAAAATGGCTGCAAAGATTAAATTAAAATCAAGATCTGAATGGATTGATATATTTTCTGAAAGTGATGCATGTGTTTCACCTGTTTTGAGTATGGAAGAAGCTCAAGAACATCCTCATAATATTTCAAGAGAAGCCTTTACAGATATAGATGGTTTTAATCAGCCCAATGCTTCACCAAGGTATTCCAAAACCAAACCAGAAATCAAACATAACGCTAAAGAAATTGGATCTGATCTAAATGATATCTGTAATGAATTTAATTTATTAAAAGATGTATTCTAAAAATATATTAGTTAATTACCAAAAATCGATTTAGTATTTTCAAAAGTTTCTTTTCTAAGAATATCTTCATCTATATCCATAAGCGCACTAATTTCAGCAACTATGTGATTTAGGTTGCAGGGCTCATTTCTATTGTTTTTGGGCTTTTCTTGAAGATTTTTTGGAATCAGATAGGGGCAGTCAGTTTCTATCATCAATTTAGATAGAGGTATATTTTTAATTGTTTTGCGAAGTTCGACATTTCTTTTTTCATCACATATCCATCCAGTTACTCCTATATAACAATCTAATTCTAAATAATCATCTAATTGTTTTTGAGTTCCGGTAAAACAATGAACAACTGCTTTATTAAAATCAGCAGAATATTTTCTTAAAATTTTAATAAAATCATCATGCGAATCCCTCTGGTGTAAAAAAAGAGGTTTATTTGTATCAATTGCAATTTTAATTTGTTCTTCAAATGCATGTATTTGTTCTTCATAAGTAGATAGATTTCTAAAGAAATCTAATCCTGTTTCACCAATAGCATCAGGGTCGTTTAGATTTACTGCCTCTTTAAGTTTTTTTAAATATTGATCATTTATTTCATTTGCATGATGCGGATGAACTCCGATTGTGAAGAACATATGTTTGGAGTATTTTTCATATATTTTTAATAATTTATCTATATCACTCAACCGGCTACAGATAAGACCGAATTTAGTTATTTTATTAGTAATAGCTCTATCAATAACCATATCAAGGTCATTATCAAATCTTTCACTAGTAAAGTTACAAGCTATATCAGCTATTTCATGCATCTGTTTCTTTATTAATTTCTAATAATATAAATTATGAACTAAAATTATCCTATCATGAATCAATTTCAAAGATTTCAAGCTGCTCTCAAATTAGAGAATGTTGAAGACAATGTATTTTTAGTTAATCCAGATACTAATTATTTTGTAGGTAATACTCCACATGGAGGATACTTAATGGCGATTATGCATAAAGCCCTTACACATGTTCTACCTCATTCAACAGCTATAAGCTCTTCTGTTCAATATTTAGATAGAATTGAGGCAAAGCCATTTAAATTAGAGGTAGATACCTTTAAAACAAGCAGGGGCAGTTCATCAGGGATAGTGCAAATTAAAACAAGATGATAAAATCTGCACAACTTTTACTGGAACATGTTCCGATTTTGAATTTATGAAAGGATATGACGGTCTCCAAAAGCCATTACCTAAGATATTTAAAGATAAAGATAAAAGTGATTATGTAAAAATGAATTACGACAAGATATCTAAGGGTTTTACACCGGCATTCATTCAGCAACTAGAATGTTTAATTCATCCAGATCATGCTTGGTGGAATAGGGAAGAAGGAAGCGATAATACAGACAATGAAGCAAGATGCTCAGCATTTCTAGAAATGGAAGGAGGAATACCCGATCAATTCTGTTTATCGTTTTATTCAGATATTCTTCCGCCTGTTGTGTCTAACAAATATGGGGCGCTTGGATGGATACCAACAATCACGTTAACAACCCATATTAGGCAATTGCCCTCTACCTCAGAGGTTTATGTTGATTTTAAAGCTTCTGATATCAATAAAGGGTATTTTGAGCAAGATTGTAATATATGGGATTTAGATGGAAATTTAGTTGCTTCGAGCCGTCAACTAACTAGAATACTAAAGTCAGAAGAGAAATTATCTTAAAATTTTAATAAAAGGAAAGCTAATGCAATTCAAAGGTACAAAAAACTATATATCAACAGAAGATTTAAGTATGGCAGTAAATGCTGCACGGTCTCTTGAGAGGCCTTTATTGGTTAAAGGTGAGCCAGGAACTGGTAAAACGCTTTTAGCTATTGAAGTTGCAGAGGCTTTGAACATGGAGTTAATTGAGTGGCATATCAAATCAACTACTAAAGCATCTCAGGGCTTATATGAATATGATGCTGTCACAAGATTAAGAGATTCTCAATTAGGTGATGAAAGAGTAAAAGATATAGCTAACTATATTAAAAAAGGTAAATTATGGGATGCATTCACTGCTGAAAAACAGGTTGTACTTTTAATTGATGAAATAGATAAAGCCGACATTGAATTTCCAAATGATTTATTACAAGAATTAGATAGAATGGAATTCTTTTGTTATGAGACAGGTGAAACCATCAAAGCCAAGTATAGACCGTTGATCATAATGACGTCTAATAATGAGAAAGAATTGCCCGATGCTTTTTTAAGAAGGTGTTTTTTTCATTATATCCAGTTTCCTGATAGGGAGACTATGAATAAGATTGTTTCAGTCCATTACCCAAAAATTAAAAAGAAGTTAGTAAACGAAGCTTTAGAAATTTTCTTTGATTTAAGAAAGATACCAGGTTTGAAGAAGAAACCCTCAACTTCAGAGCTTATAGATTGGCTAAAATTACTTCTTTCAGATGATATGCCTGATGAAATTCTTAAAAATGCGGATTCTTCAAAAGCAATACCACCACTTTATGGGGCTTTGCTTAAGAATGAACAAGATGTTCAACTCCTTGAGAGGCTTGCATTCATGTCAAGAAGAGAAGCAAATTCTAAATAAATGCTAATTAATTTATTTCAAACAATAAGATCTGCAGGTGTCCCATGCACAGTAAGGGAATTGTTAGATTTACTAGGAGCTCTAGAAAACCAACTAGTCTATGCAAACATAGACGATTTCTACTATCTTTCAAGAACCACTTTAGTTAAAGATGAAAAATACTTTGACAAGTTTGATAAGGCATTTGAGATCTACTTTAAAGGTATTGAAAGGATGGAAGATATATTTCAAGCTTTGATTCCTGATGATTGGTTAAGAAAATCATTTGAAAAGGAATTAGATCCTGAAGAATTAAAGAAGATTAAATCACTTGGCGGACTTGAGAAATTATTAGATGAGTTTAAAAAAAGACTTGAAGAACAAAAAGAAAGGCATGAGGGTGGAAATAAATGGGTTGGTACAAATGGAACTTCACCATACGGACATGGAGGACAAAACCCTGAAGGAATTAGAATAGGCGGGCCGGGTGGTCAAAAGAAAGCAGTAAAAGTTTGGGAGCAAAGACAATACGCAAATTTAGATGATTCCGTAATAATAGGCACAAGAGATATAAAAATGGCTCTTAGACGCTTAAGGAAATTTGCCAGACAAGGTAATGATTTAGAGCTTGATATGGATGATACTATCAAATCTACTGCAAAAAATGCTGGTTACTTAGACATAAAGATGGTTCCCGAAAGATTAAACTCTGTGAAAGTTGTGGTTTTATTTGATGTTGGCGGATCAATGGATCCATATGTAAAACTTTGCGAGGAGCTTTTTTCAGCAATTAAAACAGAATTCAAAAATCTAGAGTATTTTTATTTTCACAATTGTATATATGAATCTGTATGGAAAGATAACAGAAGAAGATCCCAAGAGAGATTTTTAGTTCAGGATATTATCAATAAATTTTCATCTGACTATAAAATTATTGTTGTTGGTGATGCAACCATGGCTCCATACGAAATTACCAATGCCGGTGGTTCTATTGAGCATTGGAATGAAGAGGCTGGTCATGTATGGATAAAAAGATTATCTGATCATTTTGAAAACATGGCATGGCTTAATCCTGTGCCTGATGATCATTGGGATTACACGTCATCAATATGTATTATTAAAGATTTATTTGAAAATAGGATGTATCCTTTAACATTAAAAGGTTTAGAAGATGGAATGGGAGAGTTATCAAAATGAGTACAGAAAATATCAACAATAACGGAATAAAGTGGGGACCATTTAGACTAAGAATTCCTTTTATTCACATAAAACTATTACCTAGTGAATTTATTCAAGGCTTTATAATTTCAGGCGCAACTGCTCTTGCTGGGGCACCTATAGTTCAGGCACTGGGTTTAGATTTTATGCAAGCTGTAGCTGTATGTTTTATTGCAAGCTTTTTAATTACCTCAAGTCCAATTATTTTTGGTGAACCAATGGCAGCTGGGTGGGTTACACCAGCCCTTCCACTTGTTATGATTTTTTTTGGCTCAAAAGGTTTGGCATCAGGTGAATATGGCGATGGAGAGAGTTTTAAGTACATGGCTGCAATGTGTATTGAATTTACTTTGCTAATCTTATTTTTAGGACTCACAGGTCTTGGTAAAATAATTATAGAAAAAATTCCCAATGCTTTAAAATCAGGAATTATATTAGGGGCTGCAATTGCAGCATTTGACACAATTTTTATTAAAACAGTTCCATATGATTATATTGGATCATCACCAACAGCCACATTTTCTATTCTAATTATATGCACTATAACTACATTTTCTGAACCATTTAAAAGATTGGGTGAAAAAAACAAGTTTATAAAGCTTATCGGTTCACTCGGTTTATTGCCTGGTTTTTTAATAGCAGCTTTAGTAGGCTATTTTACTGGCGAAATCGTATGGGTATGGGAGAATGATATATTTATTGTTCCACCCGTTGTAGAAGTTTATAAACTTACTTCGCCATTTTCTATTGGCTTTCCTTCTTTAACACAGTTTATTGAAGTCATACCTCTTGTTTTGATTGGATACCTCCTTTTATTTGGTGATTTTGTTACAGGAACAGAAATAATAAAAGAAGCACAAAAAAATAGACCAGATGAACAAATCGAGATAGACATCAATCGATCTCACAACAGTGTGGGTATGAGAAATCTTCTAGGAACAATTATTAATCCATTTTTTCCTACACAAGGTGCTCTTTGGACTGGCGTTCACGTAATAGTAGTTCAAAGATGGCAACAGGGTAAAGATATAATGAGATCAATATATGATGGTATTGGATCATACTATTTAATGGGCTTACCTTTCTTGTTTTTCTTTGGTCCCTTTATTGATTTAATGAAACCATTGTTGTTGTTGGCTTTAAGTGTAACTCTCATTTTAACTGGCATCGCATGCTCTTATGTTGCAATGTCAATTGTTAAGAAAAATTCTGAAATTGCCATATCTATTATTACTGCATTCTTTGTAGCATTTGGATCATTTAATGGTGTCGCAGCGCCATGGATAGGAATTGTTGTAGGGTTGATATTATCTATATTGTTGATTGATAATAAGAAACACGAGTAGTGCATTGACTAGTTTTGCATTAGAAATAGATCAACTTAAAAAAGTATATTCTGGTGGAACAGAAGCGCTTAAAGGAATTTCTTTAAAAGTGCAGGAAGGGGATTTTTATGCATTGCTAGGTCCTAATGGCGCTGGAAAGTCATCAACAATAGGCATTATCGGAACTCTTGTTACGAAAACATCAGGTAGTGTAAAGATCTTTGATATTGATATCGATAAAAATGTTGCATTAGCAAAGTCTATGTTGGGTGTTGTTTCACAAGAAATTAACTTTTCTCAATTCGAAAAAGTTATAGATATAGTTACAACCCAAGCAGGCTTTTATGGAATAAAAAAATCTATAGCAAAACCCAAAGTCGAAACAATGTTAAAAAAACTTGGCTTGTGGGACAAAAGAAATGATCAAGCTAGAACATTGTCTGGGGGCTATAAAAGAAGGCTAATGATCGCAAAAGCCTTAATCCATGAACCAAAACTACTAATCTTAGATGAACCTACAGCTGGTGTGGACATTGAGCTAAGAAGAGATATGTGGCGTTTTTTAAAAGAAATTAACGACAAGGGAACAACAATAATTCTAACAACACATTATCTAGAAGAGGCTGAACAATTATGCAGGAATATAGGAATAATTGATCAAGGCGAAATTGTTGTTGATACAAGCATGAAAGATTTACTTAGAAAACTAGATGTACAAGGATTTGTTCTCGACCTAGAAGAACCATTAGATAATGAGCCAGTGGTTGAGGGCTTTGATCTAAAAGTTGAAGATCCGTTAACTCTTGTAGCAGCCGTTAACAAAGATAAGTCTATAAATAGCCTTTTTGAACAGCTAAATAAACTGGGAATAAAGGTAAAGTCTATGAGGAATCAATCTAACAGACTTGAAGAATTGTTCATCGAAATGATAAAAAGATAATGAAAAATATAAATATAACAGTAACCTTATGGACTTTAGCTTCAAAAGAAGTAAGAAGATTTTTAAGGATATGGGTTCAAACACTAGTTCCACCGGCAATCACTATTTCCTTGTACTTTGTGATATTTGGATCATTAATTGGTCCAAACATTGATACTGATAAGGTAACTGATGGTATTGAATATGTTCAATACATGATTCCAGGATTAATTATGATGTCAGTCATCACAAACTCATACGCAAATGTAGTTTCATCTTTCTATTCGGTTAAATTTCAAAAATCAATTGAAGAATTATTGATTTCTCCAATGCCCAATTGGACCATATTGCTAGGATTTATAATTGGAGGTGTTTGCAGAGGCGTACTTGTTGGAATCATTGTCTTCTGCGTCAGTCTATTTTTCAACCCAGAATTTCAAATAGTTAACCCGATGCTAACTATCTCAGTTCTTTTATTAACATCTGTAATGTTTTCATTAATGGGTTTTATAAATGCGGTATTTGCAGATAGCTTTGACGATATTTCTATAATACCAACGTTTGTTCTTACTCCACTAATATATTTAGGAGGAGTATTCTATTCAATCAATATGCTATCCCCAACCTTACAATCTATATCTAAAGCAAATCCTATGCTTTATGTAGTTAATACTTTTAGAGAGGGCATGCTTGGTGTTAGTGATGTTTCAGTATCTTTTTCACTTTCTATGATTTGTGGGTTTATTTGTTTCTTAACAGTCTCTTGTCTTTATTTATTAAATAGAGGCACTGGAATTAGAGAATGAAGACTAAATTTCTTGGAAAAAATACAACAAATAACAGTATTCGAGGAAAACGTTTACTTGATCAAATAAAAAGAGATGAATCATTAATCAAATATGGCCACGACATATGGAATGTCTACGATTTTCTATATCTAGATGATATAAGAATGCCTAAACTAAGGATATTAGAAATCATAATACCGGCATCGTCATTATTTATAGTGGAATCAAAATCTATGAAGTTATATTTAAACGAATTTTATAATAAATCATTTAAGAAAGACGCAGATATCTTAAAAACAATCAAGAAAGATATTGAAGAAATCACATCATCATCGATTCAGATAAGTTTTGTAAAACAATTTTCTAAAGAACCAGAATTATTACATTTGAATAAATCTAGATCTGTTAAGACAAAACCAAATACTATATTAAAATTTAATGGGTTTAGGTCTATATGCCCAGTAACCTCACAACCAGATCTTGCAAATATATATATTTACTCTAACAAAGCCTTGTCTACAGATTGGTTAAAAAAATATCTTATTTCATACCAAAATAAAGGTGACTTCCATGAGCAATGTGTAGAAAGTATTTTTTCAGATATTTTTAATAAATTTGATTGCTCACAATTGGAGGTTTGTGGTCGTTTTCAAAGAAGGGGAGGTATTGATATCAACCCATTTAGAGGAACCACTAAAAAATTTCTAAATCAAAATTTCAGAGAATTTAATCAATAATGGCGGAGAGAGGGAGATTCGAACTCCCGGTACCTTTCGGTACACATCCTTTCCAAGGATGCACAATAGACCACTCTGACACCTCTCCTAATTGCATATTATACTTATTCTAAAATACTTGTTTCATAATATTTTTGTCTGTATTATCTTTTTATGGCTTCTAAGTATTCAAAGGATTTGGCAAACATACTTCAAATGTTAAGAAATATCGAAGAAGACCTTGACCTTATCAACTATACAGAGACTGAAAAAAAAATCTATTACACGATAGCTTGCAAAAATGCAGATAACTATACCTGTCGCATTTCTGATGTTATTAATGAGTCTGGTTTCTCTAGATCTACCGTATACAAAACAATTAAAAAATTTGAATACGCAGAACTAATAAAAATGTATCAATCCTCGACTGATAAAAGGGAGTTCAACTCTAGTACTAGCCTAGTCTAACGTAACAACTAGTTGTTATAACCTATCATGGCTCACACTCCTTAAAGTAACGATTACAGTCTTTGTCTTTTCAATGTTTTGTTATGCGAGTTTGGTACCCACTTCAACTAATAGATCTTGCAAACTTGAATCCAAATCGTGAATGGCTAGGAAGTGTATGTTATTTACCACATGGCGCAAGAGTGTTGATGTTTTGTTTTTTTAGATATTACTCTTTACCAGGCCTATACCTCGCTGAAATCTCCGGGCCTGTATTAATAAATGATTTAGATTACATGGATGGATGGTCTATTGCCTCAATTGGTTCATTATTTTCAGTTGTTGCTGCCGTAGAATTACTTAAATGGACTAAAGCAACACCAGGCTTTTTTTCATTTTTTAAAAGGGTTAATTTTCAAAACTATAAGTTTTTATTTATAGTTGTTATTGTTTCATCATTATTAAATGGACTTTTAGTAAACTCATATTTGTCTTTGGTCAACTCAACGTCAATAAGTGTAATTACTGTACTTAGATTTGCAGTAGGTGATTTTTTAGGAGCTTTAGCTGTTATAGCAACCCTATGGATTATATTTAAAACACTAACTGACAATCGTTTGCTGATACATCCTGAGGATTAATCCTTGTATACTGTATATATATACAGTACAATGAGTAAGTATGAACAATATTATTTATATAAAAAATGATCCTATATTAATTGAATTTGATAATTCCATTGATAAACAGTCTGCAAAAAAGATGCTGGCATTCAAATATTTTAATAATAATTTAAATTTATTAAATGATTATTTAGATAAGAGCATTTCAAAAAAAACTATTGTTAAAAGTAAAAATAATGTTGAACATAAAGCTCAATTAGAATTTTCATTTTAATTTAATAAAGCTCTTTATTTAGAATCCATACTGTATATAATTTACATAGGCGTCTTGTTTGATAATTTTTTAAGGGGATTATTAAACATTTTATTACTACCCTGAACATGGAGGTGGTCCTATTAGTATTTATACAACATCAGGAAGCGGAGGGTATACCTTTTGACAGGGGTAAAATCCTAACTTCCGGCTAATTTCTGCTAATACATTAATTAGTTCTTAACCCTCAATTTTTTGGGGGTTTTTTTATTTTAAGATTATGGAAATAAGATATTGGACATTGTTAATATTCTTAGGAGCTATTTGGGGAAGCGCTTTTATATTTATAAAAGTTGCTGCTCCAGAATTTGGCGCTGTTGGTTTAGTTCAAGCTAGATTAATAATTGCATCTTTAATTTTTCTACCAATCTTATTAAGAAAAAAGTATCTCTTACTTCTCAATCCAATTTGGAAACATTCCATGATATTAGCTATAACAAATAATGCTATTCCTTTTACTTTATTTTCATTGGCTAGTTTTGAATCAGAATCAAATATGTTAGCAATTTTAAATGCCACCACTGCTTTTAACACTATGATAATTGCTTATTTTTGGTTAAATGAAACAGTAACCCTTAAACAATTTATAGGTTTAATAATGGGTTTTATTGGTGTTGTGATTCTTGTTAATCCAGATTCATCATCTACTTCATTAATATCAGCTGTCCTTTGTTTAATGGGAGCAGCATGCTATTCATTTTCTACAGTCTTTATTCAAAAAAATTCTGCAAAAACTAATAAGTTGGTTCTAATTGGATGGTCAATTATTTTTAGTGTTTTTCTAATGATTCCTATGACACTTTTCTATCTCCCAAGTGCTGTTCCTTCATTTGATGCTTTTTTATCTGTGCTTTGGCTTGGAGGAGTTTCTACTGGATTAGCATTTTTGGGTTATGTGCGATTGATTGAAAAAATAGGCGCTGTAAAAACATCAACAGTTGCCTATTTCTTACCAGTTTTTGGAATTATATGGGGGTATATCTTTCTTGAGGAAAAAATAACTACAAGTATTGTAATTGGTTGTATAACAATTTTATTGGGCGTATTCCTTGCAACTTCAAAAAAAATAAAGAAAATAGAAGGCCAAGCACATGCAAAATAAATCACTAGAAATTCTTTTACAAGAAGCAAACAATGAAATTGATAGATTATCTTTTGAAGAATCTCTTTCTATAATTAAAAACAATCACACACTAATAATAGATGTAAGAGAAGAATCAGAGGTTAATAATTTAGGTATTATCAAAGATGCAGTCCATATACCGAGAGGTCTTCTAGAATTCACTTTAATACCAAATTCACCAAAGAACCCGATGATAATTAATGATGATACATATATATTAGTATATTGTGCAGGAGGATACAGGTCTGCATTAGCAGCTAAAACTCTCAAGGATCTGGGTTTTAAAAATGTATTTAATCTTGGTGGATATAAAGAGTGGATTGAGAATGGTGGAGATGTACAAGCGTCTTAATAATTCTTGTATAATTGCAAAAACATTTATGGAGCTAAAATGAAAAAATTAAAATTAGTATTTGCTTTGGGAATAATATTCTCTGCAGTATCTATTAAGTCACAAGAAAATAATGTTGAAGAAGTTATTGTAACTGCAACAAAAACTGAAAGAACACTTCAAGAGGTTCCGGTTGCTGTATCAGTTGTAACATCTGATACTATTGAAAAAGCTAATGTGATGGATATCTTTGATCTAAAAGCTGTCATACCATCACTAGATACAAGACAATACCAATCAACTATAAACGCTACTTTTTTTATAAGAGGTTTTGGAAATGGTTCAAATAATCCTGGTATTGAGCCCTCTGTAGCTGTATTTGTTGATGGTGTTTATAGATCTAAAACACAATCTCAAATTACAGATTTACCTATGGTTGAAAGAATAGAAGTTTTAAGAGGACCACAGAGTACTCTTTTTGGAAAAAATGCTTCCGCTGGTGTTATAAATATTGTTACTAAGAAACCTTCCTTTGAAAAATCTGGAATGTTGTCTGTAGGTTTCGGCAACAATAATTCTAAAGTAGGCAAGTTTTATACAACAGGCCCACTGACTGAAAATATGGCTTATAGCTTGAGTGCAAATTTTAATAAAAGAGATGGCCACTCATCTAATCCAGTTACAGGTTATGCAGTTAATGATAGAGATCGAGAAGGCGTAAGAGCAGAATTGCTATACGATGCTCCAGAGTCTGGCCTTTCTGTAAGAGTTACAGCTGATTATGACGAATACGATGAAATATGCTGTGCTGTTGGAAGCACAAGCTATGGACCAGCTAATGCAGTGCCTGCTTTATTTGGAGCATCTATAATTCCAAATAACCCATATACTGAAAAAGCATTTTTTGATTTTAATCCAATATCAGATGGTGATAATTCTGGTCTTTCTATATATGTTGAGAAGAATCTTGGTAATTTAAGATTTGAGAGTATTACATCTCATAGAGAATCATATAACTATGAAGTACAAGATATTGATTTTGACTCAGCTGATTTAGTGGCACCAAGTCCTATATCTAAAGATCTTGAAGCAGTTACACAGGAATTTAGAATTTTCTCTGAAGATAATGAAAAATTTAACTGGTTATTAGGTGCATATTATTACCAAGAAGACATGGTATTCAATGAATCAGTTTATTTTGGAACTTTATGGCGCCCATATATAGATGCTTTTGTTCCTGGTGCTCTTTCGGGTGTAGCAACAGCATTCGGTATTCCGGATAGTTTGTTATTTGGAGCGGGTCAAGGTACAACCGAAGTTGCCACACAAGACAACACAACAAAATCAATATTTGCACAAGCGGATATTCAGATTTCAGATAAACTTAATGCATTAATAGGAGCTAGTTATATCGAAGACGAAAAGTCAGTCTCATATAATCAAATAAATACTGACGTATTTTCAAACTTAGATTTTGTAGGTGCAGGAACTCTCGGTCTAATAGCAGCGGGTATACCGCCGTCACAAGCAGCTGTTTTGGCTACAGATCCAGCTTTTAATCCATTACTTCCACTACAGGCACTTCAATTTTTGCCACAATTTGTTAATTATCCAAATTCAGCACAAGATGGTATGACTAAAGATGATAATGTAGATTACACATTCAAGCTTTCTTATGCATTAAATGATACTACGAGTATATATGGTGGAGTTTCTACGGGCTTTAAAGCATCTGCATGGAACATCTCTAGGAATTCATTACCAGACGCAACTGAAACAGCAGCATTAGCTGCAGCTGGAACACCTGTTGGACCTAATACAGGATTGGGAAGAAGGTATGCAGATCCAGAAGAATCTGAAGTTTTTGAACTAGGTGCAAAAATTTTGCTTCCTACTGGTTATCTAAATATTGCTGTATTTGACCAAAAAATAGAAGGTTTTCAATCAAATACATTTATTGGTACAGGTTTTGTTCTCGCAAATGCTGGATCACAATCAACAGAAGGTTTTGAATTTGATTTGGTAATGTCACCAATAGAATCGATTGATCTTGCAATTAGTGGATTATTTATGGATCCTATTTATGACTCTTTTCCAAATTCAAGTGCTGGTGACTTAACAGGAACAATGCCTTCAAATATATCTGAAGATACTATTTCATCTACGGTTACTTGGAATTGGAGTTCAAATAATTGGGATGGTTATTTTAGATTAAGCCATCTATATTCAAGTGAGGCTAAATTGTTAGAAAATCCAGCTTGGCAATCTATTTTAGAGGCAGCAGGTAATGGAATAAAAACTCAAGATACTTTGAATTTTTCTGCTGGTCTAGAAAAAGAAAATCTTTCAATTATGTTTTGGGGTAAAAACATTAATGATGATAAATATTTAATTTCAGCATTCCCTGCTGTCGCTGATCCTACTTCATCATCCTTTTTTGGTTATCCAAATGCCTATAGGTCATATGGATTAACTATTAACTATATGTTTTAAGATAGTCTGTATTTTTAAAAAGGGAGCTACAAGCTCCCTTTTTTATTATGATATGGCGCGCCCGGGAAGATTCGAACTCCCGACCCCTTGGTTCGAAGCCAAGTACTCTGTCCAACTGAGCTACAGGCGCTTATTTGAGATTATAGTTTATTCAAACATTACAAAGCATCAAAATTATATCAACATATTTATTGTCATAACCAATGTCAAAATTTATAATGAATACACTGATCATATGGGGGAAATATGAAGTATTTAAAAAAATTTCTTATTGTAATAGTTGGACTTTATATTGTTACTCTTGGGCTGGTATATGTAGATGTGTATGATAGCAGGCCAATTATTAGTCTATTTAAAAAAATACAAACTGATTCGGCTTTAGAAGTTGTTGATTTTTCAGTTGAGAATGAATTAGTTGATAAAGCAAGACCTGCACCCAATAAAGATAGAAACCCATATTATGGAGATCTCCATGTTCATACCAAATACTCGTTTGATGCTTATGTTTTTGGTGTAACAGCTTCTCCGGATGATGCTTACAGATATGCAAAAGGTGAAGGCATTAAACACCCACTTGGCTACGAAATGAAGTTACGAGAGCCTTTGGACTTTTATTCTGTCACCGATCATGGTTTTTACATGGGTATGATTCAAGCCTATGCTGATACTTCTACTGATATATCACAAAATGAATTTGCAAAACCTTTTCATAACATTAATAGATTGGATAATTTAACAGTTGAATCTGCTGGAGAAAGATCAAATATATTTAGTTCAGTCTTAGGTGCAACAATAATACTCCCATATCCAGACTGGCATCCAAAATTATTAAGGGCATGGAGAACTAAAAATACACAACTTGCTTTAAAATCATTCGATTATGATATTCATAAATCTGCATGGGCAGATATTGCAAGATCTGCAAATGAGCATAATGATCCAGGTAACTTTACAACATTTATTGGTTATGAATATACAACTTCAACAGATATAGAAGGAGGTAATTTACATAGAAATGTAATCTTCAATTCTTCAGAAGCTCCAATAAGACCTTTTAGTAGAATTGATTCAACAAATCCTGAAGATTTATGGACATGGCAGGATAATTTAAGAGAAAAGGGTGTTGATACAGTTTCAATGCCTCATAACTCAAATGGATCTAATGGCCAAATGTTTGAAATGGAAACATTTAAAGCAAAAGCAATAGATGTTGAATATGCTGAAAAGCGAATGAGAAATGAACCTGTAGTAGAAGTTACTCAAGTTAAAGGAACATCAGAAACACATCCATTATTATCACCAGATGATGAATGGGCTGACTTTGAAATAATGGATGTAAGAGTTGGCAGCAGACCTCCAACATTCTCTAAACCTTCCGGATCATATGTAAGAGAGGCTTACTTAAGTGGTCTAACTTTAGAATTTACAAAACAAGGTAATCCATATAAATTTGGATTGATTGGATCAAGTGATACACACACAGGTGCTGGCGCATATGATGAAAATAATTATTGGTCAAAAGTTGGATTATTAGATGGAGATGCTGAAAATAGAGGGTCAATTCCTCTAGCAGATGAAAATGTTGATAGATTAACTGAATACATGAGAGCATTTAATCAGCCTTTAAGTACAATCGATTTAAAACAAGGCAAGTATGCAAATACGGGATTTACACAATGGGGAGCATCAGGTCTTGCTGTTGCTTGGGCAGAAGAGAATACTAGAGATTCTATATTTAAAGCCTTTAAACGAAAAGAAACTTTTGCAACCACTGGTACCAGATTAGCTGTCCGTTTTTTTGCTGGATATGATATGTCATCAATAAATTTAAATTCAGATTCACTAGTAAGTGAGGCTTATGCAAAGGGTGTCACTATGGGTGCAGATTTATTACATAATGGAACTAAAACACCTGAGTTTATTGTTTGGGCTCAAAAAGATAAAAATGGTGCGCCTCTTCAAAGAGTTCAAATTATTAAGGGGTGGATAGACTCAAATAGTGGGAGACCAAAAGAGAAGGTATACGATGTTGCCTGCTCTGATGGAAATGAAGTAGATCCAGTTACAAACAGATGTCCAGATAATGGAGCTAGAGTAAATATATCAGATTGTTCGATAACAGATAATGTAGGATCAAGCGAATTAAAAACTTTATGGAAAGATCCAGAATTCTCTCCTAAAGATAAATCATTTTATTATGTAAGGGTTCTTGAAAATCCTACTTGTAGATGGAGCACTTGGGATGCAATTAACAGAGGTTTTGAGCCACGAGAAGATCTGCATGAGACTATACAAGAACGAGCATGGTCATCTCCAATTTGGTATATACCAGAGCAAACTGACGTAGATGTTATTCCTTTAGGTGGGACTATACAAATGCGAAATATTGATTAAAAGATAACTATTTCTTACATTGAAATATAAAGTAACAATATTTTTTATTATTGGAATTTTTCTCTATATTATTGATATAGGGTTAAATTCTTATGATGATAAAGAGATACATATAAGTGATCAAGAAATTATAAGCTTGGTTTCTGCATGGAAGTCACGTGTTGGAAGAAATCCAACAGATGATGAAATTTTCAGAATAATAGATAGTTATATAGATGAAGAAATCTTATATAGAGAGGCTTTGTTACTTGGTCTAGATAAAGAAGATAGGATAATAAAAAGGAGATTGGCTCAAAAAATATCATTTCTTAAGGAAGAGTCAATACCAAATATACCTACTAAGGATGAGATATTAAAATATTACGATGATAATAAAGGTAAATATTATGTAGATAAAACCTTTACCTTTACTCACTTATTCTTTTCTTCAGAAAATAATTCAGAAGAAAGAGCGGTAAATTCATATAAAGATATTATTAAAGGATTTGATGTAGATGCAGATCCATTTTTTCTTGGAAAGAATTTTGTTAACAAAACCCTAACAAATATCAAAAGTGATTTTGGTAAAAATTTTGGAGATTATTTTCAAAACAGTACTACTAATAAATGGTCCGAGCCAATTAAATCTCCATTCGGCCATCATCTTATATATGTTTCTAATAAAAGTGATGGATATTATCCTGATATAACCACGATTTATAAAAAAGTTGAGATGGATTTATTGCAGGATAAAAGGGATCAAGCGGTTAAAAAATTTCTTGATGAGAAAAAATCTGAATATAAAGCATATATAAATCCAGACCTACAATTCTAATGAAAAAAATACTTCTGACTTTATGTTTAGTATATGTTTCTGATATTTACTCTCATGAATTCAATCCAGCACATCTTGTTGTTGATGAAATAGATGAAACTAATAACTATTATGAAGCTACCTGGATGTATCCATTTAAGAATATTGGAAGAAGAGCAGAAGTAAGTTTTCCAGAAGAATGTATAGTTGAGTCTGTTGATTTATATTACCAAGGAAAATATATTAATGAAAAAATAAATCTTGAATGCTCTGCCTCATTAAAAGGTTCAAAAATAGAAATAATAAATTTAAGTGTCTTAACTGATGCCTTGATAACTATCAATTTCATTAATGATACATTTGAAGGACTTGTTAATGTTCAAAATAATATAATTGACATACCTATAGAGACTCAATATTTTCCATTGTCATATTTAAATCTAGGTATTTCACACTTATTTGATGGACTGGACCATATATTATTTATATTTGGCCTGCTTTTTTGTATAAACGGATTTATTAATATTATTAAGACAATAACAGCTTTTACTATTGCACATAGTATTACTCTTGGCTTAACAATATTTGATATTATCAAGCTACCTCAGGGTACAGTAGAAGCTTTAATTGCACTTACAATTGTATATCTTGCAGCTGAAATAACTCGGAAAGAAGGTAAATTAAAATCACCATGGGTAATGGCTTTTTGTTTTGGATTACTTCATGGTTTAGGATTTGCAAGTGCGTTAATGGATATAGGTATTTCAAATAACAATGTTATTTTCTCATTATTGTTCTTTAACATTGGGATTGAAGTTGCCCAAATAGCTTTGATACCAATACCATTAATACTAATATATATAGCTAAAAAATTTGATAATTTAAACAATTTAAAGGCGGTAGCTAGTTTGTCTATAGGTGGCCTTGGTTTTTATTGGTTTATAGACCGCGTAATTGGTATTATTCTTTAATAAAACATTACAAAACAAAACATTACAAAACTAAGCAATGTTAAATTTTTCTAATAAAAATATTCTTCTAGGTGTTACTGGTGGAATTGCTGCATACAAATCAGCTGAAATAATACGTCTTTTTAAAAAAGAGGGTGCTGATGTTAGGGTTGTAATGAGCAAATCAGCAAAAGAATTTATTACACCATTAACCCTTCAAGCTGTTTCTGGAAATGAAATTCATGATTCACTTCTAGATGTAAATGCAGAGTCTGGCATGGGTCACATTGAATTAGCTAAATGGGCTGATATTGTTTTAATTGCACCATGTACAGCAGAAACAATTGCAAAAATTACCCACGGAAGAGCCGATGATTTAATGGGGGCACTAATCTTAGCATCTAATGCTGATATTTATATTGCGCCTGCTATGAATATGAATATGTGGGTAGATAAAAGCACTCAAGATAATTATAAAACTTTAGAATCCAGGGGTATCATTTTTATAGGACCTGCACAGGGTGAACAGGCTTGTGGAGATGTTGGTCCCGGGCGAATGGAAGAACCAAATACAATTCTTGAATTTATAAATTTAAAAACAAATGTGGGATTACTTTCGGGCAAAACCGTAACAATTACTGCGGGACCAACAAGAGAGCAAATAGATCCTGTACGATTTATATCTAATAATAGCTCGGGAAGAATGGGTTATTCTATTGCTCAAGCTGCAATAGAAGCAGGTGCTATAGTTAATTTAGTAAGCGGACCAGTTTCACTTCATGCAGATAAGTCTATCAATCTTTCAAGAGTTAATACCGCTAACGAAATGCTTAAAAAGGTTATAGAGTTTATGAAAGAATCTGATATTTTTATTGCATGTGCAGCTGTTTCTGATTACAAACCTTCTAAATATTCTGATAAAAAAATTAAAAAAGAAGATGCTGCAAGCCTTGATATTGAGCTTGAGCAAAATGAAGATATACTGGGTCGCGTTTCAAATGATTTTAAAAAAGCTTATATAGTTGGTTTTGCAGCAGAGACTTCAGATGTAACTGTTAACGCAAAGAAGAAATTACTTTCTAAAAATTTAGATATGATCGTCTCGAATGATGTTTCTGACAAATCAATTGGATTTGATGTTGACGAAAATGAAGTTAATGTTATTACTAAACATGAAACAATTTTTCTTAAAAAGGACAAAAAGATTAGAATAGCAAGAGAAATATTAAAAATTATATCTTCTAATATTAATAATTAAACATGTCTACGCAAATAAACAAAAAATCAATCACCTTAACAAGTCTTAATAAGTTTAAAGAATTGGGTGAAAAATTTACATGCTTAACTGCTTATGAGTCAACCATGGCATCTATTATCAGCGAATGTGGTGTTGATGTAATATTGGTGGGTGATAGCCTTGGAATGGTAGTTCAAGGTCATGACAGCACACTCCCAGTAACAATGGATCAACTTATATATCATCTTGAATGCGTTGTTAAAGGAAATAAAGGCTCTCATGTGATGGCTGATATGCCCTTTATGAGTTATTCAACTGACGATCTTGGTTTGGAAAATGCTAAAAGATTAATGCAAGCGGGTGCAAACTCAGTAAAAATTGAAGGCGGAGAATGGATTTCAAAAATGGCACAAGTATTATCTGACAGAGGAATTCCAGTTTGTGCACATATGGGACTTACTCCACAAACTATTAATAGAATAGGTGGACACCATGTACAAGGAAGAGACCCTTCTCAAAAAGAAAAAATTATTAATGAAGCAATAACACTCGAGAATGCAGGCGCCTCAATGTTGCTTTTGGAGTGTGTGCCTGGTGATTTAGCAAAACTGATCACTAATGAATTAAAAATACCTGTTATTGGTATTGGTGCTGGAGTTCATACTGATGGTCAGATTATGGTTGTCCATGATTTATTAGGAATATCTTGTCTAGAAAAACCACCAAAATTTGTTAAAAGCTTTATGGAGGATGCAGGCTCAATACCAGAAGCAATTAAAAGCTATGTTAGTGAAGTAAAAAATAAACACTTCCCATCTGACATTCATACATTTGAATAATTTTGAAAATATTTAATTCAATAAATGAATTTAATTTATCAAAAGGTGATCTACCCAAGTTAACAGTCATACCAACTATGGGGAATCTTCATTTAGGCCACATCTCACTTATAGATATTGCAAAAAAGTTTAATAATAAAATTATTTCAACTATCTACATAAATAAACTTCAATTTAATGATGTTAATGATTTTGTAAATTACCCAAAAACGATTGATAAAGATATTGAGTTGTTAGAAAAACATGGCTGCGATTATTTATTAATACCTGATAGTTCAATCTTAGATGAAATCGAATATATTAAAGCACCAATAAAAAAATCTCAAAAATTATGTGGTTTAAATAGACCCGGTCATTTTGACGGCGTGCTAACTATTCTAAATAGATTATTTGAAATTATTAAACCAGATACAGCCATTTTTGGAAAAAAGGACTATCAACAGTTTGTTCTTGTTAGGGATTTTATTGCTGACTATAATTTAAAGATCAAGATCATTGGTGCTGAGACTGTGAGGGAGACAGTAATGGCCTAGCTCTTTCTTCTAGAAATAATCTCCTATCTGATGATAGTAAAGAGATAGCTGCATTTCTTTATGCAACCCTAAAGAATATAGAAACTAATAAAGTTAATTTGAGCCCTGATTTATTAAATTCCAAGATTAATTTTTTAACATCAAAGGGATTTGAAGTAGATTATTTAACATCTTGCAATGAAGAGTCTTTTGATGAGTCATTCGATATTACAGATGAAAATTTGCTTTTAGCAGTTGCAGCAAAGATAAATAATATAAGGTTGATCGATAATATTGTTCTTACTAAACTTTAATAATTGTAAATATTTATCTATACTTTCGTGCTTATGAAAAAAACTTTATTGAAATCTAAATTACATCGCATAAATGTGACTCAAGTTGAGTTAGATTATGAGGGATCTTGTGCTGTGGATAAAGATTTTTTAGAAACCGCAGGTATGCAGGAGTATGAAAAAATTGATGTTTACAATGTTACTAACGGAGAAAGGTTTTCAACCTATCTAATTCTTGCAGAATCTGGATCAAAAACATTGTCAGTCAATGGGGCAGCGGCACATAAAGCATCTGTTGATGATGTTGTAATAATCTGCGCCTATGGTTCATATGATGAATCTGAGTCTAAATTACATAAGCCAACTTTAGTTTATTTTGATAAAGAAAATAATATTACAAATGTTAAGAATAAAATTCCTGAACAACGACTTAAATCTGTTTAAGTTATTTACAAAATCTTTATTAATATTAGTATTTTCTTCTGCATCTATTTCTGAAACTAAGCTAATTATTCTTGGTTCAGGAACCCCAAACCCTGATCCAGAAAGATATGGATCTGGATATGCTGTTGTTGTTAACGAATCCGCATATATTGTTGACTTTGGTCCTGGTATCGTGAGGAGGATTTCAGCAATGTCGCCCACATGGGGAGGTGACTTCCCATCAATGGAATTACAAAATATAAACACAGCTTTTTTAACCCATATTCATTCTGATCACAGCGGGGCATTGGCAGATTTAATTCTTACTCCTTGGATTATGGGAAGAGATGCACCTCTTAAACTGTATGGACCCTCTGGCCTAGGAGCAATGTCAAAAAATATTACAGAAGCTTACATAGATGATATTAATTACAGACTTTATGGCTCGCAACCTGCTAATGAGCTTGGTTTTAAAACGAATGTAACCGAAATAGTTGACGATGGCAGTATTTATAAAGACAAAAATGTTGAAGTTATTGCATTTAAGAATAATCATGGTGATTTTAAAAATTCATTTGGTTTTTTATTTATAACTGATGATAAAAGAATATTATTCTCTGGTGACACAGCTGTCAGTGCAAATTTAAAAAAATATGGTAACGACTTAGATATTCTTGTTCACGAGGTTTTTTCTAGCGAAACATTTGTAAACAAAACCAAAGATTGGCAGATATATCACCAAGCACATCACACATCATCAATAGATCTTGGAATAATTGCAGATGAGCTTCAACCAAAAAAATTAGTCATGTCACATATATTATTTTGGGGCGCATCCGAAGAATCAATTCTTAATGATATTGGAGTAAATTTTAGTGGCCAAGCAATAATCGCTAAAGATTTAATGGTTGTTAAATAAATAAATATGGCAAAATTAACTAATTAATAGGAGAAACAAATGAAGATATTTAAAGTTACAACTACAACATTGATTTTAATCTTTTCTTTAAACACTTTTTCACAAAATACAGGTTCTAAAACCTTTCCAGCTGAAATCTGGTATTGTGAAGTTAACGATGGTTTTACAATGGAAGATGTGAGAGACGTTTCAATGGGGGTTAAAAAATTCTCTGAAGAAAATGGTATGAAAGGAACTCAATATCTAACCACGACCTTTATGGGAAAAATGAACCCGAAAGCTTTTGAGTTGATGACGGCTTGGCCTAGCTTTGAGGTTATGGGCAAAGGTTTTGATGATTTCTTTACTGCTGGGGCCGGAAATGAAGTTTTTGCTAGATGGGCTGAAGTTACATCATGTGATAGAAGGGAACTTGTTACCATAGAGAGAACTTGGTCTATTAATTAAGCCAATAAATTTAAGTTTTTGAAATACCTTACTTAGCTTTACCAATAAGGTATTTCATAAATGAATTTAAAACCATAATAGGGATATATAGAGCAAAAAACCCCGTTGCAAATTTTAAAGTAAAGTCCTCAGGAAGAGTGCCCCATATCATTGATCCAATATTATATAAAATATTACTCCCAATAAGATGCATCTGCATCAATAGCAATGGATCATATAATGCACCCATTGCGTCCCATGCCTGTAAACCAAGAAATAAAAATAATACACCCATGATTATGTAACGAAAGATATGGCTTAATATCTGTGAAGTAGACATTTCGTTAAGCGTTAATATAAAAGAAAATGTTAAAAACAGTAATCCAAAGATAAGAACTGGTAACAATATTATCATTCCTATTATTAGTAAAATTAAATTATCTAAAAATATTCCAGTTAAGCTAACTATGAAAAAAGAAGCAAAATATAAATAGATGTAGATATTAGGTATATTTTTAGAGAAATTAATTAGCTTATTTAGGTTAATCATCCATCTTGGCATATTTTTAAAATCATCCCCTTTTGGCATATTCATATATTAGTCCTATTATTTTTAATGGCGCGCCCGGAGAGATTCGAACTCCCGACCTCTTGGTTCGTAGCCAAGCACTCTAATCCAACTGAGCTACGGGCGCGATTATTAAATTTTTCTAGCTTCTTCAGGTAACATTACCGGAATACCATCTTTAATTGGATACGCTAAACCCGATTTTTCACAAACCAATTCATTTGTTTCTTCATTGTGCATAAGAGCCTCTTTAGAAACAGGACATACCAATATCTCAAGTAATTTTTTGTCTATTGCTACCATAGCTCGAAAGTATACATGATGAATGAATTTTTGTTTATATATGTTATCTTAATGCTTTAAATCTGCTTAAAAATGAATGCAATTAAACTAATAGCTCTTAAGAATTTTCCTCTCATTAAGCCCAATGACGACTTAGCTAATATTATTAATAATTCTATCTCTGTAAATAATATATGCATTGATGACAATGACGTTATTGTTGTTGCTCAGAAGATAATATCTAAATCTGAAAATAGATATGTTGACTTAGATAAAGTAAAAATCTCAGAAGAAGCTATAGATTTGGCCTCAAAGTTAAATAAAGATAAGGGTCTAATTCAAACAATCATAAATGAATCTAATAAAATCATATCAACTGAAAAGAAAGTTGTAATAGTTGAGCACAAATTAGGATTTATAAATATAAATGCAGGTATTGATCAATCAAACATACCTCAGGACAAGAATCTGGCTTTATTGCTTCCAGAAAACCCTACAAAAAGTGCAGTCGATCTACATCAAGAACTAACAAAATTTTTAAATAAAAATATATCAATAATAATTTCAGATTCTATGACTAGACCATTTAGATCTGGTGTAACCAATTTTGCTTTAGCTAGCCATAATATTCAAAGTTTAATCGATTTAAAAGGTGAGGAGGATATGTTTGGCAATAAGCTAAAAGGCACAGAAATTGCTGCAGCAGATGAACTGGCTTCGGCAGCTGGGCTTTTAATGGGGCAAAGCGATGAAGGTATTCCTGTGGTAATTATAAAAGGCTTTAACAGAAGCTCTTATCAAACTAATAATGCATTTGATTTAATTGTTAATGAAAATGATGACTTATATAGATAATATATAATTGATTTATGAAACTAAGTATAAATCTTAACAAAGTAGCACTACTTAGGAATGCTAGAGGTGAAAATTATCCTGATCTGATGTACTTTGCTAATAAAGCCATAGATTTGGGAGTTGATGGTTTAACACTTCACCCAAGGCCTGATCACCGTCATGCTACAAGCAATGATGTAATTGAGATTGCAAAATTATCAAAAAACAGAGGTGTTGAATTTAATATAGAAGGCAATCCATTTTCAAAGCCAAATAATGAATTTTTAGGATTTTGTGAGTTGGTTGAAATGATTGACCCAGATCAAATAACCCTTGTTCCAGATGCAATTGAGCAAATAACATCTGATCATGGCTGGTATACTGGTTCGCATGATAATGACCTGAAAACTGCCATTATGACTCTTAAAGCTAATGGCTACTAATCCAAATATTAGTTTATTTATTGATAATTTAAATGGTGTTGAGTATGCCCACGATATGGGTGCTGACCATATTGAAATACACACAGGTAAATTTTCTAAAGCTATACAAAATAACGATACAACTATATTGAATGAAATTCAAAGCATTGTTGATTCTGCAATAAATATGAATTTAAAAATTAATGCTGGCCATGATCTTAATTTAAAAAATTTACATTATTTAGTTGAAATGGGTAATATTAATGAAGTATCCATAGGACATGCGATTATAATAGATTCATTACTTTATGGTTTTGAAGAAACAATATCAAAATATTTAAAAATTATTAGGAAATAAAATGAATATAGAAGAAAAATTAAGAGAACAAATTAAAGAAAATAATATCTTGATATACATGAAAGGGACACCATATGAGCCTCAATGTGGATTCTCAGCTAGAACTGTTCAAATATTGATAGAATGCGATTCTCAGTTTAGTTATGTCGATGTAATTGAAAATAACGATGTAAGAACTGCCTTACCAAATGTATCTGATTGGCCAACGTTTCCCCAAGTATTTATTAATGGTGAGCTAGTAGGCGGAGCTGATATTATTGCTCAAATGCATGAAAGTGGAGAACTTAAGACACTTATTAATTCAGTTAAAACTTAGATATCAAACTTATTCACAATTGAACAAAATACTTTAGCTGTTACTATTGTATCGTAAGCTGCTGAATGAGCTTCATCATTATCATAGTCAATATTTAGAGCATCACATATTCTTGCAAGGACAGTCTGTCCAGTAGCTAATACGCCTAGAGAAACTGTATCAATTAGTGAGAATTTATGAAATGGAGTCTTTTTAATATTATTTCTTTTATAGGCCGCAGCAAGAAATGAACTATCAAAATGAGCATTATGACCAACTAATATAGCCCTTGAACATTCATATTTATTTTTACTTTTATTGATTACTTTGAAAAGATCATTCAAGGCATCCTTTTCGTCTATTGCATTTCTCAAAGGATGATCTAGTTTTATTTTTGTAAATTCTAATGATTCTTCTTCTACAATAGAGCCTTTAAAAGGATTTATATGATGTCTGTATGTTTCACCTACTATTAGTTTATTATTTTCCTCTTCTATTAACGTAATAGCTATTTCCAGAATTGCATTAGTATCTGGATCAAATCCACCGGTTTCTATATCAACAACAACCGGTAAATATTTTCTAAATCTATTTTTTAACACCAAGCTTTTCTTGTAGTTTAGAATTTGAAGTTGTGTACCCAAATGGCACTCTTTCACCAGGATTAATTCTCCTATAAGCTTCCTGAACCGCTAATGTAGTTTCATGAAAACCTGATAATATTAAGTCTAATTTCCCTGGATAATTATTAATATCACCAACCGCAAAGATACCTTCTTTATCTGTTTGGTAATTTTCAGTATTTACTGAGATTTTTTTTCCATTTAATCCTAATTCCCATTCTAGTATAGGGCCTAGTTTTTTATTTAAGCCGAATAAGAAAATTAACTCATCAGCATTATGTTTTTCAATTTCATTTGATTCAAAATTTTTAAGCGTTACATTGGTTACTCGATCTTCTCCGATAATTGAATCAATAAGATATGGTGTAAGTAAATTTACTTTTCCATCTTTAACCAAGTCCCTCATCATTTCTTCTGTATGTTGTGCACCTCTAAATGCATCCCTTCTATGAACAAGAGAAATTGATTTAGCTATTTTTGATAATTCTACCGTCCAATCTAATGCAGAATCACCACCACCAAAAATAAATATATTTTTATCTGCGTATAGGTCTTTTGATCTAACAGCATATGAAACACCCTTATTTATAAACTTATCTGGATCCTCAATATTGGGTGGTCTTCGAGGCTCAAAAGATCCAGCACCTGCCGCGATAAAAATATTTTTAGATATGAATTTGTTACCTTCGCTTGTTACAACTTCCCAATATTTTTCATCTTCATCAATAATTTCTTTTAATGAATCAACACGTTGATTTAAAAATAACTCATAAGAAAACGGTTCTATTTGTTTAATTAATGCATCAACATGCTCTTGAGCTGTTTGAAATGGAACTCCAGGAATATCATAGATCGGTTTTTCTGGATAGAGTTCTGCACATTGTCCACCTGGTTTGTCAAGATTATCTATTAGTACACAATTTAATCCTAATAGACCTGCTTCAAAAACTGTAAATAAACCAACAGGTCCTGCACCTATAACTACTATATCTCTAGTTTCCATTATTTTACTTTCATCCCTGGTTTGGCACCTTTGTCTGGAGATATTAAATAAATACCGTCATCATTACTTGAAGCAAGGACCATTCCTTCTGAAACTCCAAATTTCATTTTTCTTGGTGCAAGATTATTCACTAGAACTACTAATCTGTTATCCAAGTCTGCCGGCTCATATGAGCTTTTTATGCCAGCAAAAACATTACGAGTTCCTAAATCTCCCACATCTAATGTGAGTTGTAATAATTTATCTGCGTTTTTAACATCTTCTGCTTTAATTATTTTAGCTACTCTAAGATCAATACTAGAGAATTGATTTATATCAATTATATTTTCATTTTCCATATTATCTTCCTCAGGAATTATTAATGGTTCAAGCCTCTTTAGCAACGGCTTATAGTCATTTATTGGCTCAGATAAATGTTTATCAATATCATTAAATAAACAATTTTCTGAATTTAAAAACTCACATGCATCTTTTGTTATTTTTGGAATTATAGGACTTAAATAGATTGTAAGAATTTTAAAGGCATTTAAAGCTGTCGAACAAATATCAATCGCTTCATCAATATCTTTCTTCCATGGAGTTTGGTCATTTATATACTTATTAACATTATCAGCCAACTCCATAATTAATCTAATTAATTTGGAATATTTTCTTTCCTCATATAATTTAATAATAATATCTTTCTCAGCTGTTAGGGATTTGATTAGCTTTTGATCTATATTTTCAGATGGCTTATTGTTATTTTTCTTCAAGAAAGAAGCAGATCTTGAAGCAATATTTAGATATTTTCCAACCAAGTCAGAATTAATTCGTTGAACATAGTCGTCGAAGTTTAAATCTAAATCTTCTACCTTGTCATTTAATTTAGCTGCTAGATAGTATCTTAGTGTTTCTGGATCACATACTTCGGCAAAATTTTTAGCTAATATCCCCGTTCCTTTTGACTTAGACATTTTTTCACCATTTATAGTTAAAAATCCATGTACAAATATCCCATCTGGGAGCTTTAAATTTGCTGAACTTAAAAGAGCGGGCCAAAATAAACCATGAAAATAAGCTATATCTTTACCAATGAAGTGATAAATTTCATACTCAGATTTTTCTGACCAAACGTCATTAATATTAAGTTTATTAGCCTTAAACCAATTATCCATTGAGGCAATATATCCAATGGGCGCATCTACCCATACATAAAAATATTTATTATCTTCTCCAGGAATTTTAAAACCAAAATAGGGTGCATCTCTTGAAATATCCCATTTCTTAAGATCATCACCAAGCCATTCTTTGAGTTTATTCTTTATTGGTTTCTGTAGATTAGCATTTGCAAGAAATTGATTTAATGTATCAATTTTCTTTGGTAGATCAAAAAAGATATGTTCACTTTCTTTTTTTATTGGCGTTGTCCCAGTTATTGTTGAAATTGGATCTTTAATTTCTAAGACATCATAACTAGCACCACATTTTTCACAATTATCTCCATGTTGATCCGGCGCATTACATTTTGGACAGCTGCCTTTAACAAATCTATCTGATAAAAACATTTTTTCATTTTTATCAAAAAGTTGTTCTACGATTTCTTTAGATATGAGTTTATTTTTTTTTGCTTTTAAATAAATCTCTTCTGAGTGTTTTTTATTTTCATCACTATGTGTAGTATAAAAATTTGTAAAATTTATACCATATAGCTCATATGTTTGCTTGTGGTCTTCGTACATCTCAGATATTAGTGTTTCTGGTGTTATACCCATTTCCTTAGCCTTTAACATGACAGGAGTTCCATGAGTATCATCAGCACAAAAAAACATGCACTCATTGCCATTTAAATTTTGAAATCTTGTCCATATATCTGTTTGAACTGCTTCTAATATATGTCCTAGATGCAAAGGTGTATTTGCATAAGGCAATGCCTGGGTGACAATAATTTTTCTAATATTTTTAGTAGGTATGTCCATGTAATACTTGTATTATATGTGAAAAATATTGATTTATATGGGCATTAAAAAAATTATTGCATTTGGTTCAGCAAAAGGCGGAGTTGGAAAAAGCTCAATCACAGCTTCAATTGCTAAAAGTTTATCTAAAAATAATAAAGTTGGTATCTTAGATGCTGATATATATGGACCTAACCAACATCTATTATTTAATATTAATGAAAAACCAGATCTTACAAATAAAATTATTAAGCCCATAAATAAAAATAATATAAAAATATCGTCAATGGGATTTATTTTAGATGCTGATAAGGCTGCAACATGGAGAGGGCCATTGTTAAGCGGCGCTATAAAGCAATTAATACACTCTACCGACTGGGGTGAATTAGACTATTTATTAATTGATATGCCACCCGGAACAGGCGATGCTTACTTAACAATATTTAATGAATTTGATGTTTCTCACTTCATTCTAATAAATACAAATAATTTTTTATCCATAGCTGACTCTAATAGGACAATCTCTATGTTAAATAAGTTAGATGTTACTATATTGGGATATATTGAAAATAATATTTTTAATACAGAAAATGAAAAGAAAAGTAATTTTGTTGGAACTAACAAACTTTATAAGTTAGGCGATTTTAGTTTTCATAAAAAGATCTATAACTTTGATCCGGATTACGATTGTGTAGAATCTAATAATATAGCTAAAAAAATTGAAGATAAAATAAAAAAATGCGAATAATAACCTTAATATTTTTATTTACTTCGTTAAATGTTCATACTGAAGAAGTAAACGATCCTCTTGAAGATTTAAATAGAAAAACCTATGAGTTTAACGAAAAATTAGATTCTACAATTTTAAAACCTACTGCTGAACTCTATTCTAAATTTCCTCCAAAGGTTAAACAGGGTGTTACTAATTTTTTTAATAATTTAGAAGAAATTGATACATCTGTTAATCAACTATTACAAGGTAAACCTAAAAAATCACTAAATGATCTTACTAGGTTTGTAATAAATTCAACTATTGGTATAGCCGGATTATTCGATGTCGCAAGCAAGATGGGTCTTGAAAGGCATGAGGAAGATTTTGGACAGACTTTGGCTGTTTGGGGTGTTCCTGAAGGACCTTATATAATGATTCCTTTATTAGGACCATCAACATTAAGAGATACAGCTAGTCGACCAGTATCTTCATTTTTGTCTGTAACATTTCATATGACTGATACAGATGTAAATATTGCTCTTAAGTCAGTTGATGCCTTAGAGACTAGAGAAAGACTTTTAGATGTTGAATCTCTTATGTCCGGTGATAAATATTCATTTGTTAGGGATGCGTATATGCAGTCGATGGAATATGAAATTAAAGACGGCATTGATGTGGAAGATGAATTTGTTGATGACATGGAAGATTTTTTAATAGACCAATAAATCTTCTAACTCTTTTTTATGATCTTTTAAAGAATTTTCTTTGATAATCTCTAGGATTTTAATCCTGAAAGTCTTCGCATATTTATCTCCACGAGAAAGACCAAACAAATGTTTCATCATTCTACCAAGATCATGACCTTCAGCTAATTTTCTTTCAACATATTCAAGATATTGATTCAAAATAGCTTTTTTTGATATATCAATTGGTTCTGATCCATATAACTCTGATTCAACATTTTTAAGCATAAACGGATTCTCATATGCAGATCTTCCTAACATCACACCATCAACTCTAGATAAATGATCATGACATTCATTTAAATTTTTAATTCCACCATTAATTATAATTTCTAGATCCGGAAAATCTTCTTTAAGTTTGTAAACATAATCATATTTAAGTGGAGGTATATTTCTATTTTGTCTCGGACTAAGACCCTTAAGGATGCCATTTCTTGCATGGATTATAAAAATTTTTATTCCAGATTCTTTAACAATACTAATAAAGTTGTGAAGAAACTCATATGATTCATTATTATCTACACCTAATCTACACTTGATTGATACTGGAACTTGCACGGCACTCTTCATATTACCCAAACAATCTCTTACTAATTCTGGCTCCAACATAAGACAGGCACCAAATTTACCTTTTTGTACTCTATCTGAGGGACAGCCAACATTTAGATTTATTTCATCATAGCCATACTGTTCAGACTTTTTTGAGCACTCTATAAGATCTTTTATATCAGAACCACCAAGTTGAACACCAATTGGGTGCTCCTCATCATTAAAATCAAGTTGATTAAAACATTTACCATAGATCAAAGAACCTGTTGCAATCATTTCTGTATATAGAAAAACTTTTTTTGATATAAGTCTTAATAAATATCTATCATGCATATCTGTATATTGCATCATTGGAGCAATACAGAATTTGTGGATTGAATCTTTTGACATCAAAGGGTCATATTTATAGCTATATAACCAACTATTGAAAGAACAATAGTGTAGGGCAGTGCCATATATACCATTCTTAAATATGATAAATTAATTAAAGGTGCTAGAGCTGATGTTAATAAAAATAAAAAAGCAGCTTGCCCATTCGGAGTAGCAATACTAGGTATATTTGTACCAACATTAATTGCTATTGCAAGATTATTAAATTGTTCTGTTCCTACAGTAATTACTTCTTGAACCCTGCCTATATAAATTGTTGCAACAAAAACATTGTCACTTACAGCAGATAAGAAACCATTTGCAATATAAAACATTGTTGGCTGCATATCTAAGGGCAGTTCTAAAACATATTTAATTAGCGGATTAAATAGGCCTTGATCGTCTATAACAGCTACAATTGCAAAGAAGACACCTAGCAGAGCAGTAAATGGAAGTGCTTCATGAAAAGCCTCACCTAATTGATGCTCATTTGTTATGCCTTTAAACGCGGTCAAGAATACCATCACGCTTAGTCCAATTAAACCAACTGCGGCAATACTGAAGGCCAATGCAAGAACTAGAAAAACTAATACTACAGATTCTATTAACAACTCAGCTCTATCATTGATTGTAATATTTTCCTTTCTATAGTCAGAATAATCATTAAAGATATCTCTAACATTTGTTGGTAATTGATTACCAAAACCTGCAATTGAAAACTTTTCAATAAGAACGCATGTCAATAATCCAGTAAATAAAATAGGCATTGTGATAGGCGCCATTTGGATAAAAAATTCTATAAAATCCCATCCAGCTGCTCCTGCAATTAGTAAATTTTGTGGTTCACCTACAGTTGTACATACTCCTCCTAAAGCTGTACCAACAGCACCATGCATTACAAGATCTCTTAAAAATCCTTTAAAGTCTTCAAGTTCAGTTGCATTTAAACTGCTAAGTTGTGAATTGTCTTTAAAATTATGATCTTGATCAGTGAAGGTATTGCCTGAAATAACAGCATGATAGATTCTGTAAAAACCTATCATTACAGCAATTAAAACAGCTGTAACAGTTAAGGCATCTAAAAATGCAGATAAGAGCGCAGCAGATGCACAAAAAAGAAGAGACAATAATGTTTTAGATCTTACACTTAACAGCAACTTGGTAAATATAGTCAGCATTAAGTTTTTCATGAAATATATTCCAGCCACCATAAAAACCAATAATAAAATTACCTTCAAGTTAGCTTGAATTTCAACATAAACATGATCTGCTGAAGTAAGACCTAATATAAGTGCCTCAATTGCTAATAGACCACCAGGTTGAAGTGGATAGCATTTTAGAGCCATAGCTAAAGTAAAAATAAATTGAAGAAGCAAGATCCAACCGACAATAAAGCCAGCATTTTCAGGTGAATATATCTCTAATATAAATAATAAAATTGGATTGAATATGAGGAATCCTATTATGGTAGACTTATACCAATCAGGAGCATCACCTAGAAAAAGTTTTTGAATTTCACTTAACATTTTTTTATTTAAATAGAGTTTATATGCATTTTAAAAGATTTTTAGACATTAAAGCTAGCAATAATAATATTTTGATTATCTTTAATAATAATAAAATCATCTATGAACCTAATTTAAAAACATTTTTATTAGAAGAAAAACTTTTAAATATCCAATTTAAAGAACATCTGTATATTGGCATTGGAAATAATGGTAATGATATTTATGCAGTAGATATATCAGATACCACAGATGATATTAATATTGGTTATAAATCTCTTATAGAATATGATTTGAGGCATCTGTTAGCAATATCAGAACCTGATGATATCGTTCTTATGGGTAGAGCAAATCAATTATTACACTGGATAAGAAGTAATAAGTATTCCGGTTACTCAGGTGAATTGAATAAATTTAACGTTAAAGAACAAGCTTTACATTGTCCTTCAACGTCGTCAATGATATATCCACAGATATCTCCTTGCGTGTTAGCTATGGTTACTAGAGGCAATGAAATCTTACTTGCAAGAAATAATTTATTTCCTGAAGGTTTGTTTAGTGTTCTAGCAGGATTTGTGGAAGTATCTGAATCCGCAGAAGAAACAGTTGAAAGAGAGGTCATGGAAGAGGTTGGAATAAGAGTAAAAAATATTCAATATGTTGGAAGTCAGCCATGGCCATTTCCATCACAATTGATGCTTGGCTATAAATGTGAGTATGAATCAGGCGATTTGGTTATTGATGAAGATGAAATTGTAGAAGCTAATTGGTACACCATTGACAAACTTCCATATGTACCACCAACAACGAGTCTTTCAGGAAAATTAATTAGCTCATTTGTCGAGGATCATTCTTAGCTCTGGTTGGTATTGGTTTCTTTTCCTTCTTTTCTTTAACAATTTCCTTAATCGGTGATTTTTTTATAACATCTTGTTTTGGTAGATCTTTCTTCAAGGGTTTGTCATTTTTTACAGATTTATCAACATTAACTCGTTTTGATTTTATAGGCTTCTCACTAACAGGTTTTTTATTTATTGGTTTTTTGTTTACAGGTTTTTTATCAATCGACTTTTTATTAACTGTCTTTTCGTTTGATCTGTTGTTAGTTGGTTTATTATGTTGTTTAGGTTTTACATTATTAGCCTTATTTATATTCTTTTTACCTTTATAATTTTTATTACCACCAGTTGGTCTAGTTGAAGATTTAATAGTTTTTTTAGGATGCTTTCTATGTGGTTTTTTTGGTTTTGTTACAGTGTCATCACTAATTCCGGCAAATGACTTTAACCATTTTATTAATCCATCTTGTTTCCTTTTAGGCATTTTTGGTGGTTTGACACCACTTACAAGAGGTTTCATAGATTTAGATTGGTTTTTGCTATCTCTCCAATCAGTATCAGGCTCAGGACTCTTAGGTGTTAAATTATATGAATCCGTATTTGATCTATCAGAACTTTTTACTCTTATAACTTTATAGTATGGTCTAGCTTTATATGGGTCGGCAATTACTAATATTTTTATATTATTTGTTTTTTCAATATTGATAATGTCATATCTTTTTTCATTCAAAAGGTAGCTCGCAACATCTGCAGGAACGTATACTTGAATTTCCCCAGTGTTATCTTTCGCAGCATCTTCACCTATAATTCTTAGGATTGATTGACCAAGAGATCTAGCCCCCCTTACCAAAACATGTTCAATATCATATGATTCATTCAAAGAAGGGCGAAGTCTTTGTCTTGACACTTCTAAAAGTCCAAACCTAGATATATTTGATATTTGAACTCTTGCTCTATCAGAATATATGGCTTTTCTAAATGCTGATTCAACTTTATTTTGATTATCCTCATTTGTCATATCAATGAAATCAATAACAACTAGTCCACCGACATCTCTTAATCTAAGTTGTCTAGCAATTTCTTTTGCAGCTTCTAAATTAGTTTTATATGCTGTTTCCTCTATATCTTTGCCTTTTGTAGATCTGGCTGAATTTACATCTATTGCTGTCATTGCTTCAGTTGGATCTATGACTATCGATCCGCCAGAATTTAAAGATATTTCACGTTGAAATGCTAATTCAATTTGTGATTCAATTTGATACCTATTAAACAAAGGTATCTCTTCGTCATAAAACTGTACTTTAGATGCATGGTCAGGAATGACTGCTTCAATAAATTCTTTAGCTTCTTGATATATTTCTTTATCATCAATAAGAATTTCTTCTATATCGTCTTTAAAATAATCTCTAACAACTCTTACTATTAATTTGTCATCTCTAAATATTAAGGATGGTGCTTTTGCATTTGGTGATGTATTGTTTATTTCATCCCATAATGCAAGTAAATAAGCCATATCTAAACTAAGCTCTTCAACTGAGCGACCAAGACCATTTGTTCTAACAATTGCACTCATGTTATCAGGGATATTTAATTTTTCTAATGTGCTTTTAATATGATCTCGTTCATCACCACTAATCCTTCTTGATATTCCACCAGATCTAGAGGAATTAGGTATTAGTACTAAAAATCTACCAGCTAAACCAATTTGAGTGGTTAAGGCTGCTCCTTTAGAGCCTCTTTCTTCTTTTGTAACTTGTACAACTATTTCTTGGCCTTCTTCAAGTGTGCAAATAAATTTACCTTTTTTATCTTTTTTATAATATTCACTTGATAGATCTTTTAATGGTAAAAAACCATGTCTTTCCGAACCGAAATTAACAAATGCAGCATCTAAGCTAGATTCAATTCTTGAAACTGTTGCTTTAAATATACTCCCTTTTAAAAGTATCTTTTCAGGCGATTCAGTATCAAAATCATATAATTTAGCTCCATCAACGAGAGCCACACGAAGTTCGTCACCATATGACGAATTTATAAGTATTCTTTTCATCAATTTCTCCCTATAAATTAGGAAGATAATTCAGCAGTATGCTTTTCGAAGCTTCTATCAGTTAGTCTTACGTACTTTTGCTAACTTGATTAACCCAATTAAGGGTTGAAATATTTAACTGTTGTATTTATCTTTCTTGTAATATAACCAGTCATTACTAGTTATTTAGGTGTATATCCTATAGATTTGTCTTATGTCTGTCAAAAAATTAAAAATTAATAGAGATAACGAAGGTAGGCGATTAGATAATTTTTTATTATCTATATATAAAGATATACCAAAAACTAAAATATATAAGATAATCCGAAAGGGTGAGGTAAGGGTTAACTCATCAAGAGTTAAACCACACTATAAATTATTATTTGAAGATTTAATTCGAATTCCACCAAATCTTATTTCTGATAAATCAGAAACCAAATTCATTAATAAAAAGGATCTAGAACTTCATCTATCTGACATACTATACGATGACGCTAACTACCTAATTGTAAATAAACGTCATAGCATTAGTGTTCATGGGGGCACAAAGAATACTATTGGTCTTATTGATCTTGTAAGAAAAAAATTTGGTGAACATATTGATTTATGTCATAGATTAGATAAGAACACTACAGGTTGTCTTGTATTTGCAAAAAATAAGAAAACAGTCAAACATTTTAATGATGCTTTAAAAAATCATCAAATTACCAAAACTTATACAGCCATACTAAAAGGTCATCTAAAGAAGGATGTTTCTATAAATAAACCCATTTATAAAGATGATCCTAAAAAGTTAAAATCATCAACATCAAAAATAAAAATAATTAGGTACCTTAAAAAATGTACATTAGCTGAAATTGAAATTTTTACAGGTAGAACACACCAAATAAGAATTCATACCTCTTCAATTGACCACCCCATACTGTTTGATGAGAAATATGGTGATAGGGACTTTAATAGGATATTTAAATTAAATTCTTATAGAAATATCGCACTTCATTCTAAATCGATAATTTTTAAAGATATGAACTCAAAATTGATAGATGTTTCAGCAAAATCACCATTATTTTTTAATCAATTAATTGAAGAACTAAAATAAAAATACCTATTATTATTAGCTAATTTTTGTTAGGATAGCGTTTTTTAAGGGCTTAATATGGCAGTACAAAAGAGTAAAGTTACAAGATCTAGAAAAGGGCAGCGCCGTTCTCATGATTCTTTAAAAGCAATAACACTATCAATTGATCCTGTTTCAGGCGAAAAACATCTTCGTCACCAGATGACTAAAGATGGCTTCTATAAAGGAAGATTAATAAAAGATTTACGTAAACCTATTAAAGAAGAGTCTGAAGAAGTAACATCTTAATTATGCCTAGGCATATAACAATCGCTTTTCCTGGTCAAGGCTCTCAATACCTTGGGATGCTCGATCATTTTCCGCCTAAATTAATAAAACAAACCAGTGACGAATTATCAGAGTACTTTGATTTTAATCTTATCAATCTAATAAAAGATGGCCCTGAAGAGAGGCTCAACAAAACTTCATTTACACAACCTGCATTATTATTAACATCATTTTTAGAGTACAAAGTTATCACAGAAAGACTAAACATAGAGCCTAACCTTGTTTGTGGTCACTCTCTTGGTGAATATTCGGCTCTAGTAGCCGCTGAATCAATAAGTTTAAAAGATGCACTTAATATAGTTAACATAAGAGGATCCTTAATGGAAAAATCGCCGGCTGGATTAATGTATGCAATATTAAATACAGATATAGATTTAATAAAAGAATGTTGTTTAAAAGCTTCTTATAAATTAGGTAAAATTTCATCACCAGCAAATATCAATTCAAAAAAACAAGTTGTTATTTCAGGTGAAAGAGATGCAGTTGAACTTAGCGTTAAATATTTAAAGGAATTGGGCGCAAGGAAATGTATTAAATTAAATGTAAGTGTTGCATCACATTGTGAATTAATGAGTGAAGCTGCATCAAATTTTCAAACTGTAATAGATAAGGCTAATGTTAGTAAACCAAAATTCGGTTTCATAAATAATTATGATGCAGAATATACAAAAGAGGCCTTTGATATAAAAGAAAAATTAATTAAACAACTAACTAATCCAGTTCAGTGGGTAAATGCAATGAAAATTATTAAAGATCTCGATGGCATTTTTATTGAATGTGGACCAAAAAATGTCTTATCAGGTCTGGCAAAAGCAAACGATATTGATAATATATATTCCACCTCATCTGAAAATTTTTTTGATGAAATAGAGAAGGTTTTATGAATAAAGAAAATATTTTTGTATCAGGCGCATCAAGAGGTATAGGTAGAGATATAGCGGTAAGTTTTGCAAAAAAGGGATTCAATGTTGTTGGAACTTCTAGAAATGATTTTATTTTTAATGAAAATTTAAAGAACTTAACACCCATTAAATTAGACATAACCAATAGAAAAGATGTTCAAGATTGTTTTGAAAAATTAAAACAGATTGATTTATTACCAAATATATTAATTAATAATGCTGGTATAACTTCTGACCAACTTTTTATAAGAATGAAGGATGATGATTGGGATCGCGTTATTGAAACCAATCTTACCGGAACATTTAATTTATCAAAAATATTTATTAAAAATATGATAAAAAATAAATCTGGAAGAATTATAAATATTTCATCTATTTCAGGACTCATGGGTAATCCAGGCCAAGTTAATTATGCTTCATCCAAGGCCGCTTTAAGTGGTTTTACTAAGTCTCTTGCTAAAGAGGTTGGTTCAAGAAACATCACTGTAAATTCTGTTGCCCCAGGATATATAGAAACAGACATGACAGCCTTCATGGAAGATGATGCCAAATCAAAAATTATAAAAAATATTCCTTTAGGACGCATTGGCGATGTATCTGATGTTTCAGAGCTTGTTATGTTTCTAGCATCAGAAGATGCATCTTATATAACTGGTCAAACTATCTCCGTAGATGGCGGACTTTTAATGTATTAATTTTTGTGTGCATCTTTGAACTATTACATGTAAAATGTGTCAAATTTCAATATAGGGTAATGGAGTTATTATGAGTGTTGAAGAAAGAGTTAAAAAAATTGTTAGTGACCAACTAGGTAAATCTACAGATGAGATTGAAAGTGATTCATCGTTTGTTGATGATCTCGGCGCTGATTCTCTAGATACAGTTGAGCTTGTTATGGCGCTAGAAGAAGAGTTTGATCTAGAAATAGCAGATGAAGACGCTGAAAAAATATCTACAGTTAATGAAGCAGTAGATTATATAAACTCAAATTCATAGTTTTAAGTTAAATAATTTTTAATTTAATCATATAAACTAATAATAGTTATATAAACTATTAGAATGCGTTTATTTAAGATATTACTATTATTAATATTCTGTGGTTTTTCATTTTATGGTCCCTATGTTGCCTTTCTAAATGATTCCCCAAGATTAAAGACCGATGTCATAGACATATATCCTGGAGATTCAATTAATGCATCGATTAATAAGATTTCATCTGATAACTTAATAAATAGAATTTTTATTAAATTATATTTAATGTTTAATAATATCGATGATTTTAAAGCTGGTGAATATGGCATTCAAAACAAAAAAATAAAAGATATCGTTGATGAAATGGCCAATGGCATTACTGTCACACATAAATTTATAATCCTTGAAGGAACAAATATCTATGAATTAGAGCAACAAATCAATAATTCATATTTAAATAATGATTGTTCATATCTAACATGTATTGAAACCTCTTTTCCCTTTTACGAAGGCACCTTATATCCAGATACTTATTTTTATAAAAAAGGTATGGATTCATCAAACATTTTAAAAAAAAGTCATAAACGAATGTCAGATTTTGTTGAATCATTAGAACTAAACAAATCTATCACATTGAATAAGAATGAACTTTTAATATTAGCTTCAATAATTGAAAAGGAAGCTGGAAATGAATTAGAAAAGAATTCAATAGCTAGTGTTTTTTTAAAAAGATTATCAATTAATATGAAACTTCAAGCAGACCCAACTATTATTTATGGTTTATTGCCCAATTTTGATGGTGACATTAAAAAATCTGATATTCTTAACAAGGATAATAAATATAATACTTATATGATCAAAGGACTACCACCAACGCCTATCGCTATATCATCGAAAGGATCAATTCTTGCTGCATTTAATGCATCGCCAGGAGATTATCTTTATTTTGTTGCTAACTCACCAAATTCTCATTATTTTTCTAAAACATATGAAGAGCATTTAAATAAAATAAAAGAACTAGGATTGGATAGATGAATATTATCTCTTTTGAGGGTATTGAAGGTGTTGGAAAATCAACACAAATAAACTTATTAAAAGAATTTCTCATAAAAAATAATTTTACTGTTGAGGTTTTAAGAGAGCCTGGATCAACATCAACTGGTGAAAGTATTAGAAATATATTGCTCAATAAAGACAGCGATATATCAAACAAAACAGAATTATTATTAATGTTTGCGGCACGATCTGAGCTTATAAGTAAAAAGATTCAAACGTCTTCATGTGACTATCTTCTTCTTGATAGATTTTTTGATGCTTCAATAGCATACCAAGGTTATGGAAGAAACTTACCAATTACACTCATTGAAGATTTGATTAAATTTACAGATTGTCCCATACCAAAACTAAGTATTCTTATAGATATATCTGTTGAAGAGGGGTTCGCAAGAAAAGTTAATGATATTAAAGACAGAATAGAATCATCTAGTTTAAATTTTTTTAATAATGTTAGAAATGGTTATTTAGAAATAGCTAAAAAAAATGAAAACAGATTTCTTGTTATTGATGGAAGTTTAAGTATTACTGAAATACATGAATCTATTATAAAAAAACTAACTATATAAAATGACATTATCTGATCTAAAGTGGTTGAACGATATTTTTTTAAAAATAGATATCGAAAACTTACCTCATGGGATAATAATTTCAGGATCAGTTGGCTTAGGAAAACAAATCTTAGCCAAAGAAATAGCATCAAAATTATTAATCAATAAGAATTCTAATCAAGAGGATATGAACTTAATAGAATCTAACAATCATCCCGATTACTTTTACCTCAATAATGACAAGATTCTAATTCATCACATAACATTTAGAAAAAATAAATGGGATGAAGAAAAAGGGCAAAGAAACGTGAATGACTTTCTTTCAATGACTCCATCTGTAGCAAAAAATAAAGTAGCTGTAATTGCTAATGCACAAACAATGAATGATGAAAGTCAAAATGCTCTTTTAAAATCTCTAGAGGAGCCCGCACAAAATACGTATATTATTATGATTACTGACAGGCCTAAATCTTTATTAAATACTATTTATAGCAGATGTCAGGTAATTAATATTCCAGCACTAAACTTAACTGATTTGAATGATTGGTTGATTTCCAAAGGTATAACAGATGTAAATGCTACAGACTTTCCAAGTTTTTCATCACCTCTAAAAATATTGAACGATCTTGAAAATAACCGTCATTTAGATTTTAAAGAATTTATTAATATTATTTCCAATTTTTTATCAAATAAATCTGATATTAATTCAACACTTAAGTTAATTATAAGTTTAGATATCAATTTGATTATGAAACTAAATTATTTAATAGAATTCTTAAAGATAATCTTAAAATCGAAAGTTTTGTCTGAAAATCTTTCAGGTGTTTATAAAAATTTTAATAACTGTAATTTTAATAACCTTAAAATATCAAATTTAATTAATGAACTTAATAATCTCAGATATGATTATTTTAGAGTTCCACAAATAAATGAAACTCATGTCTTAAATTATTTCTTGAGTGAAGTAAGAAATTCAATCAAGATATAGTCGTACCACCGTCAACAACTATTGTTTGACCGTTTATATAGTTTCCAGCATCTGATGCAAGCATAACAGCCACACCGGCTATTTCATCAGGTTCGCCGATTCGTTTCATAGGTGTTGTTCCCAAAACAGTTTTTAGTATATCTGGGTTCTCCCATAGAGCTTTAGCAAAATCTGTCTTAATAAGGCCTGGTGCTATTGAATTTGCTCTAATATTTTTATGGCCAAATTCTGTAGCGATATTTTTAACAATCATTACATCAGCAGCTTTGCTTATATTATAAGCACCCAATATTGGACTACCTTTAATAGCAGCAATACTAGAAATTATTATTATTGAACCATCCTCGCGATCAATCATTTCTGGTAGTACTAGATTGCAAAGGATTTGATTAGATTTAATATTATTATTCATAACCTTATCAAATTTATCCATCGGCATGTCGAGCATAGATCCCATAAATGGATTAGTAGCAGCATTACAAATTAAGACATCTATTTTTCCTAATTTATCTCTTGTATTTTTAACAAGCAATTCAAGTTGTTTATCATCGCTGATATTCGCTGCAATGGCGAAAGCAACTTCTTTACCAATAATATTATTTATTTCATTTGCAGCCGTTTCGCATGCATTCAATTTACGACTTGAAATAATTACATTTGCTCCATGAAGTGCACAATGGTGAGCAATAGATTTTCCTATTCCTCTAGATGATCCAGTTATTAAAATTGATTTATTTTTAAGGTTAAATAATGACATATTTTCATTATAATTAATTTATGAGTAAAAAAGTTGAAATATATTCTAAATCTAATTGTACGTATTGCGTGATGGCAATGAATTTTTTTGATTCAAAAAAAATTAAATATGAAGTTTATAGTACAGATGATCCAAAAATTTTCAGTGAAATGATGGAAAGGAATCCTCGAGCAAGAACGGTACCACAAATATTTATAGATGATCAGTTAATTGGAGGTTATACTGATTTAGTCGAAAAATATTCAAAATAATACTATGGAAAAATTTAATGATTTTTTAGTCTTTTTAGATGCAAATTTAAGTGGCTCTTGGTGGTTCCCAGCACTATTAATTGGTACTGGTATATTTTTTACCATCTATTTGGGCTTACCTCAGTTTAGATACTTTAAAAGTGCATTAAAAATAGTTTCTGGTAAAACTAAAACATCTGATTCAGAAGGTGAAACAACAGGATTTCAAGCACTTACAACCGCTATGTCAGGAGCGGTTGGAACTGGAAATATTGGCGGCGTAGCTTTAGCAATATGGACAGGCGGACCCGCTGCTATATTTTGGATGTGGATCACTGCAATTTTTGGTATGACAACTAAATTTGTTGAAGTTACCTTAGGACATAAATATAGAACTAAACTTTCTGATGGATCCATATCTGGCGGCCCAATGTACTACATAGAACAAGGCCTAAATATGAAATGGGTAGCTATTTTATTTGCTTTTCTGATGATGATTACAGCGATAGGATCAGGTAATATGCCTCAAATTAATAATATTGCACTTGTGATGAATACTGAATTTTCAGTGCCTAAGTTATTTACAGGACTCTTTCTAGGGGGCTTACTTTGGATAATAATAATTGGTGGAATCAAAAGAATTGCATCTGTAGCTAGTAAGATTATTCCAATAATGGGCTTAATTTATTTTGGTGGCGCCTTGATTATTTTAATTGAAAATTATCAAAATGTTATTCCATCTTTTCAAGCAATATTCGCACAAGTATTTACAGGATCTGCAGCTGTTGGAGGATTTCTTGGTGCCAGCTTTGCAATGAGTTTAAAGTATGGTGTTGCAAGAGGTCTATATTCAAATGAAGCAGGTCAGGGCTCATCTCCAATTGCACATGCATCTTCAAAAAATAAATCCATTGATCAAGGTGTGGTTTCAATACTAGAACCATTTATAGATACTATAGTTGTCTGTAGTGTTACTGCGCTAGTTATTTTATCAAGTGGTGTATGGACGCAAAAATTCGATACGCAATTTTCAAAAACCGATATGGTTGTTCTCGATGGTATATATAGTGATGATAAAAATGATGCTGGTACTTATTTATACCCAGAACATATAAATGAATTAACAAATTATGTTCAAAAAATTGATTCTAATGTGAAAGAGCTGGATGGCACTATAGAAATCCAAGATGGATATATTAAAAACAACAGTATCACTGTTATTCACCTAAGGTCTATTGCTGAAGATATTATTGTTAAAGGCTCAGATGGTGTCTTGTTTAATGGCATGCTTGTTATGAACAAAGGAAAGGTTGAAAAATCTTTTCCACTTCAAGACATTAATTCATTAAACCAAATATATGCTGATTATTACCAGCAAATAAACAATACTGAAATTTCTGATGAAGACCTAATCAATATTAACAATAATTTGAATGAAAGTATTAAAGGTTTTAAAACAGATGAAGTTACTTTTGAAGGAAAATCATTGGTAAGTTCTGCAGAATTAACAGCGAAGGCTTTTTCTAATGGAATAATGGGAGAATATGGGGGCAAATTAGTTGCAATAGCATTACTTTTGTTTGCTTTCTCAACTGCAATTACATGGTGTTATTATGGAGATAGATCCACAGCATATATCTTTGGTGAAAAGGGTGTAGTTTGGTATAGAAATTTCTATGTTCTATGTTTTATTCTTGCAGCTGTTATCGATACAACTGTTGTATGGAATATAGCATACGTTGTTGTAGCTCTGGTATCTATACCAAATCTTATCGCTATGTTTGTTTTAAGAAAAGAAATGAAATTATTGTCGGACGATTTTAAAGTAAAATAATATTTTATTAATTACATGAAATTTCTAAGATATTGTTTTATCTTTACCCTTATATCTTGTGGTGGAGGTTCAGGGGCTTCATCTATAAATGATATTCAACTATTCCCTACCATTACTTCTTTTAATACATCAGCTACATCAATCTATTTAAATGAATCAATTTCTTTGTCATGGCAATCAAACAATGCAACATCATGCACAGCAAGCGGTGATTGGAGTGGTAATAAAAGTACAAGCGGCTCAGAAACAATTACTTTGACAGAGATTAGGAGTCACACATTTACATTGAACTGTGGTGATAGTAATAACAATGTAAATTCAACCGTATCAGTGGATGTACTAGAGACCAATGATGATATCTATGAGATAGATAAAGAATCTTACTGCAGAATACCTAATAATAATGCATCAAGCTATTGGATAGATCAATTTGATAACAACATATTGGATCCAAACACATATAGCTACCAACTAGGAAATGGCTTTTTTGTAAATGGATCTTGGATTGCAGGATGGGGTAACAATGAGCAGCAATATTACACAGGACCTGGTAATGGTTATGCTAAGAATTATAATCCAATGACTAATACTACAGAAAATGTATTTATTGAAAATGGATTCCTAAAAATTCAACCTATATATAATAATTCTGATCCTTTTCCTGACCCTTATTGTAGTGATAAAGATTGTCAAACTACATGGAACTATACTTCTGCTAGGATTGTTACTTCAACCAACAAAATTGTAAGCCCAGGTAATGAGATAACAGTATGCTTTAAGGTGCCCGATGGAACTGGTCATTGGCCTGCTGTCTGGATGTTACCTCAAGGATTTATAGAAGGAACCAAAACTTGGCCTCAAGATGGTGAAATTGATTTAATGGAAGCTAGAGGTAGAATTCCTCAAGCAATTGGCTCAGCTATTCATTTTGCGAATAGCAATAATTCACATCAATATATAAGTCATGAAATATCCGTTCCTATGAATGTTAATTTCCAAGATAAATTTCATTCGGTAACTTTTAAGTGGACTGAAAATAATATTGAGATGTACCTAGACACAAATAATGAACCTTTCTTTTCTGAGGGCAAAGATTCAGCCCCCTTTAATAATGCAAACTATTCATTCAATAACCAATTCTATTTAATACTGAATGTAGCTTCTGGTGGTAATTTTGATTCAAACCAACTAGATCCAACTAAATACTGCAATAATAGAGAATGTACTAACTTGGTAGACCCAGATAAGGGTAGGTTGGTTATCGATTATATAGAAGTCAAATCAATTGATTGATAAAAGTGAAACAATTTCTAGATGATTGGTATTAGGGAATTGATCAAATAACTCAATATTTTTAATACTGTGATTATTTAGTTTTCGTATATCTCTTGTATATGTTTCTGTATTACAAGAAATATAAATTATATTATCAAAATTTTTAATTAACTTAATAACATCATCTGTTAGTCCTGACCTTGGTGGATCAACTAAAACATGTGAAAAATTATAACTATCTATATCATTATTTTTCATCCTATTAAAATTTCTACCATTGAACAGCTCAACAACCTCGGACGAGGATAATCTTGCTAATTCTAGATTATTAATATTGTTTTCAGTCACTCCCTTTTTTAAACATTTAATCGACGATCTATTGTTTTCAGTCGCAAAAACTTTATTAAAACGATCAGAAAGAGGAAGGCTGAAGGTGCCAACCCCACAATAAAGCTCTATTAAATCTTCATTATTATTCAAATCAGTATATGAAAGAACTTTTTCAATCATCTTTGGTAATAAAAAGCTATTAGGTTGATAAAAGCAGTTGTCGGTTTGATAAATTATTAATTTTTCCTCTCTATTCTTTAATTCAATCGTATCTTTAAAAAATATATCTTGATTAGGGTAGATTTCTTTTTTAGCCCTCAATATAATGCGCGCCTTTGGCTTAAACATTTTTGTGTTTAATTTATCAATTAAATCTTTTAATTCGTTTGATAATTTTTTGTGATAGATCATTGTAATCAAAACTTCTTTACTGGCATTAGATCTAAAATTAACCTGAAATAACTTATCACTCAGTAACTCCGAATTATTAATTTCGTTAACTAATATAGGCATTATTTTCTGAATAGAGGATGATGCTTTTTCAAAAGTTTCTATAAATATTTTCGATTTATCATCATGCATGACATAGAAACCATTTAAATAGCTAAATTCACATCTGCTTCTATGCGATGAAGATGGACTTAAATTAATATTTATTTTATCTAAATAAAACTGGGATATATCTAATTTAAATTTTTTAAACTTATCCATAATTAAATAAATACTTTAGTTATTAGTATAACAAAACCTATAAATAGGATATTTAAGGTTATAAAAAGAATAACGAGCTTCTTTAATGAAAGGCCTTCAAGGTCATCATTTAGATCACTTTTTTTTCTTATTCCAAAAAAAGAACTTATAATTCTATTTATCCACATATTAATATGAGCGAAATTATTAAAATAACAAAATCAGCAGAGGAATATCTGGCAAAACTTATTCAAGATAAGAATGAGACTGATTTATCTATCAGAATATTTATTTCTGACCCTGGTACACCAAAAGCTGAAACTTGTTTAGCATATTGTAAACCAGAAGAGGCTATGCCGGATGACATGATCATTAATCTCGATCTTATAAATGTTAATATTGAAAAAAGAAGCATACCTTTTTTAAAAGAATGTGAAGTGAACTTTGATAATGATACATTTGGTGGACAACTTACAATAAAAGCACCAAATGCTAGGCTACCAAATATCTCATCAAACAGTCCTGTTGAAGACAGAATTAATTATGTTATTTATAATGAAATTAATCCTATGCTTGAATCACATGGTGGTGAGGTTAGTCTGGTAGAATTTAACAATAATGAAGCTGTTCTTCAGTTTGGTGGTGGTTGTCAAGGTTGTGGAATGGTTGATGTAACCCTAAAAGATGGAATTGAAAAAACTCTTGTTGAACAAATACCAGAAGTTCAATCTGTAAAGGACCTCACGGATCACTCGATTGATGACAACGCTTATTACAAATAGTTAGATCTCATTAATTGATATAACAACACCAAAATATGGATGGTCAAATAAATAAACACCATCATTAAATATTCGCTGATTAATGCTTATATATTTATTTATATCATTATTATTCTTATTTAAGAAAGCATCCATTTCTAAATGCATAAATCTCTTTTTATAAAACTTTGTCACAAAACCTATTTCATCATCCATGTACATCAAGCTTTCATCTGATTTTAAATCGGGAATTGTTTGTATCCATGATTTAGATTTTAAGAAGTTTATATCTTTATCTTTTTTGAGGTTATCCCTTAAATCTTTTAATTTAACAATGTCATGACTGTCCCTAAACCATATTGTTGGATATAAGTTTTCAGCTTCTTTTAAATTATTATCTATGATCGCATCTATATAATTTGAAATATTAGAGAAATTACTACTTCTATCATTCATTTCATCCTCATAAAATCTAATATGATTATTCAAGGGAGGCTCATATAATGTTTTAAACTCTTCTGTAGTACTGGTTTCCTTGTATTCATATATAAGCATTTCGATCTTATATTCATTAATTTTATACTCAGCAACAATTTGAATTGAACTGAGAAATATTATGTAAGTTAAATATTTATAGGATTTCATCTAGCAACAGATTAACATTTTTCCTTCTAACTTCTGAATCTATTTCATTATTTTTATATATGAATTTATTCTCTTTATTAATAGAATAGATTTTATTATTTGATATAAGTTTTAATAACTTGCTTAAAATACTATCTTTTAATTTGTCTGTAAGTTTGAAGTTAGTATTTGTAGGATTTGATTTAATGGATTTAATTCCAGTTTGATAAATTCTTAAACTAATTCTTTTGTTATGAATCAAATTTGTTACCTCAACTGGCATAACACCGCATCTATCAATCAAGTCTTTACTGATTTTATTTAAATCGTCAATGGATACACAATCATTAATCTTTCTATAAATCTTTAATCTCTCTATAGGTGAGGGTAGGTACGATGAATTAATGTATGCTGAATCGTTAAAATTAACTTCAGGCATATTATCTAATTCTAAATAATTCAATGAGGGTTCCTGAAGAGCGCTTTTTAACATAGATAGATATAATGACATGCCTACATTGTTTATATGGCCACTTTGTTTTTCTCCTAACATTTCTCCACCACCCCTAATCTCAAGATCTTGTTGAGCAATCATAAAGCCTTCACCAAGGCTTGAATAGCGTATGATTGAATCAAGTCTTGCTCTTGAGATTTTTGGAATTTCCATATCAGGAATAAGAAAATAACAATAGGCTTGTCTATTTGATCTTCCAACCCGACCTCTCAATTGATGGAGTTGAGATAAACCAAAATTCTGTGAATTTATAATTATCATCGTGTTTGCATTAGGTATATCTAGTCCCATCTCAACAATGGTTGTGCATATCAAACCATCTAACAAACCACTCTTAAAATCGCTCATGACTGTCTTAATATCTTTTTTATTTAATCTTCCATGAGCTACACCTAACTTATAATTAGGTAACATATGATTAATTTCTTTTTTAGTTTGTTGAATCTTATCTATATCATTTTGAACTATAAAACATTGACCACCTCTTGATTTTTCTCTTATTAATGCTTCTTTAAACACCTGATTAGTATTTATTTTTAAAAAAGACTTAATATTAATCCTATTCGAAGGTGATGTTTGTAAAAATGAAAAATCTTTTAAACCTGAGAAAACCATATTCATAGTTTTTGGAATTGGAGTGGCTGATAAATAAAGAATATGTATATTCTCTTGTTTGTTTTTTATGAAATTTTTTTGTTTTATTCCAAATTTATGTTCTTCATCTATTATTAATAACCCTGTATTATTAAAGTTAATATCATTGTTAAAAACAATATGTGTTGCTATCAATATATCTACTTTATTTAGATGAAAGTCATTAATAATTTGATCTTTTTTATCTTTAGATACAAATCTATTTATCTTAGCAATTGTCACACCAAAGTTTCTAAATCTTTCTAAAAAAGAATTGTAATGTTGATCACTTAAAATAGTACTTGGCGTTATCACTATTATTTGTTTATTTGAATTTACTGCAACAAATGCAGATTTCATAGCAACCTCAGTTTTACCAAAACCCACGTCCCCACACAAAACTCTATTCATCGGTTTAACCAGAGAAAGATCTTTTCTTATCTCATTAAATGACTTGGATTGATCTGGTGTTTCTACATAAGGAAAATCATTTTCAAAATCTTTCAACACCTTATCATCAATTTTTAGACTATTTGCTATTGAATTTAATCTTCGTGATTCAATATCAAGTATTTCAGCTGCATGATCAGCAGCTCTTTTTGAGGCTTTTTCTTTTTTTGATGACCATTTTTTTGATGAAAGAGAATCAAGTTCTAAACTCATTGATATCTCTTTTTTATGATAAGTAGATATTTTATTTATATTATTGAGAGGAACATAAAGTATTTCATTATTAGCATAAATAACTTTTATATATTCATTTAATTTATTATCTGCTTCTACTATTTCCAATCCTGAATATATACCGAGTCCATAATCCTCATGTATTACATACTCATTATTATTAAAGCTTTTATCAAGTTCAAAATATCTAGTTTCATTGTCCTGATTATTTTTTGACACAATTAAATTATTAAGATTCTCATTATGAATAACATAAGTATCTATACTTTCGATATACATAGGCCTGACAATAGGATTTAACATTATATTTATATAATTTTTTGCTACATTTAGATCATTAATAACATCTAATTTAGTAGAGGTTTGATTTTTTAAATCCTCCAAATCATCTGCATTAGAAGTCATGACAACATATTTAGGCCCATCTAATAAGAACACCTTGTAAGTTATCTATCAAGGTTTCTACATCATCATATTGAGACTTAAATACATCCTTTCTTATGAATCTTGTATCTTCTAATTTATTAGTTATTTCATCTACATCTGTAAATAAGTGATTTGGTTTAATCAATGGTCGGTTCATATCATTCAGGTCATCATTGAATCTTTCGTGAATAAAATTCTTATAACGATTAATCTCTGAATTTAAATCTTCGAATTTTGTATATTCGTAATTACTAAATATTTCAAAAAATGAAGACGTATTCTTAAAAAAAAATGGAAAATATACCTCCATCCCTTCGGCTATTTTCTGATTCTTGATATTTTGAAATAATGTGCAATAACGCTCATCATTATCATTAAAATATTCTCGCCAATTATCTATAAAAATATTTATAGTAGATTCATCAAGTGAAATTATGTCACCCCTGGTCAAAGAAAAATTATTAATTTCTTTTATGGATAACTGATTATCTTTATTAAAAAATCTTATCGATTCTACATAGTCATCAAATATTTCTATTCTTAATGGATTTTTGTATATAGGTGTATATATATCTATAATTCCACCTCTAACCGAATATTCATTAATGTTTTCTACATTATTTTTTTTTATATAATTTAATGTTTGAAGTATCTTGGTAAGACTGTTTAATGAGATTCTTGATCCAATTTCATATCTATTCATTGATTTAAAATTATCTATAGTTGGATATCTATCAAATAAATTTTTAATTGAAGTTATTAATATGTGTTTACCTTTAGAATTGCTGTTTATAATCCGAAATCGTTCTTTATTTATATTACTTGGTACTGAAAAATGATCGTAAGGTAAGATTTCATTTTCAGGAAATAGCTTAATTTTATCTCTATCAACTAATAAACTTAGCTCATTTTGTAAATATATTGCTTCCTTATTATCCTTTACTAAGATACAGATAGATTTTTTTGAATCATGAAACTCTTTTGATAGTGAGTAAGAAAAATTCTGATAATTATTATATTTATTTTTGAGCATCTAGTTGTGTATAATGAGGCCTTATTCTATCAATCAAAATATATTTTTAAAGGAATTATGGACATAAACTTTAGTAAAGAGGATATTGCTTTTAGAGATGAGGTTAGAGACTGGCTATCTAATGATTATCCAAAGCATGTAAAAGATAAAACAGATAATGGTACTGCTATAACAAAGCAAGATATGATCGACTATCATAAAGCCATTTCTAAAAAAGGCTGGATGGGTTACAACTGGCCTGTTGAGTATGGTGGAACTGGCTGGTCATCAACTCAACTTTATATATTTAACAAAGAATTTGGTTTGGCAGGATGCCCACCATTACTAGCTTTTGGAGTCAGTATGGTTGCGCCTGTTATTTGGACTTTTGGTAATGACGAACAAAAAGAGAGATTTTTACCAGATATATTAAATTTTGACACTTGGTGGTGCCAAGGTTATTCAGAGCCTGGTTCTGGTTCAGACTTAGCTTCTTTAAAAACTAAAGCTGTTTTAAATGGAGATCATTACATTGTAAATGGGTCAAAAACATGGACAACTCTTGCTCAAAATGCAGATTGGATCTTCTGCCTTGTTAGAACTGATAATAGTGGTATAAAACAAGAGGGTATATCCTTCCTTTTAATTGATATGAATACACCTGGTATTGAGGTCAAACCAATTATCACAATTGATGGTGAGCATGAGGTTAATTCTGTATTTTTTACTGACGTAAAAGTTCCAGCTGAAAATCTTGTAGGTGAAGAAGGTAAGGGCTGGACATATGCAAAATTTTTATTGGCTCATGAAAGATTTGGTATTGCTGGTGTTGGAGCATCTATGAGACAACTCAATAGGCTTAAAGATATTATTTCTAAACTTGATAATAATGATCTTCAAAAGAAAGTAAACGAACTTGAAGTTGCTTTATCAGCAATTGAAATAACTGAACTCAGACTTTTATCAGCACTTGAAAACGGCGGTCATCCAGGAGCAGAGTCATCAATCTTAAAAATAAAGGGAACTGAAATGCAACAAGCTCTATCTGAGTTATTTGTTGAGGCTTCAGGGGAATATGCATTAATGTACCCAGGTCCCCATGGTTATGGCAATAATGATAAACCAGCTGGACCAGACTATGCTGCTGAAGGTTTATCTGGTTTCCTTAATCTTAGAAAAACCTCAATATATGGTGGCAGTAATGAGATTCAGAAAAATATACTTTCTAAATTTGTTTTAGGAGTTTAATAGTGAATTTAAACTACAACGAAGAACAAATCATGCTTCGTGAACAGATTCAGAAATTCTGTGAATCTGAATATGATTTTTATAAAAGAGAAGATGTGGTTAAATCTCCTGAAAATTTTGATAAAAAAGCTTGGCAGCTCTTTGCAGAACAAGGCTGGCTTTCTATGCCTTTCTCAGAAGAATCTGGCGGACTAGGATTTGGTCCAATAGAGCTATCTATCTTGTTTGAAGAATTTGGTAAAGCTTTAGTTATCGAGCCTTATTTAGCCACAGTAGTTCTTTCAGGTACCTTGTTAGATAAATCATCTTATAAAAATAAGATAAATCTAATTGAAAATATATCTAACGGAAGCCTTCATGTCTCACTAGCTTATGCAGAAGCTGATAATGGGTACGATTATTTATCACCCAATACTTCTGTTAACAGTGATAATAATTTAAATGGTACAAAAACACTTGTTCTAAATGGTGGAAATGCTAGCAATTTAATTGTTAGTTGCAAAAAAGAAGGAGAATTCCAACTTGTATTAATAGATTCTAATTCAGATGGTGTTTCTATCAATTCTTTTACTACTATTGATGGTCAATCGTGTTCTGAAATTTCATTTGAAAATGTAAAATTAGACGAAACTAATCTCATTGCTGTTGGTGATGAGGCAATAACTCTAATAAACGAAACTATTAATCTTGCAACTTTATGTATTAGTGCTGAAGCTGTTGGCTGTATGGAGTCTTGTTATTTCAAAACATTGGAATACACGAAGGGTAGGGAACAATTTGGACAACCAATATCTAGTTTTCAAGTTCTACAACATAGAATGGTAGATATGTATGTTGAGTCAGAACTTTCAAAATCACTTTTAATAAAAGCAATGTTAGAAGTTCAAAGCAACTCAAAGGATAAGTTTAAACATGTTTCAGCGTTAAAATCATATGTTGGCAAATATGGAAAATTCTCAGCAAAAGAAGCAGTTCAACTTCACGGTGGCATGGGTGTCAGTGAAGAGATGATGATCGGTCATTATTTAAAAAAAATGGTATCTATAGATGCATTGTTTGGTAATGCAGATTTTCATTTAAATAAAATTGGAAAATAGTTAATTTCGGTGATTAAATAAAACATTTATAATTAGTTTATGAATAATAATAGGGACATAAACTTTCAATCAACAGAAAGACAAAAACGCATTCTTCCAGAAGATGCATTTGGTGACTGGAAATGGAGAGAAGCTCTTGCAGAGTCTATGGTTCCGTTAATTGGTAGTTTGTACCGAGATGGAATAAATTTAATGATTTATGGAAAATCTCTTGTTAATGAATCACCCGTATCGATAATGAAAGCTCATAGATTTGCCAGACAAACTGACAATAATGAGTTGTCTGAATTGGAAACCTTCCCAATTATTAAGTATATAAGCACTTTAAAGTTAAGTGATTGTGAAATTGATATTGGTGAAATTGCTATTAAGTGTCCATTTTTTAATGAAATTAAGAGTGATGACTCAAATATACCTGACTATATTAATAAAGAATTAGCCTCTGTTATTGATAAGCCATCTAATAGACCAACTGAACCAACAAACATTGTTCTGTATGGTTTTGGTCGAATTGGAAGGCTTGTCGCAAGGATGATGACTCAAACAACCGGTCCTGGAAATTATTTTAGACTCAAAGGTATTGTCATTAGAAAAGCTAGTGAAGATGATATATATAAAAGAGCAAGTTTATTATTAAGAGACTCAGTCCACGGTTCCTTTGATGGAACTGTAAGAGTGGATGATGAAAACTCAACTTTAGTTATTAACGGTAATCCTGTGAAAATAATTTATGCTAATAATCCCGATGAGGTTAACTACTCTGATTACAATATAAAAAATCCTTTAGTGATAGACAATACTGGAGTTTGGAGAGATAAAAATGGATTATCTAAGCATATCAAATCAGGCGCTTCTAAAATAATATTGACTGCACCTGCAAAAGGAGAGTTAAAAAATATTGTATATGGTATTAATGATCATATTTTAGATGATAATGATGAAATAATATCCGCTGCTTCATGCACAACTAATGCTATTGTGCCTATTCTTAAAGCAGTTAATGATAAATTTGTGATTAAGGGTGGGCATATTGAAACAGTTCATGCTTATACTAATGATCAAAATTTAATTGATAATTTTCATAAAGGTGATCGAAGAGGTAGAGGTGCTCCATTAAATATGGTAATTACTACAACTGGAGCTGTAAAAGCTGTATCTAAAGCTCTTCCAGAACTTGATGGTAAGTTGACTGGTAACGCAATAAGGGTACCAACACCAAATGTTAGTTTGGCAATACTCTCTCTTGCTTTAGATAAAGAAGTTTCTGAAGACATTATTAATTCTTACCTTCAATCAATAGCATTCCATTCTAAATATAGAGAAATAATTGGTTATGTTAACTCGCCAGAGGTTGTTTCGACTGATTTCTATTCAAGTCCATTTGCATCAATTGTAGATTCAAAAGCAACTATCGCAAGCGGGAATAGGGTAACTTTATACTGTTGGTATGATAACGAGTATGGCTATACTAAACAGGTTATTGGATTAGCCAAAAAAGTAGCTAAAATTAACTTACCAAGATTACCAAAGCCAATTTCTTAAAAACATAGAATCGAAACTACTTTAGTTTTATAATTCTATTGTTTTTAACGGTTTAATAAGTAACTTTACAAAGGCACACGTTATTGTGAATGAAATATCCAAAGGTCTTGATTTACCTATATCAGGAGTTCCTGTTCTAAATATATCGGATCAACCGAAATGTACTTCAGTCTCTTTATTGGGAAACGACTTTGTTGGCATGAAACCAACAATGCTTGTTAAGGTTGGGGATAAAGTTAAAGCTGGGCAGAAACTTTTTGAAGATAAGAAAAATTTAGGTGTTTTTTATTCAGCACCAGCTGGTGGTGAAATAAAGTCTATTAATCGGGGTGAAAAAAGAAAATTCTTATCAATAGAAATTGAAATAGCTACTAATGAAGAATTTGTAGATTTTTCTGTAGGTACAACATCTGAAGAGATTAAGTCTGCACTAATTTCTTCTGGACTTTGGAATGCATTTAGAACAAGACCATTTAATAGAACTCCTTCAATTAATTCTGAACCAAAAGCATTGTTTATTAACTGTTGTGATACAAATCCTTTGTCAGTAGATCCAATTAGTATTATTAATAATGATAAAGATCTTTTTGATGAAGGGTTAATAGTGTTAACGTCATTTTTTAATTGTGATATTAATCTTTGTTATCAAAATAATGAGTTTGATATTACAAATAAAAATATTAACTATCATCAATTTTCTGGTCCACATCCGGCTGGTTTAAGTAGTACACATATTTCAAAAATTCATCCTGTAAATTTAAATAATTCAGTTTGGACTATTAATTATCAGGACATAATTTCTATAGGCCATTTAAAAAAATATAATAAAATAAGAACAAATAAAATTATTAGCCTTGGCGGACCATCTGCTCATGACCCATCTCTATTAAATGTAAGGATCGGTGCAAATATAGATGAAATTACTGCCGGCAAGGTTATAGAAAATTCTAGATTAATATCTGGATCAGTTCTTCACGGTCATACAGCAGAAGGTGTAATGAACTATTTGGGATTTTATGATAACCAAATATCAGTAATTCCAGATAAGGTTAATGAAATCTTTATGAATTGGTTAAAACCAGGAACTAATTTGCATTCAAAATTAAATGTATTTATTTCATCATTATTTAAACCAAAAAAATTCATATTTAACACTTCAATTGGAGGCGGTGATAGGGCTATAGTGCCGATATCCTCATACGAAGAAGTCATCCCTATGGATATACTAGCCACTCAATTATTGAAGGCACTTGTTGTTGGTGATACTGAAATGGCTATTGATTTAGGTATGCTTGAATTAGTACCAGAAGATCTGGCTTTATGCTCATACGTATGTCCAAGTAAATACGATTATGCATCTATATTAATGGATAATCTTAACAATATTTATCTAGAAACATGAAGATTCTTAGAAATTATCTTAATAATGTTAAACCAAATTTTGTTGGTGAAGGTAAATATAAGAAATGGTTTCCATTATTTGATGCTATTGAAAATCTATTTTTTTCATATGGAAAAAAGACAAAAAATCCCATACATGTAAGAGATGCCGTTGATATACAAAAAGTCATGGTTACTGTTTGGTTGGCTACTTTTCCTGCTATGTTTTTTGGTATGTATAATCTTGGTGCTAATTCACTTGAATATTTAGATGCAATTGGCCAACAAAATACTGGAGATTGGCATCATTATTTTGTAAGTATTGTTGGATATGATTCAAATAGTTTTATCAGTAAAATGTGGTTTGGTGCATGTTATTTTGTACCAATATATTTCGTTGTTTTTACTGTTGGTATAGCATGGGAATCACTATTTGCGATTGTAAGAAAACATGAAATAAATGAAGGAGCTTTTGTTTCAACAGTTCTTTTTGCTCTAAGTTGCCCACCTGACATACCCCTATGGCAGGCAGCAATGGGTATATCTTTCGGATTAGTTATTGGTAAAGAAATTTTTGGGGGAACTGGTAAAAACTTTTTAAACCCAGCTTTAACAGGAAGAGCTTTTCTATATTTTGCATATCCAGCACAAATATCTGGTGACAAGGTATGGGTAGCAGGTATATCTGACTATAACTTCATTCCAGATGGATATAGTGGTGCAACAGCTCTCGGAGTTGCTGCTGAAAATGGAATGTCTGGTATAACTAGTTCATATACATGGATGGATGCTTTTCTAGGCAATATACCTGGATCAGTTGGAGAAACATCCATTATCGCTATCTTAATTGGCTTGATTATATTACTAGCAACTAAAGTTGCATCTTGGCGAATAGTAGTTGGAACATTTGTTGGTATGATAGCTATGTCCACTTTATTAAATCTTGTAGGATCTGATACAAACCCAATGTTTGCAATACCGTGGTGGTGGCATGCTGTTATTGGAAGTTTTGCATTTGGCTTGGTATTTATGGCTACTGAACCAGTTTCTGGATCTGGTACAAATACAGGTAGGTATATTTATGGAATAGTAATTGGAATAACTGTAATATTAATCCGTGTTATAAATCCTGCATTCCCTGAGGGAATGATGTTGGCAATATTATTTGCAAATTTACTAGCTCCTGTAATTGATCACATGGTTGTTATGAAAAATATTAAAAGAAGAAAGACTTTGTATAATGAATGAATCTATTATTAAAACAATAAGTGTTGCTTTCGCAGTTTGCTTGGTGTGCTCACTTATAGTTTCAGTTTCTGCAGTAAGTCTAAGAGATCAACAAAAAGAAAATAAACTTAATGACAGAAGAATAAAAGTTCTTGAAGTTGCAGATATAGAAATTAAACCAGACGTCAGTATAGCTGAACAGTTTTCTAAGCTTGAACAAAAATTTATTGATTTTAATACTGGTCAGATGCTTGATGAATATAACAATTTTAATATTGATGATTATGATCAATTAATATCAACAAAAGATACAAATTTATCATCTTCAGTTCCTGTATCTGAAGATATTGCAATAATTAAAAATAGAGAAAATGTTGGAAAAATATTTATATTACGAGATCAAGACGAAAATATAGATAAATTAATCTTACCAATTAGAGGTTATGGATTATGGGGAACTTTATATGGATATATTGCTATTGAGGAAGACTTTAATACTGTATCTGGAATAACCTACTATGAAGATAAAGAAACACCAGGTTTGGGTGCAGAAATAAATAATGAGAAATGGCAAGAGTCTTGGAAAGGAAAAAAAATATACCAAGATGGCGCAGTTGCATTAGCAGTAATTAAAGGCAAGGTATCAGATGATGATCCTTTAAAACAATTTAAAGTTGATGGTTTGTCTGGAGCAACTATAACCAGTAGGGGTGTATCAAATATGATCGAATATTGGTTTGGAAAATCAGGTTATTCCACATTATTAAGAGAGTTAGATTATGAATCTTAAAAGTTATAGAGAAGTAATAATCAAACCTCTTATAGATGAAAATCCAATAACACTTCAAATATTAGGAATTTGCTCAGCTTTGGCTGTTACCAATAACCTGTCAGTAACATTAGTAATGTGCGTTGCTGTTACAACCGTACTTTCTTTTTCCAATTTATTTATATCCCTAATAAGAAATTATATTCCTTCTAGCATTAGGATTATTGTTCAAATGACTATTATCGCCTCTCTGGTTATAGTAGTTGATGAATTATTAAAAGCTTACGATTATGAAACAAGTAAAAAATTATCAGTATTTGTTGGCCTAATTATCACAAACTGTATTGTTATGGGAAGAGCAGAAGCATTTGCTATGAAAGAAAAACCATTATTGAGCTTTTTAGATGGTTTAGGCAATGGATTAGGATACAGTTTAATATTAATAGGTGTTGCAACCATAAGGGAATTATTTGGGGCAGGTACATTATTTGGTTATGCGGTTCTACCTTTAACTTCAGAAGGAGGATGGTATATGGGAAATAATTTATTATTATTACCACCAAGCTCTTTTATCATTATAGGTTTATTTATTTGGTTAATTAGATCTATACGCCCAAAACAAGTTGAGGTTGACGATTTTGAATTATCAAAACATTCAACATCACCTGATTTATCTAAAAGAGAATTAAATGTTTGAACATTATCTTAATATTTTTGTAACAACAGTATTTATTGAAAATATTGCTTTATCTTTATTCTTAGGCATGTGCACATTCATTGCCATATCAAAAAAAATAGATGCTGCATTTGGTCTCGGAATTGCTGTTATTGTGGTTTGTTTGATAACTGTGCCTTTAAATAATTTAATTTATAACTATATATTAAGAGAAGATGCTCTTACTTGGTTAGGTATAGAAGGAACAAACCTCGAGTTTGTTGAATTAATAAGTTATATAGGCGTGATCGCAGCAAGTGTACAAATTCTTGAAATGTTTTTAGATAAATACGTTCCTGCTTTATATAATGCCTTAGGTCAATTTTTACCATTAATAACTGTTAATTGCGCTATTTTAGGAGCTTCTTTATTTATGGTCGAAAAGGATTTGCTCTTTGGAGAAAGCGTAGTTTATGGCTTTGGAGCAGGTTTTGGTTGGGCTTTTGCAATTGTTGTATTAGCAGGAATAAGAGAAAAATTAAAATATTCTGATATTCCTGAAGGTTTAAAAGGGCTTGGAATGACTTTTATTATAGTTGGTCTTATGAGTTTTGGATTTATGTCGTTTGGAGGTATTTCACTTTAATATGAATATTGATTTATTACTTGGCGTTGTCTCTTTTAGTGGAATTATTTTATTACTAGTATTGGTAATCATATTTGCTAGATCAAAACTAGTATCAACTGGAAATGTCTCTATTGAGATCAATGGTGATTCATCAAATCCCATTACAGTTCCTTCTGGATCAAAACTACTTCAAACCCTTGCTGATAATAATATTTTTTTGGCTTCAGCTTGTGGTGGTGGTGGAACATGCAGTCAATGTAAATGTCAGGTTTTCGAAGGCGGTGGCTCAATTTTAGCTGCAGAAGAATCACATTTTAATGCAACAGAACAAAAGGAAGGCTGGAGACTTTCATGTCAGGTCCCAGTTAAAAATGATCTTAAAATTAACGTTCCTGAAGATGTCTTTGGTGTCAAAGAATGGGAGTGTGAAGTGGTGTCTAATGACAATGTTGCAACTTTTATTAAAGAGCTAGTTTTAAAACTTCCTGATGGTGAAAATGTTGACTTTAAAGCTGGAGGATATGTACAGCTCGAAGCACCAGCTTATGAAATAGACTATAAAGATTTTGATATTGATAAAGAATATCACGAGGATTGGGACAGATTTAAAATTTGGGATAATAAGTCTATAACAGCTGAACCTGTTATAAGAGCGTACTCAATGGCCAACTATCCTGAAGAAAAAGGCATAATAAAATTCAATATTAGAATAGCATCTCCGCCACCTGGTCAAGATGTACCTCCAGGTCTTATGTCATCATGGACATTTGGTTTAAAGCCAGGTGATAAAGTCAATGTATTTGGCCCTTTTGGTGAATTTTTTGCTAAGGATACAAATGCTGAAATGGTATTTGTAGGTGGTGGCGCTGGTATGGCGCCAATGAGATCTCATATTTTTGATCAATTACTAAGAATAAATACTAATCGTAAAATAACTTTTTGGTATGGAGCTAGAAGCCTCAAAGAAATGTTTTACGTCGATGATTTTAATGAGTTAGCTAAAAAGTATGATAATTTTGAATGGCATGTAGCTTTATCTGATCCATTGCCTGAAGATGATTGGGATGGCGATACTGGATTTATTCATAATGTTTTATATGAAAATTATTTAAAAAATCATGAAGCACCAGAGGATTGCGAATATTATATGTGTGGACCACCAATGATGAATAAGGCTGTAATAGATTTACTTATAAATCTTGGTGTTGAACCAGAAAATATTGCTCTTGATGACTTTGGCGGTTAATTATTGAATTGTGAGTCGTCAATTTATATCAAAAATAATTGCTCTTCTCGCTGGCATTGCATTACTAACCGTAGCTTATAGTCATAACAAAGATAGTTTATATGTGATCAGTGGGAATGCGTATGGTACTAACTGGATAATTAAATCACCAGAATATATAGCAGATCATCACAAAGTTAACATTGAAAAAATACTATCAGAAATTGACTATGTTGCTTCAAACTATAAAGAGGATTCTGAAATAGCAATAATTAACAATAGTACCAATACTTATCATTTCATATCTGAAGATCTCTTTAATATCTTGAACATAGCTAAAGATGTTGAAAAAAAATCTCAAGGATTTTATAACATCATGCTTGGAAAAGTTTCTTCTAATCTGGGTTTTTCACCTACTTTTAATAAAGAACTAGTTCATAAAAAAAATGATACATACAAATTAGATGAGAAAAATAGTTCATTAGAAAAAATATCTTTAAATTGGTTTGATTTATCTTCAATAGCAAAAGGTTATGCAGTTCAGAAGATTCATGAATATTTAGTAAATCAAAATCTCAATAATCACTATATTGATATAGGAGGTGAGGTTATTATTAATGGTATAAATGTTAATAATCCTTGGATCGTTGGAATACAAAATCCACTCTCATTCAAGGATAATGCATCAACTATAATTCAATCAAAAAATAATTTTTTAGCTATAGCAACCTCTGGTGAATATAGAAATTATAAAACTGGCGCTAATGGAGAAAAAGTCACACATACCATCAATCCTAATACTTTAGAGTCCGTTAAACATAACATCCTGTCTGTAACAGTTTTACACCATAATTCAGCAACTTATGCTGATGCTTATGCAACTGCTTTCAATGCTATGGGTCCAGAATTAGCTATAGATATAGCAAATCAATATAATATTGCATTAATGTTAATCGTCCAGGAAGCTCCTGCTAAGGAAGAAGCTCCTGAAGAAGAAACTCCTGCTGAGGAAAATGAGAATAATGTTAATTTTATATATTCAAACAAATGGTATGATTTAGTTATATGAACGAAATATTTTTAGGTTTTTTAATTATTTCTATATCTTTTATAGGTTTAGCACTAGGTTTAATTTTTAGATCTCAACCAATTAAGGGCTCGTGTGGAGGCATGGCAAACCTAGAAGAGGGTGCTGAATGCCAAATTTGTGGAAGGTCAGATCCTAATTCATGTAATAACTAGAACTGATTCATAGTATTATCATCACCTGCTGCCTTAAGGGCTGCTTCTCCAGCAAAGTATTCTTTATGATCGTCACCCATGTCTGATCCTGACATATTTTGATGCTTAACACATGCTATGCCTTCCCTGATTTCTTTTCTTTGGACATTAGCAACATAACCTAACATACCTTCAGTACCAAAATACTCTTTAGCTAAATTATCAGTTGATAACGCGGCTGTATGATAAGTTGGTAAAGTTATTAAGTGATGAAATATACCAGCTTCACGGGATGCATCAGCTTGAAATGTTCTAATTTTATTATCAGCTTCTATAGCTAACTCAGTATCATCATATTTCTCATTCATAAGATCAGATCTTTCATATGATGAAACATCTTCACCTTTTTCAGCTAATGAATCGAATACCTGTTGTCTAAAATTTAATGTCCAATTAAAAGATGGGCTGTTGTTGTATACAAGTTTGGCATTAGGTACAACTTTACGAATTTCATCCATCATTTTTCCGATTTGGCCAATGTGTGGTTTCTCAGTCTCTATCCAAATCAAGTCAGCTCCATTTTGAAGGCTTGTGATAGAGTCTAAAATGCAGCGAGCTTCACCAGTATCTTTTCTGAATTGATATAGGTTTGATGGTAAACGCTTTGGTCTAACTATTTTACCATTTTGACTTATCATGACATCGCCATGTTTCATATTAGCATCGTTAATTTCTTCTACATCTAAGAATGAATTGTATTGATCTCCTAGATCACCTTGTTCATTAGTAATTGCTATTTGTTTTGTTAAGCCAGCACCGAGAGAGTCTGTTCTGGCCACAATAATTCCATTATCCACACCAAGCTCTAAAAATGCGTATCTCACTGCATTAATTTTTGCAAGAAAATCAGCATGAGGCACTGTAACTTTACCATCTTGATGTCCGCATTGTTTTTCATCAGACACTTGATTCTCTATTTGTATTGCACAGGCACCAGCTTCTATCATTTGTTTTGCCATCAAGTATGTTGCTTCTTCATTACCAAACCCAGCATCAATATCAGCAATAATAGGTACAATATGTGTTTCGAAGTTATCAATTTTGTTTTTAATGTTCTCTTTGTCTGCCCCTTTTGCATTATCTAATTCTCTAAATAGCCCTCCAAGCTCTCTTGCGTCTGCTTGTTTTAAAAATGTGTACAGCTCATTAATTAAACTAGCAACACTAGTTTTTTCATGCATTGATTGATCTGGAAGTGGACCAAATTCTGATCTTAATGCAGCAATCATCCATCCAGAAAGATAAAGATATTTTCTTTTATTGGTTCCAAAGTGTTTCTTTATTGATATGAGCTTCTGTTGACCAATAAACCCATGCCAACATCCAAGAGACTGTGTATATTTAGAAACATCATTATCATATTCACCCATATCTTGTCGCATAATGTTTGCTGTATATTTAGCAATATCTATTCCAGTTTTGAATTCATTTTGTAAACGCATTCTTGCTACATATTCTGGATTTATTGAAGACCAATTAGATGAATCCATACCTTCAATAGTATGCGTAGATTCAACTGTTTTATTAAACTTTGACATAAATTTCCCCTGTTATGTAGTGAAGTAAATAATAATAAATATATTATGTCAATATTAGCAAATATCTTTGATTTAATTGAGATTATTGTGTAGTTCTACTACAAAATTAATTAAATTATAGTTTATTTGATAAGCCTATATATGTTTTAGGTGTTAGCTTGATTAACTTTTCTTTTGCAGAATCTGATATATCTAATTTTTCTATAAACTCTATATAAGAGGATTGATCTAATTTTTTACCTCTAGATAGAGATTTTAGCTGTTCATATGCATTATCAATACCTTCATATCTCATCACAGTTTGAACAGCTTCAGTTAAAACTTCCCAGTTATTATTTAACTCTTCATTTATAAAAGATTTATTTGGTTGAATCTTGTTAAGCCCATTAAGCAAAGATGATAAAGCTATATGTGAGTAGCCAAACGTAAGTCCAATATTTCTTAAGACAGTGCTATCTGAAAGGTCTCTTTGAAGTCTTGATTTGGATAATTTATTTACAAAATAATCATTTAATGAATTTGAGATACCAAAATTACCTTCTGCATTTTCAAAATCTATCGGATTAACTTTATGAGGCATCGTTGATGAGCCAATTTCATCTTTGATTATTTTAAGTGAAAAAATATCATTAGAAATATAAAGCCACATATCTTGACATAAATCTATACAAATATTGTTGATTCTTGTGATGACTTGAGCAGTTTCTGCTATCCAATCATGGGGTTCAATTTGTGTTGTATAAATATTTTGTTTTATCCCAAAAGAATTAAGGAATATTTTATTAAATTTTGGCCAATTAATATTATCGTTAGCAATTTCAAATGTATGGTAATTGCCAGTAGCTCCACTAAATTTAGCTTGCGGTTCTACGAGTTTTAATGATTTTATTGCTGTATTTATTCTTTGAGAAAAGACTTTAATTTCTTTTCCAATTGTTGATGGCGAGGCCGCTTGTCCATGAGTTCTTGATAAAAAAGATATATTTTTCCATTTAGTAGAATACAAGCTAAGTCTTTTATTTAATGATTGTAATTTTTGTAAATGAATATAAATACCATTTTTTATCATTACTGCATATGCTAGTGAATTTACGTCTTCACTGGTAAGACCAAAATGTATTAAATGTATAAATTTAGAGAGCTTTTTATCTTTTAAGAAAAAATCTCTTATAAAATACTCGACAGCTTTAACATCATGATTAGTTGTTTTTTCAATTTTTTTTATTTTTAAAACATGTTTATCTGTGAATTGATCTCTAAAAGACATCAACTTCTTTTTAGATGAATTATCTATTTTAATAAAATGCTTAGGTTGTTTTTCGCATAGATATATAAGCCAATCAATTTCTATGTAAAATCTTTGTTTTACTAGCTCAAACTCAGAGAAGCATGCCCTTGTGTCTATCAGCTTACTTGAATATCTATTATCAAGAGGGGAGATGTTGTTGTGTTCAAATTTCATAAAATATCACTGCGATCATTATAGATTTTTTTATATTAAAAAGCTTTAGAAATAATACCTCCACCTAAACACATATTATCATCGTAAAAAACTGCTGATTGTCCAGGTGCAACCCCTCTGATATCTTCACTAAATTTTATGATGTATTTATTTTTATGATGTGATATTTTGCAATTCACAGGTATATGCTGATGTCTTATCTGAACTAAACATTTAAACTCATCCTTTTGAAAATTATCATTTATCCATGATATTTTTTCGCACTCCAGACCGCTGCTAAAAAGTAATTCATTATCAACGCCTTGACACACATATACTATATTATTTTTGATATCTTTCTTATAAACATACCAAGGAAGATCGTCTTTACCACTCACACCTCCTAGTTGCAAACCTTGTCTTTGTCCAATGGTATAAAGAGTTGCGCCATTATGTTCACCTAATATTTCATTTGTCTCATCATATATAGGACCTTTCGATAACTTAATAAATCTACCTATAAAATCTTTCATATTTTTTTCACCGACAAAACATATTCCAACAGAATCTTTTTTTGTTGAAACATTAAGTCCTATTTTTTTTGCTATTTCTCTAACTTTATTTTTAGTTAAATCTGCTAGTGGAAAGATGCATTTCTTAAATTCTGATTCTTTTACCTCATGTAAGAAATATGTCTGATCTTTATTTGTATCTTTTGCTCTATGTAGATATGGTCTGTTTTTTATATATTTAAGCGACGCGTAATGACCTGTTGCAATATAATCAGCACCGATTGAAAAAGCATAATTTATAAATGATTTAAATTTTATTTCCCTATTGCAAAGAACGTCTGGGTTTGGTGTTCTTCCAGCTTTATGTTCATTTAAAAACTCCTCAAAAACATTATTCCAATAATCATTGGAAAAGTTTGCTCTATGTAAAGGAATGTCTAATTTATCACAAACATCAGATGCGTCTTTGAAATCAATTTCAGATGTGCATACTTCACCGGGTTCGTTTTGCCAATTCTGCATAAACAACCCTATAACTTCATAGCCTTGTTGTTTTAATAGATAAGCACTGACGGAAGAGTCAACCCCGCCTGACATACCAACAATTACTTTTTTATTAGTTTTCTCCATTGGTTTAAATAAATACAAATATTAATACTTTAGGAGTATAATTATCACCGATTTTAACTGCAAAAACTTATTTTCGAGGCTTTATTACCCAATGAGTTACAAAAAAATAAAAATACCAAAAAAGGGTCAAAAAATTTCTTACAAAGATGGGAAGCTGTTAGTTCCTGATAACCCAATAATTCCTTTTATAGAAGGCGATGGAATAGGTGTTGATATAACACCTCCCATGATAAATGTTGTAAATGAAGCTGTAAAAATTGCCTATAACGGTTCAAGAAAGATTGAGTGGATGGAGGTGTTCTGTGGAGAAAAAGCAACTAAAAAATATGACAAAGATACATGGTTGCCAGATGAAACAATAGACGCACTGAAAGAATTTGTTGTTAGCATAAAAGGACCCTTAACAACTCCAGTTGGAGGAGGTATTCGATCTTTAAATGTATCATTGAGACAAATACTAGATCTTTACGTTTGCTTAAGACCTATAAGATATTTTGATGGTGTGCCTTCACCAGTAAAGAGGCCACAGGATGTCGATATGGTAATTTTTAGAGAAAACTCTGAAGATATTTATTGTGGTGTTGAATTTGAAGCTAGCTCTAAGGAATCAATTAAACTTTTAAAAGTACTTAAAAAAGATTTTGATGTAACTAAAGTAAGATTTGATGATAATGTTGGTATTGGTATAAAACCTATATCTAAAGAAGGCACAGAAAGATTAGTTAAAAAGGCTATTGATTATGCTATAGACAATAATAGATCATCTGTGACTTTAGTTCACAAAGGTAATATTATGAAATTTACTGAAGGAGCATTTAGGGATTGGGGTTATGATCTAGCTAAAAATAATTATGGTGGGATAGAAATTGATGAAGGCCCTTGGCAAGAAATTGTAAATCCTAATAACGGAAAGAAAATAGTAATTAAAGACGTTATATGTGACGCTTTTCTTCAACAGATTGTTTTAAGACCAACAGATTATGATGTCATTGCAACAATGAATTTAAATGGTGATTACATTTCTGATGCGTTAGCTGCTATGGTCGGCGGTATTGGGATTGCTCCAGGTGCAAATATTTCTGATGATTATGCCGTTTTTGAAGCCACGCATGGAACAGCACCAAAATATGCTGGAAAAAATCAAGTTAACCCAGGAAGTTTAATACTTTCGGCTGAAATGATGCTAAGGCACATGGGCTGGGTTGAGGCTGCAGATATTTTAGTAAACTCTATGGATAGAACTATTAGTGCCAAAAAAGTTACTTATGATTTTGCTAGAATGATGAGCGATGCAGATAAAGTTTCATCATCTGGGTTCGGCGATGAGATGATAAAAAGAATGTGATGATTAAATTATCGAAAGATAATATAGATTCTATATCTGATAACGAACTTGGCTCCGTAGTACTAGAAAAAGACCCAGAAGTTAAAGAACCACCTTCATACCAGGTTGTGTTAATTAATGATGACTATACGCCTATGGAATTTGTTGTTTTTGTTCTTCAGACCGTATTTGGACACAATCATCAGAAATCAACAGAGATAATGATGACTGTTCATACAAAAGGTAGGGGTGTTTGTGGTATATTTTCTAAAGAGATTGCCGAAATGATGTCATACGAAGTTAATACAATGGCAAAAGATCATGGGCATCCACTATTAAGTGAAATTGAACCAATAAGAGATTAAATGTTTAGTAAAGAATTAGAATTATCTATTGCAAGTCTTTTCGATAAAGCTCATGAGGCTAATATCCAATATATTACTGTTGAGCATTTATTATTAATGATAATTAATGATTTTGATGTGAAAGAGTTTTTTAAATCTGTAAATATTGATATTGAAAATTTGAAAAACGATTTAGATGAGCATTTAAAAAAATCAATAATTACTAAAATTGATCAAAATAAACCAGTGCAACCAACATTAGGGTTTCAAAGGGTACTTCAAAGAGCAGTATTTCACATACAGTCATCTGGAAAAGGTGTTGTTAAACCAATAAATATTTTAGTTGCTATATTTTCTGAAAAAGAATCTCATTCGGTTTATTTATTAAATAAACTTAAATTAAGTAGACTTGATGTTGTAACTTATCTATCCCACGGACCAAAAGAAACAAATGGCGCAGTTGACAATAATCAAAATAATGAAATTGAAAACAGTGATACAAATAATTCTTCAAATGAAAACGAATTTCTTATCAATTTAAATAATCTCGTTCAAAAGAACAAAATTGACAAAGTGATTGGAAGAAAAAAAGAGATTGAAAGATTAATTCAAATACTATCAAGGCGTAATAAAAATAATCCATTGTTAGTTGGTGAATCTGGGGTTGGTAAGACTGCTATAGCAGAAGGTCTTGCTTATTTGATATCAAATGAAGAAGTACCCTCTATAATTAAAAATACAGTTGTTTACTCCCTTGATATTGCAGCACTTATAGCAGGAACAAAATATAGAGGTGATTTTGAAAAAAGAATTAAAACTGTTTTAAACTTTCTTTCAAAAGAAGATAATCCTATTCTTTTTATAGATGAAATACATACAATTATTGGTGCTGGTTCAGCATCAGGCGGCTCATTGGATGTATCTAATCTATTAAAACCTGCTCTTGGAAAAGGTCAAATAAGGTGTATAGGGTCAACAACTTTTCAAGAATATCGTGGAATTTTTAACCAAAATCAGGCTTTGTCTAGAAGGTTTCAAAAGATAGATATAACTGAGCCATCCTATGATGAGTGCGAGGAAATACTTAATGGTATCAAAGACATATATGAAAGCTATCATGATGTTACATATTCGGATGAATCTATTAAATCAGCTGTTGAATTATCATCAAAATATATAAATGATAGATTTTTACCCGATAAAGCAATTGACGTCATAGATGAAACGGGAGCCTTACTGAACATCAATAGAAAAAATGAAAAGATTATAAAAGTTACAAAGGTTGATATTGAAAAAACCATTTCAAAAATTACCAAAATACCAGAACAGTCCATTTCATTAACAGATAAGAAAAACCTTAAAAATATTGAAGAAAATCTTAAAAGAGTAATATTTGGTCAAGATAAAGCCGTAGAGACTTTATCTAATGCTATCAAACTATCAAGAGTTGGCTTAAGGGATGATAATAAAACAATTGGATCATTTTTATTTACTGGCCCAACAGGTGTAGGGAAAACTGAAATATCAAAACAATTATCAGAAATTCTTGGTATTGATCTAGTGAGATTTGATATGAGCGAGTATATGGAAAGACATACGGTCTCAAGACTCATTGGAGCTCCTCCTGGATATGTTGGTTTTGATCAAGGCGGACTTCTTACAGAGGCTATAGTAAAGACACCTCATTGCGTACTTTTATTAGATGAAATTGAGAAGGCGCATCCCGATATATTCAATATACTTCTTCAAGTTATGGATGCTGGTGTACTAACAGATAATAACGGTAGAAAGTCAGATTTTAGAAATGTTATTTTAATAATGACTACCAATATTGGTGCCGAACTACTGAGCAAGAGAAACATTGGTTTTGCAAATAGCTCAAATGAAACAGATGCTATGAATTCACTTAATAAACTTTTTTCACCCGAATTTAGAAATAGATTAGATGAGACAATACAATTTAATTATCTAGATAAAAATATAATATTATCAATAGTTGATAAATTTCTGGTTAAACTTCAAGCCCAACTTGATAAAAGAAATGTTGAAATTGTTGTAACCAAAAAAGTTGTAAATTGGATAGCCGAAAATGGATATGATAAAGAAATGGGTGCAAGGCCTATGGAGAGATTTATATCAAAAAATATCAAAAAACCATTAGTTGATAAGCTGCTTTTTGGTAATCTGAAAAGCGGTGGTGTAATTAAGTTAGATATGGAAAAGGGTAAACTAAAATTTATTGATAGCAAATCAAAAGTAAAAGCTTAGATTATCTTCCTCTAAAAGTTATTCTTCCAACACTTAAATCATAAGGCGTCATTTCAACCTTCACTTTATCACCCGTTAAAATTCTTATGTAATGTTTTCGCATTTTTCCAGATATGTGAGCAGTTATAATATGATCATTTTCTAATTTAACTTTAAATTTAGTGTTAGGAAGGGTTTCAATAACCTCTCCTTCAAATTCTAATTGATCTTCTTTTGACATAAGTTCGCATTTTAAACTAATTAATTGATTAATGTAATTTAATTATTATTTATGCAAAAAAGTTTTATAATTTATTTAGATGAAAAAATTTAATCTTATTAATTTATTTATATGTATTTTCTTAATTTATTCATGTGGAGGAGGGGGTTCTGCGCCGTTTACTCTTACTCTTCCTAACTTATCATCTATATCGATTAATGAGGATAATCCCTACACATCAACCATTGGAGCATCAACTAATTACAAATCTGTAATTACTTATGAAATTTTAAATTCTACTATTAATGGATCATCTGAAATAACGTCTAACGGAAGTTATAACTATCTGCCGAATCAAGATTTCTTTGGAAATGACAATGTAACAATACAAGTTAAGGCTGATAGGCTAGGTGATGACAATTTAACTACAGGTGAAACACTCATAAAAACATTACCTATTTCTATTGTTGTAAACCCGGTTAACGATCCACCAGTTATAAATATAACTGATGAGTTAAACAATTTTAGCAATCTTAATTTAATGCTTGATGATTCTGTTGATGTAAAAGTTAATATTGTTGATGTTGATAACGATCTTTCAGAAATATTATTTTATGGCCAACTTCCTAATGAAACAGTAAATGCTGAGATTGATATAAAAGATGACCAACAGAGCCTAATTTTTAATTTAAAGGATATACAATCAGCAGGCCTATTTACTATGTCTATATGTGCGGACGATGGTACTGACCTTGCCTGTGAAGGTAATTTAGAAGCATATTTTATATCTGATAAGGATATTAAAACTGTTTCGTATGATTGTGATGAAAACGGAGAAAATTGTTCAACTAGTGATCAATATTTATATTACTTAGTAGGTGGATCTGATTCAACAGCCAAAACAGAATATATTTTTATTGCTGATCAAATTAATGATTCAACAGACAGTGATGAGTTTCATTTAAGACTACTTGAATCAGTAAATAATCTAAGAGATTCAGACGCAAGTGAAGTTTTTAATGATTATTTTAATATTAGAGTATTAGAAGAATCTAATCCAACTGGAGCATCTATTTTTAAAATAGAAAAGGGTTGTTATGTTAATTGGGATGAGAGAATCTATTGCATAGGTAATGTAGATAGGGGCATGATTGGTGATGTTGTAGGAAACTGGAATGTCGTGTCTTTCCTAACAACACTTGAAGGAAGGGGTGTTGCTCAGGGAGCGGTAAATATTCAACCATTATCTTCAAGATCAGCAGAAATTGTTCAACATGAACTTGGACATTCACATGGTTTCATGGGAGATGAATATGATTCAAGAGGCGAAAGAACTTTTCCTTCATGGTATGCAGAATTCAGTGTAAACACTACAGCAGTTTCAGATCCATCATTAGTTAAATGGAATCACTTTATTGAAGATATGACTAATATACCAGGGGTTGATTATGATGTTTGCTATAACTATGCAGACGGCGATATTTATTATCGTGATGATCTTGAATATGAAGATTGTGAATGCTTTATGAATACATATGATGAAGATCATCCTGATTATGATCCAAATTATCCTGGCATAAATGTAGATGATTCATGCAAAGACAAAATAGGTTTATTTCAAGGAACTTATTACGATGAAGTAGATTCATATAGACCAAAATGGATAAGTGTTATGTGGTGTTGTTTTCTTGACTATGGAAAAATAAATGTTGAGGGGTTTGCAATTGGTTCAATTACCAATCAATTCAATGGTTTTGGTGATTTCACAGTTAAGTCTGATATAAGTGAAGATGTTGATTTAGATAATTCTGAATCATTAGGTGAATATATAACATTTGATGTAAATGGTGTATTTGATACTAATAGATTGAAACTATCGTGGTATTTAGATGGAATAGAGCAAACAAATTTAGAAAATCAGCTAGAAGTAACTTTTGATAGGCCTATTGATGATGCAATGACAACTTACTCATGGCAAGTTCATGATCTATCTGGAAATCTAATTGCTCCAAACGATCCATTGAATCCAAGAGATTTATATGAGGGTATTTTTAACATGTGGTCATATTATGATCCAGATCCAAATACAAATCCAAATAACAATCCAAACTATCCGTATGTTGGCACATGGTACTGGCATAGAACAGATGGAATAAATGATACAGATGACACAGTTGATTTATCTAATATTGATAACTATTTATATGCAGAACAGTGTTGTGCTATGGGTTATGGCTACAAGATAAATTGGAAAAATTATAAACCATCAGCAAATCCGTCTATAAAATTAAATAACTATAAAAGAAAAAGTTTGTTTAATACTAGAGTACAAATTGGCGAAAAAGAAAACCTAATAACAGTTAATCTATCTAACACAAATATAGATATTAAGAATTTACAACTTAAAGATGTACAAAAAGAGTTTATTAAAAATAATAATATTAGTTTTAAAGATAAATACATGATCACATTTCACGATAATGATATGAAACCAATATACACACTAGGATTGGGAAATCCTTTTGAAACAAGATTGCAACATATAGGATATGAAAAAGAAAGCATCTTTAACGTTGAGATTCCGATTAAAAATTATAAAGTAGCTTTTCCAAAAGACATAAATGCACACTTTATAACTTATAGTAAAAGAGCAGAAAATAATACATTTGAAGCAATTGAGGTAATAAAGCTACAATAACTTACACTATAAGTAAACATAATATATATTATGCGAAGTTATGTATACTAACAGAAAGAAGTCTCTTATATTTTGCGCTTCAAACCCACGGCACATTTATTAAGTTCTTACTCTGCCCTTTTTCCTTAATCGTATTGATAACGGTGTTACTTCTACGAGCTCATCTTCTTCAATAAATTCTAATGCTTGTTCAAGTGTATGTGTTATTGGTGGAACAAGAATTAAGTTTTCATCAGTTCCTGCTGCTCTTATGTTTGTTAATTGCTTAGCCTTAGTTGGATTAACTGGTAAATCATTATCTCTAGAATGAAGCCCTACTATTTGACCTATATAAACCTCCTTACCGTGACCTAAAAAAAGTTTTCCCCTATTTTGTAAATTAAATAATGCATAGGATAATGTTTTTCCAGCAATCATAGAGTACATAACACCATTTATTCTTTTAGCAATATCACCAGTTTTAACTGGCCCATAATGATCAAATATACTAGTCATGATTCCAGTTCCACTAGTTATTGTTAGAAAATGCGATCTAAAGCCAATTATTCCTCTTGATGGCGCTAAGAACTCTAATTTAATTCGACCATTGTTGTCTGATTCAATATTTTGTATTTCTGCCTTCCTGGGACCAAGTTCCTCCATAATAGAACCTTGATGTATGTCTTCAATATCAATAACAATTTGTTCATATGGTTCATGTACCTCACCATTTACTTCTTTTTGTATTACTTCTGGTTTTGATATAGCTAATTCAAAACCTTCTCTCCGCATAGTTTCAATAAGTACTGACAAATGAAGTTCTCCTCTACCTGAAACTAAAAATTTATCTGGACTATCTCCTTGTTCAACTCTCAATGCAACATTAGATATCAATTCTTTGTCTAATCTTTCCTTGATATTGCGCGATGTAACAAACTTACCTTCTCTTCCAGCAAATGGTGAATCATTGACTTGAAATGTCATTCTGACTGTCGGCTCATCAACAGATAAAGGCTTTAATGATTCTATATTCGAAGGATCGCAAACAGTATCAGAAATATTAAGTTTATCAATTCCAGTAATGCAAACTATAGATCCAGCTGATGCTTGATCTACTTCTACTCTATTGAGACCTTCGTATCCCATAACTTGAAGAATTTTACCTTTTCTTGTATTTCCCTCTCTATCGATTACAACTACTTGTTTGTTTGGACTGATAACACCTCGTTTGATTCTTCCAATGCCAATTACACCAACGTAGTTATTACTATCAAGTGCACTTATTTGTAACTGTAAAGGACCTGAGATATTTACTTCAGGTTTTGGCACCTTGTCTAATATCATTTCCATTAATGGTTTCATGTCTGAAGACATCTTATTTATATCCAAACCTGAGGTACCTTCTATTGCTGATGTGTATATGACAGGAAAGTCTAACTGTTCATCGGTACCACCAAGTCGATCAAATAAATCGAAAACTTGATCAAGAACCCAATCTGGTCGAGCATCAGGTCTATCAATTTTATTAATTACAACAATTGGGTTTAATCCTTTCTCAAAAGCTTTTTGTGTCACAAATCTTGTTTGAGGCATTGGTCCGTCTACTGCATCAACTAATAGCAACACTGAATCAACCATAGATAACGCTCTTTCAACCTCTCCACCAAAATCAGCGTGTCCTGGCGTATCAACAATATTTATAAGGTGATTATTCCAATTTATTGATGTATTTTTTGCGGTAATTGTTATACCTCTTTCTTTTTCTTGGTCATTAGAATCCATTATTCTTTCTGAATCCATATTTTTACGATCTAACGTACCTGATTGTTGAAGTAATTTATCAACTAACGTTGTTTTACCATGATCAACATGAGCGATAATTGCAATGTTTCTAATATTTTCTATCACATGAAAAAGTAATTTTTAAAAATGTGGATTATAGACTTAAATTTACTAAAAAACTCTTATATTAATTAACTATAAAAATCTTAGTACTAAATATATAAGTATGAACTTATGACTTTTTTATTTACTAAATATCAGGATGAGGTGCTCCGCAAATTGTAGCTTTTAAACTTGATGCTCCATCTTTAAGCAATGGCTCTAAAACATCTAACAAGCCTGTTTCAATCCTCCAATTAAGATACCTAGATTGATGATCTAATGACTCCCAATCTTCAATGAGGTGAATTGTATTAGTAGAGTCTTCGATATATGTATCAACTGATATACATCCATCAAATGATCTTGTATCTGGTAAAGCACTTTTTAGGGTTTCTTTAAGATCATCTAACCTCCCTTCCTTTGCTGGAAAGGATACAATTACTAAATTTTTCATACTTACTCCTCTTTATAATAATTAGATTAATATAAGAATAATAAACTTATAATCATGATTTATAAAATTTAATGCAGATTTTTATTATTTCAATTACTATAAACTTATGAAAATTAAATTACTTACACTCCTTTTTATAATAGCTTCAACAAATATCCTTCTTTCAGATGATTTGATGAATCCAACATCTTATTCGAAAGATTTATATCAGATACCTATTTTAGATGGAACTTATACTGATGATATAACACATCCAGATGAGTTTTTAGAATTTGGTATTGGAGAAAGAGTTGCCGCTCCCTGGCAAATAACAAGTGCACTAAAGACATGGTCAACTCAATCAGATAGGATTAAAGTTGTTGAATATGCCAGAACTCATGAAAATAGACCACTTCATGCAGTATTTATATCATCACCAGATAATATTAATAATTTAGATGCGATTAAGAAAAATATTTCCGCATTAGCTGATGCTAGAAGTACATCTGATAGAGATGCCAAATCAATTATTAAAGACATGCCAGCAGTTGCATGGATGGCCTATTCTATTCATGGAAATGAAACATCTGGAGCTGATGGTGCTTTAGCAGCTATATATCATCTCATTGCCAGCACTGATGAAGATGTTATTAATATGCTGGATAAGATGGTAATTATTGTTGACCCTTTGATGAACCCTGATGGACGTGCAAGATTTACAAAATCTCTTGAACAATATAGAGGCACTGCTCCTAATTATGATGACCAATCATTGCTCCATACCGGTGACTGGCCTTATGGTAGAACAAATCATTATTACTTTGATTTAAACAGAGATTGGTTCTATTTAACTCAACCTGAAACTAAAGGAAGAGTTAAATTAATTAATGAATGGAGGCCACAAATACTTGTAGATGGTCATGAAATGGGTCCACAAGATACATTTATGACTGGTCCGCCTAGAGAGCCTATTAATAAAAATATAGATAACGATTTAATTAAATGGGGTAATGTATTTGCCCAAGATCAAGGCAACGCTTTTGATGAAAGAAATTGGCGTTTTTATACTGGTGAATGGCATGAAGATCTCTACCCTGGATATTCATTTTATGTTCAATTTAGAGGTACTCTTGGCATTTTATATGAGCAATCTAGGATGGCTGAGGATGGTGTTAGAAGACCAGAAGGAACTATACAGTCTTATAAAGAATCTGTTCACCACCAATATATAAGCACCTTGGTTAATCTTGAGTCATTACTTAATAATTCAAAGGAAATGTATAAAGACTATTGGGATGGCAGAAAATACAACGTCTCAAAAGATAGCAAATATGCTAATCAAACCTTTGTAGTTTTACCAACAGATAATAATACTAGGTTAAATACTTTAGCTGAAAAATTAAGAGCTCAAGATATAGAGCTTTATAAAAATACTAAAGATATTAAAGTCGAAAATATAACTCTACAATCTGGTCAACTCGTTACAAATTATACAATTCCTGCTGGAAGTATGATTATTCCAAATAGACAACCAGAAGCCCCACTTATAGCAGCAATATTAGAGTTTGATGCTGATATAGATTCAGAAGTTTTGGTTGAAGAAAGGCAAAAAAGTTTAAAAAGTGGTTCATCAATAATGTATGACACTACAGCTTTTAACTTTTCTATGATGTATGGTTTAGATGCTGTTACAGTGGACGAGTATTTAGATTCAAGCTTGGAGACATGGAAACCATCACCTGTTGCCAATGAAATTACTAAAGACGCTGTTATTTGGGCTACTAACGGAGCAGATGACAATTCAGTAGCTTTTGCAGCTCGATTAATGGAACAAAATATAGAAGTAAGGATAATTGATAAAGAATCTACCCTCTCCGGTCATATATTATCTAGAGGTAGTGTTGCTGTTCTTCAAATGGATAACCCAGATATTTTAAATTTACAAAATTTAGTAAAAATAGTTTCAGATGAATTGAATATATCTGTAGTATCTATTGAGTCAGGATTTGGTCCAGAAGAACTTCCTGATTGGGGTGGTAGACATTTTAGATTGTTAGAAAAACCTCAGATTGCCATGTTAAGTCATGAAGGGTTTAATTCATACGATGTTGGAGTAAGTTGGTGGTCGTTGGATCATCATTTAGGAATAAGACATAGTATGATAAATGCATCTTTAGCAAGTTATGGTGATTTAAGAAGATATAACACTATTATCATACCTAGTGGTCGAGCCATAGATGATTACACAGTAGACACACTTCTTGATTGGGTCTCACAAGGCGGAACATTAATTGCACATAATAGAAGTACAAGATTTTTAACATCAGAATATGGAATTGGAAGCGTTAAACAACTACAAAATACTTTTGATGAAAGTGAAAAGTATAATTTTGATTTATTAAGAGAAATATACTCTCAATATGAAAATATTGATAAAGATAGAACAAATAATAATATTGTAGATTTCGAAGTATCTTATCCATGGGAAGAGTTAGATAGTACTTTGTCTGAAAGTGAGCTTAAATCAAGAGATAAATGGCAATCAATTTTTATGCCATCAGGATCAATAGTTGCAGGAAGAATCGATAATGAACATTGGTTAACATTTGGAACACCAAATACTATACCTATTTTATATAGCAACCTCCCTATCCTTATGGCAAGAAGTTATGTTGATGCACCTGTAAGAATAGGTAAAATGATTCCTAATAATGAAATTGAAGAACCAAGAGTTATAAATTGGTCTAGCTTACCTGCAGGTAATGATCTTAATGTAAGAATGAGTGGATTAGTCTGGCCGGAGGCTTCCCAAAGGATCGCTAATTCTGCTTATTTAACGAGAGAAAGAATTGGAGATGGTCAGGTCATATTATTTTCAGGTGAACCAAATTTTAGAGGAGCAACACTTGGAACTAATAGATTATGGTTAAATGCTATAGTTTATGGTCCAGGATTAGGAACTAGATCAAGAGTAAGCCCTTAATTGCTTGTTATAAAATCAGTTACCTCATTTAAAAATCTATCAAAAGATGGTTGATGGTTATACATCATGTGCCCTGCTTCAAATTCTGAAAAAACAACCCTACTCATATCAACCGTGTTGTCATACATAAAGTTTTCAGCCGTAAAACAAGGAGTTGCTAAATCATAGAGCCCACATGAAACATAAACTTTAAAATCTTTGTTATATCTTTGAGCTCTAGCAATATCTGGGACTGTATTTACATATCCAAAATCATTACCTTTCCATTCTTGAGGATGTTTCCAACTTGAATAAACATCATAGTCACCACTTTGGTATAACATTTTCATTTCAACACCGATTTCACTAAACCATTTGTGAATAGCAGTAACATAAGCTGACATAAACCCTTCACTTGACACATCAGTATCAGGATATTGACCTCCTGCCATATAGTCAGAATTTTTATATCTTGAATCTAATCTGCCTACTGAATAACCTTCATCTCTTAATAACTCTTTTCTAAAACTTGAAGGATCAACCCTCATATCAAAATCTTCTACAAATCTTAGGCTTAAACCTGTAAATTCAGAATATTGTTTCATAACAGAGTTCTTTTCATCTTCTGATATTCTTGTTCCTTTTAATAAAGCTGGTCCATACACCTCTAAACTAAACTTTTTTGAATCTTCATAAAAATCTTGAAGTGATTTATCTGTTTCAATCTTTCCATGATAATAAGCTGTTGCTGCGTATGAAGGTAAGAATCCATAATGAGGGCTATTGTTACCTGGATGGAAAACTAAATACTGATAATCAGAAGCAGGTGCAACCATCAATAAACCGTTAACTTCAATTGGTGTAATTGAACCCGATCTTAATTCTGATACCAATAAAGGACCCCTAATACCACCATAACTCTCTCCTAGAATATATCTTGGTGAATTCCAACGCTTATTATCATTAATCCATCTTCTAATAAACTCAGCAATAATTTTAGGATCTTCACTTACACCCCAAAACTCTTCAGGCTCATGACATCCAATTGCCCTACTATAACCAGTGCCTATTGGATCAATAAAAACAAGATCTGCATCGCTTAATGGAGATAATTTATTATCTTCGATTTTATATGGAGCAGATCCATCATCTGAAGCGTCACTAGGAACCTTAATAACTTTTGGCCCTAAAACACCCATATGCAACCATAATGATGCTGAACCCGGCCCACCATTAAAGCTAAATATTACTGGTCTATTTTTATCAGAATTAACTATATACTCTGTATAAAAAAATGATGCCATTGGTTCATTTGGATTATCTTTTTCATAGATAATTTTTTCTTTTAAACTTGCAACATAATCAAGTTTTTTTCCATTAAAAACACCAGAAAAATTATTAGAAAAAGATCTTTCTTCAGTTGGAACGTTTTTTATACTACAGTTTTCAGCATTTTCATTACTAAAAATATTAGTAGATATAAAAGTTGTAATTAAAAATAAAATAAATATAAGTTTCATAGTAATGATTATATATAATAATATATTTTAATATCCTTTATTTTATAATTTATTTAGTTAATTATGCTTTATAACAATATACTTCATACGATTGGAAATACTCCTTCAATAAAACTTCAAAATATATCTATAAACAACACTGAACTTTACGTTAAGGCTGAGTATTTTAATCCCGCAAGTTCAGTTAAAGATAGGCTAGCAGTAAGTATTATTGAAAATGCTGAATCAAGGAATCAACTTAAAGAAGGTCAAACAGTTGTTGAGGCTACAAGCGGAAATACCGGAATCGGATTAGCAATGGTATGTGCTGCAAAAGGTTACCCATTAGTAGTAACTATGCCTGATAGTGCATCGATTGAACGTAGAAAATTAATGAGATTCTTAGGTGCAAAAGTACTTTTAACGCCTGCTGCAGAAGGAGGAACTGGAGCATATAACAAAGCTAAACAACTAGTAATAAAAAATAATTGGTTTTTTGCAAAACAATTTGAAAATGAAGATAACAGTATGGTTCATGAACAAACAACCGGCGAAGAGATAGTCAAAGATTTTAAAGATACTGGTTTAGATTATTGGATTTCTGGATATGGCACTGGAGGAACATTTACAGGTGTAAGTAGAGTATTGAGAAAAAAAATGCCAAATACCAAATTAATTTTAACCGAACCAGACGTTGCACAGTTAATAGGTAGTAAACAAGAACAAATTAGAAATGATGACGGTTCTGCATCTCAATCTCATCCAGAATGGAATCCCCACCCTATTCAAGGATGGACTACGGATTTTATACCTCTTGTACTTCAAGAATCAATTGATAATAAATATTTTGATGAATTGATACCTGTTTCTGGAAATGATGGTATCTTTTGGGCAAATGAATTAGCTCAGAAAGAAGGAATAATAACTGGGGTCTCTGGTGGTTCAACTTTTGCAATTGCTGTAGAGGTTGCAAAAAAAGCTATAAAGGGTTCAAAAATATTATGTATGCTGCCAGATACTGCTGAAAGATATATGTCAAGTATCTTGTTTGATAATATTGAAGAAGAAATGAATGATGATGAATTATCTATTTATGATTCAGTCTAATTATTTAGGATATTACCTTTGCTGGGATTCCAGCAACTCGCGTATTAGCTTCAACATCTTTTAAAACTAAGCTGCCAGCAGCAACTGTTGAATTTTCACCTATTACGATATTTCCTAGAATTGTACTTGAAGCATAAATTGATACACCTTTTTTTATTTTTGGATGACGATCTCCAATTTCAATACCTTTGCCACCCAACGTAACTCCCTGATATATAGACACATTTTCATCTATTGTCGTTGTTTCTCCAATCACGACACCAGTTGCATGATCAATCATCACGCCACCTTTAATTTTTGCAGCAGGATGTATGTCTACTCCAAATACCTCTGATGCTCTATTTTGAAAAAATAATGCCATAGTATGTCTTTCGTTGTTCCATAAACAATTTGCAGCTCTGTAGGTAGCCAACCCTTGAAATCCTTTATAGAAAAGAATTGGTGTGGAAAGATATTTACATGCAGGATCATTATTCTTAAAAAATTCTAAATCTTTTAATAATGATTCTTCTATACCATCGCATTCAGTATAAACATCAAATATAAATTGCTTAATATCGCTAGATGATAAAGCATCGCTATTTAATTTAGATGCTAATACAGACGAAACACAAGATAGAAAACTTTCTTGAGATGTTACCAAAGAAGTTAAATATGGTTTTAATGATGGCTCAGCATCAATTCTAAGCTGTACTTCGTATTTTATTGTTTCCCATATCTTGTTCATTATTTGTATTATATTTCTTGTTAAATAAAAAAACCTGCCATTTGACAGGTTTTAATAATGACATTTTATCTTATTCTATAAAGACTGTATGATCTTGGCCTGATTCAACAACCCTTATGACAAGAAGATCACTGCATCCATCACCCATATCTGGAGCATCAGCTTCTCCCCCATGAACCCAATCTGATTTTTCAAACCAATATTGGTTATTAGAATAAGTTTTCCATGAACCAGTCGATTTTGATTGAGACTCACCATCAAGAACATATACTAATGTACCTGCAGCTGGATGAAAGTGTTTTGCAACAACACCTTGATTACAGGTTTTTCTTCTCTCAACATGCATAACCATTCCATTACTCATATCAAAGGTTTCTGATGAAATTAAACCAGGAAATGATTTCATTTCATCTGCATGATCATCTGCAGATATGTTTATAGAAATAGCGAATACAATAAAAAGATTAATAAAAGTTTTCATATTATTCTCCCGTATAAAATTTAACTAATGATACTAATTCCACATTTACATTCTGCCTTATATCTTTTACGTCCATAGAAAAATCTAAAAAAGCATCAGATGAAAGAACAGCATTTTGTGAAGTAAGTAATCCATCTAATGATTCATTACCAACATATACCATATGAGAAACATATCTATTTCCAAATAAAACTCTATTCATACCAAATGAACCATTTATATTATCTAGATTAGCAGACATCAAATTTTTCCATGAATTTAAATAATGGCTCTCGTGACCTTCATCAACTTTAAAATTGTATTTAGCAAAAACTGTATCGGTAGTCCATTGATCTGCAGCTACTACATTTTCTGCAACCCAATTCCAAGATCTATCTGTATCAGTATTATTTTGAAAAGATTTAATCATTGCAGCAGACTCAGAGCATGAATTAAAAACTGCCCTACCTTTTTCCATTTTTTCTGCGTTCTCATAAACAACAAGGATGAAATGTGTATTACCTGATCCTCTTAGTGACCATAGACTAACTCCAACATCTGACTCATTTCTCCAATTTTTTGCACATTCAGATTTATCAAATCTATCCAATACGTTCATAAAATTTTGTGGGTCAGTTACTGTAAGATAATTAAACTCCATAATTGTTCCATCACTTTCCATATTTACTTCGTCTGCCATTACAGATAAGTTAAAACAAAAAATTATAAATGTTGTATATATAAATTTTTTCATAATTCTCTCTCCATGTATGAATTTTTATAATACATCATTGGTGTTATTAGATCTTTATATTTATATAAATATTTTAGACATATATTTTTGTATTTATCTAAGTTAGATGTATTATTATTGCTCGTAGTTATAAATAAGGGAGAATAAAATGACTGAATATCAAATATTTAACATGATGTATATAGGATTTATAAGTAATTCTATGTATTTTGTAGGTATGGTTTTACTTACTTGGTTGGGCTTTAGAATGGCTAATAATATCTATAATAGCTCAGATGCAAATATGGCTGCAAAGCTTTTTACATCTGTATATTGCGTTCTTGTTGCAGCAATGCTTTTTTATACTCAACAAATAGGAGCTGCAATATTAAATACTGCAGTTGAAAACTTAGGAGTAAATGGTTTTTCTGAATCTGCTGAAAGAATGAAACAGTATGTAGATAATCCGCTAACAATAGGTGGAACTGTTCAAACTTTATTTGTAGTATTAGTATTATTATTTCAATTAGCTATTACTTGGAGATCTAAATAAGAACTTCTAATAAAGATAAAAAATAATATAATGGGGTATTAAAAACCCCATTTTTTTTATGATTAAAAATAAGTTATTTAGCCAGGTAATATGTATTGTTATATATGTATTTGCTTTCTGGTTTTCATATTTTTTATTAAATATCTCGCAATTGGGATTACAAGTTTTCATGAGTAATCACCACATTTGGTTACTAATCTTGATATGGCATGTTTTTGCAACAATTATTATTTATATCTTTAGTGTGTTATTAAAGAATTCTAGTTTATACGACCCGTTCTGGTCGGTTGCCCCAGTGCCTATAGTGGTTTTTTTAAGTATGGGAATGGATACATTGGATATTAAACTTTTAATATTAATTCCAATCTGTTTTTGGGCTTTAAGGTTAACAAGAAATTGGCTTATAAGTTGGCCAGGTTTTCATCATGAGGACTTCAGATATATTGATTTAAAAAATACAAATAAGTTTAAAGCAGAAATTACTAACTTCTTTGGTATACATTTAATTCCAACACTCATCGTTAACTTCGGATTATTTCCGCTTGTTTATTTTGTAGATCATCCATCTTCATCAATTTCCATGCCTTTACTATATGCTGCTTCATTATTTACATTGCTTGCTGTAATTTTAGAGACTATCTCTGATGAGCAAATGAGAAATTTTAGAAATAATCCAGATAATAATGGTAAGACCATGAAATACAAACTATGGAAATATTCTCGTCATCCAAATTATCTTGGCGAAGTGTTGTTTTGGTATGGAATTTATTTTATGGGTCTTTCAACAGGAATTCTTCCAATATGGGCTATGTTGTGCCCTACTGTAATGTTAGCTTTATTTATATTTATATCTATACCTATGATGGATAAAAGGAGTTTAATAAATCGTCCTAATTATAAAGACTACATGGACAAAACCTCATCACTTTTACTATTACCTCCCAAAAGATAATTGACACCTCTCTTTATAATTATAAAATCAAGATATGAATGAGTTAAACGTGGTACGAAAATTTATATGGTTATCTGAAAGAATAATCTTATTGATAATTGCAGTTGCAACTATTTATGCATCGGGGATAGAGATTGTAAGAATGTATAACGTGCAAACTGTAAATCTGAGTGATTTATTCTTATTGTTTATATACGCAGAAGTTTTAGGAATGGTCGCTTCATTTTATGCAAATAATAGAATTCCAGTCACATTACCATTAATAATTGCAATGACAGCACTGACAAGAATGATAATTCTTCAAAGCAAAGATTTGAACGCAATTAATATTATTTATGAAGCTACTGGTATTTTAATATTAGCGGTAGCAGCTTATATAATGACTCTTAAAGATAAAATCAGTCTTAAAAAGCTTCTATTAAGAGAGCAGTTGGATAATAATAAACCTGAAGATTAAATCGAATTTCTGTATAGCTCTTCATAAATAGGCATTGCTAAATCAACTATTCTTTTTTCATTTTCTGATAACTCGATATGTTTTTTACTTTCAGGTATAAACGATGTTGAATTTAATACTGATGGATACCAATGTTTTGCCCAAACACCATCGTACTCTTTTAATCCAGCTGACCATGAAAGCATATTTTCTTCCCATTTTAATCCAACTATTTCACAGAATTCAGATAAGACTCTTTTTGGATCATTTCTTAATTTTGAGGCATCAATTATTGGAGGTTTATCGTTTATATTTTCTTGAACGTATTTATAAATATCATATTGTTGTTGGAAACCTATATCTTCAAAACCCCCATCGTTCCATGATTTCATAAAACTATGTACTACCATTTTTGGATTTCTTATTAAAAAACAATTTATTAATGGATTCATCCAAGAGTAGTCTTTATCAATAATATGGTGTGTCATATGTTTTTGATAAGTCAGTCCTTGATTTGTAGATTGGCAATTTTTTTTTACGTTATCAATATTATTTGGCTGACTTTCTATGACTTCTTTCTGCATTGGATGGTCTTTGTTTGTTGATTTTAAATATGATGCATAAAATGGCTCATCCATAACACATGTAACATCAGAACGATTACCAAAACTCCGCATTAATGCTGTAGAAAGGTTTCTTGGACCAGACCACATTGCAATTACTAGATTGCTAGACATTTAAAAGATTTGTATATAGCTCTCTTAACATATTAGAAATTGGCCAACCATTTTTGGATTCGCCAATTGAACGGCCATCAATAGTCAAAACTTGCGTTAATGATCCCAATGTTCCTGTTATGAAGGCTTCTTGAGATGAATAAACATCAACTAATGAAAAATTTTTTTCAAATATGGGTATATCATTAGCTTTACATAACTCAATAACTTTTAATCTAGTGATGCCATTCATACAATAATCACCTGTACTCGTCCACACTTCGTTATTTTTAACAATAAAAAAATTACAAGAATTAGTTGTATTAACAAAGCCATATGGATCAAGCATTAATGCCTCATCACCACCCGCCTTGTTAGCTTGAATACAAGCAAGTATACAATTGAGTTTTGAATGACTGTTAAGTTTTGGATCTTGAGACATTGGCAATCCTCTAACTTGTGGAACAGTAATTAAATTAATTCCATCTTTTATTGAGCCTGCTTCGGAGTGTTCCATGATTATTACAAAATTAATACCATCAGATAATGAGGGTTGTTGAAATGGCTTTATTTTATTCCCTCTAGTTATCATTAATCTTGCATGAGCAGAATTATTCATATTATTTATTTTTTGAGTTTCAATTATTGCATCTTTAATTTCTTCTTTTGAAAGATTGATATTAATATCAATGGCTTTACATCCTTCAAACAATCTATCTAGGTGTTCATCTAAAAACATCCATTCATTATTTACTAACCTAATACCCTCCCAAATACCGTCACCTAAAAGAAAACCACTATCAAAAACTGATATTTTTGCATCATCTCTGTCAAAAAAAGATCCATTAATATAAATTTTAATATTACTATTTCTTTTATCTATATTTTTATTAACTGGCATATTAAAAACTCGTATTACCCATTATTTTGCATGTGTTGTTAAATTCAGTAATTGTTTCATCAATAATCTGTTTCACGGGTTTGATTTTATTAATAAGTCCTGTTGATTGTCCAGAAAGCGCTGGAGCAGCTTCCATATCTCCATCAAAGTAAAGATTTTTAATATTCATCATTGCTGTCATATCCATTTGACCTTTTTGATGTATATCTTTTGTTAATTTAGATTTAAGAGCTCTAATTACTGGTTTTGATGTCTTATTAAGCATGATTGTTCCATCAATACCAGATTCAACAATTTTATTTTTAAAGTTTGAATGAACAGGACTTTCAGAGCTTGAAACAAATCGCGTACCCATTTGTATACCTTCAGCACCTACTGCAAATACAGAAGCCATACCAGCCCCATCTACAATACCTCCTGCAGCAATAATAGGTAAGTCAATGTTTTGTTTAATAGATTGAATTAATACCAATAAACCGACCTCAACAGGACTTTTAAATCCTCCTCCTTCTGTTCCTTCTACCACTAAGCCATCTACACCAGCATTAGCTGCTTTTAGAGCTCCTTCTAAACTAGGAACTGCGTGATATACGGTAATACCAGCATCTTTTAATAACTTTATATATTTTGTGGGATCACCAGCAGATGTCGTAACAAATTTAACACCAGCATCAACACAAAATTTAACCATAGAGTCATCTTTCAGAAAAAGTAATGGCAAGTTAACACCAAAAGGTTTGTTAGTTAATTGTGACATTAAGTTAATTTCTTTCTTACAATTATCGATCTCACCAGAAGATGTTTCAATAATACCCATTCCACCAGCATTAGAAACAGATGATGCTAGTTGACTTCTGGCTATCCACCCCATTGGCGCTTGAATTATTGGGTATTTAGACCCTGTATGCTTAATTACTCTATTCATATTAATATTGTATATGTAAATTTTGTATTAAAGAATGTCATATTTATTGTTGACTATTTTTTTCTGTACTAAAGTTTTAAATTGGTATTTATAAAAGTTAATAATATATTGTCATAAATACTGTCAATATTTATAATAAAAAGATGTCCCGTATAGATGGAAGAATACTTAGAAGTCAAAAAAGTCAGGCAATCATTCTAGAATGCTTTATAAAATTAATTAATAAAGGTAATTACTATCCAACAGCTGACGAAGTAGCAAAAGAATCTGGTATAGCAATTAGAACTGTTTTTAGACAATTTGCTGATATGGAAACATTGTTGATAAAGGTTGATGAGCTTATAAATATAGAAATATTAAAAGACGAGAAAGAGATAAGATCAGATATACCATTATTGGCTAGAGTTGAAAGTATTATTAACGAACGAATATATTTTTATAATAAATATGAAAATATTATGATCGCAACCATAACCCAGTTACCAAGATATAAAATTCTTCAAAAAAAATATCCTGAATATCAAAAACTTTTAAGAGAAAGAACTGAGAATATTATTCCAGAGATACTTAAGCTTAATGACAATAATCAGAAATTGTTAGATGCTGTACTATCTTTTGCTTTTTATCAGAGATTGAAATTCCAAGGTATGGATAAAATTAATATTTGTAATTCCTTGGCTGGGTTATGTAAAACAATATTAAAAATATGAGGTAGTAAAGATTATGAAGGTTGAAAATAAAATTACACCCAATGAAGAACAGGTTAATGGGTTTCTACAAAATCCTGATCTTGGACCAATATCAATGGTAAATCTACTTAAATATAAAAAAACTGCTAGATATGAAGATGGTCGAGATACTAACCTTACTGGCGAAGAGGCTTATGGCCTATATGCTGCAGAAGTAATTAGTTATGTTGAAAAATATGGTGGCGAATTTGTATTTGCTGGAAAAGTAAGTAGATTAATGTTGGGTGAAGTTGATGATTTGTGGGATGCAGTTGCTATTGCTAAATATCCTAATAGAAAAGCTATGATGGATATGACTATGGATCCTGGATATCAAAAAATACATATCCATAGGGATGCAGGACTTGAAGGTCAATTAAATATAGAAACTTTGGAGAGTTTATAATGAAAAAATATTTAAAAGTATCATTAACTCTACTTGTATCAATATTTATTATTTCCTTATTAGCTTTAAACAATCATTCTGTTCAAGACAGAATCTTAAATATTGGTTTAAAAAATATTCTATCTAACGCAGAGCCTTTTTTAGATAAAGAAGATACGCTTAAAGTTGTTATTTGTGGCTCAAGATCCCCTCTTCCTTCTCCTGGACGAGCTGAATCTTGTGTCCTTGTAGAAGCTGGCGATGATATATATATTTTTGATCTAGGAAATGGAAGTGTTAATAATCTCACTCAATACCAATTACCATGGCCAAATGTAAAAGCAGTCTTGATAACACACATGCATTCAGACCATATGGCAGATTTGCCTGATGCTCACCTTCAATCTTGGATTCAAGGAAGAACTGCACCATTAAAAGTTTATGGTCCAGAAGGAATAAATCTTGTTACCAAAGGATTTGAGCTTGCATACTCAGCAGATTATCAATATAGAAGCGATCATCATGGAAGTGATATGTTACCAATGAGCATTGTAGGATTTGATGCGACCCAAATTATAGATAATCAATTAATTCCAAACGACACTCCAGGATTGGAAATTTTACCATTTGTAGTTGATCACTATCCTGTAAATTCAGCCTTCGGTTTTAAAATATCCTACAAAGGAAGAACAGTTGTAATAAGCGGAGATACTATTGATGATGGAAGTGTTGAAAAATATTCAAAAGATGTTGATCTGTTAGTACATTCAGCTATATCAATAGACATTGTTGAAAGAATGAGAGGACTTGCCCCGCTACCTCAAATGGACAAGATATTACTTGATATTCAGGATTATCATACGAGCATTAAAGAAGCGGGTGAAATAGCTAGAGACGCCAGTGTAAAACATTTATTAATTTATCACTCTATACCAACACCGAGAAATACTTTAATGGAAAGAGTGTTTTTTAGACCTATTGAGGATGTATTTGAAAACTATAGTCTTTCAGATGATGGTACAAGAGTTATTATGCCAGTTGATAATGATGAAATTATTATTGATCAAATAGAATAATGGCAATGTTTCCAAGTCAACTAAATCATAAATACAATGGTTCAAAAATTGCTATTTATGGTCTTTACCCTATTTTTGCCATATATATATTTCGGTCATTAGTTCACTTCTTATCTGAAAATGCTGGTCTTGTTGGCATTGCAACAATTAAAGAACTGCCAATTATGGATGGAATAGACCCAAATAACATAATTTACTTATTTGCATCACTTTGGGGAGCAACACAAGTATCATTAACTATTGTATTAATAGTTTTATTTATTAAATATAAAAACCTAATACCCTTTATTTATTTGGTATGTATTCTGGATCATTGTTTTAGATTAACTTCAGGCTATCTTCATCCATTGACTGAAGAATACTATGTGAATACACCTCCAGGTGTACTTGGAAATATACCATTATTGATATACTTTTTATTGATGTTTTATTTATCATTGAGAAAAGGAAATGAACAACATGATTGATTTTTATTTTTCATATAGAAGTCCATATTCATATTTAATTCTTCCAAGAATGATAAGACTTAAAAATGAATACAAATTGGATATAAATTTTAAAATCGTCTATCCAATAGCAATAAGGATGCCTGAATGGTTTGATAACAAAAATATATTCTTCTTTATTCCATTTGTTAGAGATTTTAAAAAGAAAGCAAAAAAATTAAATATGCCTATAAATATGCCTATAAAACCAGATCCAATTAAACAAAACACACTCACAGGTAAAATATCTAATCATCAACCCTATATATTTGATGTATGTCATATGGGTCAGTTAATGAGCAATAGAGGTAAAGGGATAGAATTTGCTTATGAACTATCAACTTTGATATGGAGTGTAAAGAATTGGAATACAGACGATAAATTAAAAGATCTATTAGCTGATTTTGGAGAAGATTTAGATGAAGTAAGAGAATCAATAAAATCTAATGAAAAGATTTTAATTGAAGAAATTGAAATGAATCAATTAGATCAGAAGGAAGCTGGACATCATGGAGTTCCCTTGAATGTTTACAAAGGAAAGTATTATTTTGGACAAGATGATCCATTTGATGAGTTGATTAATGAATTAATGAAAGATGGACTAATTAAAGATTTTTGATGAAGATACTGAGAACTCCTGATAAATTTTTTAGAAATATTAAAGGTTATCCATTCGATCCAGTATATACAGATATTTTTACGGAAGATGGAAGCAAAATAAGAATTCATCATATTGATGAAGGTCCGTCTGATGGTCCAATTTTATTGGCTATGCACGGTCAACCTGTTTGGAGTTATTTATACTCTAAAATGATACCTATCCTTAACGACGCTGGAATAAGGGTCATTGCACCAGATTTAGTGGGTTATGGTAAATCAGACAAACCAGCATCAAGAAATGATTATAGTTATCAGAATCAGGTTGATTGGATGAATCAATGGCTAGTTAAAAATGATTTAAATAATCTAATATTTTTTGGTCAAGATTGGGGAGGATTAATTGGTCTAAGAATGATTGTAGACAATCCAGATAGATTTATAAAAATATCTATGGGAAATACTGGATTGCCATATATGCCAAATACTCCCAAAGATGTTATTGATAAAGTGCATGAATTTAGAAAATCAAAAATTAAACTTACTCCACTAAGCATGACAAAAGAAGTAAGTAAGATGGATTCTGGTGAAACGCATCCTGCATTAAAGTTTATGTATTGGCAAAAATTTTGTTGGGATACCAAAAATCTTCCAGTTGGTTTATTAAATTCAATGATGATGGAAAAATTACCAAAAAATCAGATAAAAAATCACTATATTTTTTACAAATTAGGATTATCTAAAATATCACCTTATATGAGCAACTTAATGAAGGTTTATGAAGCACCCTTTCCATCAGAAAAGTATAAAATGGGTTGTAGAGCTATGCCAAGTCATGTGCCGATAATCCCAGATAGATCTTTGGATGCTCAAAAAAAAGCTCGAGAATTTTTTAATAAAACTGATAAACCATTTCTATCAGTTTTTGCTGGGAACGACCCTGTAACTAATAACATGGAAAGAGATGTGTTAAATATGGTCCCAAATGCAATACAAGCCAAAAATATTGGCGGTGGACACTTTTTTCAATGGACTAAACCAAAAGAATTATCTAAAGTATTAATAGATTTTATATAAAATTAACTATGATAGAACTATATACAGCACCCACACCCAATGGTCATAAGGTTTCTTGTACGCTTGAAGCATTAGGAATGAATTATAAAGCAATACTTGTTAATCTATCAGAGGGCGAACAAAAGAAACCCGATTTTTTAAAAATAAGTCCCAACGGTAGAATACCTGCCATAATTGATACATCCAATAATTTGTCGATATTTGAATCTGGAGCAATTATGATTTACTTAGCTGATAAGGCAAATAATTTAATTTCTACAGATCCTCAAAAACGAGCGAAAGTTTTACAATGGCTTATGTTTCAAATGGGTGGAGTTGGTCCAATGATGGGACAGGCTAATATCTTTTTTAGATACTTTCCAGAAAAAATTAAACCAGCTATTGATAGATATCAAAATGAATCTAGACGACTTTTTGAGGTGCTTGATTCACATCTAAAAGCTAATGAATGGCTTGCTGGTGAATATTCAATTGCTGATATTGCAAATTGGTGTTGGGTTAGAACACATAAGTGGTCAGGCGTTTCAACTGATGGTTTAAAAAATTTAGAAAGATGGAAAAATGCTATGTATGAGCAGCCAGGTATGCTTGAAGGAATTAAGGTTCCAGTTGAAATTAAAATTAATGAGAATCTTGATGATGAGGAAAAAACTAAAGAATTTATAAAGAACGCACAAAAAATGGTAAAAAAATAAGGACTTATTATGATTAAACTATATTTAACCCCTGGCACAAGAGCGGGAAGAGTTGCATGGCTTCTTGAAGAACTTAATATTCAATATGATCTAGAGGTATTACCTTTTACAAAGGAAGGTCTTAAGTCACCAGAGCATAGATCAAGACATGCTTTAGGGCGAGTACCAGTTATTGAAGATGGTGATGTCTCCATATTTGAATCTGGCGCAATTATTCAATACATACTTGATAAATATGGTGAAGGAAGACTGAAACCTGATATAAGTTCTGATCAATATCCGTATTATCTACAATGGTTTCATTACTGTGAGGGAATGGTAATGCCTCCAATGAACCAAATTGTAGTTCAGACAGTACTCCTGCCTCCTGACAGAAGAGATGAAACAGTATTAAATCAAGCTAAAAATTTACTTTCAAAATCTTTATCTCCTGTTAATGATTTTTTAGTTGGTAAAGATTATTTAATTGGTGAATTTTCAGCAGCAGACTGCATGTTAGGACATTCATGTTATATGGCTGATAGATTGGGTTGTGTGAATGATGATATGTCTAATATTAAGAAGTATGTAGGTAATATTAAAACAAGAGACGCCTTTAAAAAAGCAATTAGACTTGGTGAAGAAGCAGGAAATCCAATTGGGTAGAATCTCATGTCAGATTCTATAAAAGTATTTGGAAACGTTGGATCTCCATATACTCAAAAAATTCTAGCATTATTAAGATATAGAAATATATCTTATACCGTATCTTGGGGTGATGTTGTTCAAAATCTATCACTTTTAGATATAGATCCTCCAAAACCTGTTTTACTTCCAACAATGGTATTTAGTAATGGGGATAATAAAAAAATTGCTAAAACAGATACAACGCCAATCATTAGAGAACTAGAAGATATTTATGAAAATAAGTCTGTAATACCTCTATCACCCGTTTTAAATTTCCTTAATTATTTGTTGGAAGATTTTGCTGACGAGTGGACAACAAAATATATGTTTCATTACAGATGGCATTTTGATGAAGACGCTAAAAATGCAAAAAAAATGTTAGTGCTACAACACAAAATTAATATTAATGATGAATCCATGAAACAATTTAGTGACATTATTGCTAATAGACAAATCAATAGACTATGGGTTGTTGGTTCGAATAGTGACACTGCAAACCTTATTGATCAAAGTTACAAAAGATATTTGTCATTAATGGAAAAACATCTTAAATATTTACCATTTATGTTTGGACAACGACCTTCATCATCAGATTTTGCTTTATATGGTCAACTTACTCAACTTGTGGGATTTGATCCTACACCAAGAAATATTGCCTACAAGATATCACCAAGAACAGTATCTTGGGTAAATATAATGTCTGATTTATCTGGGTTACATGACACCGGAGGAATTGGAGAATTTTTTGGTGTACAAAACAAGGAAGCAGATAATAATAAATTAAATTACTTTGAAAATAATGATAATGGTTGGATTAATAATGATGAAATTCCAGACTCTCTAATCGAATTATTTAACGAAGTGGGTAAAGTTTATATTCCCTGCTTAATTGCAAATGCAAAAGCATTTGAAAATGGTGATGACATTTGGGAAACATCAATAGATGGTTCTATTTGGAAACAAAAAACATTCCCTTATCAAGTTAAGTGCCTTAAATGGATTAAGGATGAATTTAATAAACTATCACCTGATAATAAAAAACTTACCTTGCGTTTACTAGCAGGTAGTGGTTGCGAGAGTATTTTAGACTAATTTTTCAGATCTATAGTGATAGAAGAAAAATATTGTAGATATAGCTGTAAGCAAATGCCAAATTCCATGTGCCTGAATTAATGAATCTGGTTTACAAACACCATTAGTTACAATCTCTGGATTTAAGTTTACATTGCCTTGCAACCAAATATAAAAAGCGGCCATATATGCCAACATTCCAGCAAAATACCATTTGTATGTTCTTATACCAGTCGGTTTTTTTGATGCTAATAGTCCAGGCAACCAAAAGAAAACAATCCACCAATAGTCACTAATATTTTGAAATACTTCACTTGGCATAGTCCCAAATAACATCAAAACCAAGAAACCAATAAATCCTGATAAATATCTCATAGATGTGGACCAGAATCTATATAAAAACTCACTTATGACCCACAAGCCAATAGACACTCCAAATAAATCTAAACCAATTCCCATTCCGTCTCCAAATTTACCTCTTAATATGGAGTAAATAATCACAATGGCTATGTAGGCCTTAATAAATGTGTGTTGGTTTGCGTTGGACATTTTGTAACAGTTATATAACCAAGGTATTATTATGTACATCACCATGCTGAGGTTATCAGCCCAACCACCCCACTCAGTATTTGTAGCATGCATCATCATAGAACCAGGTCCAAGGTAGACAACAGTTACACCATAAAGAATGGTGATGTTGTTTAGGCCTGAAAATTCATTGTACGAGCTTTCATTAGTTAATTTATACAATATATATAAACCGGCTATCATGAAGCCTAAATTGCTTAGCGTATTGACAGGTTCTCTAAAAACACCATCACTTACTCTTTCACACCATCTAGAAATCTCTCCAATAAGAGCTAAATTAGCTGGGGTTTGAGATTGTATTAATTGAAAATAATTTAGAATAAAAAATATTATTAAAAATAATATACTTACTAATAATGTAATCTTAAATACATTTTCTTTAATAAAGATATTGTTCAATTTATATTTAAAGTGCTGAATCTAATTCAGGTAAGGCAGAAAATAAATCTGCCACAAGTCCATAGTCCGAAACTTGGAAAATTGGAGCATCTTCATCTTTATTTATTGCAACAATTACTTTTGAGTCTTTCATTCCTGCTAGATGCTGAATTGCACCTGATATACCTACAGCAATGTAAAGATCTGGTGCTACGATCTTACCTGTTTGTCCAACTTGATAATCATTTGGAACAAAGCCAGCATCAACCGCAGCTCTTGAGGCGCCTACTGCAGCACCAAGTTTGTCTGCAATAGAATCTAATAAATGGAAGTTATCTCCGGATTGCATTCCACGACCACCTGATATAATAATATTTGCAGCAGTCAGTTCAGGCCTATCACTTTGAGCTAGCTCTTCACCTACAAACTTACAAATTCCTGAAGATCCTTGATCACTTATATCGAGTACCTCTATTCCACTATTTCCTTTATTTACAGGATCAAAGGCTGTTGATCTTACTGTTATTACCTTAACTGAATCATTTGATTTGACTGTTGCAATACAACTTCCTGCATATATTGGTCTTTTAAATGTATCATCAGACTCAACTGAGATTATGTCAGAAACTTGTTGTGAATCTAATTTCGCAGCTATTCTTGGCATTAGGTTTTTACCAAAAGTTGTCGCTGGAGCAAGAATATGTGTATAACCATCGCAATTAGATAAAATTAAAGAAGATAAATCTTCAGCGATTGAGTTTGCATATGTTTCACTATCGCATTTCAATATTTTAGCTACTCCGTCAAGCGATTGTGCTTCTGAAACAACAGCATCAACATTTGTTCCAGCAATTAGAACAGTCACATCACCAGAAAGAGAATTTGCGGCAGTTACTGTATTTAAAGTTGAGCCTTTTAAGCTCACATTATCATGTTCAGCTATGACTAATATACTCATTGGATCACCTTCGCTTCATTTTTTAATTTATCAACCAATTCATCTATATTTTCAACCATTACTCCGGCTTCTCTTGAAGGAGGTAGTTCAACAGATAGCAATTCTGTTCTGGAATTAATATCAACACCCATATCATTGGCTGGTATTACGTTGAGTTCCTTCTTTTTGGCTTTCATGATATTTGGTAACGACGCATATCTAGGCTCATTAAGCCTTAAATCGGTTGTTATGATTGCTGGAATGGTTAACTCTAATGTTTGAAGTCCACCATCAATTTCTCTTGTAACCTTAACTGATGAATCTTCTAGTTCTATCTCAGAAGCATTTGTAGCTTGAGGGTAATCTAAAAGTGCTCCAAGCATTTGTCCAGTTTGGTTATTATCACCATCAATTGCCTGTTTACCTAAAATAATTAAATCAGGCTTCTCATCATCAACTAGCTTTTGTAAAACTTTTGCTATTGCTAATGGCTCTAACAACGAATCTGTTTCAATTAATATTGCTCTATCAGCTCCGAGGGCTAAAGCTGTTCTCAATTGTTCTTGTGATTCAGATTTACCAACTGAAACAGCTATCACTTCAGAGGCTTTACCAGCTTCTTTTAATCTAACTGCTTCCTCTAAAGCTATTTCACAAAATGGGTTGACTGCCATTTTTACATTATTTAAATCAACATTTGAATTATCAGAAAGTGGCCTTACCTTAACGTTATAGTCCACAACTCGTTTTATTGGTACTAAAATTTTCATATCTACAATTATATAATTGACACTTATAAGAGGCTATAATTGTAAAGTATTTGACTAAATAATTACACTATTATTATTAAAAGGATCTTATGCACAGAGAAACCATGGAGTATGACGTTGTAATTGTAGGTGGAGGACCATCAGGTCTTGCCACAGCAATAAAATTTGCACAATTAAATAACGAACATAATACAAATTATTCTATATGTCTTTTAGAAAAAGGTTCTGAAATAGGAGCCCATATTCTTTCTGGAAATGTATTTCAACCAAACGCATTGGATGAATTAATACCAAATTGGAAAGAATTAAATGCACCATTAAATGTACCAGTAAAAAAGGATAAACTTTTATTCCTTTTGAAGAATATTGGAATACCTATCCCCTCTTTTGTTATGCCCCCAATGAATAATCATGGAAATTATGTAATTAGTCTGGGTAATTTATGCAGGTGGTTAGGTGAACAAGCTGAGAATCTTGGTGTAGAAGTTTTTCCAGGCTTTCCAGCGAGTAAACTGCTAATCGAAGATGATAGAGTTGTTGGCGTTCAAACAGGAGATATGGGAATCTCAGAAAATGGTGAACTAAAACCAGGACATGAACCTGGTATAGAAATTAGAGCAAAGCACACCATACTTGGTGAAGGATGTAGAGGTCATTTAGGAAAACAAATTATTAATAAGTTTAATCTTAATGAGAATAAAGATCCTCAACATTATGGAATAGGCTTCAAGGAAGTATGGAAGATAAAACCAGATTTACATCAAGAAGGGTTAGTGATTCATACTAGTGGATGGCCAACATCTTCTGATACACCATCAGGTTCATATTTTTATCATGGCGAAAATAATGAGGCTTATATTGGATATGTCATTCCCTTAGATTACAAAAACCCACATCTAAGTCCGTTTGATGAATTTCAAAAATGGAAAACCCATCCGTCAATAAAAAAATATTTAAAAGATGGTGAGAGATTGTCTTATGGTGCAAGAGCTTTAATAAAAGGCGGTCTTCAATCTCTACCTAAAATGGAGTTTCCTGGAGGCTTATTAGTTGGTGATAATGCTGGGACATTAGTATTCTCGAAAATTAAAGGCTCGCACACAGCAATGAAATCAGGGTTAATTGCTGGTGAACATATATTTGAACATTTACAAGGCAATTGTTTGTCAACGTATGATGAAAAAATAAATAACTCCTGGATTCAAAAGGAACTCTATAAATCAAGGAATTTTGGTCCAATATTTCATAAATTTGGTGCACTCATAGGCGCAGCCTTTAATGCCATAGATCAATTTATATTTCGTGGTAATTTACCATTCACACTTAATCACACCACTCCTGATTATGCATGTTTAAAAAAATCAGATGAAATGCCGAAGATAGAATATCCAAAACCAGATGGGGTTTATTCATTTGATAAACTTTCTTCGGTTTATTTATCAAATACTAATCATGAAGAAGATCAACCATGTCATTTGCAATTAAAAGATCCAACGATACCGATAAGTATAAATCTACCAATGTATGATGAGCCTGCTCAGAGATACTGCCCAGCTGGTGTTTATGAAGTTGTTAATAAAGATAATGAGAATAAGTTTGTAATTAATGCTCAAAATTGCGTTCATTGTAAAACCTGTGATATTAAAGACCCATCACAGAATATAAATTGGGTTAGCCCTGAAGGTCCTGGTGGACCTAATTACCCGAATATGTAATGAATAAATACACTCTAAAAATAATTCTATCTGTACTCGCAGTTAGCTCTTGTGCATCAATTGAACAGTCAGAAAATATAAGTGTTAATCAGTTACCTGTAGAAGTTGATGAAAATAAAAAGTTTATTGAATTTTTGGAATCTGATTGGGAGCAAACTTTAATTAATAACCCGCTTTTTGCTACATATACTGGTGACAAAAGATTCAACGACAAGATAAATCCTAATACGATAAATCAATTTAATAAAGATAGAGATGCGGATTTAGAATCTCTTAAAAAACTTAAAACAATTAATCCTGATAAATTAAGTGGAGATAATAAACTTAATTACAAGCTTAAAAAATTTGATATTGAAAGCGATCTAAATCTAAGTCAATTTCCTATTTATTATTTAAGGCTGAATCAACGAGGTGGAATTCAAAGCTTTTACGAAACAGGAAATCGATTGGTCTACAGGACAAAGAACGATTATTACGATTGGTTAAACAGATTAGATCAATTTTCAACAAATATTTTTACCTTCTTAGAAATTAATAAAGAAGGATTAGAAAATGGCTATACTCAGCCAAGACTAGTTACACGTGGGGTTGTTGCTCAAATAGACGCAATAATTAACAGCGATATCGAATCAAATCCTTACTTAAAAGTATTCTTAGAAGCAGATGAGAGCTTATTAACACCTATTGAAAAAAAGGACCTTATAAATAAAGCGAAAGATTTAATTAATAATAAAATCAACCCAGCATATGAAGAACTAAATATTTTTTTAAAAAATGATTACCTAGTTAACTCGAGAGATTCTATTGGCATTAAAGACATTCCTGATGGAAAAATATACTATGAAGAATTAGCTAAGTACTATACTACTACCGATCTTACACCTGATGAAATTCATAATATAGGTCTTAAGGAAATTCAACGAATTCGCTCTGAAATGGAGGAAATCATTAAATCAGTAAATTGGGATGGTGACTTTGATTCATTCTTAAATTATTTAAGAACCAGTCCAAGATTTTATTATGATAATCCTGATGATCTTTTTGATGCATATCTAATTATGTCAAAAACAATTGATCCCCTATTACCTAAACTATTTAATGTTTTTCCAAGGGCTCCTTATGGAGTTATACCAATACCTGAAGAATCTGCTCCTTTTACAACCACAGCTTATTACAATAGCCCAAGCCCAGGAAGACCTGGTTATTTTTATGCGAACCTGTATAAACCTGACTCAAGACCAAAATATGAAATTCCTGTCTTAACGGTTCATGAGGCCGTTCCAGGCCATCATTTCCAAATATCAATTGCACAGGAATTAGAAAATGTTCCAACATTTAGAAAATACCAAGGTATAACTGCATTTGTAGAGGGTTGGGGTTTATACAGCGAAGAACTTGGTGAGTATATAAACTTATATGATGATCCATATGATAAATTCGGGCAACTTACTTATGATATGTGGAGAGCAATCAGATTAGTTGTTGATACTGGTATGCACTATAAAGATTGGACTAGAGAAGACGCTATTAATTTATTTATAGAAAATTCTGCAAAATCTATTTTAGATATAGAAAATGAAGTTGATAGATATATTGCATGGCCAGGTCAGGCTCTTGCCTACAAAATTGGTCAACTAAAGATTTTAGAACTTAGAGAAAAAGCGGAAAAACAGCTAGGTGATAAATTTGATATTAAAGACTTTCATGATGAAGTCCTAAAAAGAGGTTCTTTGCCTTTAGATTTACTTGAATACTACATTGATGAATGGATTAATCAGACTTTAGATTCTTAGATCTTTTACACTTTTCACTACAATAAAGTACATTATCCCAATCTTTTTTCCATTTCTTTCTCCAAGTAAATGGTTTATTACAGATAAGACAAACTTTACTCGGTAAATATTTTTTTTTATGCAATTTTTCCTATTATATGATTAGAATTTTCACTTGGTAAGTATAATAAATCGTTGTCAACAAATTTATTTTCAAGGGCAAAATTAATTAAGTTGTAATATATATTTCTATCAAAAAAACCGTCTATGTTATCTCTAACATGAACTATAGGTAATAATATGTTGTTATGTTCAATCAATTTAGTTGTGTTCGTTTTATTTAGTATAAAATCATAATCAAAATTTGTTGATAAGCATATTGAGTTTTGTGAAATTTTATAATCAATAATTTTATATGGTGCTAGGTCAACTTTTACAGGAACCTTTTCATGTGGAGTAACTAAAAAATATCCATCAATGTCTTTTCTTATAACAGTTGAAAATAACTTTGTAAGCTTATAATTTTTAATTGGTGAGTTGTTATATAGCCAATTGCCATTCCTATCGATATGAAATTCTTGACCTTCACATAATTCAGGATTCCACAAATGTACTGGTGGAAAATCTTTATCATGACCTTTCAAATCTTCTTGAATTTTAGAAATACTCATAAATAGCTCTAAATAAAATTAATAAACCTATAAAACATAAAATTAATGACATTATTGATGATAAATATTTATTTGAATATACATTAAATGTTTTATTTTTTGAGACTGTAAGAATATAACTTAAAAAAATAAACCAGAGGCTAGATACAAAAGCAAAATAAACAGGTAAAACATAGAAATAAATATCAGTAAGATTATCAATCAATATCGTAAATAAAGACACAAAAAATAAAAAAGCTTTTGCATTAAAAACATTTGTCATTAAACCAATAATTAGGCTGTTGTTAGGTAAAGTTTTTGAGTCATTCTGTGATATATTTTTGGCTTTAGAAATCAACATATTTATTCCTAAATATAAGATATATGTACTTCCGACAACACTAATTATGAATTTATAAAGATCATTAGAAACAATTATTAATGAAATACCATTTATTGCTAATAAACAATGTAAATAAATACCAATACCAATTCCAATAGCTGTCTTGAAGCCCTCAATTCGTCCATATAGTGAAACCTGCCTAATAATTATTGCAGTGTCAGGACCAGGACTTATTAGGGCTATAAGATGAGCAATTGCCGACATTAGAAACATTATTATTCAATTACCGTGGGTTCTATATCTAATGAAATATTAAAAGTTTCTTTTATAACTTTCTTAATATTATTTGCATAATTTAAGATATCTTTCTGTGAAGCTTCTCCATCAGAAATCAATATTAATGCGTGCTTTGGATAGATTGATACATTTTTAAAATCATCTAGACCATCTTTTATAAGTTGTATCAATCTAGCAGCACCCACTTTGACTTTATCAGAGCCAAGATTCCATATAATTAAATCATTTAAAGAAAAATCGGAGGTATTGATATCTTCTATTTTCATTGTAGGATTTTTAAAAAAACTACCAGCATTAGGAATCTCATTAGGATCTGGCAAAACAGAGTTTCTAATATCAATAATTATTTTTGAAGTATCTTTTAAGGATAATAAAGATGCATCAAGCTTGTTATCTTTGATGTAATTTTGAATTGATTCATACTCTAAATTTAATGATTTTTTGAGATTAGTGAGGAAATCAATATTATAGATAATATATGGTTTATCTTTTAAAGATGAGTTTCTATAAGAAAAACCACAATCTAAATTTGATAATGATAAGAATTTATTATTTTTATAATCAAAACAATCTATCTTTGAAATCAATTTAGAAACATCCTGCCCATAAGCGCCTATATTTTGGATTGGACTAGCACCCACACTGCCTGGTATAAGAGATAAGTTTTCATAACCATATATATTTTTATTAACCATCTCTTTAACAAAAAAATGCCAGTTTATTGATGAGCCTACTGAAACTATATGTTTATCATTATCAAAATCAATATGATTAAATTTTGGCTTTACTGCAATGCCATCAAAATAATCTTTTGGAATGATGTTAGTGCCCTCTCCTAAGACAATTACTGGCTTACTGTGGTCATTTATAAACTTATAAAGATTATTAAAGTCAGATATTTTGTTAATTTCAATGTAATGTCTAGACTTTGATTTAATTCTTAAGCTATTACTAACAGTTTTATTGGATAAAATATTCATTTGTTAAATAAATATTCTGATGCTGACTTTAAATCATCAACAGTATCAATACCATGAGGTATAAAACCATCATAAAATGAAACATAAATAGAATAATCATTTTCTAAAAACCTTAATTGTTCTAATTTAAGTTTTACCTCACTCTCCGTTGGATCAAGATTTACTAACTTATTCAATGTTTTTAGATTGTATCCATATACACCAATATGCCTTCTAGGGTTTTGAATATCTCCAGTTCTAATGAATGATGTTGCATAATTATTTTTATCTACCTCTAAAAGTACAGAATTTGGATTATTAATATCTAAATCAGAAGAAATCTCACTAGATACTGTTATTACATCACATGAATTCTTAAAGTAATCATCTATAACATTCTTAACTAGATCATTTGGAATAAAGGGCTCATCACCTTGAAGGTTTAAAATAAAAGTTTCGTCACTAAGGTTCAGCTTATTTGCTGCCTCACAGACTCTATCTGTGCCTGATATGTGTTCAGATGAAGTCATCACAACATTATTGGTTATATTTTTTAAATTATCTTGAATTAAAGGTGAGTCGGTTGCCACAAAGACATTTTCTGTTATGTCCAAAGCATTAATGACAACTCTTTGAATAAGAGTTTTTCCATTAATATCTACAAGTGGTTTATTTTTAAGCCTAGTTGATCCTATGCGTGATGGAATAATAATGCATGTGTCATCTTTATTCATTTTGTAAAATTGACTTTAATCTATTATCAATGTTTTCTATAAATTTATTATTAACATCTGCATCTATTGTTAAGTACCATATTTTATTATTGTCAAAATCTTTACATTTAGATGCATCTTTTTCAGTCATAACTATAGGCAGGTGATCTAAATAATAAATATCACTTGAAGCAAAATTGTGATGATCAGGAAAAGGATGTCTAATAATATCAAAACCTAATTTTTCAAGTAAATCAAAAAATCTACCAGGATTTCCAAGTCCTGCAACTGCATGAACTTGTTTATGCATAGGCCAGTTATCAACTGAATATGATTTACCAGACTTAAGATGTACAAATTTTGAAGGACTTATACTCATCAAATATTCATTTTCTTCTGTAGGGCCACTATTATTAATAACAAAATCAACAGATTGAAGTCTTTTTTTGGATTCTCTTAATGGTCCTGCAGGAAAAGTTAAACTATTACCAAACCTCCTTTTGCCATCAATTACTGCAATTTCAATATCTCTTTGCATTGCATAATGTTGCAATCCATCATCTGAGATTATTACATCACAATTATGATTTTTTATAATTGTTTTTACTGCCCTGACTCTATTCTTATCTATGTAGAAAGGTATATTTAATTTTGCCAATATTTGAGCCTCATCACCTGTCTTCTTTACTGGAGTATCTTCAGTAACTTGTAATGTTTCTTTAAATTTTCCACCATATCCCCTACTCACTATTCCTGGTTTGTATCCTTTTTTAGCCAACTCTAGAGCTAAATGTTTTACTAAAGGAGTTTTTCCAGTTCCCCCAATTGTAAGATTGCCAACTACAATAATGGGTATATTTGACTTAAACGATTCATACTCATTATTTAAATATTTTTTCCTTCTTCTATTTGTGATAAGTGAAAAAATTAGTGAGAATGGATACAGCAAATATAGCCATAAACTTTTTTTATACCAACTATCTACTACAAAGCTCGTTGTAATTTCATTTTCATACTCAGGCATAAATAATTGTGTTTTTTTTGTCGATGGTAAAGTCGACTTAATTGAATCTTCAAACTTGTTTTTATATAACGAGTGGTATATTGACTTATTATCAATTAATTCTTGGTGTGAGCCAGATTCAACAATTTCACCATTATCTAGAACAATTATTTTAGAAGCATTTTCAATAGTAGATAATCTATGAGCAATAACAATGGTTGTTCTGTTTGTAATTAGTTTTTCAAGTGCTTCTTGTACTATTAATTCAGATTCAGTATCTAATGCAGAGGTTGCTTCATCTAAAATAATTATAGGAGAGTCTTTATAGAATGCTCTGGCTATTGCCAATCTTTGCCTTTGTCCTCCTGATAGAAGTACGCCATCGTCCCCGATTATAGATTCATATCCCTCAGGCAAATTATTAATGAATTCTTCACAACCAGATAATTTTGCTGATTCTTTTAATTTATCAACATCTATAGACTTATCACCATAAGCAATATTCTTAGCAACAGTATCATTAAATAATGAGGGTGATTGATTAACAATTGATATAGAAGAACGTAAATGAGCCAAACTATATTCTGAAACTGGTATATCATCTATTAATATTTCACCAGAAGTGTGATTATAAAATCTTGGTATTAAGTTTGCTATTGTTGATTTACCAGAACCAGATTTTCCAACAATTGCAACTGTTTCGTTTTTATTAATAGAAAAACTTATATTTGATAAAATTTGAGTGCCTATTTCATACGAAAAATCTATGTCTTTAAATTTGATATTACCTTCAATTTCAATATCATTAGTACCGTTATCTTTTTCAATTTCCTGATCTAATTGATCAAAAATTTCAGTGGCAGCAGCTAGACCTTTTTGAACAATCATATTTATGTTTGAAAGTTGTCTTATTGGTTTCGCCATAAGCCCGGCTGCAGTAAAGAATGCAACAAATGTTTCAGCATCAAGAGATATTCCTAATTTTGATCCTAACGCAAAATAAGCAACTATAGACAATGATATTGAAACAAGAACCTGAATAATTGGAGTTGCCATATTTCCTGTTGCTTCTAGTTTTAAATTTTGATTTCTATTTGATTCGTTTGCAACGAAGAATCTAGAATTTTCATATTCTTGAGCATTAAAACTCTTAATTTCAACATGACCATCAACAGCTTCTGATGCAATGTGTGTTACATCACCCATTGCTGTTTGAATTTTTGTAGCTAATTTTTTCAATCTTTTACCAGCGATGTAAACGATAAGTGCTATAAGCGGAGCTGTTCCTATTAATAGAAGTGTTAATTTAAAATTCAATATCAACAGATATATAAATAAGCCTACTAAAAGAAACCCCTCTCTAATAAGTGTCTTTACAGCATTTGAAGCTGCACCTGAGACCTGGGTGGTTGTAAAAGTTATTCTATTTATTAATTGTCCTGATTGATTTGAGTCAAAATAGGATTTTGGAAGATCATGCAACTTATGGAATAATTCAGCCCTTAAATCTCTAACAATTCCAAAACCAACCTTAGACATAAAATAATTTCCAATGAAAAAACCAATACCTCTTCCTAAAGCAATTACAATCAAAGATAGTGCTAAAAACGAGCTAAAATTATCTTCTTCAGAATTTATAAAACCTATAATTCTTCTTATCCATTCAACTGCAGCAATATCTGCAAAAGCAAAACTTATAAAACCAATTACACTTATAAAAAAGGACCACTTATATCTAAATGTATAGCCTAGTAATCTTTTTAAACTTCCTTTTTTCATTTCTCTATTGTTCTTATTTGAACTTCATTAAAACCATATTTATTTAATATATCCATTACGGTAATAACCCATATATGTAAAGTATCCGACTCAGCACTCAGGATTATAGAACTTTCATTTGATTCTAAATTAAAAATTGCTTGATCAACTTTATCTATATCCTCTATATTAAATACAGCTTCATTTATATATATACTGCCATTACTAATAATTATAATCTCATTACCAGATTGGACAGCTTTGTATTGAAATGATTCACTCTTTGGTAAGTCTAGTGAAAGGAATTGCGATTCTCCTACTTTAGATGTTACAACAAAAAAAATAACCAATAAAAAAACAATATCTATTAAAGGTGTTATCTCAATAGAGAATGATTTTTTTTCACTAGATACAAATTTCATTAGTTAATTGTATCTATAAATTCAGATACCTCTTTTTGAAGAGTAATTAACAAGTAATTAATCTTTTGTTCAAAATATTTATGAAGAACAAGCCCAGGAACTGCTATTAAAAGACCAAATGCAGTTGTAATTAACGCTTGTGAGATTCCTGCTGCCAATAAGTCAGGATTTGCACCAGAAGTCTCAGTTAAACCAGTAAATGCAGTTATCATCCCTACAACAGTACCTAAAAGTCCTAACAATGGACTTATAGTAGCAATAGTTCCAAGCATAGATAATCTCCTTTCTAAGTTATATTTTACCTCTAATGCTTTTTCTTCAATTTTTGATTCTAGGTTTTCTCTTGGTAAATTTTTGTACTTAATACAATTTACTAATAAAAAACCCAGTGAAGATAATGAAGCTATTTCTATTGATTGTTTTTTTGTCATTAAATCATTATCCAATAAATTGGTGATTTGTTTTGATAGCCCCCTTGGGACAACTAATCTATTTTTTAGGAACCATGATTTTTCAATTGATATACTAATAATTAGGATACTACAGGCTAATAATGGCCACATAAAAGGTCCGCCAGCTGTAATAAATTCATTCATTTTATTAACTCAATTTAGCATTAGAAAGTGAATACACTTTACTAAAAGCTTTTATAAACTCATTATCATGAGTAGCTGCAATTAAAGCAACACCATAATTATTTGATATCTCAATAATAAGATCTTGAATAATCCTTGCATTCTCTCTATCTAAGTTGCCAGTTGGCTCATCAAGAAACAAAAATTTAGGTCTATTTGTTAAAGCTCTTGCAATCGCAGCTCTTTGTTTTTCACCACCAGATAACTTCCAGGGCAAATGATCTTTTCTATCAATAATATTTAAATTATCCATAACAGCATGAATTTGTTTTTTTATATTATTGTTATATGTTCCCTTAAGCATTGCAGGTATTGATATATTTTCTTCTATTGTTAAATCTTCTAGTAAGTAATGAAATTGGTATACAAATCCAAAATTTAATAACCGAATTTTACTAAGCTTATTTAATGAAATATTAGACAAATCATCATCATTATAAATAACTGTTCCAGTTGTTGGTTTGTCTAATCCTGCCATTATATGAAGAAGTGTTGACTTCCCAGCTCCAGATTTTCCAGATATTGCTATTCTTTCAGATTCATTTATTTCCAAATTTATATCTTTTAATACATCAAGACCTTCATTATTAATAACAAAAGATTTTGATAAATTCTTACAAATTAATTTATTCATGTCTGAGTATTTGAACTGGATTTAATTTAACTGCTCTAAATGATGGTACCAGGGATGATATAAGACTAATTAAAAATGATATTGCACAGATAAAAATTATTTGGCTGTAGTCTATGTAATATGGGAAATAATTTATAAAGTAGGCTTCTAAAAGGTTTCTTTCTAATATGGATTCTATCAAGGAAATTATATTATTTAGATTGAGTGTAAGTACGAAACCCAACAAAACTCCAAAAATAATTCCGATTAAACTAACTATAAGACCTTGAGTAAAAAATATCAGTATTATTTGTTTTGAGCTAGCACCCAATGTAAGCAAGATCCCTATCTCTCTTTCTTTTGATTTTACTGTCATGATTACTGTAGATAGCACTAGTATTGAAGCAACGGCAACAATTAAAAATAACATTAAACTAATTAATAATTTTTCAAACTTAATTGCTTCAAACAAAGTTCCATGTGTCGATTTCCATGACGAGAAAACCAAATCATTTCTGTTGAGATTGTTAATTAAATTTTTGCTTATATTGTCAGCCTCAAATAAATTATTAGTTTTTATTCTTATTGATAAAGTTTCACTTAAATTTATATTTTTCAGTTTTTGTGCTGTTTCGTGTGATACCAAAGTCATACTTTGGTCTATTTCTGTTCTAAGTTCATAAATACCAACAATCTGAAAATTGACCGATGTTGGATATGAGCCAATTATTGATGTCTTAATATCAGAGGTTGTTATATTTATTTTGTCACCAACATAGACACCAAGATTTGCTGCCAGCAAGGACCCTATGATAATTGAGTTACCTGATTCAAGGTCTGATATGCTGCCTACGACCATATAGTCTGGAATTATTGACATATTGTCTTCATTTTTTGTATCTATACCAATTACATTTACCCCTTTGCTGTTATATTGTGAAGATATTAATCCTTGAAGAGATATATAAGGAGATGCGTCTAGTATATTTTTGTCTTTTTTAATATCACTTATAAGTTTGTCATAAGCGTCGATTGGATCATCAGAGTAAATAACAGAATGAGGTATAACACCCAAAATTCTATTCTCAAGCTCTTTCTCAAAACCATTCATTACTGAGGTTACGACAATTAAACTTGATATACCTATCGTTAAACCAATTATTGCCAGAAAAGTGGTGAATGAAAAAATACCTCCTTTATTAGATCTAAGGTATTTGTAACCTAATTTCAGAGATATAGAAGACACAAAACTATTTCATTAATTTTTTTAAAACTTTTTCAATATCACCTTTATATGGGGGTCTAACTGCATCAAAGACTTTATCAAGTTTAAAGCCTACTTCTTTGTAATAAGCTCTTGGATTAGAGAAATTTTTAAAACCATCAAAAGATTTATATCTACCCATTCCTGAAGGGCCAACACCTCCAAAAGATAAATCATTTTGTTGTAAATGGCTTATTACATTATTGACTGTAACACCTCCAGATGATGTTTTATTTAGTAGTTCGTTTTCTTCAGACTTGTCATTTCCAAAATAATATAACCCCAGTGGTCTATCTTTAGAATTAACTAATGAAGTAGCCTGATCTATATCATCATATTCAACAACAGGCAGTAACGGGCCAAAAATTTCTTCCTGCATTATCTTCATGTCATCAGTTGTATTGGTGACAATAGTTGGTGGTATTTTATAAAATTCTTGTTGAGAGAAATCTTCATTTGATGGGTTAATTTCATCAACCTGCGCGCCCTTTTCAATTGCATCATCTAATAAATCTTTTAGTCTATCGTAGTGTTTTTCATTGATTATTGATGTGTAATCTTCATTATCTTTAAGATCTGGAAAATAGTCTGCTACCGCATTTTTAGTTTCATTAATAAATTCTTCTTTTTGATCTTTATGAATCACAACATAGTCAGGAGCAAGACATATCTGACCAGCATTCAAAGTTTTTCCAAACATGATTCTTTTTGCAGAAGTCTTTAAATCAGCAGACTTACCAATAATTACAGGTGACTTACCTCCTAATTCTAATGTACAAGGTACTAGATTTTGAGAAGCAGCATTCATGACATGCTTAGCAACTGAACCTCCTCCAGTATACAAAAGATGATCAAAATTAAGTTTTGTGAATGCCTCACCTACTTCAGGGCCACCAAGAATAGTTGCAAATTCATTTTCATCATAGGCATTGTCACATAGATCTTTTAGAAGTTTTGATGTTATTGGTGTGTGCTCGCTTGGTTTGTGCATAACCTGGTTGCCTGCTGCAAATATTGAAACTAGTGGAACGAAAGCTAAATTAACTGGAAAATTCCAAGGCGATATCATTCCAACAGTACCAAGAGGTTCATACTTAACATAAGATTTTGCACCCAAAAGTCCAAATGGAAAATTTGAAGATTTTTTTTCAGCTTTGCTCCATTTTTTTACATTTTTAATTGCTAAATTAATTGCAGGCATAATTCCGTATACATCAGAGAGCATAGAGGCATTCTTAGATCTATTACCAAAATCAGAATTTAAGGCATCAATGAAATCATACCTATTATCCATTATTAAGGTTTTGAGTCTTTCAAGTCTATCAATCCTCAAATCTATTGATGGTGCGCCATTTTTAATAAAGAATTCTTTTTGTTGATCAAGAATTCTGTTCATTTCATCATAACTAGTCATATTTAAGCCCCTTAATTAACTTCTATCTGCTTTGTCTTTATTATTTGCATTTCTAATCAATTTTCTCATATTTTCCCAATCTTCGTCAGATAATTTATCAAGTTGTGAAAAAGTACCACCACCTGTTAGATATTGTGCCCCATCTAGTCCTATTGTTTGGCCTGTTAAATAATCACATCCATCAGCCATTAAGAAAGTTGCTAAGTTTTGTAATTCAATCATTTGACCAACTCTTCCAACCGGAACAGTGCTCATCATACCGTCATCATTGTTATCGGGATTTAACCTTTCCCACGCACCTTTTGTGGGAAATGGTCCAGGGGCGATACCATTGACTTTTATTCCGTATTTACCCCACTCAGCCGCTAAAGATTGTGTCATAGCATGAATGCCGGACTTTGACATAGCTGATGGGACAACATAAGGAGAACCAGTCCACACCCATGTTGCTAATATATTTACAATTGATCCTTTATGCGAATGTTCAATCCACCTCTTACCAACTGAATGCGTAATATAAAAGGTTCCATGAAATACAATATTTGCTATTGCATCAAAACCTTTATGTGAGAGATCTTTTGTTGGTGATATAAAATTACCTGCTGCGTTATTAACAAGACCATCTAAGGGTGCATTATCAAATATTGATTGAATGTAATCTTCTACATCCTTAGAAGCTCTAATATCAAGCGTCTGATAGTGAACTTTTGCATCATATTTAGTAATTATTTCATCTGCTGTATCTTTAAGAACATTTTCTCTTCTTCCGCATATGTAAATTTCAGCGCCATGTTTAGCAAAATGGCTAGCCATCTCTTTTCCTAGACCGGTCCCGCCTCCAGTTACTAGTATTCTTTTATCTTTTAATAAATCATTTTTAAACATATTTATAAATTCCTATTTAATAATATCAATAATAGCATCAGCCCATGAATCTGAATAATTTAATGATTCAACATAGTCTAAATTATTACCCCCTGCTTTTTTGAATAGATCTAGATACTCATCACCAATTTCAATAATTGTTTCTAAACAATCTGCTGTAAAGGCGGGCGAGAAAACTAGTACATTTTTATGACCATTTTTAGGTAATTCTTCTAAAACCTGGTCTGTAAAAGGAGTAAGCCATTTATTAGTAAGTCGAGATTGATAGGTCACTTTATAGTCATCGGGTTGAAGATTTAACCTATTAGCAAGAATCTTTGTTGTCTCATAGGTGGTTGCTTTATAACAAAACTTATTTTCCTCAGAAATTTTTAATTCGCAATCATGGTCATTACACATAGAATCTGGATAAACATTGTCAACATGACTATTTGGAATTCCGTGATAACTAAATACAACCTTATCGTATGATTTGATATCAAATTTAGATGCTTTTTCTACCCATGCATCAATAAATTTATCATTATCATAAAATTGATTTATAAATTTAATATTTGGTACTACCCATTTTTTTGATACTATTCTTGAAATTTCTTGGTATACCGACCCTGTTGTAGCAGATGCATAATGAGGAAAAAGTGGAAGAACGATTATTTCATCTGGATTTTTTTCTAATATCTTTTCAAGTGTTTTTTCAATCGATGGATTTTGATAACGCATAGCAAAATGTACATCGTATTCATTTAATTTGCCGGAGAGTTTTTTTGATAATTCTTTTGTATTGTGGAGTAATGGCGATCCAGTTTCTTCATCCCAAACTTCTTTATAAACTTTGGTTGATGAAAATGATCTAGTTGGACAAATAATAAAGTTTACTAAAAAAAATCTTAACACTGGATTTATATTAATAACACGCCCATCCATTAGAAACTGTCTTAGATATTTAAAAACACTGAAGTAGGATGGTTTATCAGGAGTTCCTAAATTTACTAAAAGTAATGCTTTTTTCATATTAAGCTCGATTTTCTTATTGTTGGATGAAATATTATAAATAATACCAATCCTATACATAAGATTGAACTGAAATAATACAAGTATGATGGATTAAGTGCATAAATTGGCATTGCAATAAAAGGTGTTGTCATGTGCCCTATTGGAATAACTGAGCCAAGATAACCTGCCGCAGAACCTTGATTCTCAGGAGTTTGAGCTAATGATAATGATGATGCTAATGCTGGCCTAGTCATTCCAAAACCAAAACCTAAGATAATAATTGAAAGATAATAAACAGAAATAGATTGAAAGAAAGCCATTGTTGAATATGAAAATACTAACAACAAGGTTCCAAAAAGCAATAGATTAAAATTTTTCATGGGAAATGTGTCAGTAAATAGATATTGGCTAACAATAGTTGATATAGATAAAAGTGCAAAAGTCATGCTGATAAGTGTTGGTAAATCGTCAAATTCACTAAATAAATCTGTAATATAAAATCCTATGGATTGTATTAAAGATGCCTGGCATAAACTTAAGATAGCTGCATAGGTTAAAAAAGGAAGGATAGACTTTGAATACCATTTTATTTTAACAGTATCTTTAATATCTTCTTTTTTGATATTAGTATTTTTGAGTTCTTTGTATATCCCAAAAGCTGCAATTAATGCTAAAAATGAAAATACATAAAATGGTGTTTCATTTGTAATCAGAAATAAAAAACCTCCTAATAATGGTCCAACAACTGTACCAAGCAAAAAACTAGCTTCTAAACGAGCAAATTTTACAGTTCTTTTTTCTTTTGATGAGGTGTCCGCTACATAGGCAAATGAAGCTGGTCTTGAGGCAGACCCGACCAAACCATTCAATAACCTTCCAAGAACAAGTGCAGGAAATAAATAAACAACATCTAGAATATTCCTTTCTACTAGAAAAAGTGGTGTTATTAAGGCTATCAATGATATTGAATAACCAATTAAACCTAGTACAGCTATATTTCTCCTACCATATTTATCACTTGTTCTTCCCCAAAATGCGCTAGTTAAAGCCCATGCGAAAGCAGATATAGCAAATATTGATGAAGTCTGAACTTCCGAAAGACCAAGATCTCTAGCAAGAGGTGGAACTAAAACAAAAACAAATGACTGTCCTAGTCCAACTGTGAAAAGGCCAAATTTTAACCATGAAGATCCTGAAATAGACATCAGGATATTTTTTTGATTCCGATAACTTCTCTTATTTCAGATATTTTTTCTTGTGCAATCAATCTAGCATTTTTAGAACCCTCAGATAAAACATCATTTATAAAGTTCTTATCCTTAATAAGATCCTCATAACGAGACCTAATAGGTGTTAATTCATTGTTAATTGCATTGAATAGAATTTCTTTAGCTTCGCCCCACGATATGCCGTTATCGTATTTATCTTGAAATTCTGCAACACTATTATCATCTGCAAAATTTCTATACAAATCAAAAACTGTACAATCTTTTGAGTTCTTAGGAACACCTGGCTCAAGTGAATTTGTTACTATTTTCATAACCGATTTTCTAAGCACTTTTTCATCTTCTAATAACGGAATTACATTTCCATAAGATTTGCTCATTTTTCTTCCATCTAAACCTAAGACAACTTTCTCATCATCTTGAATTATAGGCTCAGGAAGTGTTAACAAAGGTTTATATAGATGATTAAATCTTGCTGCTATATCTCTTGTCATTTCTAGATGTTGAATTTGATCAGATCCTACAGGCACATGAGTTGAATCAAACATTAATATATCAGCAGCCATTAAAACAGGATAAGAAAATAGGCCCATTGAAATTCCTTTGTCAGGATCCTCTTTGTTTGAAGCTACTGCTGCTTTGTATGCATGTGCTCTATTCATTAATCCTTTAGCTGTAATACAATTTAGTATCCAAGTAAGTTCTAAAATTTCAGGGACGTCAGATTGTCTATAGAAAAATGTTTCTTTTGGATCTAAACCACAAGCCAACCAGGCGAGTGCAATATCTTCTACAGACTGTTTAATATCATCTGAATCTTGATTTTTTATAACAGCATGATAATCAGCAAGAAAAAAGAAAGATTGATCATCTTTTTTGACCATTTCAAGAGCAGGCCTAATCGCACCTATGTAATTTCCGATGTGAGGAGTGCCAGTAGTTGTAATTCCTGTTAGAATTCGTTTTTTCATTTAGTATAATTATAAACATCATATATAAATATTGTGGAAACTAGTAAAGATTTATTTAAGGAGTTAGAAATAGCAGAGAAGCTATTTTTGGATGGATCAATTAAAATTGCACAAAAAAAAGTACGCAATGTAATTAATAAATCCAGAGATTTTAAACAAATTCCTAATAAATTAAGACATAAGTTAAACGCAGCAATTAACAAATCGAAGTATTTTGATGACATCTCGGCCTTTGCAACAAATCCAAAAAGAGATGAATTAATTGCCATGGTGAGCGCATTAATAGAAAAACCACTGGATGACCCTAAAAAACATGCTCATGCAATCCATGATATTCAAGGACAATGGCAATTGCTGGATGTTTCTAGTAAATCTGCATCAAAATCCCAATGGTTAAAATTTAATGAATTAACTAACAAAGCATGGGAGTCATGTAAAGAATACTTCGAAGAGATGAAAACAATAAAGATTAATAATGCTACTGAAAGAGAAAGAATTATTAATGAAGTTAATAGGTATGTAATAGAAGGTCACTACAAAAAACTTTCCATAAAAGATCTTTTACGTTACTTGCGTCAAACATTTGAGCAATGGCAGACTTATGCACCAGTTTTAGAAAAGGATCTTAATAGGCTTAGAAAGTTATTTACAGATGCTAAAAAACCAATTAATCAAGAAATCGTTAAACAAGAACAGATTAATAAAGAAAAAAAAGAATCATTAATTACACAGGTTAATGAAATCAAAGATGAAGATAATCAAGTATGTATAAATAAATTTAAAGATTTAAAGAATATATGGGTAAAAATCGGTCCAGCTGGGAAGAAAAATGATAATAAATTATGGTCTAAATTTAATAAAGCAGCAGACAAGTTCTTTGTTGAAAAAAAACAAAGCATAAAAGATGAAATTGAATTAGTTAATAAATTAAAAAATGATTTAGATTCTGGCGTTAAGTCGATCAACGAAACAGAAGATGAGCTTACTAAGTTCAAAAATATTAGAAATACTAAAGAACTTACAGATATAAGAAATTTAATTAAAACAAAGAAATCTATACATCTTAAAAAACAAAATGAAGAAAAATTATCAAGATATATTAATATCTATAATATTCTTTTAAAAAAGGACTCATTAGATAACGTACAAAATGTATTTAAAGATTCTATATCTGAGTCACTTTCAAATAAAAAATCAAATCTAAATGAATTAGTATATTCATGCATCAAACTTGAAATTTTAGCTAAACTTGATTCACTAAAAAAATATCAAGATCTTAGAAACTCGATTCAATTAGAGCTTCTTCAAAATAAATTTAAAAAAGCTAGCGGAACTAAATCAAATGATCTGGATTCAATAATTTGTCATTTTATAGTTAATTTTTCTTCTGCTGATGAAGGAGCGGAACATAAAAAATTATGGAATCGGATGACTAAGTGTTTTGAGGTACTTATTTGAGACTACTCATTATTTCTTTATGTCTTGAAGATGATAAAGAATATCCAAGAAAAATTAAAAATGGGACAATCATTAATAAAGTTGTTCCAGGTCCTTGTATAAAGGCTAGAGTGTAACCTTGCTCAGCTGTGGGATTAGCTCTATCAAAGTTAATAAATGTAAGAACTAATCCAGCAAAAAAAGATCCTAACCCTGCATTTAATTTCTGCATAAATCCAACAGTTGCATATAGAATACCTTCTTGCCTTTTGCCGCTTTGCAATTCAACCTCATCTGCAATATCTCCGACCATTGAGTCTCTCACCATAATACCCATAACATTTAAAGTGATAAGAAAAACAAGAAAGAAGCTTATAAAAAACACTAATTGCATCGAACCTTTTTCGGGTGTTAAACCCAGGTTATACATAATAAATGCTGCAGGTGAGAGCAGACCAACCCCCGCGATAGCAATCAATACAACGGTTCGTTTTTCAAGCACTCTTACAATTCTTGGAGTTATGAAGAATGCTAATAAGGTTGCAATAAGGTATATAGGTAAAAAATATTTAATTTGTGTAGCTTCAAAATCCCAAAAATAAGTATTTACAAATAATGTTAAGGTATTTGCTAAACCCCATGCTAATGATAAAAATAAGTTTCCAAAGAAAAATATTAAAAAAGCTTTATTAGTGATTGCAATTTTTAATTCTTTCAAAATTTCTTTAAGTGCTATGGTTCCCTGCCATTTTGATAAGCCTTTGATTTCATCCTTTGTTGAGAATGAAGAATAAAGAACAGATACAATCATGATAACGGCTCCAGTTAATGCAAATGGAAACCATGCATCAGGGTTTAACTGACCACGGGGATATTCTGGTGTAGATGCAAAAAAGATACCATATCCTAAGAATGCATTACTAAGTCCAGCAACCCACCCCATCATCTCTCTCCAAGACATTAGAAGAGTTCTTTCTTCATAATTTTTTGTTATCTCTCCACCAAAAGCTCTATGAGGTATATCAAAAAGAGTCATCCCTATTCTTGTAATGATCGTAAATAAAGTCATCCATAGAAATAAATCATTTTGTGTCATATCCCAATCTTGTCTAGGAGCAAAGAGTAAAATATATCCAATTGACATGGGTATGAATGAAATCATCATGAATGGATGACGCCTACCATATTTACTATTTGTTCTGTCAGATATAGTCCCCATTAACGGGTCTGTAACTGCATCAACGCATAATGCGATAAAAATAGCCAGTCCTGCTAATCCTGGATTTAAACCAATGATATTGCTATAAAAGAATAATAAGAAGAATGTAAAGGTATCTGTCTTTACACCATTTGCAACCGCGCCAATAGAATAATTAATTTTAAATTTATTGGTTAGCATCTTTAAATTATTTATTTAGATGTATTAATAAATCTTCTTTAAATTGATCAAATACTGGTGGCTCAATTAAATGCCTCATATCCGGTATTATTTTTAATGTACTATTTTTAATATGCTTATGTGCCTTATGTGCATTTTTAACTTTTATTAGAGGGTCTTCAGCACCATGAATTATTAGCGTAGGAGCAGTTATAGTCTCAATTCTTTCTATACGATTAGGAGAACCTAGAATCGCTGTTAACTGCCTTCCAAAGCCTGTATCATCTTTACCTGCTCTTTCTATAGAAGCTTTAGTATTTTCATAAAATTCATTTGTGTTTAGATCTATACCCTCATAACCAATTTCTTTAAAAATTTTTCTTGTTCTTTCAATACGATCATCCATTGATGCATCAGGATTTTTTGTTCTATTCATTAATAACTTTCTTACTTTTCTTGTTGGGCCATTAAAAGGAGATGGTGTTGATGCAGTAGAAGCAATCAATGTAAAGGTCTTAACCTTTTTAGGATAATTAGCAACAAGTATTTGAGCGATCATTCCACCCATGGAAATACCTAAAATATGTGAATCTTCAATATTGAGTTTATTCAAAACTGCAACCGCGTCATCTGCCATATCATCAATGATGTATTCAGACTTAACTGGCATTCTAAGGTAATACCTTATGTAACTTCGAACAATTGTGTTATCTATTTTATCTTTTGAAAATGCATCACTTTTTATTCTTGATGAAAGTCCAGTGTCTCTATTATCAAAAACAATGGGTCTAAAATTATTCTCTAATAGAAAATCAATTAAATGCTCAGGCCAATTTGTTAACTGTCCACCAAGTCCCTGAACTAATAAAATTGGTTCCGCTTCAATTGGACCATAATCACGATAATATATTTCTATATCACCATTTTTTGCAATCCCTTCCTCGAAGGAATATAGGCTTGAGTTTGTGAACATAATTATTAATAAGGTTATTTTCTTATATAAACGCATCTATTCTATCTTTAATATTTTGCCTTAATGTACCCCAAAAAAGCATGATATCAAAGGGGTGAAGATCACCATTAAAGTATTTCATTTTTTTAATACTTTCTATCAATGGTCCTCTAGCTTCTAATAACCCAGATTCACTATTTACTGAGCAATCAAATCCTTGAATTCTCGTTAAACCAATAGATTTTTTAGCGCCTGTATGTTCTACCCTAAGTCTGTCAGTAAAGTCATAATTTTGTGCTTTATTAATTATTGATTTATTTTTATTGTCCGAATACCAACCAGCATCATTAGTCCATGAAAATGGATTCGTAGAAACAATTTTTTGATTCATTAATTCAACGCTCCAACCTTCTGGTGTCCAAAAGAGGGTTTTTTCTCTATTTCTTTTAAAACCCTCAACAACAGAAGACCAGGAGATAATGCAGCCAGTGTCATCAAAAGCTGATGATTTTATAGTATCTTGAAAAAGATTTTCATAATGTTTTTCAGGAATGATATATCCAATGACATATGCGCAAACTAATCTCTTGCTAAGGTCGGTATTATCTATCATTTGATTTATAAGCCTGAGTGCATGCAAGGCTCCTTGGCTATGAGACGCTATTATAAATGGCTTATCTTTATTAAAATTTTCAATAAAAAATTTAAAAGCAGATTCAATATCTGAATATGCAAGATCTAGCGCATTTCTACCATTATTTTTAATATCAAAAAAAGAATAATAAGTTGCTTGTCTATACTCTGGAGCATAAATATTACATGATTCGTTAAATGCTGAAACTTGATTTCCTAACATAATTTCAGTTCGCTCAAATGCAGATTTCTTTTTATCCATATCAGAATTCCAATTTTTTTCATAAAAACCGGTTGGATGTATATAAAAGACATCAACGTTATTGTTATTTTTATTTACACTAAATGATGAATCTGGGACATAAAACTGTTGTCCATCAAGATCTGGCAAGGCAGCCCAATTATCAAAATTTGAATAATCTGGTTCTGAGGGGGTATTGGATGTGTCGAAATCAACTTCTGGTTTTATAAGCTCGAGAAGCTTAAATGTATTTTTATCTGTCATCTATGATTGAAGATATATAGATTTTTTAGGTTTTTGAAATAACTCTTTAACCATAGGAATAAAAAATTCTAAATCCAGTGTTTCATAGTCAGGATCAAAACTATTCTGGTCATATTTGTCACAGAATTCTCTACAACTTTCAAAATATGGGTTGTCTTTATATTTATCTCGCATATTTTTATCCAGACCAAGAAATTCAAAGAAATAGTATCCTTGAAATATTCCGTGATGTTTTACTATCCAGTAGTTCTCTTCAGATACAAAAGGTTCTAATATAGTTGCTGCTAATTCTGCATGATTAGCAGGAGCAAGATTGTCCCCAATATCATGTATCAAAGCACATACGACATACTCATCATCTTTACCATCTCTATATGCTCTTGTTGCGGTTTGGAGGCAGTGAGTAAGCCTAGTAACTTGGAATCCACCATAGTCATGTTCAAGCATCCTTAAATGATCTAACACCTTATCTGCTAAATGGTCGTAATCTTCTGCATTGCTAGCAGCAATGATAGAGTAATCATCAGCATCTCCATCTTTCATTTGAGTAAATTTTGCTCTGTCTTCAGGCATATAAAAATTATATCTTAAAAAAGATTAATCTTGTATGTGAATTATTTTGTTTGTTGCAGATGCAACAGCAACAAGATTGCCATCCTGATAAAGTTCGCCAGTTGTAAATGCCACAGATTTACCTTTTTTTACGATTTTACCAATCGCTGTTGTTTTTATATTTGGTGAGCAGGACTTAAGAAATTTAACATCAATATCTAATGTTAAAGGTAATGATTTACCTTTAGATTCAAACATTATAAATTGTGACATACAAGCGTCTATCATGCCTGTTACAAACCCACCTTGAATAATAGTGCCATTAGTATGTGTTAACTTTTCACTAGGCGTATATTCATTAATCCAAGCATCTTTGTTTTCATCATAAAATGCATTAGTAAAACCTAACATTGATAGAAATTCAGGAGCTTCTTGAAAAAATTCTTTAAGATCTGTGTTCATATTAAATTGGCGGAGGGGGTGGGATTCGAACCCACGGTGCCGATGAAGGCACGACGGTTTTCAAGACCGTTACAATAAACCAGACTCTGCCACCCCTCCTTTGCTTGTAACCCTATCTATTATAGGGTTTTTAAGTATTCGGTATTTAGTAAACTTTGCTTAATTTTAACCTTACACGGCACAAACACGGCATTTGTTTATCAAATATCTAGTTAAGCGATTATTTTAGGCATATATTCTTCAAAGTCCACACTTAATTCTTCTAAAAAGTGGCTATAAACCCTTAATGTAATACTGAAGTGAATAAGAGCTATGCTTTATCTAGATTTGATCTGATTACCATCTTTATCAGCAATGCCGAGCCCTATAGCAACTCCTGACTCATCCGTAATTTCTATTTCCTTTATACCTTTATCATGCACATAAATATTAGTTAGCAGTTTAATGTTATTAGTCATTCCCCAAATTTTAAAAAACAGAATGATATTTAATATAACAACAATGATACTTATTAATATAATAAGTGAAATCATATTCATAATTTTCTCCTTCTTTTAAATAACTATACCAAAGTTTCGGACATGATAAGGTTAATGAGCAATGCTATTAATCGTGCGTTTTTACACAATAGCCGTAATTGATATCAGGTTCAGGTTCTGGGTTATTATATAAATTAGTCCCAATATAAGTTTCTTTAAATCTCATTGTTTTCGAATCAATAACATATCCAATATTGGCTTTAGTTACTTCAGCCTCAAGCGTTTCGTCGTCGACAGTTACATTTTCATATTGCACATTAAAGATATACATTCCTTGGTCAGTTTTAATATATTGACTGACTTGTTCATTGTCAGGCTCATATGGCATTGGATCCTTCTCTAAAGATGCCCAATGAGATGTAATTTTTACATCTCCTGATAAATAACCACTTTCCTTGAAAGTTATTTGATGTAAATACACTTCAGTGTCTGAAGTTCCACCTCCCATAAAAAGTGTACATATTAATGATAATGATAACCCCATTTTTATTTCTCCATTTTTAAAAATTATTATATTTTCTTCATAAGCATACTCAACCAAGTTTCTTTATTCTTTATATAGTTGTCCATGACTCTAGTTTTTAAAATTTAACTATTATTCGGGTTTTTTGAATAATAATGTCATCCTATCGCTCTCACCAATTTCCAAATACTTTTGTTTATCTTTATCTTTTAATCTTAATGATGGTGGTAATGTCCACACACCTCCTTCATAGTTTTTAAGATCTTTTGGATTAGCATTTATTTCAGATTTATCCACTAATACAAAGCCATGTTTTTTTGCTATTGAAATGGCATAATCCTCAGTAACATAACCGCTCTTTTTCATGGCATCAAGAGATGTGCCTTTTTTAGCTCTATGTTCTACAACACCGAATATACCGCCGGGTTTCAGTGCTTTATAGCTACTATGAAAAATAGTATCCATTTGTGGTCCAATCCAATTATGCAGATTTCTGAATGTTACAACAGCATCAACAGAATTCTTAGGTGCTAAATTGGAGCTTAAATCAACAATCGATACATTGCTATACATCTTTGAGCTTTGTATTTTTTTCTCAAAATTAGCTCTGCCTCTTTTAAAATATTCTCTATCAGAGTTTGAATCAAAATGTGCAGCAATAAGATTTCCTGGCTCATGTAAATAATTAGCAAATATTTCTGTATACCACCCTGCTCCTGGAGAAAGTTCAACAACCGTCATACTGGGCTCTATTTTAAAAAATGTAATAGTTTTATATGGATTTCTATATTTATCCCTCATTACATTTTTTGATGTTCTATCAGAGCTATTGATAGCACTTTTTAAATCATGAGCTAATAAAGAAGAAGGAACTGATAAACAAATCATCAGTGACAAAAGTAAATTAATTTTTTTCATATAGATATATTAAAATATTTTTATCTTAAAAGCTTTATTTACATTACTTGAGTAATAAATAGAGTTAAATTAAAATTTTTAAAAATAAATATATTTAAATGAAACTAATTAAAGCTGATAACTATCAAAGCTGGTATCTAGAAAATTTAGATAATTCTATATTAATAGATCCCTGGTTGAGTAATTCATTACAATCAGATAACTCTTTTTTTATTCAAAGAAATAAAAATAATATTACGGTCTTAGATTTAGAACAAATAAAAAAAGTTAATGCAATTATTATTACAGCTCCATTTGAGGATCATCTTCATTTTGATACAATTAGGATGTTTCCTGAAGATATAACTATATATACATCAAATATAGTAAAAAAAGTATTATTAAAAAATAACATCAATAATCCAATAAAAATACTTGATGAAAAGGGTGTGGTTATAAATTCAATAACTGTTAGATCCTTACCTACAAGCTATCCCTATTATAGATCTACGTTTTCTATACTATTTGAAGACCAGGATTTCATAATACAATTTTTCATGAGGGACATAGGGTGAATTTTAGGTATTTAGTTAAAAATAATATTAAAGCCGATGTAGCTATACTTGCTGCTGATGAAACAAAGTTATTCGGATTTATTCAATTAGGAATGAATTACAAAAATACACTTAAAGCAACCAAACTTTTAGAATCAAAAGAGTTGTTTATCACTGGAAATAATCCTGAAATGACAAAAGGATTTATAAAAAATTTTTTATTAACAAAAACATTTAATATTAATGAAATGCTAAAAACTATTAATGTTTCTGGAAATGAAGGTGATAGTTATACGTTTAAATAACCTCTGCTATTGAATTCAAACAGTAATCAATATTCTTTTTATTGGATGATTGTCCCATTAGGCCTATTCTCCAAACTTTTCCAGCAAGCGATCCAAGGCCGGCGCCTATTTCTAGATTATATTCATTTAGCAACTTAGATCTAACTTCAGCGTCGTTAACTCCATCAGGAATAAAAATAGTATTCAATTGAGGCAATCTGTCTTCTTTATTAACTAAGAAATTTATGCCAATCTCCTCAAGCCCATCTCTAAGTAAAATATGATTGTCATAATGTCTTTTCCAAGAGTTCTCTATGCCCTCTTCCGCCAATATGACTAAAGCCTCATGAAGGCCATAGAGAGCATTTATAGGAGCCGTATGATGATATGACCTAGCACCTTCTCCTTCCCAATAGGACATAATTAAATTTAAATCATGAAACCAGCTTTTAACTTTAGTTTTTCTTTTCTTTATTTTGTCTTTGGCATTATTTGAAAAACTTATCGGTGATAAGCCCGGTGACGCAGAAAGACATTTTTGAGTACCAGAATAAATTGCATCAATACCCCACTCATCAACCATTAATGGAATACCTGCCAAACCGGTTACGGTATCAACAATTGATAAACAACCATATTCGTGAGCTAATTTTGTTAAAGCTTCAGGATCAGATTTTACTCCCGTAGATGTCTCGGCATGAACAAAAGCAACAATTTTTGTATCTTTATTTTCCTTTAAAGTTTCTTCAACTTTATTTAGGTCAATTTTTTGACCCCATTCGTCATTTACAATAATTGGTACTCCTCCATATCGTTCGACGTTTTCTTTCATCCTTTCACCAAAAAAACCATTTTTACAAATTATTACTTTGTCGTTTTCTTCTACTAAATTTGCAAATGAACACTCCATACCTGCCATACCAGGTGCAGATATTGCATAAGTTAATTCATTGTTTGTTTGAAATGCATACTGAAGTAAAGTTTTTACTTCATCCATCATCTTAATAAAGACAGGGTCTAAATGACCTATTGTAGGTCTTGCCATTGCATCAAGAACTCTAGAACTTACATCAGATGGACCAGGACCCATAAGAATTCTTGTTGGAGGTATAAATGAGCTCTTATTCATAAACTTTATAAAATTATTCTTTTATTTTAATCAATAACTACAAGTGTTCCACCGTTTTGTTCGGTTAACTCTCTCATAAGCGTAAGGTATTTGGTATTATCATCTTCAAATGCATAACCTTGAGCACTCAGCCTTCTAGAAGTTAAGAAACCCAAAGCATTAATTCTTACATACTTAGATCCATCACTTTTTGTATTTATTCTATTAATCTGTAAAAGTCTTGAATCAACATCCTTGTTTTCACGAATATCATCGCCAATAATAAAAAGACCCACATCCTCAAATTTTTTTCCATAAAAATTTATAGACTTCTCAATAGCTGGTATAGGATTGCTGTTTGTCATAGCATTAACACTTTTTAATTTTTTAACAGCATCTAATCTGTTACTTTTAGTGGGCTTTACCCAATTACCTGAGCCGACAATAGTTTTACCAGTATCATTCATGACCATAAAACCCTCTAAACTCGGGAACGTCGTAATAATAGTTTCAATTTCTTTAACAACCCTAGACCAAGGAGCGCCTTCAACCATGCTTCCTGAGTTATCTATTATAAAAATTAAATATTTGCTATCTATCCTAATACCGCTTGCTACTACCTGTTCTTCAGGCTCTTTTTGATCTTCTTTTTTTACAATTATCTGGCTTTCTTTTAATTGTGACAATTCTGTAAGACTTTCAACCACAGCTGTTCTATTGCTAAGATAATTTTTAACTTTTTCTAATTCCTCTTGAATTGAAATTAGGTTCCTTAGCTTTGAGGTTAGCTCTTTATCAACTTCATTTAGTTGATTAGTTTTGGTAACAACCTCATCTTGTTTTTTTAAAAATAAGTCAGCTGTATATGTATTTTCGATGATCTCTATTTCATTAAACTCGCTAATCAATAGAATTAAAACAAGAGCTCCAAATCCACACGCCATGATGTCCAAAAAAGACATTGAAAAAACTTCTGTAGTTTTCTTTTCTTTCACGATGGCCAATCCTTACTAGATGTTAAAAAACATCCGTTGGTATTTTTTGAAAATAATGAATATTGATAGGTTGCCTTTGGATCGCCCTTTAGTGGCAATAATATTGTATTTAATTTTGTATCCCTGCTGAATGTCTCTCTATAAGTGTCTATAAATGCATTGAAAGAAATTTAATCTACATTCAAGATTAATCAAATCATTATCAAGACATCTTTCGATCCTGTTTTGTTTAATACTTAATTGTTGAGAAGTGGTTCTGTTTTGGATATTTTCTTTTAAAGTTGAAGGCTCAATTGCTTGAGTGGGCAAACCATCAGTAATTAAATAAATACTATCAGCATTATTCCATTGCTCTAATTTTTTAAAAGCTAGTTGAAGATTTGTTCCATGATCAGGTGGTTCAGTAAGCAAATGAACTAAATGACTCTCAATTTCAATCTTATTATTGGAATCTATCCACTTAGTGGTATTTGGCTTAATTTTTAAATCTTTATTGAAACTAGCTAGCATAACTTCTGAATCTTCTGGTAGATTGTTTACAAGCCATCTATAGATTTGTTTTGCCTTAGTCCATTTTTCACTATTTTGTTTTACGTTATCTGTTTGGACGCTTAAACGGATGATCTCAACTAATTCTTTGTGCAACATACTTTCAGATGAGTCTAACAATAAAATAATTCTTTTTCCTTCAACATTACAACCTGATATGTAAGATTTTTTAACTGGTTTATATTTGGTATCGGATTTTTTATTCAATTCTTCTAAAGCAGATGTTAATTTAGTATTTTGACTAACTAAACTATCAATAACAGTATTGGTTATTTCCGTCTTTGATTTTGCTGAAGTAATTTCAGAATTAACATTATCAATTGTTTTTGTGACATTTGATAACTCATTCTTTTTTGATTCTATCAAATCATCAATATTTTCTATTTGGACTTCTAGTGGAAGAATTTCATCTTTAAAGCTTTCAGTTAGTGGAGAATATGTAGCTTCTTTTATGAAAATAAACATAAGCGCTACCGCACCTAGTCCGCATGCCATTATATCTATGAAAGATAATGAAAATGGGTTTAATTGTTTACGTTTCAATTAATCAGTTAGCCAAGAATTTAGCTCTCAGCATTACAATAAGATTGTCTTGTTTGTACTCAATTCTAGTTATAAAAAACATTAAAATAATACTCAGTAGAAGAGCTGTAAACGTTGAGTTAAATGCAACACCTAAACTTGTAGTCATTCCAGTAATATCACCATCGATTGCCTCAGCTGCTTGAGACAAGGCCTCACCTATTCCTCTAACTGTTCCTATAAATCCAATAGATGGTATTGCCCAAGAAATGTATTTAATAAACGAAAGATCTAGTTGAAATAGATCAAATTTATTTTCAATTAAAATGCTATAAATTTCTTTATCTGAAGTATCACTATCAATTTTTTTATTAAGCTCTGCTAATAATGGATCATTGTTTTTTTCAAGAGATTTATAATCGTCTTGCAATAAAAAATAATTAAATCCTCCAATAATTAAACTCCATAAAAACAATATAAGACATATTTTTTGCTCTGGGTCTTTTAAAATAACTGAAAAGTGTCGTTCGGGTGAAATATTGCTTGCCTGAGCAAGCGCCATATATTCAAAAGCTAATGGATTGATAACTGCAAGGTAAAAAATATGAACAATAATCAAAGATACAAAAAATGATAAGAAGATAAAGATTGAATAATTAGATTTATTTAAGTATTTTTTCATTATATGTCCTTCGGCAAATCGATTGAGTTGTTTATTGTAAGTCTACTTTTTAAATTTAAATTATTTGATTGAGAATATAAAGTACCAGCAATAATAACCATTACAAATAAATATATTAAATAACGTAATTTTAGTAAATCCATCTAGCCACCCTAAATCCTACAAGTTCATTTGGTCCATTTCCATATGTTCTATATGATAAACCAAGTTGAAGTGAAGTAGATGAATAATGATTTGACCCTTTTATTACATGGGTAGTACCAACCGTTGGGCCAATATAATCTGTAAATACTTTAGATGGATCTATTATCTTTGTTTCATAAAAATCATTTACCCATTCTGATAAATTACCAGTTATGTCATTAAGACCGTTTTGATTGGATTTAAATGAACCAACTGGCGATCTCTCTACAAAACCATCATCATAATCAGCAACGAAGTTAGTTAAAATTCCTTCTGTAGATTGATCTGCTATATTTCCAACTAATTTTGTGATTTGACGATCTGAACCCCAAGAATATATCAAATCGCCTTGGGTTGGATTATTAGATTTTGCAGCATACTCCCACTCTGCTTCTGTAGGAAGTCTATAACCGTTTGATTTTGTATTGTAATAAATAAGAATATTATTCTTGATAATATAAAATTGTTCTAATCCTTCTTTCTTACTTAACCAGTTACAAAATTTTGCTGCATCAATCCAAGATATATTGTTTATTGGGAGATTGGAGGCTTTCGTAGATTTTTTATAATTTTTGTACTCACTTTGGGTGATTAAATTTTTACTTATAAAAAAATGTTTAGATATATTAACCTTTCTTTCTAATTCATTAATATCTCTTCTTGATTCTTTTTTTGGAGAGCCTATTTTAATTGACCCTGGGTTCATAAGTATTAATTTTGAGCCGATAGAGTTCTTAGAATTATCTTTACTTTCTATTAATGATGCTTGTTTGTCAGTTAATAAAGTTTTATATATTTGTAGATTATCATTTAATGGTTCAAATGTTTCTTTAATAGATCTATATCCTGACGCTTCATATCTAATATTATGTTTTATTTTTTGAATATCAGTTTTTAACGGAGTTGAGCCAATATAGTTATTATTTAAATATATTTTAGAAGTTACATTGGTATTAAATTGAACTTCAGCCATATCTTTTTTAAGAATTGAATTTATAGCATTTGATTGATTGTTAAGGTTTATTAATTTATCAAGATATCCATATTTCGTGATTTTGATAATTCTTTTATTTGGATTAGTAAATTTTATTGGTGTTATTCCTACATACTCATCATCTAAAAATACTGATGCGCTAGATGGAGTTGTTGATAGAGAAATTAAATTTTCATCTTCATCAAGTGAGTATTTAATTTCAGATCTGTTGTTATTATCAACCGAGTACTTAACCTTTTTATCTTTATAGCCCTGTTTTTTTAGAATTATTTCATTATCAGATTTGTCTATATTAATTGTAATTGGTGTGACACCTAGTTCGATATTATTTAAAAAAACTTTAGCATCTCTTGGGTTGGAAGATATTTGTAATGATTTATCAATTTTCTTTAAAATTACTGGAATTAATAATTCCTCCGTATATTTTTCTATTTCAAAATCTGATTTATAGGTCAAATGGTTTTTTGATATTATTTCATATGAATAAGAACCCTTTTTTAGTGCAATATCCTCCATAGATTTAAGAATCTTATCATTGAGGATGAATTGATCGTAAGGTTCATTGATTTTAAAAATTACACTTATTGGCTTTTCAATAAGTATGATTTCTTTATCTGCATCACGATGATTAAATTCTATAGTTTTTGATTCATAACCATATGCTTCAACATCAAGTTTAAATTTTGAAAAAAAAGAATAAACAGTATCATTTATGACTAAAGAATTTGATGAGCTGACTTTAAGTTCTGGGTAATCTTCTTTGTAGTTAATGTTGGATGATTTTAAAAGAAAAAGTGGAATTGCAATTAGCAACACACCGATAACAATTATTAATCGTTTATTCATGCAACACAGAAACCAGCTGGAATCACGACAACATGATTTATTTTTCCAACTTGGGGCTGACCATTTAGTTTAGGTACATTAAATTTTGATTTCTTTAATGCTTTTTCAATTATTACTATTACGGCCCTATCATCTGGTTTTAGATTTTTAGCTTGTTGCATTTCCTGATGTACTCTTATTGATGTAACTCTAGATGAAACAACCTTACCAGCTTTGTCGACATTCAGAGTAAATGTTAATCGCAGTGGGCTATTTCTTGTTGTTTTAGTACATTTTATATTTTTAGAAAAAGATGAACTTACGATTTTTGCATTTCTAATAAATTTTTCATTTGCTATATTCTGCATAGCATTAGTTTGTTCATTATTAACCATACTTTCTTGTTGTTCTTCAACATTTGATAAATCAACGTCATCTTTTGATACATTTCCTGTCTCATATATAGAGCACTTATTTGTGCATTTCGCAGTTATCGATAGAAATTCTGTTCCAGGCTCTAGGTTAATTTCTTTTCTAGTTGATTGCATTCCTCTTTTTTTTGCAACAAGCACATACTTGCCTGGATAAAGTTTAATATTTTCTTCGACAAAAGGTTCGTATTGTCTAGTCTTTTGAATATCCAGAAAAGTCTCATCATTAGATATAAGATTTAATACAACCATTTGGCCATATTTTTCAAATGTTTCATTAGCTTTGGATATTAAATTAATTAATTTTGTTTCATCTTTAAGATTAAGATTGTTAGCAACTTTTAAAACTTTTTCAAAATTATTTCTAATGTTTGGTGAGCTTAATCTGTCGATATTTCTTAAATATTTATTTAAATCATCATAAGTTTTTTTAACAGAAGATGTTCTATTAGCTTTATTTATCAAGTCAGAATTTGTTGGATCGAGTTTTAATGCTTTACTATAAGCATCAAGGGCGGACTCCCAATTTTCTGCAACATAACTCCTATCACCAGAATTTGAAAAAAGAACTATGTCATAACTTTTCTTTTTAGTGTCAATCTCTCTTTTTAATATTGGCAGCTCTTGGCTATTTGGCAGAATTGATTTTGCATCATTATACAAAGTTAAGGATTTAGTAAACTCATTAGCAGCCAGGGCTTTATATGCATTCTTTAAATTTTGATCAAAATAATAAATTTTTGATTCTTCTAAAATAATATTTTTAGTTTGTTTCGCATCAACACGTTCAGGATCAACTTGTATAGCTTCATCAATAGTTTGAAGAGCAAGACTATATTGATTAGAAGAGGAATAATCTTTTGCTGAAGATATTAAATCAGTGACTGTTTGGTAATTAATTATTCTATTATTTAATTTTAACAATTTTGAATTAGCAGGATCAATACTGAGACCTTCTTGAATTAATGTGTCAGCTTCATTAAGTTTTATTAAGTCAAAAGCTGATTGAGCTCTATCAATAAGCTCTAAAACTTTTAATCTATTTCTATCGTTAAAACCATTAATTAGATCAGAAGCTTTTTTATAAGAATCTCTTGATTTAAAGTAGAACTCTTCAAAATAAAATTTATCGCCCTCTTTTTTTAGTGACTCAACTTCACTTAAAATATCTTTTGCTTGAGTACTTTCAACTTGTTTAAAAGATTGATACAGCGGATCTAATATTTTTAATTCTACTAGGGCTTCATTTCTTTCTTTACAAAGAGGAGAATTAGCCCAAACGCCTGTACAATCAAGTGATGTATTTGGATCTACAGTCGGTGAAATATCATAAGTTATGATAGTTTCACTCTCCTCATTGCTACAACTGTATAACAATGAGAAGAGGATGAAACTTGTTAAGCTTTTATAAAATCTCGAATTCATTGGTTTGACTAGACTCAGATTCATAAATATCTACAAGAATAGTTTGCCATTGATCAAATTGATTTTGAATATTTCCTTCAAGTTTGACTTGCAGTCCTTCCATTTCAACAACTTTAGGAGCAATTTCTCCGTCAAATGATTTTGAAACCTCATTAATAGTTGATTCATGAACTTTTGCTTCTCTAGCATCACCGACAGCTGATGCTATCAATCCAGCACCAAGAAGTGCTGCAGTTGAAGCCCCAGAACTGTAATTATAGTTGTCGTTACTAGATGATGATGAAGCAGCTGCTGCAACAATTAATGCTCCAAGTATTGCCTTGCCCGCTGCAGCTCTTTGAGCTTCTCTTTTTTGCTTTGAGGCTGTTAATGCTGCCTCTTGCCAGATTTTATAACTTTCATCCATTGTGTCTGTAAATGAAACATAATGTTTTTGCATTTCATTTTTAAATTGCGCATCTTTTAATTGAACATTTTGGGCTCTTATAAACATAGGCTCATCCATAGCAGGAACAAAACCTAATGCATACCTGCCATTTTCAACGTCTAAAGAATCTCCAAATTGCATGTAATTGAGTTTTTGTGCAAATCTTAAATCTGTTACTAGCTCTATCTGTTCAAGATCTCTTTTTTTAAGTTCTTTTATTATATCTCCTGCAATAGATCTATATAAAACGTCAAAAGGATCTTTTCCTTTATTCCTTATATTTTGGTAAAAATATTCACTTGTTCTGTGTTTATAAAGTTTATTTTTTATAAGTGGTTTACCTGTAGAATCTGTTGCAGTTATTTGTAGATGGACATCTTCACCATTAGACTCTTTAACGGTACCTTCAATCACTATATCAGTTAAAAATTCAGCATTTGTAGTTACAGAAACATTTGCAAATGCATTTGTTTCATTAAGCGATCTCATCATTTTTACTGCAAATCTTCTTGCTTCTGCTCTTCTTAACTCTGGCCATAAACCGTTTTCACGATCAGCACCATCATCACCTGATAATCCAGGATCAAGTTCTACGATATTAATATCAAGTTTTGTTGACATAGTAGAAGCATCTAATTCGAGCTCTTCATAGGTCATAGAATTTGTTATAGGTGAAGTTGATTCACAGCTTGCCAAAATAAATATTAAAGCAAATGATTTTGTAATATTTTTTAACATTTTAATTTCTCCGGTTTAAGGTTGTTATATATAGCGTATTTTCTAATAAGCTCATTTTTTAGTATTGGGTCATTCTCTTTAGCGATACTTTCTTTTAACTGAACTGAAACCTGGTTGTTATCTTTTATATTAGCAATACATGCTGGAACAGCTCCATTAGCAAGTTTACTAGAGTCAGATGGGTTTGTTAAAGTGCCAGTAGAAGGATTGCTAGAATTTGAGTTGTTTGTAACAGTTTTGTTAGTTGGATTATTTAGTTTAGGAGTTCCAAGAGTCTTAGTTGCTGTGCTTACTTTAGCTTTTTTTACATCTGCTCCAGAAATTGAGCCACCAGCATTAGTTTGAGCTACATTTAAATCATCTGTTTGTGCAATCTGCGAAATGCATTCTTGATTGGCTTGAGCAAGAAGTTTCTGAAAATATATATCCTTAGCTTTAACAATCTCTTCATCAGTCATATTGATTTCATCAATTTCAAGTTTTATATCTTCATCACATGTTATTTGAATAACTTCTTGTGAATTAATGAATAACGGAAATATAAATAATATATATAAAAACTTAATCTTCATCTCTTTTAATCGCTGGTGGAATTCGTCTTAAATTAATCTCAACTTTGAATATCATCAAATAAAGAACTGCAGCAGCATACAAGGCAAGTCCATAAAGCACATTTGTTAGACTTGCATAACCCCTGGAATTTTTAAAAGCAGATTCACTTAAATTAGATTGAATTTTATCTTGTCGTTCTTGGATATTATCTTGGAAATCTTCAATATACATAGTCAAAGCATCTACTACCAAATCAAGTCGGCTATCAAAGTTTCCGACTCTTTTAAAGTCGTTAATATTGCCTATATCGTCAAAAAAATCTGTAAGTCCTGAAATTAAAGTATCGTAATCATCGCCTAAATAACCATAATTATTAGCAAAAAAATCTTCTAAAGTTCTGGGTGTTATATTTGAATAAAGTTTATTTATATTGTCTTGAGAGTCATTAAACTGCTTTGCTATTGCAGCCCTAAGATCAACAAATCTTTTATCCACCGGTTGCTGGTTATTACTTGGAGTGGTTGATGAAAGATTTCTTGGTGCGTTAATTTGTGTTACTGGTTTCTTTGGCTTAGGAAAGAGTTTTGACTTATAAATTTCGTTATATGTTATTTTTGGTAAATTACCTTTTGATGTATTTGGAGAATCCATTATCAGTGACAAGCTGTATATTAAAGCAATTAAAGCACCAACAAGAGCAAGAGAGCCTATTAATATCAAAAAATATCTTGAAATGATAATTAATAAATTCTCAATTTTTTCAATCATGATAAAAAAAATAAATATATATGTTTAAAATATAGCACTATTCAATAAAATATAGAATATTTTCTTGTTTTTTATTTATACTTACTGATTATGCAAAAAATTCTTATCTTTAGTTTATTGTTTATTTCAACATCTGTATTGAGTGACTTTGATAAAAAGTGTTCTGTTCTTATTACTTTAAGATTTCAAACGAACGAAGACGCATATGTAGATGCGTTAAATAAGATAAAACAGTGTGAACAGAATGATATTTTATCAGTTACTAGTTTCTTAGAAGAATCCATTAGTAAGGTATATATTACTGACCTCATCCAAAATATGTGCATGTTCAACCATGAAATAGTCACTCTCATAGATAGCAAAACTTCTAATTTAAGCTGTGTTTACAGAGGCAAAAGTAGAACTGATCGAAAGTTTAAATGATTTTATTCTGTAACGCAATAGCTACTTAAAATTTTTACTAAATGACATTTGTATGTTTCAAGCATTCAGTTTCCCATTCATATATCCGATCGATACATACTATATGCAGTTTCTGTGATAAAGGCATGACCAATGCAGCCCCCTGGTTTGTCATTGCCGAATTTAATAAATACTTAACTAGTAATATAAACTACACGCACCATTAAAAATAAGATAACTATAGCATGGTAGCCATCTTAAAGGTCTAACATAAGGCTTGGCATAAAACTTGTGCGAGAGCCCCTATTAAATATATACATTCTTAGACAAGCCAAAATCTAGCTAATAGCAGGTTAGCAACCATTAAACTGACAGATAACAGCGAAAATGCGAAGAATATTGGCAAAGATTGTCTAAGATTTTCACTAGCCTGCATGCCACTCCTAGATGACATTTCAGTCATATTCAGATATGTCTCCACCCGCGTGTGTCCAATTTACAAATGGAACCTTGTGAAGAGATAGGCCCATTGTTAGAGAATAAATGCAGTAAATAAAATATTCCAACCCAAATTGTTATATTTACCATACCCGACATGGCATTAAAACCCTCAATTCCGGACATAAAGCTTTCTATCATTTCCATAATAATTTACTCCTATAAAGTATATTTAATATTAATATTTTAGATTATTTTTTAAATCATCTAAATACGGTTCGTAATTTTTCCAGTAATCCATTCCGCTTTTATATATAGGTTGGCGAACCTGTTCAGCGCTTGGTGTTTTTACAGATCTTTTAGATTTATAAAATTCAAGACATTGTTGTTCGAATGGAATATCGCAATAATCTAGAATATTTCTTACTGATTCTTCAAAGTTATTTACTACATCTTCGTAATTGATCGAAAGTATTTGATCAGGTAAAACTTTATTCCAATGATCCATTAATTCTACATAATTATTATAATATCCGGCCAGATCTTTAAGATCGTATGTAAATTCCTGTCCCTCTGCAAATAGCTGTTTATAGCATGAGAAACATGCAGACATTGAAGATCTTCTAATATCAATGATTTTTGCATTTGGTAAGATGAGCTTTATTAAGCCAATATGTCTGAAATTATTTGGCATTTTATCAATAAAATATGGTTTATCAGACCTAAAAACTTCGCTATCTTTTATGTATTTATCTCCAATTAATTTTAATTGAGGAGAGGATAGACTTAATAAAATATCTGGATATCTTGATTTTATATCCTGGGACTTCCTCTCATTCAATCTTAATGCGGTTGAGATAATGTTAGGTAGCTCATGCGTTGGTTCAACTAGCGAGTGAGATGAAAGAATTTGTTCAATAAGAGTTGATCCAACTCGAGGCAACCCTAATATAAATATAGGAGCTTTAGATTTGGAGCCCCATTCAGATTTCATTTTAAATAAATCATCGGTGCATACATCAATTTGGTTTGAGCACTCTTTTTCAAAATCATTTATATTGAATAAAGCTTTATTTTTTTTAATTAAGTTGCCTTCTTTATAATGATTAAATGATTTTTCATATTCATTAAGGTCTTCATATGCTTTGCCTAATGCAAAATGCATAAAGGCCCTTTCGTCTTCTGATACATAGGGATCACTAACCATTTTATCTAGGGATGCAACCTCAGATGCGGTAAATGTATATGTTTTTAGATTGGCTAAACTCCAATATGAATCACCAAAATATTTATCAGTTTTATAGGCCTTCTTGTAAGAATTAATTGACTTATCAATTTCTCCAGATGTCTTATATAAATGTCCCATAGATAACATTACATCAGTATTCTTTGGTTCTAATTTTAAAATTTCATTATAAATATCTATAGCTTCTTTATATCTGTCTGTTCTAAATAATGCAGTTGACAGGAGTTTCATTGCATTAATATTATTTTTATCCTCGTTATAGAATTTCTGAGCGTGTTTTAATGCTTCACCATACTTTTGTCTTTTAGTTAGGATATTTATATAGTCATATTTTATTTTTGCATTATCTGGATCAAATAATAATGCGCTTTCTAGAAGAAATTCAGCATCTTCATATATATTTAAATCTCTTCCAATATTTGCCAACAATCTCATAGCTTCAATATCATGAGGATGATCTCTCAAATATTCTCTACAAATCCTATCAGCCCTTGATAGTTTTCCTTCATGAGTGAAGCTAATCACAGTTTTTAATTCAGGCGGCAAGTCTTTAAGATAGATTACATTTTGTTCCACAAAGTTTATTAATTCTTCATTTTTATTCTCTAAGGCAAGAATACCTAGCCATGAGGATTGAAGCGACGGGTTATGTCTAACAGCTCTTAAGTAGGCTTTAAGAGCTTTGTTTTTATCTTTTAATAAAATATTAGTGTGTCCTATCTCCTGATATGCCCTTCCATAATTTGGATCAATTTGTATTAATTTATCTAAATTAATTAGAGCTTTATTAGGTTCATTAAGATACCTATAACATACAGATATTAAATAAAAATAATCTTTTTTTAATAATGATTCCGAGTTTTTTTTGCACTGAGATAATGCTTTTTTAAAATCCTTATTCTTTATTGAATTTTCAATTTTTTTTGTAATTTCAGAAGTCATGTTCATAAGCTAATTTTAATACACTAATATAAAAAAAAGGCCAGTAAAAAACTGGCCTTTTTAAATATTATCTCAGATTAGAATTTATAAGATATTCTTACACCAATATTTCTAGGTCTATTAGTTGTAATTCTTGGAATATCATCCTGATCGTTGTAATAGAAGTTTGCTCTTTCATCAGTAATATTTCTGATAAAGAACTCTACATCAGTTCCATTAATGCTTACGCCATAAGCAGCATCCCATATAGTATAAGAAGGTTGCTCTAAACGTTTAGCTGCTTCAAGTGAACTATATGCTTTATCAGAACTCTTAACAGCAATTTGGGTGTAAGCAGGATTGCCACCTAGTTCTGAGTCAACTTTAACTCTAATGTTGTACTGAAGTTTCGGTGATAATGGCATAGAACTTCCAACATTTGATATTTGGATAATTCTAGACTTATCAGCTGTAACTTCTGTGTCATTATAAGAAACAGCACTTGCAACAGTTACATTGTCACTTGGATACCAGAGAATGTCAGCTTCCATACCTCTAATCTCTGCATCAGCTGCATTTTCTATAAATGTTAGTAGCCCAACATTAACTGGATCAAACTGAGATACTTGAACGTCTGTCCAATCCACCATGTAATATGATGCATTAAGTCTTAATGTTCCATCTAGCATTACAGTTTTAACACCAACCTCAGTATTGGTAGTGTCATCAGTTCCATATGTGATTAATACAGCAGGTAATGCTGAATTTCTTGAAGCAAGTCCACCACCTCTATTAAATCCACCAGGTCTATAACCTTCAGATCTTGTGAAATACCACATTGTGTCATCATCAACTGTGTATTTAGCTGAAAGTTTAGTGATAGTATCATTCATGTTTAATGGATCAGCACTATGATCACCAGACACATCATAGTCTCTACCATTTGCAACATTTGAGCCTCTATAACCGAACTTTGATTGACCAGTATAGTCCACATCAAGGTCATACTTTCTAGCACCAACAATAAGGTCTAACTTATCACTAACTGGGAAAGTCATTTCAGCAAAGTAAGCTGTTTGTTCTTCAGTTCTCTTAAGATCATTAAAGAATCTACAAGCTGGTCTTCTAACTCTACCTTCTCTAGACCAAGCTCCAGGTAATGGATTGTTAGCCTGATATGCAGCCCATGTTCCAGCAGAAGCATAAGGATGATCGGTACCTAAGTAACAGTAATCATTTTCTGTTTCTAAAATACTTTCATCAATAAATACACCAGCTGTGTATGAGAACGGTAAGTCACTCTCTTCATTGCTAGATACTCTAAATTCATGAGTTGTTCTTTGGTTATCATCTAATAACTCAACTGAAACTGTAGCAGGTCCGCAAAGATTATAAGCTGTGTAGTTACAGACATAGTATGGTAACCATGCACCAACGTTTGCATAACCACTATAATCAACTTGTTGCTCAGATTCTCTCTCTAGATATGCTCCAGTATATAAAGCATCTAATTTACCCATTCTTCCTTCTAATGTAAGAGATGTTTGAGTAAATGAATCATCTAATGTATCAGGTACAAATCTGCTAACATTTAGATCGCCTTTTTCTGGATCATAGTCAAAAACACCATCAGCACTTATATCTTGGCTCATGTGTGTAATTAACATTTCCCAATCTTCACCAATTGAAGACGCAGATGAAAGTCTGAAACCTTCGTATGACGCATCGTTAAAGTTATCTTCTACTAAAGTTGAGTTATCTTCCTCAACAAACATAGCTGCTCCTGCTGCAGGGAAACTTCCTCTTCCAGCACCTGACCATGTTCCTGGAACATTATCTATATAACCACCTTGTTGTGATTTATAGAAAACACCCCTGATAGACCAAACGTCATTGATTAAAGGTACGTTTAAAAAAGCATCATATGAATAACTTGGATCGCCATGAGCTGTTCCGTAGTGAGACATATTAAAACCACCTTCTCTTTCATTATATTTTGGTTTGTTTGTAATCATCCGAACAGTACCAGCTTGTGAACTAGCACCATATAATGTTCCTTGTGGCCCAGGCAATACTTCTATTCTCTCCATATCAGCAACATACACATCTAAGTTCCTTCCAGGAACCTGAAGTGGTTGTTCATCTAAATAAAGAGCTACGTTAGGAGTAGATCCTTGAGCGGCAGATAGAAAAACATTCACTGGATCAACTGCCATACCTCTAATATAGATAGTTGATTGACCAGGTCCTCTTCCGCCTGATGAAACGTTTGGTAAGAATTGAACATACTCATCAAAATTTGATACATTCATCTCTTTTAAAGTTTCTTCTGTTAAAGCAGTAACTGTTACAGCAACCTTAGAAGCACTTTCGTCCTTCTTCGTTGCAGAAACAACAACTTCTTCAATTTGTCTTTCTTGTGATTCAGCTGTTTGAGGAACTATTGCAGCAACAGCACCTAAAACACCTAAAGAAAGCTTATTTGTTATTTTATTTAATTGTTCTTTTGTATTAATAAAATTAAACATATGAATCCTCATAGTTAGTTAATATAAATTGCAAAATAAACCAGCCTGGTACCCCAGAAGTATTCCCCCTACGGAAGTTTAGCCATATTTATAGACCAGCAATTTCTTTAAATCGGTCTTGCGATAATCATAACATCTTAAAATAATGATGCAATATAGATATAAATTTTGAATATAATAAATAATACAATCTACTTATAACTAGATAAATAAAATTAATTATGTTTCACTAGAATAAATTTACTTACTCATATGCATAATATAAGCAAACCAAGATTTATTACATCAGTTGTTCTGATTGTTGGTATAGCTATATTAACTGCTTTTGTTTCAATAAATACTTCATATACTGCAGAAGGCATTCAATCAAACCTTATAAATGATTTATTTGCTAGTTTACAAACTTTTCTTTCAAAATATCTTGGTTGGATGATAATCATTCTTGCTAATGGTTTCTTGATTTTTTCAATATTTTTAGTTTTTACCAAATATAAAGACATAAGATTGGGTGGACCAAAAGCAATTCCAAAATATTCCTATACGAACTGGATAGCTATGCTTTTTAGTGCTGGCCTTGGGATAGGTTTACTTTTTTATGGGGTTGCAGAGCCTATCATGCATTTATCCTCTTATCCTGGAATGGAAGAAGGAAATACTTCATATAATGCAGGTAAAGCCATTGGATTAGCTAATCTTCACTGGGGTCTTCACGGCTGGGCAATATATTCTGCATTAGGCCTATGCTTTGCTTTTGCAACCTACAATAAAAATCTTCCGTTTAGAGTAAGTTCACTTTTAGGATCAAAAGTAGCAAACAATAGACCACTTGCTATAGCAATTGATGTTATTGCAATTATTACAACTGTATTTGGTGTTACGACATCTTTAGGTCTGGGTACTGAGCAAATTAGCGCTGGCTTAAGTCATATCTTCTCTTTCGAAGAAACATTTATAAATAAAATAATCATAATCTCTGTAATTACTTTAATTGGCCTTCTTAGTGTTTCATTAGGATTAGATTCAGGTATAAAAAGACTTTCACAGGTTAATATGGTTTTAGCAATTTTGCTCCTTGCATTCGTCTTCTTATTTGGACCTACAGTTTTTATTATTAATGCATTAATACAGAACTTTGGAGCGTATATTAATACATTAATTGAAACAGCAACTTGGACGGAAGTATACGACACCTCTTCATGGCAGAATAGTTGGACATTATTCTATTATTCATGGTGGTTTGCATGGGCTCCATTTGTATCTCTTTTTATAGCAAGAATTTCATACGGCAGATCAATTAAGGAATTTATTATTGGAGTATTATTTGTTCCATCAATAATTGTTTTCTTATGGATGGGTATTTTTGGTAATGCTGGAATACATCAAGTTATAAATGAAACCAGTCAACTTGAACAAGTTGTAAATAATAATTTTGATGTTGCGTTGTTTTCTTTATTTGAGATTTACCCATTGACAAAATTTATCTCAATAGTTTCTCTAATTCTAATTGTGACATTTTTTGTAACTTCCTCTGATTCAGGTGCATTGGTGGCTTCAATGCTTTCATCAAAAAAACAAACAAGCATAAATGATGATTCGCCAATCACCTCAAGAGCTACATGGGCAATTTTATTAGGGATATTAGCTGGTGTTCTTTTATACGCAGGTGGACTTAAAGCACTTCAGACGTCCGTTGTTATAACTGGCGTTCCTTTTGCAATTATTGTTGTCTTTGCTTGTAGAAAATTTTATAAATCTTTAGATAAAGAACTTAATAAAGTTAATTAGTTTATTTCGTCATCTAAATTTTTTAACTCTTCTTCGCCCATTTCATCTTCATAGACAAGACTATCATTTTCATTTTTTTTAGTCCTATTTAAAAATAGGACAATAGCAACAATTAAACCAGCAAAAAGTGGTGCAACAATTAAAAATAAACCAAAAATTGAGATACTCATCATAATTAAATATAAATAGTTTCCACTATCTTAACTCTTTTTTAATATAATTATAAAATGGATGCATTAACAAATATTCTAAATCGTGTCTCGGCTAGAGAATTAGCTAAGCCCTATCCAACTAAAGATGAGATGAAATTAATCTATCAAGCTGCTTTAAGAGCACCTGACCATGCATGGCTCAGACCAAGCAGTTTTATTGAGGTTAAGGATGAAGGTCTAGACAAGTTATCAAAAATATTTCATGAATACGCACTAGCTTTAGATGATTTATCTGAAGAAATTATTAATAAATACAAAAATGCTCCATATAGAGCGCCCATGATAATTGTTCTTGTTAGTACTTTTAAAGAACATCCAAAAGTACCTGCTATTGAACAAAAACTTTCAACAGCAACTGCTGCGCAAAATATTAGTCTTGCACTTAATGCTTTGAATTATTCGTGTATATGGAGAACAGGGAAATTAGCATTCAATAAAACTATTCAAGAAAAATTTAATCTTAGCTCAAATCAAGAAATTCTTGGTTATCTGTATGTAGGAACAGAGGTTGGTAAAAAGAAAAAAATACCTACGCTAGAGATAAATGATTTCGTAAGTTACTTATAAGTTATTTGATTTATATAAAAATGCAGAAATAAATGCGATAGAACAGAAAATTATTTCTGATAATAAAGCTGAAAAAACAATTGGAGCATCGTGATTAAATGATGCTGTTATGTTGAAAATTGCAGCCAAGACATACACTAACCCAGTGCAAAAAATCCATTGATATTGTTTAGTAAAAAAGGATACAAATGACATTATAGAGGTACCAAGAAAGAGAGCAGTAAAGTCTCTGATTTGTGTATTTCTTCCATAACTGTCTAAAAATTCCATATAGAGTTGTTCGGCTGCAAATTTTGGCGTAAAAATCCATAATACTGCCATTAATAAGAGAACTGTTGCAAGGAAAACTGACAATATATCTTGAATCTTCATAATGTAATATTTTTTGTATTGTTAATCTGATTATGAATTATTTTATTATCTTTGCAACTTACATTATAGGAGTCCGTATTATCTCCAAAGCTAACAACAAATTTTGGTATATCATCAATCATATGCAGTGCACAAAATCCATCAATTGCAAAACAATCATTAATTAAACCTTCTTCAAGAACTTTTTTTACAAAGGGAATTCTCTCTGGCTCCTCATCATAATGAGGACAGCATATTCCATCTACAAAACCAAGACAGGGCAAAAGAGCTTGATGATCTTTCCAAGAATCTGTAATTCCTTTCTCAAACCAACATATTGCTCCCGCACTCACACCACTCATAATCACACCATTTTGATAAGCATTATTTAAAATGCGATCTAGATCCCACTCCCTCCAAACTGCTAACATGCTTTTAGTATTTCCCCCTCCAACAAAAACTATATCTTGATTTGAAATATGCTTTTCTAATTTAATAGTTCTTTTAAAAAAATCTATATGCGATGTTTTACAATTAAGAGAATTAAAGGCTTTATAAAAATTATCTATATATCCTTTATCGTCACCTGTGGCGGTTGGGATGAAACAAACTGAGGGGTTATCTTTATTTGATTGGTTGGCTATATATTTTTCAATTTTAAGGTCTTTTATTTGTCGTCCAAACCCTCCTCCACCAATTGCAATTATTTGTTTCATTATGTGTTTTGCTCCATTTTTAAAGTTTCTTTTAAAGGACTTAACCAGGACTCAAAATATTCCCACTGACCAACTCCTTTTTTATAAATTGGTTGTCTTACTTGTTCTGAACTAGGCGTTCTAACTGTCCTTTTTGTTTTGAAAAAGTTCAAACAACTCTCTTCAAAATCTAATTCACAAAAATCTATTAATTTTCTTATCTCAACCTCGGTGTCATTAACCATATCTTCATATATAACTCTGTGGACTTTATGTGGTAAAACCTCATCCCAGTGCTTCATTATTTTTAAATAATCAAGATAATAATTTCCAATTCTATTTTGTGAATAAGTAAATCCTTGGCCAGAGCCAAAGAGTTGCTTATAACAACTAAAACAACAATCCATTGGATTTCTTCGTGTATCAATTATCTTTGCATTTGGAAGGATTAAATGAATAAGCCCGATATGAACGAAGTTATTAGGCATTTTGTCAATAAAATAAGGTTTGTCTGTCACTCTTTGATCAAGTGTATTTTGAATATATGCTTGCCCCATTTTTTTGAATTCAGATTTTTTCATATCTTTTAAAGCAGAAGGATATTCAGATTTACTGGAAGAGTTTTTTTTGTTTGCAATCTTTCTTGATAATGCAATTATGTTTTGTAATTCAGTTGTTCCTTCAACAAGAGAATGTGATGACAATATTTGTTCAACAAGAGTGGAGCCTGATCTAGGTAAGCCCACAACAAATATAGGATCTGTATTTTTATCGCCCAAGTCTTTAAATTTATCAAAAAAATCTTTACTAAAAAAATTTATTATTTCGTCACATTCATTGGTAAAATTTTTTGAATCCCATGGTACTTGTTTACTTTTTATAGTGTTACCCTTTGTGTATGCAGCCATAGCCAATTTAAAGTTTTTTGAATCTTCTTCAGCCTTACCTAATGCAAATAACAAATGATAATAATCATCGATTTTACAATCTTCGTCATTTAATAATACATGCAAATTTTTCATGTCGGCATCAGTAAATTTGTAAGTCTTTAGATTTGCTAAACTCCAATATGCTTCGCCGTATCCTGTTTTACTTGAAATTGCATTTTTATATGACTCAATTGCTTCATCTAACCTGCCAACTGCTCTTAATGTATGTCCATAACTTAGATGAAGCTGACTATTCTTAATACCATGATCTTTAATAATTTTTTCAAAGACTACAAGAGCCTGATCATGTTGGTTTGCAAGAGCTAAATTTACAGCCTTTAATGTTAAATACTGATTATTTTTTGAATCTTTTTCTAAAAGGATATTTATTTGTTCTAGGGCTTCAAAAGGGAGCTGTCTTTTATACAAAAGATTTGCGTAACTTAATCGCGCAGGATCATAATCTGGAGATAAATCTAAAGCACGAGTAAGTAAATATCCTGCATCCTTATAAGCTCTAAATTTAACACCAATATCTGCTAAAAGCTTCATTGCATTAACATCCATTGGATATTCTTTTAAGTAATCTCTTAAAATTGGTTCAGCTTTTTTAAGCTTTTCTTCTGAAATATATTTTGCAGCCTGAATTAAGGCTTCTGGGATATTTTCTTTAGTATATGCGTTCAATTATCTTTAAATAAAAAAGGCTGCATTTTAATACAGCCTTTTCATTAGTTTTTTAAAAACTATTATTTATAGTTCCAACTAAATTTAACACCAACTGTGGTTGGTCTATTTACAGTTGTTAAACGTTGTATATCTTCACTATTAATATAAAGTTGAGCAACTTCATCAAATATATTATCCATATAAATTTGCATTGATGAGTTGTCTCCTACTTGAGTAGTAAATGATAGATTAGCAATACCATATGAATCTTGCATCTCTCTATCATCATAGAAAAGATCATTCCACATTTCATCTACATATACATAGTTAAACTGAAGACTTGAACTATCACCAGTATCTACATTAATAGTTACGTTATATTTAGTATCTGGAGTAAATGGAAGATCTTGACCAGTTTTAGCTTCTACGACTCCTCTTAAAACATAATCCTCTTTAAGAACAGCTTCGTTATTAGCATAACCAAGTGCGACAGAAACTGTATCACTTAAAATATACTTAGCATCAAGCTCAAAACCATTACTATTGGCTTTACCAATGTTATCAACTAAACCGAGTAGTGATATGGATGAATCAAACCAACCAAGTTGAATATCATCCCAATCCATTTGATACATTGCGCCATTTAATCTTAGTCTTCCATCCATAGAAATTGACTTGAATCCAAACTCTGTACTGGTTAAGAAGTCTGCATCATAAGTAGCTCCCAGTTGAGTTGTTCTATTGGCGCCACCAGGTCTATATCCTTCAGATCTGGTAATATAAAGCATAGAATTGTTGTCTATTTGATAAGATAGATTAACTTTTGAAATGCTATCACTTCCATCGTATAGGGAATTAACATTATCAGGTCTTGTTGCACTTCCTAAAATATAATTAGGCCACCATACGGTTCCAACGAAGCCTTTTAAGGTAGTTTCATTATCAAATTTTCTATGACCTAATGTGAGTTCCATTTTGTCATTAATTTGATAGTAGATTTCACCAAAAACAGCTGACTCGTCTTCAGCTCTTACTTGATCTGTTTGGTAATATAGATCTTTAGAGCCTGGAACTGCTGCTGCAGGATTTATAGCAGGAACATGCCATTGTGAGTCATATTCTGTAACATTCTCAGTTTGGAAAGCTCCAATTATCCAGTTTAACTTCTCACCCTCTTTTGAGGATAATCTAATTTCAGTTGTGTCATATTCTTGATGAGTATCATTCTCAAATTGGATACTAGGATCAACACAAGGTCCAAAGTAATATGTGTAACATGTATAGTAACCTTCTACAAATCCATCAACTGCATAATGAGAATAATCACTTAAAACTTCAAAATCCCTTTCAAGGCTTGATGTGGTAAAAGTTAGGTCAGCAAATCCAAGATCACCAGTTACTGTTGCAGAAAATCTGGTCCACTCATCATGAGTTTTATCATCGTAGAATCTACTAACATTATACTCTCCAAGTTCATCAGGGTTATGATCCCATACACCATTTGTTGAAGTTTCTTGTCCCATATAATTAACATCGATTTGCCAATTTTCATTGAGATCAACTCTTAATGCAGCTCTGTAACCTTCTTTAACTGCATCATTAAAATTATCTTCAACAAAAACTTCGTTGGATCGTGTAATGCCACTGACTGGATAAGTAATTGAATCATTTACAGAATCAATAAAGCCACCATCTCTATCATTAAACCCAACAAATCTTAAAGCAGCATTTTGAGAAAGAGGAATATTTACAAAACCTTCTATCATTGTGCTACCGTCGCCACCTCTGGTAGATTCTGCACTCAAGTTAAATCCTGAATCAAACTCTGAGGATGGTTTTTTTGTAATTATTTTTAAATTACCAGCTTGTGAAGCAGCTCCATAAAGTGTTCCTTGTGGACCTGTTAATGACTCTACTCGTTCAATATCATAGACGTGAACATCAAGGTTATCACCAATCATTGTTACTGGTGACTCATCTAGATATATTGCTACAGCAGGTCCTTGAAGTGATTGGTTTACATTTCCACCATCAGAAATACCTCTCATGAAAATTTGACCTTGACCAGGTCTTCTTTGAACTGCAGAAGCTGCAGGTAATTGAAGAACATAATCGGCAAAATCTTTAATGTTTAAAGCATCCAATTCGTCTGACGATAGCGTTGTCACACTGATTGGTACATTTTGAAGATTCTCAGATTTCTTTTGTGCACTTACAATAACTTCTTCGATCATCATATCCTCTTGTGCAAAAGTATTAGCACTTACGAGAACTGCAGATGCAATAGCAGTTGCTTTTGTTGTTTTAACAACAGCCTCGTGCACCTTTTCAGCTTGAAATATATTCATAATTTTCCTCTAAAATTTAAAAGTTAACAAAAATATACAATAAAACATGAATTTAGTAAATTTTTGCGTTAAATATTCAATAGCCTAAAGCTTCGCAAACATCTACAGATTTACTTTTTTGCATTGAAATTTCATCATTGAATGATAATACGTTAAATTTATTAGCTTCAAATAATTCCCATGAATTATTGTTTGGATCCGGGTTTCCGTCTCTCATGAAGTTTATCCAAAAACTTTGCATGATCTTTGTTATGTATAAATCTTTATTGGATGTTGGTAACCATTCATCATGAGTATTAAAGACATATGGTAGTTCAGCGCCATGATATGCGCCCATTTCTTTACTTTTAAGACCATCTCTTATTCTGTCAAATGAATAAAACCAGACATTTTTATTAGTATGATCATTAATTGACTTAGCTATATATGATGAGGGGCATGTCCAGTTTCTTGCTGTTAAAAGATAGTTAATTTTTTGCCTCTCGTCTTTTATGTCGTCTATAAGTAAGTTTATTTCCTCAATATCTTTGTAAAAACCCCAACTCTCCCTTTCTTCATAAAAATTTGATAAATAGTAGTCATTATCAAGATACATTAGTTCTTCATCAGCATTTGTACCAATAATTAAATCAACATGATGGAAATTTCCATTCTCAAACGATTTATATATAGGTTCGAAAATAGAATAATTATCAACTACTGAATAATAACCATGGAATCCATATATTTTTTCTGCAGTATTTAATAGTTTTTCAGAATTAATCTTTCTTAATTCATTTATATTATTAGCATTTCCAACCAATTCATCTGATAGTTGATTTGAAAGCTTTAATGGTATGTCATGATCCATATTTTTTTCAGCAATTGACCACCCTGCACTTTGATGTATAGCTTTATGGAACAAATTTTTACTTAAAGGAGAAACAATCAAATGTGCCACATTTGTTGCACCAGCTGATTCTCCAGATATTGTAATATTATTTGGATCGCCACCCAGCTTAATTATGTGGGTCTTAATCCATTTTAAGGACTCAATTAAATCAAGAAGTGCAAAATTCGATATTTCTAATTCGGGATGTGTGTAAAACCCAAAAATACCTAGCCTGTATGAAACGGTAACAACAATTACGCCTTCAGAGGCTAGATTTTCACCAATATAATTTGGTTCAAATGCCCAGCCAGCTCTATTTGCTCCACCATGGATGTATAAAAGGACAGGAATATCCTTTTTATTTATATTATCTTCGGGGGCCCAGATATTTAGATACAAACAATCTTCATTTATGTCTGGTTTATCAATATAATCTGGATCACCGCCAAATCCTTCTGCAACGCCTCTGTACCAATTAACAATCCTCGGTCCTTGCATGCAAGCTGATCCAAATTTGTTTGCATAAAATTTATCTTGTTTAAATTCTTTCTTTAATGTCTTATGCCACCTGAGTTCATTTATAGGAGGTTCTGCATATGGAATACCTAAGTACACATTGATATTTTTATCATTCTTAAATCCAATGACCTCGGTTTCATCTATAAAAAAACTAGGATTTGATAATGCGGTATTTGCAGAAAGATAAAAAAATAAGATAAATGCTCTCATAACCTACTAATTATAAACTTATGAATATTTTTTATGGAAATCAATCAATCTTTTTTTCCATACTTTAGTTAAGATATTAAATTCTGTAGGTCTTACCGTAAATTCTTGAAACAGCAATTCTCTGTCAACCATCAGAATGACGACCTGTTGTATTTCAGTGCCAAACATTACATTGTGAGCATTGGCATAAGCGCAACCTTGAAGAAAATAGTCTTCAATCCACTCTCTTCTTTTCATCTTTCTTGAGGTTTTGAAGTCAATAATTGAAGGTACGCCATTTATTTTTCCAACACAATCAGCTGTACCTGCATACAAGCCTTCTAAAATTAAACCAATTTCTAACCCCCACACTTCAGTAATTGAATTTAAACCTGTGTTAATAAACTTGGTTGTAATTTTTTTAGCAATTAAGTCATTTGGATCTTCAGAAAAATTATCCCAATCTCTACCGTTAAGAAATAATTCAAGTGACTCATGTACCATGCTTCCTATATCAGTACTTTTTTTTGTAATTCTGTTTGCTTCTTCTTCACCAACTCTTTTTCTCCATTGCTCAATAGAATCTTTTTTATTTGATGTATTGCTTAGTACAGTAGTTACACTAGGAACAGGGTTATTATTTGAATCAATATAATATCTACCAGCATCTTTATCGATTCTTTTTAACTCAGGATATTTATAAATATTTGTTATCATTAGAAAAAATTTAATAATTTATATGTTTAAAATAAAAATAAATCCGCTTTGGAATAAATCTGTTTTATTCATTACATTTTCTTTTTTAATTATTCTCTCATCATATGTTTTAACAAAACCAAATGAAAGTGCTATATTTTTTAAATCAATATATGATTATTTTTCTATCAATTTTGAATCGTACTTTCTAATCATTGGCTTTATTATTCTATTAATTTTAATAATAATTGCGTGTTTGCCAATTGGTTCCAAAAGATTGCATTTAGAGGGAAGGGATACATTCTCATATTTTTCATGGGGCTCAATGTTATTTGCTACAGGTCTGGGTGCAGCCCTGCTGTATTGGTCTACTATCGAATGGACAATGTACCTTCCTAAATCTGAAGATAATACTGATGTTCAAGGAATTGATATTCTCACAGCTAGAGCATATCCCCACTTTCACTGGGGCTTCACAGGATGGGCAATATATTGTCTGCCTGCTGTTGCTTTTGCTCTTGCAATAATAAATAAACCAAGCTCTCCACTAACTTTTTCTGGAATACTTCTTAAGAGACAATCTGGACCATTTAGAATTATCTTAGATCTATTTTTCATTGGTGCAATTTTAACGGGAGCAGGTGTTGGCCTAACCCTATCTTTTCCATTAATTTCAGCAGTTATTTCCAAAATATTTATGATAGATAAAAATATATACTTAGATTTTTCAGCCTTATTAATCTGTTTAATTATATTTGGTTCTAGTGTCTACTTAGGTATTCAGAAAGGAATTAAAAGATTAAGTAATTTGAATATTGTTTTAGTAATTATCTTTTTAATATTTATTTTATTTACTGGTCCTACCCAATATATATTCAAAAATACCATTGAGCCTGTTGGTTACATGTTTTCAAATTTTTTAAGTTTTAGTCTGGAAAGTACAGAATATACATTAGACTGGACAGTCTTTTATTGGGCTTGGTATTTTGCTCTTGCTCCAGCTGTTGGAACATTTATAGTTAATGTTTCCAATGGTAAATCCATTCGAGAAATAATATTTGGATCACTTCTTATTGGTTCTTTTGGCTGTTTTTTGCATATAGGAATTCTAAGTAATTCATCAATATATTTGTATGAGTCAGGTTTACTTGATTCGCCTCAATTAATTAGTGATGGTGTTGGTCTCGAATCAATTATTGTTGATACGGTGTCTTCCTTAAACTATGGTTTTTATTTATTAATATTTTTTGGCATTATTTCAATTATCTTTTTATGCACAACGTATGATTCATCCTCATATATTCTGGCTACAGCTGCAATGAATAACTTTAAAAATGAACCATCAAGGAATTTAAGACTCTTTTTTGCAGTAATGTTAGTCATTCAACCAGCTTTAATAATGTTTCTTGGGGGCGGAGAATCATTTAAGTGGCTTTTAGTAATTTTTTCTGTACCATTGATATTCATTAACATTTTATTAATATTCTCGATCTTTAAAAATGCAATTAAATCTTCAAAATTATAAAGCTAATATCTATGAAAAATATCCATTTGATGATTCAAAGCATTCAGTAATTTTTCTTCCAGGAGCTGGTATGGATCATAGAACTTTATCTATGTTCGATTTAAGTGAATTAAAAGATAGGTTTAATATTTTGGGCTTTGATTTGCCTGGTCATGGTTATACCTCTGGGCCTATTGCAAATTCAATAAGTGATCATTCTTCTTTCTGTATTGAAGCATTAAATAAATTAGAAATTAAAAAACCCACTTTAATTGGCCATAGCTGGGGTGGTTTAGTTGCTTTAGATTTATCAACAAAAATTGAACACAAAATGACGATATGTATGAATATTGCATATCCATTTATGGTGGGTGACATGCTGCTTGATTATGCAAAAGGAAACTTGGATCAAGCTGTTGAATTTCTAATGAAGTATGGAATATATAAATTTCCAGAAACAGAAATCAAAACAAAAGGTTTTGGAACAATGGGTTCGGGTTTTTATGGAAGAAAAAAGGGAGAAATTAAATCACCATATGGAACAAAAGTTGTGGAAGATGACCCAGATAGAGAAATAAAACTATATCCGATTAAACGTCTATTTAATCAATCAGAAAAAGAGATAAGCTCTATTGATTTAAAATCATGTAATTCTTTTCGTTTAAGTGACGAACAAATATCAAATCTAAAAAATATAAAATATATTTTTAGTGAAAAGGATAAATTGGCTAGATATAACCCTGATAATGTTCTTCTTAAGGATTTAAATCATGATGAAGATATTATCATGCTGGATGACGTTGGCCATTTTCCTTTCTTTGAAAGTCCAGATGGCATCAATAAAGTTTTGACTGACATAATAAGTAAAGTTGATTAAATATTTTTTATAAAATTTAGAAGGTGTTTATAATTATCTTCCTTATTAACTTCACTAAAAACCTCATGGCGTGCATTTTCTACCATCTCAATAGAAACATTATTAAAAATATTACTTAAAAAGTTATATAACCTTATAACGCCTTTTTCATTTTCTCCAACAGGATCTTTTGATCCAGATATTATAAATATAGGTATTCTATGATCAGATTTGATATATCTTTTCTTGTTAAATACACTTTCAAGACCATTAGCTAAATCTTCCCATAATCCGTTTGTTACTTTATATCCACACAAAGGGTCAGCAATATATTCATCTACATTTAAATCGTCAGACGAAATCCAATCTTTTGGTGTTCTATTTGGTTTAAAAAATTTGTTGTATTGACCCAAACTAATGTCATCTAAAAATTTACTAACAGTCTTTTTATTTGAAAAAAATAAAACTATTTGAATCAAAATTTTTTGTATTTTTAATATTCCAGTATTTAACTTAGATGATCCAGATAGAACTAATCCATTAACGTTGATATGTTTTTGAACAGCAGCTAAAGCTATCCATGAACCCATGCTATGAGCAACTATGTATTGTTTTAAATCGGGATATTTATTTTTTGTTTGATTAACTAGGTTTATTTGATCTTCTATGACAAGGTCCCAGCCATCTTTATCTGAAAAATAGCCCATAAGATTATTTTTTATTCTATTACCATGGCCTCTATGATCAATTGATATTACATGATACCCATCATTATTAAGCTTATTTATTAGCCATTTATATCTTCCTATATGTTCTGCCATACCATGACATATGTGTACTATGCCTTTTGGATTAGATATGTTTGATAAATACTCATATATATATTTATTTTCAATAGTGGTGTTTAAATTCATAATTTATAATAAACTCATAATCTATTTATTGAAATAAACATGGAAGAAATACATATTACAGGAACAGGTATTTGGTACCCAGAAGATGTTATCACTAATGATGAGCTCGTATCTTCATATAATTCCTTCGTTGACAATTTTAATCTCAACAACAAATCAGATATTGATTCTGGGAAGATTGATCCATTAGAGCATTCTTCCACCTCATTTATTGAAAAAGCATCTGGGATAAAAACACGACATGTAATTGATAAAAAAAATACATTAGATATAAATAGAATGATGCCATTAGTAGAACATGAAGATGAATCAAAATTGTCTATTCATGCTGTTGTAGGAATAAAAGCTGCAAAAAAAGCTATGGAAGCAGCAAATGTTGCATCTTCTGATATTGATGCTGTAATACTAGGCACATCACATGCTGCAAGAAATTATCCCTCTGTTGCAATTGAAATTCAAAATGAGCTTGGTATTGATGGGTATGCATATGACATGCTTGTTGGTTGTTCATCAACTACCTTTGCTATTAATAATGCTGTTAGTGACATTGCCTCTGGCTTGGCAGAAACAATATTGGTAATAAACCCAGAAATTTCAACGCCATTTGTTAATTATAAAAAAAGAGATATACATTTTATATTTGGGGATGGTTGCGTTGCTTCAGTTATTTCTAAAAAGATTAATACAAAAAATGCATTTAAAGTCATTGATCGTAAATTAATAACAAAATTTTCAAATAATATAAGAAGTGATTGGAGTTATTTAGCTAGAGCAGCTGGTGATGGCAAATCGTTTGATGATCTCCTCTTTTATCAAAATGGTAACAGTGTTTTTAAAGAAGTATGTCCGATGGTTGCAAAATTTATTAACAACCAACTAGAAACAAATAAAATAAGTCCTAATGATATTAGTAAGTTTTGGTTACACCAAGCTAATTCAAGAATGGTTAACTTAATAGTTTCAAAGATTATTGGTACTGATGATTTTGATACTAATCTTGCTCCATTACCGATAGAAAAATTTGGTAATTTGGCTAGCGCAGGATCTATGTTTGCATTCAATCTTCACAATGAACTTGAGAAAGGTGAAAAAGGTATTATTTGTTCTTTTGGTGCTGGATATTCTGTTTGTTCAATTATTGTAGAAAAAGTTTAAATTAAATATATTTAAAACATTAAAGGATTTATAATTAAATTATGGGTGAATACGACGCAGTCTGGGTTTTCTTAATATCTCTAGCATTTGTAGGTTTCTATATCTATATTGAAGCAAGGCCCAAAGGATCTAATTTTTTTGGAGGCATCTCAGATACAATCAGCAGATTCTTTAGAAGCAAATAATGCTCAGAGTTAATCCAAGAATAAATGCTATTACCTTGGTTCTTGTTACTCTTATTGTTGGTAGTCTAGCCTCATCGAGCACGGGAACTGATCCATGGTACCAAGGTCTTGATAAATCAAATCTAAACCCTCCTGGATATGTATTTGGAATAGTTTGGCCAATATTATATTTGTTGATGGGGATAACAGTTTGGAGAACCTTTGACAGAATAAAAAATCTTTTTTATATCCAATTGTTTTTCAACGCTATATGGTCTTGGTTGTTCTTTTCATTTCATTTGCCATTAATATCTCTAATTGATATATGGTTATTAATATTTATTAATATAAAAATATTAATTATGGTTTTAAAAGAAGATAAGTTGGCTGCATTTCTATATACACCCTATTTAGTGTGGTTATTGTTTGCTTCATATTTGAACTTATTTATTGTTCTAAATAATTAGATAAATATCCCAACTATTAACCCAGTCATGCATGATGCTAATGTTGCTCCTACAAGAGCTTTTAGAGAAACCTTAATTAGGTCTTCTTTTCGGTCAGGAGCCATTGCTGCTATACCTGAAACTAAAATTCCTACGGAGGATAAGTTAGCAAAACCGCATAAGCTATAAAATGTAATTAGTTTTGATCTATCAGATAAGGCTGCATATTGTTCTGAAACAAGTTCAGGATATGCATAAAATTCATTTAATGCTGTTTTAAGACCCAATAATTCTCCTGCTAGAATTGCTTCATCCCATGGAATACCCATTAACCATGCAATTGGAGCAAATATATAACCAAGAATAATTTGAATAGACAAATCAAAGCCTGCTTGATCACCAATAAAGCCTAAAAATGCATTTAAAATAAAAACTAATGCAACAACGGCTATTAAAATTGTACCAACACTAATAGCTATGCTTGCTCCATCAGAGGCTCCTCTTGTAACTGCATCCATTGTGCTCTTATAAACATTAGGAGTATTTTTTTCATTAAATTCAGTAATTGCATTTGATGGAATCATAATATTTGCATACATTATTGCAGCAGGTACAGACAACAATGAAGCTGTAAGAAAATGTTGAATTAAAGTTACCCCTTGAAATGATTCTTCCAATATACTGATTAACGCAATCATGACAGATCCAGCAACAGTTGCCATTCCGGCTGTCATTAAAATTAATAACTCTTTATTAGATAATTTTCTTACATAAGGCCTTATTAAAAGAGGAGCTTCAACCTGGCCAACAAAAACGTTTGCAGCAGCACCAAGACCGACTGGTGCTCCAATATTAAATAATTTTTGACAAGCTTTTGAAATCAAATTTACTATGAATGGCAAAACCCTCCAATGCCACAAAATAGCCGAAATACATGCCATCACAATAATATAAGGTAATATTCCGAACGCAAATGTGTTTAAAAGAGATGGTTCAGCCGGTGGATTATATCCAAATACAAATTTAGCCCCTTCCTCTGTAGCAGCTTGCAATATAAGAACACCATCATTCAGTAAATCAAAGCCTTTAATTACAAATGGTACTTTTAACAAGATGGCAGCTAAAATTACTTGAGAAAGTATTCCATAGCCAACATATTTATAATTAATAATTCTAAAATTATCTGAAAAAGGTACAGCGATAGCTACTAAACCAATAAAGCCAATTATTATTTGTAATATTGTCATGATGTCCATATTAGTAAAGCTTTATTTCTTTTAATCTTTGATTTAAAAAATCATCTGCAAGTATACCCTCGTCATCATTTCTATATATTGATTTAAGATTAATTGAAGGAGCTGGATGTAGGAAAAATGGGATGCTATATCGTGGCTTAGATTCAGATTTTTTATCTTGAATTACTCTATGTGTAGTGCTTTTTAATTTTTTGTCTGTAACTAGTTGCATCATATCTCCTATGTTACAAACAATTGCCCTGGAACTGGGGGAAACTTTAATCCAATTACCATCTTTACTAAATACTTCCAATCCACCCTCTTCTGCACCAATTAGAAGTGTTATTAAATTTATATCTTCATGAGCTCTTGCTCTGTGAGGATTAGCTATAGAATCTACAGGAGGATAATGTATTGATCTTAGTAATGAATTTCCTTTGTTGACCCAAGTTTCAAAGTAATCATTTTCGAGTCCTAGTGAAAGGGCTATAACAGATAAAACTCTTGATCCAATTTTATGTAATTCTGAATATAGATTATCGAAATTTTCATTAAAATTTGGTATTTGTTTGATTATTAAATTTTTAGGTATTTTTTTATCAAAAGAATCATCAATAACTGGTCCATGATGCCAAAATTCTTTTTGGTCTGCTATTTTCTCACCTACAGCAGTTTCAATACCTTTTGGCGTATAACCTCTAGCACCTTTTGAACCTACAGAACTATATGTATTTTTAATGTCGTAATCTAAGTCAAAAAAATCTTTTGATGATTTATAACAGTCATTAACAAGTTTATCAGATAGACCATGTTCAGTTATTGAAAAAAAGCCGTGAGTGGTTAAAGCATCTGTTAATAAATTAATAGAAAGGGAGTCTCCTTTTTCAATTTCTTTAAAAGATAGTTCAGGTATTAAATTACTCATAATAAAAAGGCGGTAAAAAACCGCCTTTAAATTATATATAAGTATTATTAGAAATTATACTTAAATCCTAATTGAGCTCTCCATACACTCTGAGTTGCAGATAGGCTCATATTATATGGATCATCAAAGCTATATCTAAAAGCATTTCTGCTGTAATCATACTTTGAACCATCAACAATTCTTAAGTCTATTACAGGAATTCTTCCAGAATAATATCCATACCTTACAACCCCTTTATCATCATCAATTAGATTTAAAAGATTCTCGATACCTAGTGTTATAACGAATTCATCGTTATCCCTAAATCCAGGTAATATTTGAGTAACCTTAAAGTCTAATGATGATTGCCATGGGAATCTCATTGAGCCTCTGTCAGCAATCTCACCAGCACTGCCTTCAAGACCAAATACGTTGTAAAGAAGATTTAATACAGCTTCTTCACGAGCTAAAGCGTCAGCAGAACCTTCATCTGTACATTTATATGAATAACATACTATTGGATCGTTGACTGTTGGAATATAAAGCAATGATGAGCTGTCATCATTTAAATTATAATCATATCCAAATGCCTTAGTTTTGTAATCACCTGTCCAACCTGTAAATGTATCAAAAGTTGGATAAGCCGGTAATCCAGATTTTCTTTCAAAAATTAAAGTAAAGGTTGTTGGTTTATCAGATCCAAAGAAATAATGTTTTGATCTTAATGTGGCCAGAAGCCTATGCTCTGTTTCATATATTGATGTCATCGCTCTTCTATTATTGAAATCAATCGCACCAGTTTTACCATAATTGGAGTTTGAAGTTGATGAAGTCATTCCACTAAGTTCTGTATTATTTTGACCTGTATAACTTAATGAAAGGACTGTGTCACCATCTCTAAATGCTTTATTTAAAGTTGCTGAAATAACTTCTCTTTCACCACAACAATCGTTATATAAACCAGCTTTATATGTTCTTCTACCAGTCATGTTATAAATGGGCCTTCCATCTGGCGCAACTTCAGTTGGGACAGTTGGAATATCACCATCTAATGGATACCCGGTATCTATAACCTTATATAAAGCTTCTTCTTGTTTGGATTTTAAATATGTAATGCTCATATCCATATTATTTCCAAGATCTCTTTCATAAGTAATGTTAAGAATCTTTGAATCAGGCCATTCAAAACTTGGAGCTATAAAATCAATCTTAGCATCAGTCAAAGGAGCATCTTGGATTGCTTGTTGTGCACAAGCTGGTATTCCTGCACCTGGTGATGTTAATGGGTCACAACCTGCTGGTGCATTAGCGCTGTTATATGCAGACACTCTAACACCATCATTTGTATAAGCATTTGAAATCCATACAGCTGGAAGTTTTGCAGAATAAGTTCCAAATGTAACATTTAAATCACTTACATCATCAATAATAACATCCATGCCAAGTCTTAAATTGGTTAAGCTTGTTCCGTCGATACCAGCATTTGCGAAACCATATGTTTGTTCAAAAGCAGCATTTTTTGCTGGTGCATCATTTGAATCATATTCATCATGTCTAATTCCAGCAGTTACACTAAATCTATCAGATATTGTGATTTCATCCATTATATAGAGGGATGTTAATCCATATTCAAACATAGCAGCGGCATCATTAACGTTGCCTGTTTTTGCATTATTTGCACTAAATGAACTTGCAACACCTGCTTGATAGTCTGCTAATGTATCAAATTCCCATTCACCATCTTGAGCAACAATAAATACGTTATAAATATCGTAAGTAGTATTTTCATAGCCCGCTGTGATTTTATGATTTCCAGTATAGTAAGTTAATTTTGCTTTTAAGAAATCTGTTTCAGTCGCTAATTTGTTTGCACTTCTGAATATATCAGCACCTAAATAAACTCTCATTCCGTAAGCATCATCAATATAAAAGTTTGGTACATCTTGTCCAGCTGGTGAATTTTGACTTGTATCAGTGGATTTATTTGAATAATAAATCTCTGATATTAGATTATCTGACCAATCCGAAACTAAAAGAATACTAGATGTATCAGTTTTTTCACCTTTAAAGTAAGAGGCTGATTCAAAGTAAAAAGATGAATTACTTCCACTAGCTCTTAAACGATCGCCTTCAGTATTTTTATAGTTATAAGTTAATCTATGATTTTCATTTAATATGTAATCTATTCTTAGAGACGTATTTTCTTGTTTAGATTCTGTTGTTGAAGCAACACCAAGAGGATCCCAACCATACTTACTAATTGTTAATTGTCTTAAACTGTCGACCTGTTCCATGGTTATTGCTTGCTCATTAGCAGCACCTGATCCTGCAGGGCCATATAAAACTGGATTAGTTACAGTTGTATCTTCATAGGTTACGTAAAAGAAAGCTTTATCTTTGATGATCGGTCCACCAAATGTGAAACTTTGTGCTGTATCTTCTTTGTCAAAGGTATATTTTTTACCTTCAATTTTATCGCCATAAAACTGGTCGCCTCTGTCATAATAACCAACACTTCCTTCAAATTCGTTTGTTCCCCCTTTGGTAACAAATTCAATAATACCGCCTCTAAAATTTGAGTATTCCACAGAAGCTGGAGCAACTTTTACTGACATTTGTTCAATCGCATCTAAATTAATAGGGCTTCTTTGAGAAGGATAACCGTTATCATTTAAGCCGAAGTCATCATTAAATGAAACACCGTCTACTTTTATGTCATTACTTCTTGGATGGGCTCCACCAATTGAAATACTGGCATAATCATCCTCTGCATCATCTAAAGAAACTAATGGATTTAATTTAATTAAATCTTTTATGTCTCTTGTAACAGAAGGAGTTTCTTGAATTGTTTGTGCATCAATTGTAGATGAAAAACCAAGACCGTCATTAGCACTTATTCTTTCAGCAGTAACTACAACCTCATCAACTGATGTTGACGATTTTAATGTAAAAGATAATCTAGAAGTTTCACCAATAACTAAACTTGTAGATACTTGATCTGATAATAAACCAGTAGCACTTACCTTGATTGTGTAAGGACCACCTGGTCTAAGTCCACCAGCAGAATATCTACCAGAAGAATCAGTAGTTCTTGTTACAGTAGTATTGGTTGGTTCATATGTTATTTCGACCTGTGCACCACTTACAGATCCACTAGAAGAAGATACTGAGCCTGTGATGTCTGATGTTAATTCTTGAGAAATAAGAAATGGTGAAATAAAGATTGTTAATAAAGATATTTTAAAGAAATTCCGAGTCATAATGCCACACCCCATTGTGAAAATTAAACTATGTACATAATATATATCAAAAATTAAAAATGCACTATGACAATTTTGTAATTTTATGTGAAATTAACGCAACTTTTTAATTTATCTTAACTTTTTCGGATCCAAAATATTGTTTTAAACAACTTGGAATTTTTATAATATCAGAACCATCATAATTGTTTTCAAGTAAAGCTATCAAACATCTTCCAACTGCCAATCCAGAGCCATTAATTGTATGGGCAAAATGATTCCCATCTGATTTTTTAAATTTAATGTTAGCTCTTCTTGCTTGGAAATCCGTAAAGTTTGAACAAGAAGAGATTTCTCGATACTTGTTTTGGCTTGGCATCCAAACTTCAATATCATAAGTTTTTGCAGATGAGAAACCTAAATCACCAGTACAAAGCTCAATTACCTGATACGGTAGTTCTAATAAATCAAGAATCTCACAAGCATTAGATAATAAACTCTCTAAACATTGCATTGAATTTTCAGGCTTTGTTACTTGAACAAGTTCTATTTTCTCAAACTGATGTTGTCTTATTAGTCCTCTTGTATCTTTTCCATAACTGCCAGCTTCAGATCTAAAGCAAGGCGTATGTGATGTAACCTTTATTGGTAAATCATTTTCATTAACGAACTCATCTCTAAATAGATTAGTAAGAGGCACTTCCGCAGTTGGAATTAGGTAAAGGTTTTCACTTGCCTTAAATAAATCCTCTTCAAACTTTGGTAATTGGCCGGTACCGATTAAGGATTCTGAATTTGCCATAAATGGAACATAATACTCTTCATAGCCATTCTTAACTGCGTTATCAATCATAAAAGAAATTAAAGCTCTTTGTAACTTGGGTAATTCTCCTTTCAGAACTGAAAAACGAGATCCAGCGATTTTGGCTGCAATATCTGTATCAATATCCTTAGTAATTTCAAGATGATCCAAGGTATTGCTAGAGGTTATTGAACCACAATTTTTGACAATAACATTATCATTTTCATCTTTACCATTAGGTACTGACTTATCAGGAATATTTGGAATTTCTAATAAGAAGTTTTGTAAATTATTGAGAATAGATTGAAGTTCCTTGTTATTTTCTTCTAATTCAGCATTTATTTTATCAATTGTTGTTTTTAACTCATCTACTGAATCACCTGCAGCTTTGAGTTTTCCATATTCTGATGATAATTTTTTTCTATCAGCTTGAAGACTTTCAACACTAATTTGAAGAACTTTTCTTTTTTCATCTAATGATGTGAATGTTTCTTGATCGAGCTCAAAGCCACGACCATTTAACATCTTTTTGACGTCATCAAAATTATCTCTTAAATTTTTAATATCCAACATTATTATTTAGAAATTATGGCCCCTATATACGTAGCTAAAATACTTAATATCAATGTAAGCATTATATATGAAACAGCATTAATTAAATTTGAATTTGCAATCATTAACGTTTGATGTGTAAAAGCCGACATAGTTGTGAATGACCCTAAAAACCCAATAACAAAAAAATAATATGAAGTATCCTTTAATGGCATTGATAAACCTATAAAAATACCAATAAAAAAACATCCAACAATGTTTACAAAAAGCGTTCCAATGGGAGAGGATAATGACAAGTAATTTTCAACCATCTCATTAACTCCAAATCTTGATATAGCCCCTAAGGCGCCTCCAAATCCTATAAAAAGTATATTGAAGTACATTATTCTTTTGTAAATTTAATCAAATTATTTACTTCCATATTATCTTTAAACTTAACCTGAAGTGTATTTTTGTTAAGAAATTCAAAATAAAAATTCGTGTCATCTTCTGTAATTGTAAAAGAATTAGTTGTTAGATCGTTAATTTCTAAATCGTTAACATCTCCATCAATAAGAAAGCTTACTAAAAAATTATCAATTTCATCAATTGGAATATTTTTAGTCTGATCAAATTCTAAATCATGAATTTCTAAACCTTCTTTACTTAAAAAATAAATTTCCTTAAATGGTGATTGAATATCGACTCTAACTGAATTATCAACATTTCTAATAAACGTTCCCTCAGAAATGTCATAATCTTTATCTAGTTTATTAAAACTAGATTGAATAAATGATAATTCGTTTTTAAAAAAATATTGCATTTCATTCACCGGTGATGTGACAGCCAATGAGCTATATATAAACAAAATATTTATATAAAAATATTTCAAATTAATCTCTTTTTGGAACTAGGACTTCTCTTGAGCCGTTTGAACTCATTTCAGAAACAAGTCCGGCCTCTTCCATGGTTTCTATTAATCTTGCTGCTCTGTTATAGCCAATTCTAAGTTTTCTTTGGACGGCAGATATTGATGCTCTTCTTGAATCAATTACAAAATTAACCGCCTCATCATATAACTCATCTTGTTCATCAGAGGATCCTGATTCAGATCCAGACCAACCTGGTATCGGACCAGTATCTTGATTAGATGAAACAATGTCATCAACATAATTTGGTTCTGCTCTTGATTTCCAATCATTTACAACCCTATGCACTTCATCGTCTCCTACAAAAGCACCATGCACTCTGACAGGAACTCCCACTCCTGGGGGTAGATATAACATGTCACCATATCCTAAAAGTTGCTCTGCACCCCCCTGATCCAATATAGTCCTAGAATCAATTTTTGTTGAGACCTGAAAACCAATCCTAGTTGGTATATTAGCTTTAATTAAACCTGTGATAACGTCTACAGAAGGTCTTTGTGTTGCTAATATTAGATGTATCCCTGCAGCTCTTGCTTTTTGTGCAATTCTAGCAATAAGGTGTTCAACCTTTTTACCTACTAACATCATCATGTCAGCAAATTCATCAACCACTACCACTATAGATGGAAGTACCTCTAAAAACTCTTCTTCGTCTTCATTTAATGGATTTAAGATTTGCTTTCCGCCCTTCTCAGCATCTTGTATTTTTTTATTAAAACCTGCTAAATTTCTGACCCCCATCATAGACATTAATTTATATCTTCTATCCATTTCTGCTACGCACCATCTAAGACCATTTGATGCATCGGTCATATCTGTTATTACAGGAGTAAGTAAATGAGGTATGCCATCATAAACTGCCAGCTCTAACATTTTTGGATCAACTAAAATTAATCTGACATCCTTAGGATCAGATTTAAATAGAAGACTTAACAGCATTGCATTAAGGCCAACTGATTTACCTGATCCGGTTGTTCCAGCAACAAGCAAATGGGGCATCTTAGCTAAATCAACCACTATGGGATTCCCCGAAATATCATGACCAAGTGCTAAACTTAAATTTGATGGAGAAGATTTAAAGGCTTTTGAAGAAAGTATCTCGGTAAGTCTTACCATTTTTCTATTTGTGTTTGGTATTTCGATACCTACATAAGACTTACCTTCTATAACTTCTACAACTCTAACACTGCTAACAGATAAAGATCTTGCAATATCCTGAGCAATATTTGAAATTTTACTTGCCTTTGTACCAGGAGCTGGTTGAATTTCGAATCTTGTTACAACTGGGCCAGGTAATACGGATTCAACACTAGCCTCTATTCCGAATTCTTCAAGCTTTGTTTCAAGTAACGAGGCAATTTGATTTAACTCATTTTCAGATAATGAGCTCCCATCATCAAGTGCTCTATCTAATAATTCAGTGCTTGGCATTATAGTTTTTTCATTTTTAATTTCAGACTCATCTACTGGCTCTGAAATTTCAACTTCTTTGAGAGGACTCGCTGTTTCTATTGGTAAATCAGCTTGTTTTAAATCATTATTTATTTTTTTTGTTGATTTATCATTAAATCCAGAATCAGTTGAAATTTTTGCCTTAGAAGATTTTATTTTCTTTTTCTGAGAAGTTTTCTCCATTGAAGAAGCAATTCTTTTTGACTTAGAAAAAAATGAGCTAATTAGATTTTTAAATCCAGATAAAATACTTTTTAAGAAGCTCCAGCTATATTTAAAAATAGTTATTATAAGCTTGCCGAATTGATCTAATTTTTCTATCCAAGAAAAATTAAAAGATAATGCGGTGGTGGGAATTAGTAGGACAAGAAGAAATATAAGAGATCCAATATTACCAAATATTGAAGATATAACTTCTAATACTAAACTTCCAATAGCACCACCAAAATTATTACTTAGATATAACTCACCGACTGAACAAAAACATATAATAAAAAAAATTGAACTAACAATCCTCACTATTATTTTAATAAATGAGTTATAAGGATCTTCGTAAAATAGTGTTTGAATTGCCCAAACGCATCCTATCAACAAAAGAACATAACCACCATAACCTATAAGGGTATATAAAAAATCAGCGATTGTTGCTCCTAGTGGACCACCAAGATTTTCTATTGAATCTGATGAGTTTTTAACCCAGTAACCAGAGTCACTTACATCATATGAAACTAAGGAAACAAATATATATAAAGAAAAGGCAATAAGAAAAAAACTAAAGAAATTTAACAGAGTATTTTTAATATAAGGGGGCATATATTTAATTCATTTAATTATAGTTGTAATTATAGGCATAAACCGTAACAATTTCTTTATATTCAATTATAATTTCACAATGTCAGATAATCATAATAAATTAATAATATTGGGTTCGGGTCCTGCTGGTTATGCAGCTGGCATATATGCTGCTCGGGCTGGTTTAAATCCAATAATTATTGCCGGTATGCAAGAAGGCGGACAGTTAACAACTACTACAGATGTTGAAAACTGGCCTGGTGATAGTAATGGCCTTCAAGGCCCTGAGCTTATGGATAGAATGAAAAAGCACGTGCAAGAATTTGATGTAGAAATTGTGAATGACCATATCAATGAAGTAGATCTTTCAGAGAAGCCACTTAAATTAAAAGGTACATCTGAGTATTCATGTGATTCATTAATAATTGCCACAGGTGCTAGTGCAATGTATTTAGGCCTTCCATCAGAAAAAGAATATCTTGGTAAAGGTGTTTCCGCTTGTGCTACATGTGATGGGTTTTTTTACAAAGACCAAGATGTAGCTGTTATTGGCGGCGGAAATACTGCAGCAGAAGAAGCATTATATTTATCAAGAATATGTTCCAAAGTTTATTTAGTTCACAGAAGAGACGAGCTGCGTGCTGAAAAGATATTACAAGATAGACTTTTTGCAGAAGAGAAGGCTGGAAAAATTGAAATACTATGGGATACACAGCTTAAAGAAGTAATTGGAAATGATATGGGTGTATCTGGAATTAAATTAGACAATAAAGGAAATGAAGTTTTAAAAAATGTTATGGGTGTATTTATTGCTATAGGACATAAACCAAATACTGAAATATTTAATGATCAACTAGAAATGGATAATGGTTACATTATTATTAAATCAGGTTTAAATGGTTCGGTAACCTCCTCTTCAGTTGAGGGTGTATTTGCAGCAGGAGATGTATCAGATCAAATTTATCGTCAAGCAGTAACATCTGCTGGTTTTGGATGCATGGCGGCGCTAGATGCTGAAAAATATTTATCAGAAAAATAAATATGAAATATAAGGCTTACATTGTTGAAGAAAATCAAGGCAATTATACTGGGTCTATAAAAGAACTTGACATGCCAGCCTTAGAAGAAGGAAAAGTTCTAATAAAAGTTATTAATTCATCACTAAATTATAAAGATGCTTTGGCAGCTACTGGTGCCAAAGGAGTTGCAAAATCATATCCATTTGTTCCTGGTATTGATGTTGCTGGCAAGGTTATAGAAAGCTCTTCTGCAAATTTCTCTTTGGGTGATGATGTTATAGCTACTGGATATAAAATTGGAATGTCAGAATTTGGTGGATTTGGAGAAGTTGTTCATCTTCCACAAAACTGGGTACTTAAATTACCTAAAAATCTCTCCCATTTTAATGCTATGAGCTATGGAACAGCTGGTATTACTGCTGCAGCATGCATCAAAAAGATTGTAGATGCTGGCATAGAAAAAGATTTACCTGTTATCGTCTCCGGATCAACTGGAGGGGTAGGTTCAATTGCTGTTGGATTATTATCTAAACTTGGATATGAAGTTCATGCTGTTACAGGAAAATCATCTAAAACTGAAATATTAAAAATGATGGGTGCAGCTGAAATAATATCTCGAGATGACTATATGTCTGAGCCTATAAAACCACTTGATAAAGCTTTATATTCTGCAGCAGTAGATACAGTCGGTGGAGATATGCTTGCAAAAATAATCTCTATGGTTTCAAATCATGGTGTTATTTCATGCTGTGGTAATGTCGGTGGTATGATGTTTACCACATCAGTTTTTCCTTTTATATTAAGAGGTGTTCAATTATCAGGTATTGATTCTGCTGAATCATCTATTGATCTTAAGTCTGAGCTATGGAATCTTTTATCAAATGAATGGTCATTAGACTTGGTCAATCAAACTAAAACTATTAATATTAAAGATATCGAATCAGAAATAAATAAAATTTTGAAAGGAAACCAAATAGGAAGAGTTGTTATTCAACACGGAGAACAAATATGAAGGATGAATATAAAGAATTTTTCGAAACAGATGAAAATGATAAAGACAGCAAGAGCGATGCTAAGGTTGTCTTATTCCTGATCGTGGTAGCTGTAATTGCTATGACGTATTGGGTATCAGTTCAATAATTTATCTAGGCTTCATTCTCATACCAGAATCCAATCTAATTGTTTCACCATTTAGATATGTATTCTCTACTATATGCACCGCTAAATCTGCAAATTCATTAGGCTGACCAAATCTATGAGGGAATTGGGTAGATTCTAATAGCGGATCTCTTACTTTATCAGGCGCTAATTGCATTAGGGGTGTATCAAAAATTCCTGGCGCTATGGTACAAACTCTTATCGCATGCCTTGCTAAATCTCTAGCAGCAGTTATTGTTAATCCGATCACTCCAGCTTTTGATGCGCTATATGCTGATTGACCAATTTGACCCTCAATACCAGCGATAGAGGCTGTGTTGATAATTACTCCCTTCTCACCTTTTTTATCAGGTTCATTTTTATCCATTAATTCAGCAGATATTCTCATAACATTGAAGGTGCCAACAAGATTTAAATTAATAATGAATTGAAAGGCATCTAATGGATGAGGTGCTTCTTTACCTAATATTCTTCCTGGGTATCCAGTTCCAGCACAATTAACTGCGATGTGTAGACCTCCAAAATTTTCTTTTATTTTATTTACTGCTTCTATTACAGGATCTTCTTTCATAATATCAGTGGAGATAAACATAACATTATCTTCTCCCAAATTATTTATTATCTCTTTAGCTTTATCCTCATTAATGTCTAATATTACTGCTTTGGCCCCTTTAGCTACATAAGCTTCTACAGTTGCTTGACCTAAACCTGAAGCACCGCCAGTAACAAGAGCTACTTTATCTTTTAATTCCATAATTTACCTCGTAATCAATCGTGAAATTATATCTGCATATAGCAATAAATAATATTTATTTTTATTGGCACGAAAATTGCATTACTAAGTACGTAAACGTTTTTTAATTTAAAGGAGAAACAAATGAAAAAATTATTACTTTTAATAACATTAGTTTCATTACCTTCATATTCAGCGGTTAGTGCAAATGTTGCCTTCTCTTCTGATTATATATGGAGAGGAATGACACAATCAGATGGCCCAGCAATGTCAGGTGGTTTTGATTATGCATCTGATGGTGGTTTTTATGCAGGAATCTGGGGTTCAAACGTAAATTTCAATGATGGTGCTGGAAGCGAACTTGATTATTACTTTGGTTATTCAGGTGAAATGGGCGGTCTTGGATTTGATATTAGTTATGTAGCTTTTGATTACCCAAAAAATGAAACAGGTCTTGATTTTGAAGAAATTGTTTTAGGTCTAAGTATGGGTGATTTAGGTGTTACTTTTGCTTTAGGGCAAGATGGAGCTCCTGACTATACCGAGATTGCTTATGGTATTGGAGATTTTGGAATCTCATATGGTCAATATGATGATTACGGAGACAATCTTGCAATATCATACAGTTTTGATTGCGGTGGTTACGGTTGTATGGTTGGTTACTACGACTTTTCTGACGATGGTTATGGCGGTGATGAGGATGCATTAGTCTTCTCAGTTTCTGCTGAATTTTAATTTAATATGAAATTAATAACTGCAATTATTAAACCTTTTAAACTGCAAGAGGTTAGAGAGGCCCTAGTTGATGCTGGGGTAGAGGGTTTAACCATAACAGAAGTTAAAGGTTATGGAAGACAAAAAGGACATACAGAAATGTACAGAGGTGCTGAATATTCTGTAGATACACTACCAAAAATAAAACTTGAAATATTAGTTGATGATGAAAATCTTCAAACAGTAACAGATGTTGTTACCAAAACAGCTAATACAGGAAAGATTGGTGATGGAAAAATATTTATAACAACAATTGATGAAGTCATCAGAATCAGAACCGGTGAGATCGGATCTGATGCTATTTAATTAAAGGAGAAAATTATGGAAGAAATTAATTTTGCTTTAGATACATTTTATGCCGTAATGGCTGGAGCGCTAGTTATGTTTATGGCAGCTGGTTTTACAATGCTAGAAGCAGGACTAGTACAAAAGAAAGATGTATCTGAGATTGTTACTAAAAATTTAGGCCTCTACTCCATTGCATGTATTATGTATTTGGTTTGTGGTTTTACTCTTATGTATCCTGGAGGTGCCCTAATTGATGGTATTATTCCTTCAATTGGAACATCATTAGATTTATCTAAGTCTTTACCAATGGAAGAGATTGGTATGGTTTATGGATCATCCTTTGATGATGCAGGTGTTCTTATTGAAGATACTATTGCCTATGCTCATCAAGCAGACTTCTTTTTCCAAGTAGTGTTTGTTGCAACTGCAATGTCAATTGTTTCAGGTGCTGTTGCCGGAAGAATGAAATTATTACCATTCTTTATTTTTGCTGTTGTACTAACCGGCTTTATATATCCGATTCAAGGATATTGGAATTGGGGTGGAGGATTCCTTAAGGCTATGGGTTATTCTGATTACGCAGGTTCTGGAACTGTGCATCTATGTGGCGCTGCAGCTGCATTAGCAGTAGTTTTAGTTCTTGGTCCAAGAAAAGGAAAATATTCAAGCAAAGGTTCGGTTAATCCAATGCCTGGTTCTAATATTCCTATGGCAGCTCTTGGTGCATGGATTCTATGGTTAGGATGGTTTGGTTTTAATGGCGGTTCAGAACTTGCTATTGCAAGTGAAGGAAGTGCTGTTAATGTAGCTCAGGTATTTTTAAATACAAATATGGCTGCTGCCGGAGGTGTGGTTGCTACCTTATTAGTTAGTCTAATAATGACAGGTAAAATGGATGTCACAATGGCGATTAATGGAGCTATTGCTGGTTTGGTAGCAATAACTGCAGATCCCTTGAGTCCTGCAGGAGGAACTGCTGTACTTGTCGGTCTTGTGGGCGGTGCTATTGTATATTTTTCAATTCTAACATTTGAAAAATTTGGGATTGATGATCCAGTTGGAGCAATTTCTGCTCACGGTATAGTAGGTATCTTTGGTGTGCTTGTTGTATCACTTACTGGAGGAGCTTCATTTTTAGTTCAATTAATTGGAGTTTTATCAATTGCAGGATTCACGTTTGTTGCTAGCTTTTTAGTAACTCTCGCAATTAATTCATTTATGCCAATTAGGGCTACTGATGAAGAACAAGATCTAGGTCTTGATGTTTCTGAGATAGGTGTCGAAGCTTATCCAGAATTTAAGTAATTTAATATAATGACAGCATTAAAAGTGCTCCCCCTACAGGTCATAGTATTAAATTTAAAAGAAGAGCTGTTTTCATAACAGCTCTTCTTTTTTCATAATGTACATAAAACTCTTTTTTAACTGGCATATAAATTGCATATAAATAATATATATATTTTGGAGTAATTTGTGAAAAATCTTTTATCTATTTTGTTCTTATTAACTTTAAGTTTTGATTTATCTTCAAGTGAACTTAATTCAGGAGATACTTCTTGGATCTTAACTTCTACCGCATTAGTTTTATTTATGACATTGCCAGGTTTAGCCCTATTTTATGGTGGTTTAGTAAGATCAAAAAATGTTTTATCTGTATTAATGCAATGTTTTGCTATAGCTTGTCTAATGTCAGTCTGTTGGGTAGTTTATGGCTATAGTCTTGCATTCAAAGGAAGTGGGCCTTTTATAGGTGACCTCAGTGCTCTATTTTTAAACGGTGTTGGAAGAGATTCAATGGTAGGTTCGTTACCTGAGTCTGTTTTTATAACATTCCAGATGACTTTTGCAATAATAACACCTGCTCTTGTTGTTGGAGCTTTTGCTGAAAGAATGAAATTTTCAGCAATGTGCATCTTCTCAGTAGCTTGGTTTACTCTAGTTTATCTGCCGTCATGTCATATGATTTGGGGTGGTGGTTATCTTTCATCGATTGGGGAAAATGGAGAAACTGGTGTTATTGACTTCGCTGGTGGATTAGTTGTCCATACAACTTGTGGATTTGGAGCATTAGTTGCAGCTATTTTTCTTGGTAAAAGAAAAGGTTTTAATAACTCCCCTCTTCCTCCTCACAACAGAACAATGGTAATGATAGGAGCATCCATGCTTTGGGTAGGATGGTTTGGTTTTAATGCGGGCAGCGCAGCAGCTGCTGATAGTTCAGCTGGTATGGCGATGCTAGTTACGCACATTAGTGCAGCTGTAGGCGCTTTAACCTGGATGGCTATAGAATGGATTAAGTCAGGAAAGGCAACAATGATCGGTATAGCGACAGGAATGGTTGCTGGTCTAGCAACAATTACACCTGCTTCTGGAACTGTTGGTCCTGCTGGAGCTTTATTAATAGGATTATTAGCAGGATCTGTATGTTTTTATGCAACTCAAATGATAAAGTCATATTTCAAAATAGATGATTCATTGGACGTATTTCCAGTTCATGGTGTTGGAGGAATGTTAGGAATTATTATGATTGCTTTAGTTGGTTCAGAAGATGGATTCTTAGGTTCTGGTGCGGCTGGTATCTCAGAATCTAGTCCATTAGCTCAATTGGTTGTTCAACTAAAAGGAATATTTGTAATAGGTATATGGACCATAATTGCTACCTATGTAATTTTAAAAGTTATGTCTTTGTTTTCATCTGTTAGAGTTTCAGCAGATGCTGAAGAAGAAGGCTTAGATGTTCATGAGCATAATGAACAAGGATATAGCTTATAAGATATTTTTATTTAAAGGCAATACAACAATAACCATTCATTACTACCCCCTAAAGCAGTTAGAATAGTTTTGTTTGTATTGTCTTTATCTATTTTGAATTTATAGGATTGCTGTATTGATTTAAGAAATATGGATGCATATCTTCTGGTATCAATTTAACTCTATCTTTTAAAAATTGTATTGCTATATCAATTTTTTCTGGTTTATGTGAGTTTTCTATATTTTTTTTACCTTGAATGATTGCTGCTGCATAATTTGTAGAATGTAACTTATAAAGATCTTTGATCATTAAAGAGATTTGATTGGAACAACTCTCATATGAATTACTGTCAAAATTCATTTTAGATCCAATGCTAATATGAACATTTCCTTTATCTCCTTTGATACCTTCGGCAATACTAATTAAATCCTCTTTAGGTTCTTTGTAATAGTGTTTATTTAAATCTGTTAAATATAATTCTTTGGCTTTTATAAGATCGTTTGGATCTTTTTCATATGAGATTGATACTGGGATAATGTTTAAATTATTTAAATGATCGGCCAAGGTGGTTTCTTTTCTTTCACATAAATGAACCATTTTTAAGACTGAAGGATCAGTATGATCGTTGCCATCTTTTGATCTACCTTGTTTTTGAGCTATCCACACTGATTTATTATTTAAGATAGAATTATTTATAAATTCTGATGCAAGGTTTAAGCTTTTATAAATATCTCTTTTTGATTTATCACTTCTATCAATAATAAAACTTTTATTAAGCCTCATCAGATCAGAGGCCCACTTTTCACTCATTAAATTGTTACCAACTGCATTGAATGTTGTTTCATATCCATTTTGATGAAGTGATAGATTTAATAATGCTGAATCTAAAGTAATATCTCTATGATTCGAAATAAATAAATATCCTCTATTTTTCTCTAAATTATTCATGCCTGAAAAGGAAAATTTATCTACAGTATTATTAATAACATTCTGAACTATGTTTTCAAATAAATTTTGGTAAGAGTTTATATCATTAATGTTCTTTATTTTATTCTTTAGAATTGAGCTTAAAATTTTTCTTGAAAATGGAATATATCTTATATTCTTATAGGCATCGGTTTCGAGTAGCATTTTAAGAAATCTTCTATTTCGTGATAATTCGATTAAAACTGAGTTAACTTCATTGTCGCGATATGGCCTTATAGAATCAAATTTATTCACTTAATGATTTTGTTTTGTATATTTTGAGATATATTTTACATTAATAATGTATACAATATCGAAAATGAAATCTTATCTTAAATATGATGGTCTTGCTGTAATAGCCCATAGAGGTGGTGCTGAAGAATCATTTGAGAACACATTAGATTCGTTTGAATATTCAAAATCTCAGGGTTGTAAGTTTATTGAAACAGACACTCAAGTCTCTTCTGATGGTATTCCGTATATTTTTCATGACAACGATTTAAAAAGAATTCTTAACATGCCTGATGAGTTTAGCTCTCTATCAAGCAATGAAATAAATGCACTAAGGATATTTGAAAATCACAAAATACCAACACTAGAAGAGGTTTTAAATAAGTTTCCTGAACTATTATTTCAGATAGACTTTAAAACAGATCAGGTGGTAGATCCTGCGTTAGAAATTATAAAAAAAACTCATGCTATGGATAGAGTATGTGTTGCAAGCTTTAGCAGCAAAAGATTGAATTATGTTAGGTCCGTTTCACCTGATTTATGTATGTCCATGGGCCCAAAAGAAGTATTTAGAACTTTGCTTTCAAGATATAAATTACTTAATAAACCAGGTTATGGAGACTGCCTTCAAGTTCCAATGAAATATTATGGAATAAATATAGTAAATAAAAAATTTGTAGACTATGTTCAATCTAAAAATATAAAGATCATGGTGTGGACAATTAATGATATTAAGACATTGAAATATTTAATTGAACTTAATGTCGATGGAATTATTACAGACAAACCAAAATTATTATTTGATTTAATAAAAGAGAATTAAATTATCAAAGATATTTTCTAGCAATCCTAGTTATTACTGCATACATTGGAATGACTATGCATGTGGTAATAAGTATTTCAACTGTGAGTGAATAATCAAGAAAGCTTCTTATAAACGGTGCAATAATAAAAGCTGTTATAGCTCCTAGAACACTATAAAAGATAATAGATTTAGGACTAAGTAATTTCATCGGTATCAACGAAGTATAAAACAATAAAGCCAAGTATAAATAAAGCTAGCACCGGCAGAAGACTAATTGTTATATTATTAAATAAACCTAAAAAAAGAGCTACCAAGGCTGGTCCCATAAAAGCACCAGCTTTTCCAAATGTATTAAAAATACCAAAAAATTCTCCAGCCTTTTCAGCAGGAATTAATTTTGCAAAAAGACCACGAGAACTTCCTTGAATTCCGCCCTGAACTAGGCCAACTAAGCTAGCAAGGATATAAAATTCAGTTGGATTAGATAAAAATAGAGAATAAATGACGATTCCAATATAAATTATTATTGAAATATATATAACAAGTTTATCGCCGTATTTCTCGCCAAAAAAAGACCATGCCAGTGTAGAAGGAAAAGCAATAAACTGTACAAGTAATAAACCAATGATTACTGAACTAGAATCCAAGCCAAGATTAAGAGCAAATTTGGATGCAAGTGCCATTACGGTGTGAACACCATCAATAAACAAGAAAAAGGCAATTAAAAATATAAAAGCATTTTTATATTTGGATAGAGACCTTAAGGTTGAAAGAATATTCTTAAACGAACTTGAAATAATATTTTTTGTAACTTGAATTTCAGTCCTATCTTTGAATGTTAAAGAAAGTGGAATTAAAAATATAGACCACCAAACGGAAACAGTTATAAATGACCACCTTATTGCATCTGCTTGAGATGACAGGCCAAACATTTCTGGATAAAGGCTCATTATTGCATTAATTAAAAACAGCAACCCTCCTCCAAAATATCCCCACGCAAAACCATATCCAGATATTTTAGAAAATAAATCAGGAGACGTTATTTGAACTAGAATCTTGTCATATAGAACATTTGAAGCAGAAAAGAAATAATTAGCTATACCAAAAAATATTAATGCATACACCCATGAACCAGCTTCAACAATAAAGAGTAAGGCAACACATAAAATTGAAATTAATACCATCGATACGAATAATTTCTTTGTTGTTTTACTTATATCTGTAATAGCTCCTATCAAAGGGGCTGTAAATAGCAAAGCAAGGTTAGATATAACTAGGGTCCAGCTATAATATTGAGTTGATTGGACTGGATCAATATTTGAAGCCCAAAACTGATCATAAAAAATAGGAAAAAATGCTGCTACTACAGTTGTTGCAAAGGCTGAATTTCCAAGATCATATGATATCCATGCCTTAACTTCTTTAGATAGTTTTTGTTTTGTTGGATTAGTCAAAATAAAGATAAATTAATTTATAGCGCATATTTTATATTAAAAAATGACTTGAAAATGGAATTATTTTTGATATATTTTTTTTAGGGGTATCTGTATGGATGATAATACAACAGTTAAACAAGCAACATACTTTGCAGTTGGTATAACAGTAATTGTTTTAACGCTCGGTGTATGTGCGTATATATATTTTTAACCTGGCGGCCAATTTAAAGGTCTTCCTGAAAGCAAATGTAAGTGAAGATGAAATACGCTTTGGCCGGCCTTGGCGCCGTTATTAACAACTAGCCTAAAAGTTTCATCAAGGCCAAGTTCTTCTGCGATTCTTCCAGCTAAAAGCATTAAATGACCTAATACATCCTTATCTTCTTTTGATGCATCAGATAATTTAGGTATAACTTTTTTTGGGATAATTAATAGATGTGTTGGTGCTTGTGGACTTATATCTTTTATAACAATTGAAATTTGGTCTTCATAGATAATATCTGCAGGAATTTCTTTATTAATAATTTTTTCAAAAAGGGTTAAAGTCATTTAAATTAAAAAAAAGTTCTATAGAGTCTATAGCCAATGTAAAAAATACCTGCTGTCATCAAAATAGCAAGAAAGATAATTAATAAATCTCTTAAAGTTTGTAAGAACCTTCCCTGTCTTCCAGCTTTTATTAACTGTGTTAATAGATAGGCTAGAGCTACTAAACTTACAACTAATATAAAAATATTTAACATAAATCTATCATATAAATGTACCTGAGATTATTACTAAAAATGCAAGCGCTGCTCCCCAAAGAGAACATGCAATAACATCAGATATATAAAATCTTACAGGTTTTAAATTAGAAATTCCAAGTAAAAATGGAACTATAGACCTAATTGCAGGAACGAATCTTCCAAGTACTACCGAATATGATCCATTCCTCTCTAAAAATCTTCTTGCTTTGTTGATCTTTTTTTCTCTTTTCTTAATAAATTTAGTTTCTAAAATGGTTGGTCCCAATTTCTTTCCAAAGAAAAATCCTGACATATCACCTAAATGAGAGCCAAAGACCGCTAAAAAAACAATTACTTCTAAAGCAAGCAAGTCAGTATTGTAAGCAAATACACATATAGAAAATAAAATAAGGCTAGATACCATAAATGAGAGAATAAACGACTCCATGAATGCAAAAAGGAATATAGCAATCCATGCCAATTCATTATTTTCAGTTAGGAATGTAGTGATGTTTTCAATCATATAAAAAAATAAAAAATGTATTCTACTTCAATGTTCAAAATTAATGTTGTAAATTAATCTAAATATAAAAAAATATGATTGAAGAATTTAATATAAATATACCTGAAAAAGATATTGATTTACTAAAGCAGAAAATTAATTTAACTAGATGGCCTGACGAAGTAAATAATAAATGGTCTCATGGTACTGATAAGTCTTTTCTTAAGGGGCTCTCTAATTACTGGCGTAATGAGTTTAACTGGAGTGTTCATGAAAAAAAATTAAATGAAATTGGTAGTTTTAAATATACTTCTAAATCAGGTCTAAAAATTCATTTTCTTCATTCAAAATCTAAAAATGATAATGCTATTCCTTTGGTAATGACTCACGGTTGGCCTGGGAGTATTCAAGAGTTCATAAAAATTATTCCTATGATTCAAAAAAACTCTAATATTCCTTTAGATATTATTTGCCCTTCTCTACCTGGATTCGGTTTTTCTGATAAACCTAAAACAGAAGGAATGAATTCAAAAGAAATTGCAAAACTACAACATGAATTAATTATGGCTTTAGGTTATAAAAAATATATTGTGCAAGGTGGTGATTGGGGCGCTACGATTAGTAAATGGATGGCAGAGCTATTTAAAGATGAATGTGTTGGAATTCATTTAAATATGGTTATAGCATGGCCGCCAGCAACTGATGATCTAGTGAAAGATGTTACTGAAGATGAACAAAAGCTTTTAGCAAATTATGATAAATACAAAGAACAAGGCTTTGGCTATTATGAAATTCAAAAAACCAAGCCACAAACTTTAGGATACGGCTTAAACGATTCACCTGTCGGTCTTGCCGCTTGGATAGTTGAAAAGTTTTATGGTTGGTTTGATGGGGAAGATAATAAACTTGTAGTTTCTGATGATGAGGTTTTAGCAATTGTTTCTTTATATTGGTTTACACAATCTATTACTTCTTCTGCAAGACTTTATAAAGAGAATGGTGATTTAGGATTTTCATTTGAAAAAATTGCTCAGCCTATGGCAGGAGCAATCTTTAAAAGAGATTTAATTGCACCTCCTAAAGTATGGGCAGAACAAATATATGATGTGGTTCAATGGAATATTCATGATGGCGGTCATTTTGCAGCCCTAGAGCAGCCTGAATCACTCTCAGCAGATATTATAGAATTTATAAAGAAACTAAAGATCTAATTTTTCTAGAACATCAGCAAAAGAAACATATTTAAAATTCTGTCTCTTAACCTTATTTTTACCATCATTTGTTCCATCTTGGAGAACAAATAAACCCATAGGATATGTATTACCAAAATTGAAATTAATAACATCAATACCATCGGTGTCATTAACATTATCAATGTCCTTGTTACTACCAACTTTAAAACTACCTAGGTAGTTATAAGGCTCTTGTCGATTATAAATATTAAAAGAACTATCACCTTGAGATGAAACGATAACATATCCATCTTTTTCAGAAGATTTATAAACCGTTACTCCTTCAGGATCACCATCTATATTTCCAGATCTATTATCAATAATAATAGGATTTGAAAAATCTAATTCGTTATTTATTTTATAGGCTCTTAAAATACCTCTATCTTGTTCTTCAGATATAAAAAGAGTTCTATTTTCATCGTCGTAAACACATCCCTCAGATTGAGTTGCATTTCCATTATCAAATGTTGTTAAAAGAGTCATTCCAAAAGGGACCATAATTCCACATCTGTACCTTTGGTCCCTCATCTTCTGTTAGAAATGCTATTAATCCAAATCTCGAATCAATGCCTGCACAAACCCCGTAAACCACCATGTTTGCTTTAGCATTTATATAAGGCTCCTTTGAAATTTCAAAATTATCATCCTTTACAGCTTTATCAATGTTGGTATCTTTGTATGTCCATATATCAAGTGTATTTGTTGTTCTATTTGATGCAAAAATAAATGAATAACTACCTATATCTTTATTGTCATCATCAGTAACATTCATTGTTCTAACATCAATATTATTGATATCTCCAATTCCTGTGTAGCCTATTTTTTCGCCCATTAAGTTATATGTATATATGCCGCTTCTCTTATCTGTTCCAAATACTAGTGATCTATTTGGATTTAATTTATTTAGCCAAATAGCAGGATCATCTGCAGCATCACCTTTTGAGATTACTTGTGGAGTCTCATCTATTGCAGGAACTATATGAATAATTTTATCTATGGGATCAGATATTGCAGATAATGAATATAAAAATAATATTGTGAATAAATATTTCATTTTTTTTAAATAATAAGGCAAGTTAAAGTCTTGCCTTATTAAACTTTATAAAGATTATAGATTATATCGAATACCTATTGAATATGTTGTTCCATATACATCATATTGAGAAAGTCTATCAGGTGATCCCCAGTAATAAAATTCAGGTTCATCAGTAATATTGCTGATGTCAAATTTAACACTAAAGTTATCATTAATTTTATATTTTAAATTAAAATCGTATTGGGTATGGTCATCTGTATACCTGATATTATCTAGTGACAACTCTTCTTGAACATCTCCAGGACTATCTTCATCTGCTAAATAGTCCAAATACGGAGTTCTTGATACAGCTGATAATCTCATATCTAGCTTTCCTTGATCATAACCGATTGAAAGGTTTGAGTTTTTATCTGATAGTTTTCTAAAAGGGAATGTAACTTGTCCATTATCCACATCTAGAGTGCTCTCTCCATCAGTTTTTGTAATGTTAAGTGAAACAAACATTCCGTTAAAAGGTTCAGGTAAAAATTCTAATTCTTGAAAAACATTCATTTCAAATCCAGAAACATCAGATGGACCTGTATTAACATATGTTTCTAATTCACTAAAAACAATTCCATTAATTGTTCCTGCAGTTACAAGCGGATATATTGCATTATCAATATCCTTCTTAAAATATCCAATTGAGTATGAGCCGGTGTCACCATATCTTTCCAAAGAAAGGTCAAAATTATTGGCTTCATATGGATCTAAATCTGGATTTCCCATTTCACCTGAAAAAGTTCCATCATTTTCATTTTCAATTTCTGCAACAGTAGATGCTTGACCAAATCCAGGTCTGGATAAAGCCCTCCAAATTGCTCCTCTTATAATAGTTTGATCATCAAGAAAATATTTTACGTTTATACTTGGAGAAACAAATGTGTAATCTTTTGATGCTGTAATTGGATCATTTACATCACCATCGTTATAACCTAATGTTGAGTAGGAAGTATCTTCAACTCTTAAACCTAATATAACAACAGCATTTTCAGCCTCCATTGTCCCCATCAAATATATTGCCATGATATCTTCATCAGATTTATAATCCTGCTCAACATTTGAATAATCAGGACCGCCAAACGTTCCTTTTAGAGGCCATAAGAGTGAATCATTTGCCATAGGACCCATGGATTGACCTGCAAAAGGCCATGTAATTTGAGATGGATTAAATTGAGATTGCATTAAATCAGTTGCAGGACCATCTTCTATCTCAATCGCATTTCTATCTCTTTCTTTTGTTCTTTGACTATATTTAAATCCATATTTAACGGTGGTAGGCATATCCATGAATGAAAAGCCTTCTTTTGACATATCAATTTTAAAAGCTTTTTCGGTATCTTTGATTAATGACCAGTCTTCTTCCCATGCATCAACTGTCATTGAAGTATCCCATATAGGTGCAACAGAGGAATCAAATTCCAGTCCAACTTTTTTTGGATCTGAATAAAAGAAATATCCACAAGGGCCTCCGCAATCATCAGTATCATATCTTTCACTTCTAAACTTAACATCTATGTTATTTGTATCATCTTCTTCAGCATAAGAATGGCTAAACTGTATTTCTGTAAACCAACCATTAACCATAGTCTCGGCACCTATTACTGCAGTTCTAATATCTCTAGTTTCAATCCTTCTTCTAACTTCTGCATCTCTTCTAATTCTATTTATTTCACTATAATTAGAAAAAACTTCACCGTGCCTTAAACTTCCATATTCATCTTTATATCTAAGTTCGTTATCTTCATAATTGTTATATAAAAAATTTGCAAATATTGCTGTCTGATCATCAATCATATAATCAATATCGTAAGTTAGGCCTGTTCTCTCTCTGGTAAGATCGTAATATCGCATTTCCCAATCATCGTCTAATCTTTTACCTGCTCCATCATTTGTCCATCCTGGAAAACCTGTCTCATTGTTATAAGTGATAATTTGCTTGCTAGCATAAGTTAAACCAATAATGTGGCCAACTGAATCAGATATCATATCTCCGTAAGTTAAAGCAATTTTAGGATTATCAGAATTTTTTGATTGATCATTGTAGGATGTATCAAATTTTGCTTTAAAAAGTGTTTTATCTAAAGACGTAGCTCTTTTTGTATTAAATTCTATTCTACCGCCTATAGAATCAGCATCTTGATCAGCAGTTAGTGTTTTATAAACCTCAATTGAATCAAGTAATTCTGTTGGCAAACCATCTAGCATTACTTTTCTTCCGCCCTCAGGAGCTGGAACAAGCGCACCGTTTACAGATATAGAATTTAAATCACCTGATAGTCCTCTTATGCTTACATACCTTCCTTCACCTTGGTCATTTTCAACTGTAATACCAGAAAGTCTTCTAATTGCCTCTGCAGCAGTAGTATCTGGGAAATCACCAAGAGCATCAGAGTCGACAACTGACACAATGAGATTAGATTTTCTTTGTTTTTCAATTGCAGAAATAATACTAGCTTTTGTACCAATTACTACAACCTCTTCAACTGATTCATTTTCTACCTTATTCTCTGACTCTTGAGAAAACAAAGATAGTGATAGAAACAATGGGAATATGTATTTTTTCATAAGATCTCCAATATAATGCGCAAATTTTAAATTTGAAGTGCAACAGAAATAACATTATTTTGTGAACATTATGTGAACTTTTTAAGTTCTTTTGTGTTTACATTTATAGACATTTGTCCATAATAAAATAGTGGATACCTCAGCGAAGCAAGACAGAAGTAAAGAGAGGATTAGTAAAATTATTGATGCTGCAATCAATATTATTGAAGACGGTGAGATTGATGATCTTATCCCTTGCAAAAGTTGCTGAAATATCCGGTTTAAAAAGAACTTCAACTTATAAATTCATACCAACTGTAGATTTCCTTAAAAAGTTAATAATTGCAAAATGCATTGATGAATGTGTTGAAAATTTTTCAACAATCAATGTTATCGAAAATTCTAAAGTAGATTTGATAAAAGCGAGCAATCATATTGTTTATAGTATTTATGAATTTTTCTTACATTCCTTAGTCGCACAAAAATTAATTCTAGGTAATACTTTGAACCCTCCATTAGATTCAAATTCTATTCATAAATTAGGTAATGTGATACAAGAAACTTATGAAAAATCTATAAATCTTGATAATGTTTTTAATAAGGAAGGTGTTTGCAGAGTTGTAGCTCAAATTATTCTTTCTATATTTTCTTTAAATACAAAAGAAAGTGGTCAATTAAATGATGTTGGTAAAATTGAAGCCTCAAGGGCTGTCATTGCATACATGACTAGCTGGACTTCCTAGTAACTAGGCCTTCAATATTTAGTAATAAAAATCCAATATATAACTGTTAAAACTCTTATAACTGAAACCAGAACTGAATAATAAATTAAAAAACCATTAAATATTAGTTTTATTTAATCCGTATGTTTCTCAATTTGACAAATTTGTAACATTTATGTAACATAATATTCATATATATGTCACATTATTGACACATAAGGAGAATTTATGAAACAAATAAGAAAATTATCATTAATTTCAATGGTTGTATTTAGTTTTTATTATGTACAGTCTGATGAAGTTATATTTAACAAAGTTAAGCATGATCTTCAAATGGAATCATCTTATGTTGAAGTTATTTATAACAAAGATAAAGTTTCAGAAATGTGCCCTAAACAATCTATCGGATGCTACTTATCAATAGATAAAGGTATTATTTTAATTAATGATGAAATACCAATAAACCATCATGATGTCGTTTTATACGGTCTATATAGTGATTATTTACAACACAATAACTCTGGCTCTATTGACCAAGAAGTAACATGCGATTTAAAAGTGAATTATCTTAAACAAAACAAGAAAAATGAGCTTGCAAAACTGTATGCTGGACAGTGTGATTCTTTGTTTAGAAATAAAATATTGGTAATGAATTAAAATTAAATAAAAAAAATTTTAAACCCAGAAATTATTTCTGGGTTTTTTATTTAAATATCAAACTCCAAATATTATTCTAAGAATGACCCAATATAAGATTGTTAAAAAAGCTCCAATAGGAATTGTAACTAACCATGAAGTAATAATTCTTGTTATTGCTTTAGTGTTTAAATGTTGTGCTCCTCTTGCCAATCCAACTCCAATAACTCCTCCAACTAGCGTGTGAGTTGTTGAAATAGGGAATCCAAGATATGAGGCAACAACTACTGTAGTCGCTGTGGCAAGTTCAGCTGAAAAACCAAGACTAGGCTTTAATGCAGTAATTTTTTCTCCTACAGTTTTTATAACATTTTTTCCGAGCATGCTTAAACCAAAAACAATTCCTGTTGCTCCTAAAAAAAGAATCCAAGTTTGAACTGGAGACGAAGTATCTATAATACCATTTGAATTTACAGTGGATACGATTGCAGCAAGAGGTCCAATTGCATTAGCAACATCATTTGAACCATGTGCAAAAGCCATTGCACATGCAGAGATAACCATTAAAATTGCGAACGCAGATTCAACCCCATCTTTTTTAATTTTTGTAAAATTTTGTCTTAAAATAACTGATGTAACAACAGCTGCAAGAATTCCAAAAATTGAACTAAATATATATATATCTGACTCTACTAATTCAAGTCCTAAATTCTTAAGTCCTTTTCTTGCGATAACTAATGAAATAATAAAAGCAACATAAAAACTATATATAGGAATTATATTTATAGCTCTTTTGCCTGGGTTAGGATTATCTAAGATAGACTTTTTCGCACTTAAATAAATTAAAAAGGCTAGTAATCCTGCAATTATGGGTGATGTTACCCAACTTGAAGCTATCCCACCTACTGTTCCCCAAGATACATAACTCATTCCTTTTGAAATTGAAACAAAACCAATTATTGCACCAACGATTGAATGAGTTGTGGAAACAGGCCAACCTTTTCTTGAGGCTACAATTAACCATGTTCCTGCTGCTAATAATGCCGACAACATTCCAATAATAAATTTATTTGCATCCTCATAAATTGTTGGATCAACAACTTCTTTTCTTATTGTGTCAGTAACTGCACCACCTCCAAAATATGCACCAAGAAATTCAAATATTGCAGCAATAATAATCGCCTGTCTTAATGTAATTGCTTTGCTCCCTACTGAAGTTCCCATAGCATTTGCAACATCATTTGCACCTATACCATAAGCCATAAAGAAGCCAACTATAGATGCTATAATTATTATAGTTAGAGGACTTAAGAACAAAGTTTCCATATTATTTATAAAAAATATTTTACGCTGCAAATGTTATCATTTGTGTTAAGAATATAAAACTTTTAGGTAACATCTAGTTTCAAAAAAATGAAAATTATAAATTTAGATCAAACTGAATATAAAAAACTTGCTGCTAAATCTTATGATCTAGAAAAGAGAAGACTAAGGATTGAGTTTTTGAAACTTCAAGAAGATGTAATTAAAAATAATAGAAGAATATGTATTGTATTTGAAGGCAGAGACACTGCTGGCAAAAGTACAGCAATTAGATTCTTTTCAGAATACTTAATGCCAAAACATTTTAATTATATTCAGCTTGGAATTCCAACAAAATGGGAATCTTCTCACTGGCTCCAAAGATGGACTAAGGTAATTCCTAAGAACGGTCAAATTTCATTTCTTGACAGATCTTGGTATACACGAGCAATAACTGAACCCATTATGGGTTATTGCACTGAAAACCAATACAGAGCCTTTATGAAAAAAGTTAATAATTGGGAAGAGGAATTAATAAGTGATGGAGTTGAATTAACAAAATTTTATTTTTCATTATCAAAAGATCAACAAAAAATTAGAATGGAAGCAAGAAAAAATTCTAAACTTAAGTATTGGAAACTCTCTAAGAATGATGAAAAAGTAATTACTAAATGGAACGCGTTCACATTGTATAAAGAGCAGATGTTTGAAAAAACTGGAACTGAAGTTAGTCCATGGGTTTCAATTAATTCGAATAATAAAATGATTGCTCGCTTAACATCGCTCAGATATTTATTAAATAAAACTGAATATCATGGGAAGAAGATTCTTAAGCCTGAAAAATGGTCAAAGTCTCTGAATAATTATTCAACAAATCTAGAAGGAGTTAAATTTGATAATCTTTCATATGAGCAATTTATGGTCATAAGTAAATATAGCGACGACATATAATGAAAATTGCTTCCGTAGATATTGGCACAAATGCAGTAAAATCTAAGATTTTTGAAACAACACCTACCTCAATTAAGTACATTGATGGAATACGCTCCCCAATTCGACTTGGTACGGAAGTTTTTAAAGAAGGGAAATTATCTAACAAAAAAATTAATGAGCTAGTAAATACACTAAAAAAATATCAGAAAAAATTTATCAAAGATAAGATTAATCAATATGAAATTATTGCAACTAGCGCCTTAAGAAACTCCTCTAATTCAGAAGAAGCAAGAAGATACATTGAAAATAAAATTGAACACCCTATTAGGATAATTTCAGGTCTTGAAGAAGCTAAATTAATTAGTTTCCATCCAAAAGCACAACAAGGAAAAAATAAGATGTTCATTGATGTTGGTGGTGGTAGTACTGAAATTTATATTTATAAATCAAATAAACATTTCATCCAATCATTTCAATTAGGTGGTGTTAGGATGATGCTTAAAAAAGATGAAATAAATGAATGGAAAAGAATGGAAAAGTGGTTAAAAAATCATAAAGATATAAAAACAATAATTGGTCTTGGAGGGAATGTAAGATCATTCTTAAATATTCATAATTCAAAGAAAATGAAAACAGATAGCTTTCACAAAAAATTTAAAAAGCTAAATGAACTTGATGTCAAAGAAAAAATTGAAAAGTATGGATTTGCGACAGATCGTGCAGATGTTATTGGGTTTGCTATGCGAATTTATGAAAAAATAATTAAGCAACTAGATATTAAGACTATTCAATCAACTAAATGGGGGGTTTCAGATTCTATTGCTGTGAAAACTTTTCATGAAATTTACTCAGCAAAGATATCAATTTATGAAGATAAGTAAATACATATCAGAATTTTTAGGTACTGGATTTTTATTTTGCGCCGTAGTTGGATCTGGAATAATGGCAGAAAACTTAAGTAATGATAATTCTATTATTTTACTCATAAATGCGATTGTCACTTTTTTTGCACTATACTTTTTAATTACCGCGTTTGAGTCATTTAGTAATCAATTTAATCCTGTTGTTTCATTTGTTCTTTTTTTAAATAAAGAGATTTCTTTAAAAATATTCTGTATTTTTTGTTTGCTTCAAACATTTGGAGCAATTACTGGAGTTATGATTGCTAATATTATGTTTGGCATGGATATTATTGAATTTTCTGAAAAAAATAGATTTGGATCAAATATTTTTCTATCTGAAATTATTGCTAGTTTTGGATTGGTATTTTTTATACTGATATCGAACAAAGCAAAAATACCATTAGTCGTTGCATCTTATATAGGAGCTGCATATTGGTTCACATCCTCAACTTCTTTTGCAAATCCTGCAGGAACGATTGGAAGAATGTTTTCAAATAGCTTTGCTGGTATAAATCCAGAAAACGTACTTTATTTTTGTATTGCACAAATAATTGGAGGCATTTTTGCTTTCTTAATTTATAGATATTTCTTCAAAACTAATTAAAAACTAGTTTCGTTGTAAAATCTTTTGCATTCTTAGAATAATATATATTGCTTAGCTCCCTACTCAATCTAAAAGCTATTTCGTCTGAAATTGAAATTGATTCTTTTAAATTATTTGTTTTAAAGGAAACCATAAGAGAATTATCTTCTTCAACAATTATAAGATCGGAAATGGAATCTTGCAGAAGGTTCCTTATGAACAACTCTATCTCTTCAATATTTGATGATTGGCTTAATGCATTATTGCCAAGTAATTCTGCCTTTGAGACAACATATTCATAATCAGATTTAGCTTTATCTAATTGTTTTGATGAGAAATTCAAATTCGTAGTAATATTATTTATAAAATAAGACAATACACCGATACCAATCAAAAATAATGCAATAAAGATTAAATTTTTTTCTCTTTTATTAAGACTATTTAACAAATTATTCATCTTTTAACTCAATTTTAATTTCACCTGAAATTTTACTATTTTCATTAATTGTATTCTCATCGATGATGTTTACATTAAATCTATCAACAGTATTCTTAACTACTTCATATTGCATTTTAGGTAATTCTAATAAATTTAAAGTTGCCTGATTTAATTTAATATCAATTTCAACAGATTCTATATACTTCTCACCCAAGGAAATTAAAAAGCCATAATTTTGAAATTTTGATTTATTTTTTGAAGGTTGTAACTTTGATGATCCGGGTATTTGTTCAATTAATTGGTCAATTTGAATCTTTGGGGTGACAATTCTATTTGTATTTTTATCAATCATTTTAAAAATATTAAATATTTCAGTTTCATAAATATCAATCTGCTTATTGTTTTGAGCAATAAGGATATACGGTAAAGCAACTAATGAAGTTAACATCAAAAGACATACATAAAGCTCAACTTTAGAAAAATTAAACTTATTAAAAATATTTTTAAATGAGAATTCAAACCTAAAAAGATTTGGCAGATTGTCGTTCATTGATAAGAAAAATTGTTCAATAGAACCGCCTTTGCTGTTTTTATAACCCCCAAGTTCTTTTATTGGTATATTGGTAAAAACATTAGGTTCAAAATTAATATATTTCGATTCAACCATTTCTAGATATTGTGTTAATGATTCAAAATCTGTTGAAGAGCCAGTCCCATCATCAAATGAAAACAGAAAACTATTATTGAATTCAGTAATAGTATTGATATCAATATTCTTATTTAAAAAATAATCAGGTACTAAAATTACTTTGCACTTTAATTTATTAAGAGAAGTATTAAGCGCTTTATACAATTCTTTGTTAATTACAAACCCAACATTATCAAATATAAAAAATTCATTCTCAGACACATCATTAACAATGAATCCATCAACCTCTGACATAAAATTTGCAATATTGTTTTGTTCTGATAATTTTTTATTTTTTTTAAAAGGGTAGCTTCCTACAATCGATGAGGGTATGAGGTAAATTAATTTATCCTTGTATGTAAGTGATAAAAAGTCATCTAAATCATTATAATTATTTGATTTTTTATAATTATCAGAGTTTTTATGATATTTTCCATAATTAAAATCTAAATTATCTGGATATGCTAAAAAAGTATTCATTATATTCCATTATAGATTCTTGAAATAATAAAACCATTATTATTGTCTTCATAAATTATTATACTTTTCGAAGAAGATACAAATTCGTTAAAGTTAATTTCTGAGTTAAGCTCAAAAATATTTGATTTAAATATAATATTACCGTGAACATCTTTTAAATCTAAGTCAGGAAAACTGCTTACAAAATTATTTAAATCATCAAAGCCTGATTTAGGAATATTATCTAAAATATACTCAGCATCCTTTATGGTTAAGTTTGAAAAAATAGAACTTAATAAATATGCATCTTCTAAATCTAATGTATTAATATTTAAAGATAAGTCATTTAGTTTTGGTATTGCACAAAAATGATTTTTAAAAATATTCCAATCTATTTGTTTTACAGCGGGTATGCTCTTTAATTCTTCAATTGAAACCATTAATCTCATGCCTGTATATTCTCTTGGACTATGTAATGGACCTGAATAGTAATAATCCTCAAGTCCATAAGCTCTAGGGTTTGCATCTTTATCAATCCAATCAATAATTTGATCAATTACCTCTTCAATAATGTTATTGTCTATTTCATTAAAAGATAAAATTTTTTTAAATGCAGCTGATGTTTTTTTATTTTCAATATAGTCATCATCATTTAGGCTAACAATTGAATTAATATTGAAACAATTTCCATAATCTGAAATCTTTCCAATAATTTCAGCTCCATTTATGTTAAATACTATTGGCTCATTAATAATTGGATTATCTTTTGTTAGCTTTTTTGAATTAAACCTCAACTCTTTTTCAATCTTATCTTGCGCTAAAGATTCAATGTTACGGAAGATATTTAATGATAACGTTTGAAATTCAATATATTGAGCTCTTTTAAGAGATAAAAGATATTTATTGCCAAATAAAACAGCAACTGAAGACAACAATAAAACTATTAATAAAATTGATATTAAAACAACGCCTTTATCTTTTGAATACATAATCAATATTTGGTTCAATAATCCATATATACTCTTTGCCACTCTTTTTGAATTCAAGCTTTATTAAAGTTGGTATTTGTCTTTCCGTAATTGGGCTAACTGGCCATCTGTCATACCAACTTCTTTCATGCATGAATTTAATATCTAAATCAGATATTTCCTCTATAAAATTTGATTTTATACTTTCATCACTGTTGTAAGGGTTGGATGAAAAAAATTGCTTTCGAATAAGCTTATTATCATCTAGCACATATTCAATTCTTTTAATCGGTGATATTTCATTAGAGATAGATTTTATTTTAGAATTAAATAAGATTCTTTTATCAATATTACTTCCTGAGAATGTACCTTTAATAGTGTTCCCATAATAATCTCGTAATGGCACATTTATTATTTGTCTTAAATCCCTTCTTAAAATTATAGATGAAAAATTTAATGCACTAGCTGATTGTAATCTCTCAGATGAAGTGCGTTCTGTCTCTAAAGAAGATTGAAGAATGTTTGATGTAATAATAGTTATCATTGAAAGAATAACTAATGAGACTAATACCTCTATTAACGTAAAACCTTTACTCATTTTTTATAAAGACCTTTTATTGAGTAGATATATGTTTTTTCATTTTCAAGCCTTACAAAAATTTCATATTCAAAAAAGTCATCACTAGCCCCATTATTAATAGTCTCATTCCACTGCCATTTTTGGCCTCCCATTACCATTTCACCACTTCTCTCTGTTGGCTTTAATGATTTTTCTAGTGTATGTATCAAAGAGATGCGATTATTTGCAACCTCTTTAGCTAAATATCTTTGTTCTAGTTCATAACTTGATACAGATGTTGATATAATTAAATTATAAATTGTAATTACAGATACACTCAATATAAATAGTGAAACCACTACCTCTATCAAACTAAATCCTTTCTTAATATCTGATAACTTCATTGATTACTTTTCCATTATTTTTTATAACTATTCTTTGGATATAGTCATTATGATAAATGTCTATTTCTCCTCCTGAATTTTCACCTGAAGGATAAAAAATCATTAAAGGAGAATCTCTTTGCATTTCATCGATTCTAGTTATAGTTCCATCTTCAAATCTAAATGTCATCCTTAAAGACGTTATTTCATTTAAGAATGAATTATCGAAATCATAATCTATTTCTTTGTTTTCGTTATCGAATATATAGTTTGCAAATTGTTTGTTTGAGTTTAGATGCCAGCCAATTATATTCCCAGTAACAATACTTTCTTCTGTTAAGAAATTTACTGATTTTTCAAATGAATTAATTTTAGAATCTACAGATTTAAGTGTGCTAAAGTTTAATGTAATAAAAGTGGTTGAAATGCCTATAATAATTAATACGACAATTATTTCTATTAAGGTATAGCCTTTTTGATATTTGTTACTATTGCATCCAGTTTCCAACATCAGCATCCTCGCCTGTACCTCCCTCAATACCATCCGCGCCGAGGGTATAAAGGTCATATTTTAATGATCTTCTTGAAGGATGTTCATATATATACTGTCTCCCCCATGGATCTTCAGGTATTGAAGAAATATAGCCTCCCTCAGGATACAAGAGTGGATTCTTTAATTCAGAATGTGGTTTAACCAAGGCATCTAGACCTTGAGATGTTGTAGGATAAGATAATTCATTAAATCTATAAATTTCTAATGCTTTATTTATGTTAGCCATATCTGCTCTAATTTTTTCAAAATTAGCTCTTTGGAAAACAGGGCTCACATTAACTATGACTACAGTTGCCAAAATTCCTAAAATAACAAGAACTGCCATAAGCTCTACAAGGGTGAATCCTTTTGTTGTATTTTTTCTCATATAGCTAATGTATTCATTTGCATAATTGGTATTAGTATAGCTAGAACAATGAGTAATACAAAACCACCCATAATAATTATTACAGCCGGTTCAAGTAATGACAAAAATATGGACCTTTTCTTTTCGATTTCAGATTTCATAAAGTGTGAAACTTTATTAAACATTGTAATCAAATTTCCAGACCTATAACCACTTGAAACTAATTGGATAAAAATATCTGGGAATATATTATATTTCTTTAGTGTATTAATAAAATCCTTGCCCTCTCTTACATCGTTATTAGAATTAGTAATAATATTTCCTAAATATTTATTATTAAAAACTTTAGTTGACTCATCTAAAGCTATATCAAGATTAGAGCCTGATGCAAGAAGGAGTTCCATGGTGCTAGCAAATCTTTCAAGCTCAGAGTTTAATAAAAAATTTCCAACGAAAGGGATTTTTAGCATTTTCTTATGTGCTTTTATTTTATTATTTTTATTTTTTATATAATTTTTATACAAATAATAAATTGCAATCCAGACCAATAAACATATTGAAATAATTAGAACTATATTATTAGAAATGCCTAAAAGTAACTTTGTTATAAATGGCAAATCTGCTCCAGCTTTTACAAATTGATTTATTACTTGTGGTAGAACAAAAGTAAGTAAAGAGACTATTACAATAATAGAAAACCCTATTAAAATTAAAGGATATGTCATAGCCGATGTAACCTTTTGCCTGATCGATGCTGTTTCTTCAAGATAGTCTGCTAATTTAGAAAAAACTACATCTAGATTTCCTGATGAATCTCCTGCAGACACCATAGAGATGTATGTACTAGAAAATACTTCTGGAAATTTCTTCATTGAATTGCCAAGTCTTTTACCTTGAACAATATCTTCTTTGAGATTAAAAATTACATATATAAGATTTTTATTTTTTAATTGGCTTGCTGTTATTTCTAAGGTATCAACAATCGGGGTATTTGCATCTAAAAGAATAGATAGTTGTCTAGTCATTACAACAATGTCTTTATTTTTAACTTTTAATTTTTTTCCAGTATTTTTTGATTCAGATACTTTTAGAGGTGTTAAATGAATTTCTTTAATCATTTTTCGAGCTTCTCTTTCAGAGTCAGCGCTAAGAATGCCTTTCTTTTTTACACCTAGCTCATTTATAGCTATATAACTAAATGCCGGCATCTTCTTTAATGTTATTGACTCTAATTATTTCTTCACAAGATGTAACACCATCTAAAATTAGCCTTACTGATGCCTTATCAATGGAATGATTGTCTTTAAAGACATAATCAGATATTTCATTTTCTGATGCGTCATTGTGAATAAGATCTTTTAGTTTTTTATCTACCTGTATGCATTCTGCAATTGCAATTCTGCCCTGATATCCTGTTCCATTACAATGATCACACCCTACCGGATAATATACATCTTGAGATTTATTTAATTTAAATAACTCTGCTGATTCAGGCGAAATCTTTTTTTTATTTTTACAATGCGAGCATAGTCTTCTTACCAATCTTTGAGAGATAATTGTTTTTAAACTTGATGCCAATAAAAATGATTCAATTCCCATATCTCGCAATCTGGTGATAGCTGCAACTGCGCTATTTGTATGAACTGTTGATAGTACTAAATGTCCGGTTAGACTTGATTGAATGCCTATTTGAGCTGTTTCAATATCTCTCATCTCCCCAACCATTACTACATCTGGATCTTGTCTGAGGATTGCTCTTAGACCTTTTGCAAAAGTATATCCAGTTTTTGTGTTTACTTGAGTCTGTCCAATGCCATCTAGAGTATATTCAATTGGATCTTCAACTGTAAGAATATTCTGGGATGAATCACTTAAATACCTTAAACCTGCATATAAGGTTGTTGTTTTACCAGAGCCTGTAGGGCCAGTGAACAAAATAATTCCTTCAGGATCTTTCAATGAAGATTTATAATTTGATAAAATTTTTGTAGGTAATCCTAAATCATCAATATTAATTTGTGCAGACTGTTTGTCTAAAATTCTTAAAACAATTCTTTCACCATGCGAAGAAGGTAGTGTTGAAACCCTTACATCTACACTTTTATCTCCAAGAGATAATGAAACTCTTCCATCTTGAGGTAGTCTTCTTTCTGAAATATCAAGACCTGAAATAATTTTTATACGTGATATTAAAAATGATGCTATCTTACTATCCTGTCTTAGAATCTCTTTTAAAATACCATCTACTCTAAAACGAATCTTTATATGATTTTCATATGGTTCAAAGTGAATATCAGACGCCCTACTTTTAATTGCTTGACTAATAATTCCATTTATTAATTTGATTATTGGAGCATCATTATTGCCACTCAACAAATCTTCAGTAGCGGTAATACTTCCAGCAAAATCTTGAAGATCAAATTCATCAGATAATTCATCAGTTATGTCATTATTGTGATTTGTTGATGAAAATGAGTTAGTTAATATTTCATTAAAGTATTCAGAGCTACATATTTCATACTTAAAATCTGACTTTAAAAATCTTCGAATTTCGTGATAAAGGGTTATTGTTAATTTGTATGGTGATAAAGCTAAATAACCATGTTCTGTTTCAGAGACTATTACTTCATTTTCTTTTACAAAATCATAAGGCAGGATATCTGTCTTATAGTTTTCAGCCTCAGTTTCAGACATACTTATTCATTCTTTTCAGTAAGATCTATTACTTCTTTTTTTTCGTCTAGCTCTTGTTGAGCCTTTATAAAATTATACTTCTCTAAAGATACTGCTTGTGCTGTACTTGAATCTATTAAAATTGTTGGTTTTAAAAATACCATTAAGTTCTTCTTACTAGTGGTCGTTGATGAAGACTGAAATAGTTTTCCTAATAATGGTATTGATCCAAGTATGGGCACTTTAGAGACAACTTCTTGGACATCTTCGTCGATCAAACCACCTAATACAATTATTTGATTATTATCTACCAAAACTGTGGTTTCAATTTCTCTCTTATTAGTTATTAAATCAGTTCCGCTTTGTGCTACACCTGCAATGCCAGATACACCTTGTTTAATATTTAATATTACAGAGGTACCTTCATCTATCTGAGGAGTTATTTCTAATTCAATACCAACTTCTTGACGAGAAGTTGTTCTAAATGGATTTGAATTATTTGTACCAAGACTTTCTCCAGTGGTAATTGGTATTTCTTGACCAATAAATAATCTCGCTGGCTCATTATCCATTGCTAATATTGATGGTGTTGATAATATGTTTGAATCTGTATCAGAAGCTATTGCATTTATTATTCCAACAAAATTATTTTCTCCGGATGTCATGTCACCAAATCCAGCCACTAAACCTTGAGTATTTAACAATGAAGAAACTGCTGTTGTTGTAAGTGTGACATTTGTATTATCATCTGATGCTCCAGCTATACTAAGAAGATCAGGACCTGTACCAGAAAATCTCGTTACTCCAATGGGTATACTTTCATCATCGCCACCAGTATAAATAGTTTCTACTCCAAGTGATTTGGCTGCTTTTTCAGACAAATCAACAACAATAGCCTCCACTAAAACTTGAGCCCTTCTAATATCAAGTTTTGCGATAATATTTTTTATAGAATTTAGATTTTCTTCAGCAGAAGCAATAATTAGAGAGTTTGTTTTCTCGTGATGTGTTATGACAGTCTTTGATCCTTCTGTTTCACTCACAAATGTGCTTGCTATTGAGCTAAGAATAGATGCAACATCCTGTGCTTTAGCATATTTTAAATAAATAACATCTGTAGTGTCGTTATTTGTAATATCTTTATCAAGACTATTAAGTGTAGACTTTATGTTTTTAGCAACAATTTCGTTTGAGGATAAAATTACTGAATTTGATGGAGTAAATGGTATTGCAACAAAATTATTAATTGTTGGATTATTCTGTGATTTAAGTTTATCTAATATCCTTACAGCCTCTATTGAAGAAAGATTGTCGAGCTTAATAGTTGTAATCTTGGCAACATTATTTTTATCTAAGTCTCTTAGTAAATTTTTAATTCTCTGAACATTACTAGAGCGATCTACGAGAAGAATAGAGTTTACTGAGGGGATGCTAGACAAATGAGCTTGCCTTCCTGTGATAGGCTTAATCATTGGCAAAATTTCTCCTGTAGACCTATTATTTAATGGAATTACTACTGTCTCAAAATCACCAGATGAATAATCTAAGGTTTTATCTCTGGTAGCCTCGTTTTCAGGAATAACTCGAAGGAAACCATCTTCAGAAATAGTACTGAATCCATTTACCTGTATTGTTCTTAAATATACATTCCATACTTGATCTCTATCTAAATTAGCATTTGAATATATTGTTACCTTTCCTTTTACTCTTGGATCTAAAATGATTGTTTTTTTGGAAAACTGAGCAATGTCCTGAGTTACTTTTTTTATATCAACATCTTCATAATTTAATATAAAGGTATCTTGAGCACTAAGATTATTAAAAGAAATTAAGAAGAATAAAATAAAAAATTTTTTCATTGATATGTTCATATATTATTTACCTACAATATTCTTAATTTTATATAACTTTTCGTTGTTACGAAATATAACTTCATCTTTACTAACCTCTACTAATTCGTATATGCCCTGTAATTTTTCACCTTTAGCAACGACAAATTCTTTATTACCCTTTTTAACAACAACAGATGAGTCGCTCTCACCATATCTATAACCAATCAACTTATAATCAAAAGCTTGGATATTTTCAGGATTTTTTGGTTGATCTTCTATAAAATTTTTATCTAAATTAAAGGTTAAATCAGTCATATCTGGAATGCTTATATTTTTAATATCAGGTCTGTTGGTAATTGAAATTAATAAATACACTATTAAAGTAAATACAGGTACTGATAATATTAACAAGAAAATTTTTTTTATTTTAATAAAGTTCATAATTCAAAAATGAGCTACTTAGTGTAGCTCATTTTGAAAATAAAAATAAATTAAAAACTAAATTTAAATCCCAAAGATACTGAAGTGCCAAGGTTGTATTGATCATATATTACAGTATCAGCCATAGCAGCATAATATTCTTCATCAAGAATATTTCTTAACTCAAGTGATATCTTTAGATCAGAGTCATTACTGCCATACGATAGTGTTTTAGAATAAACAAAATCAACCAAAAGTGGTGGTTCCTCATATATATCTGGAAGAACATCAATACCCCTTGCTCTAACTCTATCGCTAACATAATTAACTATAAGCGTTCCTTGAGTGCCATTTTGTAAATCGTCCCATCCAAGTTGAAGATTCGCAATTTCTTCAGATTGCCCTTGAAGTCTTGTATCTCTTCCATTTGCAAACAAGCTAGCAGCGTTAACTTCTCTTCCTTGTGTATTTATATAAGTATCCGTATCACTGTAAATTACTTCAGAATCAGTAGCAGTAAAATTCATTTTTAAAATAAATTCCTTAGTACTAGCCCATTTTGAATTAGGTAATAGATCTTCATAAATTCTTTCATATTCAATTTCAAAACCAGTTACTTCAGCTGAAGGTACATTTTGATATGAAGTAATAATTAAGTCACCAGATTCATTTACAACTTCTTCAATTGGTTTTGAAATATCTTTATAAAATAATCCTGCTGTTAAGAACTGATTAAATCCCCAATAATACTCAACTCTTAAATCAATATTATCAATTTCAGAGTTTTCTAGATATAGTGAACCTGATATAACCCTATCAGTATCGACATCAATAAATAGTGTTGGAGATAGCTCCCTAAATGTTGGCCTGGCGATAGTTTTAGAAACACCAAATCTAATTTGAAGGTTTTCATCAAAGTCAGGTAAGTAAGTTAATGTGAATGAGGGTAAGGTGTAGTTTTCATCAATAATCTTTTCTATATTATTATCAACCCTTTGGAATACATCATAAGTATTTACCATTTGCTCACCATCTTCATTTCTTACACCAGCTCCCAATCTAAAGTTTTCATTTAAATAAGCGTCTAAGGTGATATAAAAAGAGGATATTTCTAAGTCACCCTGATAACCTGCAGGTGATGAAGCTGCGGTATTTTCGATTAAAATTAATCTTGATGGATCAAAATTCTTATCCTCAAATATATAATCAATCCTATTATTTAGTCCATCAGATGGTATTGGTCCACCTTCGGCTAAGAATCTATAACTTCTAACCTGTGCATCTCGATAGTTATTTGATTGATCAAACCCTGTCTTTATAATTACCTCCTGATCTCCAAGTTCTAATGGGAATGTTAAATCAATACCAAAATTCTCATTATTATCATTTACGTAACTAAACTGTGTTTGATTTCTGCCAGTGTTTACATCATATTGCCAAAAACCTCTATCGTCAGTATCTTCATAGAAGACAACTCTTTCATATGGTGCATATCTTGAAGCATCACCACCAGCAAGTCTTACATCAAGCTCCATATCATTTTGAAAAATATAATTATAATTAAGTTGATGATTTGTAAGCTCTCTTTCAAAAAACTCAGTAAAATCCTCTCTTACATTTCCTGAATCAGAGGTATCATATCCTTGAAGAGTTCTTGCCTCTTTAGTACCTTTATGTATATACATGCCAGTATATTTTAGTTCTGCTGTATCTGTTTCAATGCCAGCAACAGCCATAAGATAGGTAGTAACATTATTTGAGGTTGATTTAAATGTCTTATCATTACCTCTTATTACTATTGAAGTGCCATCTCCTTGACCTTGAATATCACCAGTTTGTCTGATTCCTTCTTGAGTTTCCCATGAGCTTTTTACGCCAGCTGTAAGAAGAACACCGATAGTTGCAGATTCATCATCAAGAATATCTTCAATGCCTATATCTAGTTCATCCCCATAAGTGAAACTTACCGAGTTATCCAAAGGCACATCACCTTCTTGAATAACCCAAAGTTCTGAATTAACAAACTCTCGACCTGCATTTGCAAGCTCGTAAGTTTTGAAATTTGACCTATCGAGCTTTTGATTACTATTAATTGCTCTTTGAACAAATGATGGAAAATCTCTTGTGCCATCATCATATCCTAGATCATCATCACTCCCACCATCGTATAAAAGACCATCTGATAAAGATGTTTCGGCATTGTATCCTGAAGAAAATGAAAAATCTAAAATTCTCTCTGAAGGAACAGCTTTAGTATTAATTTCTATAATACCTCCTCCAAATTCACCTGGCATGTCTGCAGAGTATGTTTTTTGAACAATTGATGATTCGATTAGCTGAGTTGGAAACAAATCCAAAGGAACTACTCTTTTAAGCGGCTCTGGACTTGGAAGACCTGAACCATTTAAAGTTGCAGCAGAATATCTCTCACCAAGACCTCTAACATAAACATATTTCCCTCTAACAAGGCTTAAACCTGTTAATCTTGTTAAAGCAACTGCAATATTATCATCACCAGTCCTTTCTATTTCACTTGAGTCAAGGATTGCAGAGATCTCAGATGTATCTCTTTTTTCATCTGGAATAAAGGAACCACTTACAACAACTTCTTCGATTTCTTGAGATACGATCAAAGTTGAAAAAAGTGAGAATCCAATAATAAAGTTGTACTTAAGAAAATCTACTATTTTTTTTGATTTCATTAATCTCTCCAATATATATTTATTTAGTTAACCTTATTGGACTTCTATAGTTCCAGATAACGTCCAGTTTTTATACCAAGTATCAGTAGCGCCACTTACAGCTCCTATATATGTTGGTGTCGTAAACCAGCTATCTGCATTATATGCATCTGGTATTGCTGTGACAGTCACTGCTGACTCTGCAGTACCATTAACGACTCCTGTAAGTGTATTCACATATGTTCCACCGCCTGAATTAGCGCCATAGAGGTTGTTGGAACCAGCTTTTACAATTGCATCGACTTGAGCAATTGATGCGCCGCCCGCTGACGAATCTGTTTTGATATAACCAGGACAATCCATAGCAACGGAATTCATTGAGAATGTTGGTGTAACTGCTCCTGCTTGAACTGTTTCTAAGAAAGTTGTTTCAATACAATTAGTTGTTTTCCCAGTAACAGCATTATTTACTATGGCTACACCGTTTAGATATTGACCTGAAACACCTTCTTTTAGTTTAAATACATCATCAAATCCTTTTGAAATAAAAGTAAAGTTTGAAACAACTGCATTTGATCTTGGTTCAGTTAAATAACCAACTGCCGCATCAGCATTTGTGTTATCAGATTCTACAATATGATCGCCTTTATCATTGGATTGTTGGACAATTACATATTGAAGTCTTCCTTGATAACCCCAATCTATATCCAAGTTATCATCATCGGCACCTGTGCAAATGAGATACTTAACATCAACAGTTCCACCAAAGAATTCAACACAGTCATCGGCATTATTATGGACTTGAATATATGAAACATCTGTTCCACTACCAACACCACCAAAAGTAATACCGTTTAATTCATTACCAGGAAAAACCTCATAACCTGCATATTGAACTCTAAGATATTTTAGAGTGCCACTGCTATCATCTGGGATTTCTCCACCCATGGTGTCTCCTACTGAGCCTTCAACATCTTTCTCACATGGATCCACTCTCACTCCTGCTGTAGTAGAAGTTCCAGCAGTTGAATATGTACATTTATTAATTGGTGACTTTCCAAGCAAAACTAAACCGCCCCATAAACCTCTTGTATTAACAATATCTGCTTCTCCAAGAATATCTTGTCTTCCAGTCATTATTATTGGTGCAGATGACGTTCCAACCGCATTTAATTTAGAGCCTCTTGTTACAACAAGGTAGTCATTTCCTGACTCACCAAAAACTGTTACTCCTGGTTCAATAGTTAATGTCGCGCTGTCTCCACCGGACTTAGTCCCATCTGAACCCATATCGACTCCAACAGCAACTTTGCCATCAAGTTTGTAGTAATTACCTGCAACAAGAGTAAGATCCTCCGTTACAACTCCAGAAATACTACATACTTTTCTTCCTAAAAGAACTTCAGATTCTAGGGTACCAGCTGGACATTCTGGATCAGTAAATAATCCAAGTGTCCAACCGGAAGCCCAGTTATTTTCTATATCTGAACCGGGGGAAAAGGCTCCTATATAGTTTGTGGCAGAAAACCATGTATCAACAATATATCGTCCTTCTTTCGAACTATAAGTAGGACATAAGTCTGTTGGTGTTCCTGCAGCTTGTGGTCCAACTGCACACATTCCTTGGACCTTTGTAACATCAAAAGAAGAAGTAACTGCACTTTCGTTATCGCCTAAAAAGAATCCTGAAACAAGAGTATTTGTTCCAATTACTAAATCTGTTGCTCTTTCTTTAATAGAGGCTTCTAATTGAGCAGCTGTAACTCCACTTGCGTCAGTGTCAGCCTTAAAAGGTGATGTATCACCTCCAGCATCCATAAATACAGAATGATGCTGAATTTTTGGAGTTAGAGCTCCATCTTGAATAGTTTCAATATTGGTAGATTCAATAAGATTTTGTGATACATTATTTTTTACAACACCATTTATATATATACCAGAGACACCCTCTTTATATTTTAATGGCTCATCAGCACCTTGAGCCAAAAATGTAAAATTAGCTACCATAGGGCGTGATCTTGGTTCTGTCAGATAACCAACTGAGCTATCTGAATTAGTATTATCTGATTCTACTACGTGATCACTAGCGTCTGAGGACTGTTTAACAACTACAAATTGCATTTTTCCTTGATATCCCCAATCTATATCCAAGTTATCATCTCCAGCATTAGTACAAATCAAATGCTTAACATTTACAGTGCCGCCGAAAAACTCAACACAGTCATCTTGATTATTATGTACTTGAACAAAATCAACTTCAGTGGCGTCACCAACACCACCAAAAGTTATTCCGTTTAACTCATTACCTGGAAAAATCTCATATCCTGCGTATTCAACTCTAACAAAATTTAATTTACCTGAATTATCATTCTTATTAGCTCCACCCATTAATGCGCTTGATCCCTCAACGACTTTTTCACAAGCTGCAGTTCCTCTTACATCATTTGAACATTTATTTATTGGAGCTTGGCCTAAGATAACTATACCGCCCCATAAACCTCTTTCTAATTCACCAACTGTTCCTTCAATTGCAGTATTATGTGTAAATCTAATCGGTTTTGATTGTGTACCATTAGCTAGTATTTTTGATCCTCTATTTACAACAAGATAATCCTGGGAAACTTTTCCTAAGATTACTGCATTAGCAGGTATTGTTAATGTGGCTGAAACACCATCAGGGTCTGTTCCGTCACCACCCATATCGACTCCGACGTCAACTTTTCCAAGCATTCTATACATGACGTCGTCTGTTAGAGTAAGATCACTTGTAATCGGTCCTTGAATTGCACAAACAGTATTTCCAGCAACTGGGGATCCATTTGTGATAAAAGGTGAATCTGGACACGTTCCAGTTCGAACATTACTTCCAGCGCCGCCGGACCCGCCACCACCAGTAGGATCACCTAAAGAGCCTAATTCACCAGGTGATGCAATACTTGTATCACCCCCGCCACCGCAAGCTACAAGTATAAAAGCAGATAAAAATAATGTGGTTTTCTTGATAGATTTAAAAAACATAATATGTCCCTCCAAGGAATATATGTATGTATTAGAAAATATATCCGTTACATGGTATTGAACTTGATGAAAAATAAATCAACAAAAATGTTACAAATTATTTCAAGTTTGTTTCAAATTTATGAATTTTTTAAAGGCAAAGTAAACCAAAATATTGACCCATTAGGATATGTATTTTTTATTCCAACCTCACCATTTAAGTTATTTACAAGATTTTTTACAATTGCAAGGCCTAGACCACTTCCTTTTTCGTCAGTTGCTCTCGCATCAGCTGTTCTATAAAACCTGTCAAATAAAAAATCTTTCTCTTGATCAGGAACACCCCTTCCGTTATCTTTTACACTGACTTCTAGATAGTCTTTTGTTTTTCTTGTTGAGATATTTATTATTGATTCAGGGTCAGAATACTTAAAAGCATTTTCAATTAAGTTATTTAAAATTCTTTCAAGGGCATTTTTATCTGCAAGAACAATTTTATTTTTAGAGCAAGAACACTCTATCGATATATTTTTTCTTTTACCTAGATTTTTAAGAGAATCTATAGCGTCATTAATATAATCGTTTATGGAAAGTTCTTCAATATTTAGTTTTAGCTCTCCATAATCAATTCTAGATAAATCAAGTAATGAAGATACCATATCGCTAAGTCTTTCAGCGTTATGTAAAATAGCCTTTGCAAAGACTTTTGCCTGTTTTTTGTCTTCAAGAGCTCCATCGACGAGAGTTTCAGAATTTGCCATGATAACACTTACAGGCGTTCTTAACTCATGAGAAACATTTGATATAAAATCTCTTCTCATAGAGCTAAATCTTCTAAGTTGAGTAATATCGTGAACAACCAAAATAAATTCTTTTGTAGTTTTAGATTGATTCATTGTTGCAAGAACCCATCTAGTGCTTTTATCTTTTAACTCGATTTCAAATTCAATGTCAGCTCTTTTTTTCTTTTTTGCCCTCTTTAGTAAATAATTTAATGATTTTACATCTAAGTCTGTAATTTTTTTTCCTACTAATTCATTTTTATTTAAGATTAATGAGACTTGTTCATTTTCATATGTGATATTGCCACTTATATCAGCGACCATGATACCCTCTCCTAAATCATCTAAGACTGAACCAAACTGGTCTCTTTGTTTGGCAATTAAATTGATTTTAGATTTAAGCTCCTCTGAAATTTGTGAAACACTTTGTGCAACATTGCCAAATTCATCAGTCCTCTGAGTAGGAAGTGCTTTTATGTCTTTCTTTTTTGCCTTTCCATCTGCATCTGCAATTTTTGAAGTTGCATCAGCTAAATCCGCAATACTTCTGTAAGCATAATTTGCAGCTATACCAGACGCTATTGATGTAACAATAAAAGCAACTAAAGCAATTAAAATTATAGAAAGATTTAAACTTTCTATTGCAGAATCAACATTTACATATGGAACTGCTATTCTAATAACATTTGGACTCACATCATTATTATCTAGAATAGCATAATACATTTGCTGTTGTTCTACGGTATCGCTATAACGAATTGACCAGCCTCTTCCATTTTTAAAAGCTTCTTGAACCTCAGGTCTATTAATATGATTATCTAAATTATTAATATTTTGAGTGTCTACATCTGAGTCACCAATTACTCTCCCATCAGATAATATAAGTGTTATTCTAGAATTTGATGCACTCCCAAGCCTATCAGCTAAAGAATCAGCTTCATTGAGACTTTGAATAGAGTTAACTTCATCAACAACCTCTACAAGAAGAGATGCTTGATTTTGTAACTCATTAATAATGTGCTTTTGGAATGTATCAGTGATATCTCTTTCTGCAATAATGTATGAAACAAAAATACCTAATCCTAGAGATATGAATATAATTAAAAATAATCGGGATCCTATTCCCATTTATCTAGTCCGGTGATCTTGAAAATTTATAGCCAACGCCTCTAATAGTTTGAACATATTTACCCATTGGTCCAAGTTTTTCTCTAAGGCGTTTTATGTGGGTATCAACAGTCCTTGTTGTAATTTCTGCGCTGTAACCCCAAACATCAGAAAGCAACTGATCTCTAGATTGAACTCTTCCTCTTCTATCAACAAGGTGTCTCAACAATCTAAACTCTAAAGCTGTTAAGTCTATTTCATCATTATTGACATATACTTCATGTGATTCAATATCCATACTTAGATCACCAAATTGGCGCTCAACTTCTACAACTTCTTTTTTTGTTTGCCCTCTTTTTAAAACAGCTTTTATTCGAAGGATCAACTCCCTTACACTAAATGGTTTTGTAACATAATCATCTGCACCTAATTCAAATCCAACTACCCTATCAACCTCATCATCTTTTGCAGTTAAAATAATTATTGGAATAGATTCTGTTTTTGAATTAGATTTAAATTTTTTGCAGAGATCAAGACCCGAACCATCAGGAAGCATTAAATCTAAAATTACTAATGATATCGAGTTCGAATTAACAATTTCTTCAGATTCAGACAAAGAGCCAGCGGTTATGACATCGAAACCCTCACGAGATATATTATATTTGAGGTTTTTTCTAATATCAGGTTCGTCTTCAACAATTAAAATCATAAATATAAATTTTTAAGTTTAACAATGTACATTTTTACTCTTTTTTCAAAATTTTTAAAGCTAAAAAATAAAAAAATTTAGTTTTGAGAAATAAAATTTTTTCTAAGAGTTGGTTTATCAAATTTACCAGAAGCAACCAAAGGTAGTTTTTTCGGTGAAAATTTAATAACTGCGGGTATTTTAAATTGTGCGAGTTTATTAGATAAAAAACTAACTAACTCTTCTTCAGTTAACGTTGAGCCCTCTTTTAAAAATATTGAAGAACAAAGTATTTCACCCAAACGCTCATCGGGGATTCCAAAAACACAAGCCTCAAGAACATCTGGATGTTTATATATAGCATTCTCAACCTCAGGACAGGCTATATTCTCACCACCTCTTATAACCATATCTTTAATGCGATCAACTATAAATAAAAAAGGTCCGTCAAATTTACCCATATCACCAGACCTAAACCAACCTTCTTCATTCATGCATTCTGACGTAGCATCTTCATTTTTCCAATAACCCAGCATATTTGATTGAGATCTAATTGCTATTTCTCCTATTTTTCCCTCTTCAAGTTCATTCCATTCATCATCAACAATCATAATTTCAGTCAATGGAGGCACAACCCTTCCAGCAGAAGAAGGATGACTGATATATTCATCACCACTTCCTAATGTTCCCAACGCATTTGTTTCTGTTAATCCATATCCAATACCTGGTCTTCCTTCGAAATTATCATCCAATAACTTTACGTGTTCAGCCGGTCTTGGACCTCCTCCACCACCAAGAGTTTTTAATGAAGATAAATCATAATTATCTTTATCTGGATGATTTAATAATTCCCAGGTTTGGGTAGGGACGCCAGTTATATCTGTTATTTTTTCATCGTGAATTAGTCTTATCGCTTCTCCTGCATCCCATTTTTTCATCATGACTACTTTTCTGCCAACCAATATAGACAATAAGAAAGCAACATGACTGCCGGTTGCATGGAATAAAGGCACACACAAAAGAATGCAAGACTCAGAACTTGCCAAAGGTGAACTATCTTTACCCAAACGAGCTTCTCTTTGACTCAGAACAGTTGATATACATGCCCAGCTAAACATTGAAGAAATAACACCTCTTTGAGAGGATAAGACACCTTTTGGTCTTCCCGTAGAACCAGATGTGTAATAAATAGTTGCGTGATCATCCCTCACTATTTCAATATCTGGCCAGTCAGTTGAGTGATCTTTTATAAAATCATTAAAAGATGTGAAATTGTCATCTGGAGTATAGCTAGTAACAATCTTTTTCAAATTTTTTAAATCTTCTAGTCCTTGAAGTCTTTTCTTATCACCAAATAAAAGTTTAGCTTCAGAATGATTAAGTGAATATATAACTTCATCTGGAACCCACCATGAATTAAGCGGAACACAGACCGCACCAATTCCAACTATTCCCATGTAAGCAAAAATGAATTCTGGATTATTCTGCATGCATATAGCAACACGATCCCCTTTTGTAATTCCTTCAGCAATCAGAGCATTTCCAACTTGAGCTGCTTTTGCAACAACATCTTTAAATAAAAAGCGCTCGGATTCATATACTAAAAACTCTTTTTCAGCATGCAGCATTGCAAAATCAAAGTAACCTCTTAGGTTATCTGGAAAAGAAGCATATTCTTTATGAGTAATGCCTTTAGTATCTACATATTCTCTTGTTTCAAATAATTGACCAGCTGAGGTTAACTCACTGGTAATTTCTTTAAATAATTTTTCAGGGTCATTCATGATATTTTAAATATTTTACTTTTGTAATAATTATTATAACGATACTATAATTATTAGGTACAGCTTATTGAAGCTAAAGATTGTAAGGAGAAAAAAATGAATTTAGATTTTGCCTCAGTATGGGAAATGATTTCAGATATTATCCCCGAGAATGATGCTTTAATTAGTGGTGATGAAGTTATTTCATGGAAAGATTACGATTTAAGATCTAGCAAAATTGCAACTGCGTTAACAAATGCTGGATTATCAGCTAATTCAAAAGCTGGTCTTTATCTTAATAACTCAAATGAATATTTAATAGGGCAAAATGCTATCTTTAAAATTGGCGGCGTTCCAATCAATGTAAATTATCGATATGTAGCTGAAGAATTAATATATCTTTTAGATAATTCTGATTCAGAGGCTGTGTTTTATCATGCATGTTACAGCTCAAGAATTAAAGAAATAGCAGAATCTTTGCCAAACATTAAGGCCTGGATAGAGGTGAATGATGGAACAGAGTCGCATTTCGAAAATGCAATCAAATATGAAGATTTATTAGATACATGTGAGCCAATGGAAAGGATTTATAGAGATCCTAATACGATTTATATGCTATACACAGGCGGAACTACTGGTATGCCTAAAGGAGTTATGTATAAACAAGGTGAATTTCTTGTATTTCTTTTTAGGACATTAAAAGCAATGGGCTACGATGTACCAGAGGATATTAATAATCTTGAAGAACAAATTAATAACTTTAAAAAGGATAATACTTTCATTAAAAGTCTTGTTGGTTGTCCTTTAATGCACGGCACCGGAATGTGGTTAGGTGCATTTTTACCTTTATTACTTGGGGGAACAGCAATAACTTCAAAAAATCTTGGATTTGATGCAGATCAGTTGTGGACCCAGGTTGAAGATACTCAAACCACAAATATTGTTATTGTTGGAGATGCATTTGCAAAACCCATGCTGGATGCTCTTGATAGAGCTAGTGATATTGGAAAACCATATAATTTAACCTCTGTTAAAGTAATTATTTCAAGTGGTGTTATGTGGAGTGAGGAAGTTAAAAATGGCTTACTAAAGCACCATGACATGCAACTTATGGATACTATGGGGTCGACTGAAGGCGGGATGGGTAGTTCAATTTCAACTAGAGATAATCCTCCAAAGACAGCAAAATTCTCATTAAATCCAGGTGTTGTGGTGATTGCTGATGATGGTGAAATTCTTGAACCTGGATCCAAAAAAGTTGGTCTTATTGGAACAAGTGGACTTGTACCTGTTGGATATTATAAAGATGAAAAAAAATCTGCAGAAACTTTTAAGGAGGTAAATGGAATTAGATATAGCTTCCCGGGCGACTATGCAAAGCTGGAACATGATGGAACTATTACTCTTCTTGGAAGAGGTAGTAATTGTATAAATTCTGCTGGTGAAAAAATATATCCTGAAGAGGTTGAGGAAGCTATAAAAAGAAATGAGGAGGTTTTCGATTGCCTTGTGGTAGGTTTAGATGATCCAAAATTTGGACAAAAAGTTGTTGCTGTAGTTTCAGTTGAAAAAAATAAACAGATAAACGAGGCTGATTTAGTAGAGTCAACAAGACAATTTATTGCTGGCTACAAGCTTCCAAAAAAAGTGATATTTGTTGAAGAGGTTCAACGAGCTCCTAACGGTAAAGCAAATTACAAATGGGCAAAAAATGTTGCAATTGAAAGCTATAATTAATAAGAAAATTTTACAATCAGGTTTTTTGCTTGTTGTATCTTTAAGCCTGTCCTCATCTGAACCAATAGCTTATCTCAATACATTAGGTTATGAGCCTGCTCAAAAGGAAATGGCATATGGTAATAATGGCATGGTTACTACACAACATTTCTTAGCTACATCCGTTGGTGAAAAAATTCTTAACAATGGCGGCAATGCTTATGATGCTTCGATTGCAATTGCTTTCACTTTAGCAGTAGTTTTACCAAGAGCTGGAAATATTGGTGGCGGAGGTTTTATGGTCATTTATGACAAAGATACTGAAAGGCCCTATTCAATTGATTATAGAGAAAAGGCTCCTGAGAAATCACATAAAGATATGTATCTTAAAAGTGATGGCTCGTTTAATGAAAAAAAACTTTCAACCTTTGGATATCTTTCAAGTGGTGTCCCTGGAACAATTGCTGGTTTATGGGAAGTTCATAATAAATTTGGTTCTCTACCATGGGAGCAATTACTTGAAGATGCAATTTTCTATGCAGAAAATGGATTTTATATAACTCCATATATGGGTGATGTCTTATTTAGATATAACGAAAAGATGTCATTTTTTCCTGAAACAAAAAAAATATTTCAATCAAATTTCCCAGATTTTAAAAATAAAAAATTTATTCAAAAAGATCTAGCAGAAACATTAAAGATCATATCCTCTAAAGGTAGAGACGGTTTTTATGAGGGAGAAATTGCTGAGAAGATAGCCGATGATATGAAATTGAATGGTGGTCTAATTTCTATTAGTGATTTAAAAAATTATAGACCTGTATGGAGAGAGCCTCTTATTTCTACCTATAGAGATAATCAAATAATAACAATGCCTCCTCCCTCCTCTGGCGGTGTTCATATAATTCAAATGCTAAATATTTTAGAACATCATGATTTGAAAAAATTTGAACATAATTCAACTGATTATATTAATCTTCTGACTGAAGTAATGAAATATGCATATGCAGATAGATCAAAATATCTTGGAGACCCTGATTTTTATGATGTACCTGTAGATAAAATAACTAGTTACGACTACTCAAGAGAAATAAATGAAAATATAAAAATAGGTTTTAGTGCAGATTCTAAAGACATACATCCGGGTATGTATTTAAATAATGAGAGTCATGAAACTACGCATTTTTCTGTTGCGGATAAAAATGGAAATATAGTTTCTTCTACCTACACTCTAAATTCTACTTTTGGTTCAGGTGTTGTAATTAAGGGAACTGGCATACTAATGAACAATGAGATGGATGATTTTTCTGCTGCGCCTGGAATACCTAATCAATTTGGGCTTCTGGGCTCTGAGGCTAATGAGATTGCACCTAAAAAAAGACCATTAAGCTCAATGTCGCCCACCATTGTGATGAAAAATAATGAATTGTTTTTTACAACAGGAAGTCCAGGCGGTTCAAGAATAATATCTGCTGTGCTTCAATCAATATTAAATATTGTTGATTTTGATATGGACCTAGAAGAAGCAACATATGCAAAGAGAATCCATCATCAATGGCAACCAGATGTTTTGGAAATTGAGCTCTCAATTGATCAAAAGACTAAAAATGATCTTAAAGGTATTGGTTACAATGTTGAAATTAAAGACCCATTAACATGTATTCAAACTATAATGTATAGAGATAAAGAATATACAGGCTATGGGGATTTCAGGAGGCCAGATGCTTTTGCATCAGGGAAAATAAATGATTGATAAATTAATGGTCATAGGTGCATATGCTATACCTGTTATAGTTTTATTAACTATTTGTTTTTATATTACTAAGAAATAATAAATTGCAAAATATATTTACTTTCGAATATATAAATAGTTTCAACTCATATCCAATTGCTTTCTTGATTATTTACTCGCTGGCTTTGTTGTGTTTGGGTAGCTTTGCATCTTCAATGATATTTAGAATTTCTTACAATTTTAAAAAAAATATCAATGAAATATCAATAATTTATCCCAGGTCATTTTGCCCTAAATGCAATCAAACAATTAAATTAATAAATTTAATACCGTTATTGGGTTATGTATTTCAACGAGGAAGATGTTCGATGTGTCGAGGAAATATATCCATATTCTATCCAGCTACTGAAATATGTTTTTTACTTTTTGGTCTGGGCTTGGCTTTTGTTTACGGATTTGGATTTTTTTGTTTTTTTCTATTATTTATACTGTTTCTTTTTTATATATTATTTTTTTTAGATTGGAAATTTTACTATTTACCTTTTTTATGCAACTTGCTTTTAGTTGTTGCTGGTTTTATTGGTAATTCATTTTTTAATATCTTCATAAGTGATATATCCTTGTTCTTTAATTTAACTCCTTTTTTGTTCTCTTTTTATGGTTTTTTATTTGGTTATTTTTCATTATGGATAATAAATTTTATATTTAAATTGATATATAGAGCTGATGGAATTGGAGGTGGTGACTTTATATTATTTGGTGCCATAGGTGCATTATTTGGCCCCTTTTCACTAGGATTAATTCTTTTTATAAGTGCTGTTTGTGGGTGCTTTATATTTGTTTTGTTTAAAAATAAATTTAAATCTCAAATTCCATTGGGTTCTTGTTTGATATTTGGCTCACTATTATATTTTTTAATAAAAAATTTTGAACTTTTGAATAATTTAATAGTCATATAATTGTAGACCTTTGAATATCCTCTTTAAGTTCATATCCCCTAGGTCTTAAAAGCAGGCTTATGCCTGCTTTTTTTATAAAAAATAATTTTTATTTATTAAAAATATGTTATAAATTATGTATAAATATTTTATTACGAATTATTATGAAAAAAATTACACTTTTATTTACAACAATATTTTTAATTGGTGCCTGTTCACAAAACGATCAAGAAGCTGATTCACCTGCTGAGGTTGAAAAGCCGTCTGAGCCTTTAGTTGAGTATGTGTGGCATACCGCTGGTCCAGATTTTGATGAGGAAGGTATAAATCTGGCCAAGCTCATAAATGACTGGAATTCTATGATAGATGATATGAGCTGTTCAGGTATGACCGGTGCGAATATTTTAACTCCTAAAGTATCAAATGAAGGGTATGATTTTATCTGGGTAATGCTATGGGATTCGCAAGAAGGTAGAGATGAATGCTGGGATGACTGGACTGAAAACCAACAATTAAATTGGGATTATTTAATTGAAGGAATTATGCAATATGATCTTGATAATGTTTATCTTTTTAAACCTACTGTAGGTAAGAATCCTAATATGGAAAATACATCTGGATCTTTTGTAAACACATTCTATTTTTGCACATATAAAGAAGGCTATTCTGAAGATGACTTAATTGCATATCAAAAAGATCTAAATGCCATTGAAGGTTTTTCTGATTATTGGTGGTATGTAACATTAGAGCCTATGTTTGAACAAGATGAGCCAAAACCAGATTTTGTATGGTTAGATCTATGGGGCTCAAATGAAGATAAAGCTTCTGATCAAGCTATATTTGCAAATACCGACTTGCCAGCGCAAGTTGATGAGAAATTTTCATGCATGCCAAATATTGATGGTGTTAGTTTTGATGGAGTTGCTATTAGAAGGTAACTGGAGCGGGTGACGGGATTCGAACCCGTACCAATAGCTTGGAAGGCTATTGTGCTAGCCGTTAACACCACACCCGCATAGTCGGAAGATTATAATAAAAAAGGGAGCATATTGCTCCCTATTTTTTAATTGATTGCATAAGAATTATAAATATTAGATTTGATACATTGCGCATTTTCTAAAAACTCATCTTTAATTTCTTTTGCTTCATTTGTATTTATCCATAAATTAGTTATTTCATTTGAATAATCGTCACTGTAAAAATTATTAATCCAAACAAATTCATCTGAAGAATTTTGATCTTGTAAATAAAGAGCTTTGTATGGAATTTTTAGCGATGACATTTCATTCAAAAATCTATCTACTGCAAGTTTAAAAGTTCCAAAGTTATACCCATCGTTATAACTACAACTTAGGATTTCTGTTGTAATCAGTAATTGTTCGTCTTTTCCATTATTATCAAATAGTGATAGTCCATCTAGTTTAGGTGTATTGAAATTACACGAAGCAATTTCATCAAACCCCTGTATGCTTAGATCATTTATAAAAGAAGGAAAAATATCATCATACGAGTGATTCTGAATATCTAAAATAAATTTATCTACATAGTCTGTTTTTGGAAAATATGCTCTGAGACTAAAATTATTGTCCATGTAAAATTTATCCTTAACCAAATTAGAAAGGAATGATTCAAGGTTAAGTAAGTTTGAATTCTCTTTTAAATTACAGTCTATAAGATGGTTGGAAAAAGTAAAATTGGGTGTAATTAAAGAATTTGCTTCAAAGCTATTATCAAAATCAGATGAGCATGTGTTTAGAAATAAGATAATTAGAAGGTATTTAAAAGAATTTGTCATATCGTAATTATATGTAATATATCTATTTTTACATTAATATAAATATTAAACTCATTTAATATTAAATTAATTAAAATTTATATTTCTATATATGAAAGTATTACGAATAGTTTTTGCCGATCAGTTATCTAAAAATAATCCCGCATTAGATGGTGTTTTAAAAGATGATCATATTCTTTTTTATGAGCCTTTGGATACCTTTTATGAAATTAACCACCATAAACACAAAATTGCATTACTAATAAGTGGTTTAAGACAATTTATTAATAAACAAGAACACAAAAAAATCATTCATAAAAAAATAGTTAAAAATTATAAACTAAATCTTAATAGCTCTCTTAAGCAGTTAATATCAGAATATGATTTTTCAAAATTTATAATATCCAAGCCCTCTGACTTTAAAACAAATAAAGATATTATGTTTTTTTGCCAATCTAATGGTATTGAATTAGAAGTATTAGAAGATAAAAAATTTATTTCATCCGGGTCAGATTTTTTAGATTGGTCAAAAGATAAAAAAACAAGAATTCAGGAATATTATTACAGGTGGCTTAGAAAGAAATATAAAATTTTTATAGATTCGGATAATAATCCTATTGGAGGTAAATGGAACTTTGATAAAGAAAATAGGAAAGGAATCTCACAATTAAAGGTTTCAATACCTGAAAGAAGACGTTTAAAGCCAAATCAAATTACGTTTGATGCCATGGTTGATGTAGAAGAATGTTTTCCAAATTCTCCTGGTAACCTTGAAAACTTTAATTGGGCAACATCACATGAAGAGGCAGAGCAACTATTAGATGATTTTATTGATAGGTATTTTGAAAACTATGGATCATTTCAAGATGCAATAAATAAAGAAAATACATTTATGTTTCACTCTTTATTGTCGCCTTATCTTAATTCAGGCTTATTGGATCCAAAAATATGTATAGAGAAAGCTGAAAAAAAATATAATAGTTCTAAAAATAATATCCCAATTAACTCAGTTGAAGGCTTTATAAGACAAATATTAGGCTGGAGAGAGTTCATTAAAGGTGTTTATTGGGAGAACATGCCCCAATATAAAAACTTAAACTTTTGGTCGCATAAGGGGAAGCTCAGTAAGGCTTGGTATGATGGAACAACTGGCATTCCTCCTCTAGATGATGCAATTAATGAATCAAGAGATTACTCATACTCACATCACATTAATAGGCTTATGATTATTTCAAACTTGATGAATTTAAGTGGCATTAATCCTAATGAGATGTACAGATGGTTTATGGAAATGTATATAGATTCTTATGACTGGGTTATGGTTCCAAATGTTTATGGAATGGGCTCTTATGCGGATGGAGGAATATTTTCAACAAAACCATATATATGTGCATCGAGTTATATGTTAAGAATGTCAAACTACAAAAAAGGCGAATGGTGTGATGTTGTTGATGGCCTCTATTGGAAATTTGTCGATAAAAATATCAAATTTTTTGGATCAAATGCCCGACTTGCAATCATGACAAAATCATTAGATAAAATGAGCGGTGATAGAAAAAGGTTAATATTTCAAAAAGCCGATGAATTTATCGATAAAAATATACTTTGAATTTAGTAGTCTAGCCCAAATAGTAAAAAAGGAGCTGCGTTTTTTGTCATTTCTTCAATGTTGTGGTCTAAGCCCTCTACTGATCTATAGCGCCATCTAAAAGCTCTTTGATTTAAATCTGCATAATTAATTAAACTATTAAAATAATTTTGACCTCGTTCATGCCTATGTTTGCCTTGTTTTTTAGCACCTTCATTTAAATTTAATGCGGAGTGATTGGGATCATTATCACTCTCACCTAAAATAAATAAAACTTCTCTTGATAAAAACCAATCTATACGTTCTTTATCAACTGGCATATCTGTTGTTCCAAATGGAAAAGGCTCATTATTTAAAAATGTATACCAGCCAGCGCTTCCAATCGCTGCCCTCTCAACTCTAGTATCTTTGCCATACATCATATACCTATGAACAAATTGCGAACCTCCAGAGAAACCAAATATACGGTACGTTTTTGTTTTTAGCTGATATTTACTTTTAAAAAATGTAAAGAAAGAGGAAATTGAATTTGTTAATTTAGAAGTCGAGTCATCTAGAGTTTCTCCAGAAGATTTAGCAAGTTGAAGAGTTTGATAGTTTTGGTAAGATTCTTTTGAAAAATATGGGGCAACTAATATCACATTTTTATTTTTTGAATCTTCAAGCCATGCTTCAAGGTACCTTTCAACATTTCGAGATGCGCCATGAATAATAAATAATATCTCAGTATTATCATTGATTGAATTCGGTAGTTTGTAAAAAAGTTCAACATCTGGATTATTCCATCCTGCATAAGTTACTTTTTGAATGTCACTAGAATAGACATCCAATATTATGAAAAGAAATATTATTAAAATTCCTTTATTACTGTTAATCATATATTTATTCTAACAATGAAAAATCAATATTGGGTTAAAATAACATAACAAAAAATATTTTATATAATTGAATAAATATCAAGACATAGTAGAAAAGATTCATTCTTCACCATTTAAATTAGTTATTGTTTCAAGTGGAGGGGGTACCAATGCAATATCATCATTATTAAAAGTACCTGGTGCAAGCAACACTATACTTGAATCTTATATTCCTTATTCAAAAGAGTCCATGAATGAGTTTTTAAATTCTAAACCAGATCATTATTGCTCTCTTGACACATGTTTAAGTATGGCTGCAAATGCATACAAAAAATCTACAAAAATTAATAAACAGTCAAAATCGAAGCATCTTTTAGGTATGGCGATTACAGCAAGTTTAGCTACAACATATAAGAAAAAGGGTGATCACAAATTCTTTATTGTTGTACAAAGTCATGACTATACAAAATACCTTGAATGTTATTTAGAGAAAGATCTTAGAACAAGAGAGATGGAGGAAGAACTAATAACAGGTTGCGTAATAAACCTTTTATCAGAATCGTGTGGACTTAAATGCGATCTTCCAAAAATTTCTGAGCAGATTAAAATTCAACAAATTGATGCAGAAAAATCATGGAAAAAATTATTTAATAGCCAAGTTGGATACATTTCAAATATAAAAAATACGCCTGAGCTTATTTTTCCTGGTTCATTTAATCCCCTTCATGAGGGCCACATAAAAATGAAGGAATTAGCTGAAAAAAAAACAGGCATGCATACTACTTTTGAAATATGTGCAAAAAATGCTGATAAGCCTCCTTTAACTTTTTATGAAATTAAAAGGACTATTGATCAATTTCAAAACGATGAAAGTTGGATGCTTACATCTGCTGGTAGATTTAGTGAAAAGGCAGAAATGTTTCCTAATTCTGTATTTATCATCGGTGCTGATACTCTTTTGAGAGTATTCGATGAAAAATTTTATAAAAGCCATAAAGATATGATGGATCATATTCAAAGGTTTAATGATCATAATATCAATTTCTTAGTTTTTGGAAGGAAGGTTAATCAAAAGTTTATATCTTTAGACAAAATCAAAATACCTGAAATAATAAGCGCAAGGTGCACTGGCTTTGAGGAAACTATTTTTAGAGATGATATATCATCAACAGAATTAAGGCTTACTAAGAATTAATTATGAGGTGGTAATTTTGCTTCTACAAACCACTCATGCACTCTTTTAACAGGATTAAATTTTTTCATCCTCATTTTTTTGTTTTCAAGAGTGAAGCTTCTAGTTTTAATAGCGGTGTAGTGGTATGTATGACTATCTCTAGTCTCACCTTCCGGTATCAAATAAACCTTTGTTTGTTTTTTGTCTGCCATTATGGTGTTGAATTATACACAAACTATCAAACTTTTAATTAATTTTTTAATTTTTTATAAAAACTAAGATTTCCATATAAAGGAGTTCTTTTTTTTGTAATTACTCCGATCGAAATTAAATCTAGCATATCTTTATGTATTGAATTTTTATTATTAATAAATGATTTAGAAAAATTATCTTTATTTATTATTGGATATAAACTTCTAATTAAACTTCCAGCAAGCAATATTCCATTTCCTGCATTAAAAGTTAATGCTAGATCTGAAAGTAGTTCAGCTAAAGATTTAATAAAGCCATTTATTACTTCGACAGATATTGGTTCTTTCTGTATATACTTCTGGAGAACTTCTTCAGAAGAAATTGATAAATTAGCTTTTAATTCATAAATGGATGATATCGCAGAACCAGATATAACATCTTCAAGAGTTAGCATGTCACTGCTTTCAATATTAAAATTTTTCATTAAATACTTTGAAGAATTAGTAGTGTTACCAATTTCTGTTGAAAGTACAAAGTTATTATCAATTGATAGAGCGGCTCCTAATCCAGTGCCTGGTCCAACATAAAGAGTATTTTTATTAAACGCCTCTCCTTCTTTGATGTTCTTAACACTATCTTTTATATAATCATGGCTATAAGCAATTGCCTCCCAATCATTGAGAAGATAACAATTTTTTAGATTGAATTTTTCCAAAATTTGATTGGTATCAAATATATAATTTCGATTGGTCATTGATATAGAGTTGTTTATTTTTGGGCCAGCTACGGAAGCAATTAATATATCAATGCTGTTCTTATCAATCAAATCTTGAAGGTTTTCTTCAAATTCATCCATATTAATAAAGGCTGTTTTATAGATATTTGTAATTTCATCAGAATCTGATGAAGCAATTGCATGACGCATATTAGTACCACCAATATCGATTAATAGTAATTTATAAATCATTTAAAATTTATTAATTTTGATATGAAAGTCCATAGCCATATTCAAACAGAGGGTTATAATCCTTTTCTCCAATATTCAAAGGATTAATAGATAAATTACTTGGCCATGAATACGGAAGCTTACCCGTAAAGTCATAGTTAATAGAATTATTTATATTAGAAAAAATAACATCATTAATTCCCTCGACTGCTGTACCAGGATGCCAGATGGTTACAAATGCATTAGACAAGTCTAGTTCTTGATCAACTATAAGAGGCCTGCCAGTAATAAATAAGGAAATAATTGGTATTTCTTTGTTTGAATGGTTTCTCATGTCTTTTATGATATTAAAATTTGAAGAACTAAAGTCTAAACTATTTATATCGCCCTCTCCTTCTGCATATGGGGTCTCTCCATAAATCATAATTATAAAATCTGGTTTTTGATCATAAGAACCATCATTTGAAAACTCTACTTGACCACCAGAATTTATAATATGATTTGATAATGAATCAAATATGCTCAATGTATTAGGAAAATCCTTATTTGAAATCTCAGTTCCTTCCCATGTTTTTCCTTGCCATGTTATTGTCCAACCACCCATCTGATTCTCAATGTATTTTGACTGGTCACCAATAATCAAAAACTTCTTAGTTGGGTTCATGGGTAAAACAGAGTCTTTATTTTTTAAAAGGACTAATGATTCTCTAACAGCCTGACGTGCAATATCCCTATGAGATTGCTTTCCAATGAAGTTTTGACTAAATTCATGGGGAACTCTTTCATCAAAAAGACCTAAGTATTTTTTAACTTTTAATATTCTTTTGACTGCATCATCAAGTCTTTCTATATTTATTTCACCGGACTTAACTTGATTAAGTGTATTCCAATACAATCCTTCCCATTCAGTTGGTACCATGAAAATATCAACACCAGAATTAAATGCAGCAGGACAATTTGAATCTTCACAACCCTCAATCTGACCATGTCCATTCCAATCACCGACTATAAAACCATTAAAATCCATTTGGGATTTTAAAATATCCATTAAAAGATACTTATTTCCATGGCTTTTTAATCCATTCCATGAATTAAAACTTGCCATAATTGAAAGTGCGCATGAATCAATGGCATCGTAATATGGTAAGCCATGAATATTCTTTAATGTAGGTTCATCAACAATTGTATCCCCTTGATCAATCCCCATATCAGTTCCACCATCACCTAAAAAATGTTTTGCAGTAGCTAAAATATGCGTATTATCTAGAAATGTAGCTCCATCTCCTTGCAAACCAAGAATAAAATTTTTACCAAGAATTGATACTAATTCTGGATTTTCAGAATATCCCTCATATGTTCTTCCCCATAAATCGTTTTGAGGTACTGCAATAGTTGGAGCAAAAGTCCAAATTATTCCTGTTGAAGATACTTCTTTGGCAACTGCACTTCCAATTTTTTTTAATAATTCTGGGTTTCTTGTTGCTCCAAGGGCAATATTATGTGGAAATATTGTTGCGCCTATTACATTGTTATGACCATGAACTGCATCTGTTCCCCATAAAATAGGTATCTTAATACCATTTACTTCAGTTGAAGCGTCGTAATAGCTTTTGCTTAAACTCTTCCAATCTTCGATACTGCTATTTTTATTTCTATTCGGAAAACCTCCACCGCCATTTAAAATAGTCCCGAAATGATATTTTTTAGCATCATCAGGAGTAACGCTATTAATTTCAGGCATAATTATTTGGCCAACTTTCTGCTCCAATGTCATTTGACTAACTAATAAATTAATAAATTCAGAATTATCAGGAAGTTTGCAATTATTGGGATCTGACCAATCAACCTTGGCGTTTAAAAATGAACTAAAAAGAAATAATAAGATTAAATGTTTCATAATATTAATTTATGCAAAAGCTACATAAATACAAACAAGGGCATACACAATGATGATTGTATTTAAATTAAAGGCTTTAGATGTTGAGAAATTTACAGTAGTTAAATCTATAGCTTTTTCCTGATCTTTATATCCTTGTAGATGGGTTGTTGCAATACAACCAAGCGCTGAAAGGATAAATACCATCGTCATTCTATGTATAAATGGTAGTTCAGGAAAGTTAATGCTTAAAAGTATAGATGAAATTAGTGATATTAATGCTGCTACAAGCACAGACATTGATGTTGCTTTTTTCCAAAACAATGCTACCAAAAAGATAACAACGATTCCTGGAGAAAAATAACCTGTAAAGTTCTGTATATATTGAAAAATTGATTCAAAACTTCCCAATAATGGCTTAGCAACAAGGGTAGCAATAATTAAAGACAGTACGACTGTAATTCTTCCCACCTGTATAAGGTTCGATTGACTCACTTTGTCATTCTTAAAATATTTATAAATGTCCATTGTAAATATTGTACTGATACTATTACTCATAGATGCGAGCGATGAAACTATTGCCGCAATAAGAGCAGCAAAAGTTAGACCAAGCAAGCCATTGGGTAGTAAGGACATCATTGTTGGGTATGCTTGGTCTGATTTTTCAAGCATAGGAAATAAAATAGCAGCACATATTCCAGGTAAAACAATAACTATAGGCATCAATAATTTTAAATATGCAGCAAACATCACACCCTTTTGTGCCTCTTTAATATCTTTAGCTGCTAGTGCTCTTTGAGTTATATACTGATTAAAGCCCCAATAGAAAAAATGGCCAATCCAAACTCCAAGCCCTAATAGTATCCAAACTCCAGGCAGGTCATTGTATGAAGGGTTATCAGGCGATAAGACCATGTCAAATTTTTCAGGCAATTTGTCCATAACGATCTTCATACCTTCAATAACACCACTAGAATCAGAAATTATATTTAATGCAATAAATGAAACAGCCAGTCCACCAAAGATTAGTAATATAACTTGAACAGCATCTGTCATGGCAACTGCTTTTAATCCTCCAGATAGAGAATATGCTAAAGAAAATATCGCAAGTAAAACTAGACCATAAAATAAATCTAGTCCAGTTAATGCATTTATTGCCAATGATCCTAACCACAAAACAGAAGTTAAATTTATAAAAATATAAACAATTAACCAAAAGAAAGACAGTACAAGACTAACTCTTTTATCAAATCTTTGTTCTAAAAATTGGGGCATCGTATAGATCTTTTTTTCTAAAAATAAAGGAAGAAAATATTTAGCCATTACAATCAAAGCAATTGCTGCGGTGAGTTCCCAAACAGCTATTGCCATTCCAACAACCCAACCTTGACCGGACATACCAATAATTTGTTCTGCAGAAATATTTGCTGCTATTAAAGATGCTCCAATTGCCCACCATGGAAGGGATCTTCCTGCTAAGAAATAATCTTCAGCACTTTTCTCATGTCCTGATTTATTTCTTGAAACGTAGGCTGCAAGACTTATTATTCCAACACAATAAAGACCAATGATTACCCAATCAAACGTATTAAACATATATGCCTACTTTTTAATGAAATTTGTGACGCATATTGTACCAATTATTTGAATGAGCTTTCTAAAAATTTACTATCATGTAAATATTGAATTAACTTATTTAAAAATTTAACTGCAAACACTCCATTAATAACCCTATGATCATATGACAAAGAAATAGGTAGTTGTTTTTTAGTCTGTAATTTCATTTTATCTAACTTCAAAGCATCGTAAGTTTTAGATAATCCTAATATACCTACTTCTGGAGGATTAATTATTGGCGTAAAAAATTTACCACCAACTCCACCAAGAGAAGATATTGTGAATGTTGTCCCGTTTAGATGATCATTAGATAAGCGTCTCTTCTTTGCAAGTGTTGCCAGGTCATTAATTTCTGATGAGATTTCTAAGATTGATTTTTTATCTGCCTCTTTGATATTAGGCACTATAAGTCCCGCATCTGTATCTATTGCAATGCCGATGTTATAAAAATCTTTAAAAATCAATGAATCCATTTCTGAAGAAAGTGAACAATTCATTTTAGGAAAATCTTTTAATGTTTCTGCAGTAGATTTAACAATATATGCCAATGGTGAAACTTTAACTTTGTTCTTCTTAAATAGCTTTTCACGAAGTTTTAATAGATTTGTAACATCTGCTTCATCGTGTTGAGTCACATGCGGAATACTAATCCATGAGTTATGTAAGTTATTTAATGAGGTTTTTTCAAATTTAGAGAGTTCTTTTGTGCTGATATCTCCCCATTTAGAAAAATCAATTTCTGGTCTCTTAGGAACATTTATATTTTGTGATTGGTTGTTTAGAATATTTTTTACGTACTCATGGAGGTCTTCTTTTAAGATTCTTCCTTTAGGGCCGGATCCATGCACATTAATTAGGTCAATGCCAAACTCTCTTGCTAATTTTCTTGTAGCAGGACCAGAGTGTACAGACTGTTTTTTATTTTGATTAAGATTTGGTATTGTTTTTTCATAACCAGACATAACGTCAGCTGCATCATCAACAGCAGAAGGCAACTCTTCTTTTATGACAACTTTATTATCAACTAATGATTCTTTTTCTTCCCTGGGTTCATCCTTTTTTTTATCGGTATGAGATTCCTCTACTTCTATTTCTAAAAAAGGAATGCCTATTTTTACTTTATCGCCAATATTAATTAGAACTTTTTTAACTACGCCTTCCACAGAAGAAGGTATTTCCATGGCTGCTTTGTCAGTTTCAAGAACTACTATTGGTTCTTCAGAATCAACCTTTTGTCCTTCTTTTACACATACCTCTATGACTTCAACATCATCGAATTCTCCAAAGTCAGGTAAATTTATCGTAAGAACATTAGACATTAAACTTGCCAAGGATTTGGTTTACTGGGATCGATTTGTAAATCTTTATATATTTTTATAATTTCATCTTGTGAAAGAGAATTTTCTTGAAAAAGAAGATATATTGCACACCTTGCTATGCTTTCAGAATCTACTTCAAAGAAGCCTCTTAGGGTTTTTCTTGAATCACTTCTGCCATACCCATCCGTTCCTAATGTTGCATATTGACCTGATATATATGGTCTTATCTGTTCTGCGTATGCTCTCATATAATCGGTTGCTGCAATAATTGGTATATCACTGTCTATAAAGCATTCCTCAACATATGAGCGCTTACTTTCATCAAGAGGGTTTAATTGATTATGCCTTTCTATTTCCATTCCATTTTTTCTAAGTAAATTGAAACTTGTTACACTCCAGATTTCAGAACCTATACCGTATTTCTTTAGAATATCTGATGCTTTAATTGATTCATTTAAGATAGCTCCAGAGCCTAAAAGTCTTACTTTTGGTTTATCAACTGTTTCTATTCTGTGCATGCCTTTAATAATTCCATCTTCAGCACCTTCTGGCATTTCAGGGTGACAATAATTTTCATTAATGGTTGTTATGTAATAAAAATAGTTCTCTTGTTCAACGTACATCTTTTGAATGCCATCTTTAATGATGACAGCTACTTCATATGCATATGCTGGATCATATGAAAGACAATTTGGAATTGTCGATGAAAGAATATGGCTGTGTCCATCTTGATGCTGAAGCCCTTCACCATTTAAAGTAGTTCTTCCAGATGTTGCTCCAATTAAAAAACCTTTAGCTTGTGCATCTCCAGCAGCCCAAGATAGATCATGCACTCTTTGGAATCCAAACATTGAATAGAATAAATAAAATGGAACCATTGGGAAGTCATAATTCGAATAAGCTGTTGCTAAAGCCGTCCAAGCACTGAAGGCACCAGCTTCAGTTATGCCTTCTTCCAACATTACACCCTCTTTAGATTCCTTATACCACATAACTTTGTCAGCATCTTCAGGTTCATATTTTTGACCTGCAGAGGAATATATACCAACCTGTCGAAACAATGCTTCCATTCCAAAAGTCCTCGCTTCATCAGGAACAATAGGAACAATTCTTTCACCAATATTGTCATCTTTTAATAAGTCAGTAATTATTCTTACAACAGCCATAGTTGTTGATATTTGTCTTTCTCCACTGGACTCAAAAGATTTATCAAAAATTTTATTATTTGGCATTTTTAATATTTCAGATAATGTTCTTCTTCTTGGAATGAATCCACCTAATTTTTTTCTTGTATTCTTTAGATATTGAATCTCTGGTGAGTCTTCAGGAGGTCGAACGTATGGAAGATTTTCTATCTCAGAGTCTGGAACAGGAATATCAAACCTATCTCTAAATGATTTTATATTTTCCATTGATAATTTTTTTACTTGATGGGTTGTATTATCAGCCTCTCTTGAGCCAGTTCCATATCCTTTAGTTGTTAGAGCTAATATTACTGTTGGCGCTCCTTTAGAATTTGAAGCTTTATGATAAGCAGCATAAACCTTATAGGGATCGTGACCACCTCTATTAAGTCTGTAAATATCTTCATCAGTTAAATCTTTTACCATCTCTAAAACAGAGGGATCTTTAGCAAAGAAATTCTCTCTAGTATACTTACCTCCTTTTGCTTTAAAGTTTTGCAATTCTCCATCAACCACAGCATCCATGATCTCTTGGAGTTTGCCTTCAGTATCTTTGGCTATAATTGGATCCCAAAACCTACCCCAAACAACTTTAATAACATTCCAACCCTCTCCTCTAAATGAGCCTTCAAGTTCTTGAATAATTTTTCCATTGCCTCTCACAGGGCCATCTAATCGTTGTAAATTACAATTAACAACAAAAATTAAATTTTCTAGCTGCTCTCTTCCAGCCAAACCAATTGCCCCTTTTGACTCTGGTTCATCCATTTCTCCATCGCCACAAAAAACCCAAACTTTTCTATCATTTCTAGGAACCAGACCGCGTGCAGAGAGATACCTCATAATATGAGCTTGATATATACCTAGAATTGGTCCAAGACCCATAGACACAACTGGAAATTGCCAATAATCTGGCATAAGCCATGGATGTGGGTATGATGAAAGGCCAGGTTTATCTACTTCTCTTCTAAAATTATCAAGATCTTTTTCATCTAAATAGCCCTCTAGAAAACTTCTAGCATATATACCAGGTGAGCAATGTCCTTGGTAGTAAACCATATCCTCTAAATGATTATCAGAACCTCTAAAAAAATAATTAAATCCAACATCATAAAGCGTGGCGGCTGAAGAGAATGTTGAAATATGTCCACCAAGCTCATCGTCATTTTTATTAGCTTTTAAAACCATCACTAAAGCATTCCATCTTATTAATGATCTAATTCTTCTCTCCATAAAAAGATCACCAGGCATTTGTGCCTCATCTTTTACAGCAATAGTATTTTTAAATGGAGTGGTAAGATTATATGAAGGAATAGCGCCTTCTTGATTTAGTCTTTCTGCAAGTTTTGTTAATAGATAGGATGCTCTTTCTATACCCTCTTCTTCAATTACACTATTTATTGATTCAAGCCATTCAGAGGTTTCAATTGGGTCTATATCTTTTGATGACAAAATAACTCCTTTAATAAGTTGATTTTACAATACTTTTTTATATTCTTATTTAAAAATTAATTATTTGTATTGCTTCGGAGTGATCTTCTGAAAAAATTCCTGAGACCATAATAAATTTTAAATTATTTTTCTTTTTAAAATAGTCGTTTAAAACTTTTTTAGCTACTTTAAGCGTTTTCTCATGATTATTGAGTCTTGGTGTATAAAAAGACAATGTAGAACCAACAAGTGATAATTGTTTCAAAGTTGAAATGTTATTGGTGAATGTAAAAACCGGTATGCCGTCTGGTTTAGAATTAGAAATAAAATATGCGGTTGCACCAGTCCTTGTAACAGCAATTATTCCATCAGCATTTATGGATTCAGCCAAATTTTTAGCTGCAACTGCAATATATTCCCAATCTGATTCAGTGATAAGATTTTTTTGATATCCAAGAGTTTTGAACTTTTCAGTTTTGTTTGAAATTGACTTTAAGAATTTCACGCAATCTTCGGGATATTTACCCACGCCTGTCTCCCCTGAAAGCATCACAGCATCAGCACCCTCGTATATTGCATTTGCAATATCAGTAACTTCTGCTCTTGTGGGTGTTGGATTATTAATCATTGATTCAAGTAAGTGCGTTGCAACTATAGACCTTCTTCCCCATTTGGCGCATGCAAACATAATTTTTCTTTGGATATTAGGTAAATCGGTTAAACTAGTTTCTATACCCAGATCTCCTCTAGCAACCATAACCCCCCATGCCATTTGACATATTTCATCAATATTATTTAAGCCGTCATGATTTTCAATTTTTGCAATTATTTTTATCTGAGATTGTTTATTTTTTAATATTTCATCAAGTATTTCCAGATCATTTTTATTTCTAACAAATGAGGCTGCGATAAAGTCAACGTTATGTTTAATGCCGAAATTTATATCTTCAATATCTTTAGATGTGATAGATGGAAGGTTGATTCTAACTCCAGGAAGATTTACATGCCTTTTTGATCCTAACTTCCCACCGTGGAGAACTTTGCATAAAAGGGTTTCGGAATCTTTTGACAGAACTTTAAAATTAATCAGTCCATTATCAACAGATATCTGTGATCCAACATCAACACTATGAACTAGATCTTTATAATTAACTTTAATAGAGGATGTTTCAACATCAACTTGATCTCTTACAGTCAGAGTAACTTCATCGCCAACTTCAAGGTCAATTGGAAGTGTTGTATCACCAGTTCTTATTTCAGGTCCTTGAGTATCAAGCAAAATGGCTATTTTTTGTTCTAAATGGTCAGTTTCATTATTTATCTTATTTATTTTTGAAATAATAGAAGCTGCATATTTATGAGTAGCATGAGACATATTAATTCTAACTACATTCATTCCTGCTTTATAAAGTTTGCGCAACATAGGTAATGAGTCTGTTGCAGGGCCAATTGTGCAAATTATTTTAGTTCTAATGAAGGTCATATGGGTGAATCATAAAGATTAATTGACTTAATTCAAGGCAAAAAAAAACAGAGACTAGCTCTGTTTCTTAAATTCGAGTTCCTCAGGGGTCTAAAGTGAGATTTTCTTTAGCGCCTCGAATTCTTTCTCTTGAATTCTTGGTGGATTTACAAGCTCTTTTTTATCGCCGACTCTTGTAAATGCTTTCTCCCTTCGGTCTCTTCCTTTGGCTTCTCTCTAGGTCTCCCGTCTGCAGTTGGTCACTAGTCGGTTGCCATTGGTATATTTAATATTACTCTTCTTATTAATTTTGTCAACACTTTTTATTAAAAAAAATTAATTATTTTAAATACTATTTTTAAAGGTGGTAATTTTTATGATTTATATGTTTAATATATCAATATTATGCACGCTTTTATTTCTAAAAAATCACCGCTTCGTTCTTATAAAACTAGAGCAAAGTCTCTTGATCTATTAGCAAACACAGCATCTCAACTTCCAAAACTTTTGTTAACAAATAAGGTTCAAGAAAAAATACACAAACTTAACAAAGATAATTTCTCAATTGATGTACTGATTAAAAAAAATAGTACTCAGGAAATTAATTTAGCAATGTCACATCTAAGTTTTATTGCGCACGCTTATATCTGGGGTGGTGACAAGCCACAAAAAATATTACCAGAGGTAATTGCAAAACCATGGGTCAAACTGTCTAATTATCTAGGAAGACCTCCAATATTGAGTTATGCAAGTTATTGTCTTGATAATTGGTACAAGATTGATCCAAAAGAACCAATAGCATTAAACAACGTAGCGCTTATTAATAATTTTCTAGGAGGGGTTGACGAGGATTGGTTCGTTACTATTCATGTATGTATTGAAGATGCTGCTTCAGAGGCAATTGATGCAGCATATAAATTATCTTTTCTAAATAAGAATAACAATGTTGGTGAATTTTCTATTCAACTAAAACGAATAATATCTTCTCTAAAAAATGTCAATTATATTTTTTCTCTTATGCCAGAAAAATGTGATCCTTATGTTTATTACCATAGAGTAAGGCCATATATTTTTGGAACAAAAGATAATCCTGATCTAAAAAAGGGATTGATTTATGAAAATCAATTTAACAATGAACCTCAATTCTTTAGAGGAGAAACTGGAGCGCAGAGTAGCATCATCCCCTTTCTTGATGGAGCCTTAGGTGTTTATCATACAAAAGATAATTTAAGGCATTATCTAAATGAGATGAGAGACTATATGCCTCCAAAGCATAGAAAAATGATAGAGGATGTTGAAAATAGGTCTAATGCTAAAACTTTTATAGATAAATCTAAACAGTTATCAAAACTCTATAACGAATGCCTAGAACAAATTAGAGCATTTCGGGCTCAGCACTTAGAGTATGCAGCTACTTATATCCATAAACAAGCTCAAGTAAGCAGTTCGGTTGGAACTGGAGGATCTACTATTAGAGGCACTGGAGGAACTCCATTCATGAAATATCTAAAAAAACATAGAGACGAAACTCAAAAACAAAAAATTGTTAAATAGCTAATAACTATTTCAATCCCTCTACAACAGCTACCAATCTTTTAGATGAATTTCTTACGAATTTCTTTGCTGATTGATACTCTCTAGAGTTGTAGCAATTTAAAGCATCTTGATATGATTCAAATTCAACAACAACCGTTCTATCAAAACCCTTTTCTTCAAATTCAATTTGATTACCGCCTCTTATTAAAAATTTTCCTTTATATTTTTTAATGATATTGGTAGCTAGTTTTACATATTCAGAATATTCATCCATATTGAAGACATTTGCTCTAACAACCCAATAACCCTTAGTCATTTATTTTCGCTTAAGTCTCATGTCATGAAGGATTGGTTCTGTATATCCGCTTGGTTGTTCTCTACCTTTTGTTGCCAAATCACAGGCAGCTTTAAATGCAATTCCATCATAAGATGGAGCCATTTTTTTATAGTTAACATCATTTTTATTTTGTTCATCAACCACCAAAGCCATTCTTTTCATAATTTCAATAACCTCTGATTTGGTGCATAAACCATGATGCAACCAATTCGAAATATGTTGACTAGATATTCTGCATGTTGCTCTGTCTTCCATAAGGCCAACATTATTAATGTCTGGTACTTTAGAGCAACCTATACCTTGGTCTATCCAACGAACAACATATCCTAAAATTCCTTGCGCATTGTTTTCAAGCTCTTTATTTATCTCATCTTTTGTTGGCAATTCTTCCTGTTTCATATATGGGATCTTCAGCAAATCATCTAAACTTGCTTTATCTCTTTGAAGTATTCTTTCTTGCTCATCTTGAACAAGTATTTGGTGATAATGTATTGCATGAAGTGTTGCAGCAGTTGGAGATGGCACCCATGCACAATTAGCTCCACTCTTAGGATGGATTGTCTTAGTCTCATACATTTGAAGCATCTCATCTGGCACCGGCCACATTCCTTTTCCTATTTGAGCATTCTTCATAAAACCAGTTTCTAAACCTATATCAACATTCCAATTTTCATATGCATTGATCCAATCTTTATTTTTCATATCAGATTTTGTAACCATTGGGCCTGCTTCCATACTTGTATGTATCTCATCTCCGGTTCTATCAAGAAATCCTGTATTGATGAAAATTACTCTTTCTTTTGCAATTTCAATACATTCTTTTAAATTAAGAGTAGTTCTGCGCTCCTCATCCATAATACCAATTTTTATTGTGTTTTTAGGCAGGTTAAATATCTTCTCAATTTCTCTAAATAAATCACAAGTAAATTGAACTTCCTCAGGTCCGTGCATCTTTGGTTTAACTATGTAAATGCTTTTAGTTTTTGAATTTTTATAAACGCCATTTCCTATGATGTCGTGTATTGAAATACATGCTGTAAAATAAGCATCCATAATGCCTTCGGGAACTTCAATGCCATTTTTGTCTTTGATTGCGGGATTTGTCATTAGATGACCGACATTTCGAACAAGTAGTAAGCTTCTTCCAGGCAATAAAATCATTTTTCCATTTTTCAATAAGTATTTTCTATCAGGGTTTAACTCTCTGGTGATAAATTTACCGTTTTTATCAAAAGACCTTTTTAGGTTTCCTTTCATTAATCCTAGCCAGTTTCTATAAACGATAATTTTATCGTCAGCATCGACTGCAGCAACTGAATCCTCACAGTCTTGAATTGTTGTTACAGCTGATTCCATAAGAATATCTTTTATACCAGCTAAATCTTCTTGGCCAATTGGATGGGATGGGTCAACTTGAATTTCAAAATGTAGATTATTATTTTTAAATAATAACCCAAACGCACCCTCTCCTTTATCCATATAACCAATGTATTTATTTTTATCAACTAAGTTTGTTTTGGATTTATCTTTGAGAGTAAATAGAAGCTCGCTATTAACAAATTCAAACTTAATTACATCTTTATATTTACCATTTTCTAAAGGTATGCTTTCATCTAAAAAATTTTTAGCAAATGAAATTACTTTTTCTCCTCTTTTCGGATTGTATCCACCCACCCTTTCAGCACCATCTTTTTCGTTAATAATATTTGTGCCATATAACGCATCATAAAGGCTGCCCCATCTAGCATTAGTAGCATTTAATGCAAATCTAGCATTCATTACAGGTACAACAAGTTGAGGGCCGGCAATTTTTCTTATCTCTCGATCAACATCTTTTGTTTGAATTTTAAAATCATTGCTTCTAGGAAAGAGATAACCAATTTCAGTCAAGAAATTTTTATATTCATCAGGCTCAAAACCTGAATCTTTTCTTTCTATATGCCATTGATCAATTTGATTTTGTAAGAGTTCTCTTTTATTGAGAAGATCTATGTTGCGTTGCTTAAATTTATCAAGAATATCTTGAAATGAAGTCCAAAAATAATTTGGAGTAATATCCAAACCAGGCAAAACCTCATTAGCTACAAAATCCTTAAGTGGTTTGGAAATATCTATAGAAATTTCTTTAATTTCAACTTTATTTGAGGTTAAGGATTTTATAAATTTTGATATAAATGACATTTGTAAATTATAACAACTTCAAATAATTAACCAATTATGAAAGAGTGATCTTATCTACCTCTTTTTTAGAATCATAATTCCATATAGATTTAGTTAAATTATTAATTATATTTGTATATTTCATAAATAAATTTCTTAGGAATATTAGAACTGGATTTTTAAGATGATTCAATCTGCCTTGGTTTAATGATTCACGATGAATTTTTTTTACTCTATTAAACCTTAGATCTTTATAAAGCAGCTGAGATCTTTTTATGTCATTTTTAGATTTGGCTATTAAATTCCCAAAAATATATCCATCTTCAAGTGCTAAACATCCCCCTTGCCCCATAAAAGGAACTATTGGATGAGCAGCATCACCAAGAAGAGTTACATTATTTATAAATAAAGTATTTATATCCTCTCTTACATAAACGCCCCATTTATATAACTCATCATTGTTTTTTAATGATACGTATTTATCTAAAATATATTTGGGCAGTTCATTTTGAAGATCGTTGAAACTTCCTTTTAATCTCCATGATTCTTCACTAGGTTTATGCGTCTTAAGGGCTGCAACAAAACTTGTTTTTGAATTATTAATGGGATATGTAACTACATGGAAATTTGGTCCTAGATGGAATTCTACGCTGTTTTGCTTTTCATTAATAATTGATCTCCATACAGAATATCCGCTGTATGAGGTTTTTGAATTATCTTCTAGTAATGAACTTCTGCAAATTGACTTAATCCCATCGCATGCTGCTATATGTCCAACACTAAAATTATTATTATTTGAAAAGGATAGTTGGTTGTTATTTATATTAGTTAATTCAGAATTAAAATTTATCTCTCCATTAATTGAGAGGTACATATCAAGCAAAACTTTATGAAGAGTTTTTCTTGAAGTTGTAATATGGTCAACCTCTAAAGAAGTTATTTTTTTATTATTATAAATAAAATTTGCTTCTTTTGGATTGCCTGAAATGCTTTTCAACTTGTCTAGAACCCCTAATTCCTCTAAAACCTTCTGGCCATTTCGAGATATAGATATACCAGCACCATATTCACTGATAGAAGAGAATTTCTCAAAAATAACACAAGGAATATTGTGCTTTTTTAAAACAATGCCTAGAGCGAGGCCTGAGATACCGGCTCCTATGATTGCAATATGATCTTTATAAATACTCACAAAATTATTATGCCCTTTTACAGATAAAAAAAAAGGAAGCATTTAGCTTCCTTTTTTTATTAATAAAAATTAATTTCTTACTGGAACGATACCATATGTTCTTTCATTTTCGCATGAGCCACCTAAATCATTTAATGCTTTTAATTCAGGCATACTTTCAGCTGAAGCATTACTCCAAAAATTAGTCCAATTTTTTCCATAATCAGCAATTGTTTCAGTTGAGACTAGCTGAACAAAGTCGTAGTCCCATGTAGAAGGTACTCCAGACTGAGGAAAAATCATTTTCCTACCAGCAACATCTCCCATAGCTTTTGCAGCTTTAGCGTAAGCGACATAAGCATCGTAAAAATCATCAGCAGTCACACCCTCACCCAGCTTGCAGTCTGAATAAACTGCATAGGAAGCTTGTCCACTTGGTGTTTCTGATACAACTCTTTGCCACGTGTATGTAGTTTGATTTCCTTGGTCAAGAATCTTGTTTAACTCAGCCAAAAGTTTTGTTCCATTATTAAACCAATGGTCATTACCTTTAAAATGAGCTTCCGGATTAGGGCTTATACCAACCCAAACAAAATCATGAGGTTGCTCGCCACTATGATAATAAGGCACAAGCATTGCTGAGCGATAGTCTTTAAGATCATCGGTCTTGTCAGCCCAACTGTTCCATTTTTTAGCCCATCTCATCATATCATCCATGTCTTTACCGTCTTTAAAAACACTTACATAATATTCTGCAACATTCCATTCTGACTCTTGCGAATCATGATCATCGGAAAAAACATTAAAGCTTAGAAGCAGGCTTAAACTTAATAAAAATCTCATATTAATCTCCTCTTAAATTAAAATAATTTACTAATATAACACTCTAAAGATCTTTTTAAGATAGAAAAATGTATATTTTTTATAACTAATTTATGAGGCCATATAAATCATACTTTGATACAAAATCCCAAATTTCTTGACTTGCATCTATATTATAATTTTGAATATATGGCCAATTATGACCCATTTCAGGATGAAGAATTAATTTAACATTAACATTATTTAGGCAGCCACCATATGTATCAAAATTTATTAGCCCCATTTGATTAGAGTACTTAATTAATCTTTCTGGTTCATTATTGCAAGAATTATAAGTAACCCAGAAATCAATTACATCCTCTATGCTTTTTGACCATCCACTTCCAAAATATGGAACAGTTGTATCTTGTATACCATGAATTTGCATTGCAGCTGTAGGATGAGATGGATAACAGTCATCATAAGTATCATTAGTCATAGATCCAGTTACCGAAACTACTGCAGCGAAAGTATTATCAAGATTACATGCCAAGTGATAACTCATATAACCACCATTTGACATACCAGAAGAATATATTCTAGTTTCATCGATAGAAATTTTTTCTTTGAGATAATCTATAACGGTGTCAATAAATTCAATATCTTTTGCGGTACTTTTAGAGGTCCAGCCTCCATTATTCCAATGAGTATTTAATCCGTTGCTAGTTGTACCTTGAGGATAAACAACTATAAAATTATTTGTATCAGCTATAGGCTCGTAGTTTGTATAGTTGAAGTGGGTCATAGCTGAAGAACCATATCCATGAAGTGCAAATAGCACAGGTATACTTGAATTTGTATCAAGATTTGCAGGCTCATAAATATAATAAAATCTTTCAATACTGTCATGAACTAAATCACATCTTTTAAGATCCGTTACTTGAGTGTTTGTACATGTTTCGTTTGTTGAATTTGGTGGTTGAATAATAGGAGTATTGATTTGATTATCTGAGCTAGAAGATCCTCCTCCACAAGATGAAAGTATAAGAGAAACTAATAGAATTTTATAAATATGCATTTTAGTTATTATAAATTAGCTTAAAATAAAAAAGGGAGCATTTGCCCCCTTCAAAAACATTTATTTCTGATCAATTATCATTATAAGTAACCACATTAGATAGTATCGAGATGTTCATTAACTCTCTATCATCACCGATTGATTTAGAAAATTTAGCGAAGGAATCACTTGAATATAATATCTCACTAGATGCCATGGCTTGAGCAATACTTCCTGCGCTTGTATATGCATAATGTGAATAATAGTTGACACTTCCTGCAACCTGCTGACGCAGACCGTAACTTCCAATAATATTTCCAGATTCTTGTTGTGCTGTAATAAGTTTAGAATATTGTTTTTGATAATCATTGAGATCTGAAATCTTCATCCTGTAGATTATATAAACTTGATTATTTTCAGGATTTTGGTTTCCTCCACTTATAAGCTTCATATTTAATGATTGTTCAACTGGTTCAGCTATGGATGATGTTTTTGCAAAGAAGGATTGAAATACTGGATCTGAAAATGAATCTGTACCAGCTCCAAGGCTTGCTGGATCCTCATAATTAAGCACTACAACATGGGTAGCATCATCATATCCATTGAATGCATATTGGTGAAGCGAAACGACTGCAGGAAATGACTTTCCCCAATTGGTCCCCATTAAACCATCTAAAGCCTTAACATAGCTAACAGGATCTGAAACTTTAACTGAGTAAGTTGCTAAATAACCTGCTGCAAAGATAGATTTTGATGATATTAAAACAATAGCAAATAAGCTATAGAAAAATTTATTCATAATTATATCTCCTTGTGTATATAACAATAATACATCATAGACATAGTTAAGAATTTAAAATTATATAAATATTCTGAACAAACATTGGTGCGGTACGCCGGTCTCGAACCGGCGGCCTTCTGCTTGGCAAGCAGACGCTCTACCAACTGAGCTAGTACCGCATTGGTTGATTAATATACTCTTTTAAAGTGTTGCTTTCAAGAAGATTAAATTTAGGTTTTATGGGAGTAATATTTCTTGTAAATTTGAAAAGTTACCAACGCTGTCTCTCTTAGAAATTATGAATACAGCAGGCTCAAATTCTAGAGGAATTGCTATCTCAATATCTGCAGAAGTAACAGGTCCACCCATATATTTTCTATCTTCATATCCTATGTGTTCATATGTTGCATAAAAAGGGTTGCCTATGCCTATAGCTATTAATTCAACTCCATTTTTATCAATAACTTTTATTGCGTACTTGTCATCATCATTAATAAATCTAAGTTTTTTAAGATGTCTTTGTTTAGGTTTTTTTATTTTTATTTCTTCTAAAATAAATGAATTTGCACTCGCTCTAAAAGAAGCAACATATGCATCTTCGTTAGGACTAACATGAAGTTTTTGGATTTGAGAATTCTTGTTGGGTTGTTCTCCAAATGTTATAGATGTAAATATTATTAATAATAGTAGATTTATTTTTTTCATTCTTATTACCATCTAGCCCAATTAATACCCCATGTTCCACCCATTGGCCCATTTATGTAACCATAATGATATTGTGATCTATCTGTTGGATTATACCCCCACTGACATGAGCCACTGGATCTATCACACCAATAAAAATCTGAGTTAAAAAGTCCCTCATAAAAATCTTCTGTATCTGTTACGTCATCAGGAGCTGATACAGTCCCCGTCAGATCTTCTACTCGCCATGTGTAAACCTTTACGCTGTTATCTGATGGCCTATTAAATACAATTGTAGTTTGATTATCTTTTGAAGAATCAAGTACTCCATCTATATACCATTGCAGTTTCAATTTAGATGTATCGTATACAACATCTATATCGATCTCAAAGCCAGAATTAGATCCTGATGTATCTTGAACAAATCCAACATCATCACCATCTACAAAACCTTGATTATGGATGGAGCCTATAGCAAAACCCTCAGTATTTACTTCTCCATAACTTAATATACCGCCTTCCATGATAGTCCAATACTTGGGTCGATAATTATCTAACTCACCATAGTAATTCCCTTCAAATAGACCAACACTATTGCATTCAGGATTTCTTCCAGTTCTATTCCCATCTGCATCATAAAGGTTAAACAAGCAGTCACATGTTGTTATATCCTCTCCATCATCAAAAATAGTACCATCTGCATAGTTATAACAAACCTTAAAATCTTTTCCAGGAACATTCATTAAATCATTAATATGATGTTTCCATTTAACAAGCGAGGGATCTGACTGTGTGGTTGTATTTACATTTCTGTCAGCCCATTGACTTACATCTCTATCGTCTGTTGTTATATATTCATCTCCCATCTCACCATGAGCATGTCCAAGTTCATGCATGAGTGTGTACTCTGTCCTAGGTTTAATTTCTTGAATATTTGTATTACCTAAATTAACACCTCTTCCATCAATCATAGTTAAGACTGAGACTAGATCATGCTCTGAAAAGAGATCATCAAATACTGAGTCATTAATATCGCCTGAACCGATACAATAAACATCCTCGTCCCAGTCATAACATCCAGTTTCAATAGATGCTAAAGAGGTGCCATCTGGGCTTACTGGCTCAGCAACAACAATATCAAAATATCCTGAAAAAAACTCTGAAGCATCAGAATCATTTAATGCATTAATAGATTTTAATAAAGCCTCTCTAAAGCTTTCTAAATCTGGGATTGAGCCATCATTAGGATCTGCTTTTAGAGAATCAGCAACAAATAGATAATCTGTTCTACCGAAAGTATTACCACCTCCTACAAGATAATAAACATAATAATCTTTATTAGTTGTTGTTCCTGAATCAAATCCATCACTCTTGTCATCGTCTTGTGCAACTGTAACTATTTGTTTATTAGAAATAAACCATGTGGTAAAAAAATCTATATCTGAATCAATACCATCAGAAACAATTATTTCGGCATCAAACAAACCCGCTTTAGACAATAAAGATAAGTCCAAGACAACATCTCCCTTTCCATCTCCAGTTGATGTGAATGTTGTTGGGACCGATTCATCATTCACTGTTGCACTAAAGTTTAAATCTGCATCACTATTGTCAATATCGGAAAATGTAACTGAAAAACTTGGATTAGGATTAAAAATTAAATGATTTTTGTCTAGATCTAGTTTCGAATCCAAGGATATTGTTGGCAAGTCATTTACTGGATTAATTGTTATTGTCACCGTGCTGTTTCTGGTTACACTTTTTTCCACGGCCGTAACAGAGTATGAGAACTGATCTTGACCATTAAAGTTCTCATTAGGGCTGTAAGTAATCGCGCCCGTTTCTGAAAATGTTAAAACACCATTAGTTGTTGTTGAGGTTAGTTCGTATTGAAGTGTCACTGGCTCGTTAGCAGTTGCAGTTACATTTCCTGTGTAAGTTGTATCCTCATCAATTGAAATAGAGCTACTTGAGGCTAAAGTTATTGCAAATGGAACTGGTGGTGCACTTCCACCACCTCCTCCGCCTCCACAGGATGCAATAAAAATTAAAACAATAAATAATCTAAAATTTGTCACACATAAATTATATCTTAATGAAAAAAAAGAGGGCTAAAAAACCCTCTTTTAATTAACTAAATTAGATTAGAATTTAACTCTAAAACCAGCCTTGTAAACAGGTCCATGATTTTGTGCTAGGAATAACATATTGTCATATCTTGCATATAAACGCACTTCAGAGTCAGTTATGTTTAACCCTTCCACAAAAAGGCTAACATCATCATTAACTCTGTATGATGCGCTGAAGTCTACTTGAGATCTTGCCTCAACCCATAAAGGATTGTACTCATCAAATCCAACATATGTTTCAGCTCTGTAATTATTAGAGAGTCTTGCAGAGAATTTTTCATCCTCATAGAAAACAGATAGGTTTCCTGAATCTCCAAATCCAGCCAATTCAAAGGATTCATTTCTTACAGCAGTTGGTGATGCCTCTGTATCTCCATTAATGAAAGTATAATTAAAGATGAAGCCGAAATTAGTATTAACAAAGAAATGCTGAAGCGCTATCTCAACTCCATCAAGCTTACCTGAATAAATATTTTCAGGTCTGTTAACATCAAACTGCATTAATGGATTAATTGATGGGCTGCTTTGCACACATTCTGTACTATTATAATAAAAATAGTCACTCCAGGTTCTTTGATCTAAAGTACATGATGTCCCAGGAACGGTTGCATGATAAATTTTCATTAATGTTTGCCACCAATCCATACTTCCAAAAGCAACTTGATCTATAGTTTGATAATTAGGCCAATTTAAAACAACTGTTGATGTGTCAGCTGGTCCAGCACCATTGACTCCATATCTAACATCATACAAGCCATCATAAGTAACTCTTGATGTTGAATTGCCAGGAAAGTCTTTTAAGTCTTTCTGGAAAATATTAACAGCAGCATAGCTACCCTCTGCATAATAATATTCAAAAGCTAAATCAATATTATTACTAACCAAGGGTTCTAAATCAGGATTACCAGATGTATTAACATGTACTGGATTGTTCATGCTAAGAAACTGAGGAAAAACAACATTTGGTGAAAATTTTTCTAGGCCTGATCTAGCAATTGTTTTACCCGCACTTAATCTTAAGACTGTATTTTCAGAAGGAGCAATACTAAATGCAAAGCTTGGTAGAACCATTTCAGATTTAGAACTATATGAGCCTGAAACATTTCTTAGCGGCATTTCTCCGTTTTGAGTTGGTCCAAAAATAAAATAAGGTCCATCTCCCCATCCATAAGTACCTATGAAAGTACCTGTTGGGATATTATAGTTTTGAGGAGCATTTAGCATTAATTCCTCATATCTCAAAGAAGTTACTAACTTCCAAGGCATCATGTTATATTCGCCTTCAAAGTTTAATTGTATATATGCTGAATCTGTTGATTCTTTAACTGTAGCTACATCTTGTGGAGAGCCATAACAATTTGGGAATCCTTCAGAACAATTCCATGTTGGAGAATTTACCCAATATCCTTGAGAATATCCTGCTACAGCATCGTCAAAATCAATATGCATATAGTATGGTACGCTTAAACCATCAGATGAATCACCCAATAAACCAGCTAAACTGGTAAGTGTAAACGCATCATCGTTCCAAAAATTTGGACCCCATATTAATGAGCCTGGTGCAGCGCCATCTTGTATGGGTGCAAATAATGTATTTGACCTTAAGGTTCTGTCAAACTTTTGATCGATTGATGAAAGTCCAAATTGAACTGATACCAGTTTGTCTGATAAAAATCCATTAATGTTCTGCCAGTCACCTTTAATTTGGTATTGGGTGAGATTACTTTCCTTGTTGTTGTATCTTAAATGAGCGGTTGTTGATGTCATATCAACTCCCTCTAAATCTCTTACAGTTCTTGGAAACCCCTGAAAACCAACACTTGTTGTTGGGATCCAGTCAGGAATAGTATTATTAGCAATAAATCTTAAATTAGTAAGTTCGGCCCATTGGTTATAAGGATTTCCATTATCAAAACTTTGTCCATCACCATATCCAGACCATGATCCGTTAGCAAATCCCATATCATTGGCGCCACCAGAATTTATAGCTGTTGAATTATGATAGTCAAATTCTAGCGTTAAGCTGTCTGAACCAGCCCATTCGACATTAAGACCAATGGATCTGTTTGCTGTTTTCTCTGAGCTCCAATCAACGAATTGAGTCAAGTTTGTTCCAGATCCAACTATGTCAAATTGATTTACAACACCATTTGAATCAATATTAACATTGTCTATACCAATACCTGCTCCATAAGGAACGCTGTAAGCAATATCAAGTCCTGATCCTACCCTATTACCTGATGACTGAAAATCAACACCTGAATACACACCATCAATTGTTACTGTTGTAGTTTGATTAGATAATTGAAATGAGGCAGCTAGATTCTTTCTTTCACGTTGATTATCTTTGTAACCAACGAAAAATCCTTGAGGCCTGTAATTAACACTACCACCGCTATTATCAGTAACGTTTGGGCCAAAAGTAGGCACTTGAAGATTACTAGGAAGCCATTTCATTTCATTTGTAGTTTCTTCTCTATTGCTTCTATCATGATAGGATCCAGAAATTGAGACACCCCAATCCATTCCCTGATAACTAGAGTTATAACTATGGATAAACTCAAGTTCTGGTGTGACATCATCTCCGTTCACATTTGTAGAATCTGTCATTAGTAAGACTGATAATGCTCCGCCATTATCTGCTTCCAATGGTTTTGCAGTAACCATATTAATTGTTGCCCCTAGACCGCCAGATGGTAATGAAGGATTTTGAGATTTATAAACTTCAACTCTAGATATTCCATGCGAAGATATTGCTCCAAAGTCATAGGCTCTGCCGCCATCATAGTTACCAGGAGCAACTGGCATCACTCTTCCATTTAAAGTCACCATATTATATTGAGCACCCATACCCCTTACAGATACCTCCTTTCCTTCGATATTGCTTCTATCAATTGCAATACCTGAAACTCTTGCTAAGGCTTCAGCAATATTTCCATCTGGAAATTTGCCAACATCTTCAGCAGTTATAATTTCAGTTACGCCGATGTTATTTCTTTTTATTTCGATAGCGTCAACTAAACTTGACTTTATGCCTGTAACAACAATCTCTTCAACTTCTTCATCCTCAGAATCCTGAGCGTAAATAACAGTTGTAAAAGGTAATAAAAGTAGTAATGATAATAAATATCTGTTCACGATTAACCCCCTAGGTTAAAAAAGTATTTTTGATGTTAGGTATTAAACTTTTTTGAGGAATTGATGTCAAGTTTATATCTAATTTAGATATAAAGGTTATGTCTAGTCTTCTATGAACTTTAAAGCTTCATCACCAAATTTTGACCACCAGTCCATGCCCATAAGATGGATTTTTTCAAGATTCTCATCAGAGTCATCGTCTAGATTCCTGTTTATTTCTCCTCGTGATGAGTTAACTCTAAAATAATTTTCTCTCAAGAAATCTTTTGAAATATCGTTGTGGATCTCAGAATCTAACAACATGCCCATAATGTCATTTCTTAACCAACCCACGCCCCCCCATTTAGTGGAGCCTGGACCGTTAATTTTATTTTTGTTTTGACCTGACCCAATACTGAAAACTTTTATATTTTCTGTTTCAAGTATTTTTTTTGCAAAAGTATAACCAATTAAGGTGGGATTATTGGTAACAATACTTCCATCAACCATCCATGAGTTGTCTTGCATTTGATATGTTGGAAAGTACATTGGTGCTGCGCTTGATGATGCGATTGCATCAATAAATGAAATATCAGGAGTATTTAATGAATCAAAAACTGCATGCTCTCTTTTTTCAATGTCATATGCAAATGATAGAAAAGGTTTCGTCGAGTCTTTTAGAGTACTTTTACCAAAAATTTCATTTAAAACTCCAATTCTTCCTTCGCTCTCGTATCGAGGTCTTGCCTGAATAAGTGATGCCTTGTCCCAAAAAAAAGAATTTTTCATTATTCTATCTAAATAACTCTTAGACCAATATCTTTTTACCTTATCGGCAGTAAAGGCTCCATAGGCAAAGCATGCAGCATTAAAAGCACCTGCACTTGTCCCAATGAACATATCAAAAATATCTGCTACTTTTTTTCCACTTTCAGCTTCAAGTTTTTTTAAGAAGACAATTGATGCAATGGTTCTTACACCACCTCCATCAAAAGATATAATCTTTTTATTAGAAAATCTTGATAGAAAACTAAAAAAATTTTTCATTGAATGTCGTGTTTGACGACATTTGCATTTAGAAAATTAGCTGCATCAGAAATGCTTCCAAGATTTTCTACATCCACATAACCAAGCTTTATCAAGATGTCTGTTGCCTTTTGTGATCTATTTCCACTTCTACAATATAAATAAATTTTTTGTTCTTTCGTTGCCATGTTTTTAACTTTTTCTATATCTTGCCACTCAATATTTATTGAATCTTTAATATGACCTAATTGAAACTCTTGAGGAGTCCTTACATCAATAACTATTTCGTTATTAGCATGTAAATATATATTGAAAATAATAAAAAGAGATAAAAGTTTTTTCATTTTCTATGACCAATCTTTGATAATAATATCCGCAGCCTTTTCACCAATCATAATTGTTGGTGCATTGGTGTTCCCACCGATTAGTGTGGGCATGATAGATGCATCTACAACCCTTAATCCATTAATACCATGAACTTTAAGAGAATCATTTACCACAGACATTTCGTCGCTTCCCATTTTGCATGTACCAACAGGATGATAGACGGTATCTGCATCTTCTCTTATTGCTTGTTCTATATCTTTGTCATCATCAAGATCAACAGGTCTTTGAACGTGACCACTAGTATATTTAGAAACAGATCCAGTGTTTAGAATTTTCATCATTTTTTTATAGCCAGCTATCATATCTTTCATATCATCTGGATGAGATAAAAATTTAGGGTCGATTTTAGGGTCCTCAAATGGATCTGCAGAATTCAATGTAACCTCGCCTCTTGATTTCGGTCTAAGAAGGCATACATGACAACTTAACCCATGACCCCAGACAGAAGTTCTTCCATGATCAATAACCATAGCTGGAGCAAAATGCAATTGAAGATCAGGAATTCTCATGTCATCTCGAGATTTGATAAAACCCCCAGCCTCAGCAACAGTAGATGTGAACATGCCAACTTTTGCAAAAACATATTTTATTATTTCAAGTGGGAATTTATAAAAAATAGATTTCAGTGAAAAGCCAATAAGCTCTATTGAGTTATATTTATGCACAGATAAATAATCAATATGATCTTGTAAGTTCTTACCTACTCCTGGAAGTTCATGTTGCTGCTCAATACCATGTTTTGATATCTCTTCAATTGGTCCTATTCCAGATCTAAGAAGAATTTGTGGTGAACCAAATGCACCAGACGAAAGAAGAACTTCTTTTTTAGAGTGAATCAAAAAGGAGTTACCTTTGTCATCGATACACTCTACCCCAACAGCTTTTTTATTTTCAATAATAATTTTATTAACATTGGTATCGGTCATTACTGTTAAATTTTCTCTTTTAAGGGCTGGGACTAAGTATGCTTTAGCCGCACTACATCTTTTTCCATTTTTTTGAGTTGTTTGATAAAAGCCAATACCCTCTTGATCAGACCCATTAAAGTCTTCGTTATAACCGTGTATTTTTGCTGCTGTTTCTACAAAGTCTTTTGTTGGTGTATTTTCATGTCTTATTTTAGAAACATTTAATGGTCCATTTTGACCATGGAACTCATCATCAAACATTTCATTATGTTCTGCTTTTTTAAAATAAGGCAGAACGTCAGAGTAAGACCATCCATTATTGCCAAGTTCTGCCCAATGATCATAATCCCATTTATGTCCTCTCACATACAACATTGCGTTAATAGCGCTTGAACCTCCAAGGGTTTTACCTCTTGGTTGATAGCCCCTTCTATGCTCCATTTTTTCAGACTCAACATGATGAACACCTCCTGTAGAATCAACTACAGCTGTTTCTGGCTGAGTAACTGCAACTTTTTCAAATTCTTTTTGTGGTTCAGTGTTGTAGGCCCAACTATATTTACTTTTATCTCCTAAGAAAGCAAAACCAATTGGGATATGCAATCTTGGATCATTGTCTTTGGAACCTGCTTCAATTAAACAAACGCTCACTTCAGGATTTTCACTGATTCTATTTGCAAGAACACATCCTGCTGAACCTGCCCCTAATATTATAAAGTCGTATTTTTTCATAATTGAATCCCCCATAAAAAATCCTTATAACAAGTTTATGATTTAGAATCAAAACTGTAAACTTAGTTTAAAAACTTTATATGAATACATTTTATATCTTAATAACAATTTGGGTAGTTATTGCTGTTGGAACATTTATATATTTATTCTTTGATAATGCGCCATATGGAAGACATATTAAAAAAGGTTGGGGAATTGTTATCCCTGCAAGGATAGCATGGGTGATAATGGAGTCACCATGTGTAATTCTAATGATTGCTTTTGGGTTGATAGTTAAAGATCAGCTACAGTTAGTGCATCAGGTTTTTTTATTACTGTGGTTGACTCATTATATTCACCGAACATTTATTTATCCTTTAGTGATTCAGATCACAAACCCAAACATGCCAATTTCTATAGCAGCATCGGCTTTCTTTTTTAATATTATAAATGTAACTATTCAAGCGATTGGTATTTTTTATTACACCCAATATTCCAATGAATGGCTTTCAAGTACCCCATTTTTAATTGGCTTAGGATTTTTTCTATTAGGAATGTTTATAAATATCAGATCTGACTATATTATGATTGCATTAAAAAAGAGAAAAGGTCCTGGCTACCACCTTCCAAATTCATTTTTGTATAAACATCTATCAGCTCCTAATTATTTTGGAGAAATTATTGAATGGATTGGCTGGGCTATCTTAACTTCGAGTATATCTGGTGTTGTATTTTTGATTTGGGTGATTGCAAATCTTTTCCCAAGAGCATTAGCTCATCATAGATGGTATCTATCAAAATTTGAGAATTATCCTAAAAACAGAAAAGCAATTATTCCAGGAATTATTTAATTAGACCCATTTCTTTAATTTGATTAGCTAGTTCAAGAATTGATTCTTCAGCAGGTCTTGGATTCCATCCTAAGATATCTTTTGCTTTAGATGTATTTTTAACGCTACGCACTCTTCCAAGATAAGGAAGCGCTAATTTTAATTCTTTACTAAAATTTGCAATTATTTTTGCTGCCCATGTTGGAACACTAATTTTGGGCGCTTTATCAAATCCATTTTCTCTAAGAAGTTTTGAGACATCTTTATACCATAGATCTTTTTCAGCTAAAGCAAATCTTTCTCCGTTGCTTGACGGATTTTGCATAGCCAAGATATGAGCTGCAGCAACATCTCTTACATCTACATAGCCAAATTGAAGTGGGACTGCTACTGGCATTTTTCCCGTTGCAACCATTTGAATAGCTTTATTTGATTCACCTAAATCTCCAGATAATGTAGGGCCAATAACTAAGGCTGGATTTATTACAGTAAATTCAAACGGATTACCCTCACTTTCAATAAAATCCCATGCAGCTCTCTCAGCTAAAGTTTTACTTTTCGAGTAATGATCTATCGAAGGATTTTCAGGATCTGACCAATCGGTCTCATCATAATATTCTTTGAGTTCCATGCCATGGAAAATTGCAGCAACAGAAGATGTTAAAACAACTTTTTTAACATTATGTTTTTTTGCAAATTTTAATGCTCTTTTAACGCCAGCAACTGCTGGTTTTACAAAAAAATCTTCGCTTTGACTTTCTAGAGCAATTGGTGAAGCTACATGAAGAACATAATCGCAACCTTCCATTCCTTCATCCCACCCGTCATCTTCTGATAAATTAAATGTAAATAATTTTAGATTATCTGTGGGTGTATTATGATTTTTTAGTGCTTCAAATATCTCATCTTTTCTTTCTGGTGATCTGATTGAGCCATTGACAGCATATCCTTGATTCAAAAGCTGATGAATACAATGAAGACCAATATAACCAGTTGCGCCAGTAACTAAAACTTTTTCCATTTTTTTCTCCTTTTATTTATGAACTAAGTGCTTCTTTTACTCCTGGATGAGTAATAAAACCATCTTTTATATTTAATCCATTTCTTAAATGCTCATCTTCTTCAAGAGCATTTGCGATTCCTTTATTTGCAAGATTTTCAATGTAAGGCAGTGTTACTTTATTTAGAGCTTGTGTTGCGGTTAGAGGAACTGCACCAGGCATATTTGTGACACAATAATGAACAATATCATCTTTTATAAAGGTTGGATCATCATGAGTAGTAGGTTTGCTAGTTTCAAAACATCCTCCCTGATCTATTGAAACATCAACCATAACAGTTCCTGGACTCATTAAAGATAACATTTCTTTTGTAATAACCTTCGGTGCCTCTTTGCCAACTACATAGACACTGCCTATGACTAGATCTGATTTACTTATTGTCTCTCTTATTGAGTCATCAGTGGAAAGAATATAGCTAATATTTTCATCTCCAAGTTCTGATTTTAATTCATTCAGTCTTTTATCAGATCGATCAACAACTTGAACAAATGCTTTGTTTTCAACAGCCTTTAATATTGACTGAGTTCCAGCAACTCCTGCCCCTATTACTGTCACAGTTCTAGGTTCAATATTTTCTAAATGGCCAATCATAACTCCTTTGCCCTTATTAAATTTTAAAAGATGATAAGAGCCCACTGTAAAGGCTAGTTGTCCTGCGATTGTGCTCATTGGTGCCAAAAGCGGCATTGAGCCATCTGGGGCGGTTACGGTTTCGTATGCTATTCCTGTAACACCAGTATCAATAATTTTTTTTGCATTTACAGGATCTCCAGCAAGATGAAGATAAGTAAACAAAGTTAAATCACTTCTTAGAAACTTATATTCATCTGGAATTGGTTCTTTGACTTTTACGATCATTTCAGAGGACTTATAAACTTCTTCAGCACTCTTTAATATTTTAGCTCCAGCATTAATGTATAAATCGTTTGTAAATCCTATATTTTTTCCGGCCCCATCTTGAACTAAAATTTCATTACCAATATTACATAAATGCTTTACAGAATCAGGAGTAAGTCCAACCCTATTTTCATTGTTTTTAACTTCTGTTGGTAGGCCGATAATCATAAATTTTTAAAATTTTGGATAATTTAACACAAATGAAGCTGTCAATGACAGCTTCATTTATAGATTATAGAATAGTCTACTCTTGAGCAGGAAATGTAGGCATGAAGTCTTTGTCATCTCCATCATATAGAGTCCATCCATGATAAACATCTGGATTTTCTCCACATGAAGCAAATTCACTAAATAAAGGAAACATTTTTTCCCTTACTTCCGCCTCAAATGCAGCATTGGCTTTATCATTCATTTCCTTACTTTTAGTAAAGTTCGCCCATAGAAAGTCAGCACCCTCGCCTTCAGGATTCACTGTTGAAGTATCATGAGCAAAATAATTTCCATAATGATATCCCGTCTCAGAATAATCAGCTTCTTCAACTGCATTATTAAAGCCTTCTACAAAAGCTTCTGCATCCTCTCGACTTGACCCTTCGTTATATTTGCAACCATGAAACTCGCTATAAAAATATCCATTAGGATTTTTTTCTCCGTATGTTTCAAATGAAATTGGAAATATTCCATCAAATTTATATCTTCCTGGGCCATCACACTGCATAACACCAGCATGCTTTTCAGTCCATGCCATAGCAGCTTCATTTGATTCCCATTCAGCCCATGCGGCATCTGCGGCTTCTTTTGAAGTCCATTCAAGCTCCCACCAGCCTACTTCTCCCCAAGCATTTTGATCTGAAGCAGGCGAATATCCCCAAGCGCCAACAAGCTCATCAGATGTCAAAAGTTCTTGCCATTCAGAAATCATCACAGTTAAGTTGTCTGAACTCATATCATCACCAAATTCGCATGCCATAAATTCGTTATAACGAACTGTGGGAATGGAAGATGAATCTTGTTCGGTCTGAATTGAAGATGAGTCTTCGTTAGAAGAATCATCCATTGAACAGCCAACAAATAGAAGCAAGGCAAATATGCCTGCTAAAGTTTTTTTATTAATCATATTTACTCCTAGTTTAATTAATAATGATATTTATGATTCAACATGAAATAATTTCGTATATATCCTCCATGTATCATCTTTTCTTAAAAAAGAGAATGAATCAATAAATACCATCCCCAAGTATGCCTCTCTTATTTTAACTAAAGCAGTATCACCAGTTATCTCACAAGAGAGAATCTCTAAAAAAGGTTTATCACCCTTTTCTTTTGGTGAGGGTTGTTGTGCTTCAACAAATCCTGCAAATTCGTCTAAATTCATTTCATGTAAGCCATCTGGTAAATATCCGCTTATCATGGCATTCTCATCGAATGCTTGCTTAATTTTTACAGGATCTGATTCGCAACATCCTTCATAATATAAATTAACACAATTTTCTATTTTCTGATTATCACTCATTAATTTCCTTCATAAAGTTCTTCATAATTTACCATTGTCTAGATAAGATACTACTATATTTTAAATATATCGATAAACTTTAACTAAAAAATATGGCTCAAGCAAAAAATCTTATTCATAAATGGCATGAGGTAGTAAATAGCGATGACTTGGATTTGCTAGGTAATCTTATTGCAGAAGGTGCCGTATTTTCATCGCCAGTTGTATTCACACCAATGGAGGGTAAAGAAATTACTATGATGTATCTTCATGCTGCTGGGCAATCCTTTAATATGGAAAAGTTTAATTACACAAAAGAGATTCATGATGGTATGAATTCTGTATTGGAATTCGAGACTTATATCGACGACATATCAGTCAACGGTGTTGATATGATCGAATGGAATGAAGATGGAAAGATATCAAACTTTAAAGTTATGATCAGACCATTTAAAGCTGTACAAAAAGTACAGGAAAAAATGGTAGAAGCTTTGGAAAGTTTGAGTTAGCTTTTATCTTTTGGTCTTGACTCGTTTACAACTAATTCTCTTCCGTCAACCTCAGTTCCGTTTAATGCTTCGATAGCAGCTTCACCGCCATCGCTCATTTCAACAAAACCAAAACCTCTAGATCGGTTAGTCATTCTGTCAGTGATAATTTTTGCTGAAGTTACAGTACCGTACTCTGCAAAAACATTTTCTAGATCTTGATCGCTTAAGCCCCAAGATATGTTACCTACGTATATATTCATTAAATATCCTTAATTAAAAAATGCATCTTACATTAAATATTAAGATAATAGTTAAAAAACTTGTAACTTTATTTTTCTTATCAATCTGAATACGATAAATATAGATATGATTGCATAGTTTTTAGGAGTTAAATAATATAATTTAATTATGAAAAGATACCAACTAATATTTGTAATTTTGCTTCTAGTCGGTTGTTCTGATTTGATTGAAGATTTTACTCAAGCCTTTGATGAGGGTTTTGATGAAGGTTTTAAAAATTCTTATACAAACTCATGTGCTGCTAGTATTAGGTCAAAAATAGATTTTGTAGAGCTAAATAATCAGATTGAGAGAGGCGATTTAACAGATCACGATAAGGCACTTCGATCTTTAATAAGTTCTGAATCCTTTTATCTTATTGAAAACTTTTGCTCATGTACTGCGGATAAGCTTATTGATAGATATTCTCCGAAAGAACTTGCAAAAATGACAACAAATGAAACAAATTACTTAAATGAGAAAGACTATAACGATTGTCAAATATCGTTAATAAAAGTATTACCATTTAAATAATAAATTTTTAGACTTTGACTTTAGTATATGTTTGTTAATGTATTGTTATGAAATCAAGATATGTAATCAGAAATATCTATAAGTTTTCTGCTTTGATTCATATCATTTACTCTTAAGATTATCTCGTAGCCATGAGAATTTACTTTCTTGGGCTCCTCAGGTTCGGGTTGATTCCACATTATGAAAAAATATTTAACAGATCCAATAATTATCAATATAACAACAATAAGTGCTATCAATGCACCCAAGATAGTTTTTGCTAAATCCTCTACTAAGGCTAAAAATATTAGTTTTGTTTGTTCAACCCCCAAAAATATCAAACAAAATAATATAGACCATGGAAAAAATAAAATCATGGCTGTAGATAAAAGCAAAAATTTAAAAAAACTCAGTTTATTGTATGGATTTTCTAATCTATTGTATGGTTTTAAATTACTCATTTTTACTTCATTTTATAAATTACAGAACATCAACAAATATTTCATTACCATTTAAATCGTTAAGTGATATTTCAATCTGTTTATTTTCGGCATTAATTTTAATCAAACCAAAATTTTCAAAATTATATATCTGATTTTGTAATAATTTATCATCCTCAATTAACTGTTTCTTTATAGCATTTGGAACAATTGAAAGATTCCTACTGATTCTTGCAGCAGAAGTTGGCTTATTTAATGAAGAAGATGTAAGTTCAACCAAAGATCCTTTTTTGTACAAACCTCCTTTATGTCTATCTCCGCTTATTATTAAGCTCTTAGTCTTTTTAGAATTTAATAAATTAATCATTCTTAATCTTTCGTGTGGGAATAAATCCCATCTTTCAAAAACATGCTCTGTTGCTAAAATTTGTATTGATGATAAAACCAATATCAAATCAGAGTCTTGATTTAAAACTTGTTCAAACCAGGTCCATTGTTCATTTCCAAGAATAGTTGTATTTGGATTATCTGATGAAGTATATGGTGAATTGCCTGAGGTTAGTTTTGATCGAAAATATCTTGTATCTAGAACTATAAGATTTACCTTAAAGGCATCTATATCTATTATCTCATTGAAATAAAGCCCCTCTCTTTTATGCCTAATGTCATTCTCTGGAATTTTCCAAAAATCCAAAAATAATCTTTGAGACCCTTTTTTATTCTTATAGTCTCCTCCCCCATCATTTTTTCCATAATCATGATCATCCCAGATACTAATTACTTTTTTTTGATTTAGCCATTGAGGTAGTTTTGTAGATTGGCTTATGTAGCTATTTTTTAGTTTATTTAGGTCACCACTAGGATCATCGCCGTAAACATTGTCTCCCAGAAACATAAATGCATCTATATTTTTATCCTCAATAGCTTTCCATATAGGCTGAGGAAGTTTTTGATCAATACATGAACCAAATCCGATTATATATTCTTTCGCATAGACTGAATTTGAAATACATATACATAGAATAAAAATAATTTTTTTAATAATCATTACCAGGATTATAACTTTTTATTAATTTTCTTAAATGATTTGCAATCATTACCAAAATACTACATTTACAAGATCTATTGTATAGTGAGTGAATAATTATGTTTTTTAATCAATCATATACAAAATTTTTAAACTTTCTTCTGATACCGCTTTTTGTTGTTTCTTGCGGAGGGGGCGGAGGGTCTTCTGATGATCCAGTAATAGCCCTTCCCTTGCCAACAGTTCAATTATCGTCAAGCGCAACTAGCGTTGAAATAAATAATGAATTTACCTTAACTTGGTCTTCAACCAATGCGAGTTCATGTAGCGCTTCTGGAGATTGGTCAAATACAATTGGAACTTCAGGAAGTGTTGCCATCACTGAGTCTTCGCTTGGAACTAAAACTTATAATATAAGTTGCTCTGGTGGAGGTAATACAGCAACTGACAGCGTAAGCGTTGAAATTACTAGTCCACCAGCTCCTTCTGTCTCAATTGAAACCTCAATGAGTTCTATTGTTATAAATACTTCTTTTACTATTTCATGGGGTTCAACCAATGCAGTTTCATGTTCAGCTTCTGGTGATTGGAATGACTCTATTGGTCTTTCGGGATCTAAAACTATTTTAGGGTCAGAAGCTGGAGTTAAAACCTATGGGGTAACATGTTCAGGTTCTGACGGCTCAACTGCTGAAGATTCAGTACTCGTAAGAATCGTACCTGAAGAGTCTGATACAGCGTTCTATGGTTATGTAATAGATGGATATATTTCTAGTGCAAATATTTTTATTGACCAAAACTATAATTTTCAACAGGACTCTGGTGAATATACTGCGGTTTCAAATACAGATGGCTCTTTTGTTATTGAAACAAATGATGCGAATTTGAATGCATGTCTTAGCAAGAGACCAATAGTTGCAAACGTTCCTGTTGGCGCAGTAGATTCAACTCTTGGGGGAGTAACCGAAGCATATCAAATGATACTTCCTTCAATAAGTGATGCGGGCACCAATACTATAGTGATATCTCCCTTTACCACTTTATTTGAACAAGCAATTATTGATGCAACCGCTAATCAATCAAGCAGCCTTAGTGTTGCCCAAGGCTGTCAGACAGAAGGAGATACAATTTCAGCTGCGGTAACACAAGAAATAAATAATTTAAGATCAGCAATAGAAAATAACTTTAATGTTACTTATGATGAACTGCTATCCGATTTCGTGGTAAACCCTGGAGAAGTGGTTAACGAAACAGCTGCACAGAATATAGCTAAGCTTTTCCCTTATCTAAAAATTATTGATACTGAAATTTCGTCGTCTTTATCATCTATATTTAATAAGAATATCGTGGCTAATGTTGCATTATCTGAAGATGCTTTAGCAATAATATTTGGGGGAAATAGTTATAATCAACTTCCATTAAATTTTTATAGTATTTATCAAACTGAGCCCAATGCTGCGGGTTGGTATCGCTCAGAGTCTATCGAAGCAAGTGGTGCTTTGATTTCTAATGACGGAAAATTGTCTAGAGCAGATTGCTCAGAAAACGATACAGCTTTATGTGATCTTTCAAGCCTAACTCTTCAAAATATTTCAAACACATCTACTTCATATCAAAAAATTTCTAATTTTTTAAAAGATGACGATATAGACTTTACCAGTCTTGGAATTGATGCAGGTTCTTTAAATGTAAGTGCACAAAACAGCCATGCATGGAGAAATAACTCTTCAAATTGGCAGACAGCAGGAAATAGAAATAGAGAGTGTCAAAAAATGGAGGCTATTTCTTTTAGAAACTCATCAGTTTCAAATACTGTGATTGAGATAACCTACGATACATATTCGCAGGGTTTTGAAAAAGCTGATTGTGAAAATGTAAGACATTATTACACTCCTGTATTAAGGGCTACGACTATGTATTCCAGCAATAGCAATAGCCTGGAAGCAAGATACTATGTATTTGATATTTTAAAATCTGGTATCTCCTCAAATCTTCCATATGATTTTATATCTGGAGATACAGTAACTATAAATCCTGAAGCTGTAGTCCAAGATATAGCAACTCTTCCAAGGATGTACAAAGATCTGGATTCAATAAGAAATCTGTTCACTGGTGATGATTACATATATTTTGTATATCACGATAATAATTCTGAAGTAGCTAGATTTGAAGCTGGAACCAATCCAAGAAATGATATGTTTGAAGATCTATCTAATGCAGATGTAAGAATCTATGGGCAAGCTGCAAGAGATTCTTTTTATAATAAGCTTGTTTCTAACTCAACTTTTAATTCAGATGTTTATGGATCTAGCGCGCCAACCAATTCTTCCATTATAGGAAGAATAGCAAATTCATATATTGAGATAAGTGACTATGTTGGTAATACTGAGCTTAAAATTAGAGTAACACCAACATTTGATAAAACAAGCTCGACTTTAGATTATTCATATGCTGGTTCATTAAACTTAACAAATATAAAAGACTTTATAGCTAATGGGATAAATGGAAATCCGGTTTTTGCAAAGATTTGGTTTAACCCAGACAGTTCAATTTCAAAAACAGTTCCAGTAAAACTATATTTATATGAAGGTAATAATACTGTAGTAGACTCTGGTGAGGGGTATTTTTTAATTGAATTTAATCTCAGCGTAAGCTCATCAGAAACAGGCTCAGACATAGGTTCTAATGCAACCCAGATATGGGAAATACCAGCCTCTACAGTTATTACAGCAAGCTATACTCAAAATGGTACAACTATATCAACGCAAGTAACTAATTCTGAAGTGGATAGAATATCTTTAACTGATGTGAGTGAAAGTGATATAGAAAATAGCTTTATACCGAAACCTGCTAGCTTGGATCTAAAGTTATTAAATCTAATAAGCAGCGTTTCAAACAATATTGCCGATATTCAATCTTTCTTTGTAGATGATGGTGTTTATACTCTCAAATTAGATCTAGGCTCAGGAGGAAACTCAATAATAGGATTTGATAGAAATATTGTTAAGTATATAACTGGAACATTTAAGACTGCGACGAACCCGATATATCCTATTAATGTTGATGATTATATTGTTGATGAGGGAAGCGATACTAATATATGTTTTACTAGGCCAGCTGAGGCTAATTTGGTTCAAACTAGTTTTGATTTAAGCTTTACACAAAGAGATAGGCCAGGGAAAGGAGGATTTGCAGATGACTTTACTCTATCAGATACAACAGTCAATTTTGCTGTAGGTGACACTCAGTCATGTGTAACTTTTACAGCTGTTGAGGATACACATTTTGATTGGGCGCATGATATTTTTATAGATATTTCTAGTCCTTCAAATGATCAAATAATATCAAGATCCAGATTCAAGGTTACTATACTAGATAGATACTATCCAAACCGAATTAGCTGGAAAAGAAGATAAAGATTTGTTAAAAATTCTATGAATAAAAAAGAATTAGTATTAAGTTGCTTTTTTTTACTAGCTTGTCTTCAAATTAATGGCAATGACCATTATTTAAAAATAGAAACAAAACTTATGCAAAGTAGCTGGGACTTTCTTCCTGAAATACCTTCATCATTTAAAGAAAAAGATTCGATAGCTTTTGAGGGTCGTTATAACTTTAAAAATTTTTTTATTCAAGGATACTTCAGTGACTTCAATTTAAATCTTGAAAGAAACTCTGAACCAAAAATGGTTGAGCTTGATGCCGAAAAAAAATCGATAACTTTTGGCTATATTTATAATGAAAACGATACTTTTTCTTTTTCATCTTCACGACAAACCGCAAATAATCAATTTTTTAATTGTATTACTTTTGCATCCACTACTTTGGGTTCATGCAATCAAGCAAATTTTCAAGTAAGTTCTACAAAACCTAAATATGATCAACTCAATGATAATGTTATTAAAATTAGTGGTTTTAATTCAATTAAATCTATAAATTATAGAAGACAATTAAAGGGCTCGTGGGTTAATTCAATTTCATTTGGTTTGGAACAAACCAAATATAATTATGATTGGATGACACCATTAGAGGATATAACATCGCCTCTTTTTTTAAATATAAACCTAAATGGAAATTCATTAGGAAATATTTTAGAAAGTGGATTTAAAGCCCTTCCTCAAAGAACACCATGGTATTCAAATCAATTGAGTTTTCAAGTTACGCAGAGTTTTAATTTGAACAAAAATCTTAATTTAATTTCTGAATTAGATATTGTGGCAATAGACTTAAAAGATTATGAGGAATACGAGCTAAAGCCCAAGACGAATCTTAAGCTCCGAGTTGGACTAGAACGTGAATTTAAATATATAAATCTTCTTCTTTTTGCTGATTATTATAAAAATAACCTTATCGGTTTTGAGTCTATAACTTTTAATAGAAGAACGGAATCATATTTTGATAAGCCCTATGGTGAACTTGGTCTTTCATTGAAAGTTAAGTTTTAGATCAAGGAATTTTTCCTTTATATTAAGACGGGCTTTGACCATCTAATGCACAAACAATATTAGAGCCCCTATCAATTCCTTTAAGATAATTCATCTTCCATCCTTTATCTGGAACATTAATCCATTGATATTCAGCTCGTCCTTCAAATAAAACTTCTTTTTGTTTATTAAACCTTGTGAAATCAGCACAAAGTAAATATGAGTTATCACTTTGCCTTTTTATTGTTACATCCCCAGTAACGCTATAAGCATATCCTTCTTGGATAGTCGCCTTCATAACTTTATATCTTTCTACCACATCTTCTTCTGTTTCAGCAATTATTCCATTAGTTGCAAAATTAACAGGCGCTTCAAAATGACTGGCAATTCTTGGAAAATCATTCTTTATAAATGCGGTGTTGTAATCGGTATATAAAGTTGTAATCAAGCCTATATTTGCAGCCTCTACTTCTTCATTTAATTTGTCATTTTGAATAATATACATCGTAATGAATATTGCGAAACAGGCATTGATTATTGTTTGTATGTGTTTTTTCATAGCGCAATAATGCCATAGAAGTTTGTCAAAATAAAACACATTGTTTAGGATGGGGCTATGAGAGTCCTGATTACATTTATATCTTTAATAATGATTGTAAGTTGTAGCACTGAATTAGATAGATGTATTGAAGCTAATAGAAGTAAGGTTTTGGATGAGTATCTACTTAATAGCGAACTTGAAGTAGTTTCAAACGAAAAGTTAAAACAACAATGGATAGATGATTATGAATCAAAGATATCTTTTGAGATAAATGATGAAGGTCGTAATTATCTAGAAGATGTTAAGTATGGATGGTTTATTATGCTTGGCATTAATTCAAATACTGGTCTTCCATATGAATTACATGAAACTATAACTTTTGAAGGTGGAGAAGGTTTCGATGAATTCGAACAACCAACAACAACAGTAGCCAATTTATACAAAATAATTCAAAATCTATTGAGTATTGAAGATGATATGCGTACCTACAACTTATTTAATATGCAAAGACATTTAGATTACAACAGGGAATATTACAATCTATCTTTAGACTCCTTATTAAAAGAAGAAGCTAAATCCAAATGCCACTCTCAAGGTATCTATTAAATTCTTAAATCTAAAGTATGCTAATTAACACTCCAAAGCCTCTCAAAACTTACAACCACTAGATATATACCCACCCCACCCGGCTGGTGCTCCTGCCCCATGGACACAAATTAATATTCGATGGACACATTGATGGACACATTAAGATTTAATAAATGCTTTATCTATAGGAAATGTATATGGAAACATCATGGACACAAGACCTATAAAAAAAGCCCACTAGTGTGGGCTTTATAGTAAATTGGCATCCCGTAGGGGAGTCGAACCCCTGTTGCCGGGATGAAAACCCGGTGTCCTAGGCCTCTAGACGAACGGGACAGGATAAGTTGTGTATTATATGGAATGAATAAAGATTATCAAAGGGTATTTATTTTAATTTCTTCTTAATACCTGATAAAAATCCCCTCATAAAACTAGCTTCCATTTCATCTGGCTGAAGTCTTGTAAACATTCTTTTTATTCTAGATATAATTTTTTTAGGGTTATCCGGATCTATTACATCGATCTCAACAGCTGTTTCAATAAAATGGTCTATAAGCATTTGTAACTGCTCAGAATTTACTTCTGGATAATCTCTCCACTCTTTTAGATTATTATCTGAAGAAGCTTTAAAAATTTCGTAAGAAATAATTTGAACTGACATAGCTAAATTCAATACAGGGTATTCAGGATTTGCTGGAATCTCAATTAATCTATTCGCATGTTCCAATTCATCATTCGTAAGCCCCCTATCCTCTTTACCAAATATTATTGAGATCTCTTTATCATTACTTATCTCATTGTGTATATCTTTGGCAGCTGAAACTGCATCCGTAATTGGCCATTGAATTGATCTATCTCTTGAAGAAGTTGCATACACAAAAGTACTATTTTTAATAGCATCTCTTATTGAGCTAAAAATTTGAGCATTTTCTAGAACATCTGTCGCATTACCTGATAAGGCATTTGCATCACCTGATGGAAAAACTCGAGGATTAACTAAGGAAAGTCTAGACAATCCCATTGTCTTCATGGCTCTAGCCACAGAGCCAATATTTCCAGGATGAATGGTATCAACTAAAACGATATTAATTAAATTACTTTGTAAACTCATATAACTATTATCCCTATTTCTATTACAATAGCGACATGTCGAAACAAGCGTTATTAAATGTAAATCAACTGGCAGCTAGAAAAGGAGCTGCTGAGCTGGAGTTTGCAGTTAAAAAAGTCCATAGTCTTGACACCTCAAAAGGTGGGCCTGATGGATACCTCAAAGCAATTGAAAGAAGAGTTGAGGATATAGTTTTTGAAGAAATACAAAAATTTTTTCAAGAAGATAATTTTTTAAGTACGCAGCAAGGTCATGTAATTAATAATTCAAATATTACATGGGTGCTAAAACCAATTGATGGCACTGAAAATTTCATTAATGGCTATCCACATTTTTCTTTATCCTTATGCTCAATGATTGACAACGTTGTAACAAGCTCAGTTGTTATTGATCCTATTAGAAGAGAAGAATTCTCTGCTTATGGTGGTGGAGGTGCAAATCTTAACAATAATAAGATTAGATCTAGTAAGCAAAACAACTTAGAAGATTCAATGCTGTCATACAAAAAATCATTTAAAGACAATGAATATAAGTTCGATAAAACTTATAAAGAACTTGCTAATCAAAACTTAAATATGCGCGAAAGCGGTTGTTTATCTCTTGATCTTGCATATGTTGGAACTGGAAGACTGGATGGCGCCTGGGCGTATGATGTTGAGCTAATTGATATTGCTGCTGGTTCTTTAATAGCACAAGAAGGAGGAGCTTTAGTAAGTAATTTCAATGGCGATCCAAAATTTATAGATGGAAATAATATTATTTCCGCAACATCTAAAATTTATAAATCAGTTTTAAAATCTATTAAGCCGTATTTAGAAGTTTAAGGCATTCCATCAAAATCAGTATCTTCTGGCTCTGGAATAGCTAGGTCTTCTTGTGTAAGAGTTAAAGTCATAAGCATATTAGCTACAACATATATTGAAGAATATGTTCCTATTAAAACTCCTAAGATTAATGCCAGGCTAAATCCCCTTATTAATTCTCCACCATAAATAAATAGAGCAAATAAAACTAATAAAGTAGTTAAGGATGTAATGATTGTCCTGCCAAGAGTTTGATTTAATGAAAGATCTACCATATCCATTGGCTCAAGAATACGCTCAGTTCTGAAGTTTTCTCTAATTCGATCCGAAACCACAATTGTGTCATTTAAAGAATAACCAATGACAGCTAATAATGCTGCAAGAACAGTTAAGTCAAAATCCCAACCAAATATTGAGAATAAACCCAGAACAATGACAACATCATGACCAAGAGCAGCAACGGCCCCCAATGCGAATTTATATTGAAATCTAAAGGCAACATAGAAAAGGATCATAAATAATGCCACCAACATCCCAAGCCCACCTTTGTCTCTCAATTCTTCTCCAACCTGTGGCCCTACAAATCCTACTCTTTTAAGTTCTATTTTTTCTGGCAGCTTTTTATCTTTCTTTAGAGTTCTTAGATCATCACATTCAATTGGTAAAGGTCCTTCATAGTTCAATACTAGAGAAATACACTCTGCAATGGAGCTATTGCCACTTTGATCTGCAATTTTTATACGAACATCTAAATTAGTATCAAGATTACTCACTTGAAAATCCTCATAACCATTATCTTTGAGATTATTTCTTACTTCTTCCAACTCAACTGGCTCTGTATAGGCAACTTCAATTTGTGTGCCTCCGCTAAAATCAAGCCCTAAATTTAAACCTCTTAAACCCAAAGAAGTTAAAGAAACAATAAAAAGACAAATAGAAAAAATACCAGCAATCCTTCTGAATTTCATAAACCTAAATTTAATATCCATTATATTTTTAAAACCTTAATGTTTTTGTTTCCATATACTAAGTTAACCATTGCTCTTGTACACATTATTGCTGTAAACATTGATGTAACAATTCCTACTGACAGAGTTATTGCAAAACCTTTTACAGGCCCGGTTCCTATGAAATATAAAATTAATGCTGTTATTAAAGTTGTGACATTGGCATCAAAAATAGTTACAAATGCTCTTGAGAAACCATCTCGAATAGCTCTTTGAGGGTCTTTCATCTTTAACTCCTCCCTTATCCTAGAGAATATTAAAACATTTGCATCTACAGCCATACCAACAGTTAAAACAATGCCTGCCATTCCTGGAAGTGTTAATGAGGCACCCAATATAGACATTACGCCTGTAATCAATATCAGATTAATAATTAGAGATATATTAGCTATTAATCCAAAGACTCTATAGTAAAAAACCATAAAAAGAATTACAAGAAGAAAACCTATCATTATAGATTTCATACCCCGTTCTACGCTATCTTTTCCTAAACTTGGGCCTACTGTTCTTTCTTCAACAAATTTCATGGGTGCTGCCAAAGCTCCAGCTCTTAAAAGTAACGCAAGTTCACTTGCTTCTGCTGAAGAGCCTACGCCTGTAATCCTAAAACTAGTACCTAGGACAGCCTGAATTGTAGCTAGACTAATAATATTTTTTTCGATATATGATTTTTGATCAATAACGGTCTCACCAAGCTCATCAACTACAAGTTCAGATTTTGTTTTTTGTTCAACAAATAAAACACCAAGCTTTCTGCCAACATTTCCTGAAGTTGCTTTTTGAATGGCTTTGCCACCTCGCATATCTAAAGTAATATTTACTTGAGCAAATCCACTCTCATCAAAACCTGTACTAGCATTTGTTACTCTGTCACCAGTGACAATAACTGCATTTTCTAAAAAGGCGGTTTGAAATTCATTATCTTTGAAAGGGAATGATGTTTGTCTTGTTGGTGAGGTCAAGGAGTTTGCTTCTAATCTGAATTCGAGGTTAGCTGTTTTACCGATAATTTTTTTTGCTGCTGTTGGGTCTTGAACGCCTGGAAGCTCAACAATAATCCTATTTGCCCCTTGTCTTTGAACAGTTGGCTCAGATACGCCTAGTTCATTCGTTCTGTTTTTTAAAGTGTTTAAATTTTGTCCTACTGCATAATCTCTAATTTCTTTCAATGCTAAATCTGAGTACTGGAGTATCAAAACATTAGAGCTTGGTCTTTCAGTTATAATATACTGGCCTCCTTTACTAGTAAGGCTATCTTCTTTGTATTTTTTTAAAGCCTTGTTATAACTATCTTTATTAGAGAATTGGAAATACAAGGCCAAATCCTCTATTGAAAATTTATCAAATCTAATCCTTTCATCTTTAAAAGTATTTCTGTAAGTATCTAAAAGCACCTCCAATCTTCCTTGTTGTGCCGCATCAATATCAACTTCAAGTAAAAAGTAAACACCGCCTGAAAGATCTAGACCTAATTTAACAGGATTTGCTCCGATATTTTTAAGCCAGCTAGGTGTTGAAGGTTCAAGAAAAAGAGCAATAATAACCCTATCTAATAGATTATTTTGCAGCAATGTCTTTGAGCTCAATTGACTATCTACATCTTTAAATTTGATTACAATCTTATTTTCACGCAAGAAAATTTCGTCATAAGCATTTTCTAGAACCATTTTTGCTTTTGTCTCTTCGTCTGCTTCGATATAACGAGGTTCATTTTGAATATCATTCTCAGAAGCTTTCTTAAGAATATCTTCAAGCTCATTCAGTAGAGCTTGATCAGCAGATTTACCTGAATCAGTATATGCAACTTGAATTGAGGGTTGGGTTGGATACAGATTTGGTAATACATAAATAGAACCAATAATTACCACTATTAGTATTATTAAATATTGATATATTGGAAATTTATTCACTTTAAATTAATTAATTGAATCTATGGTGCCTTTTGGAAGGATGCTAGCAATTGCGGATTTTTGGAGCTTAAATACAACATTTTCGCTTACTTCTATTGAAATATATTCCCCTTTAATAGCTTTTACTTTTCCAATAATTCCACTTGCTGCAATGACCTCAGTGCCAACATCTAGATTAGATAGCATTACATTGATCTCTTTATTCCTTTTATTTTGTGGCCTTATGATCACGATATACATAAATAAAAGTAAAAAGCCTAAAAAAAGTAAAGGTTGAAATAAGTCCATAATTAATCCTATGTTGGCCCATTGGGCATATCTAAATTTCGTTTATTATAAAAGTCTTTTAAGAACTTCGCGAATAAATTATCTTTTATTGCATTTCTAATATCTTTCATTAAAGACTGATAGTAATAAATATTGTGATATGTCGCCAACATAGCCCCCAACATTTCATTGGTTCTTTGGAGATGATTGAGGTATGCCCTGCTGTAGTTTTGAGAAATATTAGAGTCACAATTTATATCAATGGGATCATCACTATTTTTGTATTCAGCATTTCTAATATTAATAACTCCTTCAGATGTAAATAATTGTCCATTTCTGGCATTTCTGGTCGGAAGAACGCAATCAAACATATCAATTCCATATCTAACTGCTTCAACAATATCCTCTGGTGTCCCTACCCCCATAAGATATCTAGGTTTATCACCAGGTAATTTATCAGACATGAATTCTAATATTTCGGTTTTTTCTTGTTTTGATTCACCCACACTTAAGCCACCAAGAGCAATACCATCGAAATCTATGTCTACCAATCTACCTAATGACTCTTCTCTTAAGTCCTTATACATACCACCTTGAACAATTCCAAATAATGCAGATTCTGACTTATGAGAATCTTTACATCTTTTAGCCCATCTCATTGAAAGTTCCATAGATTTTTTTGCCTCATCATGCGTTGACGGATAGTCTGTACACTCATCGAATGCCATGACAATGTCAGAACCAAGATTCTCTTGAATCATGATCGAATCTTCAGGAGTCATAAAGATTTTTTTTCCATCATATGGAGAACTAAATTTCACACCTTCCTCAGAAATTTCATTTAGCTCTCCCAGGCTCCATACTTGAAACCCGCCTGAGTCAGTTAGAATAGGCTTGTCCCAATTAATGAACTTATGTAATCCGCCTAATTCTTTAATCAATTTATCTCCAGGCCTAAGCATCAAGTGAAAAGTATTACCAAGAATGATCTCTGAATTAGTCTCATGTAAATCGTTAGTTGTAAGTCCTTTAACGGTTCCATTAGTTCCTACTGGCATAAAAGCAGGAGTATGTATTATTCCTCTAGATGTATGAATCTCAGACTCTCTTGCAAACTCTGAAGTGTTACTAATTTTAAATTTCATTTTTTTTTAAAAGCATAGCATCCCCATATGACAGGAACCTATATTTTTCTTCAACTGCTGTTTTGTATATTTCTTGCATATTTTTAAGTCCAATAAATGCTGAAACAAGCATTAATAATGAAGATTTTGGCAAATGGAAATTTGTGATTAATGCATCAACTGCTCTAAATTTAAATCCTGGATATATAAAAAGCTTAGTATAACCTTTGAAGCCTTCTTTATTTTCTAAAAAAGCGGTTTCTAACGCTCTAGTTGCAGTAGTCCCAACTGCAATAACTTTTTTCCCTTTAGCCTTAGTCTCGTTAACTTTATTTATGGTTTGTGATGTTACTTCAACATATTCCTCATGAATGTCATGATCTTGTATTTCTTCAACTTTCACAGGCTGAAAAGTTCCGGCGCCTACACTTAAGTTTATATTAGCTATATCAACACCTTTAGAATTAATCCTTTTGAGCAGCTCTTCATCAAAGTGTAATCCAGCAGTAGGAGCAGCAACAGAATTTTGAAGTTCTTTATTTTCGTATACAGTTGCATATCTTGATCTATCCAAGTCCTCGTCTTTTCTTTTTATGTATGGTGGAAGGGGAATATGTCCAATCTTATTAAAAATTTCTATTGGTATTTCATTAAATTGAAGGATATAGAAACTGTCTTTTCTACCTATGCAAACCGCCTCAAACTTATCCAAGAAAATTTTCGTCCCAATTTTTGGGCTATTTCCTGATCTAATTTGGACAATGGCGGTATTGTTTTCCAATACCCTTTCAAGCATAACCTCAACAAAGCCACCAGATTCTTTTTTTCCAAAAACTCTAGCTGGGATTACTGATGTATTGTTTAAAACCAACAAGTCTCCATCTTCTAAATAATCCAAAATATCTTTAAAAGATTTATGTTGAATTTTCTTATCATAAACAAGAAGTCTGCTTGCACTTCTAGATTTTGCAGGATAAGTGGCGATGAGCTCATCAGGCAAGCAATAATTAAAGTCAGAAGTTTTCATGAGTTGAAGATTTTAAAATAGATAATACTTAGCTACAATGCTTCGCTAGCCCCATTGGCGGAATTGGTAGACGCGCGCGACTCAAAATCGCGTTCCTTCGGGAGTATCTGTTCGACTCAGATATGGGGCACCATGTATTAAAAATTGCAATTTGTGTTAATAACTGTAAAGAAATAATTACTGGTTTCGCTTTGATTATTTTCCCAGCCAGCATCAGTAACTGAAATGAAATCTAAACATGCTTCATTATCAGCATTGATTGGCAAACCTTTCATTAAAAAATCATAATTGTTAAATCCAGGATCAGGCTTATTTGGTAATTTTGAATTTTCAATAGAAGTAAATTTGCCCATTCCATCATTGATGGCAATGTGTGCTCCATGGTATCCACTGTTATAGTCTCTTGTTGAGTGGACGATGTCTATATAACCATCAAGATTCATGTCTCTTAGATAAATATTTCCTTCGCCATGATGGGAATTAGATCTTGGTTGATTTGAAAAATTAGTGTCTGTCATATCGATCAATTTTCCCAGACCATCATTAATTAAAATTTGAATGTATGCGCCTTCGTAATATGGCAAGTCTCTTGTTATTGCAACCACAACATCGTTAAATCCATCATTATTTATATCATCAAAAGCGGCATGATTATATTTATTATGATCAAATCCAAAAGGTCCTTGTGGCAATGCTATTTGTTCCCATTGGCTAATATCATCAGTATTATTACTTAAAATAATATAACCTTCCTCGGCATCTGACCAATTAGATCTATTGTCGAAATTCCAAAAAACAATGTCATCATAGGAATCGTTGTTCAAATCAACTAATAATGATGACATGGGATTTCCATATTGATTTTCTCTTTGCCAATCTAAATTTATATAACTATGTATAGTGAAATTTCCCTGACCATCATTAATGTTTAGAATATTGCATGCATAAATATCGATATCGCCATCCGAATCTACATCACCAGCACTTGCATCATGTGCAAAATTGCATAATTGCCCGCCGCCATTGTTTTGATCTTGTATTTGATTGGATTTATCCTCAAATTTTCCGTCTTCGTTTGAAAGGAGTAACAAATGCGGATAAGGGTTTATAAAATTTTCTGAATAATCTTGAGATCTATATTGGATGCCCATTGATCCCGAAAAAATATCATCAATACCATCATTATTAAAGTCAGCTGAAATAGTTCTATAAGCAAATGGATGTTTTGGAGCTTCGCCGCTAGCATAAATATTTAAGTCTTCTTCAAATCTTCCTTGTCCATCATTTAAATAAATATTTATTGGAGCATTTACCTTTTGTGATGGTTCAATAGTATGAGGAAAGAATGCCCATGCTACTGCAAAGTCTTCATATCCGTCTCCATTGAAATCTCCTTGAAGCATATTGTGAGCATCTTGACCAAAGAGTGAATTTTCATATAGCTGACAATCATTAGGTGTTGGGTAACAAATTGTTGCAGTGAATGTATCTTTAATTATTATTCCTCCAAACCCGATATCTCCAACCTCATATAAATTTGTTTTTAGATCATTGATATTATTTGGTATGAGGTTGTATTGGGTGGGATACTTGCTCACCTGCATATCAAATAAGGTTCCAGATTGTGGGCAAGAAGGTATCAGCGATAGTTGTAACATCTAATTTAAAATCCATAGATTCTTCGTAAATGATAGGATTTCTAAAACTAAAATTTTTATTATCCTGAGTTATGACATGATGAATTTTGTAACCATCTGTATTATTAATTGCAATATTGAACATGCATTGAGGAATATTTGATGTTACCTCAATTATTTGTTTTTCATAACTCGCACTGCTGACTTATTCAGGCCACTCAAGCTTATATTTACAATTAAATTATCTGTTTGAACTGAATCAGAAGAGCCTCCTCCACCGCAAGACGAAACGACAAATATAATGCAAAATATTTTTGAATAAGCTTTTAAGGGTTAAAGGAAATTTCATATACTGAAGATTAATATTAATTGTATATTTGTTCAATATATGAGTAATCAATTCATTTAATTTACTGCACACTTTGACTTAAACCTAAATGCGACCTAATCAGTCGCATTTTTTTTAAAATTTTCTTAAGTTTTTTGCTAGCTTTTTAGAAAATTTTTTAAATTGTAGCTGTGCTTTTTCATAACTTTCTGTAGTAAATTTATCAGCCAAAGAATATCCATCCCAGAAATATACTTCGTACAAAGTGTCTTTTATTTTTAGCTCAACGCATGCAGGATCTGAATTTTTTTTGGAGCTATCATAGATAATTACTTGATCATCAGAAACATCACACATAGTATTTTTTAATTCTGAAAAAAAAGATTTATGTAAATTTAAAAACTTTATTTTGTCTTTATTTATGCTTATTTTGGTCATATGAATGATGTCTGCCAACTTTAAAACTTCTTAATTCAGAATGTTTAGTTTTTCTACCTCTTACCCTTTCTCTCCATGAATTAAAACTTTTCTTTTTAAGATTTTTTCTCATTAAATCAACTACTTCGTCGTGAGATAAATTGAATTGAGCTTTAATCGCATCAAAAGGAGTTCTGTCTTCCCATGCCATTTCAATTATTCTTGAGATATCGCTTTCTGATAAGTTCACTTAATTAGATAATAAAACTATATTGTTTGCAGCATTGTCATATACAAAATATGCATCCTGCATATGTCTTTTTCCATTTGGAGTAAACGGCTCTCTCGCATGCAGAACTCTATGGCTTGCAACTATCAAGACCTCTCCTCCATTTAGTCTAAATGTTGATCGATATTTTAGATCATGAACTCTAGCTGAAATTTCATGATAAGCCTTATAAAATTCTTTTACGCCTTTTCTTTTTGGATTTATCATTTGCATTAACTGATTTGAATATCTAAAACTGTCTACTGAACCATCATTAGAACATTGAATTATTGGAGCCTCTGCAAAAGTTTCATTGTCTTGATCAAACTCTCTAAATGGAACATCAAACTCTTGATTTTCTATTGAGATGCTTATTGATTCCTTGTTAGTTGCAATCATATATAAATATCAAATTTTGTCGTGCTCCCTTTAACCTGATAGTTAATATTACTATAAATTTTTTTAGATTTTAAAGGTCTTTTTAGAATTAATTTTTTGCAATCCAGTTTCATAAAATTGTTGATTATATTGTCCTCATCATCGATCAAATCTTCTATTTCTAATATCGATCTTATGGCGCTAATTTCACCGGACTTTTTTACATTTTTTTTTAATATTGGGTACATAGGATCTAGATAGATAATATCAAATAAGACATCTAATTCTTTATATGTATCAACAGAGTTTGCGTTTATTAGTTTAAGATTACTTAAAAACGGAATAGAACTCTTTGCTCTTCTAATAGCATCGCTAACAAGTAAATAAATTATTTTGCTTTGTTCAACAGCAACAACACTATGACCAAGTGATAAAAAGATCATAGAATCAGATAGAATTCCTGCTGTTGCATCAAATATATTAAAAGGCTTCTTTGTTTTTCCTAGTGCTTTTTTTAAATTGCTTTCATGATTGGTTCTCTTCAGCCTCCAACCTAACTTACCCTTAAGAAAATTAACATTTAGTATCTCTTTTGGATTTTGTGAGTCTTTAATAAATGAAAGG
>JBJLIP010000003.1:0-20354 GCA_045563715.1 Gammaproteobacteria bacterium | reverse complement strand
TCTGATTGATTAATTTCATCAACATACTCTTTATTTATTTTTTCAAGAACTTCTCCAAAAAGATCAATTTTTTTATAAATATCAATCTCTGCTGAATTTACTTTTTCCAAAAAAATAAATTGAGTAAAAAAAATTATTAAGTAAACTTGAATTTTTTTCATATGATAACTTTCTCTTTTGGAATTAATTCTGACCAAATTTTTTCAAGCTCATAAAATTTTCTTTTTTCAGGATGAAAGATATGTACAATTAAATCAATTCCATCAACTAGTTTCCATTCACTACTTTCTTTACCTTCTATTTTTGAGTTTTTTACACCATTATCTTTTAGCTTTTCCAGGACTTGTTCTGATAAAGATTGAATGTGTCTTGAGGAGGTTCCGCTTGCAATAATCATAAAGTCAGCCATTGAGCTTTTATCTTTAAGATCAATAGTTACAATATCTTCTGCTTTATTAGTATCCAATGTATTGATTACAATGTTTTTGAGATCTAAAATTTTATCCATTAATTGAAATTAGACTATCAAATTTTTCTTAATTGAGAAGATGAAATGTTGACTTTTTCAAACTCAACGAATGTAAGAATACTTTTGTTAAGTTCTTTAAATGTCTTTGATTTTAAAGAACTTTTTTTGTAACCGTGTCGATCAAAAACTAAAATATTACATTTTTGTGAAATTGATTTTGATTTATGCCATTTATGAAAGTTAATTAAGTTATCTGCACCCATTAAAAAATAAATTTCTATATTATTATTTTTTTTAATATGATTAATTAAATCAATAGTTTTATTTGATTTAATAACATTTTCATAAAACCTTACTTTTATATAAGAGTTTGTTCCAATTATTTCTTTACAATCTTTAATTCTTTTAGATAATAACGTTTCACTTTCTGCTTTAAATGGATTTTTTTTAGTTATTGCCCAAATTATTCTTTCTAAATTAAATCGTTTTTTTGCTTCTTTTGAGATTGCTAAATGACCTTTGTGAGCTGGGTCAAATGATCCACCTAATATTCCAACTTTAATTTTTTTATTATTCAAATTAGTCTCTTATTTTTCCTTTACTTGAAATTTCATATTTATATGAAACTAATTGTTCTAAACCAACAGGACCTCTTGGTGGGAGAGTATTCGTTGAAATACCTACTTCTCCTCCAAAACCAAATTCACCACCATCAGCAAATTGAGTTGAAGTATTATGCATAGCAATAGAACTTTTTACATTTTTTAAAAATTGTTGTGCAGTTTTTTTATTTTTAGTAATAATTGCATCCGTATGCATAGTTCCATATTTATTTATATGATTAATAGCTGCTTTACAGTTTTTTACAATTTTTACAGAAACAGTTGATGTTAAATATTCTGTCGACCAATCTTTCTCTTTAGCTGGATACAGTTTACCTTTGTAATATCTTTTTAAAATATTATCGCCATATATCTTACAATTCTCATCTTCAAGTTTTTTTAAAATTGGATTACAAAATTTTTTAACTATTTTTTCATGTATTAGAATTGTTTCTGTTGCACCACAAATACTAGTATTTCTTAACTTAGCATTATAAACAATATTTGATGCCATTTTCAATTCTGCATCTTTATCTATGAATGTATGGCAAAGCCCTTCCAAGTGTCCAATGATGGGTACTTTTGAAAATTCTTGAACTCTTTTTACTAAATTTTTTCCTCCACGTGGTATTATTACATCAATATATTTTTTCATTTTTGAAAGCATTGTGTCGACCATTTTTCTTTCTTTAGAGTCAACAAATTGAATGAAGTTCTCATCAATTTTATTTCTTTTTAAAGCTTTTCGAAATAATTTTGCTAAAATTCTATTGGTATTTATTGCCTCTGATCCACCTTTTAAAATTACAGCATTTCCAGATTTAAAACATAGAGCCGCTACATCTGATGTAACGTTGGGCCTACTTTCATAAATTACCCCAATAACACCTATTGGTATTGATACTCTTTTAATATTTAATCCATTAGGTCTACTCCATTTTTCTAATACAATATTTACAGGATCTTTCAGTTTTGAAATTTTTTTAATAGAGCTTACAATGCCTTTTAACTTCACCTCATTCATAATTAGTCTATTAATAAGATTTTCTTTTAATCCTTTGTTTTCAGCAAATTTAATATCTTTTTTATTTTCTCTTAGAATAGATCTTTTTTCTTTATTAATTAATAAGGCATAGTTATTTAAAACTTTATTTTTTATTTTAGTATTTATTTTTATCTCAGAAACTTTTCTAGCTTTAATACCAATTAAATTCATAAATTTATTCATTTTATAATTCTACCATATCATCTTTATGAATAACTTCTGATTTTGCAACATAGCCTAATAATTCTTCTATCTCATTAGAATGATGTCCCATAATTTTGATTATTTCTTCAGATGTAAAAGAACTTAAACCTCTAGCACACTCAGTATTTTTTTTATCCAAAATTTTTATGTGATCACCTTTATTAAATTTTCCTGTGATCTTTTTAATTCCTGCTGCTAATAAACTTTTTCCAGATCTTAAAGCTTTTTTTGCACCATCATCAATTATGATTACACCCTTGGGAGCAACTGAACTAATTATCCATTTTTTTCTAGCATCAAGTTTTGAAACTTTAGAGCTAAACCAGGTACAATAATTTTTATCAATAATTCGAGATATTGGATTAGTATATAATCCATTTGCAATAATCATGTTACAACCAGCCAATTGACAGATTTTTGCTGCTTCAATTTTAGTCTGCATACCTCCACTTCCATATTCGTTAATGCCTTTAATATTAATTTCTTTTAAATCTTTTTTTAAATCATCTACTTTTTTTATTAATTTAGCATCTTTAAACATTTTTGGATTTTTTGTATAAAGCCCATCAACATCTGAAAGAAGAATTAAAGTATCAGCATTGGTAATTTGAGCCACTCTTGATGCTAATCTATCGTTATCGCCATATTTTATTTCGCTTGTAGCTATAGTGTCATTTTCATTCACAATTGGAATGAAACCAAGATCAAATAAATTTTCAAAAGTTCTTTTTGCATTTAAAGACCTTCTTCTTTCCTCGGTATCCTCAAGAGTAAGCAAAATTTGAGAAATATTTAATTTATATTTTGTGAATGTTTGTGAAAATAAATTCATTAATTCAATTTGACCAATGGAGGCTATAGCTTGACTTTTATCTAGTTTGATACTTTTTTTATTAAAATTCATTTTTTTACAGCCAAGTGCTATTGCACCTGAGCTAACAATGACTATTTTTTGATTTTTATCTTTTAATTTTTGAATATCTTTGGCAAAGCTTGAAAGCCATTTTTTTCTTATTTTTTTATTATTATCAACAAGTAGTGAAGAACCAATTTTGATAACAATTATTTTAGAATTTTTAAGATACATATGACAATAGTTTTGCTTTAATCTTAGATATAGAATCTTTTTCTAAAGTTGTCATAGTCATTATTTCACAATTTTTATCTTTAGAAAAATGATTAATTATCTCCTTAACAGTACTCTCATCTACCAAGTCTATTTTGTTAAGTACGACTAGTTCCTTTTTTTCAAGTAATTTTAAGCTATAATTTTTTAATTCATTTTTAACTTGTTCGTATGAGTCATTTAGATCCAAATTTGTAATATCTATTAAGTGTAATAATGATTTACATCTTTCAATATGTTTTAAGAATTGAATTCCAAGACCCACACCTTCATGGGCACCCTCTACAAGACCAGGAATATCAGCAATTGTTATTTCTTTATCATCGTAAGAAGCAACTCCCAGATTAGGATTGAGAGTAGTAAATCTATAATTTGCGATTTTTGGATTTGCATTTGTTATTGCTGCTAACAAACTTGATTTTCCCGCATTGGGTAATCCAATTATTCCAATATCAGCAATAGTTTTTAATTGAAGCCATATTGTAAATTCTTCACCAGTTGCTCCTTTGGTAAATTTTCTAGGTGCTCTATTAGTTGAACTTTTGAATCTAGTATTTCCAAGCCCACCTTTTCCACCAATCCCTGCAACAAATTCTTCACCTTTTTTATTAAAATCAAATATTAGAGTTTTATTATCTTCTTCAAAAACTTGCGTGCCAAGAGGAACTTTTAAAATTAAATCATCACCACTTTTACCTGTACGATTTTGTCCTGCTCCATTTTCTCCTCGTTGAGCTTTATGGTGTTGTTGATACCTGTAATCAATTAGTGTGTTAAGATTTTCTTCTGCTCTTAAAACTATAGATCCACCTTTTCCACCATCACCACCATCTGGACCTCCGTACTCAACGTACTTTTCCCTTCTGAAACTTGGTGATCCATCTCCACCATTACCAGCCTTAATATAAATTTTAACTTGATCTAGGAATTTCATAATACAACATCTATTTAAGTTGTACTATTAATTGGGTTTTACTGAAACGAAAGTTCTATCTGCTTTAGATTTTTTGAACACAACTTTACCCTTAACAACTGAGAAAATTGAATGATCTTTGCCCATTCCTACATTTTCTCCAGGAAAAATTTTAGTTCCTCTTTGTCTTACAATTATATTTCCAGGTATTACTGTTTCACCTCCGTATTTTTTAACACCAAGTCTTCGCCCAGCACTATCTCGTCCGTTTCTCGATGATCCACCTGCTTTTTTTGTTGCCATAACTTACCTAATTTATTTGCTTGCTACTTCTGTTTTTACTTTAACTTCGGTCTCAACTTTTTTAGTTGGTTTAGCCATTTTTTCTGCTTCTGCTAAAACTTTACCATCTTTAGAAAAAATTTTATTAATTCTAATCATTGTATGTTCTTGTCTATGACCATTTTTTCTTCTTGAATTGTGTCTTCTTCTTTTTTTGAAGATTAAAATTGTTCTATCTTTGCCATTTTTAATTAAATCAGCTTCTACTTTTGCACCATCGACATATGGAGAGCCTATTTCTATAGATTTATCATCACCGTATGCAAGTATTTCGTTAAATTCTATTTTAGACTCAGGTTTTGAATCTGGTAATTTTTCAATTTTTAGGATTTCACCAGCTTTAACTTTATATTGTTTTCCACCTGTTTTTATTACTGCGTATGACATAGTATGAATTTAAATTTAAGTTACCGCAATATAGTTGTAGCAAGGTTTTAGTCAAGTCGAATTAACTAGAAATTATCCTTTAAATCTCTCAATTTTGAAAAAGATTCGATGTTATTTGCTCTTAAAAATATATTACATTCTATCTCATCTTTTAGAGTAGATGGAATTGAAGGGGTCTTATTTACAAGTTTTTTTTTTATATCTATTATCTTCTTTTGAAGATCTAAATTTGCTGGATCATGTTTAATACAAAATTTAGAATTCTGAAGTGTATATTCGTGCCCACAATAAATCTTAGTATCTTCTGGTAGACTTTTTATTTTATTTAAAGAAGCAAACATTTCTTCATAAGTGCCCTCAAAAATTTTACCACAACCAAGTGAAAACAATGTGTCTCCAGTAAAGATTAATTTCTCCTTAAAAAAATAAAAACTAATATGGCCAGTAGTATGTCCGGGAATATGCATAATTTTTGCTTGAAAATTCTCAGCTTTCCATAGTTGATTGTCTTCTACCAAAATATCAATCTCTGGAATTCTATTCGCATCATCCTTATAGCCAACTACAATAGAATTATATTTTTTCTTTAAATCTATATTGCCTCCAATATGATCAAAATGGTGATGTGTATTTAAAATATATTTTAAATTAATATTATTTTTTTCTATAAAGTTTATAATTGGTTCTGCTTCACTAGGATCAACAACACATGCATTATTATTAATTTCATCAATTATCAAATAACTGTAATTATCTTGTAAGCATGGAATTATTTCGATTCTCATATTATTTTTCAATTAAAAAAATCCCCAGATCAGCGAATAAGTTTTTAATTCCTAAATTAGAATTGTTAATTAGCGAAACATCTTCATTATTTAGTGCAAGTGATTTAAATATTCTAAAATTTCTAGATTTTACAAAATGAACAAAATCTTTAATTGTACACATGTGTAGATTAGGAGTATTATACCATTCATCTGGTAACGTTTTAGTTATAGGCATTGTACCTTTGGTTAATAAATGAAGTCTAATTTTCCAGTAACCAAAATTAGGAATTGTAACTATTGCTTTATTTCCAACTCTTAATAATTCATCAATTACTAGTTCAGGATTTAAAAATGCCTGGAGTGTTTGACTTAAAATAACATAATCGAAAGATTTGTCAGGAAATTGACTTAAATCTTTTTCAGCATTTCCTTCGATAACAGTCAAACCTTTTGCTATACATTTTTGAACTTTGTCTTTTGAAATTTCTAAACCTCTAATATTAATATTTTTGTTATCTTTCAAAAACTTCATTAAGGTGCCATCTGCGCACCCAACATCTAAAACTCTTTTATCTTTTTCAATTAAATCAGCAATTACTTTAAATTCATTTTTCATAGTTAATTTTCTGTATAAGATTTATCTAAAAAATTTTTAAGTGAATTTAAGAAATCTGGAACATCAAGTAAGAATGAGTCATGTCCTTTGTCTGACTCAATTTCAACAAAACCTACATCAGCACCAATAGCGTTTAAAGCAATTACGATATCTTTATTTTCCTGAGTTGGGTAAAGCCAATCTGAAGTAAAAGATATTATAAAAAATTTAGCTTCAGTTTCTTTAAAAGCATCAGATAAATTTCCTTTAAATTGCTTTCCTAAATCAAAGTAGTCCATAGCTCTAGTAATATAAAGGTAACTATTAGCATCAAATCTATCTACAAAAACTGATCCTTGATATCTAAGATAACTTTCAATTTGAAAATCTGCATCAAAACTAAATTTAATATTCTCTCTCTCTTGTAGTTTTCTTCCAAATTTTTCTTGAAGACCTTTTTTTGAAAGATATGTTATATGCGCAGCCATTCTTGCAACAGCCAAACCTTTATTTGGAACAGTATCTTTAGTATTGTAGTTTCCTTCGTTCCAATTATTGTCCGCAGTAATTGCTTGTCTACCAAGTTCATTGAATGCAATATTTTGAGCTGAATGACTAGAGGTGCATGCAATAGGAATTACAGTTTTAGCTTTATCTGGAAAATTACTAATAAATTGAAGAACTTGCATGCCACCCATGGATCCACCAACAATAGAAAAAAGTTTTTCTATTCCAAAGTGATCAAGTAAATTATTCTGTGCATTTACCATATCATTGATAGTGATTACTGGAAAATTAGTACCTAAAATTTTTTGTGTATTAGGATCTTTATGACTTGGTCCAAATGAACCCATACATCCACCAATTACATTTGAACAAATTACAAAATACTTATTAGTATCAATTGCTTTATCTGGACCTACCGCATAGGACCACCAACCATCTTTATTTGTAATTGGATTTAGACCAGTTACAAATTGATCACCCGTTAGCGCATGAAAGATTAAAATAGCATTATCTTTGTTTTCATTTAATGACCCATAAGTTTCATAGGCAATTGGAAAATTATTAATTGTTTTTCCACAATCTAGTTTTAGTGGTTTTTTAACTATTAGAGTTTTTAAATTTATCTCTGTATTCATAATAAAAGTCATTAATTGAATTGAGAGAAAAAAACAATTTTAGCGGTTTTTTTTAAGCGCTCGCAATTCAGTTAAATCAGCGCATAAATTTTGTACAAGAAGTTATTTATTATGTCAATTATTTTAAAAATTGTCTTATTCTATGTAAAAATATTTAATTTTATCTATAAAGAACCCATAAATTAAAAAAATGACTACACCAAAATTTAAAAAATTTAATATCGAGGCTTATAAACCTGGTAAATCTAAGATTAAAAAACTAAAAAAAATTATTAAATTATCAGCTAATGAATCAGCTTTAGGAATGAGTCCTAAAGCAACCAAGATATTATCCAATAAAAAATTTAATTTAGAGAGATATCCTGACGGCAAATCTCAAAATTTAAGAGCAGAGATATCAAAAAAATTTGATTGTAATCGTGATAAAATCATATGTGGAGCAGGTTCGGATGAGGTTATTCAAATGATATGTCAATTATTTTTAAAGCCTAAAGATGAAGTTGTAGTTCCACAATATAGTTTTCTGATGTACAGAATTTATGCAAATATTGTTGGTGCTAAGGTTGTGTTTGCAAAAGAAGTTAATTTTAAAATTTCAAGTAATGAAATTCTTAAAAAGATAAGCAAAAATACAAAAATTGTTTTTATTGCCAATCCAAATAATCCAACAGGAACTTATTTAACAAAAAATGAAATATTAGATCTTAGAAAAAAATTAAATAAAAATATTTTACTAGTGGTAGATGATGCTTATGCTGAATATATGAAAAACAAAGATTATAAATCAGGATTAGATTTGTTTAAAAATAAAGATAATGTTTTTGTGCTAAGAACATTTTCTAAAATATTTGGACTAGCTTCTTTAAGAGTTGGATGGGGATATGGATCTAAAAAAATAATAACTGCACTAAATGTTATAAAACCTCCATTTAATGTTGGTCACCTTGGGCAATTAGCAGCAACAGAGTCGCTTAGAGATAAAAAATTTATAGAACGGTCAATAAAACATAATTTGTATTATGCTAAGAAGATAAAATCTTATCTTGAGCAACATAATATTTTTTCTAATGCAATTTCTGCAAATTTCCTATTTTTAGATTTTGAAAAATGCAAATATACAGCTAAGTATTTTTATGAGAGATTAAAAAAAAAAGGAATTATTGTAAGATCCACAGAAGATGGTTATCACATCAAGAATAAATTAAGATTAACTATTGGGTCTAAAAGTGAAAATTTAGCATTTATGAATGCTGCAAAAAAAATATTAAGTTAATATGAAAAATATTTTAATTATTGGATGTGGTTTATTGGGATCATCTTTATTGAGAAGAATTCAAAAAAAGAAGATGGCCAAAAATATTTATATTTACGAAAAATCAAAATCTAATATTGCTAAAATAAAAAAATTAACACTTCCTGGAATAATTATAAAAAAATTAGAGGATGGTATTATAAAATCAGATTTAATAATTCTATGCACACCAATGAGTGAATATAAGAATCTTATTCTTAAGATGAATAAATTTTTATCACCCAGGACTATTATGACAGATATAGGTTCATCAAAAATAGAGTCTTCAAAAATTATTAAAAAATTTTTAAGAAAAGATATTTTTTGGACACCAAGTCATCCCATTGCAGGATCTGAAGTAAGTGGACCAGAGCATGGTAAACAAGATATATTTGAGAATAAATGGTGTGTTTTAATAAAAGAGAAAAATACTAAAAAAATTCACTTGAATGTATTAAATAAGTTTTGGAAAAAAATTGGTTCAAAAGTGGTTATTATGAGCCCTGAAAAACATGATAAAATTTTTTCTATAACCAGTCATCTCCCCCACTTAATTGCATACAATCTAGTCAAGTCAGCGCAAGATTTTGAAAAAATACAAAATTATGACTTGATTAAATATAGTGCGGGTGGTTTGAGAGATTTTTCAAGAATAGCAGCTTCAAATGAAATTATGTGGAGGGATATATTTTTTAATAATAAGAAAAATATTTCAAAAGCTATTGATTTATTTATCAAAAACCTAAATTCATTCAAAAAAGATATTAATTCAAAAAATAATAAATCAATTTTAAGAAAATTAATTCAAACAAAAAAAGTAAGAACAAAAATTATTAAATTAAAACAAGATATAGATAAACCAGATTTTGGAAGAAGCTAATAGTTTTTAATATTACAAATTTTTTTAACCTCAAGTTTTGCTGTTTTTTTAATTAATTTTATCGTGTTTTCTGTTTTCATTATTAAGACTTTTTTTCTAGGACCATAGGCGTGAATGAAAGCATTATTTTTTAAACAAATTCCAACATGACCTCTCCAAAAAATTATATTCCCAGGTTTATAATTTTTTTTAGATTTTTTTCTACAATACTTTATTTGATCTTTTGTATCTCTTGGAAAAAATAAATTATTATAATAGTAATACATTTGGACAAGTGCTGAGCAATCAATGCCATCACAGCTTTTTCCTCCCCATAAATATTTAGTTCCAAGAAATAATTTAAATATTTTCACAAAATCTTTTTCAACATGATTAATTTTTTTTATATCTTTTTTTTTAACCCATTGATTTTTGTCAAATTCAATAAAATTAACACTCTGATTTTGAAGTACTATTCTTGATGCAAAGTATATAAATTGGTTTGTGGGAATAAATTTATTATTTAATTTTTTAAATACCTGAGATTTTAATCTAAATATTTTATGCGTAGGTTTTAAATTTTTTATAAATTTATTATTTTTTAAGTAGCCAATATATCTATCATAACTTGTTTTAATTTTGACCCATTTTTCATTTTTTGAAATAATAGAAAATTTTTCACCATATAAAATTTGCGAACTAACTTCTGACTTAACAGATGGCTTTACGTAAATATTACCTAAACTACGATTAAAATAATAATTATTTTTCACTTAATTTAAGCTTGTTTCTCATGAACCATAATAAAATTAATGATGGTATTACCATTATAGCTGTTAGAATAAAAAATGTACCCCAATCACCATTTAACCAATCCACTAATGCACCTGATGATGATGCTAAAGTTGTTCTACCAGCTGTTCCAATTGAGGCTAATAGAGCATACTGGGTTGCTGTATAGGATCTATCTACCAGTAAAGAAATAAAGGCCACAAAGGCTACAGTTGCAAACGCAGCTGCAATATCATCAAAAATAACTGCTATTGCAAAAAGTAATTCAGATTTATCACTCCAAGCAAGAACGCTAAATAAAAGGTTTGTGCTTGCCATAATAATACCAGCAAGAAACATTGCTTTTAAAACGCCTGATCGAATTACAAAAAGTCCACCTAACAATGTAAAAATTACAGTTGTAACCCATCCTAAAGTCTTAGAATAAATAGCAATATCTGTTTTGCTAAAACCTATCTCTTTATAAAATATAATAGACATTCTTCCCAAAAAGGCCTCACCAACTTTAAATAAAAAAACAAAACCAAGTATTCCAAGGGCAATTGAAAATCCATTTTTTTTAAAAAAACTGATAATTGGTCCACTTATAGTTCCGCCAATCCATGTAAAAAAGTTGGTAATTAGATTTTTGCTCTTAAAATTATTAGAAATTAATTTATCATTTTCTTTTTGTTTATTTTCTCGATCTGTAGAATCAGATTCTTTAATAAACATTAGCCCAATATTCATTAGTATTACCAGCACTCCTAAAATTAAAAATGTTAACTGCCAATAATTTTCAAATCCTAAATTTTGTAAATATTCTGCGGAAAATAATGAAATAACCCCACCCAGTTTATATCCAGTCCACCAACCAACAACCGCCATTGCAGCTCCAGCAGCCATTGATTTTCCTTCGTTTTCTCCAATTTGTTCTATTCTTAAAGCATCAACAGTTATATCTTGAGTAGCTGAGGCTATTGCTATTAATAAACCAACGCTAATTACTAAAGCTAAATTTTCAGTTGGATTAATTATGCTCCACAGGAATAGGCAAATTAAAATTAATAACTGCATTAAAACTATCCATCCTCTTCTGTGACCAATTCTTTTTGTTAAAAAAGGAAGTTGTATTCTGTCAATTAAAGGTGCCCATAAATAATTAAAAGCATACACACCAAAAATTAAGCCAGCCCATCCAATAGTAGATCTGCTTAAACCATCCTCTTTAAGCCAAAGGCTGAGACTACTTCCTATTAAAACCCATGGAAAGCCAGAGATTGCTCCAAGTAATAAGATTTTTAACATTCTACTATCAAAATAGATTGAAAAAGTTTCAGATAAAGATTGTTTCTTTATTTCTATCATTTTTAATTACGCCAAAAAGAAGGTAAGAATAATACTAGTATTGCAAATAATTCAAGTCTACCCAAAATCATTCCTATAGTTAAAATCCATTTAGAAATATCTGGTAAAGATGAAAAGTCACCATTAGGGCCAATTATAGGTCCTAATCCAGGGCCAACATTAGAAATTGAAGTGGCTGCTCCAGAGATTGAAGTTATAAAATCAAGCCCTGTCAATGACAATAAGGCAGTTAATGCAAAAAATATTACAAAGTAAAAATAAATAAAAGAAATTATTGAAGCAATAAATTTATTATCTACTGAGCTTTGATCGTACTTAATTACAAAAACTCCTTTTGGATAAATAATTTTTTTAAGCTGATTTGCTATAAATAAATACAATATTTGAATTCTGAAAATTTTAATTCCACAAGTTGTTGAGCCTGCACAGCCTCCTATAAACATTAACGCCAGAAATAATGTTAATGGAAAACTACCCCAACCATCAAATTCTGCACTTACGTATCCAGTTCCAGTTAATATTGAAACTGTATTAAAAAAAACTGATCTCAAATTAAAATTATCATTATCATTTATTAATAAATATACAGACAGTATAATAACTGTTGTGATGATAATTTTTAAAAAAGTTTTTATTTGAATATCTGTTAGAAAAATTTTTCTATTTCCATTTATAAATTTTATATATGCAATAAAAGGTAAACTACCTAAAATAATAAAAACCATTGATGAGATTTCTATAGGGACGCTATCGAAATAACCAATTGACTGCTTATAATTTGAGAAACCACCAGTTGCAATTGTGGTCATAGAGTGAGTTAAACTATCAAATTTTCCCATTCCAAACACCCAATAAGTAATTGCACATATAGCAGTTAAGCCTAAATAAATATAAATTAATCTTAGAGCTATCTCTTTTGATTTTGGAAGTATTTTTTCAGAAGAATCGTTACTAGATATCTTGAATAATTGCATTCCACCCACATTCATTATTGGCATTAGAGTAATTGCCATAACAATTATACCGATACCCCCTAACCACTGAAGGATAGCTCTCCATAACAATATTCCTTTAGGTGTTTCTTCTAAATTAGAAATTATAGTAGAACCAGTGGTTGTTATACCTGACATACTTTCAAAAAAAGCATCAGTAATTGTTAATTCAATAGTTGAAAATATAAATGGTAGAGAGCCAAAAATTGCAATACTCAACCAAGATAGAGCTGTTAACAAAAAAGCTTGTTGTAAGTTTAATTTTTTATTGTGATCTAAATTAGATAAAAAAAATAAAATTCCAAATACAATTGTAATAATTGAGGCACCAAAGAAAGATGAATCTATTTCTGAATAAACAAACTGTGCAATTATAGGTATGAACATTGATACACCTAGAATTATTTGTAAAATTCCGAGGGTAAAAAAAACAGTTTTATAATTAGACATTTTGAAAGAACATTATTTTATGGTAAATAAATTTCAACTCTATAAGAATTAATAAATTCGCTAATTTAAGATTTTTAGAAGAATAATTCATGATTAAAAAAGAAAATTTAGATAAAACAAGTGCATGGCCTTTTGTAGAAGCAAAAAAAATGCTTCGTGAGAGAAAATCTTTCATTGAAAAGAAAGGTAGAATTACACTACAGACCGGTTATGGTCCAAGTGGTCTTCCACATATCGGAACATTTGGCGAAGTTGCAAGAACATCGATGCTAGTAAATGCATTAAATCAATTATCAGATTTACCAACTGAGATAATAACATTTTCAGATGATATGGATGGATTAAGGAAAGTTCCAGATAACGTTCCTAATCAAAAATTATTAAATGATAATCTTCATAAACCGTTAACTCAAGTTCCTGATCCGTTTGAAAAATTTAATAGTTTTGGTGAGCATAATAATGAAATGTTAAAAAATTTTTTAGATAGTTTCAAATTTAAATATAATTTTCAAAGTTCCACATCTCTTTACAAGAGTGGTTTTTTTAATCCTACGCTGAAAATTATTTTAGATAATTATGAGGGAATTATGAACATTATAATTCCAACACTAGGCAAGGAACGACAACAAACTTATAGTCCATTTTTACCAATTTGTCCTGACTCTGGACATGTTTTGGAAATACCCGTTATAGAAATTGATAAAGAAAAATCTAAGATTATTTTTGATAATAAAGGAAAAAAATTTGAGGCAAGTATTTTAGATGGAAATTGTAAATTACAATGGAAAGTTGATTGGGCGATGAGATGGTATGCTCTTGATGTCGACTTTGAAATGTATGGTAAGGATTTGATTGAGAGTGCAATTTTATCAACAAAGATTATTAATTTAATAGGAAAAAAAAATCCATCAGGATTTGCTTACGAGTTATTTTTGGACGAAAAAGGTGAGAAAATCTCTAAGTCAAAAGGGAATGGTATAACCATTGATCAATGGTTAAAATATGCCTCTCCAGAAAGTTTATCTTTGTATATGTATCAAAACCCAAAAAGAGCTAAAAAACTTTATAAAGAAATAGTACCCAAAGCTGTCGATGATTATTTAGATTGTATTGAAAAATCAAAAAAACAGAATGAATTACAACTATTAACGAATCCTGTTTGGCATGTACATAATGGCAATATTCCTAATGAGGATATGATTATGACATTCTCAATGTTGCTAAATTTGGTTGAGACTAGCAATGCCGACAGTAAAGAATTATTATGGAAATTTGTTAAAAAATATAAACCAGATATTTCTGAAGAAAATTTTTCAATTTTTGATGGATTGATAGGTTATGCAATTAAGTATTTTAATGATGCAATCAAGGCTCAAAAAAAATATAAGAATCCCAATGATAATGAAAAATTAGCATTACAAGCTTTAGTAAAAACTTTAGAAAAGTGTACTGATGAAATGTCGCCAGAAGACATACAAACATTGATTTATTCAACTGGAAAAGAAAATGGTTATGCAGAAAATTTAAGAGATTGGTTTAAATTGATTTATGAGGTGGTTTTTGGAGATGAAAATGGGCCTCGTATGGGATTTTTTATAAGTTTTTTTGGTGTCAACGAAACTAAAGAACTGCTAATAAATAAACTAAAATAATGTTTTCAAAGCTAAGATCTTTAATATTTAAAATAGATCCTGAAAGAGCTCACACTTTAGCAATTAAATCATTAAAATTGAATTTAGTTTCAAATATATTTGATAAAAATAAAGATGATCCAATTTTTAAAACTAAAATTTTTGATAAGGAGATAGATAATCCAATAGGGATGGCAGCTGGTTTTGATAAGAATGCAGAAGTATATAATGCTTTATTCAGACTAGGTTTTGGATTTGTTGAAGTTGGAACCATTACTCCTTTAAAACAATATGGAAATTCTAAACCAAGAGTTTTTAGACTTGTTGAAGACGAAGCTTTAATTAACAGATTGGGATTTAATAATCATGGAGCTAAAACTGTTTTGGATCGAATTAAATCAAATAAGAAGCTAGGATTACTTGGGATTAATGTAGGACCAAATAAAGACTCTGATAATAGGCTGAATGATTACTTAATCGGATTGAGAGCCTTTCATGAAGTTGCAGATTATATAACAATAAATATTTCATCTCCAAATACTGAAAATTTAAGAAGTTTTCACGAAGAAAGTAAATTACAAGAATTGCTTGGATCTATTTTAAAAGAAAAAAATGATTTAAAATCAAATGTTCCCATTGTGGTAAAAATCTCACCGGATATAGACGAAAATCAAATTCATTTGATTTCTGAAATCCTTTTAGAAAACGAGATAAAAGCGATAATTATTTCTAATACATCGGAGTCCTCAAGAAATTTGCTTAGTGATATTCAAAGACATCAAAAAGGAGGGTTATCTGGAAAACCTATAGAGACAAAATCAAATATTTTAATTAATAAATTCTATAAGTTATTAAAAGGTAAAATTAAGATAATAGGAGTAGGGGGTGTTGACTCTGGCCAAGCGGCATATAATAAGTTTTTAGCAGGCGCAGATTTTATTCAACTTTATACTGGAATGGTTTTTAAAGGCCCAAATATTGCAGGGATTATAAAAAAGGATCTAAAAGTTTTACTATTAAGAGATGGAGTGAAGAATTTTAATGAAATTGTAGGGAATAAAACCCTATCTTAAATCTATTAAACTTGACGCATTCATCATCTCGCCTTATATAGGCACTGTTATTATGTCAAAAAAATGTGAATTAACCGGTAAAATCCCTATGAAAGGTCATAACGTTAGTCATGCTAACAATAAGACTAAAAGAAGATTTTTACCTAATCTTAAAAAAGTTAAGTTCTCAAGCGAACTGATGAAAAGAAGTTTGAAACTTACTGTAAGTAATGCGGGAGTAAGATCAGTTGATAAAAAAGGTAGTTTTGACGAATATTTAAAGGTTGTTAAAAACAAAAACTTGTCACCAAGACTTAAAAAATTAAAAAAAGGGATTTTAATTAAATCTCCGTTTAAGAAAAAGCCAGTAGCAAAATCTGCATAATGAATAAATTGTTTTTGCCTCTCTCATTTTTAATGGGAGTTGTTGTTTTGTCATCAAATTATTTAGTTCAGTTTCCGATTAAATATTATGGTCTCGAAAAGATACTTACTTATGGTGCTCTTAGTTATCCAGTGGCATTTTTAATTACAGATTTAGCAAATAGATCATATGGAAAGTTGGTAGCAAGAAAAATTGTTTATATTGGATTTGTAATAGGTGTTAGTTTTACTCTTTTATTCTCAACTAATTTTGCAGATTTAATTTCAGTGAGAATTGCCATTGGGTCAGGAACTGCTTTTTTGGTAGCTCAATTATTGGATGTACAAATATTTGATCAATTAAGAAAAAAAAAATGGTTTATAGCTCCAATAACTTCTTCATTTATTGGATCTACAGTTGATACTTTTTTATTCTTTTCAATATCTTTTTATGCAACAGGGATACCATGGATTACATTATCTTTAGGAGACCTAACAGTTAAGATATTTGTGGCTTTAATAATGTTAATACCTTTTAGATTATTACTTGCTACCTTCAAAGCTGTTAAAGTTTAGTATAAAAATTTATAAGACAAAATTTTATAAGCTAACTTTGCTACAAGAAAATTATATGAGTTAAAGCCTTTTATGGGTGACAGTTCGTTAATATCTGCACCAACAATTTTAGAATTTTTTGCAGCAATTCTTATAATATTTAGAGTTTCATCCCACAATAATCCACCAGGTTCTGGAGTCCCGGTTGCTGGCATAATACTTGAGTCTAATCCATCAACATCAAATGTCAGATAAACTACTTTATTCTTTATCAGTTTTTTAAACTTGTTTAAATTCCATTTACTTTTATCTTTTGCCCAAAATATATTAATTCTAGAAGAATTTTTTTTTAAAAAGGGAATTTCACTTTGAGATATGTTTCTTATTCCAAATGAAATTACAGAAACATTTGGATAATCTAAACATCTCCTAATAGCAGAAGCGTGTGAAAATTTTTCTCCATTATAACTTTCTCGTAAGTCTGCATGAGCATCAAAATGTAAAAGACATATGTCTTTATATTTTTTAGTGAATGGAGCAATACATCCAGGGGTAATGGAGTGTTCACCACCAAATGTCATTGGAAAAAGTTTTTTACCTAAAATATCTTCATTTATTTTAGACATCTTATTTAGAGCTTTTTTGATATTTTTATCAATTTTAAATGGCTTTAAAGTTTTAATCCCTATTTTTTTATAAGGTTCACAATTTAATTCTTCATCATACAATTCAACTTGATGAGATGCTTTGATTATTTCTTTGGGTCCATTTTTAGTTCCACCTCCATAACTAACTGTTTTTTCAAGGCCAAATGGTACAACTATTACTTTTTCTTTGAAATTGACTTTATTATCAATCCCTAAAAATCCGTTTTTATTTGAAAGATATTTCAATTTTATTTAAAAATTTTTGTGAAGTTTTTTCTATCTCTACTTTTCCAATCACCTTTATGGTAAGCATCACTTGCTATTAGTGGCAATACACTTGTTGCTTCAGCAAACACCATTTGTTCTTTTGTTATATCTACTTTACCCCAAGAACTTGCTTCCTTTAAGGTTGAGCTACTGCAAGCACCATCTCTACTATCTGCAACTGTAATTTGTACAGCATATTTATGCATATCAACCTCTTTTCCTAAAAGTTCAGCACATATAACTGTATCTTGAACAAAATTTTTGGGAACCCCACCACCAATCATAAAAAGTCCTGAACCTTTAGATTGAATTTTAATTTCTGTAAGTTCTCTAAACTCTCTAATAGAATCTATAGTCATATGTTGTTTTGGATTTTTTTCTTGATGAATAACTAAACCAAATCCCGCACTAGAGTCTGTAAAGGCAGGACAAAAAATTGGAACATTATTTTCATATGCAGTCTCGATTAAAGAGTCTTTCTTCTTTGAATTTTTTTTCAAATATTTTCCCATTTCATAAATAAACTCTCTAGAGGTATAACTTCGTGGTTCTAATGTATCTGCTATCTTGCATATAATTTTATCACACATTTGCAACTCTTCTTCATCGATATAGGTGTCATATATTCGATCAATATAGTTATTTCTTAATTCTGTATCGTCTTGAAATTGTGAACCTTGATAATGTTTAAATCCAAGGGCTTCAAAAAAATCCATATCAACAATAGATGCTCCAGTTGCAACAATCGCATCCACCATATTATATTTAACTAAATCTTTATAAATATTCATACAACCAGCAGCAGATGTAGACCCTGCTAATGTTAAAAAAATTGTGCAATCTTTATCTTTTAACATGTCGTTATATATATTCGCTGCATTAGCTGTTTCTCGTGAAACAAAAGACATTTTTTCCATCGAAGAAATTATTTTTCGAGAGTCAAATGACGTAATATCAATATGTTCTATTGGATTCTTTAAAAAATCTTTTTTGCTATTATGACCTACGTTTTTATGATCAGACATTAAGCAACCAGAGTGGCTTTATTAATGTCTTTACCATACATCGTTAATATTGGTTGATCTTCAACCTCGTAGATTTCATCAGAGTAAAAGCCATTAAACTGAGTTCTAAATGTTAAACCGTAAGCACCTAATTGACCAAGTTCAATATAATCATTTTCTTTAATATTGTTAGGAAGTAAAAATGGACCTTTCATATAATCCATACTATCACAAGTCGGCCCAAAAAATTCAAAAGCTGTTAATTTTTTAGAAATTATTTTATTACTATTTTCTTTAATCATTTTAGATGGAAAAACAATATTAGGAGTACCTGCATCAAAAAGAGTGCCATAAGTTCCATCATTTATATAAAGTTTTTGTTTTTTTCGTAAATTTACTTTTTACAATTGTAGAACCACTTTCTGCCACTAAAGCTCTCCCAGGTTCACAAATTATTTCAGGTAATTTTTCAAGCTTTAAGTTTTCTAAATTTTTTTTAATTTCATTAAAATAGCTATCCAAAGCCTGTGGAATTAGATCTGGATATATAGCTGGAAATCCACCACCAACATTAATATAGTCTGGGATAATTTTTGTTTTTTTAATTATATTTCCAATATCATTAATACCTTTGGCGTAAGAAATTGGATGCATACATTGAGATCCAACATGAAAACTTAAACCAATTTTTTTGGAGTGTTGCTTTGCAAGCCTTAGTAAACCAGCAGCTTCAGAACTTAATGCACCAAATTTTTTTGATAAATCTATTTCTGCGTGTTCATTTGAAACTGCTACCCTTACCAATAATTCTAAGTCTTTAGCATTATTGGTAGTTTCAATAATTTTGATTAACTCATCTTTAGTATCTAGTGAAAAAGTTTTAACTCCATATTTAAAGTAAGCTTCTTTTATGTTTTCTCTACTCTTTACAGTGTGCATATATGAGCATTTAGCAGTTTGGCTAAAACTTTTTATAATTTTAATTTCTTCAATTGACGCAACATCAAATTGCTCTACGCCACTTTCTATAATTTGTTTGATTACCAAAGGGTGTGGGTTAGTTTTTACTGCGTATAAAATTTTTCCAGGAAAATTTTTTATGAAATATTTAACTGCAGATTGAATAGAATTCTTTCTGATACAATAAACCGGTTTTTTCAGGTTTCAGTTGATTAATTAAGTCCTCAACTGATTTAAATTTTTGCATTTAAAATGCCTCCAAAAAAAATTTAATAAAAAAAAGCTTTTTACTTCTAAAAAACTTTAAAATTTCCTCCTAATAAGCCCATAGATTAATAATGTAAAGCAAATAATAGGTCTTGAATTGTGATAATAAATAACCATATCAATGTTATGAAAGAACAAATCGCCCTTAAAAACCTTAGTGATTTCGAGAATAAATCTCTACTGATAGTAGATGACGACAATCCATTTAGAGAAAGACTAGCAAGAGCAATGGAAAAAAAAAGGATTTGAAGTTTTTCAAGCTGAGAGTGTACAAAAGGGAGTTGA
>JBJLIP010000002.1:0-98657 GCA_045563715.1 Gammaproteobacteria bacterium | reverse complement strand
CCTGGATATATTAGTAACCAACTATATTCCTCCATCGATTCAACTCCATCCTTTATTAGGGTTCCCCAGCTACTCATTGGTGGTTGAATTCCAAGACCAAGAAAACTTAAGAAGCCTTCAAGTAACATTACCTGAGGAATGGTTAGCGTTGCATAAACAGCAATTGGGCCCAGGATATTTGGTAGTAAATGTCTCCTAAACATTGATGCATTGGAAACTCCCATTGCTTTGGCAGCTAGTACAAATTCTTGATTCTTTAATCCAATTACTTGTCCTCGAACGATTCTTGCCATTGTTAGCCATTCAACAGCACCGATTGCACCGAATAAAAGCCATAAATTTCTTCCAAATATAACCATAAGAAGAATAATAAAAATGATAAAAGGTAATCCATATAAAATATCTACTATTCTCATCATTATTGAATCAACTCTTCCACCTGCATATCCAGCAATTATTCCCCAAGAAACTCCTATAATTAATGCTACTCCTGTTGCAACAAAACCTACTAATAGAGAAATCCTTGCTCCATATAAAATCCTACTTAAAAGATCTCTACCAAGTATGTCTGTCCCTAAAAGATGTTCTGAAGATGGAGGGCTGGCACCAAGATTTAAATCTTGATATGAGTAAGAATAAGGTGCAAGCCAAGGTGCGAATGCAGCTGCTAAAATAAGCAATACTAATATCAATCCTCCAAACATCGCAGCTTTGTTTCTAGTTAATCTGTATAAAGCATCTGACCAAAGTGAATTATTTTTCATGATGCGTCTCTTGATCTTGGATTTAACCATAATGCTGCAAGATCAGATAGTAAATTAAAAAACACTATCATTGCTGAAAAAAATATAGTTGTGCCAAGTATCATTGTGTAATCCCTGTTAAATGCTGCTTCAACATAAAATCTTCCAAGACCTGGTATTTGAAAAATTGTTTCAACAACAAAAGATCCTGCAAGAAGACCTGCAATTGCTGGACCTAAAAAAGAAACAACGGGAATTAATCCACCTTGCATGGCATGTTTTATAACTACCATTCTTTCGGTAAGCCCTTTTGCTCTTGCTGTTCTGATAAAGTCTTGATTCAGAACTTCTAACATCCCACCTCTACTTAACCTTGCAATATATGCAGCGTATGCAAAACCCAAAGTTAACGAGGGTAAAATCTTATCACCTGGTAATTGTCCCCAGCCAGAGACAGGAAGAATCTCTAAATTGATACCAAAAATTAGTACTAATAATGGTCCCATTAAGAATGTTGGTACACAGATTCCAATCATTGCTATGGCCATAGGTATAAAATCTAAGAAAGTATTTCTTTTTAAAGCAGCAAGTACTCCAGAAAAAACTCCCATCAAAAGTGCTATCAAAATTGCATAAAAAGCTAATTCGAATGTAACTGGAAGTCCTGTTGATATCATCTCAGTTACTGACCTGCCTGGAAATCTAAAAGATGGACCAAGATCTCCTCTTAGCAATCCAGACATATAATCTACATATTGTTCCCAGTTTGAAGCATCTAGGTTATATGCTTCATTTAGGTTTTTTAAAACCTGAGGAGAGACAGCCCTATCTGCATCAAATGGACCACCAGGGGCCAACTTGATTAAGAAAAAAGTAATACTTGCAACAGCAAATAAAACTGGTATTGCTAAAAAGATTCTTTTAAAAAAAATTGAAAGCATTTAATAATTAATCTCTTTCAAGGTATATAAATTTTGGATGGTGGTGGTCAAGTATATGAGGTTTATATCCTTTAACATCTGAAGACAGCTGATACGCCCTGACATATGTATAGAGTGGAATTATAGGCATATCATTTATTAGAATTCTCTCAGCCTCCATTAGTAATTTATACCTTTCCTCTTGGTCATTTGTAGAATTGGCTTTTTGCACAATTGCATCAAACTCTTGATCTTCCCACCCAGTTTTGTTGTTACCTCTATTCGGACGCATCAAATCTAAGAAAGTATTTGGATCTTCATAATCTCCAATCCAACCAGCTCTTGAAACTTGAAAATCACCAACCATTTCTCGACTTAAATAAACTTTCCAGTCTTGATTTACAAGCTCAACTGTAATTCCAAGATTTACCTCCCACATCTGTTGAATTGCCAATGCTATCTTGCGATGATCTTCATTTGTGTTGAACAAAATCTCTAACTTTGGAAACGGATTTGATTCAGAATAACCTGCCTCTATCAATAGTTGTTTTGCGGTTTCAGGATCAAAAGGTATTTCTGTATCAGGATAGTATCCATTTGATCCAGGAGGAGTAAATGAATACGCAGGTATTTGCCCACATTTTGTTACTTTTTCAACTATAGCCTTTCTATCAATTGCATAAGCTAAAGCCCTTCTTACTTTAGCATCATTTAAATGCGGGTTATTGGTATTAAGTCTATAAAAATACTGACCCATATATGGATCAATTCTTAGATCAGGATTGTTTTCTTCGATATAAATTGGACATTTTTGTGAAGGTAAAGTTGAAGTTAAATGAAGCTGTCCAGCCCTGAACATTCTATCTTCTGTCATTACATTTGAAACTGGATAAAAATGCATTTCATTTAACTGAACTTTTGATGAATCCCAGTAATGGGGGTTTTTTTCAACAACAATTTTATTATTTAATTCCCATGATTTAAGCTGAAATGGTCCATTACAGACAAAATTTCCTGGTCTTGTCCACTGACCATTTCTATCATCAATTGTCCCATGCTTTAATACAGTTTCTTTATGAACTGGCCATGTACTATAGTGACTTAGTAAGCCTAAAAAGAATGGAGTGGGATTTTTTAAATTTATCTTTAAAGTGTGGTCATCTATTGCTTTTATTCCAACAGTTTCAAAATCATTAGTTTTACCCGTATGATATTCTTCAGCTCCCTCTAGATAATAAAGCATATCAGGATACTGAGACCCAAGACTTGCTGTAAGTATTCTCATCCATGACCAAACAAAATCATCAGCGGTCATAACTTCACCATTTGACCATTTTGCGTTTTTATTTAAATTGAAAATGTATTCTCTTCCGTCGTCACTTATTGTCCATGATTCAGCAACACCAGGTAAGTTTGGTCCGCCATTTGGATTAGCTATTGTTAATCCTTCACATAAAGAAATTAAAATATGATGCTCTGGAACTCCAGTAACGATATGAGGATCGATACCTTGAGGTTCCGAGCCATTACCAAAGTGAAAGATGCCATCTTTAATTGCAGAATCTACAGGTGAAATGCTTTCGGAACAGTTGTGTAAAAAAATTAAAATTAATGGAGCTAAAAATATTTTCTTTATCATGAGTATTTTTCCTAAAATGATATGTTCTTTAAATTTATACGCGCAGACTCAAAAACATCTTCATTAATAATTTCCGACATCTTTGATGAAAATCTTTCTTGACTAAAATTGGTATATTCAACTGTGACTGAATTTATCTCATCTTCGCTTAACTGATTAAAATTATTAATTTCAACAATATATTTATCACCATTGTTTGCATTAATATTGAGAGTTGTATTTGGCTTATTATTGAAGATTTCAGTAAGTACTTCTTGAGGCAAAAGAGAGGAGTATCTTTTTACATTAATAAATGTGTCTTGAGACATGAAATCATATGCCTTCATGAAATCTACTTGGTCTTCTTTGGAATCTATTGTTTTAAATTCATTCTCAACAAGTTTTAGTTTTTCAATCGCCTTAGTTTCAGACAATAAATCAGCAACATCCTCAGCAACTTTCTCAAAGGGTTGCAATTTAGGTTCTACTATTAAACTAATTGAAACTACAATCACTTTACCCTCGAGCTCAATTGCAAAGGGCTCATTGATTTGAGAGTCTTCTGAGAATAAATAATCCCTAATTGCAAAATTATCTATATAAAAGTCATAATTGGATTTTGTAAAAGCATTAGATCGAGAAACTTCTTTGTTAATGTATTCTGCTATTTCTTCTATGGAATTGTTTTCCAAAATTAAATCCTCTAAAAGACTGAAATCATCATTCATTAATGCCAAAGATTCTAGTTCAACCAGCTCATCTATTAATTCATCAGTTACCTGGTCTTCTGATAAAGGTTCTTGTTTGTTTATTTCAGTAACTTTTATTATATGGAGTGTATCTTCTAGGTCTATAATATTGCTGAAATCACCTAAGCCTAAATTCTTAATACCTTCTTCAAACTCTTCAGGAAAAATATCTCTTTCAAAATAATCTAAATCACCACCGTTTTCTTTAGTTACAATATCTTCACTATACTCGCTTGCCAAATCTGAAAAATCATTTCCATTAATCAAAAGTTCTTGAACCTTTTTAATTTGGTCAAAAGCCTCCGAAGTAGATTCGTAATTATTTTTGTCGATCATAATGTGAGAAATTCTTGTTTGAGCGCTGCTATCAAAATTTGATAAATAGTCTTTATATGCATTTTCTAAATAACCTTCTGGGATTTCAACATTATCTTTATAATCTATTTGGTCTAGAACTAAATATTCAAACTGTCTTTCCTGATCAGAGAAAAATAAAATTTGATTTTTATCATAATAATCTAAAAGTTCTTCAGATGTATTAACAAGGTTATCCTTTAAATCTTGATAACTGATTTTTGTAAAACTTATATCTGATGTCATTTCTAGCAAAGAAGCAATTTCATGGAGTTCATTTTTTGTTACAAAATTTATACCACTAAGTGAGTTTCTATATAACTCAGATGCTAGGAGGTTGGCCATTAAATCAATATAACTTTCTTTTGTATATCCACTAGAGTTGACCTGGGCTTCATAAACATTTTCATTGAACATACCTTCAACCTGGAATTGTGGAGTTTTAACAATATCTTTTTTTGCTTCACTGATGGTATTTTTATTAAATAAACCTAATAATCTAGCTTCAGCCTGAAGAACTTTTTGTACAATTAGTTCTTGCTTAATAGAGTCTGATCTAACTTCTTCACTTAACATATCAAAATCAAATTCTTCTCCATAAATACTCTTAAATCTTTGGACAGCTGTATTAGATGCTAGCTGAAGATCATTCTCTGTTACATCCTCTCCGTTAATGCTCCCAAAAGAGCCTCCAAACATTGAGGTCAATGAGCCTGTACCTAAAAATACAAAAGGAAGTGCGCACAACAAAACAATAAATATAAGCCTAGGCCCTGTAAGAAAATTTCTAAGTGATTCCATAATGGCGATATTATAGATTAAAAAAAAGGGTGCGTAAGCACCCTTTTTTAAAGTTATAAACTCTTAACTGTTTTTAACAGTGTCTTTAAGACCTTTACCAGCTTTAAAGCCTGGGACTTTTGAAGCTGGAATGTGCATAGAAGCACCAGTTTGAGGGTTTCTTCCTTCTCTAGCAGCTCTATGTCTTACTGAAAATGTTCCGAATCCTACTAAAGCAACTGAGTCACCTTGACCTAAAGCACCTGAAATTCCATCCAGTACAGCATCAACAGCTCGACCTGCTTCAGCTTTTGACATATCAGCGCTTCCTGCAACTGCATCAACTAAATCTGATTTATTCATATTTAAATACTCCTCTGTGATAATTTAATTAATAAATACCCCTCTATGAAAAGCTTTTTATCGTTAAAAGTCAAGTAAATAAGGGGTTTTAGTGAGGTTGCTTGTTATCAGATTTAGGTGAATTTTTATTTTTTTGTGCTTTAATTTTTTTAGAAACAGGAGTTGGTTCTTCGACAAGCGCTGATGATATTACATCATCAATCCATTCAACAGGAATAATATTTAATGACTTTGTTATTTGATCTGGAATTTCCTGAAGATCAGATTCATTTTCTTTTGGAATAATAACGTTTTTAATACCGCCTCTTTTTGCAGCAAGGAGTTTTTCTTTAAGTCCACCAATTTTTAATATTTGACCCCTTAAAGTAATCTCTCCAGTCATGGCTGTATCAGCTCTAACAGGAATTCCAGTAAAAATAGAAATTAAAGAGATAGCCATTGCTCCTCCGGCACTAGGCCCATCCTTAGGAGTTGCCCCTTCAGGAACGTGGATATGAACATCATACTTTTCGTAAAAATTTGACTTGATTCCTAGCGATTCAGCTCGAGATCTTACAACAGTCAAAGCCGCTTGAATTGACTCTTGCATAACATCTCCTAAAGAGCCGGTTTTGATAACTCTTCCTTTACCATCTATATGTGAAGCTTCAATAGTTAATAACTCTCCACCCACTTCAGTCCATGCTAGACCTGTTACTTGACCAATAGCATTATCTTTTTCTGCTACACCATACTTATATTTTTTAACACCAGAATATTTTTCGAGGTTTTTTGCACTTATCGATGTTGGTGATGATTTTGATTTGTTGTTAATTAATCTTTCTTTAACAACTTTTCTTAAAATTTTGGCAATCTGTCTTTCAAGTCCTCTAACTCCAGCTTCTCTGGTGTAGTATCTTATTAGCGAAAGAATAACGTTTTTATTGAATTTTATTTCTTCTTGTTTAAGTCCGTTCCGGTTCATTTGCTTGGGTAATAAATATTTATCTGCTATGTTGATTTTCTCATCTTCTATATATCCTGGTATCCTAATAATCTCCATTCTGTCTAAAAGAGGTGTTGGAATATTTAAGCTATTTGCTGTGCAGACAAACATAACTTCAGATAAATCATAATCTACTTCAAGGTAATGATCGCTGAATGTATTGTTCTGTTCTGGGTCTAGGACCTCTAATAACGCTGAGGCAGGATCTCCTCTGTGATCCATGCCAATTTTATCAATTTCATCAAGTAAAAATAATGGGTTTTTAACCCCAACTTTTGTCAATTTTTGAATAATTTTGCCAGGCATAGATCCTATGTAGGTTCTCCTATGTCCTCTAATTTCTGACTCATCTCTCACTCCGCCAAGAGACATTCTAGCGAACTTTCTATTAGTGGCTCTTGCTATTGACTCGCCTAAAGATGTTTTACCAACACCAGGAGGACCGACCAAACAAAGAACTGGAGCTTTCATTTTTTTTACTCTTTTTTGTACAGCTAAATATTCAACAATCCGTTCTTTTACTTCTTCAAGGCCATAATGATCTTCTTCAAGAATATCTATTGAGGCTTTTATATCTGACGTTATTTTTGATTTCTTTTTCCATGGAACATCCACTAAACAATCTAGATATGTTCTTACAACAGAAGCTTCCGCAGAAGAAGGAGCCATATGTTTAAATTTTGCAAGTTCACTCTTTGCTTTTTTAAGTGCCTCTTTAGTCATTCCAACATCATGTATCTTTTTTTCTAAGTTTTCTAACTCGTCACCCTCATCTCCAATTTCGCCAAGCTCTTTTTGAGCAGCTTTAATTTGCTCATTAAGATAATATTCTCTTTGTGATTTTTCCATCTGCTTCTTGACTCTATCTCTAACTTTTTTTTCAACATCAACAACATCTAATTGGGATTCTATAAAGGTCAAGACTTTTTCAGCTTTTACTTTAAGGTCAATAATTTCAAGAATTTCTTGTTTTTTTGTAGTATCGATCGGTAAATGGCCAGTGATTGTGTCAAGTAATCTCGACAAGTCATCAAGAGAGTCAACAGTTGAGACAATTTCAGGAGGTATTCTCTTTGTTATACCAATGTAGTCTTCAAATTTAGCTTTGATAAGCTTTATAAGAGTCTTTGCCTCATTGTTTTTTATGGGTAAGTCGATTTGTTCTGAAACTCTAGCTACAGTATATAAATCCTTTTCAGTAATTTTATTGATTAAACACCTCTTATCGCCTTCTACTAAGACTTTCATGGTTCCGTCTGGTAATTTAATCAGTTGAAGAAGGTTGCTAATAGTTGCAAAACTATATAAATCATTTGTGGTTGGGTCTTCTAATGAAGCGTCTTTTTGGCTCACCAAAACAAGTTTTTTATTTGAAGACATAGCAACATTTAAAGCTTCGACAGATTTTGAACGACCAACAAATAATGTTGTAACTATACCTGGAAAAACAACTACATCTCTTAATGGAATAAGTGGAAGATCGGATTTAATATCACTCATAGAATTAATATAAGGACAAGAAATTAAATATCAATTACCAGAAGATGTTTTTTTGGCTTTTGTTTTTAATAATTTAATTGGTTCAGTTTTTGAAGTAACAGTTTTTTCATCAATAATAACTTTCTCAAGTTCATTGTTAGGTAGGCCAAACATTGTTTCCATTAAAAGCTCTTCCATGATTGATCTTAAGCCTCTAGCACCAGTTTTTCGCTTTATGGCTTGTTTTGCAATCTCTTTTAATGCTCCGTCTCTAAAAGATAGTTCAACGTTGTCAATTTCAAATAGGTGTTTGTACTGATTAACAAGAGCATTTTTTGGTTCTTTAAGAATTCTAACTAGAGCTTCTTCATCAAGCTCATGAAGATTTGAGATCACAGGAAGACGCCCGACAAATTCTGGTATTAATCCATATTTAACTAAATCTTCAGGTTCAAGTTCATTAATCTTGTTCTGTAATTTTTTAGAATTATCTTTTGAATTAACATCTGCGCTAAAGCCTATACCAACCTTATTAGTTCTTTGTTCAATCACCTTGTTAAGTCCAGAAAAGGCACCACCACATATAAATAGAATATTAGATGTATCTATTTGAACAAACTCTTGCTGTGGATGTTTTCTTCCTCCTTGTGGAGGGATAGAAGCAACTGTTCCTTCAATTAACTTCAATAACGCTTGTTGAACACCTTCTCCAGAAACATCTCTTGTAATAGATGGGTTGTCAGATTTTCTTGCAATTTTGTCAATTTCATCAATATATACTATTCCGAGTTCAGCTTTTTCGGGATCATATTCAGCTTTCTGAAGTAGTTTTTGAATTATATTTTCAACATCTTCACCAACATAACCAGCCTCAGTGAGTGTTGTAGCATCAGCTATAGTAAAAGGGACATTTAGTATCTTAGCTAATGTCTGAGCTAAAAGAGTTTTTCCACTTCCTGTTGGACCAAGTAATAAAACATTACTTTTTTGTAATTCAACCTCTTCGTTTGTCTTAGCTTTTTTGAGTCTTTTATAGTGATTATAAACTGCTACAGAAAGTACTTTTTTTGCTTTTTCTTGGCCTATCACATACTCATCAAGCTGTGTAAATATTTCTAAAGGAGAAAGTAAATGATCATAAGGAGCCTCTTCATCACTCTTAATTTCTTCTTCAATAATGTCATTACACAAATCAACGCATTCATTACAAATATATACACTAGGTCCAGCAATTAATTTTTTAACCTCATCCTGGGCTTTACCGCAAAATGAGCAATTAAGTTTATCTGTTGTTTTATTCGTCATTTATTGATCTCGTTGTTCTAATATACTATCAACTATCCCGTAAGTCATTGCTGCTTGGGCATCTAAAAAATTATCTCTATCAGTATCTTTCTCAATTTTTTTCAAGGTCTGACCTGTATGTTTAGCAAGAATCTCATTAACAATTTTTTTCATATGCAAAATCTCTTTTGCATGAATTTCAAAGTCAGATGCTTGTCCTTGAAAACCACCTAATGGCTGATGAATCATTATTCTTGAATTGGGTAAAGCAAATCTTTTTTTCTTGTCACCACCAGCAAGTAATAAGGCCCCCATACTTGCAGCTTGTCCAATGCATAAAGTTGAAATTGATGGTTTTACAAATTGCATTGTGTCGTATATTGCTAGTCCTGCTGAAATACTTCCACCAGGAGAATTGATATATATAGATATATCTTTTTCCGGATTCTCAGATTCAAGAAAAAGGAGCTGAGCTACTACAAGATTTGAAATATAGTCATCGATAGGGCCTGATAAAAAAATTACTCTTTCTTTTAACAGCCTTGAATATATATCAAATGACCTTTCTCCCCTAGGAGTCTGTTCAATGACCATTGGGATTAAGGCTGAATGTATGTCTGTCATAATCTATACCTGTTTATTTGCTAATTCCGAAAATTTTATCACTTTCTTCTTTGATTTAAGTGTATTTTCTAATTTTTCAACCAATTGTTGCTCTAAAACGACCATTCTAAATTGTTCAAGTTGTTGAGGTTGTCCTCCAATCCACTTTTTATATTGCTCAGGATCCTTGTATCTTTTAGACTCTTCTTCAATGAAATCATCTATTTGTTCTTTTGTGATAGTTAATTCAAAATGCTTCACCATTTCCGCAAATAACAAATCTAATCTAACTCTTTTTTCAGCTTTTTCGATAAATGTTTCAAGAGGAAATAGATCATCGCCTGCATTTTCTTCAGTATGACCTATTCTCATGAGGGCATCCTTTCTCATTAAATCAGCCTGTTCGTTTATAGTTGATACAGGAGCTTTAAAAGAATTAGTCTCTAATAAAGTCTCATACATGGACTCTTTTGTTAACTCTTTTTCCTGCGTACCAACTTCATTCTTCATTCTTTTTGTAATCTCTTCTGTAAATTCAGGAAGATCCTTTACATCCATTTGCAGTTTTTCAAATAAATCTTTGTCAACTTTAGCTTCAGTAATTTCTTGAACATTTTTTAAATCTATTTCAAACTCAGCCTCAACACCGGCTAAATCTTTTTTGAAGTAATCTTCCGGAAATTTACAATTTATCTTAAAAGTAGAGGGCTTTTTACCAACCAATGAGTCTTCAAAGCCTGGAATCATGGATCTGCTTCCTAGAACAAGTTTAAAATCTTTAGCAGAATTGCCTTCAAATTCTTCACCATTAATTTTGCCAAGAAAATCAATAATAACTTGGTCGTCTAATTGAGCATCTCTTTCAACATCTTTCCATTCACCGTATCTTCTTAATATATCTGCAACGGCATTATCAATATCATTATCTTCAATTTCAATACTGAATTTTTCATAGCTAGTCCATTTTGAAAACTTCGGTTTAATCTCAGGAAAAACCTCGATTGTTGCTGAATACGTAATAGGTTTTTTAGGGTCCTCAGAATCTATGGTAACTTTTGGCGAAGAGGCAGGTCTTAATTCATTTTCAGAAATAGCTTTTGGGTATGATTCTTGTATAAGTTCATTAACAACCTCTCCATGAATAGATTGACCATATCTTTGTTCCAAAACATCATCTGGAACATTTCCTTTTCTAAATCCATCAATCTTTGCTTTTGTTTTGATATTTTTAATTTTTGAATTAAATTTTTTTTCATAATTTTCAACATCAACTGAGATAGTTACTTTTCTCTCTAAATCTTTTAATTTTTTTATTTTTACTTTCATTTTTTTCCTTTCTTAGTGGGGCGAGCGATGGGGTTCGAACCCACGGCCTCCGGAGCCACAATCCAGCGCTCTAACCAACTGAGCTACGCCCGCCATAAGATTCGCTATTATAGTTTAAAAAAAATTATTATCTATTTTTTTGTTAAGCTAATGTATTATTAGTTTGTTAGGGGGTAAACAATGAATAATTTTCTTTTAGACAACACTAAGTATGTAAATAAAGCATTAAAATATACAGATTTGTCAGATGGCTTATCTAATAAAATTATTACATGTAACTCAACCTATACTGTCAGATTTGGAGTAAGACTAAGGGGTAAAATTTTCACATTTGAAGGTTGGAGATCTGTTCATTCTGAACATATGGAGCCAACAAAAGGCGGAATAAGATTTGATTTAGATACACATGCTGAAGAAGTTGAGGCTCTAGCTGCTCTAATGTCATATAAATGCGCCATCATTAATGTTCCATATGGAGGTTCAAAGGGTGGACTGAAAATTGATCCATCTCAGTGGGAAGAACGCGAATTAGAGAAAATTACTAGGAGGTTTGCGCAAGAACTTATCAAAAGAGATCTTATAAGCCCCTCAATGAATGTGCCTGCTCCTGATATTGGGACCTCCTCTAAAGAAATGGCATGGATTGCAGATGAATATAGAAAAATACATCCTGCTGATATTAATGGTGCTGCTTGTGTTACTGGAAAACCTCCAAGCAAAAATGGGCTTGTTGGAAGAGAGGAAGCTACTGGAAGAGGTGTGCAATATATCGTAAGAGAGTTCTTTAGAAATCCAGAACTTTTAGAAAAAGTAAAATTAGATAATGATTTATCAACTAAAACATTCATCCTTCAAGGTCTTGGCAATGTTGGTTACCACTTATCAAAGTTTTTAACAGAAGATGATGATGTTAAATTAATAGGCATCGCGGAGTTCAACGGTGGAATATATAATGAAGAAGGTATAAATGTTGAGCAAGCAAAAAAATACTTTACTAAACATAAATCTTTTAAAAATTATCCCAAAGCTTTATTTGTTAAAGACTCTTCACTATTGTTAAAAAGAAGATGTGATGTATTAATTCCAGCTGCTCGTGAAAATGTAATAACAGAAAAAAATGCAGAAGATATTTCAGCTAAGTTGATTGTAGAGGCTGCAAATGGGCCAATTAGTTACAAAGGAAATCAAATTTTAAATAGAAGAAAAATCTTTGTTGTTCCTGATATTCTTGCGAATGCTGGTGGTGTTGCTGTGAGTTATTTTGAATGGGTTAAAAACATTAGGCATATTAGATTTGGAAGGTTGGAAAAAAGAAGGAATCAATTACAAATTAATAACTTAATTGAAGCTATTGAGACGATGACTGGCAAAGCTATGCCAAAAAAATATAAAGCTAATTTTATGGATGGTATTGAGGAGATAGACCTAATTAGATCTGGACTTGATGATATGATGATCGATGGGTTTCAAAGTGTAAAAAAAGAATTTTTAGAAACAGATAAAATTCCTGACTTTAGAACTGCTGCGTTTAAAGTTGCTATTGAAAAAATCGCCCTTTCATATGACTTTATTGGTCTATAATTTTTTTATTGGGAAGAAGGCTGGATTAGAGCCTTCCTCCCAAACATTATAGTTATGCATTACGTCTTCAAACAAATCAGATTCTAAAAAATTAGAAAGGGTCTTGTGGACTTTGGGTATATCTTTTTGAGAATCATACCAAACTGGATTAGCTATTCTAAATTGTCTTATAAACGGTAAAATTGAAATATCTAATTTATTTAATTTATTTCCAAAGAACCAACCTTTATCTGATATAAAATTTTCAAGATCTATCAGTATTTTATAACATTCACTTTGATGAAATCCTTGATCTGTATTTTCGTATCTGGTGGAATACTTGTATCTGTCTAAGTGATACTTGAATTTATTATCAAAAATATAAATTAGTTTATCTGTCAAATCATTTTCGTTTTGTTCGAGATTTCCCTTAAATATAGGAATCCTATTAATAACCCAATTAATAATATCTAAACTCTCATCAATAATTTTATCTTTTAAGATCAAAACTGGTACCGTTCCTTTTGGAGAGATTTCAAGCATATGGCGCGGTTTGTTATTAAGTCTTACTTCTCTAATTTCACATCTAATATCTGCAAGTTTTATTGCCATTCTTGCTCGCATTGCATATGGGCATCTTTTAAATGAGTATAAAATGGGATATTTCATATGGTTTAATTAAAAACCTCTTCTTTTGGTCCAATATGTTTTTGATTACGTTTATTTGCTAGATCAACCTGTTTTTGTCTGCTCATATATCTTGATTTCTGTTCTTTTGTGGTTTTATCGAAGCAGCTAGAACATGATACACCTCGGATATATTTCTTAGATTTTTTATCATCTTCAGTTATCGGCATTCTGCAGCCATGACACATGTCATATGTTCCTTCAGATAAGTCGTGCATGACTGAAACTCGATCATCAAATACAAAACATTCACCTTCCCATTTGCTATTATCAACAGAAATAGATTCAAAATATTTTAATATCCCGCCTTTGAGATGATATACGTTTTTAAAGCCTTCTTTCTTCATTAAAGAAGATGCTTTTTCGCATCTAATGCCGCCAGTACAAAACATTGCTATATTTTTATTGTTTTTTTCATGCGTTGTGAATTCCTTTTTATCTATCCACTTTGGAAATTCTTTAAACTTTTTTGTCTCAGGATTTATAGAGTTTTTAAAAGTACCAATAGAATATTCATAGTTATTTCTTGTATCAATAATAATGGTATTTTTATCTTCTATAAGATCATTCCAATCTTTAGGGTCAACATATTCTCCAACTAACATTGTTGGATCTATAGATTCATCTCCCATGGTTACTATTTCTTTCTTCAATTTAACTTTAAGTCTTACAAATGGATTTTTTTCTGAGGTTGAGTATTTAATATCCAGATCATCAAAGCCTTTAATGCTCTTTATAAAGTTAAGTGCTGAAATAAGTTTTTCATTATTTGAAGCAGAAATTGTTCCATTAAGTCCCTCATTTGCAACCAATATTGTTCCATATACAGAAAGGTCTTTTAATTTGATACGAATTTTATTATGGAGCTCAAGTGGATCCTGAATTTTTGAGAATTTATATAATGCAGCAACTTTATACATACTTTAAAAAATGGCGCGCCTGAAGAGATTCGAACTCCTGACCCACTGCTTAGAAGGCAGTTGCTCTATCCAGCTGAGCTACAGGCGCTTGGTCGGGGTAGTAAGATTCGAACTTACGACCACTCGCTCCCAAAGCGAGTGCGCTACCAGACTGCGCTATACCCCGAGGATGCAAATATTAAAGTTAATACAAAAAATAAGCAATCTTCATAGGCATAAATATTCTTTAATGAGATAATACTATAATGTCAGCAATAATACTTGATGGGAAAAAACTCTCTAAAATTTCCGAAGAATCTATTAAACAAAAGGTTGAAGACCTCTCTGCAAAGGGGGTTAAACCAACTTTAGCAACAATCCTCGTTGGTAATGATCCTGCTTCAGAAACTTATGTAAAAATGAAACGTAATACCTGTGCAAGAGTTGGTATGGAGTCTATTGCTGTTGAATTACCTGAAACAACAACAACCGATGAATTATTACAAACAATCAATAATCTTAATAATGATGATGGCGTTCATGGAATACTACTACAGCATCCGGTTCCATCACAAATAGATGAAAGAATGTGTTTTGATGCTATTGATATTACAAAAGATGTTGATGGAGTAACGTGTCTGGGCTTTGGTAATATGTCAATGGGTATAGATGCATATGGTTCATGTACTCCTGCTGGAATTATAAGACTTATAAAACATTACAACATAGATGTTCAAGGTTTAAATGCAGTGGTTGTTGGCAGGAGTCCTATCTTAGGAAAACCTATGGCTATGATGTTATTGAACTTAAATGCCACAGTCACTATATGTCATTCAAGAACAAAATGTCTTGATACTATTATTAAAAATGCAGATTTAATTGTTGGCGCCGTGGGAATACCTAAATTTATTAAAACAGATTGGATCAAAAAAGATGCCATTGTTATAGACGCTGGATATCATCCTGAGCAATGTGGTGATATTGATCTAGAAAATATTGAGGATCATGTTAGCGCTTATACACCTGTGCCAGGTGGCGTGGGTCCAATGACTATAAATACATTAATTCTCCACACCGTCCAGTCTGCAGAAAAAAAGATTACTGATTAGTATTTATTCTCTTCAAAAGTATCTTTTGAAAGATCATCTAAAACACTTTCCTGAATATCACTTACCTCAGCATCTATAATATCTTCTTCAAATTTTTCATTTTTAAAAGGGAATGGTTTTTCTTCAGTTTCAAATAATAAAAAAGCCAATGTATCGTCATAAAATTCGATTATATAACTATTGAAGTTAGCTATAGATGGGTTAGCTTTTCCAGTGAAAAGATAAAATAAGAATTGAACGAGTGCAAGGCCTATACAGATAGATACTGCAAAATTAAAAGCAAAGGCATATAGAGCCATAAATATTAATCTTATCCATTTATTAGGTTTTAAAATTTCTTCTTTTTTTATGGTATTCATAACTCAATATTTAAATTCTACATCAACTTCATATGGATTATTAACTAAATCGCTAATTAATGCATCAGGCAGTGATCCTGAATACATTATATTGTACAAAGATTCTACTAATGGCATCTTAATATCAAGCTCCAGTGATTCATTTCTAATAACCTGTAATGTCCTTATTCCCTCAGCAACTTGACCAATTTCTTCTTTTGCTTCCTTTAAATTCATTCCTTTACCGAGGTTATATCCTAGTCGGTAATTTCTTGATAATTTTGATGTACAGGTTGCAACAAGATCTCCCATACCAGCAAGACCTAAAAAAGTAATTGGATTTGCACCTTTTGCTTCAGCAAATCTACTCATCTCAGCCATACTCCTTGTTAAAATTAACCCTATGGCATTCTCTCCAACCTCTATTGCATCGGCTAAACCACAAATAATTGCATATATATTCTTGAGAGCACCAGCAAGCTCAATACCTTGTATGTCATTACTAGAGTATATTTTAAATGTATCAGAAGAAAGTATTGTTTTTACAAAATCTACTAAATTTGAATCAGAACTAGCAATTACTGATCCTGTAACTTTATTTTCTGCAATTTCTTTAGCTAAATTTGGCCCGCTTAGAACACCTATGGTGTTATCAATATTCGATTTTATAATATCTGAAAGGGTTCTAAATGGATTTCCTTTTATTCCCTTTGTACACGAAATAACATATGAGTCATCTTCTAGTAATTTGCTAATACGTTTGATGATTTGTTCAAATACTATGCTTGGGGTAGCTATAAAAACTATAGACGCATTTTTCATGATACTTTCTAAAGAATCAGAAGCTTGAATATTTTCAGATAATTTTAATTCAGGGTGATAAGTAGCATTTGCACCCTCAGAGTTAATTCTTAATGCTTGTTCTGAGTCTCGAACCCACAGAGACACATGATGACCATTTGAAGCTGCTAAATTTGCAAGAACAGTTCCAAAACTTCCACCCCCGAGAACAACAACTTTTTTTATTTTTTTCATTATTATTTAAGTAAGATACTTATCAAGTTGTCTTAAATATTTTGAGGGGTCCTTAGGCGATCCACCTTCTGCAATCAACGCATAATCAAATAAGAAATCTACAAATGAGTTAAATTGTTTACCTTTTAAATCTTTTAATTTTTTAACAAGTTTATGCTTAATATTAACTTCAAATATAGGCTTAGAATCTCCAAAATTTTGACCAGATGCTTCCAGAATTTTTTTAAGCTGAGCTCCTGGCTCGTTCTGAGGAAGAATTAAACATGATGCCGAATCAATTAATCTTTCGCTGATTAGCACATCAGATACTTTGTTTTTAAGATGAGATTTAATTTTCTCTATTATATCTTTATCTTTGTCATTAATTTTAGATTCTTTGTTTTCTTTAGAAATCTCTTCCTTAGCAACATTAACCAGCTGTTTTCCTTTGTATTCGTAAATACTTGTCATTAACCACTCATCAATACGATCAGTTAATAGAAGCACTTCTATTTCCTTAGACTTTAGTTTCTCAATATGAGGTGAATTTATGGCTGCTTCAAAAGTATCTGCAACACAAAAATATATCTTATCCTGTTCTGGTTGCATTTTTTCTATATATTCATCTAAAGAAATTAAATTATCCATATCGGTGTGATTAGAAGAATTAAATAGTATTAAACTTGCAATAAGCTCCTTATTATCAAAATCTTCTGCCGGACCTTCTTTGAGAACTAAACCATATTCATTCCAAAACTCTTTGTACTTATTAAATGATTTTTCTTTAAGTTTTGTTAATGCATCTAAAGTTCTCTTTGTTACCGCTTTTTTTATAGTATCAACCATGGAATTATTCTGAAGGATTTCCCTTGAGACATTTAACGGTAGGTCATTAGTATCAAGAATTCCTCGAAGAAATCTTAAATAAATTGGTAGGAAATTTGATGCATCATCCATAATAAATACTCTTTGAACATATAATTTTAATCCTCTTGGTGATTCTCTGTTCCAGAGATCAAATGGAGGCTTTGAAGGAATATACAAAAGATTTGTATATTCATTTTTGCCTTCAACTTTGTTATGAATCCATTCTAATGGGTCATTTTGATCAAAACTTATAAATTTATAGAAATCTATATATTCTTGGTCTTTAATATTTTTCTTAGGTTTTAGCCATAATGCTTCAGCCTCATTAATTCTTGCTGATTGATTTTCTTCATCAATAATATTTAAAGGAAAATTGATATATTGAGAATATTTTTCTAAAAGAAATCTTACTCTACCAGTTTCACAAAATTCTGAATTTTCATCATTTAGGTATATTACTATTTCTGTTCCATTTGTATCTTTGGGTACAGATTTAATTTTATATTTTTCTTCACCATTGCTTTCCCACATCGTGCCATCGCTGTTGAGCTCTAATGCAGATTTGGTGATAACTTGAACTTTATCTGCAACCATAAAGACAGAATAAAAACCTACTCCAAATTGTCCTATAAGATTTGAATCCTTTTTTTTGTCACCAGTAATGTTTTCTAAAAATGATGCGGTTCCCGATCTTGCAATTGTGCCAATATTATTTATAACCTCTTCCTCTGACATTCCTATACCATTATCTGATATAGAAATTGTATTATGCTCTTTTGATACTTTTACATTTATTTGAAGATCTTTCGTTAGTTTGGCTAGTGATTTGTTTTCAACAGATTTAAAACGAAGTTTATCGATTGCATCGGATGCATTAGAAACTATTTCTCTAATAAAAATCTCTTTATTTGAATATAACGAATGTATCATCAACTTTAAGAGTTGTTTTGTTTCAGTCTGAAAAATTCTTGTTCTTGATTTACTCATAACTATTTAGTGGTTGTAAAAATAAATATTTCAAGTTATTAAAGGTTGTATGGTTGTTACTCTAAAGATTTGAATAATTGCAATAATCATAATTACTATGGTATTGAAAACGCTCAAATTATGGAGCCATTTAAAAATGTTATTCCATCCCCTATCCTTTGCAAGGTTTGTTAATGGAATGATTAAATAACCAAGTAAGGAAAAAGATGCTGCAACAAGCGCAATATAAACATCAAAGGCTTTAAAAAATAGATAAGAGATTAATAGAGCTAGCAAGGTAATTAAAAATAACAACAGATAATATCTTGGGAAGATTTTTCTAAGAAAGTTTGATGCATTTTGGTCATCAAGAACTTTGAAGACAACAGGAGCAGTTAAGAGAACTTGAGCAAATATGATACCTAGCGCTAGTGCGTAGCATAAAATTAATAAACTTATAACTATTGTGTTCATACCATTAATGGCGGTCCGACGGGGAATCGAACCCCGAACGCCGCCGTGACAGGGCGGAATTATAACCGTTTAACTACCGGACCACATTTTAGGTGCATCATATATATTCTATACAAAACTTCAACCTAAATGGTGGGTGATGACAGGTTCGAACTGCCGACCCTCTCGGTGTAAACGAGATGCTCTACCAAACTGAGCTAATCACCCTTTCCCTCTTAATTCGTAATTAAGGTTGCTAATAATACTATTATTAGAAAAAAATAACATACTTTATTAAGTTTGTTTTTGTTGTCTATTTGAAAGATTAATTCTAGCTAAATATATGCCAAACATTGCAACAAGAACAAATATAACTTGTATGGCATTCAGCTTTTCTTGGTCTGTAAATATAATTACTGCAAGTATAGTGGCGGTTATTGGCTGCATTAAAAGTCCAATTGAACCACTTGATGCAGATATTTTTCCTATGGCATGTGTAATAAAATATTGTCCTCCAAATTGACATAGAAAAGCCAATAATATTAGGTTAATCCATTCAAAACTTGATGCTGGAAATATATTACCACCCTCAATAATCATTGGAATAATTGAAAAAATACAACAAAAAAAAGTCGTATAAAAAATAATATTGAGTGATTTTTCTTTTCCAAGCTTGGCAATAATTAAAAGATAAACACCATAAAAAAAAGCTGCAACAAGACATAATAAATCACCAAGAAACTTTCCATTACTGTAATTATTTGAAAAGTAAATTAATCCAATAATACCAATGTATGTAATTAAAAAGGAAAGGAGGAAACCTTTTGATAGTTTTTCTTTAAAAATAATGAAAGAAAGAATTGCTACAAATATCGGAGCAGAATTAACAATTATGGTTGCATTAGATACCGATGTGATTGTCATACTAAAATGCCATAAAGTTAGATCTGTAGTGAATGCCAGTGATGCAAATGCTGTATACAAAATTGTACTTTTATTGTTTACCTTAAAGCTGAATCTTTTATTAACCGTATAGTTAAAAATAAACAAAAAAGGGATAGCAAAAAACATTCTATAAAAAGCAATTGCAGAAGAAGAAAGCATACTCCACTTAACAAATATTGGAGCAAAGCCAATTAGCATTGCACCAAATGCGAGGAGAATAAAATAATTTGATCGCTGAAAATTATTTTTCATGAAGTTATACTTAAATTATGGCTGACAACATTGTAATTCAGAATGAAGAAATTATCTCTGTAGGCGAATTAAACAAATCTGCAAAATATTTACTGGAAAACACTTTTAACAATGTTTCGGTTATTGGTGAAATTTCTAACCTTTCAAGACCTAGTTCTGGTCACATGTACTTTTCTCTAAAGGATGAAGATGGATCAATTAGATGTGCAATGTTTAGAAATCAAAATATTAAATTAAATTTTTCCCCTGAAAATGGAGACCGGTGTGTAATAAAAGGACAAGTCAGCATCTATGCCCCAAGAGGTGATTATCAATTAATAGTTAAGAATATTGAACCAGCCGGATCTGGTAATCTAATGCAAAATTTTGAAGCATTAAAAAAGAAACTAAGTGATGAGGGATTGTTTGATAAAAGTAGAAAAATGTCTATTCCATCTTCTCCAAATCATGTTGCGGTTATTACATCATCTTCAACTGCAGCTTTTCAAGACATTATTTCAACTGTTCAAAGAAGAGCTCCTAGTGCCCAAATCTCCCTTAGTGAGGCTACTGTTCAAGGCGATAATGCCTACATTTCAATCATTAAAGCATTAAACAGAATAATTACCTTCAATGAAACAAATAGTGATAACAAAATCGATGTAGTAATCTTATCTAGAGGCGGCGGATCAATTGAAGATTTATGGTGTTTTAATAATGAAGAATTGGCTAGAGAGATTTGTTCTTTCCCAATCCCCACTATCTCAGGTGTAGGTCATGAGATTGATTTTACAATATGTGATTTTGTTGCAGATATTAGAGTCCCCACCCCTACGGCCTCAGCAGAATTAGTAACAGAATTTATATATCAAGTTGATGAAAAATTAAAAAATAATAAAACTAAGTTATATAAAAATATAAAAAATATTTTTGAAGAATTCAAACAATTTATTGATCTAAATAATTCAAAACTTAAAAACCCCATAATAATATTAAGAGAAAAGTATCAACGTCTTGATAACATAGATATAAGACTTCAGCAAAACCAAAAATCGATAATGTTAAATAAAACTAATGAAATCAGTATATTGAGCTCAATGCTAAATAATAAAAACCCTTTATCAAGATTGCTTCTCATTAAAGAAAAGATTGGCAGCCTCTTAAATGATCTTAATAGAGGAATTCAACATAAATTTAAAGCAAGCAATAACCACCTAGATAAACTATATAAAAATATTAAGATACTTGATCCGCTTTCAATATTGGATAGAGGTTATGCCATAGTTACTAACGATAAAGGCGTCGCATTAAAATCATCAGAAGAAGTTAACAAGGGAGAGAAGCTCAAGACAAGATTAGCCAAAGGTTCTATAAATGTAGAAGTAAAAAATATAAATGATTAAACATATGGCTTATAAGTTTTTTGGTTTGCTATTAATTTCATTTAATCTTTCGAGCAATTATTCTGGAGATCCTGGCGAGATTTTTGCTGTTAAATTAAATCAAGATGAAACCTCAAGTTCACATTTAATTATTGAAAAGGATGGAGATCGTTATGCGATGATTGCTCTTCCTTATGATAAACAAGGTCAATTTATTAAATTTAATGACAGAACTATCTTAATTAATGATAAAGACTTTGGTGAATCAAGAATTTCAATTAAAAATACATCTATGGTAGACCTGAGTCCAGAAGATTCTCTTAGGGCTTTAGAAGAATCAAAAATAATAAACAATGCTCTTAAAATTTATTCTACTGAAAACAAATCGAATTTGAATTTTATTAAGCCTGTTGAAGGTATTATTTCAAGTAGATATGGTAAAAAAAGGTATATCAATGAATCTCCAAGATCGCCACATCTTGCATTAGATATTGCAGCTCCTAAAGGAACGGATGTGATTGCTCCAGAAAATGGAAAAGTTATTTTAATTGGTGAATTCTTTTATTCGGGCAATTACCTGATCCTGGATCACGGTTATGGCTTATTATCGTCATACAGCCATTTATCTAAGATAGATGTAACAGTTAATCAATTCATAGAACAGGGTAAAAAATTAGGAGAAATTGGTGCTACTGGAAGAGTTACAGGGCCTCATCTTCACTGGTCTGTATATCTAAATAATACCAGAATTAATCCGGAATCTATTATCAAAGAAAAATTTTTAGAAAGCCTTTTTTAAATCGACAATTATTTTATTGAGATCATCTTTAGTTTGTGGTCTGAATAAAGAGAGGCTTAATTCTCCATCAGGATTAATGAAAAATGTTGCGGGAACAGCTGGAGGAGTTTGAATGCCCCATATATCTCTTGGATGAGTTATTAAAGATGGTACCAAAATATTAAATTTCTTTGCTAAGGGTTCTAACTCATCAATTTCAAGTTGATCAAAATTGAAAGTGTAAACTTTTATATCCTTATTCTCTTTTGCAAAATCATTTAGTTCAGGTATTTCTTTTATGCAAGGTGCACACCAATCTGCCCAATAATTAATAACAACCCAGCCTCCATTAAGTTTTGAAAGATTTGTATCATTCCCATTGAATATTTCAATATCATTCTTTTGACAGCCTAATATAATGATTAAGCAAAAAAGTTGTATAATCTTTATCTTCATCGGCTACATAATATAATTAAAACTTAGAAAGTAAATATGAAAGAGAGTTTTTTACTAATATTATTTTATTCTGCATCAGGGTCAGTAAAAAATCTTGCACATGCAATAGCTGATGGAGCAGAAGAGCAAAATTTAAATGTAAAACTCAGAACTGTTCCAAAAATTTCAATGCTAAATAAGAATTCTGTTCCTGATATTCCTGAGTCTGGAGAAATATATTGCAGTAAAGAGGATTTAATTAACTGTAGCGGTCTTGCAATTGGATCACCGACTCGTTTTGGATCTATAGCCACTCCTCTCAAACATTTTTTGGATTCTACTGGTGATATATGGTCAACACATGCTTTGGAGGATAAGCCAGGTATTGCTTTTACATCAACAGGCTCTATGCATGGCGGGCAAGAAGTAACATTGTTTAATATACACACATACATGCTTCATCAAGGAATGATTACATGTGGAACACCCTACTCCGTTAAGGAGTTAAATGAAACAAAATCTGGAGGAACGCCGTATGGTGCATCGCATGTTGAAAATTTTAATTCCTCTAATGAATTAACAAGGGAAGAGTACGAAATTGCTAAAAAATCTGGTATGCGAATAGCCAGTTTGATTAAAAAACTCAATGTTTAATATAGATATTCAAAAATATGCCAACATAACTCATTTTTTATTTTTATTACTATTTTTTGTTAAATCTATAAATATTTTGCAAGAAAGAATAGATATTCTTCAGTTTATAGCCTGGATATTACCATTAATAATATTTTATTATTTTATAAATAAATTAATAATAAGATCTTATCAATGGTTTTGCTTTCTTCTACTAATTTATTTTTTGTTTTCCTCTTTAAGAGTTTTTGGAACCATCCCTTACTGGTTAGACATAGTTGAATTGTTGTGTATATGTGTTCTTTTTATACATATCATGTTTGGTCCTAAGTCAATTAGAAACATGAACTAAAACTCATTTACATAGCCCCATTAATAACTTATCATCATATTCCTTTTGGAGAAACCTATGAGTAAACCTAAGTCACTTTTGTCTAAAGCTGATAATTTTTTATCATTAATAAGAAGGTTATTGTTGAATGGAATAACTGCAATTGTTTTAATTATTTTTACATTTTCAATAATTGGTGGAGTTGTATCCATGTTCGGTGACGATGATGTTATTGATTCTAAAGATAAAATTTTATGGTTCAAACCATCAGGTGTAGTTGTAGATTCAATTGTTGATTCCGTGCCCTCTATAGATTCTCTTTTATTGGGTTCAACGTCAGTTGAACAGCATGAACTTAATGACCTACTAAAAGTTTTAAATAGCGCTGCTGAAGATGAATCTTTGGCTGCTGTCTATGTAAATGTTTCAGAACTAGGAATGTACTACGCTTCTGCATTTGAGATTGCGAATGCTGTTAAGAATATAAAAGACAATGGGAAAAGAGTTATTGCATACGCAGAAAACTTTGGAAATCAAGCATATTTAATTAGCTCTCAAGCTGATACGGTTATGGTAAATGAATATGGTTCTGTTTCTGCTTTTGGTTTTGCAAGAAAAAGAGAATTTTATAAAGATTTATATGAAAATATAAATTTAAATTTTAATGTTTTTGTTGCCGGTGACTTTAAGAGCGGACCTGAACCGTACACAAGAAATTCGATGTCAGAGGAAGATAAATTAGCATGGAATGAGTTTGCTAATCCTTTGTGGCTTAAAATGACTCAAATGATGGAATCTGGTAGAAATTTAACAAATGGTACCATGCAAGATTACGGAGATAGGCTATGGGAAATGTCCATAGAAAATCCTGAAATCGCTGAAATTGCTCTTGAACTTGGTATGGTTGATATGGTTGTATCAAGAGAAGAGCTAAGACATTGGATGTATCAAGAATTTCCAAATCTAGATAATGATAAAAATGAGCTGCCTGATTCAATTTCAATATATGAATATTTATCTCTTGTCGAAGAAGCACAAAACGAGTCTGAAAATAAAATTGCTGTTGTTCACGTTGAAGGTACGATTGTAACTGGAGAGGCTTCTTATAATGTTGCTGGGTCTGATACGATTGTTAAAAATATTAGAAACGCTATCAAAGATGATTCAGTAAAAGCTTTAGTATTGAGAGTCAATAGTCCAGGAGGAGATGTTTGGGCAAGTGAATTAATTACAAATGCCTTAAATGAATTCAAATCATCAGGTAGACCGATTGTAACCTCAATGGGTGATATTGCAGCTTCAGGTGGAGTATGGGTTACAACACTATCAGATGAAATATGGGCAAAGAATGAAACAATAACTGGCTCAATAGGCGTTTATGGAATAATCCCTACTCTGGATGGCATATATGATTGGGCTGGGATCCAAGTTGATGGTATTACTTCTACAAAAGCTGGAGAGTGGGATGAAAGACTGCCGATGCCTGAATACGTGACTGAAGCAATCCAAGCAGGCATTGACCATACATATGATAAATTTGTATCAAAAGTTGCAGAAAATAGAATGGTTCCAAACAGAGAAATATTATCAATTGCTGGTGGAAGAATTTGGTCTGGAGAAAAAGCTGTTCAACTTGGTTTAGTTGATAAGATAGGTGATCTGGATGACGCAGTTGAGTCTGCAGCTGCCTTTGCTAATCTTGATGACTATATGGTAATTTCATATTCAAAAGATATGGATCCATTAGATTTATTTATAAGCGAATTGTTAAACGGTTTAGGGGCTAAGATCAATGTAAGTTCTGAAATAAAAATGTTGGCTAAGCTTATAGATACAAAATATAAATTTATTAATCCTGAAAAGAAAATTAATACTGCAATATATTGTTTTGAATGCGAATATTTTACCTCTGAATGAGTTCCTTGATTAGTGGAATGGTAATTTTTCTTTTTAGCTGTAAAGATAACTGATCAAGATCATCTATAATTCTTACTAAATTGGCAATGCTTCTTTTAGAATGTGTCATGAGATAATTAATTTCATTATCTCCAACTTCATATGAATTTATATCTTTTATAAAATTTAAAGCTTCTCTTAGATTGCTTTCGCTAACAGGGAATAATTCTAAATGATCAATTTTTTTTATTCTTGAGAACAAATCTTTAAGATTGAAATTAATTGTTGAGGGGTTTAATTGTGAGCAAAAAATTAACCTAGTTTTTGAAATCAAACAATTATTAATTAAATTAAAAATTGCTACTTCCCAATTATCATCTCCACTAATCGCATCAATTTCATCAATACATATTAAATCTAATTCTTCCAATGAATCTAGAAAATCTGATCCAAAGTCCTTGATTTCATTAATCGGGATGTATAAAGATGTTTTTTTACTATCTGCATAATAATTGCATAAGGATTGAAGTAAAAATGACTTACCTGTACCAGAAATACCGTAAAGAAATAAATCATCCTGATTAAGCAAAGCTTTTTTAACAGGCGAATTCAGATCATCTAGATAAAAATGCTCAAAAATGGCTTTACTTTTTTTGCTCCATGGAAAAATCAACTGTTCTGGTTTATTCATTGTGAAAAGTTTTTATGTCTTTATACCAATTCAATGCATATACGATTAAGCTCGTAATGGTTATTAAAATTATGATTATATCCAAAATAAATATAGCAAATTCAAGATTAAAGATCTCTTTAAGAAAAACAACTGCAATATAAATTATCTGCAATGATGTAGTTAGTTTGCCTAACAAATTTGGCATCGGAGTATCTAGGTCATTCAATGTCATCTGAACTGCAGCGCCCAAGAGAATAACTACGTCTCGTCCTATAAAAATTATAAATATGTAAAATGGTATAAATTCAGTAAGCCAAAGTATAAATATCGTTCCCGACAAAAGAAGCTTGTCTGCAATTGGATCTAATATAGCTCCAAGATCGGTTTGCCAGTTCATTTTTCTTGCTAGAAAACCATCTAATGCATCTGTTATGGCAGCTACAATAAAAAAAACTATGCTTAGCTGAAAATTATTTAAATAAATATTGTTTAAAATTGGATAAACCAAACCAATTCTCACAATAGATAATAGGTTAGGGATAAAAATAAAATATTTACTCATCTTTTATATTCCAGTTCAATTTTATTATTTGAATATTCAATATTGGTAATTTTCATGTAATTACTATCAGATATTTCTTTAGTGAAGCTATCAAAATTTCCATATATATTTAAATTATATGAAATTTTATTAATTGAAAAACTGTCGATATCAATATCTTTAGTGGCTACTAAATTCCTTATAAGTGTTCTCGAAGCTATGTAATCATTATAATTATAAATATTATCAATAGATAATTGAGCAATAGTAAGTATCGATGTATCTATCTTATTCTTATCAAGATGAATGTTTATTACATTAGCAAGATATTCTTCAAATTTTTTAATAAAGTAATCATTAAAATCGTTATCTTTATATTCAAAATTTATGTCACCATCAACCAACCAGTGGTTAACACCAATTTTTGTAAGTTTGATCTGGATTACTTGATCTGATGCATATTTAGAATTTAATAAGTTATTTGAATTAATTAGTTTAGAGTAGCTTGTCATGATATTAAGGTCATCGAGATCAGGCTCAGGAAGTTCAAGAAAAATTCCTCTTTTGTTAGAAAAATTATCTAATGATTTTTTTATCATTAAATCAATTTCTGATTTTGATTCAGAATCTTTTATAAGATATGGGCTCGATATGCCTGTATCAATGTTGATTAAAAATAAAATGACGGGGCGTGAAATCCCTATTGCTGGTATTGATAGTTCATTGAATTTTTTAACTAGCAAATCTTTATCAAAGTAAACTTGTAAATAACTTTCATCATTAAAATTTTTAATAGAATAACTTTGAATAAAATCTTTTCTTGAATTGCCTGCATTAATTATTTTCCATATATTTGATGGCGATGGATTTCCACTAAGTCTATAAATCATGGTATTGAATGCATTATTTATGGATTTTTCAATATTTGAACTATTTTCAATAGGCTCATTAATTATAAAAAGTTGGTCAAACTCCTTTCCAAAGAATGTATTAGAAAAGATAATAAGGCAAAATATGCTATGTTTAAAAAATTTTATTTTCATGGCACTCATATAATGTATTCTAAATGACAAAAGATATTATAGAAAATGATCCTTACAAATCTGCTGGTGTTGATATTGAAGCAGGTGAAGATTTAATAAATAAAATTAAAGAGGATGTGGCGCTCACTCATAACCAAAATGTTTTAGGTAACATTGGTGGTTTTGCAGGAATGTTTAAATTAGATGGAGCTTATGAAAATCCAGTCTTGGTTTCTTGCACTGATGGAGTTGGAACTAAAGTTGCATTAGCGCAAGAATATAATAGTTTAAAAGGCATAGGACAGGATCTTGTTGCGATGTGCGTTAATGACTTAATAGTTTGTGGTGCAAAACCTTTATTTTTTCTGGACTATTTTGCTTCTTCAAAACTTATAGTTAATGAAGCGGCCGAAGTAATTAAAAGCATCTCAAATGCCTGCATTGATTCAGGTTGTGCTTTACTTGGTGGAGAAACTGCCGAAATGCCTGGACATTATGTAGATGATAATTTTGATCTTGCCGGCTTTTCTGTAGGTTGTGTTGATGAGGCTAAAATAATTCAATCTAAGAATGTTGGTGTTGGAAATATTTTAATTGGGATTGAGTCAAGCGGCCCCCATTCAAATGGGTATTCATTAATAAGAAAGGTCTTAAATGAGTCAAAGAAATCTGATGAAGAAAAAAAAGATATAGCTAAACAACTATTAGTTCCAACAAACCTTTATCCAAAGTTAATAATGGAACTTCTTGAAAATTATAAAATCAACTCGATATCTCATATTACAGGCGGTGGACTAACTGAAAATTTACCAAGGTCAATACCAAAAGACATGAGTATAGAGATTCAAACCAGTACGTGGGAAATGCCTGAAATTTTTAAATGGCTTAGCAAGGAAGGAGATATATCTACTAATAATATGTACAGAATATTTAATTGTGGGATTGGGATGGTATTGATTGTGGATGAAGATCAAGCAGAAGAGATCTCAAAAAAAATATCTTCGTTAAATTTTAAAAATTTCCTCATTGGAAAGGTAAAGAATAAAGTCCAAAATAATTCTGTAGTATTTTTATAAAATATATTTAATGAAAAAGATAGTGGTTCTCATCTCTGGAAGTGGTTCTAATTTAGAAGCGATTATAAATGCTTGTGAGTCAAAAAAAATTTATGGCCAAGTAATTTATGTCATCTCTAATAATCCAGATGCATATGGATTAGAGAGAGCTAAAAGACACAATATTAATACAAAAATTATTCATAATAAATTATTTTTAAATAGAGATGATTTTGATAATAGTCTTCAAAATTTTTTAGAGGGATTATCGCCAGATCTAATTATTTTAGCTGGATTTATGAGAATACTAGGAAGTGCAATTATTGATAAATTTAGTACTAAAATGATTAATCTTCATCCTTCTCTTTTGCCTCAGTATCCAGGACTAAATACTCATCAAAAAGTACTTAGTAATAATGATAATAATCATGGTGTGTCTATTCATTATGTATCAGCTGAGCTTGATGGGGGTCCATTAATTGCACAAGGCATAATAAAAGTTAAAAATAATGAAGATGAAGGTGATTTAGTTGATAGAATACACAAAGTAGAACATTTATTGCTCCCAGAAATAGTTAATGAAATTTGTATGGGTAACATTAATTTAGATCGGGGTAAGGTTGTATTCAAAAGTATCAAATTTCTTGATAAAGGTATAATCCGTAAGCACTATGACATATAAAATTCCAATTTTTCTTTTCCTCTTTGCATATAATTTAAATGCATATCAACTTGCTCCATATGAAGCAAAATATAAGTTTGAATCAAAAGAAATAACAATTACTGGTATTAGAGAGTTTAAAAAAGATCAAGATAATTACGAAATACGTTTTGAGGCCTCTAATCTATTAGCAAGTTTATTTTTTTCATCTAAATTTATTATCAATGATGACATGGTCCAATCTAAAACTTATGATGTTAAAATTAGGCCTAGATTTCTAAAAAAAGATCAGTCTATAACTTTTGATAGACAGCAGGGCTTTATTAAATCAAGTGGCCACACTTCTTGGGACTTTAGGATTGATGATTCAGATTTGCTTTTGGATCCTCTTAACGTTCAAATAATGATAAGAATATTTATAAAAAATGGAGTTAATGAGTTTGATCTAAATATCATTGATATGGAAAATGGTGGCTCTAAAACATACACATATACTGTTACAAGTAATGAAAAATGTGCTGTAAGTAAAACTGAATACAATTGTATTATTCTAGAAAGATATAGAATAGATAGCGATAGAGTCGTTAAATATTATTTAGCAAAAGAATTAGATTTTATGTTCATCAAAATAATTGATTCAAGTCCAGACAAAATTAATAAATTGGAATTAAAAGAAGTATTAAGTTTTGGGTAAAGTAACTCCTGTTTGTCCTTGATATTTACCACCTCTATCTTTGTAACTTGTTTCGCACTCCTCATCAGATTCAAAAAATAGCATTTGAGCAACTCCTTCACCTGCATATATTTTTGCTGGTAAATTGGTAGTATTTGAAAACTCTAGTGTTACATGACCCTCCCACTCAGGCTCCAAGGGAGTCACATTAACAATTATCCCGCACCTTGCATATGTAGATTTACCAAGACATATGGTCAATACATTTCTAGGGATTTTAAAATACTCAACAGTTCGCGCTAATGCAAAAGAGTTCGGAGGTATGACACAAATGTCAGAATTTATATCAACGAAACTTTTTTCATCAAATTCCTTAGGATCAACTATAGCTGAATGAATATTTGTAAAAACTTTAAATTCATTAGAGCATCGAACATCGTATCCATAGCTAGAGACCCCATAAGAGATAAGCTTATTGCCATCGGCATCAACTCTTATTTGATTTTGCGAAAATGGTTCAATCATGTTGTGTTTTTCAGACATATCTTTTATCCATTTATCAGATTTAATCGACATTTATTTCTACCCTCCCCTCAATTGCTCTAGCGATAGTTGTTCCATCAACATACTCTAACTCTCCACCAATAGGAATACCATATGATATGCGAGAAACTTTTGCATCCTTAACATGATCTTTTATAAAAATTGATGTTGCATCTCCTTCAACGGTGCTGCTTGTTGCCAAAATTACCTCCTTGATGCCTTCTGTATCAATTCGTTTCAATAGCTCATTTATACCAAGCTCTTCTGGACCTACGCCATCAATTGGAGATAATCTACCCAGTAAAACAAAATACTTTCCTTTATATCCAGCAGTTGATTCAATAGCTAAGACATCTGAGGGACTTTCAACAACACAAATACTTAGTGTATCTCTTGAGTGGTCTGAACATACTCCACATAAATCTTTGGAAGTAAGCATCCTGCACGAGGAACATCTTTGTATGTTTTCGACTGCTTGAAGGAGTGTATTTGCAAGAATGCTAGCGCCATCTTTATTCCTATCTAATAGATATAGAGCCATTCTTTGTGCAGATTTTTTGCCAACACCTGGCAGTATTGTTAAAGCATTAACTAATTCTGTAACTAAGTCTTGATCCATTTTATTTGATAGGTTTTACAGTCTCTGTTTTAATTCTTCCATTATATTTTTCTATAAATTCTTTTATATCTTGATCTTCATGTAAAGATTTTTGCGCATTATCAAGATCTTTTTGATCCTCAATATCTTTTAAAGATAATGGACTTTTCGAAGCATTACCGACTTCAAATAAAAGTTCAACCTCAATTTTAAAAGAATTCTTAATTACTGATTTGAACTCCAAAATAATGTTCTCAGGTATTTCTCCAGTTTGATCATCTTTAATTAATGTAAGCTTGTTATCTTTATATGATTTAAAAGACATGTTTCCAAAATAGTTTCTTGCAAAAGGACTCATTTCAACTTTATTAAAAAAAGATAACCAATCTTCATTACTCTTCAATATATCATTATCTTGTTCAACTTTTGTATTTTGAGAATTTGTGATTTCTAATTCTAATTTTTTAAAATTTTTTTTTTCAGGAATATCTTCTTTCTTTTGATTGTTTCCTTCGTTAAGTTTTTGAAGAGGATTAAAGGTTAGCATTCTTAATAAACATATTTCTAAGGCTTCTTTTGGATTAGGATGAACAGAAAACTTTGAATATGCGTTAATGGCAATTTCATATAAAAGTTGGCAAAACTCTTTGTCAGTTTTAATAGACAAACTTCTTATGTCTTCAGATTTAGAATTTTTAATAATTTGATGTAATGAGATCTGATGAAGAACAGAAATAATATCCTTAAGAATGTTGTCATACTCTGGTTTTAATTCTTCAATTTTAGATAGAAGATCAAAAACACTTTTTCCATTACCATCGATTACAGAATTTATTAGCTCAATTAATAATGAATTATCTATAGTGCCCAAAAGAGCCTTAACATCTTCTTTTAATAGCTCTCCATTTCCATATGCAATAGCTTGATCAAGCAACGTAAGGCCATCCCTAACCGAACCATTTGCAGTACTAGCAATCAATGAGATGCTTTCATTATCATATTTAATTTCTTCTTTTTCTAAAATATCCTTCAAATGATTAACAAGCATTTCTTCATCAATAGTCTTTAAATTAAGCTGCAAACATCGTGATTGAACAGTTTTAGGTATTTTTTCAGGATTTGTTGTAGCAAATATAAAAATAACATGTGATGGTGGCTCTTCTAGTGTTTTAAGAAGCGCGTTAAAACTTGCAGATGATAGCATGTGAACTTCGTCAATAAGATATATTTTAAATCTGCCTTTTGCAGGCATATATTCGACTGTTTCAATCAAATCTCTAATTTTCTCGACTTGAGTATTTGAAGCAGCGTCAATTTCTAGAAAATCTACACTCCTACCTGCAGAAATTTCTTTAGTATTAGAGCATTTATTACATGGATTTGATGTTGGTTTGGGACTACTGTCACAATTCAAACATTTTGCTAGAATTCTAGCAATTGTGGTTTTTCCTACCCCTCTTGTACCAGAAAAAATAAATGCTTGATGAATTTTCTCTTGCTCAATGCTGTTGACTAATGCTTTTACTACATGATCTTGTCCAATAACTTCTTGAAAATTAATGGGCCTGTATTTCCTTGCTAAAACCTCATAAGACATAGCAGCAAATCATAACATGTCATCTACAAAAACTGATTCAATTTCTTTAAAAGTGAATCCTCTATTTTGAAGAAAACTTTTCTGCTTAAATCTTGTAGCTTGCTCTTGGCCGGGGCCTTCTTTAAATTTCTTAACAAAGGCTTTTCTTGCTACAACGCTCCAACCCCCTTCATTGGAAATGATTTCTTCTGATATAGACTCATCAACACCTTTCATTAAAAGCTCGTATGCAATTTTTTTTGGTCCAAATCCTTTTCTTTTTCTAATCGTTACGTATGCCTCTGAAAACCTATGATCATTAATTAAATTATTTAATTGCAGCTTATCAATAACAGAATTGATATTATCTCTGTCCTCAAATCTAAGACACAATTTATCTCTTATTTCTTTCTTTGAGTGTTCTCTTCTTGATAACAGATCAAGAGCCTTGTTGTAAATATTATTGAATTGATTCTCAGACATTTTATTTCGATGGAATTACTCTTGATCGATTATTTAATTTTATAATCATGACTTTATCTCCTGATACAAAATTATTTTTGTCAATTTTCTGAACTATCGAGATTGATGTTCCTTTTGATGTTTGTATTAAAAGCTCAACGCCTTGGTTAATTTTATCTTTATTGTCAGTCATACTATCTTCTTCAACTTCAACTTCAGTTATATTCAAAATAGTTCCATAAGTAGTATATTTATTTGAATAGGATGGCTCTTTGTTGGAATTTATTGAGCAAGATGAAATTATAAAAGAAATAAATAATAAAGATTTTTTATGTTTGATTGTCGTGCTCCAGTAATTTGAAATCATCCAAAAGATCTTCTTTTATTAAAAAATATTTTCTATTTTTTTCATATCCATCCATTAATTTAACTTCATAAACATTTGATTGAAATTTAGATTGTAATATCTCAACCCTATCTCCTTTATTTAACCTCACTAAATTTCTTCCATCGATAATTGAAAAACTGTCCCAATCAGAAAACTTTCTAGCTCGATAAGTGTTATAAGCATCATTTGGAAAAAAATATAAAACTTTGCTATTTCCAATAGATAGTTTGTTGCTTTGAGCTTCTAATGACCAAATTTGGCCTTTTTCAATAACAGTGGTGGCACGCTCCTCTTTGGTTTGAGCAAAAGATATTAAAAAGATTAATGGAACATATAATAGTTTTTTAGGCATTGTAAATATAATTAGTTGATGTATTTATACAATGATATTTTATCCATAAAAAAAAATAAAGGTTGAAAAAATAATAAAAGGCTATAAATAATAGTGAGACAGTGATGCCATTTCGGGTCACTGCATAAACAAGTGTATGCTTTTTTAGATACACATAAGTAAAGTCGCTTTTAAGGAGGACTAATATGATACTTAATTTTACTGACCCAGTTTTCTCTACTAGAGTATTGGGGTTCGAACCTTTATTTGATAGATTGCAAAGACTTTCTGAGTCTAACGATAGGTCTTCAAGCTATCCACCCTACAACATTAGCAAAGATGGCAATTTATTTGCCATAGAAATTGCTGTTGCTGGCTTGTCAAAAGATGACATAGAAATTGAATTGGCTGATGGAGTATTGTCAGTCAGTTATGATGGGCCTAAAACTGAAGTTGTAAATGGTGAAAATAAAGTTGTTTATCAAGGAATTGCTCAAAGAGCATTTAAACAACAATTTACTCTTTCAGAAGATGTCGTTGTTCAAGGTGCTGAGTTGATAAATGGTCTTTTGACTATTAATCTTGAAAAGGTTATTCCTAATGAAAAGAAACCAAGAATGATTGAGATTAAGTCACCAAAAAGAATCTCAAATAAATAATACTCTACAAAGTGGAAATCGGGGTGCATAATGCACCCCTACGTTTTAAGGATAGATTAACTAAATGAAATACTTAAAGTCTTTTTTTATACTTTTTTTTGCTATTCAATTAAATTCACAACCTATAAATACTGGTCATGCTGAAGTTTCCCTAATAAAGGGAACATTTGCAAATAATACCCTTAACATAGGTATAAAAATGGACATGCAAGAAGGTTGGCATACCTATTGGAAAAATCCGGGGGATTCGGGAGGGCCAATAAAAGTAAATTGGAATTATAAAAATGACTCTATCCAAATTAGTGATGTTTTATGGCCAGCTCCTGAATTAATACCATATGAGCCTTTGATGACCTATGGTTATAAAAACTTTGTTATATTTCCATTTGAAATAACATCCTCAGAAGTATCTATTGATGAGATTGATATAGAAGCAAATATAGACTTCTTGATTTGTGCAGACGTATGTGTACCAGAGAAGGCATATATAAATACAACTATTGGAGACATGAATAAGGACAATAGTCTTGATTATTGGCTTAATAGAGTTCCTGAACAAAAACTTCCTACTATTATTGAAGATGATGGTAATTTTTTAGATATAAGATTTTCTTACAATCAATCAATAGAAGAAATTTATTTTTATATTGATCAGCAGGGTGTGGTTCTACATTCTGGAGAACAAATTCTAGTCGAAGAAGAAAATAATTGGTTGTTAAAAGTGCCGTTAGAAAACAGAATTAGTTCAGATGATCAGGTTAATGGGGTCATCTTAATTAATAAAAATATTTTTTTAGTTTCAAATGAACAAGAGTTAATTTTAGATGAGACTAAGGCATATAGTTCTACTCCACAAATAAGCTTTATGCAGGCATTAATTTTTGCTTTTATTGGTGGACTGATTCTTAATCTTATGCCTTGTGTATTTCCTATTATTTCATTAAAGATTTTAAGCTTTGTCTCGCTTGGTAAAGAGTCAAAAACAAAAATAAGACACCACGCATTATCCTTTTGCTCAGGTGTTTTAATATCATTTCTATTAATTGGCTTAACTATTGTTCTCTTAAAAGAGGCCGGTAGCTTTATAGGCTGGGGTTTTCAACTTCAGTCACCATTGATAGTTGCTGTATTGAGTATGATAATGTTTGCGATTGGGATAATTCTATTAACAGATATAGATATAGGATCATCCTTTACTAGGTTGGGAGGTATCGGGTCAAACTCTATTAGCGGTTCTTTTCTAACTGGAGTTCTTGCCGTAATAGTTGCCTCGCCATGTACAGCACCATTTATGGGAGCTGCACTTGGGTATGCCTTGATACAGCCATCTGGAACTACATTGCCTGTTTTTGCTTCTTTAGGTTTTGGCTTTGCTTTTCCATACTTAATTTTATCTATTTACCCTAATCTTATAAGCTCTCTTCCAAAGCCAGGCAATTGGATGGTTACATTAAAGCAGTTTTTTGCATTTCCTATGTTTGCAACCTCATTATGGTTAATTTGGATATTTGGTCTTCAGACTGATACAAATTTGTTAATTAACTTATTAATTGGTTTATTGATCATGTCTCTTCTATTTTGGATGATAACAATTTTTAAATCCAAGGCCTTGAAATTGCTTGCATGGTTAATGATAATTTTAGTAGTTTTTAATCAAGGGCTTAAATTATCAGAAGATAGTTATTATGAAAATGGAAATAATTCTGGCTCAAATACTTCATATATAGCTCAAAATAATAACGAATATATGGCTTGGGAGTCTGGTATAGAAGAAATGCTTCAGTCAGATAGTCAAGCTTATTTAATTAATTTTACAGCTGCCTGGTGTATTACTTGCCAAGCTAATGACAAAATTGCCCTTTCCAGACCAAAAATTAAAGAGTATATGAAAAAAAACGATATTAAATATATTGTTGCTGATTGGACTAATAAAAATAACGAGATCTTGAAAGCATTGGAAAATTACAATAGAAATGGTGTTCCATTATATATTTTCTGGAAGCCTGGTTTCCAAACAGCTGAAGTGTTGCCAGCAATTTTGACAGAGCAGATTTTGCTGGATACTTTCGAAGATGACATAATAAATAACTAATTTGAACTATTGCATGTAGAATATGTCAAATTTCATTATAAAATAAAGAAATCTTATAATTAGGGGAAATGTATGTTTGGTAAAGATTTTGAGCTTTTTGGCACAGTACATTTAATTACAATTTTTACAATAATTATAGTTTCTATATTTTTGCCTAAATTTTTTAAAAATAAATCAGTTGAACAAAAATCAATAATGGCAAAGGTTATAGCTGTTATTATTGCTGCTCATGTAATTATTTCCCCATATAAAGACCTAGTCTGGCTGGAGACACCTTATAATTGGAGAGAAACTTTACCGCTTCAAATGTGTGATATGTCTGAAATATTTTTAGTTTGGTTTTTTCTTGGAGGCCCAAGAGTTCTTTATACATGTGCATTTTTTTGGGGGCTTGGGGGCGCAGCAATGGCTATATTGACTCCTGATGTTCTCAAAATTGACTTAGATTACATATTTTTTATGATTGGTCACGGTATGATTATTGTAGGAATAATGTATGCAACTGTTGCTTTAGGTAATCGCCCATATGCAAAAGACATTATAAAAGTTTCTGCTATAACTACTTTGATTTTATTGCCAATAGTTTACGTAATTAATATTATCTTAGGTGAGCCTGCAAACTTTTGGTATCTAGCAGGTAAACCTCAAGGAGCATCACTCATGGATTCGTTCCCAGAACCACCATTACATCTCTTATATGCTGTTCCTATTACCATTGCAGTCTTTTATTTAATTTACATACCTTATTTTATAAAAGATAAAATATCCAAATAGGTATATTCTTTTTTTGCTTTAAGGCATCAAATCAACTTAAAATGTAAAGAGATATGGAAAAATTTATTACATTAATCAATGACGTTTGGAATCGTGGCTTCTTTGGTATTGATCTAGGCTCAGTGATTACATCTCTCATTGTTATACTTGTAGCATTTTTGTTTAGAGGTTTTATTATCTCAGTTATCTTAAATGCCCTTGGAAGGCTAGCAAAGAAAACTGATTCAAAGATCGATGATGAAATTCTAAATGCGCTAAAAAAACCTCTTGGATTGATTCCAATAACAGTTGCTTTATATATTTGTACGCTTATTTTGCCATTGTCAGGAGTTATTGGTGATATAGCCACCAATATTGTTAAGTCTTTTGTTATTTTTACTATATTTAGTGCCCTTTCTAACAGTGTAAAGCCAATATTTGAAGCGCTGTCAGCAAGTTCATGGCTGACTTTATCGGTGCAGATGTGGTTAGAGAGAGCAGCTAGGTTCGTAGTTTGGGTAATCGGTATTGCAATAATCCTAGATATTTTTGGAATTCAAATTGGTCCACTAGTAGCAGGCTTGGGTCTGTTTTCAGTAGCAGTTGCTTTAGGTGCGCAAGACTTTTTCAAAAATTTAATTTCAGGCATTCTTATAATTGGTGAAGGCAAGTTTCAGCCAGGAGATAGAATTGAGGCTGGAACTATACACGGAATTGTTGAAACTATTGGGTTTAGATCAACAGTGGTTAGAAATTTTGATAGCGCTCCAATGTTAATACCAAATAAGGATCTTTCAGATGTTAAAGTTACTAATCATGGGGAAATGGAAAATAGAAGAATTAACTGGAAAATAAATCTGGTTTATTCATCCTCTGTCGAACAGCTTGAATCAATAAGAGATCAAATTAAACAATTTATTATTAATGATAAAGACTTCCTAAATGGGAAAGATTTTGATCCTGTCATTCGAATTGTAGAACTCGGTGCAAGCTCAATAGATGTTTTAATTGTTGCATATGCTCCGAATATGGGCTTTGCTCCATTTAATGCGCTGAAAGAAAAGTTAATCTTCAACATAATGAATATAGTAAAAGCTAATGGTTCTGAATTTGCCTACCCTTCTACCTCTCTTTATGTGGAGTCTATGCCTAAATAAATAGTAGATAAAATGAATGATCAATATCTATTATCTTTAACACTAATATCTCTTTTGGGTTTATTTATTTGGGGAAAAATAAGATATGACGCTTTGGCTATTGGGGCCCTATTTGTATTAGTTGTTCTAGAGATTATCCCTGCTAATGAGGCATTTGCTGGTTTTGCTCACCCAGCAGTTGTTACGGTGGCTCTTGTTTTAGTTATAAGCCAAGGCCTGAAAAACTCTGGTTTAACTGGTTTAGTTGGAAAAGTTGTTGGAACAAGAACCTTCACAGAATTTCAATTCTTGATATGTTTACTTTTAATTGCTGCAATTCTTTCATCTTTTATAAATAATATTGGTGCTCTTGCGATTTTGCTCCCAATAACACTTAATATATGCCAAAAGATGGAATGGCATCCTTCAAAATTTTTAATGCCATTAGCTTTCGCATGTATTTTGGGTGGGATGAATACAGCAATAGGAACTCCGCCAAATATTATTATTTCAGAATACAAGGCATCTATATCAAATGATGGGTTTGGATTTAATTTCTTTGATTTCTCATATGTTGGAATTGTTATCACATTAATCAGTATATTATTTATTGCTTTAATCGGTAATAAGCTTATTTTTCTGAGAAATAAAATTTCTCAAAATAAAAATTTAATTGATTTAAAAGGATATCTTTTTGAAGTTAGTGTAAATAAAAATAGCTCTGCAATAGGAATGACTTTGTATGCCTTTAAGAAGCAAGCTGGAGAAGATACTGAAATTCTTGGAATTGTCTCTGAAAGTGGTTCAGTAAAAAAAGTTCAAAATAATATGAGAATAAAGGAGGATCAAATTTTAGTTATTAAAACTCCTCCAGATGACATAGGAAATATATTAGATATATTTAATTTTTCGATACCTAAAGAGCTTCATTCTTTTGATGAAGAAGATTTAGAAGAAATCGAGGTTATGATAACTCCTGGTTCAAGACTTATTGGAAGAAAATATGATTTCTTTTTAAAGCTTGCTTTTGAAGAAATGAACCTGCTTGGCTTGTGGAGAAAAGGATCAAGGTATAGAACTAGACTTACAAGGGAAACATTCAGAGCAGGAGATGTCCTCTTGGTAGGTGTAAGAGATCTTGCTGAAGAAGATGTTAGTAATAAAATTAAACATTTAGGTCTTATGCCTCTAAGACAAAGAGAACTTCAGACTATTCCAAGTAGAAGTAGGCTTCTAAAAGGATTAGTATTTTTTACACTTTCCATATTCTTGGTCTCCTTTAATTATTTAAGTGCTGCTGCTGCTTTTCTTTTATGTGTTTTAGGCTTTGCTAGAATAAAAATAATTGATAGTAATTTTTATAGAGAAATTGATTGGCCAATAATTGTTATGTTAGCAGCCATGATACCAATTGGTACCGCCCTTCAAACGACAGGTCTAAGTAATTTAATAGCAGTTTCAATCTCACATTACGCAGCTGATTTGAGTTTGTTCTGGGTGCTTTTTACTATACTTATAGTAACCATGGCAACAACTGATATTATAAATAATGCAGCAACAGCTGTAATTATGGCTCCAATCTCAACAGGTATAGCAGTAGAATTAGGTCATGCTATTGAACCATTTTTGATGGTGGTGGCTGTTGGAGCTAGTTGTGCATTTTTGACTCCGATTGGACATCAATGTAATACAGTAGTAATGGGTCCTGGAAACTATAAATTTACAGATTATTGGCGAATGGGATTGCCGATGGATATATTAATTATATTAGTATCAATTCCTATGATTCTTTTTGTATGGACATAATGGACGATAAATTCAAAAGGTTAAATAAAGAAACAGGTAACTATTTTGAACCAGGCTTCAAGGATGAAAGTGGAAGGTTTTTTCTGAGATATCTTGATAAACAAGGCAACGATGGCTACTACTTAGAGGAGTGGAAAAAAGACCTTGTTAGTTTTACTAAAAAAGCTAATGAATTGAATATTAGTTTCGACTTAGATCTGCAATTGCATCAATAATCTCTGGATACTTAATATAAAATTCATAAGATTCGCCCTCTTTTTCAGTAAAAGGAGTTACTACATCAGAACCTGGATTAATAGCGCCATATTCAATTAATTTTCTTCCAGCAGCAATAGCATTTTCTATACCCGCCCACCTAAAGTATTTCATTAATCCCCATTTCTGAGTAGAGCCTGAATCTTGTTGAGAATATTTTGATATTCTGGTTACGACTATATCGTTTTCTCTGTCAACAAATGTATATTGTCCAAATTTACCGCTTGTATTAAATATTTTTGATTCATCATCGTATTTAGATACCCACCAATGTAAAGAATAATACCTTTTGTAATCTGAAAATCTGCTTGGAGTTTCCCAAACCAACCTAAATGTTTCATCAATAAATTTTTTTGAAATTAATTGTTGATTGTTCCAAATGCCATTTCTTGAAAAGAGCAAACCAATCTTAGAGTAATCTCTTGCAGACATATCCACACAGCAATATGTCATTACGTTACCTTTCTCATCTTTCCATAATTTAAAATCATCAATCTGAAGAGGTTTTAAAATTCTTTCAATAAAAAGTTCATCAGCTTTTTTACCAGTTGCTTGAAATAGAATATCCCCTAGAAGCATTGAATTAACATTATTATATTCAAATTTGATGCCAGTTCCCTTTTCAACACCAACTGCTTTTGCATAAGCTAGATGGTCTGTCTGAAAAAACATTTTTTCGTGTTCATGACTTGGAAATTCAAGTCCGCTAGACATATCCAAAAGATCTCTAATTGTTATATGAGACCTTTCATCGCTAAAGTACTCTAAATAATTTTTTACTTTTTCGTCGAGACTTTTTATTTCTCCCTTATCAATTGAGATTCCAACTAAAGCAGCATAATAACTCTTTGCCATTGACCACGAAGTTCCATGGGAGGAGCTATCATAACCCTCTGCATATCTTTCAGAAATTATCTTCCCATTTTTTATTATTACAACTGCCTGAGTAGCGTCATCTAGAAATGATAGGTCTAATAATTTATCTACTTTTTCACTTGATACGCCCTCAGCCTCTGGAGATGATTCTAACCAAGAATTATTATCTGGAAAATATGATGCCGAAGCAGATAACGAAAATAGGAGCACGAATAAAGCTGAAGAAGGTATATGCTTATAAATAGAAGGTTTCATGTAATATATCCAAAAAAATAAATATAAGTTAAATATATACATTTTATATTTATAATCAACCTAATAATATTATAAGTTATATTGATATTTAATTATAAATATTTATAATAGTAGTCATTATGAAGAAAATTACTATTTTTACATTACTGATATTAAATTTTGAAATGCATGCTGCTAACTTTGAAGTAAAAATGCTTAACCAAGGTGCTTCTGGAGTAATGGTATTTGAACCTGCCTTTCTTAAAATAAATACTGGTGATACTGTTACTTTTATAGCAACTGACGCCGCTCATAACTCTGCATCTATACCTGGTATGCTTCCAAAGGGAGCGTCCTCCTGGAATGGCGAATTAAGCAGAGATATAGCAGTAACATTTGATGTGCCAGGTGTTTATGGATACCAATGCACTCCTCACTCTATGATGGCGATGGTTGGCGTTATTCAAGTAGGTGACAATAATGCAAATTTAGATAGTGTAAAAGCTGTTGCTGAGAGCTTTAAGACAACATTTGTAATGAATCAATCAAGGTTAAATGATCTTTTATTAAAATTGTAAATTGAAGAAACCTAAAAACTTATCTGATCTTTTCGCACTTTCAATGACAAAGTTCTTTAGATTTGTTGCTGATACATTTTTTGCAAAACGTTATGGCCACAGAGCTGTTGTTTTAGAAACAATTGCCGGAGTTCCAGGTATGGTGGCTGGCATGCTCATTCATCTTAGAAGCTTAAGAAAAATGCAAACTGGCTATGGCAGTCAAATTAGAGAAATGCTTGCTGAAGCTGAAAACGAAAGAATGCATTTGATGTTTTTTATTGAAATAGCCAAGCCTAATATTTTTGAAAGATTTTTAGTAATAGCTGCACAAGCAATATTCATGGCCTTTTATCTTTTTATGTATATTTTCTTTCCAAAAACATCACACAGAATGATTGGTTATTTTGAAGATGAAGCCGTTAAAAGTTATACGGAATACTTAAATCTTGTTAAGAGCGGTAAGGTGTTAAATATTAGAGCGCCTCAATTAGCTGTTGATTACTATAACCTTAAAAAAGACGCTAGATTGTCTGATCTGATAATTTCTGTAAGAGCTGATGAAATGCATCATGCAGAGGTTAATCATAGTTATGCAGATAACCTTAAAAACAAAGAACCAAAAGAAAACATAAATCACAATTTAGATAAAGACGTGGCATAGCTAATAATTTTATTTAGATAATTTCTGCTTACCTTATTTATACTTTTTAGCAGTTTTTTGTGTAAAATTGTCCTTCAATCAGGGCGAGTAACTCAGTTGGTTAGAGTGTCTGCTCGACACGCAGGAAGTCGGGAGTTCGAATCTCTCCTCGCCCACCAAATATACCTACTTAAGCATTGATGAAATATGTTCTTTGGTAGCAAATAAGATCTTTTGATCTTCAGTATCTTTTTTTTCTTCAATTAGTTTTTCAATTTCTTGAAGAGATTTCTCAATCGAGCCCCATGCACCCTCTGTCTTTGTTCTCTCATGAATTAAATCATCATATCTATTTTTTATATCTTCAGGTATTTCCCCATCAAATTTTGTGCATATTATTCTTTCAGCTAACAATCTTAGTCGCTCATCTTCAAAATTTCTTGAAATTTTTACAAGGTGCTCTAAGTTATCTGAAAGATGAAATTCCTGCATTAAATCTTTATCCTTATATGACGGGAAACCTCCAGAATATATAGTACCTTCGACATAATTAGGTTCAGGGAAGCTCATCATTCTGTCTTCCATTGCTTGAGATACTCTAGTTTGAAAATCTTTATTAGAAGATACAACTTCAGCTCTTCTTTGTAGCTCAGCATGATCAATATCAAAATGATCTTTTTTAGATAAGAGAGTGCTAGAACAAATCGGTATAGTTTTATTAATTTTATATTTTTTTAATGGTAGGTCTCTTCCTCCAGATTGAATCATTTTATTTATTTCAGCAAAGTCCAAATTAACTATCTCATCAGGATCAAAGCTTAAATCAAATAAACATACATCATTCGGTCTTGAATTATCTGCGCCACAAAAAACTACTGGATACTTAAAAGGATGTCTTCTAAAAACTTCTCCCAAAGCAAGAAAATCATTTGAATACAAAAGATTCTTGATGCCATCTTTTGTAGAAATTTCTAAAAATGAATCAAAAACCTCTGGAATCCTCTCCTTAATAACTTTGCATAGACCTATCATAAACTTACAATCTGATATCGCATCATGGGCATCAGTGACGTCTATACCATGCTCATTAGCCAAATGTTCAAGTTTGATACTTAACGTAGGTCCATCCTCAAAGAATGGAATAGAGATTTCATCAGAAAAAAAAGAAGCAATGTTATGTATCATAAGCATCAAATCAAGTCTTCCATTTTTGTTGGTGTTCGTAATGTAAGGCTCTAGTAAGTTGCACCAAAATTGTCTCCTTATTAATTCTTCATCAAATGCATGACCGTTATAAGTTACAAATATGGCTGGTAAGTCAGCACACCAATCTTTCCATTGAAATTGAATATCTTTCATCATTTGATAATGAGAAGTATTTGATTTGAAAGAATTGATTTTTTTATTCGTTAACATTGCCCTTGGTTGAGGTATTACCCATGGCAAAGGGGCGCTACTAATATTTTGTTGGTCCTTTGTATCTAATAAAATATCAGTGAGTATCGATCCACATTGAATAATCTGACTGAAATCCTTATGGATTCCAGTTGTTTCTGTATCATAAAAAATTAAATTACTAGGCAATTTTGTTAAACCATGTATTTACCCAGTTCATGTCTAGCAACTGCCCTTCTGTGCACTTCATCTGGACCATCAGCAAGTCTCAGTGTCCTCATATGTGCATACATTGAAGCAAGAGGTGTTAATTGAGATACTCCCTCTCCACCATGAATTTGAATGGCTCTATCAATTATTTTTAGAGCTACATTGGGAGCATAAACTTTAATTTGTGCTATTTCGCTAGCAGCAATCTTATTTCCTACTGTATCCATCTTCACGGCAGCATCTAAGGTTAGGAATCTTGCTGCATTAAGTTCTATTCTAGATTCAGCAATATAATCAAAATTTGCGCCCAATCGAGCCAGATTTTTTCCAAAAGCTATCTTATTAGGATCTATACCTCTTTTACACATTAATTCCAAAGCAACTTCTCCTGCTCCAATTGCTCTCATACAGTGATGTATTCTGCCAGGCCCTAAACGTCCTTGAGCTATCTCGAACCCTCTACCCTCACCAAGTAAAAGATTTTCTTTGGGGACTCTTACGTTAGTAAATTTCATATGCGCATGACCATGAGGTGCATCATCATATCCAAAGACATGCATCATTTTTACAATTTCAACTCCTTCAGTTTCCATTGGGACTAGTATCATTGAGTGCCTTTGATGTCTTGGATTATCTGGGTTAGTAACACACATAAATATTAATATTTTGCATCTTGGATCTCCAGCACCTGAAGTCCACCATTTTTCACCATTTATGACATAATCGTCTCCATCCAATACTGCTGTTGCCTGCATATTAGTTGCATCTGATGAAGCAGTACCAGGTTCAGTCATTCCAAATGCTGATCTAATTTTTCCATCTAGTAAGGGCTGCAGCCACTCTTCTTGATGTTTTTCATTTCCATATCTGGCAATAACTTCCATATTTCCTGTATCAGGAGCACTACAATTCATTGCCTCTGAAGCAATATGAGATTTACCCATTTCTTCAGCCAAATGAGCATATTCATAATTTGAAAGACCTGCTCCAAACTCACTTTCTGGTAAAAATAAATTCCATAGACCCGCTGATCTTGCCTTATCTTTTAAGTCATCTATTACTGAAGGATAGCTATTCCACCTATCGGATCCTTCTTTTATTTGATCATGAAATACATGCTCTTTAGGCTTAACTTCCTTATCAATAAAATTCTTTACTTTTTCAACTAATGAAATTGCTTCAGGTCTTAATTCAGGCATCATGAGTTTATTTCTCCCGTTATATTAAAAATTTTGTTACTATTATAAATAGCGTGAATAGTATTAATACTACTTACTCATATAATAGCTGTATGTTAACTACAAATCTATATGAATATAAACATAACAAAACATACTAAATTGATGTTACATAACTAAAATGAAAATAAGTTCTTTTGATTTAAACCTGTTCGTAATCCTTAATGCGATTTATACAGAAGGAAGTCTCACAAAGGCAGCAGAAGTTGTTGGAATAACTCAGCCCGCTGTAAGTAATGCCCTATCAAGGCTAAGAGAAAAATTTAATGATGATTTATTTATCAGAACTGGTTCGGGTATGGTCCCAACCCAAAAAACTGAAAATATGATCAATGATGTGCAAAATGCTCTAACGCTTATTCAGCAAAGTGTAAATGAGCCTGATACATTTGATCCATCCTCTACAAAAAGAAATTTTAAATTATCTCTTGGTGATGTATCTGAGGGAAGAGTTTTGCCATTCATTATGAAAGAAATTTATAAAGAGGCACCTAAAATCTCAATTGGTAGTTTTGCCTACATGAGAAGTGATCAAGTTCATGCTTTATCAACAAATAATTTGGATTTTGTTGTTGATCCAGTAATACCTGTTTCAAATGAAGTTAATTCAATTAAGGTTTTTGAAGATGATTTTGTTGTAATGCATAGAGAAAATCATGAAATTTCAAAAATTAAAGACGTAACAGTTGATAATATACTCGACCAAAAACATCTGCATGTATCTGGAAGAAAAAGAGGACTTCACCTAATCGATGTCGAGCTAGATAAAATAGGCTACAGAAGACAGGTGGCACTAAGATGTCAACATTTTTTAATTGCGCCTTCAATTATACAATCTACAGACCTTGTATTAATGGGGACAAGAAGTTTTGCTAAAAGAAATAGTTTACCGTTTGTTGAAATACCAATAGAAATTCCATCGATGGAATATTTTTTAATATGGCACAAAAATGATGAAGGAGATGGTGGCCATATATGGATGAAGGATCTTATTATAAGAGCCTTCAAAGATGCTCAAAGATAATACAAATAAATCTGCAAAAGTAATTAACTTAAATTATGGCTTGCTGTTTTAACAATACCGCCATCCGAAGTAATAGTTTCTCCCACGGTATAAGAACCTGCTCTTGAGCATAAAAAAATTGTTAGTCCAGCAATATCTTCTGGTGTGCCAACTCTTTTTCTTGGATTTCTATTTTCTATTTCAGAATAGTCATGGTTTACAGCTGCACCCAGCATGTTGCTTGGATAGGGCCCTGGCGCAATAGCATTAACTAAAATATTTTCACTCACCAGCTGCCCAGCTAACACTCTTGTTAAATGATGAACTGCTGCTTTTGAAGCGCTATAGGAAAATGTTGGAAGTGCAGGTACGTTAAGGCCGTCAATAGAACCAATATTAACAACTCTCGATGGATCTTCTAATGATGCATTTGAGATTAAAAGTGACTTCATTGCCTGAGTTAAGAAAAATAAACTTTTTACATTTAAATTCATTACTTTATCCCATCCGGCCTCTGAAAAATTTTCAAAAGGCTCACCCCATGCCGCTCCAGCATTATTAATTAAAAAATCAATGCCATTTTCTTTTGAAGCAACTTGTGAAACAAAGTCATTTATTCCATCTTTTGTACTCAAGTCACATGGAATCGCAATACATTCCATATCATACTTACTAGATAATTCTTCTGCTTTTTCAATCAAAGCCGGTGCTTTTCTTGCTGAGATATATACCTTTACTCCATTGGCCAAAAAACCTGAAGTTATCATTTCACCAATACCTCTTGAACCACCAGTTACAACAGCAACTTTTCCCTTAACACTAAATAAATTATTAATATCCATATTATTCCTATATAAAAAATCAATTATATTGCATTTTTAGATATACAAACACAATCATGCAATATCTAATGTAAAATGCTGTATGGATTTATTTTTAATCTTATGGCAACCGATATTATTTTTATTATTATCATTAGCCATATTGATATGGGGCGCTGATAAGTTTGTAGATTATTCATCTATATTAGCAAAGAAACTTGGTATCAATGAGCTCACTATTGGCTTAACAGTTGTTGCTCTTGGGACTTCTGCGCCTGAAATATTTGTTGGTATTTCGTCAATTGTAAATCAAACCGAATCAATTGCTATGGGAACCGTCGTAGGCTCAAATATATCCAATATTGCATTAATATTTGGTGTAGCTTCTTTAGGAAGAACATTAAAACCAAAACAAACACCATCAAAACAACTAATACCTGTAATCTTGTCTACAGGAATTTTAGGATTTGCAATTTATGATTTATATATTTCTTTTTTTGAAAGCCTAATTCTATTATTGGTATTGATCCAGTTTATGTTTATAACTTTTCAAAATAGATCTGAAAGTATTGCTGATCAATCAATTCATACCCAGAATAAAAATAATATCTCAATAATTTTATTTCTTTCTATTGGTCTTGCTGCACTTATTTTTGGATCAAAATATGCAGTTGTTAATGCTGAAAAAATTGCTGACATTTTGGGTATTTCAGAGTTAATAATTGGACTAACGGTGGTTGCAATTGGAACAAGCTTACCAGAATTAGCAGCTACCATTAGTGCAATCATTAAAAATAAAGCTGATATGGTAATTGGAAATGTTATAGGTTCTAATGTCCTAAATATTGTCCTAGTTGTTCCAATGATAGGATTCATATCAAAAGTTAAACTTGATCCAGAGTTATTTAACAGAGACTACATAGTAATGGTGGTTCTAACATGTATATTTTTATTCATGGTAAAACTGCAATCTACCAAGTTCATGAATATTCTTTCTATAAGAGTTTTAGGATTTTTAATGATATTGTCCTATTTATTTTACATTGCTCTATTGAGTAAACTGATCTGATTATTTATGTTTATCAATAAAAAGAAAATATTTATTTTTTTAATTTTTGCGTGATATTTGATCAAAATAGATAAATATCATCCCAACTGCAAAAGCTGATACCTCGAAAATAAAATACTCGTTAAAAAAGCTAGGAGTGGTAGGTATTAATGAAAATAAAACCCTTCCAAGAGCTATAGAACCAACTAAAAAGGTTATAAATTTTATAGCAAACATACCCACATTCTTCTTAAAAATGCCAATTAAGCACATAAAACCAATACATAAGTTTAATCCGCCATATATTCCGGCTATTTCTGAATAACCAAGAAGGCCTGTTGCTGACAGACCTATCACTTCATAAATAGATGGATAACTGACCTCCAATGCTTGAAACATCGGAGAAAGTAATGCCCATACACCAATTAATCCATAGATTACAGCCATAAATAATAAATATAGTCTTATTGCCCAAATCATCTTATAAGCTCCTTAGTTTTCTAATACAATTAAAATAAATTAATAAATAATTAAATATGAATAAAAGTTTAATCAAATATGCATGCATTTCATACTTTTTTTTATTTTCTTTGATTATAAATGGAGAAATATTACTTGATAAAGATGACAAATTAATTATGCCGCTGCCATTGCCATATGACGGCGTTGTTTATACAGCCACTGATCTTAATGACTTCATAAACGAAACCATAAAATCTGATAAACAACCTATACTCATCTTTGGTGCAAATTGGTGTCCTGATTGCAGGATTTTTTCTGGGACAATAAATATACCAAAAGTGAATGCATATATTAAAAGGCATTTTAAAATTTTATACATTGATGTAAAAAGATATGAAATTAACATGCGGTTGATGGAAGAATATGGAATAACTCCTGCTGAAGGAATACCCAGAGTATTAGTTTTTGATAAAAACAAAAAACTATTAAATAATTCGAATACAACTGAATGGAGAACAGCTAGAGATAGAAATGCACAAGAAATATTTAATTTCTTTCAAGATATGACAATGAATTAATCAAATTGTTTGCTAGCACTTGCAAATAAAAGATAAAAAGTTCCGCCAAAAACTAACACTCCTGCACATACATAAAAAATAAGATTCCAGGAACTTGATATTTGAAGTATGGTCCCAGCAGCAAGAGGGCTTAGTATAGCCGCTATCATTCCAATACTTCCTGAAATTCCAACTAAAGTTCCAGTATACTTTGGACCTAAGTCAGCATGATTAACTCCAAACCCTCCAGAACATATACCCGAACATACATTAATTAGACAAAGCAATAGAACTGCAATTAATAGTGAATCTTCTGACGCAACAAAATATAAACATATTGCGGATCCGAAAAAGCCTATTGAATTTAAGAGCTTTCTTACATTAATAACTTTATGCCCTTTCTTGATTAAATTATCTGCTAGGTAACCGCCAAGAATAAGGGAGATGATTGCAACAAGACAAGGAACTAGAATTGTATATATAAATAAGCTCGAATCTAATTCTATTCCCATGCCCCCAGATTCAACTGGGTCACTCACATAAGTTGGGATATATGATAGAAATGTATATAAAGTCCAATTATTGCAAAAAGTTGCAACGACAATTGCCAAAAAAGGTAGATTTGTTATTAATTTTAAAAATGGAATTGATGGAGCAGATTCTTTAGATGGCGCTTCTTTCAAAATCAAATCTAATTCTTCAGCTGGAATATGTTTATTATTTTCTGGAAAAGACGTCACATTTTTATTCCAAAAAATGAACCAAAAAAATCCTAACATTCCAAACAAGTAAAAAACCCACTCCCAGGAATAATTTGAAATTATTATTGCTGCCATACCATAACCAAACATAGTCCCAGCTGCAATTCCGCTATTTGTAAATGCTACCGCTCGTGTTCTTTCTTTAAATGGAATCCATCTTGCGTATATTGCATGCCATGATGGAAATGTGATTCCTTCACCTAGCCCCATTAAGACTCTAATAAATAATAACCACCATATTCCTAGATAAGCAAAAAATGGAGTAATAATCGTGAATATTGACCAAATGATTAAGCAATATCCAAGTACTTTTTTACCACCATATTTATCTGCTATGTATCCTCCAACAATCATTGTTATCATGTAACCAATGTAAAAAGAGCTTAAGATAAAGCCTTTTTGAATTTCGGACCAACCAAATTGGTCTTGCATTGGAATAATGGCTACGGAAATATTTACCCTATCAATATAACAAATAAAAACTGCTAAAAATGAAAGGAATATTACCTTGAATCTATAAGGAATTTTCATTCAATTATTTAATTGGAGTAAATTTTATAGGCATTTCTTGTATAGCATGCACAAAATTATTTGGAGCGACTTTCCAATCTCCATTCATTTCAAAATCTTTAAATCTTGTTAAAAATTGAGAATAAAATTCTTTTAACTGCATCAATGCTACTGGTTTTCCTAAGCATGTATGTCTACCAATTCCAAATGCCAAATGCTTATCTGCATTTTCTCTTAAAATGTTAAATTGATCTGGGTTTTCAAAAATATCAGGATCTCTATTAGCTGCTCCGTACCATAGAGAAATCTTCTCATAGGGCCCTATTCTTTGACCATTTATTTCAGTTTCCTCTAATGAGGTTCGTCTCATATGAATAACTGGCGAAACGCATCTAACAGTTTCATTTATAAAATTCGGGAGTAAGTCTAAATTTTGCATCAATAATTCTTTTTGTGATTGATTTTCATGCAACAGCTTTATACCTCCGCTCATTGTATTTCGAGTTGTATCATTGCCGGCAAATATAATTAATAGCCATGAACCATCAAGAAATTCGTCAGTTAATTTCTTGTTATCAATTTTGGCATTTGCAATTGCGCTGAGTAGATCGTCAGAGGGATTTTCTCTTTTGCTTTTTAGAATAGACCTTCCATAATCAAACATCTCATCAACCATTGCATTAAACATATCTATCATTGCTGGATCAGGTGATGATTCTGATTTTCCCTCATTTTGTTCTTTTATCATCTCATACGTAAAATGTTGTGCTAATTCTAAAAACTCCATCCAAGATACTAGTTTTTGCCTATCTTCTTCAGGGATGCCTAGTATTTCAGAAAGTGTATATATAGGTAATTGCTGAGAAACGTGATGAACAAGATTACATTCTCCCAATGGAGCAATATTATCAAGCAACTCTGTGACTTTTAAGGACACTTTTTTTTGAAGTTCTGAAACATATCCTGGTTTAAAAAAAGGCATATGCTCCTTTCTTAATCCTAAATGCATTTCACCATCAAGATTAAGCATATGGTCGATGGTTGATTTAAAAAGTTTAGGATGTCTATTTTCCTCAGTTCCTAATGTCAACAAGGTTCCGGTTGAGTATTGAGAAGAAAAAATCTTTGGATTCATAGATACATATTTAATATCTTCATATTTTGTTAGAGCCCAATAACCTGGTTCAGGATCTGTAAGCATTTTAGGATGGTAATAAACAGGCGCTTGTTCTCTAAGTTCTTTGTATAAATCTATTGGTTGTCCTTTTGTAAATAGCTCTAGATCGTTTAATGATCCAGAAGCCTTATATTGATACTTATGATCAAACTTAGAATCATTAATTTTATTTTTAAGTATCTCGTCTGATAATATAAAACCATTATCCATCTTATTCTCCTCCCCCGCCTCCACCACCATCACCAGCATAAGTACCACCATCAGTGTAAGGCTGTGGATGGGTTAGATGTATTGAAGACATAAATGAAACTCCATTACCTAACATGGCAGATATTTCCTTTAGGTTTAGTTGCTCAGACATCTCTTTATATGGCTGTATGTCACCAGTTTGTTTGTTTACTATAAAAGCATCTTTTTTAGAAACTAAAAGCACCTCATCAGAAATAATTACTAATGAATATTGATTAAAAAATGATTTATTAAAACGTTTCCTAAAAACTATTTTTCCTGTTTTCCAAGATAATTTTGCCACTTCTTTTGATGAGGCCATATAGTACATGTGATCTTCAAGGCTATGAGGTATAAACGGAATCATTGAACTATGAAGGACATCTTGATTGAGTAACCATAGGCATTCGCCATTGGTTTGATCAAAGCAGTGAACCATTTTTGATCCTGTCCATACAGAACTAAAAACAATTAAATAATCTTCATATTGTCCAATTATGTTTGGCTTATAGCCATTAGCTATATTCCCTACCCATATAGCTTTATTTTCAGCTAGATCATACTTAGCTATTGAGCCCTTCTTACCAAAAATTGCTACTTTATTCATAAAATAATACTTGTTTTTTTCTTTTTTATATCAAGAAGTTTAGACTATCAAGAAAGCTATAAATCTTCAATGGTCAATGGTAGGGATGGAGGGAGTCGAACCCCCACGCCTTGCGGCACTTGGTTCTAAGCCAAGCGTGTCTACCAGTTCCACCACATCCCCAGATTAATGCATTATATAGAGTTCTATTGTTTTAGTGGAGTCTTTTTTATAGATCGTAATTAAGTAAATTTTTTCTATGCTTATGAACAATAATCAGACCAATTAGTGTTAAAAATCCAAGACCTGTTGAAACAAGATCATGAAATAAAAAACCTTCGTAATAAAGACCGCATGCTTTTCCAAGCAACATAAATGAACACAGATAAATCAAAACAGTTCCTAACTGAACTTTTGAGGATGAAAATATAAATCTTATAAGCACATAACCTGATGCAACAAAAACACCCGACATTGTCCGAATAAAGTTTGCAGCAGGCGTTTTTCTTTCTATTTCTGCAAATGCAGGATACCAAGAAAAATCAGGTATAAACATACCCATTAAACCTAATACCAAAGAAGCTAAGCCTATAATCAATAAATACCCTTTAAATAATGTTGTCATAATATTCCAATTATATATAAGGATAGAATAATGAAAACGCTAAAGAAAAGAGCTCCAACACCCATCCAAATATACATTTCTTTATAATTGTTAAATTTATATGAATTTATTGCAAGAAAAGAGCACAAAATTGGTGCGACAACGACAACCCCTAATACAAAAAGAATAGCTATTGGAATAAATGCCAACAACAAAAAAACCTGCAAAACAACCCTGTTCATAAGCTTATAAAACTATGATTTTAGATAATTGTCAATTTTGAATTGCAGAATCTTGGTCTGATATAGATTGTATCTTTGAAATATCTGTTTGAATTTCTAAAATTGCTTGATTTAACTGATTTTTGTAACTATTTAAAGCTTGAACTGAGTCCTCCAGTAAAATTAACTGTGTATCAATGTTTTTAATATTAAATTGAACAGACTTTATTTCCTCTTCGGTTAATTTTAGATTATTAATTTTAGCTATATTATCGTCGACACTTTCTTTTATTTTATTAATTGCTTTTTCATTTACATTGATATCTTTTTGTAAATTAGATAATAAATTTTCTATTTCAGAAGTTTGCTTTGTCAATTTTTGGATATTTACTTTATTTCTTTTATTACTCAAATCCCATAGCTTTCTAACCTCTTTATCAAGAAATTGAATTGATGAAGTAATATCAGTCATAGAATCGTTATTTGTTTCGTCAGCAATATTAATTTGTTCCTCAATTAAAGACAGTCGTTCATCAACAAGGGCAGATGATGTTTTATTAGATTCTGATTCAAAAGTTTGCCATATAGCTAGTAATAAAATGCTCATGAATGCAGCAACGTAGATAAAGCCAATTAAGAGACCTCCTTTACTTGATCTTTTTAAATATGACGGCGATTTTTTTTCTATTTTTAAGTTACTATTCATAAGCAATTAAAATTAATTAATATTTAGCATATAATAAGATTCTATTTTACCTTAACTTAGAACGTATTTATGAATTTAGATTTTTCTGATGATCAAAAGTTTTTAAAAGAAGAGGCACGAAAATTTCTTGAAAAAGAAGAAGCGCTTGCAAGAAATAGGTCTGTCTTAGAGTCAAATAATAAAGTTGATGAAAATTTATGGAATAAAATTGTTGAACTTGGCTGGACTGGTATAAGAATTCCTGAAAAATATGATGGTCTTGGTTTGGGTCATTTGGAGCTTTGTGTTGTTGCTGAAGAACTGGGTAGATTTCTTGCTCCTGTACCTTTTTCATCATCAGTGTATTTATTTACTGAAACAATAATTAATTTTGGCAGTGAAGCTATAAAACAAGCTATCTTGCCAAAATTGGTTACAGGTGAAATTGTTGGTACTTTAGCAGTAACAGAGGCATTAATGGCTCCTAGTAAAGATAATATAACTCTAAGCTGTAAAGATGGCATGCTAAATGGAAAAAAAATCGCAGTTCCTGATGCTGAAATTGCTACACATGCAATTGTTATTGCAAAAACTGATCAAGGAACTTCACTACAGCTTGTAGATTTATCTTCAAAAGGTATTTCAATAGAGCATCAAGAAAATATAGATGAAAGCCGAGGATATTTTTCTATTTCTTTTAAAGATGTCGAATCTGAATTAATTGGTGATGAAATAAATGGATGGGATCTTTACGAATCAATTGTTAACCAGGCTGCTGTTTTATTTAGTTATGAGCAGATTGGTGGATCGCAAGCAGCTCTTGATATGGCTATAAATTATGCACAAGAGAGATATGCTTTTGGAAGGCCTATAGGCTCTTTTCAAGCCATAAAACATAAACTTGCAGATATGTATATTGCCTTAACTCTTGCTAAATCGAACTGTTATTATGCAGCATGGGCTCTATCAACCAATGCATCTGATCTACCCACAGCCTCTGCAACTGCAAGAGTAAGTTCCACAAAGGCTTTTCAACTATGCTCTAAAGAGAATATTCAAACTCATGGTGGTAATGGTTTTACATGGGAATATGATTGTCATATGTTCTATAGACGTTCGAAATTATTATCATTAAATATTGGCTCACTGAGTAATTGGAAAGAAAAATTAGTCACTAGTCTTGAACAATCAAATATAAATTAAGGTATAAAATATGGATTTCAATGATACACCCGAACAAGCTAAATTCAGAAAGACATGTCTTGATTGGCTTGAAAAAAATGCTAAATATAAAGATAAATCTTCTAAAGGTGATTCTTTTGCAAATAAGGATTTACTAAAAGATGCAAAAGCCTGGCAAAAAAAGAAATATGATGCTGGATGGGCAATGCTGCATTGGCCAAAAGAATTTGGAGGTATAGGCGCATCTCCAATTGAAAGAATTATTTGGGGTAATGAAGAATCTAAATTTGATGTTCCAAGGGGTATTTTTGAAATTGGACTTGGTATGTGTGGGCCAGTAATGATGCAATATGCTACTGATGAACAAAAAGAAAGATATCTACCACCTATGGCAGAAGGAAAAGAAATATGGTGCCAACTATTTTCAGAGCCATCTGCTGGCTCGGATGTCGCTGGACTTCGAAGTAAGGCTATTCAGAATGGTGATAAATGGATTATTAACGGTCAAAAAGTTTGGACTTCTGGTGCTCATTTTTCTGATTTTGGAATACTAGTAGTAAGGCATGATCCGGAACTAGAGAAACATAAAGGCTTAACATTCTTTTTTGTTGATATGAAATCTCCTGGAATTGAAGTAAAACCCATAAAGCAAATCACTGGTGGCTCAAGTTTTAACGAAGTTTATTTCACTGATGTTGAAATTCCAGATTCACAAAGACTTGGCGAAATAGGAGATGGTTGGAAAGTTGCAATAACAACTTTAATGAATGAAAGACTAGCTGTTGGTGATGCTGGTGGTCCAGATGTAGATGATGCATTTAAGTGGGCTAAGACTCAAGACGGCAATGGTGAACCAATTCTAAATAATAAGGCTGCTAGAGAGTCTATTGCTGATTGGTATTGTGAAACTAATGGTTTAAAAAATACAAAATTAAGAACTATGTCTGCACTTTCTAAAGGAGATACTCCTGGACCTGAAGCCTCTATTACAAAAATTGTCAGTGCAAATAAACTTCAAGACATTGGTAACTTCGGAATGGACTCTTTAGATATGGCTGGAATGCTAAAAACAGAAAGTCAAAACATTAAGAGCTTCCAAAATGCATGGTTGGGAGCTCCTGGTATGAGGATAGCTGGCGGAACAGATGAAATACTTCGTAATATTATCGCAGAAAGAGTTTTAGGATTGCCTCAGGACCAAAGAGCAGATAAAGGTGTTGCGTTTAAGGATATTCCCTCAGGGGGTGCCTGATTTATTGAAATTTACTAAGAAACTGTAAAAATTTAGTTGCCTCACCATAGACTTCAATTTTTCCGGAAGCAATTGACTTTACAGGGCTGATTAGACCAACTAAGACCCTCTTGAATTCTATTTCATCCGTTTTAATACTTATATCACAATCTTCAATCTTTAAATTAGACACTACGGCGACTTTATTTCTAATTACAATATTTTTTGTAACTCCTGAAGAAAAGTTAAAACATGCAGTTAATTCTTCATATCTTTGATCGGGGTTAAATCTAACTGAAAGAACATCAAATAAAGTATCAATTGAAATTTGCTCTAATAGTTTATCTGTTCTTTCTATGAGAATAGTGTTTTCAAAATCTTCATTTAATTCAAGAGCAGAAGTAAAAAAGTAATTTCTTTTATTTGGATTTGAAGATATAGATCCTTCATATATCAAGGCTTCTTTTCGTAATTCTTTAACCTTGTCGATTGAGTAGTTCAATGCAAGTAAATGATCGCTTAATTCTAAAGCCCATTGCATCTCTTTATTATCAACTGCTAAATTTAATTCTTTTAGTAGTAATTCATTTCCGCCAGCTAAGGCTGATATTTTATGTGCCCTTTCTCTTCTTGTGAGAGGGTCTAATTCAGATGGATTTCCATTAAACCATCCAAGATACCCATTAAATATACTTTTTACTGACCATCTTACAGTACCGTAAAATTCAAAAAGATATGGAGATTTTGCTAAATTATCTGGCAGTCTTATAAGCTCAGCAATTTCATCTGGATATAACCCCTTATTTATTAATCTTACAGTTTGATCATGAATATATTGAATTGCATCTCGGTAGATGGTCAAAACATCATTAATTTCATTTTTACCAACTATTGGTTTTGTATGACTAGGAAAAAGATATTCGGCATTAAAAGTTTTCATATGATCAATGCTATCTATCCATCCTTTCACGTCTCGATGGGTTGTGCCTCTTATTGTGTAGAGATTTGGAAAAGTCTTATAAATATTATCTCCTGGCATTAACGCCTTGTGTTTAGGCAGCCAAACAAATAATTGATCATTTGATTCACCTGGTGCATGAAAAAGTTGAATCTCTACTCCAGAGATAGTTATCTCTAGGCTATCCTTAAAAGTGATATCAGGTTTGATATACCCAGTTGGTGATTTGGATACATTTAAGCTTGGTCCAATGCCAACATTTATAAGATCTTCTTCAGAGAGTAAAGTTCCAAACATTCTATTGCTTCTTTCTGTGATAATTGGATTCAAGATACCCATAATTCTTTGAACATAATAATCTGTATCTTCGTGAGCTATTATTTGTGGTTTTTCATCTTGAATATCTAGATAATAGGCTGTACCAAAAGTATGATCGCCGTGATTATGAGTATATATAATCGCCTTGATAGGATTTGAGTTTTTTTCCCTGAAAAGAGAATAAATATTTTCAGCCTCAAGTACGCTATCAGAGGCATCTATGATTATGTTACCGTCTTCTCCCTCAACCATTATCGAGTTTGCAATACCAAATCCAATTGCAAAATGAATAGCGCCGCCAGGAGTGTCATATGAAAGAATTTGTCTTTGAAATTCTTTAGAGTGTTCGATAAGTTTCTCAACTTCAGAAACTGTTGGAATTTTTTTTGTTAGAGTTTCTGATGTCTCTGAATCAGAACATGATATTAAAGATAGTGAAATAGAAAAAATAAATAAATTTTTTAACAAGATTGGCCTGCTATTTAGTAAAACTTCCCATAATTTCGTCAACAAGAATACTTGAAGCCTCATCATATGAAATAGACTTGCTTGAACCATCTCGCCATACTGTAACCACAGTCCAAAGTGTCTTATCTTCTTCAAAATTTCTTAAATTAATCCTAAGGATATTTTCAGTAACTGTGTAAAGATCATCTTTAAAAGAATAATAATCCCAATAATATCTCGAGTAATAATGATTCATTCTATTAGACTCAACTTTATCTTTAGTGGTGAAATTAATATCAAAGACTAAATTAGATTCTTTGTTGAATATAAGACCCTTTTCTTTGATAGCATTTTTTAAGTTTTCTTTGAACTGCTCAAGGACAATTGGATTTATTTCTGGACTAATATTAGAGCTGTTTAACTTTATATTAAAATCGTTATAATTGTATAGATTGAATGCTGCAACCGAGTCAACCTGTATGTTTGGTTTTGTTGTTTCACATCCAATTAGTATTACCAAACTAAGAAGAATTGTTATTTTTTTCATATAATATTTTATTGTTATTTTATGTTTAATTTAGAAGATCAAAAGTATATAAAATTATTAGACCTTAATGCTCAAATATATACTGAATCCGAATTCAATTGCAAGCATATCCACTTAGATTCTAAAAGCGATGAAAAAGTATTTATGGTTGCATTTAGAACTATTCCAGAAGATTCGACTGGGGTAGCCCACATACTTGAACATACTGCGCTATGTGGATCAAAGAAATACCCAGTGCGAGATCCTTTTTTTATGATGATAAGAAGGTCTCTTAATACATTTATGAATGCTTTCACATCCAGTGATTGGACCGCATACCCTTTTGCAACTCTTAATGATAAGGATTTCAAAAATCTATTGAGTGTTTATCTTGATTCATCTTTCTTTCCAAATTTAGATGAATTAGATTTTCTTCAAGAGGGTCATAGGCTTGAATTTAATAATAAAAACTCAGAAGAGTTAGAGATTAAAGGTGTAGTTTATAATGAAATGAAAGGAGCTATGAGCTCTGTCTCAAGCCAACTATGGGAAGGATTATCCAAGCACTTATATACGTCATCAACATATAAACATAATAGCGGGGGCTCTCCTGAAAATATTATTGATCTTACACATGAGTATTTAGTTGATTTCCATAAAAGACATTATCATCCCTCTAATGCAACTTTTTTTACATTTGGCAATATAAATCCAGAAGAAATACAGACATTTATAAATGAAAATGTTCTTGAAAAATTTGAACCATCTGAAAATGTAACTAGAGTCCAGAATGAGGATAGGCTAGACAAACCAAAGACAATTACTGAATTTTATAATCCAGTACGAGGCGATGAAAATAATCATCATGTTGTATTAAGTTGGCTGCTTGGTGAGAGTCATGATCCGATAGAGTTACTAGAATCATATTTGATATCTAATATTCTTCTTGATAACTCAGCTTCGCCATTAAGGAAAGTTCTTGAAAATACTGATCTTGGTAAATCTTTATCACCATTAACTGGTTTAGAAACAGATCATAAGGAGTTAGTTTTTGCTGCTGGATTAGAGGGAGTTAATTCTGGTAAACAAAGGGATGTAGAAGATCTAATATTAAAATGTCTAAAAGATGTGGTAGAAAAAGGAATTCCAAAAGATCATGTAGATTCGTCACTTCATCAATTGGAAATTAGACAACGAGAGATATCAGGTTCTGGTATGCCTTTTGGTCTTCAAATCATGCTTGGATGTCTCCCTGCATGCATTCATGATGATGATCCATTAAAAGTTTTAGATTTAGATTCATCATTTTCTAAAATTAAAGAAAAATTGAAATCTAAAAATTATATTGAAAACCTTATTAGTGAAAAGATTATCAATAATAAACATAGAGTAAATTTTTCATTAGCCCCAGATATAGACTTTAATAATAAGAAAGATCAAAAAATAAAAGACAAGATAGAACAAAAATCTAAGAAACTTTCTTCTGAAGAAAAAGAAAAAATAGTTCAACTAGCTACAGAGCTTAAGATGAGGCAAGAATCTATAGATGACCCTGAAATACTTCCAAAAGTTACCAAACAAGATATACCTTTAAGTAGAGGTTATGCAACACCAGAAATAATAAAAAATGGAAACATTGGTAATTACTTTTATAAGGCAGGCACAAATGGAATTACTTATCATTCGATGATATTCCCTTGTGATTCAATGTCTCTTGACGAATTTAAAGTTTCTTCTTTATTTGCCAACACTTTGACTGATGTTGGGTTGGGAGATAAAGATTACGAAGAAGTTCAAAAAATACAATCTGCAATTACAGGCGGTATATCATCTAACTTTGTTCTTATTCCAGATGAAATAGGAGGCAATCCTACGATTGGCTTAAAAGTATCTTCAAAATCATTGGAGGTTAACGAAGGTGAGATGCAGAATCTTATGATTCAAACAATCAAGGAAGCTAATTTTAGAGATAAAAATAGGATTAATGATATGCTAAATTTTATTTCCTCCAGCAACGAGAGATCTTTAATTCAGAACGGTCATGTACTTGCTATGAGCAACGCAGGTTCTCAAATAAATAATATTGCTGCTACAAACGATATCGCAGCAGGTATTAAATTTATTACAAATACTAAACATCTTGCTAATGATATTAATAATAATACGAATCTAGAAAGATATATTGCATTACTCGAGTCAATTAAAGGTAAGATTATTGAAAGTCCGATATATACTTTTACTGCCTCATCATTAGATCTAAATGATACTTCTATTGGTTTGCAACAAACAGCTATTGATAAGCTTTACAAGCCTCAGAATTACTTTGATATTCAAGATCAATCCATAGGATGGATTACTGGAGCTCAAGTATGTTATTGTGCTGAAGCTTTTCCTACTGTTGATTTTTTCCACCAAGATGCCCCTGCTTTAACTGTATTAGGTGCTGTTCTTAGAAATGGTTATTTGCATTCAGCAATTAGAGAAAAAGGTGGCGCCTATGGATCTGGAGCAATTCAAGATTCAAATAATATGATATTTAAATTCTTTTCATATCGTGACCCAAGATGTGCTGAAACCTTTGATGATTTTAAAAAATCTATCGCCTGGTCCCTTAAAGAAATTACAGAAGATCATTTAGAGGAAGGTATCTTGAGCATTATTTCAACCATAGATAAGCCTTTATCTCCATATGGAGAAGCTATGAGTGATTTTACATCTTCACTTGATAATAAGGACTTAGAAAAAAGAATACAATTTAGAACAAAAGTTAAGGAATGCACAGTTAAAGATTTAATTAATGTTTCAAGTAAGTACTTATTAAATGACTCAGCAAAATCTTTAATTGCAGGTGAGAATTATATTGAAGAAATGAAGCGCCTGAATTTTAAAATCCTAAATATTTAATCAAAAAAATAGAAATCTCTTTTTCTTTAATTCTTTTGCACACCCCCAATATTGTTTTTGATATTTAGTCGATCTATCCTGAACTTTATCTGCAACTTTTATGAGCCATTGTTTTTGTCTATAAGATTTTTTCTTAAATCCTCCATAACCTTCATGATATGCAAGATAGAGTGACCTTGCATCAGCTTGATCAAATCCTTGATAATAGCCTTTACTTGCATACCACCCTATAAAGTCTGCTGAGTCATTAAAATTTTTTCTGCTAGCTCTGGCATTTCCAGTTTCATCTTTATAATCTTCCCATGTTTTTGTAAGAGCTTGAGAATAACCAACAGCTGAAGATGGTCTAAACCAAGGTATAAATCCAAGCAACTTTTCTCTTTCTGGTTTTGCATCAGCTTTAAAGCTAGATTCTTGATGCACAAATGACATTAATACGTATGGGGGAATCTTCCACCTTTTTTCACTTCGAATTACAGCTTTGTACCAGCTCTTTTTTTCTTTAAAAATTGAACAAATATTGTCTGGATTTTCTGGTGGTTTGGAAACACAAGATTGAATAACTAAGATTGGGATTATAAGTAATATAGATGTAAATTTAAATTTTCTCATCTTTATCAAATCCTCTAAAGCTTTTAAATCTTGGGAACCTTAGACTGTAATGCTCACCCTCAAAACTTTTTGTTATCGCATCAGCTCTAACTTCTATAAGCCTTCCAATAAGCTCATCTTTAGCCGCCCAATATTTCTCTCTCTGATCATCAGTAAGGCCGCTTCCTACGCTTAATGAGAAGAATTTTCCACCATCCTCCCCTTCAACTGAAAATGCACCAAGCTTGCCCTCATGCTTACCAGTGCCCTCTTGAATGTCTAAAACTTTTAATGTTACTTCTATAAAAGGTTTAATTTTTAACCAAGCATGACTTCTTTTGCATTCATAATAATTTTCACTTGGTTTTATCATCAAGCCCTCAAATCCTTTATCGAGAGCCTCTTTATTCATTTCTAAAAATTTTTCCTGCCCCTCTTCATCATCAAAGTTTATTATTTCATACTCAACGAGTTTTATTTCATTTACAAAAGTTTTTGATAATTTTTTTAATTCCTGCTTCCTTTCAAAGGAATTAAGTTTGCTTTTTCCTTCATTGAATTCTTTTAGCGGGAGTATGTCGAATAACGCAAGATATGCGTCTTCTGTTTTAGCTCCAGATTTTCTATAGACTTGTTTCATTAATGCCTGAAAGTCATTGCTCATAATCTCTCCATCAAAGACAATATTATTATATTCAGGTTTACTTAAAGCGTTTTCAATATGTACAAAGTTATGAAATATTTTTCCATTACGGCTATATAAAGTAGCTTTACCTTTCTTAACAATGGCAATTACTCTAACGCCGTCATATTTATATTCAACTAAACAGTCACCCTTAATTTTTTTTGGATGCTTTGCGCCATCATGAGCTAACATACAGGAAAATACTGGTACACGAAATTTTAAATCCATTTTCTTTGCAACATTATTAACTGTTTTTTCGCTTACTCCACATCTAAGATCTTTAATTAAGATTCTTCTATACCAATTGTTCCATTGATTTTTTGTAGAAATATTCATCAATTCAATTATTAGATCTCTGGCAGCGTGACCAGTTTTGTCTCTTTCAATCAATAAAGTTGCAGAAACTTTAAAATCCTTCCAACTTAGTCCATCACCATCTTTTTCACTTTCTGGAACCTGTTTTACACCAAAGGTAACTAATGGATCTAGGCACATAGCAAGACCTTCTTGAAAGTCTTGGTCTTTAATATAATTTTCAATAACTCCCTCTTTAAATAATCGACTGTTATTGCTTTCAAGCTCTTTTATTATTTCCCACGAATTTATCATTTAATTTTCATTTTTATTCAGTTGGTTAATTCTTTCTATATCTTGAGCTCTTGACTCTATATGAGCAATCATTTGCTTTGTTATTGGTGTTCTCTCTTCATCACAAAGTGTTGCATGAAATTTTTCAGAAAAGTTAACAGAAAACTCTACCATATCTTTTACAGTCATAACTGCATCAGAAACTAAACTTAAATTACTGACAACCACAACCGCAAATGTTCTTGTATCATTTTCAAAAGTTCCAGGATTTAGAGCATTAACCACTCTAAATTTTTCTATGCCATTCTCATCAACTAAAGAAAAATATTTATTCTTAATTTTTGCACCATAGTTAGATAAAAATCCAAATATTTGATTTATATCAAACATTGATTTATCAATAGATATTAAATAAAAACATGCCAACTCCTGACTTTCTGGAGATTCATACAGTTCTATTGATTCTTCTTCAGGCAAGCTATTATCCTCTTCCATTAATTCTAGTGAATCAGGGACTGTTTCGATTTTAACTTTTAATTTGTTTGAATTTGTAATTTTTCTAATAAACAAAAAAACAATTATCAAAAAAGATAATACCGCTATCCCAATTAAATAAATTTCAGAATTTCCCATCTATGAATCAGCTAGTTGAAGTGCTTGACTTACATCTACTGATACCATTCTTGATACACCGGCTTCTTGCATTGTAACTCCCATAAGATAGTCACTTCTTTCCATTGAAACTTTGTTATGGGTTATGAATATAAATTGCACAGATTTAGACATTTCTTCAACCATATTTATAAATCTTAAGGTATTTAAATCATCAAGTGGCGCGTCAACTTCATCAAGCAGGCAAAATGGTGCAGGGTTTAATTCAAATATTGCAAATACTAAAGCTAAAGCTGTGAGAGCTTTTTCTCCACCAGATAGTTGTGAAATTGATGAATTCTTCTTACCTGGAGGTCTTGCCATTAAGACAACGCCTGCATTTAAAGCATCATCGTCTGTTAACGTTAATTCAGCCATTCCGCCACCAAATAATTTAGGAAACATTTCTTTAAGTCTAGCATTTACCGCATCAAAGCTGTCTTTGAATATAGTTTTAGTCTCATTATCTATTTTCTTGATAGCTGCCGTAAGCTTATCGAGTGCCTCAACAAGGTCATTGTATTGCTCATCTAGCTCTTCTTTTCTTTTTGATTCTTCTGCAATTTCCTCTGGCGCAGCTAGATTTATGGCGCCAAGCCTAATTATCTTTGCTTCAGTATTCATTAGCTTATCCTCTATTTCTTCAAATGTAGTATTTTCATAAATAGAAAAATCTATAGACTCAATATCAATACCAGCTTCTTTAATTTTTTTATTGGAATTCTCAAGATTAATTTCATATGTATTCAGTTCGACACGAACATCAGTAATTTTTTCTGAAATGGATCTAGAATCTAGATCTGCAATTGATTTTTTATTTTCAAGATCGCGCAACTCTTCATTAAATTTGGATTGTTTTTGTCTAAGATCTATTAGGACTGACTCAGCACTAGAGCTTCTACCAACAAATTCTTTCATTTCTTCTTCAATAGAATCTTTGAGCTTTTCAGCTTCATCAATCTGACTTTCTAGTTCATTTTGCCTTGATAGGTACTCTTCAGTGAGGGATTTTGACTGTGCTGACGCTATATTAAGAATATCCACTAAAAGCTTTTTTAACTCTAAACTTTTATCTCTTATACTTTCGTTATTTATCCCGTGCTTATCTATTATATTGATAATGTCATTCAAAATGTGCATTGCTTTTTCACTTGGGCTTAATTCATCAAAGTTTTTTTCACTTTGTTTAGCCTTTTCATAATTCTGCTTAGCTTTTTGAAGGCTGTATTTCGTTTCAGATTCTGATTTATTAATATTTTGTAAATTGGCTTCTCTTTTTGCAATTTCTGCACCAACAGCATAAAAATTCTTTTGAGCTATTTCATACTCACCTAATATGGAGTCATTCTCAGTCCTATATTGATCTATTTGAGATTGAATCGTCTCACATTCAGCATTCTTGATTTTTAAATCGCGATTATATGAGTCCAGATTTTTTTGCAGACTATCTCTATTATTTTTAGCCTCTATAGAAAATAAAATTGCTTTATCTAATTCTAATTTAGCTTTATCTTTTTTTAATAATTTATATTTTTCTGCAGCTTTGGCCTGATTTTCTAATCTTTTAATTAATCTTGCTATTTCATCTTTAATATCTTTAACCCTAGATAAATTCTCTTTCGTCCTTTTGATCCTAGATTCTGTTTCTTTCCTTCTTTCCCTGTATTTTGATACTCCTGCTGCTTCTTCTATGTGAGTTCTAAGCTCATCTGGTTTAGCACTTACAAGTTTGCTCACCATGCCTTGTTCAATAATCGCATATGAGCTTGGGCCAAGACCTGTTCCTAGAAATATATCTTGGACATCTTTTCTTCGGCATTTTGTATTATTAATATAATAATCAGATTGAGCATCTCTAGTCATGACTCTTTTTATTGAAACTTCATTGAAAGATGCATATTCACCACCAATCTTTGCACTTGAATTATCAAATAATAATTCAATGCTGCATTGTCCAGAGGCCTTCCTTTTTTCTGAACCATTGAAGATAACATCTACCATTGATTCCCCTCTTAGATTTTTTGCTGACAGCTCTCCTAAAACCCATCTAACAGCATCTATAACGTTTGATTTACCGCAACCATTAGGACCGACAACTCCAACCATGTTTGTTGGAAAGGATATTTTCGTTGGATCAACGAAACTTTTAAAACCTGAAAGTTTTATATGTTTTAGCTGCATTATAAGAGTTTTCTTTTTACTTCAATATTATAACTCTTGTGATTTTTTTAACCATTCATTTAAATCAATTTTATATGCGTTAATAAGATTTTCTTGATCTAATACAATTAAATTTCGTAAATAAAACTCGTCAGTATTTTCTTTGCAGTAGACATTAATTTCAAATTCTACAGATGCATAATTTAAATGCGCAGAAGCTAAATCAAATCCAGGAATGATGCTTTTAGAATTGGTTATGATAATTTCTTCAATATTTTTAAAATCTTGCTTAGCGATAGGTATATCTGGAGCGTTCTTAATAAAAAGGTTGATCGACCCATTGGAAATTGAGCAAGGAAGTTCTGAATCCTTAAGTATTTCAAAGCTTACATTCTTAAATTTTGGAAAGTTAGCATCTCTTAACCCGGCGTATAGTCCATAAAATACTATTTTTTCATTATTAGATGAAAAAAATTTTTCTGAAAAAACAATCAATGTCTCCGCAGAATTTAATTTATTTAATTCAATAGATCTTGAAATCAACGCAATCATCCACCCCTTTACTTCATCTTGATCTAATGTAATCTCAATCTCTTTTAAATATTGTTGTGATATCTTAGAGTCAATGTAGATCTGATCCATTATCTTAGAATTCAGTAATTGTTTGTTTGCACTTCCAAGTAGGGAAAATTTACTTACAAAAATAATCAAACAAAATGATAATATTAATGTGGCATAGCCAAAAATAATTCCTTTATTGCTGGTTTTTTGGCTAAGTAGATAAGCTACTATTGGTAATGCAGCAAAAAAAGTTAATAGGTAAAATATAAACATTAAGAATTCTTTCTAATCCTAAATAAAAAGAAAAATAATCCAATAAGTAATACTAAAAATGGTGAAAACCATAGTAAATATGTCTCTTTACTAAGCTCTGGTTCATATAATGAATCTTTGCCAAATCTTATAGCAACATATTCTTTTATTTCAATATTAGTCTTGCCTTCATTTATCATTTCTGCAATTTTTAATTTCAAGTCTTCAGATATAGGGGCATTTGAGCTTGAAAGTGAGCCAGAAGTGCATTTTGGGCATCTGATATCTTTAATAAGTTTGTTAAATCTTTTTTCATCCTCATCACTAGAAAACTCATAAACAGTTCCTGAAAAAATTGAAAAAGATAGGAAAGCTAAAAAAAAGTACTTGATTTTCATTTAAACATTCCCCTTTCTTGAATAATTGGATCGAATACTTGATTCCACACATAATCATTTATTTCTCCCTCATAGTGCGCAACTATTTTTCCCTTGTTCACTAAAAAAGTCTCTGGCGCCCCTGTAACTCCCATATCTAAAGCAAGTGTTCCTTTATAATCCTGAACTAGTTACTTGATAAGGGTTTCCATACTTAGATAGCCACTCAAGAGCATCGATTTTCTCATCTTTATAATTGATACCAATGATTGGTATGCCATTTTTGGCTAGGCTAGCTAAATATGGGTGTTCAATCCTGCAAGTTATGCACCAACTCGCCCATACATTCATGACATAGTCGCCCTCAAGATCAGAGTTAGCAATGGAAACATCATTATTTAAAATTTTAAGCTCAAAAACTGGTAAATCAAACTCTCTATAATCTGCACCAGGAAACTGATTTTCTTCAGTTAATAAAATAAAAAAGATTAAAAAAAATGAAACTGGAAGAATAATGATAGATAATTGCAGTAGTTTTTTCATAAATTATATCCTCCTTCTTGATGATATTAGTATTATTCCAGCGAATGCCATTAAAAAAGCAGAAAACCATATCCATCTAATCAAAAAATTAATTTGTATATTAACAATCCAGCTACCATCATCAAGCTGGTCTCCTATCGTAAGATATACGTCCTTTATTGGAGTTACATGTATAGCTGTTTCGGTTGTTATTTGGCCTCTTGTGAAATATCTCCTTTTTTCTGGACTTAAATTAAAACCATTGCCCTTTTTATCTTCTATGTAAAATTCAGCCCTTATAGCATCATAATTTGATCCTTTATTAACTCTCAGATCATTAAAATAAATTTTTAAATCTTTATAATTTTCAAATTCATTTATCTTAATGTTTAAAGCTCTTTCCGTACTTAATAAACTATTTAAAGAAATTGATACTAAAAGTAATCCTAATGCTAAATGAGCAATCGCGCTAAAAGGATTAAGGTATTTTTTATAAAATAAAGAAAACCAAATTTCTATTAGATATCTGAAGATAACTAGCAATCCTGTAAATACAGAAAGCAATATAAATATTTTTGATACTTCAAAATAAAAGAATATTATTGTGGTGACAGAGACCGATAATAACAGTGATAATCCTATTGGCTTTGTAAAAATTTTTAAGCCTATATTCCTAGACCACTTTGAATCAATTGAAAAGAATAAAAATAAAGAGGCTAATATGACTATTGGTATAAATATTGCATTGTAAAAAGGTGCTCCGACACTTATCTTTTGATCAAAAAGATACTCATAGATAAGTGGATATACTACTCCCAGCATTATTGAAAAAGTTAAAGTACCAAAAAAAATATTATTTATAGATATAAATGACTCTTTTGAAAATATTTTGATATTGCTCAAGTTTTTAATTATGGAGAATCTTGAAATAAAAAGACACAATGAGCTTAATACTATAACTGAGATAAATGCTAACAAATATAGTCCTCTTTGTGGGTCATTGGCAAATGAATGAACACTGTCAATTATTCCAGACCTTACTATAAATGCTCCAAAAAGGCTCAAAGAAAAAACAGTGATTGATAGCAATATAGTCCATGTTCTTAGATGAGAAGACTTTATTGAAACATTTAACGAATGCAGTAAGGCTGTTGCCGCTAACCATGGCATCAAGGCAACATTTTCAACCGGATCCCAAAACCAGTACCCGCCCCAACCTAATTCATAATAAGCCCACCAACTTCCTAACGTAATTCCAACAGTTAAGAAAACCCAAGCAGAGACAGACCATTTTCTGACTAATTTTTCCCATTTGATATCAGGATCACCATTGATTAAAAAAGCAATCGAGCATGCAAATGGGATAACAAAGCCCACATAACCTAAATACAGGGTTGGTGGGTGAATTGCTAAGGCAGGATCTTGAAGTACTGGATTTATGTCTGCGCCATTTAGAGGTGCTATTGGTAATATGGTGGTAAAAGGATTTGATGTTATTAGAAGAAACAATAGGAACCCAACCAAAATCAAGGAAATAATGCCGATTGTTTTGGGTTTTAGAATCTGATTATTTTTAATGGCAATGTTAAATACAAAACCCCATACAGATAAAAAGAATATCCACAAAAACATTGAGCCTTCATGAGCACTCCAGATAGAGGAAATTTTATAGAAGACTGGAAGATCAGAATTGGAGTGATTATAAATATATTGAACGCTAAAATTATCGGTCGCAGCCAACCAAACATAAATTAAAAAAGATATGAACAAGAATAAAAAAGCATGAGAATATGTCCTACTAATAAGGCTTGTAACATATGAATTATTTTTAATTGTTAATGAAAAACAACCAACTAAGAAAAACAATCCTGTAGATATAATTGATAGAAAATGCGATACCTCAATTATCATTTTTGATATCTAAATTAGGGGGCATATAGTTTTCATCATGTTTTGCTAAGACTTCTTTTGCATAAAATATCTCATTTTCCATGAAACCTAATGCTACAACTCCACTTCCCTCTTTGAATAAATCTGGAACAATTCCTGAGAATACAACGGTTATAGAATTTTCATAATCAGTTATGGTAAAAAATATCTCATTGGCATTTCTTTTTACAGAGCCCTCAAGCACCATTCCGCCAAGTTTTATTCTTTTTTCAGATGGTATATCTCTTTGCTTAATTTCAGTTGGCGTAAAAAAATAATCAAGATTAGAATTTAATGAGTATAGAATTAAAGATACTCCTGAAGCTGAAAATAGAAAAACAAACACGATAGTAAGTAGTCTCTTTTTTCTAATTTGATTCATCTAATTTTTTTTTTAATCTTTTAATTTTTATTTTGTAATATATGAAAGAGCAAACTAAACAAAAAGTGACAATAGCAACAACGCTCCATACATAAATGCCATGTCCATTCATATATATGGCTTCCTCCACGGATTTAAATGCTGAATTAAACATAATCTTTAACCCATGATTTAGCAGATTCTCTTTTAATGATTTGAACTTTAGAGGAAATAATAACTAAACAAACAATTAAACCAAAAAACCCAATTATTGAACCAATTAGTGGATATAGCATTGATGGGTCTATATTAGAGTTTTCTCCAAATTTATCTGAAGATGTTTGATGAAGAGTGCTCCACCATTCAACTGATTTTTTTATAATAGGGATGTTCACAGACCCAACTATAACCAGCCAAGATAATAACTTGTCAGCTTTCTCTTGATTATTAAATGAGCTGTGCAAGGAGATTAGTCCAAGATACATAATGAATAGTATCAAAGTTGAAGTCATTCTTGCATCCCACTGCCACCATGTGCCCCATGTTGGTATTCCCCAAATCGATCCGGAAGATAGAGCTATAAAAGTTAGCATTGCGCCTATTGGAGCTATTGCAACGATTAAGTATGCAGCAAGCTTTACCCTCCAAACTAGATAGGTGACGCTTGCAACTGCCATAGCAATATAAAGTGACTGAGATAAAAAAGCTGCAGGTACGTGGAGAAAAATAATTCTATAAGAGTTACCCTGAACTTTATCCTCGAGCGTAAAAAATAAGCCCCACATTATGGAAAATATATATATAGCAAGTGAGAGGTAAAAAATATATTTATAAAACCTATTGATTTGAAATAAATAGGTCTTTGGTGAAGCAAATTGGTGTATAAACTTTTTAATCACTTTTTTTAAACGTGTGCTGATGTAAAATTACTCTAAATGAGCTTTAATTACGTAAGATACTATAAAGGGTATCGTAGTAATTATAATAGATAAGCAGCCCAATAATAAGAGTAAAAACTCAAGATAATTTATACCAAATTGAACCGCTATTATGCTTTTGCCTAAGACTATTAAAACTGGAAGCGCTAAAGGCATTGTTATTATAGCTCCAAGAACAGATCCCTTATTTAAACTAAGTGCGCTTCCAAAAATAAATAAATTTAAAAAAATGTAAGAAGAAATCATAGCCAAAGGTAATATATATAAACTTAAAATAAAATTTTGCGTTATGCCTAGTGAAAATAAAAAACTCATAAGAGAGATTGGCAACCCAATCATTAGCCAATATATCAAGGCCTTCTTCGCTATCATGATAGGAAATGAAGAAGTGGCTATAATAATTTGTTCAAGAGAACCATCATTATAATCCTCTAAAAATATATCCTCTGTTGCTAACATCATAGATAAAAGAATTGAAATCCATAGCAATGAATAGAACCCTTTCTCAAGATCATTTTCAAGAAACTCTACGGTCAGGGGGTATGCAATCATAATTAGAATAAATATCAAGATTGGTCCAAGCCAGTTTCTTATTTTCTTCCTAAGTTTTAAATATTCTAAATAAAATATCTTCATAATTATCTTAAATTAAGTATTTTTGATTCAATATTGCAATCAATATGAGACGTAAAAATTAATGATTTACCTGAATTGATCTCTTTTATTAAAAAATCTTGCACAATATCAAATGCTTTTGAATCAAGACCTACAAACGGCTCATCTAAAACTATTAAGTTAGATTTATTTAAAAAAACTCTTAACATGGCTAGTTTCTTCTGTTGGCCATAGGACAAATTACCGACAGTAACATCTAATAAATTTTTAAGTTCAAGTCTTTCAAGCAGGATATTGAGTTCCTTATGATTATTTAATTCTTGAAGCATCAAATTATCGTAAACAGAAAGATAACTTTTTAAAGCATTCTTATGTCCCAAATATGACACATTGATATTATTTTTATAATCGATGTTTCCTTTGGTTTGTTTCGTTATGCCTAAAATGATTCTGATTAAAGTTGACTTACCTGATCCATTTGAACCAACAATCTGAAGCGCCTCTCCTTTTTCGAGGGCAAAAGAAAGATTATGAAAAAGTTTGTTCCCATTAATCTTGAAAGCTATGTTTTCTGCTTGTATGAGAGTTTCATTATTCATTTTTGGAATAGGTCTAAATTTTTAGTTCTTATTATAAGAGCTGGTAAAGGTTTTTGTGGATCAATTCTTGAATAAAATCTTTTTGATATTTCTTTAAATGGAGATATTCCAAATTTACCAATACCTCCAACTGAAAAATATAATCTTTTGGTGAAATATATGCCTTGTTCTATATTTGGTATACTTCGCATAGCTGATGAAATTTTTTTAAGATTCTGTATAAAATCATTTTTTCTCTCATCATACTCAAACCAACCCCATGAAGATCGATCAATCATAGATATTTTTTTTAATACTTTTTTAGATTTTAAGCATGGAAATGATGATGGGGGCAAAAAAACTATAAGGTTACCCTTAGAATTAAATACAATAGTATCTATAGTTTCTTCAAATGTTTCATTTTCAGAAAAATTAGCAAATATATATTCTTCTTTACTTGAACTAGTAGTAGCTTTTAGTCCTTTTAATCTTTCATGTGAACCAAGAACTATATAAGTAATTAATTCTTGGTTCAAAATATATTAGATCTTGGATAGAGCTTGCTCAAAGTCAGCAATGATATCATCAACATGCTCAAGACCAATCGAAAGCCTGACATAGCCTGGTGTAATACCAGCTGCTAATAACTCTTCCTCATTAAGTTGACTATGAGTCGTACTACCGGGATGGATAGCTAAACTTCTTGAGTCACCAATATTTGCAACGTGGTAAACCATCTCCAAGGCATTAATGAACTTTTCTCCGGCTTCTCTTCCACCTTTTACTTCAAAACCCATTAGACCACCATTACCCCTAGTCAAATATTTTTCAGATCTTTCTTTTGCATAACCATCCATTAAAGAAGGATAGCTAACTCTTTCAACAGAATCATGATTAGAGAGATATTGAGCAACTTTTTCAGCATTACTGCTGTGCTCACGCATTCTCAATGCGAGCGTCTCTAATCCTTGAATAAACATAAATGCATTAAATGGACTCATTGCAGCACCCATATCTCTTAATATAGTTGTTCTGGCTTTTAATATATAAGCTATTGGTCCAAGAGGTTTTACTGCTTCAGTCCAAACAGCGCCTCCGTATGAAGGATCAGGAGTATTTAAAGCTGGCTGCCTTTCTGGTACAGCCTCCCAATCAAAATTACCACTATCAACAATTATTCCTCCAATTGAAGTTCCATGCCCACCAATAAATTTCGTTGTAGAATGCATTGAGATAGCTGCGCCATGATCAAAAGGCTTACAAATTACTGGAGCAGCAGTATTGTCAACAATCAATGGAATTCCTAATGGTCTTCCTATTTCAGCAACTTCAGATATTGGAAATACTTCAAAACTTGGATTTGGTAATACCTCACCATAATATGCTCTTGTCTTATCATCTGTTGCCTCTGCGAAATTATTTGGATCAGCTGGATCTACAAACCTTACTTCAATACCCATATCAGAGAAAACATTTTTGAAAAGATTATAAGTGCCTCCATATAAATGAGCAGACGCCACAATATTATCTCCATTTGAAGCTAAATTTTGAATGGCTACTGCAGAAGCTGCTTGGCCAGATGCAACGGCTAAAGCTCCTACCCCACCTTCAAGGGCGGCAACTCTGTCCTCCAAGACCGCACAGGTTGGATTCATAATTCTAGAATATATATTTCCTAACTCAGACAATGCAAACAAATTAGCTGCATGTTCGGTATCATCGAATTGAAAACTAGTTGTTTGATGAATAGGAACTGCTACTGAATTAGTATTCTCATCTTTTCTCCATCCTGCATGAAGTCCGATTGTTTCTGGATTTGAATATGTTTTACTCATTGAAATTTCTCCTCTATATGATGAATATAAATATCATTAAGTATAGTAAATTATGTTTAATAGCGACACCCTTATTAAGAATATATACTGGCATATTCATTACAAATAATTATAATTAGCGAAGGAAATTATTATGGCTAAAAAATATACGAATTTTAGAATTGGTGGTTCGCCACAAAAGGTCACAGATGACTACACTGTGTGGTCAAATGATCTTCTTCATAGAATTATTGCTAGTAAGACTGTTATTCAGCCTGGCAAATCAACAATTGGACATAAACTTATTGATTCAGATGTTGTTTATATTATTACTAATGGAAGAGGAACTATGGAAGTTGTTGAATATATGAATTCTGATGAAGGTCATGGTTCAAATCCTTCATATGGAATTGAACATAAAGATTCTTATGAACTATCTGCTGGAGATGTTGTTCTTGTTGAGTCTGGAGATTACTGTAAAGTTGTTAATGATTCAGACCATGATCAGCTTACCTACTTAAGAATATTTGATAGAGGCGGCTGGCGACAATAAATGTTAAAAGCGCAAATACCTTCTGATAAGATAGCTATTACTCTATCTCTAGCATGTGTACTGCATTGTTTTCTTGCTCCAACTCTTCTTATTTTTTCATATGGAGTTTCATCATTTTCAATAGAAAGTGAGCTAATACATTATTTAATATTGTTATTAACCATACCAATCAGCATTCTTGCATTAATGCTTGGTTACAAGAATCATAAAACTTTTTCATTTCTTATTACAGGTGCGATTGGTCTATCAATTCTCATTCTTGCAATTACTATTGGTGAATCTGTTCTTGGTGAATTTGGTGAAAAGGGCTTAACTCTTGTGGGCTCTATAATTGTTGCATATGCGCACTTTGGTAATTATCGAACATGTCAAAATCTAGACTGCACGTGTCATGAAGAGTAATTGTTTTAAATACTAATCAAATTCAAATTTAGCAACTATAGGAAGATGGTCTGATACTCCATCTTTTTCTATTGGATTAAATCTTATTGGTCTTCCAGTATCATTGTATGAATTTGTGGGTGTTGAGTGAACATCGATGCTATCTGGTATATATCTTATGCCTCTATCTTTTGATAAAAAAATAGCATCTAGAAAGCTCCAGCTTTTATCATAACCGTAGTAATGTGTTCCTTTACAGTTTTTGCAGCCATTAAGATGAGATACCATCCAGTCAGTCTCTTCAGATTTATAGATATCAAATTTTTTATCCTCTTTGCTATTAATATTGAAATCACCAAGGGCTATAGATGGATACTGGTGACTTTTTAGAAGATCTCTTAGTTTATTTAGAGAATCAAGTCTCATTGAAACATCATAAAACCCTGAGGGAAAATGAACATTGTATATCTTTAGTTTTTTATCATTTATTTTTAATGTTATTTCTAAAATTGGTCTGGTATCTTTATTTTCATTTTTTCCTGTAAATGAAATATAGTGCAATTTAGAATCTTGAATTTTAAATTTGGTAATAAACGCTGTGTCTATACCCCTATAGTCTTTGCCCTCTATAAGCATAAGATCTTTGTAGCCATATGGTTCTAGCAATTTAAATAGTTGAGTCAATATATTTAAGTTTTCAACTTCCTGAAGGGCTAAAACATCAGGACCAGAATCATTATATTTGAGTATCTCAGTAGCTAAATTAAGCAATTTTGCATTCTTAGTATCCTGATTCCAATCAAGATATAAGCACTCATCCTTCCAGGACTTAACTCTTATATATTGACATGAATTTATATGCTTTTCTGATTTTTTTAGCTCAATTGGTAAATAGGCTTTATCATTTTTCTTTGGATCATCAAGGGTATCAAAAAGATTCTGGGCATTGTAAGTCATTGCACTAAATTCAAAACTAAAAATTGAAAGTGATGAAAAAGAAACTAATAGTAATAATAAATTACGCATCTATGTCTTTTATATAAAGTTTAATTTCAAATGGAATTTCAGTATTTAAGTTTTGTTGAGTGCATACTTTTGAGATATGTTGAAATTTGTCGTCTGGAAAATCAACAATTTTTCTTTTTTTAAGATCAATATGACCCAATATTGTCTCAAAAATTGCCGCAATTTCAGAGTTTTTATTTTGAAGTATTCCTACAAAATGCATTAATTTTTTATTAACTTTGTTTAGAATAAATGAGGGATGAACTGACTCATCTAATCTAAATTCTTTTAAGTATCTGATGTTATCCTCTAGCGTAAAGGTGGAAAAGCCTTTTTCAATATATTCTTGACCAAAATTTAATTCATCAATATAGAAAGATGTGTAAGTGCTATCAAATAACTTGTAATAATAATTAACATTCATATGTCCATTATGATCACACATTTCTTTTGAGACTTTTATGGTATCGTGGATGTATGGAAGCGGTTTCATGTGTATATTGTATACAAAAAAAAGCCCAGTATAGTACTGGGCTTCAATCTGTTTAATTACCTAATAATTAAAATTCAAATCCAAACTGCAGACCCCATGTCCTTGGATCAGAGAAGGAACCATAAAGTTGTCCACCTTGCAAATTACTTGCAGTTCTTAAGAATTGTAATTGTCTGTCATCTGCTATATTTTTGCCATATAGAGCAACATACCAATCACTATCATTTGGTGTGAACTTAACAAGCATGTCAAAGTATTTATTATCAGGAATTGCCATTCTTACTTCTTCAAAAGCGCTTGAATTAGATTCATCTCTATATCTATAGGACAATCTTGCTGAAGTTTCACCATTGCTAGTAGGAAATACTTTAGTGAAAGATAAGCTATATTCAAGTTCAGCAGTATTAGGAAGTTTGTTTCCTTTTAGGCTTGATGGAATACCTTGAGCTACTGGGCATGGTATACCTGCTGCAGGAGCGAATTGAGGAGCTAAACAATTAAATCCACCTGATTTAAATAAATTTAAACCATTTGAAAACGCTGCACCAGTAACAGCACCAGTTCCATTTGGATCTAGCGCACCAAGATAGGCAACAAGTTGGCCTCCAACAGGATTTAGATAATTAATAATGCTGGTATCAGAAGTTATTTCATTATCAATAGCTAACCAACTAAATTGAATCTGAGTAGTCTCTGATGGGAAGAATGACATTTGCCCTTCAAAACCAGTAATTTCAGCATCTAAGTTATAGTTAATACTTGCATCATCAACGATAGCTGCAAGAAGCATGCCTTTGTTGTCATTTCTAAATATATTCATATTAAGTAACATAGCTCCATCAAGGAAAATACCTTTCAGACCAAAGTCTAATACACCAGTCTCTTCTGGATCGTATGTGCTAGAACTTGAACCAGCATTTACACCACCTGCTTTTGTGGCAGTTGTATAACTTCCATAAACCATTACATCTTCACTTAGATAATGTTGAAGGGCTACTTTATATGAAGAAGATGTATCAGAAACCGTTCTTTTTTGAAGCATTCCTGGTATATCTCTAGGATTTGCATAAGCATTTCCACCTCTTGCTACATATTGTCTTCCAACTAAATCGTTAAAGTTTGAACTATCTACAAGGAAGTCATCATATCTAGCACCAATAGTTAGCATTGTGTTCTCATTTAAATCAAAGTAGAGCTCACCATAAAGTGCTTGAGATTTTGTTCTTACATGTTGATCACTTAATGTACCTCTAAGATCAACTGGAACTGTCATATCAGGCATAGCATTGATTGTTGCAACTAAAGTACCATAAGCAGTTAATATGCCTTGTGCAGTAGCTGGATCAGTTATTAAACCTGCTTGAACTTGTTGAACACTTGGAATAACTGCCATAAGTCTTAGCAACTGATCATAAAAAGCAAAACCACCTTTATTTGAATAATCTAAACCAGTCAAACCGAAGAGAACAGGTGCATATGGATGAGCTCCAAAATCACCAATTAATTGTGTTCCCATAGTCTGAACTCTGTATTCATTGTCAGTTGTATCGTCATACCAATAATATCCAAAAGTGTAATTAAATGAATCATCAAAATTTGAAACGAAGTTTATTTCTGCTTGCTTATTTTCAGTTTCTACATCTGAAAAGTCATATGTTCTATCAGAATTAGCCATCTCACAGAATTGAATATCTCCACCGAAACATACATTTGCTTCAACAGGAGGTAGTCCTAGCGCAGCTCCAACTCCCAATAAAGGAACATTAGATATACTTCCGTCATTATCATTCATTTGATGGAAGGCTCTTGTCGAATAAGTATATTTAACAATCATTTGGACATCATCATTTAAGTCATGTGTTAATTCTAAATTTGTAACTTCTGATTCTTGATAATGCGTTGGCTCTCTGTCTAAATACAATGTATCAAAACCACCTGCCAAAGACGGACCATATTTATTAACAATTGTTCCTGGATCTATTAAGGAATAAAAACCAAATAGTCCAGCGACATGTCCTCTCGTATCGGCAGCTTGGTTTATTCCACCTCTTGAATATGGAGAACAACCAAAGAATTGATCTTGAGCACAGAAAGATACTTCTTCTTGAGGTCTGCTGTCATCACTTTTTTGACCAGAGTATGTGAATTTTAGATCTGTTGTATCGCTTAAATTCCAATCAAGTGAAAATCTTAAACCAACATCATTTCTATCATCATAATCATTGCCAGTATTAGCATTATGAACCATACCATCTCTTTGATTTGACATAAAAGCTAACCTTGAGTTTATGTTATCAGTAAGTGGAATATTTATAGCGCCTTTCATTAATGATCTGCCGTAATTACCACCTTCAATATCAATATAGCCGCCCAATTCAGAAGTAGGTCTTTTAGTGATAAGGTTTATAACACCCTGAACAGAATTTCTTCCGTTAAGAGTTCCTTGTGGTCCTTTAAGAACCTCAACCCTTTCAATGTCCATAAATCCTAGATCAACAAACTGTCCTGTTCCTACACTATGTCCATTTATATTGGTAACAAGCGATGAAACAACTGCTGCTCCAATACCATAAGAACCTATGCCACGCATAGAAAATGCTGAACCAGAGCCAATACCCTTACCAAATCCAAATCCAGGAACGACTTCTGTTAAGTCAGATAAGTCATAGATTTGCTCTGCATCAAGCATATCGGATGTAAAAGCTTCTACAGAAATAGCAATATCCTGTGTTGATTCTTCTTTTTTAGTTGCAGTAACCACAACCTCTTCAACTTCTTGCGCAAAGGCAGAAAATGAAAAGGAAAGAGTTACCAATGATGTAAATAATAATTTATTAGTTAATTTTGTATTAAACATGCATATATCCCCCACGTTTATTTAACGTTATAAGTTAGGGAGTATTCTAATTAAAAAAGGCTGGATAAACCAGCCTTTTTGTAAGATTTAAGAATCTTAGAAAGTAGTACCAAATCCGATACTCCATGTTCTAGGATCTGTAATTGTTGCGAATTTAGCTCCACCTTGGAGTCCACTCGCCATGTACCATGATCCAACATACTTATCATCATTAAGGTTCTTACCTTCAAATTTAACAAACCAGTTACCATCATTTGGTCTGAAAGTAACAGATGCATCCCAATATTTATGTTCTGGGACACGAGTTTGTGCTTCATTGTATACAGTACCCTCTCTTTCTCCCATATATCTAAAAGCTAGTCTTGAAGACACTATTCCGTTAGAAGTAGCAAAGTCTTTGTTTAAGCCTAAGCTATATGATAAATCAGGTGATTGAGGAAGTTTATTTCCAGATACATCAACTGGCGTTCCAAGACCGGCTGCTGGACAAGCAACTCCACCTAGTGGATTAAATGGAACAGAACACATATAACCAGCTGATTTAAATACATTACCTAAATCAGTAGTTGTTATTGCTAGTGCGCCTAAAGCATCAACATTTACTCTATTTCCAAGACCTGCAGATGCGTTAAGTATATTAACTGGGTTAATTAAGCTCAAAGAGGTTATCTCTGAATCAACTTTTAACCAAGTTAAATCAATACTTGTGCTTTCATTCATGTAGAACAATAAATTACCTTCAAAACCAGTAATTTCAGCATCTGTGTTAACGTTTCTTGATCCAGCATTAACAATAGATGAAATCAACATTCCATCTGTAGTGTTCTGGAAATATGCAGCATTAAACAGCATAGCGCCGTCTAAGAGAATACTTTTTGTACCAATTTCAAAAACACCTGTCTCTTCTTGATCATAAGGATCAGGAGTTCCTGTTGAATTTGGGTTATTACCACCAGCTTTAGTTGCAGTTGTATAACTAGCATAAACCATCTGGTTATCGTTCAAATTATGTTGAACTGCTAACTTATAACCAATAGCATCATCAGCCTCAACAACTTGAGTTGGGAAGAACCCATATTCAGATGTTGCTTTTTGTGATGCAGGATAAGCAGGACAGCTAAAGAATGTTAAACAAGATGCAACACTATCCTTAACTACGTCATCGTTATATCTCATTCCAACAGTAACCATAGTATCTTCAGAAAGGTCTATGTATACCTCACCAAGAATAGCTTTTGATTTAACTCTTACATGGTCTTCATTTATAAAGCCTTGTATAGGAGTTGGAGTTGTATAACCATTCAAAAGAACAGGCAGTAAAGCAGCATTAAATCCTGACAGTGCCCATGGTACGAAGAAGTCAGTTGAACCAGATCCAGTTAAAGCCCCTCCAAAGAGAGTCGCATTATATGGATGAAGTGAACCATCTGAAATTAGATTCCATGATGCAGTTTGCACCTGATAAATATTTCTAGTTGTATAGTCATAATGATAGAAGCCAACCACATAGTTAACAGGTCCATCATAGTTAGATATAAATGTTACTTCTGCTTGTCTTGTCTCAGAATCTGCATTTGAAAATTCATAAGTTCTATCTGAATCGATCATTTCACAAAAACCATAACCTTCTCCACCAAAACAACCTGTCCATTGCATTGGAATGGCTGCAGCTGGATGTCCAGCTGGGAAAAGTCCAGGGAATTTCTGAACAGCTACTGAATAGTCATTATCACCCATATGATAATAATCTCTAACTGAATAAGTTGCCTTAGCTACCATATCAATATTTTCATTGATCTGATGATTAAGCTGAAGCATAGTATATTCAGATAATTGATGATGGTCAGGATCTCTGTTCAAATTAACTTTTTCAAGTGAATTTAAAACTGTTGCACCAGCATATGAATTATTATCTGCTGTGCCGTTTAAGCCAGCTATAAAGTTAAATATCGCGGCTGTACTACCTCTAGTATCACCTGGTTGACCAAATGTTCCTTTTGAGAATGGATCACAACCAAATACCGGATGAGAGTTACAAACTATGATGCCAATATTTTGTCTATTGTCATCAGTTTCTGATCTATCGTATGTGAACTCAAGTGAAGTTGTTTCTGAAATATCAAAATCGACTGAGAGTCTTACACCGTAGGCATCTCTGCCATCAATATCATTGCCAGTATGGATATTTTCAATAGTTCCATCTCTTTCAAACATGGTATATGCAAGCCTTGCGCTAACTCTATCGCTGAAAGGCATATTAAGCATTAAATTTGATCTAGTAGAATTAAAATTACCAGCAGAAACATCAAATGATCCACCCCATTCAGAAGTCGGTCTAGCTGTAACTATATTAACCAAACCTTGAACTGCGTTTCTTCCTGAAAGAGTTCCTTGAGGTCCTTTTAATACCTCTATCCTCTCAATATCATGAAAACCAATTTCTGATATTGTAGAACTTCCATATTCATGGCCATTCATGTTAACTACCAATGAACCAACAACAGCAGCACCAACCCCGTATGAACCAACACCCCTCATAGAGTATGAAGCTCCAGATCCTATAGCTTTATCTATAATCAATCCTGGGACTACTTCAGCTAGGTCACTGAAATCATCAACCATATTATTATCTATATCATCGGCAGTAAATGCTTCAACAGATACTGCTAAATCCTGAATAGATTCTTCTTTCTTAGTTGCTGTAACTATAACTTCTTCAATTTCTTGAGAAATAACATTCAAAGAAAAAATTAAAGAAAAGCACGCACAAAAACTAAATGTAAGCTTTAAAAATTTGTTCATATTAACCCCCCTAATATTGGCTGTATTGAACTTAAAATCTTGTGTAACTATATCATTATAAAAGTTATCTACAAAATAAATATATATTAATTATATGTGTTGTTTATAATTAAAAATAACTATTATTTATCTTTATTTATGCCAAGGATGGCATTTTGAAATCCTCTTAATTGCAAGATGAGTTCCTTTAAAGACACCCTCTTTTAATATGACTTCAATTGCATATTGAGAGCATGTTGGTTGAAACCTGCAACTAGGAGGAAAGAGTGGTGAAATAAAATATCTATAGAAACGAATTGGGAGTATAAATATCTTTGCAACCATCAAGTCTTATACTTTATTTTCTTTAATTATTTCTTTAATAGCATCATCAAGCTTTAATACGTTAGTATCTTTGCTTCCTATCCGCCTTATTGAGACAGTTCTATCATTCTTTTCATTATTACCAATTGCTAGAATAATTGGCACTTTTTTTGAGCTATGCTCTCTAACTTTATAACTAATTTTTTCATTCCTAATATCTACTTCAGCCCTAATTCCCTCTTTTTTAAGTGCGCTCATGATTTCAACAGAGTAATCATTAACATCAGAAATAATTGAAGCTATGACAACCTGTCGAGGCGCAAGCCAAAATGGAAGCTTTCCGGCATAATTTTCAATTAAAATTCCAATAAATCTCTCAAATGAACCAAGCACTGCTCTATGAATCATTACCGGATTATTTTTATTTCCATCCTCACCAACGTATTCAGCATCAAGTCTTTCTGGCAAATTAAAATCTAATTGGAAAGTTCCACACTGCCAGTCTCTTCCAATAGCATCAGTCAAAACAAAATCTAATTTAGGTCCATAAAAAGCTCCATCTCCTTCATCAATTTTATAAGGATAACCAAGATTGTTTATTGCTGCCTCTAGTGCTGATTCTGCTTTATCCCATATCTCATCAGATCCAACTCTAGTTTCAGGTCTTGTAGAAAGCTTAATATCAAAATCCTTGAAACCTAAATCAGCATAAACGTCAGAAAGCAATTCTATGAATTTACCAGTTTCAGATTCTATTTGATTCTCAGTACAAAAAATATGGCCATCATCTTGAGTAAAACCTCTTACTCGCATTAATCCATGCATAGTTCCAGATGGCTCATATCTATGACATGAACCAAATTCAGCAAATTTAATTGGAAGATCTCTATATGACTTAATACCCTGATTGTATACTTGTACATGACATGGACAATTCATTGGTTTTAATGCGTTCACTCTTTTATCATTGGCACGCTCTTCATCTATTTCGGTTATAAACATATTCTCACGGTACTTATCCCAATGACCCGATGCCTCCCATAACTTTCTATCAACTACTAACGGAGTATTAATTTCTAAATATCCAGAATCCTCAAGCTTCTGTCTCATAAAATTTTGGAGCTGTCTGTAAATAGTCCATCCATATGGATGCCAAAATACCATTCCTGGCGCTTCATCCTGAAAATGAAATAGATTCATTTCTTTCCCAAGCTGCCTATGATCTCTTTTATGCGCCTCCTCAATATCATTTAGATGTTTATTTAATTCTTTTTCAGTATTCCAGGCCGTTCCATATATCCTGGTAAGCATTTTATTTTTTGAATCTCCCTTCCAATATGCACCTGAGACTTTTGTTAATTTAAAAGATCCAATAAAACTTAGATTAGGCAAATGTGGTCCTCTACACAAATCAACAAACTCTTCATCATTTTGATAGTAGAGTTGAAAATCTTCTTTTTGATCTGATTCATTAATTATTGCCTCTTTATATGGCTCTTTTAATGACTTAAAAACTTTTAAAGCTTCTTTTTTAGTCTTTAGCTTTTTTGTTATAGGTGAGTTTGTTTGAATGATTTTATGCATCTCATCTTCAATCTTTTGCAAATCATCAATGGATATAGCTTGATCAGTCTCTACATCGTAATAAAAACCATTTTCAATAGTAGGGCCAATTGCTAAAAATGATTTTGGATAAATATTTTTTATTGCTCTTGCTAAGACTTGTGCTGTAAGTGTATGACGCATGATCTCAAGCCCTTCATTTGAGTCGATTGTAATAATTGAGATACTACAATCTGATTTGATAACATCATGGAGATCTCTTTCTTCGCCATCAACCTTCACTGCAACTGCTGCTTTTGCTAAGCCAGTGCCTATATCTTTTGCAAGATCATGTCCAGAAGATCCTTCAGGTAATTCTCTAACGCTTTTGTCAGGCAAAGTTAATTTCATGCAAACATTATAGATTGGTTGGCGGATTTTTAATAACTCTATTTAATAAGAAACAAATGCACCAGTTTAAAAATTTATTACTTTTTTATATTCTTTACCATAATTAAAATTATTCGATAAGCCTTCTTAGTTAAATGGATATAACAAATCCCTCCTAAGGATTAGTTGTAGGTTCGATTCCTACAGAGGGCGCCATAAAAAAAAGCTGGCATAAGCCAGCTTTAATTAATTTATTTTTAAAATAAAATTAGTCTTAAAAATCAGATACTTGAGTTTTATGAACTCCTCCATAACTAGCAGAAGAATAATGTGCAGTTTTAAGTACCCACTTTCCACCCTCTTTTACCCAATTCATTGAAACCCTAGTTCTATAATCACTCATGTTGCCATCATTCCCTACCATGCCCTCAGAATAAAATCTTACATGCACAACATCATCAGATAATGCAGTAGCTTCTGGATAGAAATGCATAGTAGTTGCATCACCGCTGTTTTTCCAACCATCGACAGTTTGATTTGCTAGAGGTTTATGAAAACTTCCATCAGAGTTAGTGTCAAGAGTTCCTGATTTGCTTGACATTGCAACTACAGTTTCAAAATCTCTTGAATTTCTTGCTTCCATATATTTATCAAGTGCTTTTAGAACTGCTTTTTCTGATGACATATGGCCATCTGCATATGCAAAACTAGTTAAGAACATCATGCTAAGTAAAAATAAATTCTTCATCGTTATTATCTCCTATTAAAATTTAAGTACATTAATAATACAGTATTGTATGTGATTTATATTCTTTATTTATATATAAAGAAATTAAATAGAAAATATATTTAGGGTACTAGCCAATAAGATTCTAAGCGATCATTCCATTTATGAATTGCTCTTCTATGGCCTGATCTCTTTAGGTATAGAAATTCAAGCGAATCAAAAGAAAAAATTAAAACTGAAAAGTTTTTATACCCACTTTCAACTTCGTATTCTTGAATATCATATTCATTAGGGTCTTTGATTTGCTTTGAAGAGCCACCTTTTACCGAATAACATTTTTTAGATCTATTGGTGGATCCCTTCCATGCACTATGGGCGATCTCGTTATCATAGTTCACGTTAATTTTTCCTTGCAATTTAATCTGTACTTTTAAATTTGGATCATAACCAATAACGGTTGCTATTGATTCATCTAAAAATTGTTGAGTTTTTGGAGCCCTGTAGTCAGTATGAAATCTCATAATTTTTTTGCCCATATCAAATTCTCTTAAAACCATTACTCTTGAAGAAATTCTAGATCCATTAAATGAGGACACTACAAGTGTATGAAATAGAGTTTTAGAGTTGTCGACAGCATCTGATAGTATATTCTCAGCTACATTAAGCGTTTCTTGGACGTTTGAGTAACTATCTGGAATATTTATAACAGAATCGCTTGTCATGATTTTATATTCCAAGTGGTTCCATCGCTGTTATCTTTTATTTCAACACCAAGCGCGCTTAACTCATTTCGAATTTCATCAGCTTCATCAAAGTTTTTATTTTTCTTTGCATGATTTCTTTTAATTATAAGATTTTCAATTTTTTCCCTTAACTCATCTGATATTTCATTAAAAGACTCATCTTGAAAGATACCTAAAACAGAGCCAATTAATAAAAGTTTTGATTTAATTTGATCTTTATTAATTTGATCTGAGTGATAATCTTTTGCGATCTTATTAAGTTCTGCAATTAATCCAGGAGTATTAAGATCATCGAACAAGATTGATATAGCATCTAAATTATTGTTAGTAGTAACATTAATATTTTTTAAATCATCAAGGATCGCATACATCTTATTAAGAAGTTTTTTAGACTGATGAATTATTTTTTCATTCCAATCAAGACCTTGCCTATAATGAGAAGATAGGAGAGCTAATCTAATTACTTCCCCGTGATGGTCATCAATTAAATCTCTTACTAAAATAATATTACCTAGAGATTTGGACATTTTTTCACCATCAATTGTGACAAAGCCATTGTGCATCCAATACTTAGCATATGAATCTGGCTCATCTATATTTGCTGTTGAGCAGCAACTTTGAGCTATTTCATTTTCATGGTGCGGGAAAATAAGATCTCTGCCTCCTCCATGAATATCAAAAGGTAGGCCCAAAGTCTTTTCTGACATTGCAGAGCATTCCGTATGCCATCCTGGCCTTCCAAAGCCCCAAGGAGAATCCCAACCTGGCTGTGTATTGTCACTAGGCTTCCATAAAACAAAGTCCGATGGGTCTTTTTTAAAAGGTGCGATTTCAACCCTGCTTCCTGCAATCTGCTCTTCTCTATTTCTATTAGATAATTTTCCATACATTGAATAAGCAGGGACGTGAAATAGGACGTGTCCATTCTTTTCATATGCATATTCTTTATTTATTAAATCTTTAATTAATTCAATCATTTCAGGAATGTATTCTGTGGCTTTTGGTTGAATATCTGGCTCTAAGACATTAAGCATAGACATGTCTTCGTTATAGATTTGTGTATATTTTTCTGTTATTTCAGATATTTCAGAATTTTGTTCTTTTGCAGCTTCTATAATCTTGTCATCTATGTCAGTAATATTTGACACGTATGTAACCTTTGGATAAGTAACTCTTAAGGTTCTCACAAAAGTATCAAAAACAACTGCCATTCTTGCATTACCAATATGTGCAAAATTATAGACAGTAGGACCACATGCATAAATTTTGATATGGTTTTTATCAATTGGATTAAATACTTCTTTTTTACTATTTAAAGTATTAAATATTTTTAGAGTATTCATTGAATTATTTTAAACTAATTATTTGTAATTCTCTCAGTGCGTTTAACAAAGGAAGCAGGGGCATTCCTCTAACAGTGTAAGAAGACCCTTTTACAGAAGAAAATAAATTACAACCTAATGATTCAAATTTATATGCTCCAGCTGCATTAATAGGGTTCTCTATTTCAACATAATTTTCAATTTCTTCCATTGCAAGATTGTGCATTTGAAGCTCAACAGTTTCACTATATTCCCATAAACAACTATTGTTTAGATATAGACACACTCCACTATTCTGAAAGTGTGTCTTTCCGGATAGTAGTTTTAGATTTTCAATAGCTTTTTCTTTATTTCCAGGTTTATTAAAAACAGTATTATCCAATACACACATCTGATCGCCACCGATGACAACAGCATCTTTGTTTTTCATGCTAACGCTTTGTGCTTTTGCTTTTGCCAAATGAATAACTTGTTCACTAAATGGTAATTTAGATATCTTTTTCTTTAATAAGTCTTCATCGGTATTAGAAACAACAACATTAAACTCTATGCCCGCCTCTGAGAGCATTATTTTTCTACTCTGTGAACCAGAAGCAAGAATAATGGGAGTTGAGGGCTTGATACTGGAATATTCCAGAGATCTAATCATTTAATATTTTTTAGGCGAATGGATGAGGCTAATAAATTCTTCTCTAGCTTTATTGTCTGATCTAAAAGTTCCTAACATTCTTGATGTGATTGTGCTTGATTCTGTTTTATGAACACCTCTTGTGCTCATACACTGATGATTGGCATCAATAACAACAGCAACACCTTTTGGTTGGAGAACAGTATCAATTGTATCTGCAATTTGTGCTGTCATTGTTTCTTGTGTTTGAAGTCGCTTGCCAAATAAATCTACCAATCTAGCTAATTTGCTGATTCCAACAACTCTTTTTCGAGGAATGTAACCAATATGAGCAACTCCTACAATTGGAACCATATGATGTTCGCAATGTGATTCAACCCTGATATTTCTAACTATTACAGCATCATCATAACCTTCAACTTCTTCAAAGGTTCTACTTAAGATTTCTTCAGGATCTTCTTCGTATCCTGAGAAGAATTCTTTGTAAGCTTTCACTACACGCTTTGGGGTATCAACTAGGCCTTCCCTTTCAGGGTCATCTCCAGCCCAAAGTATAAGTGTTTTAACTGCCTCTAGAGCTTCCTGCTCAAGTGAGCTCTCAGATATTTCTTTGGTTATGGTCTTTACAGCCTTTAAAGCTTCATCTTTTGATACTTTTTTGTTCATTTTAATATTTAAATAGGTTTAAAAATGCCTATTCTATAACATTTTTTTAAAAATTAAACCTAAAACGTATTTTTACGACACTAAGAATTATTAAAAAACATCATTCTTATTCTTTATATATACTATGTCTATTTAGAGATTTTTAAAATAATTATGTTAAAAACGTTAATCCAACCAGTTACCCCTTTTCAGCAAAATGCATCGATAGTTTTTTGTTCTGAGACTAAGAAATGTGCGATTGTAGATCCTGGAGGCGATATAGAGCTTTTACTAAATATAGCTAAAGATAATAATCTGATACCTGATAAGGTGCTCCTTACGCATGGACATATTGATCATGCAGGCGGCGCAACTGAATTGTCTGAAATACTTAATATCAAAATACATGGGCCACATAAAGCGGATAAGTTTTTACTTGATGAGCTTCAGAGGCAGGGTGAAATGTTTGGCCTGCCTTCAAAAAACTGTAATCCTGATAGCTGGCTTGATGAAGGTGATATTATTGAAATAGGTAATGAAATTTTAGAAATCTATTTTTGTCCAGGACATACGCCGGGGCATATAATTTTTTTTAATAAAGAAAATAAATTAGCTTTGGTTGGAGATGTATTGTTTAACGGATCTATTGGAAGAACAGATTTACCTGGGGGTAATTTCGAAGAACTTATTAACTCGGTGAAAAATAAATTGTGGCCACTTGGAAAGGATGTTGATTTTATACCTGGGCATGGTCCAGTTTCAACATTCGAAGCAGAAAGAAAATCTAACCCCTTTGTTTCAGATCAAGCTCTTGGTTTAAGTTAGTTTCTGTCGTATCTTCCTGGAGCTAATGCAGCTCCAATAAGCCTTAAAATTGGTTGAGGAATATTCTTTAACATAAATACTAAAAACTTGTATGTCTTTGTAGGAACACAAAGACTTTTTCCAGATAATGTAGCTTCTACTGCCTCTTTAGCAATTCTTTCTGCAGAAAAAACCATGAATTTAGGAACTCTATCCATTTCTTCTTGAACTCCACTTGCCGTATGAAAACCAGTGGTCGTAAATCCTGGACAAACTGCTGTTGATGTTATTCCTTTATGCTTGTAATTTATGTTTATTCCATCACTAAATCTGTTCATAAAAGTTTTTATTGGTCCATATAAAGGCTGAATGGCTGAAGGGGCTGCAAATGATGCAACAGATGAAACAATCATAATCTTGCCACCTCCATTGGAAAGCATTTTAGGTATAAAGAGCTTAGTTAGCATAATTACAGAGGTTCCTAGAACTCTTATAAAGTCTTCTTCAATTTCAATACTTGTTTCATGAAAAGATGTCTTTATTCCATAACCAGCGTTATTAACCAGTAAATCAACCTTATATTGCTTAGACTCACAAAATTCATATATTTCTTTTGGAGCCTCATATTTGCTCAAATCTTTTGAAATAAGATCAACATGAACATTGTTTTTGTCGGTAATTTCTTTTGCTAAAGACTCAAGCAGCTCGGTTCTTCGAGCTGTCAATATTAAATTGTATCCTTTATGTGCAAGTTTCTTGGCAATCTCTAAACCAATACCTGAAGATGCTCCAGTTATCAATGCGTACGAATTTTTCATATGTATATACTATCAGTAAGCCTCTTTCTAGGATAGAATTACAAGCTATTTTTAAAGGACTCTACTTATGAAAGAAAAATCTAAATTCTTAAACCTATTGATTTTCTCATCAATATTCATTAGTTTTGCTTTTTCACCAGTTAACTTGGCAGCACAAGATGCTGATGCAGAAAAAAATTCATCTGAAGAAAAGGTGGACGGGGATGCACCAAAAAAACCTAAGGGCATGCCTGGTAAAAAGAAGGAATATAAGACCATTAACGAATTTTTAGAAGATGGTGAGTATGTTTCTATGGAAGGTTTTATGAACATTCTTCATGAAACAGAAAAAGATAAATACTACATGGTCTTAAATGAAGACCAACTTAATAAAGAATTTATTTACTTTACCTACATTCTTAACGGACCATCAGATGCAGGTCCAAGTGGCGGTGACATGGGTGAAGCCTTCATAATGGAGTTTAGGAAATTTAAGGAAGATATTGGTATTTATAAAAAAAATACAAAATTTATATACGACGAATCTAATAAAATATCTCAATCAAATTTAACAAATATTATTGAAGCCTTTTTGGGCAGATTTTCTGTTGTTGTTAAAGAGGATTCTCAATACCTTATTAACATAGATAAAATGTTCTTAAGTGAGATGTTAGTTGCAATTACCCCTAACATACCTAAAGAATACATCGAGTACTACAACTTAATACTTGGCAGACCTGATAAATCTAAAACATTTATTGATGAAGTTAAGAACTATGAAAAAAATACCTCATTTAGAGTTAGATATGGATTTTATAATCCAAAACCTAAATCTGGGGGATCAATAGACGCAGTCACAGATAAAAGATATACATACGTCGATGGTCTTCATTTATTTGTCGAAATGCCTGATGACAAATTTGAGCCAAGAGTTGCAGATCAAAGAATTGGGTATTTCTCAGAAAAGGTTACTGATTTATCAACATATGATACAAATACTGCAAGAGATTTAATGAATAGATGGAGGCTTATTAAGAAGGATCCCAAAGCAGAATTATCAGAACCTGAAGAGCCAATAGTTTACTGGGTAGAGAATTCTACACCTGAAGAAATTCGTCCATTTGTAGTTAAAGGAATTGAGTCATGGAATAAAGCTTTTGAGAAAGCAGGCTTTAAAAATGCAGTTGTTGCAAAGATACAACCAGATGATGCTGAATGGGATGCTGGTGATGTCCGATATAATGTTGTTAGATGGGCCTCTACGCCTGATCCAAGATATTCCGGGTATGGTCCAAGTGTTGCGAACCCAAGAACTGGAGAGATTATAGCTGCGGATATTGTTCAAGAATTTAATGCTATCAAAAGAGGTTATACCTACAGAAAATTATGGGGATATACAGAAGATAACGATCCACTAGAGCAATGGATTATTTCATTGACTATGCATGAAGTAGGACACACATTAGGTTTAAGGCATAACTTTAAATCAAGCTGGATATATGATGCTAAGGAAGTTCATGATGTATCTATTACTGGTGATAATCATATTGGTTCAGTAATGGATTATGATCCTATCAATCTAGCTCCTGAGGGTGTTACTCAAGGTAACTACTTTCCAAGTGGTCCAGGATCTTATGACATGTGGGCAATAGAGTTTGGCTATACTCCATCATTGTCTGATGAAGAAAGAGAAAATCTTCTCTCAAAATCAAGTGAGCCAGAATATATATTTGGAACTGATGGAGATGCGATGTCCTCTCCAGGAGTAAATATTGATCCAAGAAATCTAAGAGGTGATATGTCAAACGATCCAATTACTTATACATCAGACAGAATTAAAACGTTAGACGCTAAGATTGCTGAGCTACCAGATATTTATCTTGTTGATGGAAAGACTTCAACTGAATTCAGATCTGTCTTTTATAGCTTAACATCTGAAAAAGGCAGGTTCCTAGATAATGTCTCTAGGTTAATTGGAGGAGTTTACTCAAACAGAGTTGTTAATGATTCTAACAAAGATATCACCCCTTTTGAGGCAGTATCCTATGAAGACCAAAAAAGAGCTATGAATCTAATTAAAGAAAAGCTTTTATCAAATAATTCATTTTCATTTGATGAAAATTTACTTAAATATCTTCAAAGTGAAAAAAGAGCAGCATATAGTTCTGGAAGAAGAGGTAATGAAGACCCACAACTACACGACCTTGTATTAAGTCTTCAAGGGAGAACAATTTCTCACATTCTTCACCCTACTGTAATGATGAGACTTGTTGATAGCTCTCAGTATGGCAATACTTACATGCCAGATGAAGTTTTAAGTGATCTTTTTGACGGTATCTTTGTGCTAAGAGAAGTACCTAATACTTTTAAAATGAACCTTCAGTCAAAGTATGTCGATAGCCTTATTAGCGCTTTAAGTGATGATGACTATGATGAGATATCTAAAGCAGCTATATATTCTTCTTTAGTCAGCATAAGAAATTTCACTAAATCTCAATACGGTGATTCAAAAATTAAAGTTCACTACCGTTTTTTAAACTGGAAGATTTCTAAAGCTTTAGATGATTAATCTAAAGCTTTAGAAAATAAAATTTTATCCTATTTTTATAATCTTAAATGCGCCTAATAGCATCAGAATTGAAGCTAATAGTGTCAAGTAGATACCAATACCGGCAGCCGCAAAGAATACATCACCTCCCATAAATGGAATTCTTAAGATGATCCATACAAATGGAACTAGTCCTGCTGCATAAGATAGCCACTTAGAGGCCGTTTCACTTCCCATGATATCAGTTACTATTACAGCAACTGCTAGTAGAGGTATAAACAATACTATAAAATTAAGTTTTATAATGCCTATTCCACTCACACTTCCTAAGAAACCAAGGTTTAGCCATGGTAAAAAGAATGCTACTAACAATACAATTGCAGAAATATTTTCTACTTTTTTTATATTCATAATTCTCCCTTTTTGAATAATATAGATTACATAATATCAGAGAACACGAACAAGTCACTTATAAATCAGATATAAATTAGGGCTATAGAGCCTCTATTTTTAGCAATGCTTTTTTTAATTTAACGCCTCCGTTTGCGCTGTATCCGCCTATTTCTCCATTTGAGCAAATTACTCTATGACAAGGCCTGATAATTGGTAAAGGATTTTTACCGCAAGCATTTGCTACTGCCCTAAATGATTTTGGATTGCCTATTTCAATTGCAATATCCTTATAAGATTTAGTTTTTCCATAGGGTATTTTTTCAATTTCTTTCCAAACTAATTTTTGAAAATGAGAAGACTTTCCCATTAAATTGAAGAAATGACTTTTGTAATTTTATTAATTGCCCAATCAATTTCATTTTTTGTAATCATAAGTGGTGGTGCAAACCTGATAACTGATTTATGAGTCTCTTTGCACAATAGTCCCTCATTTAATAGCATTAAACATAAATCTTTAGCATTGAAATCGGACTGATTTAACTCCATTCCAATCCATAAGCCCTTTCCTCTAACTTCTTTGATGATTTTATTATCTATTGATCTCAACTTGGATTTAAAATAATTACCAAGCTCAGAGCTGTTTTCAATTAAATTATCTTCATATAAAAGTTCTAAAGCTCTTGTAGCTATCTTTGAGGCCAAAGGATTACCGCCAAACGTTGAACCATGGGAGCCAGCATTAAAGTGGTCCATAACATTTTTTGAGCTTAGGAAAGCTGATATTGGCATCATGGCGCCTCCTAAAGCTTTACCAAGTATTAGGCCGTCTGGAGCTATGCCCTCGTGTTGAAATGCAAATAATTTACCTGTTCTACCTAAGCCTGATTGAATCTCATCAAGAATTAACAAAATATTATTTTCATCACATAACTCTCTAAGCTCTTGAAGCCATCCTTGTTCTGGCACCCTTATTCCAGCCTCGCCTTGAATTGGTTCAACCAAAATTGCGCAAGTATTTTTATTGATTTTTTCTTTAAATGATTTAATTGATTCTTCTTTGCTGCATCCAGACCAACAGAATTTTGCTTCTACAAAACCTTTGCTAAATGGTCCAAACCCCCTCTTATAAGACTCCTCAGATGAAAAACCAACTATGGTCGTTGTCCTTCCATGAAAATTTCCATCTGCAACAATAATTTCAGCTTTATTTTCTGATATGCCTTTAGTGAAATACCCCCATCTTCTTGCGGCCTTGATTGCAGTTTCAACAGCCTCAGCTCCAGTATTCATTGCTAATACAGATTCAAATTCTGATATCTTAGTTAATGATTCTAGAAAATTTGCAAATGGTTCTGTATAAAATGCTCTTGATGTTATTGCCAGTTTTTCTGCCTGTTCTTTAATGGTTTTTACTAATTCTGGATGAGAGTGTCCATGACTTACAGCCGAATATGCAGAAACCATATCAAGATATTTATTTCCATCAACATCCCAAAGATATACACCCTCACCCCGCTCAAGCACTACTGAGAGAGGGGAATAATTTTGAGCTCCATGAAGCGATTCTTTTTTTATAAATTCATCTTGTAAACTTCTTTGCATAAGTGTATTTTAACCACATTGTTTTTATCAGCAAGGGAGAATATGACTAACCAATCAACTTCGCACTTATTTATGATCGAACCTGAATCTTTCTATGTAAATGAACAAACTGCATTCACTAACCATTATCAAAAAGAAGCAAGCGATGAAAGTCCTCAGATTATTGCTGAAAAAGCATTAAATGAATTTCATAATCTCAAAAACAAGATTGAAGAAAAAGGAATTAAAGTAACCAGCCTAAAAGGCTCAGAGGATTGTCCAGATCATATATTTCCAAATTGGTTCATTACGTTTGAGGATAAAACCATGCAAATTTTTAGCATGATGGCTCCAAATAGAAGAAAAGAAAAAAAATTATCAATGATTGAACATTTAATGCAAACTTATGAGCTTACTGATGATATGTCTCACCTTGAAGAAAAAGAGATTTTCCTAGAGTCAACAAGCAGTATGGTGTTTGATAGAGTAAACAGAGTCGTATATGCAGGAATCTCTCCAAGAACTAATGCAGTTCAGTTGATAATATGGTGTAGACACAATAATTATGAACTTGTTTTATTTGAAACAGAAGGACATACAGGATCAGCGATATATCATACTGATGTGTTGATGTATGTTGGCACTGATATAGTTGGAATATGTTTTGATGTTATTAGACCTGAACACAGAGACTATGTAAAAGATAAGGTTCGGCAACATCACGAAGTTATAGAATTATCATCAGAACAAATTGAAGAATTTTGTGGAAATGCAATTGAAGCACAAAATTCAGATAATGAACTATTTCTGATTATGTCCTCAAGAGCCTTTAAAGCATTAAAACAAGAACAAATAAATAAACTTCTTACAAGTTATAAAGAAATAATTCATTCGGATATTCCGACCATAGAAAAATATGGTGGTGGCTCTGCAAGATGTATGCTTACTGAGTTGTTCTAAAAAAGGAGGGTTACCCCTCCTTTCTAGATTGAAAATATCAATTATGAATCAGGACTATTATAAAGCTCCCAGCTATCGTAATAATCTGGGCTCATGCATGTTGATATTTCATTAAACTGAGCTTGCATAGCTTGTCCATTTTCTTCCCAGTCTGCATTTCCTGCTTTCATAGTTTCAAAAGTTGCATGCCAATTTCCCCACAAGAAATCATTTGCTGCATCCTCAAACTCAGGATAATAAACTCCAAAGAAATATGGTGACTGTGATCCATTTTGATCAAGATACTCGTTAAATGCTACAACAGCAGCTCTAAGATCAGAACTTGATTTTCCTTCATTAAAATCACATGCTAGAAATTCAGATGCGAAGTATCCATTTTCACCCATTACCTCACCAAATGAATCAGGCTCTCTAGGTAAATAAAAGGTCCATGGATATCTTCCTTCAATATCACAAGTCATAACTTCTGCATAATCTTCTGCCCATGCAAGAAATTCAGGACTTGGATCATTAAACGCATTATCAGAGCTTTCCTTAGAATCCCATTCAAGTTCCCACCAGCCATTTGAAAATCTATGATTTTCTCCAACTGGAGCATATACTCCTGCCCATCCTAAGCCATCAGCTACTTGTAAATCTTGCCAAGCAGACAGCATCTCAGTAATTGTCTCTTGCGAGTATTTAGGTCCCGCTTCACAAGCCAAAAACTCATTATAATAAGGACCTAAATGAATAGCGCCTTTTTCAGTATCTTCAGATATGTTCTGATCTGAGCAACTTACCAAAAAAACTATAGCAAAAAGGCTGTATATTTTTACAAAATTCTTCATGCTTACTTCTTAAACCAAATTGGATAAAGAATAATTGCAAAAGCCGACAAAAAGAAAACTATTGCTACAGGTTGATTAAGCAAACTTGGTTCACCGCTCCATGTCTCTGCAAATTTCATAGCTCCGTCACTAACTTCCATTCCAGCTTCTTTCATTGATTTAAATGCATTAGCTGTTACAGACCAATTAGCTTGTGCCATAAGGTTTACTTGAATTCCCCAAAGAATTACAGATCCTCCAAATAAAGTAAGTAACACTTTACCAAAAAAAGTTTTATTTTCTTCTGCTTGTTCAGAAGCAACACTTGCAAATCTAGCTGCAACCCAAATAGCAATTATCGTACTAAGACCACCAATTGCACCTGGAATTCTGTTTGTTGCCCAAACATTCCACATTTCCATTTCCATATAATCTCTCCTCTATTAATTAATAAAAAATTAATAACAAATGTAACACTTAAATATGTATATATTAAAAATAATATGTATATTTTTTGTAAGTATTTTGTAAAGGGAGATAAATTAGAATTAATGTTCTTGTACAAATTTACTAACTTGCTTCACACCACCTAGCGGAAAAAAATGAACCTTTTCAATATTGAAATCTGGATTATTAAATTTGTAACTAGCTAATTCATCCAGAATTTTTGTAGGTTTATATGGTAATAGTAATTTTGTTAAATCAAGGGCACGTTTTTGAAGAATCTTTATAGATGCTCCTACACCACACTCTATTGAGTATCTTAATAATGTTTGTAACTTTGCTGGTCCAGCAATACCAATATGAATTGGGATGTCTACACCTTTATTCTTTATATCATTAGCCCAGTTAATTACTGTTTTCGAATCAAAACAAAATTGGGTAGTTATTGCCATATCAGCATCTGTTCTATTCTTGTATTCATTTTTCCATAATAAAGCCTGATCAATATTTTTAGTTGACCCATCTGGATCAATATCTTTATTTCCTTCAGGGTGTCCAGCAATATATAGCTTTTCAAAACCTGCGAGATCAAATAACTCTGATTCAATTAGTTGTATTGATGAATCATATTCACCATAAGGTTTATTTATACCTCCGCCTAAAAGAAGTGCGCTTTTTACATTAGCTTCATTTTGATATTTTGAAATCCAATCTTTTAGAGTTTTTTTATCTTTAATAATACGAGCAGGAAAATGAGGCATGGTGGCATAACCTTGTTGGTTTATTTTTTTTGCCGTTTTAACCATTTCCTCTATAGGAGTGCCTTCAATATGTGCTATATATACAAGGGTGCCCGATGGAATTAATTCGGAAAGATTTTCAATTTTTGCAACAGCCCTTGGCGTTACTTCAATTGAAAAATCATTTAAAAAATTTTTAAGTGGGTTACTCATAATATATTAAAACATAAAACT
>JBJLIP010000001.1:0-834681 GCA_045563715.1 Gammaproteobacteria bacterium | reverse complement strand
GGCGGAGAGTGAGGGATTCGAACCCTCGAACCAGTTACCCAGTTACCTCCTTAGCAGGGAGGCGCTTTCGACCACTCAGCCAACTCTCCAATTTACAATAAAAAAAAGGATTATAACTCTTAGACAGCTTAAAAATAACTAATTTATCTATTGAATTCTATTTGCATACCAAAAGGTAAATTATCACTAACCGCTCCATCTTTAAATGCAATGTTCCCGTTTACAATCGTCATATAAATTGATGAATTAAATTTATGGCCTTCAAAAGGTGACCAGCCACATTTATATAAAATATTATTTTTTGATACTTGATATGGCTTATCTAAATCTATAATTGCTAAATCAGCATAATAACCTTCTCTAATATAGCCTCTATCTTTAATTTGGAATCTTTTTGCAACATTATGACTAGTTTTTTCTACAATTGTTTCAAGAGTAAGAATATCCTGATGATAAAAATCCATAAGAATTTGAAGACCGTGTTGAACTAGGGGCAATCCAGCTGGAGCCTGAGGGTAAGGCTTGTTTTTTTCCTCCCATGTATGTGGAGCATGATCAGTTGCAATAATATCTATCTTGTCTTCTAAAAGAGACTTAATAAGTGCCAATCTATCTCTTTCTTCTTTTATAGATGGATTACATTTTATTTGATTACCTAGCTCAGAATAATACGTCTCATTAAAATACATATGATGAACGCATACTTCTGAAGTGATTTTTTTTCCATCAATAGATCCAGCGCTGAATAACTCCATTTCTTTTTGAGTAGTTAGATGAAAAACATGTAAGTCTGAGTCATACTTTTTAGCCAAATCTACTGCTAATGAACTTGATAGATAGCAACTTTCAACATCTCGAATTAAATGATGGTGTTCTGCTGATACATTTTCGCCAAATTTTTCGTAAAATATTTTTTCATTTTTTTCAACGGTCCCTTGGTCTTCACAATGAGTTACAACTATCAAAGGGGAATAATTAAAAATATCATCAAGTGCGTTTAGGTCATCTACCAACATTTCGCCTGTTGATGCGCCCATAAAAACTTTTAGCGCTGAAGCTTGATGAATGTCTGCTCTTTTAATTTCTTCAATGTTGGTATTACTTGCGCCAAGATGAAAAGAATAATTTGAGAGAGACTTGGTGCTAGCTAATTGGAACTTCTTTGCAAGATTTTCATTTGTAGTAGTAGTCGGATTTACATTAGGCATCTCAAAATAACTAGTTACTCCTCCTGCTAATCCTGATTTTGATTCTGAAGCAATGTCGCCTTTGTGAGTTAAGCCAGGTTCTCTAAAGTGAACTTGATCATCGATCAAACCAGGAATTACATATCTACCATCAACATCCAATACTTCTGTTGAATCCAATGAGATATCTTTTGAAATTAATTCAATTCTTGAATTCTTAATAGCTATATCTGATTCAAATATAGTATTTTCATTTACAATTTTGCAATTCTTTAATATTAAGTCAAACATCTATTTTTCTAATTCAAATTCCTTATGAAGGATTGAAACAGTTTTATCAATCAATTCTTCATCTATCACCATTGTTATCTTAATTTCAGATGTACATATAATCTGAATATTAACACTGTTTTCAGACAGCGCTTTGAACGCTTTACTTGCAACTCCAGCCTGTGATCTCATACCAACACCTACAAGGGATACTTTTGCAATATCCGAGTCAACAATTAATTCTCTGTAATTTACTTCATTTTTTATATCCTCGAGAACATTTTTGACTGCATCTTGATCTTCCGATGAAACAGTAAACGTAAAATCAGTTTTTCCATCAACACTAACATTTTGAACAATTACATCAACTTCAATTTCAGCATCGCTAATTGGGCCCAAAATTTTAAATGCAGTTCCTGGAATATCGCCAACCCCATGCAAAGTAAACTTAACTTGGTCTTTTTGAAAAGCAATACCTGATACTAATGCATTTTCCATACTTTCATCCTCTAAAGAAATTAATGTTCCCTTTCCATCATTAAAACTTGATAACACTCTTACCGGAACATTATATTTATTAGCAAATTCAACAGCTCTTGTTTGTATAACTTTAGCTCCCTGTCCGGCGAGTTCAAGCATTTCTTCCATTGTAATAGAATCTAATTTTTTTGCATTCGAAACAACCTTGGGATCCGTTGTAAAGATACCATCAACATCTGTGTAAATGTCACATCTTGATGCTCCTACTTGAGCAGCAATTGCAACAGCTGTTGTATCAGACCCACCTCTTCCTAACGTAGTAATATCCCCACCCTCAGTAACCCCCTGAAAGCCTGTAATAATTGGAATAATACCGTCTTTTACAACTTCAAGAATTTTATCTGCATTAACATCTAAAATTTTAGCCTTTGAATACGAATCAGTGGTTTTCATTGAAATTTGCGCAGCAGAATAAGATTTAGCTTTTATTCCTTTAGAGTGGAGTGCCATTGAAAGCAAAGCTGAACTTACTGTTTCTCCAGTTGAAACCAAAGCATCAAATTCTCTTTTGTCTGGGTTCTCACCAAAGTATTTAGATAATTCTATTAGTTTATTAGTCTCGCCGCCCATGGCGGATACAACCACTATAAGCTTATTCAATTTAGAGGCATTTTTTATTATCTCTGCGACAATATCAATTCTTTCAACTGATCCAACAGATGTGCCTCCAAACTTTTGAATAATAATGTCTGACATAGTATTTTTTTTATTTAGCGAGCGATTTTACTGTATTTGCAATAGAAGTCACGAAATCTCCAATATTTTCTGTTTTACCAGCACCCTGGGCAAAGTCAGTTCTTCCACCTCCTTTGCCGTCAATTAAATCAGATAAGTGTGTAACTACGTCCTTTGCAGAAATAGAATCTGATAAATTGTTGGTTACTCCACATACAAAAGCAACTTTGTTATTAACAACATTAAGCACTACTATACATGCTTTCTCATTAGAGCTTTTATGCTCATCAACTAAACTCCTAAGGTCTTTGGTGTTATCTATATCCACCTGTTCGATGATTAATTTCCAATCATCAATTTCGTGTATTTCTGATGAGACTAAAGAGGTTAAAGATTTTTTATTATTAGAATTTTTTTTGAGGTTTTTATTTTCCTCAATTAATGAAATTATCTTTTGATAGATATCATCAGCTGGTACATTTAATGCAGATTGAAGAGATGAGTTTATTTCTCTCATGTTATTTATATATTTAATTGATTGGAATCCAGCTTGTGCTTCGATTCTTCTTATTCCAGAAGCTACACTTGATTGATTGGTAATAATGAATAAACCTATATCGCCTGTTCTATCAACATGTGTGCCGCCACATAATTCTACAGAATAAGAGTTTTCGCCCATCTTCAGAACTCTAACATCGTCATCATATTTCTCACCAAATAAAGCCATCGCTCCTGACTTAAGAGCGTCATCTATCTTCATTAATTCTGTTTCAACTTCTAAATTGTTTAAAGCTTCCTTGTTTACTATATCTTCTATTTTAGAGATTTCTTCTTTAGATAGTGGTTTTGAATGAGAGAAATCAAATCGAAGCTTATTTTCATCTACAAGTGAGCCCTTTTGCTGAACATGATCTCCTAATACCTCTCTAAGAGCAGCATGAACAAGATGGGTTGCTGAATGATGTATTGCAATCGCAGATCTTTTTTCTTTTTCTACTGTCATTTTTATCACATCACCTTTTTTTATGTTTCCTTTTTTAACTATTGCTTTATGAAGATATACCTTTCCTTGTTTTTTACAATCTAAAATATTACCAGTGGCTGTCTTAGATGCAAATGTTCCTTGATCACCAATTTGTCCGCCTGCTTCAGCATAAAATGGCGTATGATCGCAGGCTAAGAATATTTCTTCTCTATCACTAACCCCATTAACTCTCTCTTGATCTTTCCATATTGCTAATATCTTAGATTCAGATTCTAATTTTTCATACCCAAGAAACTCAGTTTCGTCTACTCCGGAAGCAGCAGGAAGTTTAGATACAAAATTGCTAGATGCCTTTGAGGATTCTTTTTGCTGATTCATACACTCATTAAATCTTTCTTCATCAATCAATAAATTTCTTTCTCTTGCTATATCGGCTGTTAAATCAAAAGGAAAACCAAAAGTATCATGAAGTTTGAAGACTACATCTCCAGAAATAGTTTTCTCAGTCATATTAGAAATTTCTTGATCAAGAATTTCTATCCCCTTTTCAAGGGTTTCAAAAAACTTAATTTCCTCAGCTTCTACTAATTTAGTAATATCGTTTTCTTTTTCTTCCAAACTTGGAAATGCTGGGCTCATAAGTCTGACCATATCTTTTACTAAATTGAACATAAATGGTTTCTTAGCACCAATTTTGTAACCATGTCTTATGCCTCTTCTCATAATTCTTCTTAGCACATAACCCCTTCCTTCATTTTCAGGCATTACCCCATCGGCTAACAAAGAAACAGTTGATCGAATATGGTCAGCAATAACTTTATGTGAAGTATTTTTTTTGTTGCCAAGTAAATTTTCAGAAGCAAGTATTAAATCCTTAAATACGTCTGTTTCGTAGTTTGAATTAACGCCCTGCATCACAGCTGCAATTCTTTCTAAGCCCATTCCTGTATCTACTGATGGCTTGGGAAGTGGCTCCATATTTCCTGCTTCATCTCGATTAAATTGCATAAAGACAAGATTCCATATTTCTACAAACCTATCTCCTTCATCTCCCTCAGATCCAGGCGGTGTCCCTTCTATACCTTCTCCATGATCATAAAATATCTCTGAGCAAGGTCCGCATGGTCCTGTATCACCCATTGACCAAAAATTATCTTCATCACCTAATCTTGCAATACGAGCTGGATCAATGCCGATTATATTTTTCCAGATTTCTTCTGCCTCATCATCATCTTTATAGACAGTTATCCACAGCTTGTCTTTGTCTAACTTAAGAACTTCTGTAAGAAATTCCCATGCAAATTTAATTGCATCTTCTTTAAAATAATCTCCAAAGCTAAAGTTACCTAACATTTCAAAGAATGTGTGATGCCTCAATGTATAGCCTACATTTTCTAAGTCATTATGCTTACCGCCTGCCCTAATACACCTTTGCGAAGTAGTTGCTCTCGTATAGTTCTTTTTTTCAGTCCCAAGAAACACATCTTTAAACTGAACCATACCAGCATTTGTAAATAGTAAGGTTTCATCATTCATTGGAACTAAAGAACTTGATGACACAACCTCATGTTTTTTTGAGCTGAAAAAATCTAAAAAAGATTGTCTTATTTCACTAGTTTTCATTTGAGTTCATTAATTTCTTAAATTTTTTATAATTCTCAATATAATGTTCAGCTCCCAGAGGGACAAGACTTTGCTCTTCTTCGCTTAGTGTTTTCTTTATTTTGCCAGGTATACCTAAGACCATAGAGCCATCTGGAATATCCATGCCTTCTGTAACAAGTGCCTTAGATCCAATTATGCAATTTTTGCCTATTTTTGCTCCATTCAATATAACAGAACCTATACCAATTAAACTTCCATCTCCAATAGAACAGCCATGAAGCATTGCCAAATGACCAACAGTAACATTTTTACCAATTGAGCATGAGAAACCAGGATCAGTATGAATGATTGAGCCATCCTGTACGTTTGATCCTTCTCCTACATATATAGGCTCATTATCACCCCTAAGAACAGCATTAAACCAAATACTTGCATCCTTGGCTAAATGAATATCTCCAATTACAGTTGCATTTGGCGCTATCCAAAAATTATCTCCGTCCGTCTTTAATTTCTTATTTCCTAAATCAATATTCATCGTATGTTCTTATTAAATCTAAATCAGTATTAATTGATGCATCAAAACAGATATTTAAAAAGTCTGCTGCTATCATAGCCGTTAATCCCCATATACGATTCCCATTATAAACCCAACTTGGAATATATACTTTTAAATCCTTTCTATTAAATTCTTTATAAATAATATTCTTATGATTCATTAGAAAACTCAAAGGTACTGTGAATATGTCATCTATCTCAAAATTTCCTTTGAAATCTTGTGACTTTTCTAGATATCCAACAAATGGATTGACCTCTATTTTATGCCTTGATAATAAAAAATTTAAAGATCCTAGTTTTGTAACATTTTCTAGATTTAAATTAATTTCTTCCTTAGATTCTCTTAAAGCAGTCTCATAAAGGCTTGCATCTGATTCTTCCCATTTACCTCCAGGAAAACTCACCTCACCAGAATGTGTATTTAAATGCGCAGATCTCTTTGTAAATAACAATTGGTATCCTTCTTCTTCACTTTTTTTTAAAAGAAGAATTAAAACCCCGGCTTTTTTATGCTTTGTAGCATCTATAAGATTTATTTGTTTTAGTTTTTGCTTTATGCTGTCTAACATGTAGATAAGTTTAACTTCTTAAGTATCTATATTCTTTAAATAAGGAAGAAAATTGAAATATTGTTCAAATTGTGGAAATGCAAATATGGAATTTAAAATTCCAGAAGATGATAATTTAAAAAGGTATTGTTGTTCTGAATGTGACACAATTTTTTATACAAATCCAAATGTCGTAGTTGGGGCATTATGTATTAGAAATAATAAAATTCTTATGGCGAAAAGAAACATTAATCCACGCAAAGGTTTGTGGACACTTCCAGCTGGATTTATGGAAAATGCAGAAACTCTTCAGGATGGAGCCCTTAGAGAGACATTTGAAGAAACCCGATCAAAAGCAAAAATAACTATGCCATATACAATGTTTAGTCTTCCCCACATAAATCAAATACACATGTTTTATTTAGCTGAGCTATTAGATGATAATTTTGGACCAACTATAGAAAGCTCAGAAGTAAAATTATTTTCAATCACTGATATTCTTTGGGACGAAATAGCATTTCCAACAGTTGAAAAAACACTTAAGTACTATATTGAAGATTTAAATAAAGATGATTTCATTTTTAGGGAAGAAGATATTAAACTCTGGTGATTAATTTTCCTCACTAAATTTTTTTGCATTAACAAATATTTGCATCCACGGAGAAAATTCTTTCCACTTTTTTGGATGCCAGCTCATTTGAAGTTTTCTAATTACCCTTTCAGGATGAGGCATCATAATTGTGACTCTTCCATTTGCTGCTGTTAATCCAGTCACTCCTTCAGCTGAACCATTGGGGTTTAATGGGTATTGTTCGGTGTCATTCTCATTAGAGTCAATAAAACTTAATGCAATTTGATTATTATTCTTTAGTCCTGAAAAATGTTTTTCATCAAAATTAGCTCTTCCTTCTCCATGAGCTGATGCGACTGGTATTGCCCATCCATCCATATTTTCTAATAAAAGTGAATCACTTTTTTTAACTTTTACCTGGACTAATCTTGCTTCAAATTGATCAGAAAGATTTCTTTCAAATGAAGGCCAGTAAGCTGCACCAGGTATTATTGTCTTAAGATTGGATAGCATCTGGCATCCATTGCAAACACCCAATGTAAATGTATTTTTATTATTAAAAAAATTTTCAAACTGATCTTTTACATTATTGTTAAACAGAATTGTTTTAGACCAGCCACCTCCGGCTCCTAAAACATCTCCATATGAAAATCCTCCACAAACAGCCATGCCTTGAAAATCATTTAGAATAACTTTTTCTTCAAGCAAATCTTGCATATGAACATCTACAGCATCAAAACCAGAAATACTAAATGCTGCTGCCATTTCATTCTGTCCATTTACACCTTGCTCTCTTAATATAGCCACTCTTGGTTTTGTTGACTTAATATTTATATTTTTAATTTGTGATTCATCAAAAGAAACATTGGAAATAAGCCCAGAGAAACTCTTATCATCAAGCAAACTTAATTCTGAATCTGCAATCTCTTTGTTATCTCTAATGCTTTGTATGGCATGAGATGTTTCTCTCCATATCTTTTCAAGATTAATGATAGATTTATTAAATAACTCAATTTGGTCTTTAACAATTGAAAAATTATCTTCCTGAAGATTTGCTATATCTTTAACTATTAAGCCTTTATTAGTTAAAGAGGTTTTTATCTTATTAACGTCTTCACTTTTTACTTGAATAACAAAACCTGATTCTTCAGAAAATAATAGTTCATTTATGTTTTCTGAATTAGATAAATCTACTTTCATACCTATTCTCTTAGTAAAGCACATTTCCATTAATGAAGTGATTAGACCTCCATCAGATATGTCATGTATTGCTAAAATCTCTTGATTTGAAATCATTTCTTGAACAGATATAAACATTGTCTTAAAAATATCGACGTTATCAATATCAGGTGTATTATTGTATTTAGACTCAGTAACTTCAGAAAAGATAGAGCCTGCTAATCTGTTTTTATCATTCAATTTTATTAATAATATTGATGTATCTTCTTCCAAATTTAGTTCTGGAGTTGCACTAATTTCAACATCGTCAACCGGTGCCATTGCGGTAACTACTCCAGAAAGAGGTGATGTGACTTGAAGTTCTTTATCACCTTCTAACCATTTGGTTTTCATTGACAATGAATCTTTGCCAACAGGAATAGATATTTGTAAATCAACACTTATTTTAGATAATGCTTCTACGCCTTCTCTTAATGCTAGATCTTCTTTGTTGTCTCCACAAGCCGCCATCCAATTGGCTGATACCTGAACATTATTTAATCCTTTTATTACCACACCAGCCATATTAGTTAAAGCTTCTGCTAGCGCCATTCGCATCGAAGCCGATGGATTGGTGACTGCTAATGTAGGCTTTTCTCCAATTGTTAGTATTTCTCCAGAACTTGAAGTATATGATCGAAGGCTTAATGAATAATCTGAAACTGGGACTTGATAAGGTCCAATAAATTGATCTCTAGCTACCATACCTCCAACTGTTCTATCTCCAATAGTAATAAGAAAGGACTTAGATGCAACTGTAGGATGTTGAAGAACTTTAATAATGACATCACGAAGGTCAAAATCTTCAGCATTAGACTCATTTACATGTTTCTTGTCTTTGCTAGTCACTTTCATTTCAGTAATTGGTAAATCACCAAACAGCATTGATAAAGGAACATTTACTGGATAATTGTCGTTGGTTTCGTCGTAAAGCTTTACAGATTTTTGTTTAGTGGTTACTCCAACAATTGCGTATTCACACCTTTCTCTTTTGCATATTTTTTCAAAAGTTTTCTGGTTATCTTTATGAATTGCTAAAACATACCTTTCTTGTGATTCATTTGACCAAATTTCCATTGGAGACATGGATTTATCAGAATTAGGAATTTTTGATAACTCTATGTAAACCCCTAGATTAGAGTCTCCAGCTAGTTCAGGAATTGCATTTGATAAACCCCCAGCACCAACATCATGAATAAATTCTATGTAGCTATTTTCTTGAGCTGAACACTTATTAATAACCTCTTGGCATCTACGTTCCATTTCTGCATTATCTCTTTGTACTGATGCATAATCTAAATCTTCATCACTATCTCCTGAAGAAACCGAAGAAGCTGCTCCACCCCCGAGACCGATTAGCATAGCTGGGCCCCCAAGAACAATAACTAAATAATCATCACTGATTTGAAGTTTAAAATTATTCTTATCTCTTATTTCTCCAATACCGCCAGCGAGCATTATTGGCTTGTGATAACCGTATGCTTTGTTATCTATAAAATTGGTTTCAAATGATCTGAAGTAACCGAGTGTTGCAGGCCTGCCAAATTCATTATTAAATGCTGCTGCCCCTATAGGCGCATCCACCATAATCTCTAGAGGTGATGCAATCCTTTCAGGCTTGTGCTCGCTCTTTTCCCATGTTCTTAATAGATTTGGAATCCTAAGGTTTGAAACGTTATAACCTACTAAGCCTACCTTTGGTTTGGCACCTCGCCCAGTAGCACCTTCATCTCTAATTTCACCACCAGAGCCTGTAGAAGCTCCAGGGTATGGAGAGATAGCAGTTGGGTGATTATGTGTCTCCACCTTAATGGTTGAATTTAAATTATCTTCAACAAATTCATAACTATTTGAATCATCCAAATGAAGTCTTTCAACCTTTGCTCCTTTAATAATGGCTGCATTGTCTTTGTATGCGGATATGATTCCATCCGGAGAAGCTTTACTAGTTTCTTTTATTAGATCAAATAAAGTATTATTTTTTTGAGAGCCATCTTGACTCCATTTAGCATTAAATATCTTATGTCTACAGTGTTCAGAATTTGCTTGAGCAAACATCATTAATTCTGCATCTGTTGGATTTCTTTTTTCATTTGAATAAAAATCATACAAATAATCTATCTCATCACCACTCATTGCAAATCCAAATGAATTATTTGCGATTTCTAATTCTTCTTTACCTTTATTAATAATATCAATGTAATTTAATAATCTTGGCTTATCCGAAACAAATAGATTCTGAAAATCTTTTTGTGTTGGATATATTGATTGGGTCATTCGATCGTAAAACATAGAAAGATCTAGAGTCTGATTATCAAATTCTTCATTTATCATGAATCCAAAAAGCTTCTCGACTCTTATAATGTTATCAAGGCCCACGTTTCTAACTATGTCCTCAGTTTTAGATGACCAAGGAGAAATAGTTCCTAACCTAGGTCCAACATAGAAAGAAAAATCTTTATCTAAAATAGAAGCTGACAATACATCCATAATGCCATCCAAATTAGGTGTATCTGAATTTGTAAGTATTAAATATATCTCGTTCGAATAAATTTCAGAATCTAAGTTATTGCATTTATTGAATTGAAGTCTTGTTTGTTCAAGTTTTGAGCTTGAAAAACTTTGTTTACCCTTAAATATAAAACTTTTAGTCTTTGACACTTCGTTAAGTCTGAAATATTGTATATAACAATTATAAAGTCTTTATATATTAAATAATTAAAAATGGGGAATATCTTTAGGTTTTTTTTATACTCACTGGTCGTGTTTGTGATGTCTGGTTGCGAACAGCCTAAAGAAGAAAGTGAAAAAATTGAAATTGATTGTGAAGATATCTTAGAAAAAACATATAACGCCTCTTCTCTTAATAATTTCGAAAAAAATAAATTTAAAGACCTCCTAAAAAATAGATATCCTAAATTTGATAATATGTTTGAAGAGGCCGCTAATGAAACAAAAATAGATAAAAATTTACTAACTGCTATTTCATTCCAAGAGTCTCAGTGGGATCCAAAAGCTATATCAAGCATGGGTGTCAGGGGCATGATGATGGTTACCCTTGAAACAGCGGCACTAGTTGGTGTTGAGAAAAGATTAAATCCAGAACAAAATATTAAAGGTGGTGCAAAATATTTTGCTCTCTTACAGGAAAAAAATAAGATTGGTCCAACACAAGCTGATAAATTATCTGTTACATTGGCAAGTTACAATTTAGGTCCTACAAATATTATTAATATCGCTTCTGATATTAATGAGGACATTACCCTGGTCACTTGGATTGAAATAAAAAATAAATTAAAAACTTTAAAAGGTTCTGAACTTAACTTGACGGATAGAGATTCATATTCAAGAGGACAGCAGGCGATAGATTATGTTGATAGAATTAAAGATTATTATGGCTTATTGAGTGCGCATTCGTGCATACCACCTAAAGATCAATTAGTTTTCTTTTAAGAAATTTAATCTTATCTCTACAAACGGCTGCTTTTTCGAATTCCATTTTTTTTGCAAAAGAAAACATCTCATCTTCAAGCTTCTTGAGTGTTTCTGATAAATTATCAACAGTATCATCTAAGATTTTAAAAGGTATAATTTTTTCTATATCTTCTTTTTTCTTTTTAGTATTTCCCTTAATAACTCTTGCGCCTTCCATGATGTCTTTGACTTTGGTTGAAATAGATTTTGGAGTGATATTATTTACAGCATTGAATTTCTCTTGGATCGATCGCCTTCTATCAGTTTCATCAATTGCTCTTTGCATCGATCCAGTAATTTTATCAGCATAAAGAATTGCTTTACCTCTGAGATTTCTAGCAGCTCTACCCACTGTTTGGATTAGAGTAGTATCAGATCTTAAAAAGCCTTCCTTATCTGCATCTAAAATTGCAACCAGGCTAACTTCTGGAATATCTAAACCTTCTCTTAGTAAGTTTATGCCAACTAAAACATCAAATTTGCCAAGCCTTAAGTCTCTTATAATCTCCACCCTTTCAACCGTGTCTATATCTGAATGCATATATCTTGCAGAAATATTATTTTCATTTAAATAATCTGTTAAATCTTCTGCCATACGCTTGGTTAATGTCGTTATCAAGACTCTTTCCTTTATGGCTACTCGTTCATTACATTCGCCAATTACATCATCTATTTGAGTAAGTGCTGGTCTGATCTCAACATCAGGATCTGTTAAACCGGTTGGTCTTATTATTAATTCAACAAGATTATCTTGATGCTCATTTTCGTATTTACTTGGAGTTGCAGAAACATATATTCTTTGAGGTGCTAACATCTCCCATTCTTCAAATTTTAAAGGTCTATTATCCAATGCTGATGGCAATCTAAAGCCATATTCAACAAGGGTTTCTTTTCTGGATCTATCTCCTTTATACATTGCTCCTATTTGAGGCACTGAAACATGTGACTCATCTATAAACACAATTGCATCTTTTGGAATGTAGTCAAATAAACAAGGAGGTGACTCTCCTGGTTTTCTTCCACTTAGATATCTAGAATAATTCTCGATACCTTGGCAGTAACCAAGCTCCCTCATCATTTCGATATCATAAGTTGTTCTTTCTTGGAGTCGTTGAGCCTCAACAAGCTTATTATTGCTTTTTAAAAACTCCAAGCGCATCTCAAGCTCATCCTTTATATCTGGAATACAATTAGTAACAGTTTCTTTTGGAGTTACATAATGTGTTTTAGGGAATATTGTGGCTCTTGGTATTTCATTTATAACTACACCAGTTAAAGGGTCAAACCAAGATAGTTTCTCTATTTCATCACCAAAAAATTCAATTCTTAAAGCTTCCTTGTCAGAGTCTGCAGGAAAGACATCAACTGTGTCACCTCTAACCCTAAATGTTGCTCTTCTAAAATCTAAATCGTTACGTGTATATTGAAGTGCTGAAAGTCTTAACACTAAATCACGTTGCGTGATTGTGTCTCCTCTATCTAAATGAACAACCATTTTTAAATATGATTCTGGAGCTCCTAGACCATATATTGAAGATACTGTTGCCACAACTATAGTATCCTTTCTTTCAATTAAGGCTTTAGTTGCTGATAAACGCATTTGTTCAATATGTTCATTAATTGATGCGTCTTTAGCTATATATGTATCAGATGTCGGAACATATGCTTCAGGCTGATAGTAGTCATAATACGAAACAAAATACTCAACTGAGTTATTTGGAAAAAAATCTCTAAATTCACCATACAACTGAGCAGCTAGTGTTTTGTTATGAGCCATAATTATTGCAGGCCTTTGAGTTTCTTCAATGACCTTTGCCATAGTATATGTTTTACCAGATCCTGTAACACCCAATAAGGTCTGATGAAGCAAACCATCCTGAAGGCCAGATACCAAATTCTTAATAGCATCTGGCTGTGAGCCAGCTGGTTCAAAATCAGATACTACCTTTAATGCTTTTGTCATTTACTTATGTATTAAAAATTACTTATAATGCTCTGCTATTAGCGTTCCTCAGTAGCTCAGCGGTAGAGCAGTTGACTGTTAATCAATTGGTCGTTGGTTCGATCCCAACCTGAGGAGCCATCATTAGTTACATCTTATATCTAAAATTTTAATTTTAGCGAATTATTAGAATAAATTCTGAATAATTAAAATTCTTCTCTAATGTAAAACTTTTTCAATAAACTAAAAATATTTTCTCTAGTCCTTCTAAAGGCATTGATTGATTGAAGATCATTAAACTTGTTGTTATCAGGATCTTCGGTTGGCCAATGAAGTATTTTTGTAGCCTCTGGAACATTAGGACACACCTCTTCCTTACACAGAGTTATCACGTAATCTAGTTTATTTATAAAATTCTCTTCGATATCATTTATTGATTGAGTTTCGTTTGTTGAAATATCTATTCCAACATCGCTCATAGTCCGTACTGCGTCTTTGTGAACTTTTGCTGCTGGCAATGAGCCAGCACTTCTGATATCAAAAGATTTTGGAAACATATCTCTTGCCAATGCCTGAGCTATCTGGCTTCTACCTGAGTTTCCAACACATAAGAATAAAATATTCATTTTATATATTTTAAATTGAGGATTCTGAATTATAAAGGTATCTTATAAGTAATATGTTTGGAAAAATTACAGCTCAAAAGATGCTTGGCGGTCTTGAGGGTCAGCTTGGGGAAGATGACTACACGGAACCACTAAATATTTTAATTGATTCAGCTAAAAAAAATAATACATTCAACTTTTTTGGTTCAATCGCTTTTAAGAATCAATTGAAAGATAGATTTAAAGTTAGAAAAGAAATTTATAAGTTAGTAAAAGATAAGGATTTACCTCAACCAGCTGATCCGATATTCGTAACTGGGCTTCCAAGATCAGGTACCACTTTCTTATTCAACTTGTTATCTCAAGATCATAATCATAGATCACCTTTATATTGGGAAATTATGAATCCTCTTCCTATAGCAAAAACTTCACAACAGAAAAAATGGCGGCAGAATAAAATAAATTTTCAACTTAAATTTGCTAGAACGATTATTCCTAAACTAAGGGCTATGCATCATATTCGAGGTGAGACACCTGAAGAATGTATGCTAATTGCCACCATGAATGTCAGAAGTATTGTTTATCTATGTATGGCTGACGTTCCTGAATATGCTGAATATTTAGAAAATTGTAGTTTTGAATCAGTATTTCTATGGCATAAAAGATTTTTTCAAGTATTAGAACTCACTTCAAGACCTAAAAGATGGCTCTTAAAAGATCCAAGTCATATAGGACACATACCTGAAATATTATCTACATATCCAAATGCTAAATTCATAAATATTCACAGAGACCCTGTTGAATCTATTGGGTCTTTTTGCAGTCTGACAAAAAATGTTCGCTTGGGCTTTACAAAGTCAATTAACAAAAAACGAATTGGTAAAATGGTTTTAGATTTTTGGAAACATAAACTATATAAAGGTATGAATGACAAGAGAAATCTACATTCAGATCAAGTGGCTAATATAAGCTACACTAAATTAATTAAAAACCCTATAAACACAATAAAAGAAGCATACCTAAAAATAGGTCTTGATATGGATATAAAAACAGAAAATATGATGAAAGAATACTTATCAGCTCAAAAGAATCATAGTAAGCAGAAACACATCTATACACTCGAAGAATTTGGCTTAACTCCAAAAATTGTTGAAGATCATTTCAAGGAATATATAGAAAGTAAATCGTTTTAAATATTAGAATCTATACGAATGCTAAAATATCACTATGAATAAGTTTCTAAAAATTCCTTTAATCTCTCTAGTTGGCCTCTTTTTAGTTAGCTGTAGTAATGTTCAACAAGAGAATCCATTAGTAAATGCTCTATTAGAAAATGGTATAGACATAAGTCTTGATAGCTATAGTCTTAATAAAGAACAAGCCATTTGCATAGTAAAAAATGTGGAAAATCTTTCAAGTGATCGTGAGTGGGAGCGATTTCTATATGAAGAACTAGAAATGGATGAAAAAACTGAGGTAGATTATCTTGAAGATGGAATTGCTATTTTTGGAGATATTTTAGAAGGAGAGTTTGGAAGTATGATAGATGGTTTAAGGGGTATTGAAACATCAGCTAAGTTAGACGAACTTAAATTACGATCAATACAAATATGCGATAAAGCTCTATGGTCCTATATCAATGGGGATTACATAAATTATGAAGATTCATTAAACAACTACACAGATGAAAATAACTATACAGATGAAAATATAGTAGAAGACTCTAAAAAGTCAGAAGAAGTAGCTAGCAAGGGTGAAGGCTATACATTAGATAATACTGCTACCCTTATACAAGGGCTTAGCGCTGGTATAGTAAATAATGTAGATAAAGAGTTCACTCAAGTAATTATTAAAACATCAGAAGGTGAAATTAAGCTTGAGCTTAATAATAAAAAGGCGCCAATAACAGTAGAGAATTTTAAAAATATTGCGAACTCTGGCTACTATGAAGGAACTATTTTTCATAGAGTAATTAATAATTTTATGATTCAAGGTGGAGGCTTCACAGCTGACATGATCGATAAATCTAGTGAAACTGCTCCAATCCAAAATGAAGCTAATAATGGCCTACCTAATGACAGAGGAACTATTGCTATGGCAAGAACTTCGGTCCCTCACTCTGCAACTAGTCAGTTTTTCATAAATCATAAAGATAATGGATTCTTAAATCATACTGCAGAGAACTCTGATGGTTGGGGATATGCAGTATTTGGGATCGTAACGGAAGGAATGGATATTGTTGATCAAATTGCAAATGTCGCAACAATGTCCTATAAAGGTTTTGCGGATGTTCCTGTATACGATATTACAATAGAGTCTGTTACAATTATTGAATAATACAAAGCTAAAATTATGAAAAAAATATTTCTAACAACTCTAATTTTTTCAGTAGTCTCATGCTCAGTTCCTGAAGTTCCTATTGATAGCTTGGTAGAAAGAAATGGGATTGTATATCAAGTCAATTCAGATAAACCATATAGCGGAAAAGCAATTGAATATTATGATAATGGACAAGCTGAATATGTCGAAACATATAAAAAAGGGAGGATTGTCCAGACTGAGTTTTACTCTAGCAATGGAGCACTTGAATCTAAAGGTTTCTGTAAAGATGATGAACAAACCGGAGTGGAAGAATACTATGAAAATGGACAGCTTGCTTATAAAGCGTCATTTGATGAAAATGGCACTGGGTTCGAAGAAGAATACTATGAAAATGGACAGCTTGATTATAAAGCGTCATTTGATGAAAATGACACTGGGTTCGAAGAACAATATTATGAAAATGGACAGCTTGCTTATAAAGCAACTTATAAAAATGGAGAGCTTGTCAATGAAGAAGAATATAATGAAAATGGTGAAAAAATAGATGCAAGTAATTATTAAAACATCAGAAGGTGAAATTAAGCTTGAGCTTAATGATGAGAAAGCACCAATAACAGTAGAAAATTTTAAAACTATAGCCAAGTCCGGCTATTACGAAGGAACTATCTTTCATAGAGTCATTAATGGTTTTATGGTTCAAGGTGGAGGCTTAACAGCTGACATGAATAATAAATCAAGCGGAACTGCTCCAATCCAAAATGAAGCAAATAATGGCCTGCCTAATGACAGAGGAACTGTTGCTATGGCTAGAACCATGGACCCTCACTCTGCTACTAGTCAGTTTTTTATAAATCATAAAGATAATGGTTTCTTAAATCACACTGGTGAAAATTCTCAGGGTTGGGGCTATGCAGTATTTGGAGCTGTAACTGAAGGTATGGATGTTGTTGATCAAATTGCAGATGTTGCAACAGGATCTTCTGGTGGCCATCAAGATGTTCCGGTGGATGTCATAACAATAGAGTCTGTTACTATTAGTGAATGAAGCCGCGCTTTATATCAGACATACATTTAAGTAAAGATAATCCTCATTTAACTGATGCTTTTAAGACATTCTTGATTGAATCTAAAGAAGTTTGCACTCATCTATTTATTTTAGGAGACTTATTTGAAATTTGGATTGGTGATGACGATGATAATTCCTTCCATCAGGAAATAAAAACAACTCTCTCAGAGTTTACTTCGAACGGTCCTCAGACATTTTTTATGCATGGCAACAGAGATTTTTTAATAGGTGAAACTTTTGCAAATGAAGTTGGTATTTCAATACTTTCTGATCCATATGCTTTAAGTATCAATGGTTTAAATGTGATTCTTAGTCATGGCGACTTTCTTTGCACAGATGATGTTGATTATATGGATTTCAGGAATAGGGTTAGGTCAGAAGAGTGGCAAAAAGATTTCTTATCTAAAAGTATTGGCGAAAGAAATGAAATTGCAAATTCATTGAGATCCAGTAGCAAAGATGCCACATCTGAAAAATCTCTTGAAATTACAGATGTAAATCCTGAGGCTATAAATGACTTCATTCAAAAAAATCAGCCTGATATATTTATCCATGGTCATACTCACAGACCAAAAATCCATGAGGATAATTTATTTAAAAGAGTTGTCCTTGGAGACTGGGATAAGTCAGGTTGGTGTCTTTCAATAACAGAAAATAATTTAGATCTAAAAGAATTTAAAATTTAAGAAAAACTCTATTGTTCTAAATCTTAATATACTGTATATTTATACAGTATTTAGTATATTCCTATGAAAGTTAACTATATCGGAAAAATTTCTGAAGAAAATCTGCCGGCAATATTTGTGCCCTATTTTCTTGAATCAGTCCATGCCGGATTCCCCAGTCCGGCAAGCGACTATATTGAAAGTCCAATAGATCTAAACAAACATCTAATCAAGAATGGAGCTGCAACTTTTTTGGTAAGAGCTCAAGGCCAGTCTATGGTTGGGTCTGGCATTACTGACCAAGCAGTTCTAATAGTTGATAGAAGTATTAAGCCTTCTCATAACAGTATTGTAGTTGCAACAATAGATGGTGAATTTGTATGTAAGAGATTAAAACTAAAACCAAGAATGTGTTTAATGCCAGATAATCCTGACTACCCTCCTATATTTGTAAATCATGGTCAAGAATTAGAAATAGTAGGAACTGTTACAGCGGCTATTAATAAATTCTAATGGCACTTGCCTTGGTAGATTGCGAAAGCTTTTATGCTTCATGCGAAAGGATCTTCCGCCCTGATCTAAAACATATACCTATCGTTGTTCTTTCTAATAATGATGGCTGCGTTATTGCAAGAAGTATAGAAGCAAAAAAAATGGGTATCGGTATGGGAGTTCCATGGTTCAAAGTAAAAGATTCTTTTCTTTCTAAAGGGGGGCAAGTATTTTCATCAAATTTTACTTTTTATGGGGACATGTCAGCTAGAGTCATGAATATTCTAGAGGGCTTTGTCCCAGAGGTTGAAATTTATAGTATTGATGAAGCCTTTCTGGGATTAGACTCTTTGGAAGAACATTACAACTTATATGACTTTGGATGTCATATAAGAAGTTTAGTTAAGCAATGGACAGGGGTTCCAGTCAGAATAGGTATAGCTCCAACAAAAACACTTACCAAAATAGCCTTAAATGAAGTTAAGAGATTGAACGTACCGACTAAAGTCCACCAGATATCTACAAAAAAAGAAATAAGGGAGGCTCTCCGCAATACTCCAATTCGTGATGTTTGGGGAGTTGGTAGAAGGTTGGGAGAGCATCTAAATCAGGCAAAAATTAATAATGCCTTACAGCTTGCCGATATTAGCCCTCATCATATAAAAAGAAAATTTAGTATAGTGCTAGAAAGGACTGTCCGAGAACTTAGAGGTCAAAGATGTTTAGATATTGAAAATAGCACCTCGGCAAAAAAACAAATTGTTGTCAGTAGAAGTTTTGGTACTAGAGTCAAAGATCTAAAAATATTAAGGCCGATTGTAAGCAACTTTGCTGTCAGAGCTGCTGAGAAACTTAGAAATGAAAGACAAAAATGTTCTCAAGTGTCAGTTTTTGTTAGAACTAGTCCATTTAGCAATCATAAGCCTCAACATACAGGCTATAAGACCATAGAACTATTAACTCCAACGAATGATACAAGGGACATTTTAATGGCAGCTAAAAAAGCTCTTTTGCCTATTTTTAGGCCTAATTATGATTATGCAAAAGCGGGTATCCTTTTGGGTAGATTTACTAATGAGACTACAAAACAATATTCACTTTTTAGAGATCCTAATGAACCCAAAGAAAACTCAAAATTTATGGAATATATAGATCAATTAAATAATTATGAAACTCAAGTCTACTTTGCTTCACAAAATACAAAAAAATGGTCGCCCATGAAGCAGAATATGACATCACCCAAATACACGACTAGCTGGTATGAGCTACCAATAGCAAATCAAGTAAAAAAAATTTAATTCATATCAATAGCAAACTCTTTAAGAATTTCAATATCAATTATAGATAATGTTTTTTTATTAGTTTTTTTTAGAAAAATTTTAGGAGCGAATCCATGCTCATATGCTTCTTTCCATCTTTCCGCACAAACACACCAAGAATCTCCAGCCTTTAATCCAGGAAAATTAAATTCTGGTCTTGGGGTTGAAAGATCGTTTCCTCTAGATTTTGAGAAATCTAAAAATTCATCATTTATTAATGAGCATACAATGTGAAGACCTCTATCAATTTTATCTGTATGACAAAAACCATCTCTAAAAAATCCAGTAATTGGATTTGAACAACACTCTTCTATTGGCTCATCAAAAATATTTACTTGCTGCATTTTCATATCGACAGATCTTATTATTTAAAAAGAAAGATATCCAGCATCAATATTGATAAAATATTTTTATGAGTAGCGATGGTAAGGTTCTTTTTAATGAAAAATGTTCTATCTGCAATTTTGAAATTAAACATTACAAAAAAAGATCAAAATTAATTTTTAAAGACTGTAGTCACATGGAAGATAAATATCTTAAAAAATTACATGTGGTATTTGAGGACAACAGAGAGCTCGTTGGGGTTGATGCATTTATTTATATCTGGAAAAGAACCAAAGGTTATGAGTGGTTGGGAAAATTTGTTGAACTCCCAATCATCAAACAAATTGCAATTTTTGCCTATTCTATTTTAGCTTTTTTGCTATTCTGGCGTTTTAAAATATTTAGTCGTTCTTAAAAAATTTAATCTAGGTGAGAATGATTATCATAATGATTACCATTTAAAAAATACCTTATATCAATAGTTTACATTAATTTTAATTAAACTATAATCTTTTTTAATATCACTTAGTAATGGAGAATATTTAATGGAAAATGCAACAATAGATTCAAACAAGGTTTGCGGCATACTGAATGAAATAATGGAGTATGAGTTAGCTGGTGTTGTTAGGTATACGCACTCCTCTATGATGGTAAGTGGTCCGTATAGACTTCCCATTGTAAGCTTTCTAAAAGAGCAAGCAGCCGAATCACTTCTTCATGCCCAACAAGCAGGCGAAAAAATTGCTGGTCTGGATGGTCATCCAAGCCAAAAAATTGCAAAAATTGAGGAAACAAATAGGCATTCAATTAAAGATATTCTTGAAGAAAGTTTAGAACATGAATTGTATGCTCTAAACCTATATAAAAAATTATTGGAAGCTGTAGAAAATAAATCTGTGTATCTTGAAGAATATGCACGAGCTCAAATTGGTGAAGAGGAGCAACATTCACTTGAGCTGAAAATTATGCTTAAAGATTTTAGTTAAACTTTTTTGAAATATCTTTCATGATGAGCTTCGGATAACTGAAGCAACTCATCATTTATCTCGTCTTTAATCGTCTTAGGATTAAAATGATTTAAGCTCTCAATGCCATATTTATTAAGATCAAATTCTTGGGAACCAGCAGCTCTAAATAAATCAAAAATCCAAGTAATAGGATCAAGAGAGTGGTTAAAATTTATTGCTTTTTCATCCAGTCTGCTTGATAACAATTTAGAGTCATAGACTTTAAATCTATGTTGAAGAATTTTAATTTTAAATTTTTCTAAACGATCATTAATTATTTCTCTTTCTTCAAGTGAATATTTAGTCCAACTTACAATCTCATGAGAAAAACGTTTACAACCCTTACAAACTTCGTCACCAAAAGTGGTTGAGCATATACCTAAACACGGTGTAGAAGAACGTTTTTTCTGAAGCTTACCCATAAACCAAAATAATAACCTATTTTTTAATAAATTTTACCTATTTAGTGGCTATCTTTTTCTATAAGAGTAAAATATGGGCATCGGAGACCAAGCGATGTTAGAAAACTATAAAAAACACGTTGAAGAAAGGGCTAAAGAGAACATCCCGCCCCTTCCGTTGGATGTTGAACAGACTTCAGAGCTAATTAATTTACTCAAATCTGAGCATAATGAATCTGAATTTTTATTATTTCTTTTAAAAGAAAGGGTTCCAGCGGGTGTTGATCAGTCTGCCTACGTTAAGGCCGCATTTTTATCCGATATAACATCAGGCAAAACTTCCAGCCCATATATAGATAAAAATAATGCTGTTCAAATTTTAGGCACCATGTTGGGTGGCTATAACATCGAGCCATTAATCAAATGTTTAAAAATAGATGAATTAGGTAAAGAAGCAGCTAATGCTCTTAGTAAAACTTTATTAATTTTTGATTCTTTTAATGAAATTTTTGAACTTTCAAAAACTAATAAGTATGCCAAAAATGTAATTGATGCATGGGCTGCCGGCGAATGGTTTACAAAGAAATCAGATATTCCTGAACAAATTAAACTTACAGTTTATAAAGTACCTGGAGAAATAAATACTGATGATCTATCACCAGCAACAGATGCATGGTCTAGACCTGATATTCCACTACATGCATTGGCAATGTTTAAAATGCCAAGAGAAGGTCTAGAGAAACCACTAGAAACTATCGAACAACTTAAGAAAAAAGGAAATCCTCTTGTTTTTGTAGGGGATGTAGTTGGAACTGGTTCATCAAGGAAATCTGCGACTAATTCTGTTCTGTGGCATATGGGTGATGAAATTCCATGCATACCTAATAAAAAAGAAGGTGGTTTTTGTTTTGGAGGAAAAATTGCTCCTATTTTCTTCAATACTTTGGAGGACTCAGGTGCATTCCCAATTGAGATGGATGTTAACAAAATGGAAATGGGTCAAGAAATTATTTTAGAACCTTTTAATGGTAAAGTTCTTGATGCAACAACCAAAGAGGTGGTTTCAGAATTTAAACTTAAGACTGACGTAATCCTTGATGAAGTAAGAGCTAATGGAAGAATACCTCTTATTATTGGAAGACAATTAACAGATAAAACACGAGAAGCTCTGAATCTAGACCCTACAGATATTTTTAGAAGGCCTGATTCAAAAGATGATTCTAATAAAGGCTATACCCTTGCACAAAAAATGGTTGGTAAAGCATGTGGTGTTGAAGGTGTTAGACCGGGCACATACTGTGAGCCCAGAATGACCACAGTAGGATCACAAGATACTACTGGTCCAATGACAAGAGATGAGCTGAAAGAACTTGCATGTCTTGGGTTTTCAGCAGATTTAGTTATGCAGTCTTTTTGTCATACAGCAGCATATCCAAAACCCGTTGATGTTGAAACGCAACATAGCCTGCCTGACTTTATTATGAATCGAGGTGGGGTCTCTCTGAGGCCTGGAGATGGCATAATTCATTCTTGGATGAATAGAATGCTTCTTCCAGATACGGTGGGTACTGGCGGAGATAGTCATACAAGGTTTCCAATTGGAATAAGCTTCCCAGCAGGATCAGGTTTGGTAGCTTTCGCTGCTACTCTAGGTGTGATGCCTCTAGACATGCCTGAATCGGTGTTGGTTAGATTTAAGGGTGACATGCAGCCGGGAATAACACTGAGAGATCTTGTTAATGCAATTCCATATGCTGCGATAAATAAAGGCCTTCTAACAGTTGAAAAAAAAGGTAAGAAAAATATATTTTCTGGGAAATGTCTCGAAATTGAAGGCTTACCAAATATGAAAGTTGAGCAAGCTTTTGAACTCTCAGATGCCTCTGCTGAAAGATCAGCATCTGGTTGCACTGTTCTTCTCAATGAGGAGCCAATTCTAGAGTACCTAAATTCAAACATTATTATGCTGAGATGGATGATTGCATCAGGTTATGGAGATGCAAAAACTCTTGAGAGAAGAGCTCAAGCTATGGAAGAGTGGATATTAAATCCAAAACTCTTAAAACCTGATCATGATGCAGAATATGCAGAAGTTATAGAAATTGATCTTAATGAAATTAAAGAGCCTTTATTGGCATGTCCAAATGACCCTGATGATATCAAGCCTTTGTCTGAAGTAGAAAATACTCCCATACAAGAGGTATTTATTGGCTCTTGTATGACAAACATTGGACATTTCAGAGCAGCAAGCATGCTTCTAAAAAAATACAATCAAACAAAAGCTAGGTTGTGGGTAGTGCCGCCAACAAAAATGGATGAGGAACAATTAATAGAAGAAGGAGAATATCAAATCTTTAAAGATTTAGGAGCAAGAACAGAACTTCCTGGTTGTTCTCTATGCATGGGCAATCAAGCTAGGGTTATTGCCAATTCCACCGTGATTTCAACATCCACTAGAAATTTTCCCAATAGAATGGGAGACGGTGCTGATGTATTCTTGGCCTCTGCTGAGTTATCTGCGATAGCTTCTATTTTAGGGAAAATACCAACAGTTGAGGAATATCATCAATATATGAGTGATATAAATCCTTTTTCTGAAAATATTTATAGATATCTAAACTTTAATGAAATAGATGCTTATGTGGCAAGTGCAAATTCAGCTGAAATTCCAACAATTAATATAGTAAACCCTTAACCGCTTGCCTTAGATTTCTCTCTTTGAATCTTCAATTCATCTTTTCTCGAATTTTCAAGTTCTTCAAGATAGTTCTCAATCAAGGGAGTTATGTATTTACCTGTAAAAATTGAACTCTCGAACTCTTTTATTTCAGGATTGCCATCAGCAGCAGTCTCAATTAAATCTTCAAGAGTTTGATATATCAACCAGTCAGCATTGATTTCTTTAGCTACCTCTTCATCAGATCTATTAGATGCAATCAGTTCTGATGTGGCTGGCATATCTATGCCATACAAATTCTGATATTTAATAGCAGGAGCTGCTGAGGCAAAATAAACTTTATTCGCACCTGCGTCTCTTGCCATTTCAATAATTTTTTTACTTGTTGTTCCCCTTACAATAGAATCATCCACTAGCAACACATTTTTTCCTTTGAACTCAAGATCTAATATATTTAATTTTCTTCTAACCGATTTTTTTCTCTCTTCTTGATAGGGCATTATAAAAGTTCTTCCAATATACCTATTTTTAACAAAGCCTTCTCTATATGGAACACCTAAATCAACTGCCAATTCATGTGCAGCTATAGTTGAGCTATCAGGGATAGGTATAACAACATCAATGTCGTGATCTGGTTTAATTTTCTTAATCTGATCTGCTAACTTTGATCCCATTCTCATTCTTGCTTTGTAAACAGATATTTCATCAATTTTAGAATCTGGCCTAGAGAAGTATACGTATTCAAAGATACATGGTCTTTTTTGGGGACTATCAGAACATTGCTGTGAAAATAGTTCTCCATTTTTATCAATAAAAACTGCTTCGCCTGGTTCGATATCTCTTAGTTTTGTAAATCCTAGAGAACTAAATAATGCATCTTCAGAAGCAATTACATACTCATCTCTGTTTTTACCTTTTCTAATGCCTATTGATAAAGGTCTAATTCCATTATTATCTCTAAAAGCAAGTAAACCATGTCCTGTAATAAGAGCTAGAACTGCGTATGCTCCATCGCATCTTATATGAGTTTTTGAAACTGCCTTAAAAATATGTTCGGCGGAAGGAAATATTTCTCTTTGCTTGCCTAACTCGTGAGCAAAAATATTAAGCAAAACCTCAGAATCGGAATCAGTCTTTAGATGTCTCATTTCTGCATGAAATAATTCGTTCGAAAGTTGTTTTGAATTTGTTAAGTTACCATTATGAGCTAGGCTAATTCCATAGGGAGAATTAACATACATTGGTTGGGCAAACTCTTTTCCATTACCACCAGCAGTTGGATACCTGACATGCCCTATCCCATAATTACCAATAAGTTTATCCATATGTATTTGTTGAAAAACATCACGAACATATCCCATAGACTTTCGACTACTTAATTTATCTTCTTTATTACAAACCACCATACCAGCAGCATCCTGACCTCTATGCTGAAGCATTAATAGAGAATCATATATTTCGGCTGCTACGTTTGATTCAGCTGAAATCCCAACTATTCCGCACATTAAGAACCCTCATCTTTGGTGTCTTTATTATCATTATCTGATTCTGGAGTTAATTCCTCTTTTAAAGGTTCAATTATATCCAGAGCTTCCTCTACAACATCTTTATTATCTATCAAATCTCTGAAATATGCTTCTATTCGTGGAGCATATTTTTCAATCATGGGTGTGATTTTAGAATTATTAATTAGGTCAGTAGTCTTAAAATTTGAGGGTAATAGTAAAAATATAGCAAATAAAAATATAAAGCCTCTTGATAACCCAAATAAGATTCCAAAAACCCTATCAAAGCCAGATGCACCAGACCATATTACGATTTTGCTTATGAACTTTATTAAAAGCCTGCCTAAAAAAATAAATGCAGTAAATACAACTATATAAGAAATAATTTTTGATACATCTTTATTTTGTATTAATTCATTTATTTGAGGTGTTGCAAGATGTTCAAGGCTTATTGCGGCAATAAAAGCTGCGATCCATAGGAATAATGACAAAAATTCTGTTGTAAAGCCTCTTGAAAAAGAAATGATTCCTGAGGCAATTAATACCACCAAGATAAACCAATCAGCATAGTTGAGACCTAGAGCTTCCACCTAGATATTTCCCCTTTATTTGATTCAGACAATTTCTGAATTAAGTTCATATTGTTTACAATATCATCTTCTGTTTGAAAAGGTCCAACATATATAGCAAATAATTTTTGATTATCTCCAAAGGGTTTGACAAATGCAGTTAAACCACCATCAATTATTTTATCTCTTAATTCGTAAGCCTTTTCTTTTGAGGATAGAATGTGAGCCCTATAAACAAAGAAATCAAAATCTGATTCTTCAAAACGTTTAAATTGAGTATTTTTTGGTATGTTCTTAGCTGTCTTATCTTCTTCAAGAGATGTTCTATTGGCTATATCGTTTTTATTAACATCTGATATCTCTTTACCATCTAAATTTAAAGAATTTTTACTTGAATCATCTTCATTTGGATAAAAAAGATATATAGCCGAAATTAATGCTCCAAAAAAAACTAAAAAACCAATTATTCTTTCTATTTTCAATGTTTTTTCTTTAATGATTTAATGTTATTTGAAGTTTTAACAACCTTGTCCTTAAAAAATAACTCATGATTCTCTTCCACAATATCTAGGTCATACAAATAATTTGCCATAATTCCATAGGATTGATCTAAGCCTTTCTCAGACTTATCAGCATTCAAGTTTATTCTCTCAAGACTTGCTCCATTGCCGATATGGAATCTGGCAACTGGATCATTTGGCATGCCATCCTTTCTATTTGATTCGGTTAAATACCTAATTGTTTGTTTCATTAATTCATCATCAGCACAGTTCTTATCTGAACATTTCTCAAAAGTAATAGGTGCATATTTTTCCATCCATTTTATTAAACCAGGTAATGGGGATAATGTTTGAAACTGATCTAAATGTGGCATTTCTTTTTTGAGATTACTTGCTACTTTCTTAATTAAAAAATTTCCAAAAGAGATACCTAATAAACCGTTATGACAATTTGAGATAGAATAAAAAATTGCGGTATTTGCATCTTCCGGATCTATTTCATTTCTGTCAATTTTAATAATTTCTTCTATTGTTTTTGGAATATTTTTACAAAGAGCAACTTCAACAAATATCAATGGGTCATTCGGAATCAATGGATGAAAAAATGCAAAACACTTTCTGTCAGAAGGCGCCAATCTTGCTCTTAAGTCATCCCATGAATTTATTTCATGAACAGCCTCATATTCAATAATCTTTTCTAGAATATTAGCTTGTGTTTCCCAATCAATTTTTTCTAATACTAAAAAAGATGGATTAAACCAATACTTAAAAAGATTTAACAACCCAGAATCGAAAGTTTTAAGCTGCTGATCTTTCAGCAGTCTAATTCTTTCTCTAAGTTTTACTAATCTGTATGTTCCATTTGTTGTTGAGTTTAGACGCCTGAAAAGTTCCACCCATTTTGGTTCAGAAGAAGCATTTACATTTGCTAAGTTTTGCTCATTTTTTTCAGAGGCATATATTTTTACATCATGAATAAGCCTTTTGGTATCAATATCATAATTTACTAAAAGATTCTTAAGAAATTTAATTAATCGATCATCATTTTGATCTTCAATAAGTTTTAATAAGTGTTCAGCATAAACCATCGATGAAACTTCACCTGATGTCGACATCACAGATTCAACTGCCTTATTTATGTCTTTATGAAGTTTTCCAAAGCTCTTAAGACCAAAACGATTGAAACGTCTGGTGCTTTTCATTACTGAAGATAAGATATTTCTAAAAAAATTCATATTAACCTAACTATGATATTGCCTGTTTAATTTCAAGTATATACTTAGTTATTCTATCAAACTCTCTTGATTCTGAACTTTCTTCAATCATTTTTACTATAGATGAACCAATAATTACTCCGTCAGAACATCTTGATAGTAATTTTGCGTCTTCGGGTGATTTAATACCAAAACCAGCAAGAGTTGGCACAGAGGCATATTTTTTTATTTCCTCGATATTTTTATTAATTTCATCAATATCTAGATTTGATGAGCCAGTGACCCCTCTTAAATTAACGTAATATACAAAACCAGAGCTGTTTTGTGCAATTGATTGAATTCTATCTTTATGAGTTGTAGGTGAAATCAATGAAATAGTACTAACTTTTTTACTCTGTAGTCCATAATTGGCTAAATTAAACTCACCTGGAATATCTACAACAAGTATTGAATCTATTGCATTTTCTTCATTTTCTTTGATTAAGTTTTTATGTGATATGAAAGTATTAAGATACCCCATTAATACTATAGGTGTATTGTTATCTTCAATTCTGAAATTTTTTATCATATTAAAGATAAGGCTTAAAGATATATTTTGCTTTAACGCTCTATCATGTGCTTTTTGTATTATCGGTCCCTCGGCAATAGGATCAGTAAAAGGCACTCCTATTTCAATGATGTCCACTCCAGCATCAACAAGTAATTTCATTAAAAGTGGTGTAGATTTTATATCTGGGTCTCCAGCGACCAGATAGGCAACTAAAGCTTTTTTATTTTCTTTTTTTAATTTAGCTAGCTTCTGTGTGAGTCTATTCAAAATTTAATTCCATCGATTTCAGCAACAGTATTTATATCCTTATCACCTCTTCCAGAAACATTTACCACGATATTCGAATCTGAATCAAAATCTCCCATAAGAGTATCTAAATATGCAAATGCATGAGCTGTTTCAAGAGCAGGTATGATACCTTCAAGTTCTGAAACATCATGAAATGCTTTTAAAGCTGCGCTATCACTTACTGCAACATATTCTGCTCTTCCAGAATCTTTTAACCAAGAATGTTCTGGGCCTACGCCTGGATAATCTAAACCCGCTGATACTGATTTTGTTGATTTAACTTGGCCAGAATCATCTTGCATTAAATAACTTAAGGCACCATGAAGAACCCCAGGAGTTCCATCATTTAATGGTGCAGCATGTTCGCCTGTTTCAACTCCCTCTCCGCCAGCCTCTACACCAACCAATCTTGTTTCAGGCATATTAATAAATGGATAAAAAATTCCCATTGCATTTGAACCGCCTCCGACACATGCAACTATTGCGTCAGGCATTTTATTAAATAACTCTTTTGATTGAGATATAAGTTCTTCACCAACAACTGAATTAAAATCTCTAACAATCATTGGGTAAGGATGAGGTCCAGTAACGCTCCCAATGATGTAATATGTGTCATCAACATTTGTAACCCAGTCTCTAAGAGCTTCATTTAAAGCATCTTTCAAAGTTGCTGAACCTGAATCGACTGAATGAACCTGAGCCCCTAATAATTTAATTCTATATACATTTAAGGACTGTCGTTGAACATCTTCAGCCCCCATATAGATGTGACATTCAAGTCCAAGTCTAGCAGCAACTGTTGCAGTAGCTACTCCATGTTGACCAGCTCCGGTTTCGGCTATTATTCTTTTTTTACCCATATGTTTAGCTAATAGAATTTGGCCTACAGTATTATTAATTTTATGGGCACCAGTATGATTAAGGTCTTCTCTTTTAAGCCAAATAGATCCTGTTCCATAGTGATTAGTTAACCTTTCAGCAAAATATAAAGGAGATGGCCTTCCTACAAACTCAGACAAGTCTTTATAAAATTGTTTTTTAAAATTTTCATTATCTTTTAAAGTCTTATAGGTTTGCTCAAGTTGCTCTAAAGCAAACATAAGTGTTTCTGGTACAAATTTACCCCCATAATCTCCAAAGAAACCATTCTTATCTGGCAAACTTTGCTTGTTAGACTTCATTTTTATAAACTTCTATGATCTCATTAATTAACTTTAAATCTTTCACCCCAGCAAAAGATTCAACACCAGAGTTAATATCAATACACCAAGGCTCAATATTAAGAGCATTATGAACATTTTTAATATTAATTCCACCCGAGACAATAATTTTCATATCTAAACTTTTTATATTTTCTAAAAAATTCCAATCAAATGATTTTCCTGTTCCCCCAAACTTATTTTTTTCATAATTTTCAAATAGAATTGCTGAGGCATTTGGATATTCAGATATTTTTTCAATGCTTGAAATGTTTTTTACTCTTATAACTTTCCAAAAATCATTATTAAATGAATTGCAAAAATCATTAGTCTCCTCTCCATGAAACTGCAAGATAGGATTTTTAAAATATGAAGATGTTTCTTGAATTACTTCTCTAGGTGCATTTACATAGACACAAACAGGCCTCTTGTTTTGAAAATCAACTTTATTTATTTTTTGTAAAAAACTATCTGTAATATTCCTTGGGCTGGCTTGATAGAAGATAAATCCTATAAAATTAAGTTCATCTATCATGATTAACTCATTTAAAATTTCTAAATCGTTTACGCCACAAATTTTTATTAAAGGTTTCATCAAGTTTTTAGCCTGTCAAATATTGATAATTCTAAACTATCTACTGCAAAATTTTTCGGGTACGTTGGACCTAAGAAAAAAAGACCTTTCGATGGTGCAGTTTTTCCAGCAAAGTTTCTATTATTTTTTTTTATTATTTCAGTAATAGATAATTTATTCTCATTTTTAGATATATCAATCAATGTCCCAACTATAATTCTTACCATATTTTGCAAAAAGGCATTCGCAGATATGGTGATCACAATAAAATTATCTATTTTTTGAATACTAGTAAAAGAAATATTTTTAACTGGATTCCTTGAGTTGCAACTTGAGCTTCTAAAAGAAGTGAAATCATGCTTACCCTTCAGCATTTTTAATTCGCTTTCCATAATATCTGTATCAAGTTCGTTTGTAACCCAGTGTGAGAATCTATTAAAAAATAATGGTTTATTTTTTGAGTTATAGATCACATATGAATATCTTCTTTCAATAGCAGAAAATCTAGAATCAAAGTCTTCTGGGACATCATAAATTTGTTTAACTGCAATTGTTTTTGGTAAATTTGAGTTTATTCCATCTATCCAATTTTTATTATCTCTTTTAATAGATGTTTCAAAGTCAAATACTTGAGACAATGCGTGAACACCAGCATCTGTTCTTCCAGAATAATTAATAGTTATATCTGATCCTGTTACAGTCTTTATAGCCTCCTCTATTTTTTCTTGGATTGTGGATGCGTTTTTCTGCTTCTGAAAACCAGAAAAATCTGTTCCATCGTATTCAACTGTAAAGGCTAATCGCACAACTAATTTATTTTACTTAATAGGTTTTTTGCTTCTTTTTTTATTTGATTGCTATCAGATTTTCTTAGAAGATTTGATAATATCCTCTTTGCATTTACTTTATCATCCATTGCAAAATATGTTGTAGCTAAGTCTAGTTGTTGTTGATCTTCATTATTTTCAATACTTAATCCTTTTGGGAGTCCAGATAACATAGAATCATCATCTTTGGCCTCTTCAAAATCATATTCTTGTTCTTTTGAATTTTTAATACTTCTAAGTTGAATAAATATTAAAGCTAGCAAAGCCCCTGAGGCCAATGATATTAAAGAAATAAAAATTAAATCGAGCATTTCAAAGCTACTACCTTCTTTTGTCTTTGATTCATCTACCTGATCAAGTAATTCTTTGACAGTCTCATTCTCAATGCCTAATGAGATTTCTTTGGTATTTTCTTCAATAAAATCTTTCGGATTCGGTGAATCTTCTATAGTTATATCTGTAGGTTTCTCATTATTTATATCAAGAATTTTTTCTTCGTTATTTGATATAGGCAGTTCTGGAGTTGTTAAAACTAGCAGAGACTTTGAGGCAGAAGAAAAACTTTGAGAGAATGAATTATTCATCTTAAGAATTGAATCTTTTGCATATTTATATGAAATATCTTCAATATCTGAAATTTCAGGTACAAAAATATCAATATCTTTTCTAATTAAATTAATATTTTCATTAATAAATGCTTCTTTATTTCCTAAATATATTGACCACATGATTTGGTATATTGAAATGTCTGAATTATTCGATTTAATTTTTTCAGCCATACTCCATACAGTGGTTATTTCAGAACCTTTGATAACTTTTATTGTGTCAGCTATTTGAGATATTTCTTCTTGATTTTCCTTAGTTTCATTACTTTCCTGATCAAGTTTTTTAGGCATTTTCCTATTTTCTATCTCAATGGGTTTTGAATAGGAATTTCTTAATTTTGAAGGTAAAAAAATAAAAATATCTTTGATGAATTCATTTTTAATTTTTATTGTTAAACTAAAGTAGTCTTCTTGATATTTTTCAGAAAGAATCACCTTAAATGATTGGTAATTTCCAAAATCCTCTAAAAGTGTGTAGGCAATTCCACTTTCATTGATTGGATTAATGGTTTTGTATTCATACAAAGATATATCATTATCTTTAATAGATGCATTTTGAATTTTGAATTCAACGACTCTTTGATCTTTAGAGTTAAGGGTAATTTCTGGAGAGGATAAAAGAACTTCTCCATAAACATTTAATGAGCTAATTAAAAATAATGATGCTAATAATCTCAGCACAATTTATTTTCTTTAATTAGCATTTCAATTATCTGCACAGCATTAAGAGCCGCCCCCTTTCCATAAACATTATCCGCAACAATCCACATAGACACCCAGCTTTCTTTATTGATAATTTGAGTTCTAATTCTCCCAACAAAGACATCCTCTGTGTCATCAGCATTTTCAAGCGGAGTTGGGTATTTTGCATCTGATGGTTTATCTATTATTTTTATTCCAGGTGAAACAGATAACAAGTTAATAATATCATCCTTATTTACTGGTTTTTTTGTTCTAAAAAAAACAGCTTCTGAGTGGCCATTAACAACTGGAACACGTACACAGGTAGCTGTAACTTCGATATTAGGATCAAGAATCTTTTTTGTTTCCCACGTAACTTTCATTTCTTCTTTTGTAAAGTCATTTTCAAGAAAAATATCGCACTGAGGAATAACATTAAAGGCTATTTTCTTAGGATAAACTTTTACTTCAGCATTAATATCTTCTATTTGTGCATTTAGCTCTCTTACAGCATCTTTACCTGTTCCTGATACAGCTTGATATGTTGCTACATTCAATAAGTCAACTTGGAATTTCTTATGAATTGGTTCTATAGCTAGTAACAATTGTGAAACAGAACAATTTGGGTTTGCAATCAATGAGGGTTTTTCGATATCTTTAAGAATTGCTCCATTAATCTCAGGAATAATTAATGGTACATCTTCGTCATAGCGAAATTCTGATGACAAATCTATGACATATGAACCATTTCTAACAAAATCATTTGCATAATCTTTTGCGATTTTTGATCCAGCAGAAAAAATTACTAAATCTGCTTTCGAGGAATCAAAGCTAGACAGGTCTTCAATAATAAAATTTTTGCTATTCAGAGAGACTTCTTTACCCACAGAAGAAGATCCAAGTGGATAAAAATTATTTATATTTAAATTCTTTTTTTCAAATAAAGATATAATCTTGCCTCCCACAACTCCAGATGCACCAACTAATGCTAAATTTATTCCGTTACTCATCTTTAATAATTTCTATAATTTTTTTAGCAACATCTGAGGTCATTAAATAATCTCCATCCGTTGCAATGTCCATTGTTCTGTATCCTTCTTGAATAAATTTTTTGATTGCATTATCAATCTTATCAGAGATGCCAGCCTCATTTAGTGAATATCTTAAAGCCATTGATAAAGATGAGATCATTGCTAGAGGATTAGCTAAATTTTTACCGGCTATGTCTGGGGCGCTTCCATGACATGGTTCGAACATGCCTTTAAAAGAACTATCTAATGATGCAGATGGTAGCATTCCAATTGATCCAGTAAGTGTTGCAGCAATATCCGAAAGAATATCGCCAAAAAGATTGCTTGAGACTATTACATCAAATTGATTAGGATTTAAGACCAATTGCATTGCGGTATTATCAGCAAGCTGGTGCGAGAGCTCAACATCAGGATAGTCTGAAGACATTTCAGATACAATAGATCTCCAAAATTTAGATACCTCAAGGACATTAGCTTTTTCAACAGAACATAGTTTTTTATTTCTTTTTTGAGCAGACTCAAATGCAACTTTTGCGATTCGCCTGATCTCTTCTTCGTTATAAATCATTGTATTAAATGCATAATTTGGTTCTTTATTTAAAACAATACCTCTTGGCTCACCAAAATAAATTCCTCCAGTTAGCTCCCTTACAATCAAGATATCAAGATTATTAATAACTTCTTTTTTTAAAGGAGATGCTTCTGATAATTCATTAAATAAAAAGGCGGGTCTCAAGTTTGCAAAAAGATTTAATTCTTTTCTTAGGGTCAATAATGCATTTTCAGGACGATCTTTCCAGTCTAAGTCATCCCATTCAGTTCCGCCAACTGCACCAAATAATATTGCGTCTGCCTCCTTTGCTGCATCAAGTACTTCTCTAGGTATTGGTGATCCATACTCGTTATAGGCTGTACCTCCAACACTCATTGATGTAACTAAAAAATTAAGGCTGTACTCATTTATTACAAAATCTAAAACCTCAGAAGCGGAGGCTACAACCTCCTGACCAATGCCGTCACCTGGAAGAATTAAAACCTTTTTATTCATTTGCATATATCCAGGGTTTTGAAATTTTTCTATTTTTTTCAAAAAGCATAATTTTATCTTTTTCTTTTAAACTTATGTCTATATCATCTAAGCTAAATATAATTCGATCAATTAAATGATCGTCTACCTTAAAGCTAATTTGAATTTTATCATTTAGAAAAATTGATCTTTGATGAAGATCTATGGATATTTCAACAACTTCTATTTTTACAAGATTAAAAAGTTTCTCAATATCATCCTTTTCTAATTTGATTGGTAAAACTCCATTTTTGAAACAATTATTATAAAAAATATCTCCAAATGAAGAAGCTATAACCGCCTTAATACCAAAATCTCTTAAAGCCCACACAGCATGTTCCCTTGATGAACCGCATCCAAAATTATCTCTTGTTAGTAAAATCTTGGATTCGTTGTATGGTTCATTGTTAAGAATAAAATCTTTATTTATATCTCTATCTTCTTTTTTGATACCCAACTTGCCGTCATCTAAGTATCTCCAGCCATCAAATAGATAGTCTTCATAGCCAAATTTCTTTATTGATTTTAAATATTCTGTTGGGATTATTTGATCTGTATCAATATTATCTCTATCAATATAGCTCACAACCCCATCGATTATTAGTCCATCACTATTAGATTTCATGACGGCTCTCCAACTGTTCCATTTATCGCTGTATAGGCTGCCATAAGAGGACTCATCAGATGTGTTCGTCCTAGATATCCCTGTCTGCCCTCAAAGTTTCTGTTAGATGTTGATGCGCATCTTTCATAAGGCTTTAATTGATCTGGATTCATTCCTAAACACATTGAGCATCCTGGATCTCTCCATATAAAACCAGCTTGTTTGAATACTTCATCTAAACCTTCCATTTCAGCTTGTTCTTTTACCATTCCAGAACCCGGCACAACTATAGCTTCAATAATATTATCAGCAATAGTTTTTCCTTTTACTATTTCAGCCGCCTGTCTAAGATCTTCAATTCTAGAGTTTGTACAGGATCCAATAAAAACTTTATCAAAAACTAAGTCAGACAACTTAGATTCATCCTGAATTCCCATATAATTTCTAGCAAGCTCAATATTTTTCTTTTTATCTTGAGATACATTTGTACTGTTTGGAATTTCGTCATCATAACTTACAACCATTTCTGGTGAAGTTCCCCATGTAATTTGAGGCTTAATTTTAGAAACATCAATAATGATCTCATTATCAAAGATAGCTTTATCATCAGTTTTTAAGCTTGACCAATATTCTTCAGCTTTTTCTAGAGTTTGTTTATCTAAAAAAGATTTCTCTCTGACATAATTTATTGTGGTTTTATCAGGAGCGATTAAACCAACCTTGGCACCTGCCTCAATTGCCATATTACAAATAGTCATTCTGCTTTCAATGGAAATTTCTTCGATATAACTACCTGCAAATTCTATTGCATAACCTGTTCCTCCAGCCGTTCCTATTAGACCAATAAAATATAAAACAATATCTTTTGAAGAAACACTATTTGCTGGTGTTCCTTCGAATTTAACAAGCATATTTTTAAGTTTGGATGCTTTTAAACATTGAGTAGCAAGAACATGTTCAACTTCCGAGGTTCCAATTCCCATGGCCAAACATCCTAAAGCACCATGAGTAGAAGTATGAGAATCGCCGCATACTATTGTCATACCAGGCAAGGTGTAACCTAATTCTGGGCCAATTACATGAACAATGCCTTGTTTTGTGGACTTAATATCAAATTGTTTAATTCCGAAGGTATTGCAGTTCTTATCAAGCTCTATGACTTGTATCTTTGAAATCTCGTCTTTGATTTGATCCGGATTAAAATTATCTCCTCGAGTTGTAGGAACATTGTGATCAGGAGTTGCTATATTTGCTTCAAGTCTCCATGGACGTAAATTTTTTTTTGTTAACCCTTCGAATGCTTGAGGTGATGTTACTTCATGTAAATAATGCCTATCAATATAAAGGAGTGATTCACCCGAATCGAGCTGGGTTACGTGATGCTCCTCCCAGAGTTTGTCGTATAAGGTCTTCATTATCTTTATTCACTAAATGGTAATTCCTGATCAACTTCAGCACATTGTGCTCTGTTAATCAATAAATGATCAACTAAAACAAGGCTAACCATTGCTTCGGCAATAGGAACAGCTCTAATGCCAACACATGGATCATGTCTTCCGGTAACTTCAATATCAACCTCTTCGCCATCATTATTTACTGTTTTGCCTTTTGTTTTGATGCTTGAAGTTGGTTTAATGATAAAACTTAAGCTAATGTTATCTCCATTTGAAATACCTCCCAAAATTCCACCCGAGTTATTTGAAGTATAACCAGATGTTGTAATTTCATCTCTTGCCTCAGAACCTTTAAGATTCAAGAGGTCTTCTGCATTTCCAATCGATACAGATTTAACTGCATTAATTGTCATAATTGCTTTAGCAAGATTAGCATCTAACTTGTCAAATACTGGATCTCCAAGCCCTACAGGGCAATTCTCAACGACAACACCTAATTTTGCGCCGACTGAGTTACCCTCTTCGATTAAATCATTAAACATTAAGTCTAGATCAGGCAATTTTGATTCGTCACAAAAAAAATATTTATTATTAATATCCTTATGATTAATCTCATCAGCCTTAACTTTTCCTATTTCAGAAACAAAACTATTTACTGAAACGCCTTCTTTTTCAAGAATTTTTTTTGCAACCGCTCCAGCAGCCACCCAATTTACAGTTTCTCTGGCACTAGCTCTTCCACCACCTCTATAGTCTCTATGACCATATTTTGCTTGATAAGTAATATCTGCATGATTTGGCCGAAAAACATCTTTGATATTTGAATAATCCTTAGATTGTTGATCTTTGTTATAAATAATCATTCCTATTGGTGTTCCAAGGGTTTTTCCTTCAAAAATTCCAGATAAAATCTCTACAGTATCATCCTCTTTTCTTTGCGTAGTTACATCTGATTGACCAGGCTTTCTTTTGTCTAATTCACACTGAATATCTTCTTTAGTTAACTCTATTTGGGGTGGGCAACCATCTAAAATGCAGCCCATAGCGGTGCCATGACTTTCACCAAAAGTCGTAATTTTAAATATTTTTCCAAACGTATTGCCTGACATGGCGATAATTATAGTCCAAAAAGCTAAAAAAGCCTTATTTTATGGGATTTTTGAAAATAATGATTGAAAATCAACGACAGAGGTTTGTTCAAGTTCCCTTTGATTCATACACAGATTGAATATCTTGTTAGAGACATCTTCATCGTATGTGATTACTAGATTATCCATAAATTTCTTTTCTAATACTGGAATACCTTCTTCTCTTCTTCTTTTGTGGCCAATAGGATATTCAACTTCAAACTCATCTGTTGAAGTACCGTCATTGAAATGAATCTGAATTCTGTTAGCAATCGAACGTTTGTCTGCCTCAAGATATTCTTTTGAGTATCTTTTGTCCTCGTTAATTATCATTTTTTCTCTAAGAGCATCGATTCTTGGATCTTGAGCAACATCGTCTTCGTAGTCTTCTGCAACTAAATTGCCTTTCAACAGACCGATAGCAACCATGTATTGCAAACAATGATCTCTATCTGCAGGATTATTTAGTTCGCCTACTTTTGAGATAATTCTAATTGCAGACTCGTGTGTAGTAATTTCAACAGATTTTATGTCATCAATTTTATCTTTAATTTCATCATGCAATTTTACTGCTGCCTCCACTGCGGTTTGAGCGTGAAATTCTGCGGGAAAGCTAATTTTAAAAAGAATATTTTCCATGACATAGCTTTCAAAAGCTTGAGGTAAAGAGAGCTTTTCTCCATCAAATGAAACATCTTCAAACCCCCAGACAGGTGCAGATAAAACTCCTGGATATCCCATTTCTCCTGACATGGTAATCATTGCTAGCCTGACTGCTCTGCTAGTAGCATCTCCAGCAGCCCAACTTTTTCTTGATCCTGCATTTGGAGCATGTCTGTATGTTCTCAGGCTTTGACCATCTACCCACGCTTGACTGACAGCATCTTTAATTTGATCCACAGAACCGTCCAATAATTTTGTAGCAACTGCCGTTGAAGCAACCTTCACTAATATGACATGATCAAGGCCAACTTTATTAAAACTGTTTTCAAGTGCTAAAACGCCTTGAATCTCATGCGCCATAATCATTGATTCGAGAACGGTTCGCATGGTCAATGGCTCTTTTCCATTAGCAACATTTTGTTGTGAAACAAAATCACATACCGATAATATTGCACCTAAGTTATCTGAAGGATGACCCCATTCTGCTGCAAGCCAAGTATCATTATAATCGAGCCATCTTACAATACAGCCGATATCGAAAGCCCCTTTTACAGGATCTAATTCATAATCAGTACCAGGAACTCTTACACCAAAAGGCACTTTGGTATTTTTTACAATTGGGCCAAGCATCTTTGTACAAGCAGGAAACTGCAGTGCTAATAGACCACACCCAATGGTATCCATTAAACAATTTCTTGCAGTATCTAATGCTAAATCAGATTTAATTTCGTAATTTGAGACATAGTTAGCTATTTCAGATATAAGTCCATCAAAACCTGGTCTGACATTCAGATCAACATTTGATGACATATTTTAAGACCTATCTGCTATTTCAACCCAGTCTGAAGATTCAACTCCGATGTAATCAGCACTTGGTCTAATAATTCTATTGTTTGCTCTTTGCTCCATGCAATGTGCGGCCCAACCAGAAACTCTGGACATAACAAATATTGGAGTAAACAATTTTGTTGGTATGCCCATATAAAAATATGCAGGAGCATGGAAAAAGTCTGCATTGGCAAACATTTTCTTTTCGTCAGCCATAACTTTTTCAACCTCTTCAGCTACTTGATAAAGAGTGTCTGTATCAGCAAGCTCAGATAATTGTTTGGCATATTCTTTAATAACAGCATTTCTTGGATCTCTAATTGAATAAACAGCATGGCCAAAACCCATAATTTTTTCTTTATTGTTTAACATCTCAATAATATTAGATTTAGCTTCTTCTTTTGAAGTCCAGTTTTCTATTAATTCCATGGCCTTTTCATTTGCACCACCATGTAATGGGCCTCTTAGAGAACCTATTGCAGCAACAACACATGAATGAATGTCAGACATTGTTGAAGCACATACTCTGGCTGTAAAAGTAGAAGCATTAAACTCATGCTCAGCATATAGAATTAAAGATACATCCATAACTTTCTTATGCAGGTCCGATGGTTTTTTGCCATGAAGAATATGTAAAAAATGTCCAGACATACTATCTTCATCATTAACCAAATCAATGTCTTGTCCTTCGTGTGAGAATTTATACCAATAAGTAACAATTGAGGGCATCGTTGCAATCATTCTATTGATTGAATCTAGTTGATTTGAGAAGTCACCCTCAGGCTCTAAATTGCCTAACATGGATGTTCCTGTTCTCATTACATCCATGGGATGCGCCGAAGCTGGTATTTTTTGAAGAACTTCTTTTAAAGAGTCTGGGAGATCTCTATGGCTTTTTAGTAATGCTTTGTAATCGCTTAATTCGGCTTGATTAGGTAATTTGTCATACAACAAAAGATAAGCTACTTCTTCAAATGTTGCTTTTTCTGCAAGTAATTCAATTTTATGGCCCCTATAAGCAAGTCCTTCTATTTGACCAACTGTAGAAAGAGATGTCTCTCCAGCTACTTGTCCTCTTAGGCCCGCTCCTTCTAATTTTTTTGTCATTTATATCCCTTAATTTTTTGACAATTTATCGTCAAGCTGTTTCTCAAAGTTGTAGTAATCTAAAACCTCATACAACTCCTCACGGGTCTGCATTATATCTAAGAGAGCCTCTTGTGTCCCGTCTTTAATTATTGAATTGTATATTTTTTCTGCAGATTGGCTCATAGCTCTAAAAGCTGTAAGTGGATAAAGAACTATATCGACACCAACTTCTTTCAATTGTTCTTGAGTGAATAAAGGTGTTTTTCCAAACTCAGTAATATTTGCTAAAACAGGAACCGAACAGTGATTTTTAAATTCTTTATATTGGTCTATTGATGTTACAGCTTCGAGAAATATGCCATCTGCACCTTCTTCAATATATGATTCACATCTTTTAATTGCTACATCAATACCCTCAGATGCAATTGCATCAGTTCTTGCCATCACAAAAAAAGAATCATCTACTTTTGAATTAATTGCAGTATTTAATCTGCTTCTCATTTCATCAATTGAAACTAATTGTTTATTAGGTCTATGACCACATCTTTTGTCAAAAACTTGATCTTCAATATGCACTGCTGCACAACCAGCTTTGCCCATTTCAATAATAGTCTGTGCAATCTGATCAGATTCGCCCCAACCAGTATCAATATCAACAAGTAAAGGTAATGAGGTCGCAGAAGTAATTCTTTTAACATCAATTAAAACATCATGCATCGAAGTAACGCCTAAATCTGGCAAACCGTATGAAGCAGCTGCAACACCACTACCAGATAAATAAATAGCTCTATGACCAGATTTTTCTGCTAGTTTTGCAGAATAAGCATTTATTGTTCCTGGTATTATTAAAGGCTGATTATTTTCTAGAGCATCTCTAAACTTTTGACCTGGCTGCATTTTAATAAAATTTAACCCCTCTAATAATTCTATCTTTGTTATTTTGTCTTCTCCATCTATTCGTATCTCTTAAACTATAAACACAACCGCAATACTCTTGCTGATAAAAATGTTCTCTTTTTGAAATCTCGATCATTCGTGAAGACCCACCCTCTTTTCGCCAATTAAAATCCCAAAAACTAATATTTTCATATCTTGCTGCAGACCTATGACCGGAGTCATTAATTTGACTCATATCTTTCCATCTAGAAATTCCTAACGTGGTAGCAAATACGTTAAATCCATTTTCATAAGCAAATAATGCAGATCTTTCAAATCTCATATCAAAGCATTTTGTGCATCTTTCTCCTCTTTCAGGTTCATCTTCCAGACCCTTTACTCTATCAAACCAATTATCTTTATCGTAGTCTCCATCAATACATTCAAAACCAACTTTCTCGCAAAACCTTCTATTTTCATCTTTTCTAATTTCGTACTCGTCAACAGGGTGAATGTTTGGATTATAAAAATATACCGTAGTTTTTATATTCGAAGCAGCAATTGCCTCTATGATTTCTCCAGAGCATGGAGCACAACAGCTGTGTAATAAAAGCTCATCTTCATTATTTGGTAGCTGAAGTTCAGGCCGTTTGTAATTATCTAATTTATATTTTTCATTCATTATTAACGTAAATTGAATTTGCTAGTATTGCTTCCTCAAGATCATTATAACTATCAAAAGAATCAATTTCAGGATGCAATGATGATATATTCAATGGGGCATTCATAAAGAAACCTTTATCTGCTATCTCAAACATTTGAATATCGTTATGAGAATCGCCTGCCGCAAAACATCTGTATCCCATTTCTTTAAAGAATTTAATTGCTTGATGTTTTGCTTTTGGATGTCTAAGTTTATAAGAAATAATTTCATCATTTTTTACTTCTATATTGTGACAAAGTAAAAAAGGAAATCCTAATTTTTGCATTAAAGGTTTTGCAATATCATGAAATGTATCTGAAAGTATTACTACTTGAAAATTTTTTCTTAAGTTGGAAACAAAATCTAAAGCGCCTGGTAAAAGTTCAAGCGATGTTGCGGCATTCTGAACATCAGATAGCTTAATACCTTTTTTAGACATAATTTCTAACCTCATGTCCATAAGCTTTTCATAACTTGGTATATCTCTTGTTGTTTGACCTAATTCTTCAATACCTGTATTTACAGCAACTCTTTCCCAAATTTCAGGAGTTAGTGTTCCCTCCATATCCAAACATACTATTTCCATTATTTACTCATTTTTAATTCCATATGGAACATGGCCTGATGTAGTATTATCTATTGCGCCCATAATATGCTTTTTTTGATCATCAAAGAAGATATCTGCATCAAAAGATTCAAGAAATTGACTTTTTGACATGCCCCCTAAAAATAATGATTCATCAATCCTTACCCCCCACTCTCTTAATGTTTTTATTACCCTTTTATCTGAAGGAGCAGATCTTGCAGTCACTAGCGCAGTTCTAATTGGACATTCATTGATTTCAAAATCATTTTGAATTTTATTTAATTCAACTAGAAATGATTTAAAAGGCCCTTCTTTTAAATTTGTTTCAGCATTAACTTCATTCTCAATAAATGCTTGAAGGCCTTTTTCATGAAAAATCTTTTCTGAATCATCTGAAAATATTACGGCGTCACCATCAAAAGCTATTTTTAATAAATCTGATTTTGATTCTTTTTGGTTTTCGGAAGGTCTCGATATAATAGTTGCAGCAGCAACATCACTCTCAATTGCAAGTTTTACATCCTCTATGCTGCTAGATAAGAATAAATGAACGCCAAAATCTTTTACATATCTATGAGGACTTTCACCTCCACAAAATGCTGCTCTTGAAATATTTAAATTATGGTCTTCTATTGAATTTCTTATTCTCAATCCAGTATCCGATGTATTTCTTGATAAAAGAATAACTTCAACTCGATCAGAGTTTTCATAAAGTTCATTTATTTTTAAAATCTTTTTTACAAGATTGAAAGCTTCCCCGGGAGCAAGGGTATTGTTCTCATTCTCAATTTGATAATCCTGATAAGATTTTAGACCTTGTTTTTCATAAATTTCATGGCTCTCATCAAGATTGAAGAGAGCTCTTGAAGAAATTCCGATTATTAATTTTGATTTTTCATTAGCCATAAGTGTTGAAAATATATTATATCGTATTATACTGTACATATATTCAGTATTTATTATTATGAAAGAAATAACTTCACAACAACAAAGAGTATTAGATTGTATTCAAATTTACATAAATAAAACAGGTTTTCCTCCTACTAGAGCTAATATATGTAAAGAATTGGGTTTTAAGTCTCCAAATTCTGCAGAAACTCACCTAAGAGCACTAGAAAAAAAAGGTTTTATTTCAATCGAAAGTGGAGCCTCAAGAGGAATATCAATAATAAAAAATCAAGAGCAGACATCAAATGATAATGAATACCCTGTAATAGGTCTTGTCGCTGCTGGCTCACCCACTTTGGCTGAAGAAAATATTGAGAGAACAATAAATTGCCCCAATTCATTTTTTGAATCAAATTTTGATTATTTTTTAAAAGTAAAAGGTCTTAGTATGAAAGATGCCGGTATTATGGAAGATGATCTTATAGCTGTTAAGAAGACAACTGATGTAAAAAATGGCGATATTGTTATAGCAAGGCTTGGCGATGAAGTAACTGTTAAATTTTTTAAGAGAAAATCATCTAATATTGTTGAACTAGAGCCTGCAAATAAAGATTACAACAATATTGTTGTTAATCTAGAACATGATGAACTGCATATAGAAGGAAAAAGCATAGGCTTACTAAGAAAAAATTAATGAATAATAGTCTGCTTTTTTGAAAAATTTTCTCTTTGTTTATCAAAGAAATCATCCAAATCACTTACATTTCCACTAACACTTTCAATGCCAGCTCTGATCATTTCTTTTGCTACTGTAAGTTCTTGACCTTGAAGAAAATCTTTAGATTCTTTTGAAAATTCTATCTTCACGATTGGATTATCATGATCATCGGATCTTCTTAAAACGATACTCCCATCAGATAACTGGGCTAATTCTAGATAATTTGATGTTTCTTTCATATATTCCTTAAGCTTAACATTCATCAAGAGTTTTGCGAAGCAACTCTTTAAATGCTTTGTACATATTTATTATTGAATTAAACTTTTTCAAGTCATTTATTTCAGAACTAGTTATTAAATTCTTGTTGTCTTCTCTGAACAAGATATTTTTTGATTTTTCTATAAGGCTAATTAAACCATCTGTCTTTAATTCTTTTGTAATGATATTTTTAATAGGTAGTAAATTGGAGAGCTCATTCCATTTAAATACATAATTTAGATGATTGATTGGCTTCGAGTCATTTTTAAAATTCTCAAATATATCATCTGCAAGATAGGACAAACTATTTTCTATACATACAAGAAATAGTAACTGTGCATTATTATCTATTGTAGATTTATTTAAAATTTCTTTTGAGATATCAAAATAGAGATTAGAAAGTTCTTTATTTTTCACTAACTTTTTAAATTCTGAACCCATTCACCATTTATGAACGTTGCAGTCCATTTAGTTTTCTTTCCATCTTTTTCAGAAGCAACATAATGTATATCATCTGTTCGGTTATATCTAACAACATATGGATTTCCATCTTTGTCTTTTCTCGGTGCGTTTATTAAATATAAATGCTTGTCTTTATCAGGCAAAAACCTACAAGCGTTCACAAATTGCTCCTTTAGATCTTTAATTTCATCTACCTTTGGGGCTCTAGTTTCCCTATTCTTAGGATATTGGCTGGCAGCTAAAAATAGCCCCTTCATGCTATCTCTGAGCAGGTAATGGTCTTCACATTTAATGCATTTTAAATCGGATAGCTCTATAGGTTCCATTGTAAGTGGTTTTGGTTCTCCATTTCTTTGAAGCGCTCTTGTAGCCCCACAATTATCATTTAAACATCCAAAGTATTTCCCAAATCTTCCAGTTTTTAACTGCATATCAGATCCACATTTATGACATTCCAGTGTTGGACCGTCATATCCTCTTATTTTGAATTGTCCATCCTCAATTAAATGTCCATCACAATCTGGATTTTTTCCACATACATGTAGTTTTCTATTTTCATCAATCAGATAGTTATCCATACTCGTACCACATTTTGGACATCTTTTTTTGATTAGAAGATTTTCTGCTTCTTCACTATCATCAATACTAATTGCCTCATCACCAGAAACTAGATTAAGTGTTTTTTTGCACTTGTCATCCCCAGTATTTTGATAGCCTGAGCATCCTAGGAATACTCCATTTGAAGAATTTCTAATAACCATATTAGTTTTTCCACATGGACATGTAATATCTGTAGGGGTAGGCTGATTACCTCGCATACCACTATCATCAGAGGCTGAAAATAGATCTTTTTGAAAAGCATTATAGAAATCATCTAAAACACTTTTCCAATCCAATTCTCCTCTAGCAACTCTATCTAAGTTATTTTCTAAATTTGCAGTAAATTCATAATTCATAATGTCATCAAAACTTTCTATCAATCTTTCAGCAACAATGTGACCAATTTTTTTTACAAAGAATCTTCGGTTTTGGATTTCAACATAGCCCCTGTCTTGTATAGTAGAAATAATATTTGCATAGGTTGAGGGTCTACCAATGCCTTTCTTTTCTAATTCCTTTACAAGAGCAGCTTCTGAGTATCTTGAAGGTGGTTTTGTAAATTTCTTATCAAGTTTTATATCACTTAAATTGAGTGTCTCTCCTTTCTCAAGGGGAGGTAAAATATGGTCATTGTCTGATTTTTGAGATTGATATATTTTTGTATACCCATCAAAAACAACCTCTCTGCCCTTGGCTGAAAAAGTGTAATCAGAAATATTGATTTTTGCTGATGTAGATAAATATTCTGCATCTGGCATTTGGCAGGCTATATATTGTTGCCAAATTAATTGATAAAGTCTTTTTTCCTCTTCAGTTTGATTCATAAGATCATCTGCCGTCATATAGGCATTAGTTGGCCTTATGGCCTCATGAGCTTCTTGAGCATTTTCAGTGCTTGAATAAATTCTGGGGGCATTGGTTAAATACTTTTCACCCAATCTCTCACCAATAAAATTTCGAGCATCTTGAATTGATTCCTTGCTCAAACTTGGAGCATCAGTTCGCATATATGTTATATGACCAGCTTCATATAGTTTTTGAGCAACCCTCATTGTCCTTTTTACATTAAAACTTAATTTTGTACTTGCGGACTGTTGAAGTGTTGATGTGATGAATGGAGCTCTTGGTTTTGTTTTAACTGGCTTTTTTATTATTTCATCAATTGATAAATTTGAGCTTTTAATAAGTGTTTCAATCTTTTTGGCCTCTTCTTCTTTTAATAAAGGCTCAGATTTTTTTCTAGACAGATAAAAAGGAATGTTCAGTTCATTTTTTAACAAATTTATAGAAACTTCCCAAAACTCTTCTGGAATAAATTCTTGAATCAACCTTTCTCTTTCATCTAAAACTCTCAAAGCAACAGATTGGACCCTTCCAGCTGAAAGACCTCTAGCAATTTTTTTCCATAATAATGGAGATAGCTCAAAACCAATAACCTTATCTAAGAATCTTCTGGCCCTGTATGCTTTTACTAAGTCTAGGTCTATATCTTTTGGATCATTGAATGAATCAATAATTGAGGATTTTGTAATTTGATTAAACCTTACTCTGGAATATTCATATTTTTTTGGGCCAAGAGCCTCCTTGAGATGCCAAGCTATTGCTTCTCCTTCTCGATCAAGGTCAGTTGCAAGATATATATGGTCAACACTCTTCGCAGCTTTTCTTAAAGATTTTATAACCTTTTCTTTTTCTGGAATTATTTGCCAGTCAGCAATCCAGCCATTATCTGGATCTATACCCATTCTTCTTATCAATCTATTTCTATCGTTAATGGTCTTAAGTCTTAACTTCTCTTCTGGAGAAACATCCTTTGGGATTGAAGCCCTCTTGGAACTAGGTGATGCTTTTTTTGGAAGATCTCTTATATGACCTACGCTTGATTCAACAATGTAGTCGGATCCAAGATACTTTGAAATAGTTTTAGCCTTTGCTGGAGATTCAACTATTACTAATGATTTTGACATATTTACATACTTCCTTTTTTATCAATATCATTAAAATGGTCTGATATGCAAGATAAATTTACAAATAATTTATTTCTTTAAGTTTCTTTAATATTATTTTTAAGTCTTCAATACCATTTTTTTCATCCCATAAAAACAATATAAAAGAGCTTGTAAAAATAACCTCAATTAGACTATTAGAAGCGTCATGTAGCTGTTTCTTTAAGCTATCAAAATTATCAGAATATTTTAATTTGACAGGAGAATACAAGATTAATTGATTTTTGTCTCTAATAAAATGAGCATCTTTTAGATTTGTTTCATTTTTAATTTGATAACTTGCAGTAATAGAATGTTGATTTTTAAATTTATTTTTTCCATACAAGGTTGAGGAAATTTTACAACCTAATAGATTAGCCTCCATTCGTACTTTTGAAATTTTTTTTGAGGATTTAGAAGGTAATGCTAATGATATGGACCCTACTAAAATTAATATTGCAGTAAAAAATACAATATATTCCATATTAATTACTTAAAACTTCATTAATTAAATTTGGTCCTTTAATAATAAAGCCTGTGTATATCTGAACTAAACTAGCGCCTGCATCAATTTTGTCATTGAAGTCCTCTTTTGACAGTACACCTCCCACACCAATTAAATGCATATCTTTTGATTTTGATCTTATATAAGACAAGCAATGAGTTGATTTATCCATAAGTGGTTCTCCTGATAACCCACCTTCAATAAGTTTAATACCTTCATTCAAAATCATTGATTTATCAATTGTTGTGTTAGTTGCGATAATTCCAGAAAACATGGAATTGTCTACATGTGCAATTATATTGTTAATTGTTGTATCTGTTTCGTCAGGAGAAATCTTTAAAAAGATAGGTATATGTATGTCTAACTCTTTTATGTTCTTATCAATAGCATTAATTAATATAGTTAAATTTTCGTTATTTTGAAGATCTCGAAGATTTGGTGTGTTTGGAGAAGATATATTAATAGTAATGTAGTCAGCGTATTTATATACCTTTTCAAGACAAATTAAATAGTCTTTAATTCTTTCATCGCCAACTGAATTTTTATTTGCGCCAATATTTACTCCCAGAACTCCTTTATATTTTCTTGTTTTTAAATTGTTTACTAAATAATCAACGCCTTTGTTATTAAATCCTAGCCTATTAACAAGGGAATTCTCTTTATAATTTCTAAAGACTCTTGGTTTTAGATTGCCTGATTGTGCCAGAGGAGTTACTGTTCCAACTTCAAGAAATCCAAACCCAAGTTCGCCCAGTGCGTCAATATAGTCACCATTTTTATCAAGACCCGCTGCAGTTCCAAGTCTATTTTTAAAATGCATACCACAAAATAATATATTCTCATCTTTGTTGTTTTTGCCATAAAAGAAACCTAAGATTTTTATTTTATATAGTAACTTTAATGAATTTAGAGAAATAGAATGGGCTAATTCAGGTGGTAGTAACTTAAAAAGCTTAAGAAAAAAATTCAAATAATTTCCTTTATTATTTTTTGTATATCCTTGCTAATGGATTCGTCTTTTAAAGCGAGAGCAATAGTAGCATGAACAAATCCCTTTTTGCTACCACAATCATATTTTTCACCATCATAGATTCTTGCATATACATTTTCTTCTACTAAAAGTGCTTTAATGGCATCAGTGAGTTGAATTTCACCTGAATCATCAAAGTTTGTTGAGTTTAAGAACTTAAATATAGATGGTTTTAATATATATCTGCCACAAACAGCTATATCTGATGGAGCATTTTCATAAGAAGGTTTTTCTACTATATCTTCAATTTGTATTGCTTTATTTTTAATTTCTCCAGGTTTTATTACGCCATATTTATTAATATCTTCCTTATTAACTTTATTTACAGCTATTACAGATGCGTTAGTTTCTTGATAAGAAATTAATAATTGATCTAAGCAAGACTCCTTAGAAAAAAATAAATCATCTGGAAGTAAGACTGCAAAAGGATCATTGCCGATTACTTCTTGAGCTTGAAGAATAGCATGACCTAGACCGTTTTGCTCTTTTTGATAAATGTAATGAAATTTTATTTTATGAAAAACTTCAGGATTTAATTTTTTAATCATCTCAGTCTTGCCTAAAATTTTAAGTCTAGACTCAAACATTGTATTCTTGTCAAAATGCTTTTTTATTGAGTACTTTTCAGGGCTGGTAATAAAAATAATTTCATCAACTCCAATATTTATTGCTTCCTCAACTGCATATTGAAGAAGAGGTTTATCAATAATCGGAAGCATCTCTTTCGGTATTGCCTTGGAAGCAGGCAAAAACCTAGTTCCAAATCCAGCTACTGGTAATACTGCTTTCTTAATCATATTAATCTAGTCTTTTAATAAAATACTTGTATATCATAGCAAACATAACACCTGAGACTAGCCCACCTAAATGAGCAAAATTTGCAACTTTGCCAAACCCAAAAAGATCAAGTATTCCCATAAATCCCAATACCAACCAAATGATCATGAATAAATACAAAGCAGGGGGTAATCCATATCTGTCATTTTTAGATTCCATTTCAATAATCAAACAAAACCCAAGCAAGCCATATATGACACCAGACAAACCTCCAAAAAGATGAGGGCCTTGAGAATAATACTGTAAAAGGTTACTTGAGATTGATGAAATAATAACAATTAAGATAAAAGCTTTTTTGCCATCGACTATTTCTATTTTTTCACCTAAAACATAGATCCACAAACAATTAAAGGCAAGATGAGCAAGCGAAAAATGCATAAAAATTGGACTTAGTAATCTCCACCACTGATTTTCTTCGACATAGGTATAATGAAAATTTGTCCAATATAATCCATCGTCAGTAATTTTAGTAAAAGTAAGATGCTTTATTACATCAATAGTTGAACCAAAATTAGAAAGTATTGAAATAGCCACTGCTATTAATATTAATGGTATATATAAATTTTTAGACACGCTCAAATTAATTTTTTGAAATATTTAAACTCCAACCTAGTTTCTCTCTGCAGGCTTCAAAAAAGTCATTATCTTTAGGATGAACTAGTTTAAGTGTTTTTTTCATTTTAGATATTGATATCTTCACCCCATATGGAACATCTATATCGTCCTGTCCGTCAACACAAATTTTTGCATTTTTATTTGGGCCTTCGAATAACTCCAACTCTACAAACTCATCTGAAGAAATTATAAATGGCCTAGAAGATAAGCTTTGCGGAAGCATTGGCAAAATTGTCCATACATCAAGACTTGGATGAATAATTGGTCCTCCTGCAGATAAAGAGTAAGCAGTTGATCCTGTTGGCGTGGCAATTATCAACCCATCAGATCTTTGCTCATAAACAACTTTATTATTTACGTTTAACCTATACCTCATAAGTTGTGCATATGCTCCAGAGTGAACCACAACCTCGTTTAATCCATATATCTGACTTCCATCAAACTCTGCTGAAACTAAATTCCTCTCTTCAATTTTATATTTCCCTTCAAGAATATCTTTAACAGCCGTGTCAAAACTATTAACCTTTATATCTGTTAAAAATCCAACATTTCCCATATTTACACCTAATATTGGTATCTCATGTTCTAAATATTCTCTTGCCGAGTTTAATAATGTTCCATCACCACCAAAAACGATTATTAAATCAACTGTATCAACAAAGTTTTTGTATTTTAAAGGTTTTATTTTTTCATTCTTATAGTCAAAAGATTCATCAATATATAAATTCACTTTATTATTCGAAAGTGATGAAATCAAAGCACCAAGAGTTTTATCATCAAAATCTTGAATAATGCTTTTTTTTATAAAAATTCCAATATTTTTAAACATAATCCGAATTATACTCTCATTAAAGGCTGGTATTAATAAGCTTATTTAACAACACAATACGCGAAAAATTAAATATGGCATATAATATTTGGAAAAAAATAATAAAACTATCTTAAATATGAGTGATTTAAATAAATTTCGCGATGAGACCAAAGAGTGGCTTAATAAAAATTGTCCGTCATCAATGAGAAGTGGAGCTGATCCAAGCACCCCTTCCGATGAGGTTTGGGGAGGCAGAAATGCCAAGTATAAAAACCCCGAATCTAAATTATGGTTAGACAGAATGGGTGAAAAAGGATGGACAATGCCTACGGTACCCATAGAGTATGGTGGTGGCGGGCTCACAAAAGAAGAAGTAAAAATTTTAAATGAGGAAATGTTTTCTATTGGTGCGAAGGCACCTTTACTTAGTTTTGGTATATGGATGTTGGCTCCTGTTCTTTTGGAATATGGAACTGAAGAACAAAAAAAGGAACATCTTCCAAAGATTATAAAAGGAGAAATTAGATGGTGTCAGGGTTATTCTGAGCCTGGTTCTGGATCGGATCTTGCAAGCTTAGCAACAAAAGCTGAAGATAAAGGCACCAATTTTCTTGTTAATGGGCAAAAGGTTTGGACGTCTTATGCTGACAAGGCTGATTGGATTTTTGCACTTGTTAGGACTGGAGCTAAAGAACCAAAACATGATGGAATTAGCTTCCTCTTAATTGATATGGAAACGAAAGGTGTAAGCACAAAGCCAATAACTTTAATTTCTGGAAAATCACCTTTTTGCGAAACTTTTTTTGATAATGTAGAAGTTCCTAAGGATAATCTTATTGGTGAACTAAATGCGGGCTGGACAATTGCAAAGAAACTTCTTCAACATGAAAGAGCTTTCATATCTAACTTTGGTCTTGCTGCGGGCATGGGAAGTAAAAGAGATGTAGTCTCAATAGCAAAAAAACATTTTGGTGAAGAAGATGGAAAAATTAATAATGCTTTTTTTAGATCTGAAATTTCTTCTCACAAAATTAAAGAGCACGCATTTGGGTTAACTTTAAAGCGAGCTGGGGATGAAGGTGGTAAAGCAAGTGCGACTGCTTCAATGTTCAAGCTATATGGAACAGAGCATAATAAAAAAAGGCATGAGTTGATGGTTGCTGCATCTGGTGTTAACGGAGTTGCATGGGGTGGAGATGAATTTGACGATGATGATAAAAATTTAACAAGAGCATGGTTGCGCACCAAAGGTAATTCAATTGAAGGGGGTACCTCTGAGGTTCAATTAAATGTTATATCCAAAAGAGTTCTTGGTCTTCCTACTCAATAGTAAAAATGAAATTAGTTTTAACAGAAGAAGAGCAATTTTTAAAAGATACTGCAAAAAACTTTGCTGAAGAAAGATCACCAATAACTCATTTTAGAGCTCTCAGGGACAATAATGACCCTCTTTTATGGGATAAGGGCTTATGGAGTGAAATGACCAAATTAGGATGGCCAGGAATATTAATACCCGAAGATTATGGCGGTTCTAATTTTGGTATAACTGGTATTAGCGTAATTCTGAATGAATGTGCTAAAACTCTTACCCCCTCTCCTCTTTTTGCTACTGGAGTTATAGGTGCATATTCAATTACAAATTATGGCACTGAAAAACAAAAAGAATATTATTTACCTAAAATTGCAAGCGGCGAACTAACTACAGCTTTAGCTGTAGACGAGTCAAGTCATCACAATCCAGCAAATACAGAAATATTTGCAAAAAAAGAAGGCTCTAATTTTATTGTTAATGGTAAAAAGACCTTCGTAATTGATGGCGCAAGTGCAGATTTAATAATTCTCCTAGCTAGAACTTCAGGAGATAAAGGGGATATGACAGGGCTAACGTTATTTTTAGTCGATGCTAATTCAAACGGATTTGAAACAACAAAGCTTGATATGGCAGATTCAAGAAATTATTCAAATATAAATTTTAATAATGTGGAAATCTCCGATAGTAATATTTTAGGTGACCTTGAAACAGGTGGTGAGATTATTGAGAATGTCCTTGATATTGGAAGAATTGCCATGGCATCTGAAATGCTAGGAAATGCAGAAGCAGCTTTTGAAACAACAATAGATTATTTAAAACAAAGAAAACAATTTGGAGTTCTTATTGGCTCATTTCAGGCGCTTCAACATAGGGCTGCAGAAATGTTTTGTGAAATAGAACTTACAAAATCTTCTGTTATGGGGGCAATGAAAGCTGCAGACGAAGGATCTAATGAATTGCAAAGGTTATCAAGCCTAGCAAAGACCATGGCTGGTGAAACTCTTCATTTAGTTTCTAATGAGGCAGTACAAATGCATGGTGGTATTGGTGTGACAGATGAATATGACATTGGCTTCTTCCTTAAAAGAGCAAGAGTTACTGAACAAATATTTGGAAGTTCAAAATATCATACTGAAAGATATGCAAATCTTAGTGGCTTCTGAAATATAAATTATTATGAATGTAATTAAATCTAGCTTAATTGGATTTATAACTTTTATATTAATACTAATTAATCTAACAATTGGATTTGGTATATTGGCTGTCGTAAATATACCTAGAATCATTATTCCATTTAATGCTTTTAAGATTGCCCTAAGTAAATTTTCTAATGTTTTAGGCGATTTAACAGTGTACGGGTTAAAGCTTATTATGCTGTTGATGCATGGCAATACCATACAATTAATAGGTAATCATGATAACTTTGATAAAACTAAGTGGTATATGGCTATGTCAAATCACCAATCTTGGGCTGATATTTTTGTACTTTTAGTATCAGCAAACCACAAAATACCATTATTAAAATTCTTTATGAAGAAAGAGCTGGCGTGGATTCCATTTATATTTCTTGCTAATAAAACTCTTAATATGCCCTTTGTAAATAGGCATTCTAAAAAAGCTATTGAGAAAGATCCATCTCTAAGAACTAAAGATTACGAAAACACATTAAAATCATGTAAAAGATTTATGAGGTGTCCTTCTACTATTTTTAGTTACGCAGAGGGAACAAGATTCACAGAAGAGAAATTTAAAGATCAAAAATCACCATTTAAAAATCTGCTTATTCCTAAGACCGGCGGCATGGCAACTGCTTTATCTGCAATGCCTAAAATAGATACATTAGTAGATTATTCAGTAATCTATGAAAGTGATAAAAGAGGTGCATGGTCATTTCTTAATGGTGAGATGAAAAATGTAAAAGTCTTAATAAAAGAATACAGTATTCCTAAAAATCTTATTGGAAAAAATTATTCAACTGATAACAAATATAGGGAAGATTTTAAAAAATGGATTGAAGAAATTTGGATCCAAAAAGATGCGGAAATTGAAAAATTAAAGTTCTAATTCTCTTGAAGTAACAATCCATCCATTGGTATCTACATAAACCCAATCACCAGGGTTAATATTAACATTACCTATTTTTATTGGTACATCTTTTTCCCCAACTCCAATTGATTTGTCAGTTTTTTTTGGAAAAGAATTCAAGGCATATAGGCCTATACTAATATTTTGTATAACTTCTATGTCTCTAATGTAACCATTGGTAATAATACCATTCCAGTTATTTTCAAATGCAGCTTGCGCGATCTGATCTCCAACCATTGAACATAATTCAGGTCCGGTATGACTAATACATAAAACCTTGCCCATTCCGTCATTTTGAACTAGTTCTTTTACAACAGTATTTGAATGCTCACATTTTGCAGTGTGAATCTGACCATAAAATTTATTTAATGCCCCGAAAGAATTAAGAAACAATTCTCCAATTTGAATATCATCATTTTCATCACAAATATCAGGTACTGTAAAATCTTTCATAATCGTTATTTTAATTCATTCTAAATTTAAAGTAAGTAATATAAACTATGATTAAAGACTTTTAGAGGAGAGATCATGAAATCACAAATTTGCGATATTCTAAATATTGAATTTCCATTAGTTGCATTCAGCCATTGTAGAGATGTGGTTGCAGCTGTATCAAAAGCTGGAGGAATGGGCGTCTTAGGTGCTGTTGGCCTTACTCCTGAAAAATTAGAGATAGAGTTAAATTGGATAGACGAACATGTGGGAGGTAAACCATATGGAGTGGATGTACTAGTTCCTAACTCTTATGTTGGTAAAGGGGAAAATCTTACAACCGATGATCTTAGAGCCATGATCCCCCAAGAACATAGAGAGTTTAGAGCAGATATTCTTGATCAACATGATATTGATTCATCAGATCTTAGAGGTGATGCAGAATCGCAAAACGCAGAACAAGGTTCAAATCAAGTATTGGGTGCAGGTCTTGACGGAGCCAAAGAAGTTTTAGATGTTGCTTTTTCTCATCCTATCGGCCTTGTAGCTAACGCTTTAGGTGTTCCTCCTAAATGGATGTTAGATATGGGGAAGGAAAATAATGTCCCAGTAGCAGCACTTGTTGGTGCTAAACAGCATGCCGTTAAACAAGCTGAAGCTGGAGTAGATATTATTGTTGTATCAGGAACAGAGGGTGGCGGTCATTGCGGGAGTGTATCAACCATGGTTTTAGTTCCAGAGGTTCGAAGAGCGCTTAAGCCTTATGGGAATGTACCAATTCTTGCTGCTGGGGGTATTTGCACAGGTGAACAAATGGCAGGAGTAATGGCTATGGGTGCTGATGGTGTTTGGTGCGCATCAGTTTTTCTTCCAACCACAGAAGCTGAAACATCAGACAATATAAAAGAAAAATTAGTAGCAGCATCTTCAAGTCATACTGTTAGATCAAAAAGTAGGACTGGAAAACATTCTAGACAATTGACATCGCCATGGGTTGAGGCATGGGAAGATAAAAATGCTCCTGAGCCTTTACCAATGCCACTCCAAACAATGGTCAGTGAGCCTGCGCTCAAAAAAGTAGCTGATCAGGCAGCTATTGGACATGAAGGAGCTAAACAACTAGAAACATATTGGGTTGGTCAAGGAATTGGTTTGGTAGATGAAACAATAAGCGCTGGACAAACCGTGCAAAAATTTAAAGAAGAATTTGTTGAGTCTTATGAGAGAATAAATAACTTTTTTGACGCATAATGATAATTCAATATCTTGTATTTTATGATAAGGGTATTTCTTAAGTACACTGGTCTGTTACTTATTTTTTCAGTTTTATATATATCTCTGGATTATCTAAATCCTATAGAAAAAATAAAAATTAAAAATGCTCAATATGAAGATGTTAAATTTCTTAATGTTGATGGTTATGAATTTAGAGATTTAAATAAAAATAATATTTTGGATGCTTACGAAGATCATAGATTAGATTCTAAGGTTCGCACTGAAGATCTTCTCAAAAAAATGACTCTTGAAGAAAAGGTAGGACAAATGTTTCATCCTCCATTTACACTAAATCCAGATATATGGATGTTAATTTATGAAATAGCCATCAGAGGAAATCAACTAACTGAATCTCAAATTTTATTTGACAATATTTCTCATTTTAATTTGTATGGTAATCCAAGCCCTGAAAATCTTGCAAAAAAGATCAATAATTTTCAAAGGGTTGCATCTAAAACAAGATTGGGTATTCCTGTAACAATTAGTTCTGATCCAATTCACGAAGTTGCAAAAGGAGGCGGAGTTGCGTCTTTTTCAGTTGATGGGTTTTCAAAATGGCCTTCTCAGCTTGGATTTGCAGCCACTAATGATCCAGCTATTGTTAAAGAATTTGCTGAAATAGCAAAAGAAGAATATCTAGCGGTAGGTATTAGGACTGCTCTTCATCCAATGTCTGATCTTGCAACTGAACCAAGATGGGCTAGAAACTTTGGCACTTTCGGCTCTAGCGCAGAAATATCAAGTCAAATGACTATTGCTTATATGGATGGTTTTCAAGGCAATAAAATAGATCATAATAGTGTATTAACAATGGTTAAACATTTTCCAGGAGGGGGGCCTCAGAAAGATGGGCTTGATGCTCACTTGTATAGCGGAAAGGATCAGACCTATCCAGGTAATAATTTTGATTATCATTTAATACCCTTTAAAGAGGCTATTAATAACAATCTTAAAGTAATAATGCCTTATTACGGTATACCGGTTGATCAAACCGAAGAAAATGTTGCTATGGCATTTAATAGATATATTATTACTGACTTACTAAGAGAAGATATCGGATTTGATGGAGTTATATGCTCTGATTGGGGAATAATTACAGGTAGGCACTGGGGAGTTGATGATCTTTCAATAGAGCAAAGGTATGAAAAATCAATCAATGCAGGTATAGATCAGTTTGGTGGTGAAGCTGATACTTCATATTTAATTAAACTAGTTAAAGAAGATAAAATTCCTGAAAGCAGAATAGATAATTCGGTAAGAAGAATATTAATAAATAAATTTGATCTTGGTTTATTCGATAATCCATATGTGGATGTAACTAATGTCCAACATAAAGTTAATACTTTAAAAAATATTGATGCTGGTCTTGATGCGCAAAGAAAGTCATTGGTTTTGCTAGAGAACAACGGAATATTACCACTCAAGAAAGAAAATAAAGTTTTTGTTGACGGTCTGGATAAAAACATTGCTCAGAAATTTGGCAATGTAGTTAAAAAATCGAGCGATGCAGATGTAATCATAATGTATGTGCATACTGTTTTTAATGAAAATCAAGAATCAGGTCTTAATAGAATGTTCGATAATTTCCTCAGCAAACTTTTTCCAAATGGAGATCTCAGGTTCAATAGAAACATAATAAATAAAATTAAAGAATACTCTAAAGAAAAAGAATTAATTGTTATTGTAGATTTAAATAGGCCAGCAATTTTAGGTGATATAAAAAAGTCTACATCTAGTCTTATTGGAACATTTGGAGTTTCAGATCAGGTAATTTTTGAAGGCATATACGGAAGATTCAATCCATCTGGAAAACTCCCATTTGAGATACCCTCCTCTATGGAGGCTGTTCTTAATCAAAAAGAAGATTTACCTGATGATACGCTTAATCCGACATATGAATTTGGTTACGGAATTAGCTACTAATTTTCTCTCTTTCAATAAATTCAAGCACTGTGGCATTTATACAGTATCTTGGCATTCCATTTGGCCCATCATCAAAAACATGACCAAGATGTATATCAGAGGATACTGATCGTATTTCTGTTCTTCGCATTCCATAGCTGTTATCAGGTAATTCATATACAGAACCATCAATAGGTTTTGTAAATGAAAGCCAGCCTGATCTAGAAACAAATCTATCTTTGGTATCAAATAATGGCTCTCCACTCAATTTATCAATAAATAACCCATCAGGAGTATCTTTAAATATTTGATATTCTTTGCAAAACCTTGAGTCCGTTCCTTTATTAAAAGCCACATCATAAGCCTCTGTATCACCTAATTTAAATTTTCCAAGTAATTGATAAAATTCCTTGGGTGCAACATAACCCTGATATCCAAATATCTCTTTACCATTTTCAATAAAAAGAATTGAGGGTGTTGCCCAGGTAGGAGATTTTATTTTCAAACCATGCAATTGATCTGATGTTCTGTAAGACAATGGAATATTCCCCTTGTAGTCATTTGTTACATTTTCTTTTAGCTTTTCACAATAAGGGCAGTAAGTTTGAGAATCTAAAATTAAAATATGTTTGCCTACTAAAAGATATTCATTATTTAATAGATTTTTTTCTTGGTCAGAAAAAACAATGCCAGTAGACAAATCAGGACAATAGCCATTGGGGTTTTTCTTTAAATAATCTTGATGGTACTCTTCAGCAATATAAAAATTATCTAATGGTTCTAATTTGGTTTTTATTTTTCCGAAACCAGCTGCGAAAAGAAGCCTTTGGTAGTCTTTAATTATTCCCGATGCAATGTTTTTTTGATTATCATTTAAAAATAGAATTGTGGATCTGTATTGAGTTCCAACGTCATTACCTTGTTTGTTTAATTGAGTTGGGTCATGTGTTTCAAAAAAATGTTTTAGTATTTCTTCAAGAGTTATTGCATTACTATTAAAGCTAACTTTAACAACTTCGGCATAATTGTTTTCATTATATTTGTTTTTATATTCAATTATTGATCTGTAGTTGGGTTTAATACCGTAACCATTTGCATATCCAGATTCTGCGTTAACAACTCCCTCCAAAGATTCATAACCTTTTTCTGCTCCCCAAAAACATCCAGAACCTAAGTATATTGTTTGAATATGATTGGTTTGATTTGCAAAAATATTAGTTATAAAACTAATAAGAAAGCATACTAAAAGCTTATTTATTTTCTTCATATTTATAACCTTTGCTTTTTATAAATGCTGGTCTTGAAAAAAGATTTTCTGACCATCTTTTTATATTTGGTTTAAGAGCTTGTTCAATACCAAGAGCTTCAGCAAGATTTATTGCATAACTTACACATATGTCAGCTAAAGTAAAACGATTTGAACATAAATACTCTTTATTCTCTAATGATTTTTCTAAAAGTTTTAATCTTGATACAAACCACCTGCTATAACCCTCTACAGCAGCATCAGCAACTCCAGGCTCCTGAAACTTATATCTTAGAACAACGGTTTGTGGAAAAGTAAGAGTTGCATCAGAATGAAATAACCAATTTAAATAATACGGATAGTCTTTTTCATTTGATTTGACCTGAAGGTCGGTAGGCCCATATTTTTCTACAAGATATTGAGAGATTGCTACCGATTCAGTCATTTCAATATTGCCGTCTATCAAATATGGAACAGTACCAAGAATATTGACGTCTAAATATTCTTTCATGAAGACTCGCGGAGGGAATGGCATCATGTTTAATTGATAATCTAGTCCCATCTCTTCAGCAGTCCATATCGGCCGCATTGCTCTTGAGTTTTCTGTTGCGTAAATTTTTATCATTTTAGTAATTTGATTATTTGAAATGTTATTTTACATCCTAACAGTGGTAATATTAATGATATTATATTACCATTATGTTCAAACAAATATAAAACTATGAAATCAAAAAATATTTCGCCTATGTTTAAATCAAGTTTAGATATTAAATCAGAACAATATCTTAAGAATAAAGAAATGATGCTAGAAAAGCTTGATTTTCTAGAAGGCCTACTTGATCTTGCCGAAATTGGTGGAGGAATTCATCACCACGAAAGATTAGCAAAAAGAGGAAAGATGCCCGTAAGAGAGAGAGTGATGAATGTTTTAGATGAAGATAGTCCATTTTTAGAAATACAACCATTCGCGGCCTACGGAACCAATAATTATAATGTTGGTGGTGGGTGTGTATCAGGAGTTGGAATTATTTCTGGGGTTGAGTGTGTAATATTTGCAAATGATCCGACTGTTAAAGCTGGAGCAATGACTGTTTATGTTGGAGAGAAATGGAAAAGAGCAAAAGAAATTTCAAGAGAAAATAAAATACCTTTTATTAGTTTTGTTGAATCTGCAGGTGGAGATTTAAGTGTATCTAATTCAGGCGATGGTGATAATCCATCAATAGCACCCACTCTTCAACAAGGCCATTTTGCATCAACAGGAAGATTTTTTTACGAAATGACAGAACTTTCTAAATTGAGAATACCAGTCATTTCAGTTGTTTTTGGTTCATCTACGGCTGGTGGTGCATATCAACCTGGGATGTCTGATTATAATATTTTTATTAAAGATCAATCAAAAGCATTTCTTGCAGGGCCCCCCCTTGTAAAAATGGCAACAGGAGAAGAGTCAGATGATGAAACGCTTGGAGGAGCACAAATGCATTCAGAAATCTCAGGCCTTTCTGATTATTTAGCTGAGGATGAGATGGATGCTTTAAGAATATGTAGAGAAGTGGTTTCACATCTTAATTGGTCTAAAGAAGGACCCGAACCAAAAATAGAATCTTCTGAACCTGTCTATGATAAAGAGGAGCTATTGGGAATCTTAAGTGAAGATCTAAAATCTGCAGTTGACATAAAAGAAATCATTGCAAGATTTGTTGATGGGTCAAAATTTGAAGAATTTAAACCATTATATGGATCATCGCTAGTATGTGGCTGGGCATCTGTTCATGGCTATCAAATAGGGATAATCGGAAATAATGGTCCAATCTACCCAGAATCAGCAGAGAAAGGGGCAAGTTTTATACAATTATGCAATAAAAGAAATATACCATTAATATTTTTGCATAATGTAACAGGATTTCTTGTTGGAAAAGATTTTGAAAGACAAGGAATAATTAAAAAAGGCTCTCAGCTGATTAACGCTGTTTCGAATTCAATGGTGCCTCATATTACATTTATAGTTGGTGCATCATATGGTGCTGGGACCTATGCAATGTCAGGTAAAGCATTTAATAATAGATTCACATTTTTATGGCCAACAGCCAAAATTGCAGTAATGGGTCCAGAGCAAATGGCCGGTGTTATGTCAATTGTAAGAAAAGCAAAAGCAAAAAGAGATGGAAAGCCTTTTGATGAAAAAGCTGATGAACAATTAAAGGCAATGGTCATTGATTACCTTGAAAAATTATCTCATGGTTTGGTTGCAAGCAGCATGCTAACAGATGATGGGATTATTGATCCAAGGGATACAAGGGATGTTATAGGTTTTTGTTTGTCCATTGTAAGCAATAATGTAATAGAAGGAGCAAAAGAGTACGGGGTGTTTAGACTATGATTTTTAACTCATTACTAATTGCTAACAGGGGTGAAATCGCATGCAGAGTAATAAAAACTGCAAAACAAATGGGTATAAGATCCATTGCTGTATATGTTGATGCAGATAAAGATGCATTATTTGTAAAACAAGCTGATGAGTCTATTAGATTAAGTGATGGTGGATATCTTGACCCAAAACAGATAATCAATGCTGCCAAAAGGACAGATGCTCAAGCAATACATCCAGGCTATGGATTTTTATCAGAAAATGCCACATTTGCTAGAAAAGTAAAAAAAGAAGGTATTATCTGGGTTGGTCCATCTCCTCACGTTATCTCTGTAATGGGAGATAAATTAAAAGCTAAAATGCTTGCTGAAAAAGCAAATGTGCCAACCCTTCCAATGACATCAAAGACAAATGAAGCTAAAAGTATTGGTTATCCACTATTAATCAAAGCAGCGGCTGGTGGAGGTGGAAAAGGAATGCGAATTGTTGAAAAAGAAAAGGATTTAAAAGAATCTATTTTAAGTGCTCAAAGAGAAGCAAAAAATGGTTTCAATGACGACAGAATTTTTATTGAAAGATACGTTGAAAAGTCTCGTCATATAGAAATACAAATTTTAGGGGATTCACATGGAAACGTTGTTCATCTTGGAGAAAGAGAATGTTCAATACAAAGAAGGCATCAAAAGATAATCGAAGAATCTCCGTCTCCTAGAATTTCAGATAGCATAAGAGAAAAAATGGGTGCGGCTGCTGTTAAATTAGCTAAAAAAATCAAGTATGAATCAGCTGGCACTGTTGAGTTTCTTTTTGATGATAAAACTGATGAATTCTGGTTCTTAGAGGTTAATACAAGATTGCAAGTAGAACATCCTGTTACAGAAGAAGTGACTGGAATAGACTTAGTTTGTGAACAACTCAAGATTGCTAGAGGAGAATCATTAAAATTTAATCAAGGCGATGTTTCATGGAATGGCTCATCCATTGAAGCCAGACTTTACGCAGAAGACCCAAATAATAATTTTCTTCCTGAGATCGGGACTTTAATTGCCTTTGAAAAAAATGAATCTGCTGAGGCTAGATGGGATACTGGTGTGACTAGGGGAACTGTGGTGGGCACAGACTTTGATCCAATGCTAGCAAAAGTTATTTCATTTGCTCCAAATAGGATTGATGCTGCAAGCAAATTAGCCAAGGCGCTTGAATCTGCTCATATTGGCGGTGTGAAAACAAATAGAGATTTTTTAGTAAACTGTCTAAAATCACCCGACTTTATTAAAGGCAACACCACAACCGACTTTATTGAAAAAGTAAATCCGGATAGAAAGCTTATTATTACTCAAGATGAATTGAAGCATGTTGCTGCTATTGCTGCTCTTTGGATTCAAATTAAAAATAGAGATGGAGCAAGAGTTGCAAAATTTATGCCTTCTGGTTGGACAAATGGAAGATTGCCAAAACAAAAAATAATTTTTGAATATGAAAACAAGGAATTAATAGTTGAATATACAAAAAAAAGAGATGGTCAGTTTAGTTTTGCAGATAATAAAGTAGGACAAATTTATTCTTTTGATGATCATAGTATCGATGTAATGTTTGATGGCAAAAGACATTCATCAAATATCACCTTATGTGACAATAAAATCTTAGTTCATATGCCTTTTGGTGATGTGATGCTAGATGTAAAGCCTAAATTCACAATACCGGGATTAGAAGTTACTGCTGGAGGTCTTATTGCGCCTATGCCTGGAAAGGTTATAGACATAAAAGTTAAAAAAGGTAAAAAAGTAAAGGCTGGGGATACTCTGGTAATTCTTGAAGCTATGAAAATGGAACATTCAATTAAAGCATCTGAAGATGGAATAGTGTCTGAACTTTTAATATCAATAAATGATCAAGTCGAGAATGGCGCCCTTCTTATGGTTGTTAAATAATTTATGCAAAAAATTGAATATCAAAATAATGTTATAAATAAAAGGACTAAGTTTTTTACAAAAAAGCATCACGAAACTGTTGAAAATCTTGAAAAGCTGTTTGAAAAGGGAGTCCCTGAAATAACAATGTCTGAAATCGCATCAAGATTAAAAATCTCACTAAGAACGCTTTATGAAATTGCTCCTAGCAAAGATGAGCTTATTTTAATGACAATGGATAATATATTAATGAGATTAGGCAAGCATGCTCTAGATTCTGTATCAAATATTGAGTCCCCGATAGAAAAATTAGAAAAATATTTGTATATTGTAAACGAGGCTGTTGGTCCAAAATTCAATACTTTCTTAAAAGATATTGAGAAAATAAATTATTCACAAAAAATGGCTGACTATCATGTAAATTTTATTTCCAATTACACTCAAAAGTTATTAAATGATGCAATGGAAATAAAAGAAATAAAAAAAATTGATACTAAGGCATTTTCAATACTCTTTAGTGGCATTGGGAGAGAGTTTTTAAAAGAAAAAAACAGGCGTTTAATCAACACTTCTCCTGAAGAATCTGCAAACTCTATAACTGGCATTATCTTAAATGGCATCAAGTTAAAAAATTAATGAATAAGCAAGTTATAAAAATTGCTAACTGCAGTGGTTACTATGGTGATAAGTTATCTGCAGCTAGAGAATTGGTTGAAGGTGGGCCAATTGATGTTCTCACTGGAGATTATCTAGCAGAGCTTACAATGGCAATTTTGTATGGCCAAAAACTTCAAAGAGGCGATGATAAAGGATATGTTGGAACATTTCTGAAACAAATAAAGGAGGTTGCTGCAACCTGTAAAGAAAAAAATATCAAAATTGTCAGTAATGCAGGCGGTCTTAATCCTAAATCAATGGCCTCTGAAATAGAAAAAATATTGCATGAATTATCTATTGATTTAAAAGTTGCTTACATAGATGGCGATGATTTGATGCCAAGAATTTCTCAACTCAATAAAAAAGGTGAAAAATTTTTAAATATTGATAAAAAAATATCTTTAGATGCCTCAAAATATGATCCATTGACAGCAAATGCATATTTAGGAGCCTGGGGTATTAAAGAGGCACTAGATAATGATGCAGATATTGTCGTTTGTCCAAGAGTAACAGATGCCGCAGTGGTTATAGGTCCTGCAGCATGGAGATTTAATTGGAAAAGAGATGACTATGATTGTTTGGCAGGAGCATTAGCTGCAGGCCATATTATAGAATGCGGATGTCAGGCAACAGGAGGAAATTATGCTTTTTTTAAAGAGGTTCCAAGTTTTAATAATGTAGGTTATCCAATAGCAGAGATTCAAGAAGATGGAAATTTTTATATAACAAAACATCCTGGGACTGGGGGATTGGTTTCGACAGGCACTGTAACAGCTCAACTTTTGTATGAAATTAGCTCACCCGCATATATCAACCCAGATGTAATTGCACATTTTGATACATTAAAAATTGAAGACATTGAAAAAGACAGAGTATATGTATCTGGTTGTAGGGGAAGCTCACCTCCAAAAGAACATAAAGTATGCATAAATCTTTCAGGTGGATATAGAAATGGAATGGAAATCATTCTTACAGGCCTTGATATTGAGGATAAAGCAAAAGTTTTTATAGATACATTATTTGAATCTGTTGGGGGTAGAGATCAATTCGATGACGTATCAATTCAATTACATAGAACAGATAAAGATGATGCAAAGACCAATGAAGAAGCAATGGCTTCACTAGAGATTTCAGTAAAATCAATAGATCCTAATCTAGTGGGTAGGCTTTTTAGTGCCAAAATTATTGAACTTGCGTTGGCAAATATACCAGGGTTTTTTGCTCAAAAGGGAGGCAAATCTAGTGGGCCTGTAATTGTATATTGGCCTACTCTTGTTAGCAGCAAGCACATTGAAGAGATTGTTCATATCGATGGGAAGAGCATTAAAGTTCTGCCAACTAGCCAGCTAGGCCTTGAAGATATTTATTACCAAAAAGAGCTAATTAAACTTGAAAAAGTTGACTTAAAGGATCAGGTGGAAATATATTTTGGCGATATTTATGGAACTAGATCTGGAGATAAAGGAGGTTGCGCAAATTTAGGGGTGTGGGCTAAAAATTCCTATGCTTTTTCATTTCTTCATGAGTTTTTAACAGTAGAAAAACTTAAAGAACTATTACCAGATCTAGACGATTTTCAAATTGAAAGATATGAATTATCTAATATAAATTCTCTAAATTTTTATATAAATGAAATTTTGGAAGACGGGGTTTCTTCTAATAATAGGAAAGACGGCCAAGCAAAATCATTAGGTGAATATCTAAGAGCAAAAAAAATTAAAGTTCCTCAAAGCATCATTGGAGATTTATGAAATGCAAAAACTATCATTAGAAGGTCTTAATTTCATAGCTACTGAACTAGAAATTAAAAATAATATTATGACAATCACGCTTAACAGACCTGAGAAAAAGAATGCGCTAAATGATGCAATGCTTAATGAGATTAATTATGCCCTAGCATATGCAAAACAAGAAAAAACTATTAGAGTGGTTGTCTTTGCAGCAAATGGTGACATTTTTTGTGCAGGTGCAGATTTATCAAGAACTCAATCTGAATCAAATGTTCCAAAGCTTGATAATGCAGATGATATAAGTCTTTCGTTAAGACATTTATACAAACCCGTAATTTGTAAAATACAAGGATCAGTTCTTGCAGGAGCACTCTTAATTGTGGCTAATTCCTCCCATGCAATAGCGGTTAATGAGGCAACTTTTTCAGCGCCTGAGATTCATAGAGGATTATGGCCATTCATGGTCATGGCCGGCTTATTTAGAGTAATGCCCAAAAGAGCAGGACTTGATTTTATAATGAGAGGTAATCCAATTGATTCAAAAAAAGCCGAAGAATGGGGTTTAATAAATGAGTCAGTTAAAAATGAAGAACTTGATGAAAAAGTTGATAAACTAGCAAAAGAACTTGCAAGTTTAGCGCCAGGAACAATGCAGTTTGGTCTTGAAGCATACGAAAAGCAAGATTCACAAAGTTTTAATGAAGCACTTCCATACTTAAAGAAACAAATTGCAAAATGTTTTGAGGGCGAAGATGCTAAAGAAGGAATAGCTGCATTTCTTGAAAAAAGAAAGCCAAATTGGGATTAATTAGGAAATATTATGGACTTAAATTTTGGGCCTAAATACAAAAATTTTAGAGATGAAGTAAAAAAATTCTGTAAAGAATATTCTGGGGTACATTTGGAATCATCAAAAGTACCTTTATCAGACAGATCTAAATCTGGTGAAATTAAAATGAAGAGGTCGGATTGGCAAAAACTTCTCATAGAAAAAGGCTATTTTGCTAGATCAATTCCCAAGGAATATGGTGGTTATGGCGGTGATAGTGACATAATTAAAAGTAGAATCATTGCGGAAGAATTTGCTAAAACAAATACCCCTCCTCCAATGGGTGGTCAAGGTATAGATATGTTAGTGCCAACTCTTTTAGAACTTGGAACGGAAGAACAAAAAAAACAATACATTAGGCCAACATTAAATGGAGAGATTATATGGTGCCAGGGATATTCTGAACCCAATGCTGGAAGTGATTTGGCAAGTCTTCAGACCAAAGGAGAATTAATTGATGGGAATTGGGTAATTAATGGGCAAAAGATTTGGACAAGTACCGCGCAGTTTTCGCAAATGATGTTTTGTCTAGTAAGAACCGAGCCTGAGGCTTCTAAACATGCAGGAATAAGTTACTTATTAATACCGATGGATACTCCTGGAATTGAAATTAGGCCATTAGTTGATATGACACTTAATGCAGGATTCAATGAAGTTTTTTTTACAGATGTGACAATACCAGAGAATAATATTATTGGAAAAAGAGGTGAAGGTTGGGCTGTAGCAAACGCAACACTTGGTCATGAAAGGGGCTCGCTCTCCGACCCAAATGCAATGATGAATAGATTAAATTCACTTATTGAAAGGATGAAGAATGAAACTATTAATGGTGAGAAAGCTATTAATAATGAAATTTATAGAGACAAACTTATGAGGATTCAAGCTAAAGTAATTGCGTTCCAATCTAACTCACTAAGAGTTTTATCTGCAAAATTAAATAAGAGTCAGGATGTAAAAATAGCTAGAATGTTACAAAAACTTATTGGAACAGAATTAAGACATGAGCTAGAAGGTTTTGCAATAGATGTTATGGGTGAATTGGGAACGCTATATGAAAATAGTCCTAATTTGAGAGATGGTGGCTCTTGGCAAATTGGATATATGTATTTTTTAGGTTTGATAATTGGGGGTGGGACTAGCCAAATTCAAAAAAATATTATTTCTGAGAGAGGCCTGGGCATGCCAAAAGAGCCAAAAGTACAACAAGGAGCTTAAGATGTATTTTGGGTTATCAGAGGATCAAGTATTTTTTCAAGACAATGTAAAAAAATTTCTAGATGCTGAAGCGCCACTTGATGTCATTAAAAAGATAGCTGATGGGAATAATCAGAACATTAAAGATGAACTTCATCAAGGCATAATAAATTTAGGAATTAATAACATTTTAATCCCTGAAGAAAATGGTGGTCTTGGATTGGATTTATTATTTGCAGTTGCAATTAGCCAAAGTCTTGGCGCTTGTGTTGCACCATTACCATATACTGGTCCTTATGTTCTAGCCCCTACTGCTATAAAACATGGAGCCAATCAAGAGCAAAAAAATAGATTTTTTGAAGGAATGTCTAATAACTCTATAAACTTTGCTGTTGGATTTTCAGAATACTTTGGCTCAAGAGATTCCAGTGGTTTAACATTCTCAAAAAATAAAGTAAGTGGTAAAACATTATTTGTTATAGATCATGAATATGCTTCACATGTAATGATTTGTAATAATACCGGCAAAATTGGAATAGTTTGTTTAAATTCTCAAGGAATAGATGCTATAGAACTAACAACTGTTGATAAAACAAGAACATATAAAGAGATGCATTTTAATAACACCCCTGTGGAAATTTTAGAAAACTCAGAAAATTCCTCTACAGCTATTAATCAATCAATAGATGCAGGTAGAATTATTCTAGCAGCTGATTCAATTGGAGCGTCACAATCTATGCTTGATAAAGCGGTTGAATATTCTAAAGAAAGGAAGCAATTTAATAGAGTGATAGGAAGCTTTCAAGCTGTGAAACATATGTGTGCAGAAATGGCTGCTGAATTAGAACCATGTTATTCACTTGTTTGGCATGCAGCGCATAGCTTTGATAATAATGAGAAGGATTCTAGATTGATGGCATGTCATGCTAAATCACATGTTTCTGAAATCTCAAAAATGGTATCAAAAAAATCAACCGAAGTTCATGGCGGCATGGGATTTACTGATCTTTTAGGGTTACATTATTGGTTTAAAAGAATTGGGCTTAACAGACATATTTTAGGATCTCCTGAAATAGTTAGAAAAGAAGCAGCTCAAGTTCAGGGTTTATAAAGTCTATGAAATATTTATATTTCTTTATTTGTATTTTAACAATTAATGTTTTTGCCTATGAATATAAATCAATCGAGATAAGTGAAAACAAAAAGAATCTCAGTAACGAAATTTATTGGATATTACAAAGAGACCATTTTCAAGACAGCATTGATAAGACTGATTTTAATAAGAAGTATATTCAAGCAATTATAGAAAAACTTGATAAAAACAGAAGCTATTTCACCATAAACGAAGTAAATGATTTCTTAGAAAAATCAAGTAGACGAAATGATAATGATTTTGATATAGAGCTCGGATATGATTTGATAAACTTATACTTCAAAAAACTTATTCAATTTTCACAATATCAAATCGAGTTAGTCCAAGAAGATAGTTTTGATTTTAATAAAGATGAATATTTAGATATTTTTTATGAAGATAATCAATGGGCATTATCTAGTGATAGCCTAAAAGAAGTATGGAGATTAGAGACCAAAAATGATTTATTAATTGCAAGGACTTCAGATTCATCAAGTTCTGAGCCTAATGGAGATCTTATTAAAAGATATGAAAATAGAATAAGAAGAATAAATCAACAAAAAGAAGAAGATATCTTTTCATTAGCCATAAATGTATTAAGTAATCAATTTGATCCTCATTCTTCATACTTATCTCCAAGATCAGCAGAAGATTTTGATTTAAATATGAGTTTAAAACTTAATGGCATAGGTGCCCTGCTTGGTGTTGAAGATGACTATACAAAGATAATAAGTTTAGTGCCTGGTGGCCCAGCTGAAAAATCTGGAAAGATAAAGCCAGAAGACAGAATCGCAAAGATAAGACAAGAAGATTCAGAAGAATTTGTTGACGTAGTAGGCTGGAGAATAGATGAGGTTGTTGACTTGATTAGGGGCAACGCTGGCTCTAAAGTTGAGATAGAATTTATTTCTTTTGACTCTGAAAACGATGCAAGGAAGTTAATAACTTTGAAAAGAGAAGAAATAAAATTAGAGGACAGAGCAGCGAAGTCAGAGGTAATTAATATAAGCAATAATAAGATTGGAATAATAGACCTACCCTCCTTTTATATAGATTTTGATGAGTACCAAAAAGGAATTAAAGATTTTAGAAGTAGCAGCAATGACGTAAAAAAAATCCTTCAAGAATTCAACTCATCTGAGGTTGATGCTGTAATACTTGATTTAAGAAACAATGGCGGTGGAGCCCTAATTGAAGCTAATAAAATTATTGGTCTTTTTGTTTCTTCTGGACCTACTGTTCAAGTAAAACAAAAAAGAGGTTACATACAACCATATGGAGATAATAAAGCTGTTCAGGTATGGAACAAGCCGTTAATCGTATTAGTGAATAGATATTCTGCATCGGCTTCTGAAATTGTTGCTGGAGCTATACAGGATTATCGAAGGGGGATAATAGTAGGACATAGGACATTTGGCAAAGGAACAGTTCAGAGTCTAGAAGATCTTTCTGAAGGTCAGATTAAGATAACTGAATCAAAATATTATAGAGTCAATGGGATGAGTACACAAAATAAAGGAGTTGTTCCTGACATAGAACTTCCTAGCACGTGGGATATAAGCACTGTTGGTGAAAGTTCATACCCAACCGCATTGTCATGGGATGTTATTAAGCCTTTTAGGCATAATAAATTTATTATTGATAACGAAATATTTGACCAAATTGTTATGGAATTTGAATATCGTTTAATAGATGAACCTAATCTTAATTATCTAAAAAAAATAAGAAATAGATATGATCTTAATAAAAATAAAAAGCTTTTAAGTCTAAAAATTGAAGATAGAGAGCTGCAAAAAGAGCTCAGAAAAAACTGGCTCTTAAAAATTGAAAATGAAAGAAGGTTGGCAATTGGCCTTGACGTTTTTATTACATATGATGAACTTGAAGAGTTTAATGAAAATGAAAATGACATCAATACCAACTCAATCAACCTTAAAACTGATTATCAATTAATAGAGTCAACAAATATAATGAATGATTACTTAAATTTTAGTAAAAAAACTATATTATCTTTTATTAAATAATTATGAAGGTTGTATCTTTTAACATTAATAGTATTCGTGCAAGGCCTCATCAAATAGAGTTCTTGAGGGATACAATTGATCCTGATGTAATTGGTCTTCAAGAAACTAAAGTAAATGATCCAGATTTTCCAATCGAGTTAATCAATAGTATTGGTTATCATGTAGAGTTCCACGGTCAAAAGGGCCACTATGGCGTTGCTATATTAAGTAAAAAAGAACCTATAAGTACAGTAAAAGGTTTTAAAAATGATACTGAAGATGATCAAAAAAGGTTTATACAATCCATATTTAAATATGGCAATAAAGAATTGGTAATTATGAACGGTTATTTTCCTCAAGGTGAAAATATTAAACATGAAACAAAGTTTCCTAAAAAAGTTAAATATTACCAAGATCTAAAAGAACATATTATTGATGTTAAAAAGAATTTTACAAATCTAATCGTCATGGGAGACTTTAACGTTTCTCCAGAGGATATTGATATAGGTATAGGGGAAGAAAATGCTAAAAGATGGTTGCGAGATGGTAAAACATCTTTTCAACCCGAGGAAAGAGAAATGTGGAATAGTATAAAAGATCTAGGATTTGTTGATACGTGGAGGGAGATACATCCTGACGATTCATCAACTTATTCTTGGTTTGATTACAGATCAAGAATGTTTGATCAAAATCCAAAAAGAGGATTAAGAATAGATCATATTATGTTGTCAGAAAATCTTAAAAATTTAATTAATGGTGTTGGTATCGATCATGATGCTCGTGCTATGGAAAAACCCTCTGATCATTGTCCGATATGGCTCGATCTCAATGAATGAGGTAATTTTTAAAAGTCCTTCAAATCAAATTGAATTTAAAGAATATGATTTATTTAGGTGGGAGATTCTTCGAAAGCCAATTGGGAAGGACATAACTTCTCTAAAAGACAAATATGAAGAATCCGCATTTCATTTAATTGGTGTTATAAATAAAAAAATTATTGCATGCGGAAGACTTCATTTTAATAATAGAGATGAGGCGCAAATTAGGTATATGGCTGTCTCAGAAAATCTTCAAGGAACTGGAATTGGTAAGCAAATCCTAAGATTACTTGAAGAGAGTGCAAGAGAAAATAATGCTAAAAAGATAGTTTTAAATGCAAGAGATCACGCTATAGGTTTTTATGAGACTTCAGGATACAAAACAACAAAAATATATAATGGCTCAGATACAGGAATTCCTCACACTAGTATGAGAAAAAACTTACCTATCTCTTAGATATAAAGAAATCTTTTAGAAGCGAGGAGCTTTCCTCATCCAATAATCCATATCGATATTTAATTTTGTGGTTTAACTCTTTCTTATCAAAAAAATTATCAATGGAAATCACACTGCCGGTTTTTGGTTCTGATGATGCAAAAATCACTGAATCCAATCTTGCATCTACAATAGCCTTTGCACACATATGACAAGGCTCTAATGTTACATACATAGAACATTTATTTAGCCTGTAATTTTTTATATTCTTGGATGCATTTCTTATTGCATTTATTTCGGCGTGTGAGGTCACGTCATTTTCGTGAATTACCCTATTCTTTCCTTCACCTATTATTTTTCCATGTTTTACTATTACAGCCCCTACAGGAACCTCCTCGTCATTAATGCATTCTTTGGCCAGGTCAATTGCTCTTTTCATGAAAAGTTTATCTTGTGATGAAAACATTTTTTAATAAAAGCTTATATCTTTTATTTTAAGGTCGACATTAAATTCTCTTCCATATCCAGCAAAACTAATATCCCTTATATTGCTAGGTTTGAGATTTCTTGAAATTCCAGATTTTTTTTCAAAATCTGAAAAGTTAATTTCAAAGATTTGCCATTTAGTGGTTACTTCAAAGGTTGAGCTATGGTAAGCCCATGGCGGCATTCTTAAACCTTGCATGGTTACATGAACTTCATATATTTCACTATTTCCTTTTGCCATGAAACGAATTCCTTTAACATCTTTATCAATATTTTTTGGTCTATGCGCCAATCTCACAAAACCTCCATTATTAACAGTAGTAACATAACCATTTAGGCTAAAGACTCCATCGTCGTAACCAGCCTCTAATTCTGATTTACCACCCATAACTTGATCGGTAACAACATACCAACTAGATGGATTATTTGAAATGTCAGCAAATGAAATCATGGGTAAAGTAATAAATAAAAGTAATAGATTATATTTAATATTCATATTTAATCTAAATGGGTATCCTTATCAGCCTCAAACCAAGGCATAGAAACAACCACTGATTGTAGATCCCCATTTGGTGTTGCAACAGAAAATTTTGTTTCTTCTTCAGCATAATTAATATCAACAATTGCCAATCCAATATTCTTTTTAAGCCTAGGAGAATGGAATGCTCTTGAAACTCTACCAATTTTTTTATTATCTATATTATTAACTTCCCAGAAATTTTCTGGAGCCTTTATAATCGGTTCTCCTTCTAACTCAATGCCTACTAACTTTTCTGTCAGGCCTTTCTCTTTAATAGCTTTAAGAGCCTCCTTGCCAATAAAGTCAATTTCTTGATCAAGATCAACAAGTCTACCTAATCCAATTGTATAAGGGTTATGCTCTCTTCCAAAATCACCACCGTAAGATAATAATCCACCCTCGATGGTTCTTATTATATTTGGCGCTATTACCCTTCCATTAAATTCTTCTGCTGCATCATTCACTAGTTCAAAAAGCTGGTTCCCTAACTTTCTATCTTGTAAATATAATTCATAACTTAATTCACCACTCCAACCAGTTCTAGCTATTACCATTGGAATGCCATTTAAAGTTGTTTGTTTAGCTTTGTAATAACCTAAATCATCATGCTCGCCATCAAAAAGTTTTTGGATAAGCTTACCTGACTTAGGTCCACTGATTTGCAGTGGAGAGACATCAGGCTCATGAATAGCAACATCCATTCCAGAATTTATTGCAATGCCCTGTAACCATAAAATTACATCACCATCTCCAGGCGAAATCCAGAATTTGTTCTCTTCCAATCTTAATAAGCATGCGTCATTTACTATTCCACCATATATATCAGTCAATAGAATATATTTACATGCTCCTATTGCACATTTTTCTAAATTTCTTGTTTGCACATAACAAACAAACTTATGAGCGTCAGGGCCATTAATTTCTATTTGTCTTTCAGCAGCAAAGTCGCCGAAAGTTACATCATTTATTAAGCTTTCATATTCTTTTTCTGGACTTGAAAAACCAGTTGGTAGATACATTTTGTTATAAACTGTGAAACCAGTAACGCCGAACTTTAAATCTGATTCATAGTAAGGAGATTTTCTAATACGTGTTCCAATACCAATCATCAAAGGCAGTTTTGATTCAGACATATGTTCTCCTTAAGATTAATTTATGCCATTTTAATCTGAAAAGATTGAATGAGTAAATGCATTATTTCGATATTTAGATTATTATTTAAATAAGTTTTTTAGGGGAAAAAATGGGAAAAAAAAGATTCTTTGATGATAGATTAAAATATTTATCATTTATTCAAAATACCAGTGAAAAGAAAGCTATTTCATTGAAGCTATATCCTCATATTGCTAGTCTCTCGCAGAATAAATCTTATCTAAGAATACTTGATGCAGGAACTGGTGACGGGACAATAAAATCAAATGTTATTAAAAGCTTTCATAAATATCATCCATACACTTCCCTTCTTATAACAGGAAAGGAAATAAGTTATGAAGATTTAAAAAATACTATAGAAAAGATGCCTGATAGGTTCGTTGAGCATCCTAACTTAATGGTTACTATGACTAATGTAAAATTTTCAGAACTAGGTTTGGTAGAAAGCTCAACAAAAGTACAGAATAAGAAAATTAGAGAATTTAATTTAATTCTCAAAAGCAACAATTCATTCGATTTTCACTCACAAATTACTAGCAACAAACTTGGAAACTTTATAAAGAAGAATTGGGGTATTGAAATAGATAGAAAAAGTAGAACGTCATATTCAAATCCATGCATAATTCGTATATATAGAGAAGATAATGAAAAATACCTAAAGCAATTCATAAAAAATGATTACAAAAACAATAATTACGATCTTATTATTGCCTCCCAAGCATACAGGGCTGCTTCTTCTGTAAAAGTTAAAGTAAATAATGTTATAGGTCCTCTAATGCGTTTATTAAATAACTCCGGTAAACTTCTTGTCACACATTCGTCTGGAGGTAAATCAATCCAAAAAATTCTTAAAATGGCATTCAAAGATAAAGAGGCATTTCCTAATTCTGCAAAAGATATAATTGATTATCTTAAAGGTAATCTCGTTAATGAAAATAAATATACATTTGCGAGGCCAGTGAACTATTCTTTTGGTTTCAAGAAAGCACCTGATCAAACTGTTACAGAATTATTTGGACACAACACTGATGCAAAATGGGCAAATATTGTTTATGTTGGTCAAATACCAGATAAAGATATTCAGGTCTTGGAAAAAAATACAAGACTTCATAATAAAGTTAGGAAAGCAATTGATAATTCAGGCGTAATAGAATTTGAGAATGAAATATTTAGTATTAAAAAAATAGAGCAATGAAAGTATTAATTATGGGCCTTCCTGGAAGTGGTAAAACTTATCTAGCAAAAAGAATGCAGCCATTACTTGAAGCTGCCTGGTACAACGCAGATATCGTGCGAGAAATGGCAAATGATTGGGATTTTTCTCCAGAAGGAAGGATTAGACAGAGCCTGAGAATGAAAAATTTAGCAGACTATGAAAAAAAATGTGGAAGAGTAGTAATATGTGATTTCGTTTGTCCAACCAAAGAAACTAAAGATAATTTTGGTCCTGATATTACTATCTGGATGAATACAATTGAGTCAGGCAGATACGAAGATACAAATAAAATGTTTGAGGAGCCATTGGATGTTGACTACAGGATAACCGAGATGAATGATGATAATCATAAAATATTAGCAAGAGAGATTTTAAAAAATGTTTGATTGGAAAAAACCAACAGTCCAAATGCTTGGCAGATGGCAACCTTGGCACAAAGGACATCAGGAACTATTTAAAAGATGCGTAAAAAAGACTGGTCAGGTAATTATTCAAGTTAGAGATGTAGAAGGCGCATCAGGCGGTAAAGGGCAAGATGACAACCCTTTTTCATGGTCAGATGTTTGTGGTGATATTGAAGCAAATCTTAAAACTGATGGTTTTCAAAGGGGATTAGATTACGAAATAATGTTGGTGCCAAATATCACAAACATTTCTTATGGAAGAGGCGTAGGCTATGTTTTTGAAGAAGAAGTATTTGATGAAGAGATTACCTCTATAAGTGCAACAAAAATAAGAGCTGAACTAAGAAAAAAAGGTGATCTCTAAGTCTATTCAACCTTAAAAGTTAATCCAGCATTATCTTCTAATCTCTTTATTAGCTTTGTTCCTAATGATGAAGCTGGTGTATAAATACCTCCTGGTAAATCATCTGCTTCCTTGACTAAACAAACTGCGCTTTCAGTAATCATTTTTGAAGTTGAACCATATCCAGGATCCATATCTCCAGCAACAGATGCTTTAATAACTTGATTGTCGACATCAGCGCAAAATAAAATATCATAATTACCATTTTCTCTTTTTTCTCTTGATGGTCCCTCTCCAGGTTTTGGTGCATCTTCACCGCCTATTGGGTTAGCAGAAGCTATCATATCTGCCACTGCTTTGCCTTCCTCTCCAGGACCAGAAATCCACATTTCATTGTATTGGAAATCTTTTCCATACATATGATTCATTAATGCATTAGAACGGTGAACATTTTTTGTATTTATAGGGGCCATAAAAAATGGCGCTACCCATGTCTCTAATTCCTCATCATAGACAGGCTTTGAATCATCTGCTTGTTGGGGGCCCTGAAAACCCTCACATAAAGCATGTGGGTTTATAAGAATATTTAAAAGATCAGGATTCGATTGCAAAGAAGACATTGTAGCTTTCATGGACGCGGCAGTTCCACCCGAAAATTCTCCATTCATATCTCTAACCCTTCCTCTTACAGACGGAGCATATTTATTATGTTTTGACATTGTTTCTTGTTGAACAAAAAGCACTCCAAGATCAAAGGGAATGCTATCAAAACCGCATGAAAAAATTATTCTTGCTCCAGATTCTTTAGCTTCGTCAGAACATTCAGCAATAATCTTATGCATCCATCCAGATTCACCACATAAATCAACATAATCTGTTCCAGAAGAGATGCATGATCTAACCACTTTATCGCCATATAATTGATACGGACCAACCGTTGTTAAAACACATTTTGTCTGTTCAACAAGCTTATCAATGGAGGCCTGATCTTCACTGTCGACTTGAATAATACCAACGCTTTCTGGCAAGTTTAGCTTCTCTTTTAAATCTTGAAGTTTTTGTATATTTCTTCCTGCAATAGCCCATGAAATATTACTATCTGAATACTGTTTTAATGCATATTCAACAACAAGCTTTCCTGTAAAACCAGAAGCACCATAAACTACAAAGTCAAAATTAGATGGATTATTCATTTTATTATGTCCTATAAAAAAAAGTGTGCTGCGATTATAATATATATATATATATTTAATTTATAAAATGTTTAAAAAAATTTCAGAATTTTTTAGAGTGATTGGGGAATTAAGGTACATCATTCCACTTCTAAAATATAAATGGCCTGAGTTGGATTCAAATTCATCACTTGCGCATTCTTTTCAAGATACAGTTCAAGAGCATGGTGATAAAGATTTTCTATATTTTGAAGATGAGGTATGGACGTATTCAGAAACAAATGACGCTGCAAATATTCTTGCAAATAAACTTTCAAGCGAAGGTGTAGAGCATGGTGATAAAGTTATTTTATTTATGGAAAATAGACCAAATTTCGTCATTTCACTATTAGCTATAAATAAGTTGGGAGCAGTCGGTGCATTAATTAATACCAGTCTTACTGGAAAACCTCTTATCCATTGTATAAATACATCTGATTCAAAAAAATGTATTTTTGGTGATGAGCTATCTGATTCATTAGGGGATGTTTTATCAGAAATTAACATAACGAAACGATCTGATTTGATATGGGTTGAAGATGATAATCCAAAAAACTGTCCTGAATGGGCAACCAACATAAAAGAGAATCTTGATGAATCAAAATCTTTAAATCTTGAAGAAACTAATAATGTAATTGCTGGAGATACTGCCTTCTATATATACACATCAGGCACTACTGGCGTCCCAAAAGCGGCGCTATTTCCCAATGTAAAAATTGTGGCAGGATCTACTAATATTACTATGGCTGGATATAGACTGACTAGCGATGATTGTATGTATAATTGTCTACCTTTATACCACTCAACTGGTTTAATTCTTGGCTTATGTGCATGTATTCAAGTAGGAGCATCTACTTTTATTAAACGAAAATTTTCTGCTTCATCTTTTTGGGGTGAGGTCCAAAAATTTAAAACAACAGCATTTGTTTATGTTGGCGAATTATGTAGATATCTAAGCTTTCAAAAGCCCTGTGATGAAGAGATAAATAATCCAATTTCAAAAATGGTTGGTAATGGCTTGAGGCCAGATCTTTGGGATACATTTAGAAATAGATTTAATGTTGATCGAATATGCGAAATATATGGGGCTAGTGAAGCGAATGGTATGTTTATGAATCTACTTAACAAAGATCAAACTATTGGCATGACAAATACAGATATCAAACTTTTTGCTTATGATGTAGCTGCAGATAAATTAAAAGTTGATAAGAATGGAAATTATATTGAAATTAAAGATCATTCCCCGGGTTTGGCCTTGATGAAGATTGGTCCAAATGCAATTTATAATGGGTATACAGATGCACAAGCAAGTGAAAAGAAAATAATAAGAGATGTCGTTGAAGACGGGGATCGTTGGTTTGATACTGGAGATCTCTTAAGAACTATGGATGTGGGTTTTGCTTTGGGAAGGCAACATTATCAATTTGTTGACAGAGTTGGTGATACTTTTAGATGGAAATCTGAAAATGTCTCAACTAATGAAGTTGCTGAAATATTAAATGGGTTTGATCAAGTGAATATGGCTAATGTTTTTGGTGTCAAAGTTCCACAGAGTGAAGGAAGAGCTGGAATGGTTGCATTCAATTGCAATCTTAATAATTTTGAGTGGGATAAATTTTCTGAGTTTGTGCTAGAAAAACTACCAAGCTACGCTCAACCAGTTTTTGTAAGAATCATTGAAGAACTTGAAACTACAGGAACATTCAAATTAAAAAAAAATGACTTAAGAGAAGAAGCTTATCACCTAGATAAGATTAAGGATGATCAAATCTTTGTTAAAAAGCCAGGGGAAAAAACATACTCCTTATTGGATAGAAATTATTATGACATTATTCAGGAAGGTCATGCTGGATTCTAAGAAAGCTATTTAATATTACTATCGATTAAGACTGCTATTAATAAAGCTGGCTCATCTCCATTATTAACCCAAGCATGATTTGTTCCTCTTTGAATAACTACATCAAACGGCTTTAAATCAACCTCCTCTTCATCAAGTATTAGAGTTACATCACCTTTAAGCAAAATAATATAATCAATAGTCTCAGTTTTATGCATTGCAGGATGTTTAGACGTATCTACTCTATGATGAGCTGCGCCTATTTTTTTAAATGCATCTGCTGCAATTTCTTGCATCATTTCTTCTGGAACGCCATCTGGTAGTGGATTAATTTGGAAATATCTAAATTTAGTTCCTCCATCTGGTGGAGATAAAATGATTTCATCATCTGCTCTATCAAAAGAGTCGGTTGAGATAATATCATTTCCGTCTGTATTCCATAGCTCAAAAAGACCTCCAACATCTTCTCCAATCGATCTTGCTGGAGGACCATCTATTGTTATAACTGATTTGCCCTCTTCATTATGACCTGTGATAATTCTTCTCACACTATCCTCCTATAATTTTTAATTTTTCTTTAATAATTGATCTTCTTTTACTATTACACAAATCATTCCAATCAATATTTGAAGTTTTCTTCATTTTAGAGATCTTATTTGAGAGATCTATATTATTCTTTTCAAATATATCGATTACATTAATTGCTTCACTTCTGTTGTTGCAAACTAAAATCATATCGCATCCAGCCTCTATTGATTTAATTGCCTTTTCAGTAAAACTTAAATTACCTGCTCCAAACATACTTAAATCATCACTAAAGATTAAACCCTCGTACTTAACAACTTCTTTTAGAATATTTTTCAACCAATGTTTTGAATAGCTTGGTATATGCTTATCAACATTTGGGAAAAGAACATGAGCGCACATGACAGCATCTAATTTATTAGATAGTTCTTCATAAGGCTTAATATCCATAGATAACAATTCTTTTAGATTTCTAGTATCTTGAGCAAGTTGAGTATGACTATCTTCAAATATTCCTCCATGTCCTGGAAAATGTTTTCCCGTGGATTTCATTCCAGCCTCATGCATTCCATCAATAAAATTAGATGCCATAGAAATTACCTCTAAAATTTTATTAGAAAAAGCCCTATTCCCAATTATGCTTGAGGTTTTGTCATCAATGTCTAAAACTGGAGCAAAATTAATATCGATACCTGCTGCTACCAATTCACTTGAAATCAACCATCCAATTTCCTTTAAAAAGTAAGCATCGTTGTGAGAGGTTGCATATTTTGATATTTTTTGCATTGAAGGTATTTCTGTAAATTCTTTTTTGAACCTTTGAACTCTTCCGCCCTCTTGATCAACTGCAATAATGATATTTTCTTTAATGCTTCTGATTTCATCTACAAGATCTTTGATTTGATTAAAAGATTCAAAGTTTCTTGAAAAAAAAATTAATCCTCCAACATGTTTATTTTGTATTAATGCCTTATCTTCATTGGATAAATTTGTTCCAGCTATATCTAGCATTAATCTTCCATATTGATGTTTCATATCTCAATCATATCAAAGAAAGATATTTCAGGATAAGCTTTAATAATATTGAATATAAAGACGTATGTAATATAAGATAAATTATGAAATCAAGAGCATTGATAACAGGGGCATCTTCTGGAATAGGTTTTTCATATGCAAAATATCTAAGAAATCAGGGATGGTATCTAGATCTTGTTTCTCAAAATAAAGAAAGACTTAAAGAATCAAAAGAAAATCTTAAATATACAAATTCCTCATTCCATTCAACTGACTTAAGCAAGATAGAGTCTGTTAAATATATAACCAAAAACTTTCAGACACCTGATTTAATTGTAGCTAATGCAGGCATTGCTGTTAATGGTGCTATAGGGAAATTAGATGAGAAAGAAAAGAATGATGCTTATTACCTTATGTGTGGAGGTGTAATAGATTTAATAGAAGGTTTTGTTCCAAAAATGATAAAAAATGGAGGAGGAAGAATAGTTATTATTTCAAGTATAGGTGCAATAACAGCTATGCCAAAGTCATCAATATACTCAAGCATAAAATCTGGCATATATGCTTATGGGAGGTCAATTTCAGCTGAATTAAAAAATAAAAATGTTTCAGTAACTGTGAGCATGCCTGGATATGTAAGGACTGCTGCCCATAAAAGAGCTGGATTAGATCACCTTGAAAATAAAGTACCTAGCTGGATGTGGATAAATGCAGACCAAGTTGTAAAAGAAACAGAAAAAGCATCAAAAGATGGTAAAACTGAGATAATACCTGGCAGAGTATATAGAATTACCAAGCCTTTTTTGAAGTTTGAGTCTGCAATAAATATTTGGCGATCTATTACAAAGAGAAATTAATAATCTATTAAGGTTTCTATAGCATAGCCTTTTTCTCTTATTAATTTACCACCCCCTAGTGAGGTCAGATCAATAATTCCCAAAATCAATATATCTGAATTTTTAACTCCAAAGTTCTCAGTAAATAGTTCGGCACATGCTATCGCTGTCCCACCAGTTGCAACTAAATCATCAACAATTACAATTTTTTGGTTTCCTCCAACTTTCGTATTTTTTTGGATTTCTATTGAAGTGCTGCCATATTCAAGATCAAAACTCTTTTGAAAGGTTTCATTAGGGAGTTTTCCAGGCTTTCTTGCTAAAACAAATGGAAGATGTAAATCTCTGGCTATTGTTCCTGCAAAAATAAATCCTCTGCTTTCAATACTTGCTACCATATTTGCGCCAAATTCTTTTGTAACCCTTGTTAGCTCATCACACGTTTTAATGAAAGCATGAGGTGTTTCTATAAGACTTGTAATATCTTTAAATTCAATACCGTCTATTGGAAAATTTTTTACATTTCTAATATATTGTTTTAGATCTAGATTGTCTTTAGACATTAATTATCCCTCCAATTAGGATCTCGTTTTTCAAAAAAAGCATTAATACCCTCTTTTGCATCATCCCTTAGTGTATTTTCTGTCATTATACTAGATGTATATTCGTAGGCATCATACAAACTCATTTCATATTGTTTATAGAAGGCTTCTTTTCCAGTTTTTAAAGTAATTGCAGATTTTTGCGAAATCTTTTCAGCTAACTCTTCTACATATTCATTTAATTGATCTTGAGGAGTATGATCATTGATTAATGAAATTCTTTTTGCTTCATTAGCATCTATCATATCTCCCGTTAAAAGCATCTTCATTGCATCTTTTTTACTCACATTTCTTGATAAAGCAACCATAGGCGTTGAACAAAAAAGACCTATGTTTACACCAGGTGTAGCAAATTTTGCAGTATTTGATGATATCGCTAAGTCGCAGCTTGCAACAAGCTGACAGCCAGCAGCTGTAGCAATTCCATTAACCTCAGCTATAACTGGTTTTGGAGAATTTACAATTAACTGCATTAATGAAGAGCATAATTTAAATAGATTTATAAAATATGAAGATCCTCCATCATCATTACTTCTTGCCTCTGTGATTTCTTTAAGATTATGACCAGAGCAGAAAACATCGCCTTTGGCTGCAATCACAATTACCTTAGTTGAATTATCTGTGGCGGCACTATTAATAGCATTTATTAATTCATTCATCATTAATTCTGATAAGGCATTCTTGTTGCAATGATCATCCATTGTAAGCCTTAGTATGCCTTTATCATCTTTGTCTAGATGAAGGATATTATTTGAATTTGTTTTCATGACTTTATTAAATGATAAATATAAATATTAGTCCAATTTCAAGATTCTAAAATCTTCTTTGGACACTTATCCATCACAACTGTCAAACCAGACTTTTTAGCTAAAGATGCAGCATTTTCGTCAACAATACCCTCTTGTGTCCAGATTATATTTGCATTAATTTCTATAGCCTCATTTGTAATAGCAAGAATAAATTCATTTGCTCGAAAGATATCCACCATATCAATCCTTTCTTCAATTTCCTTAAGGTTCGCATAGCATCTTCTGCCTAAAATATTATTTTCTTTTGGGTTTACAGGAAAAATCTCATATCCATAATCCATTAAAAATTTCATAACCTTAAAGCTATCTCTTTCAGGATTGGAGCTTGCTCCAACAATGGCTATGTTTTTAGTTTCCTTTAATAATTTTTTTAAATTCAATATCACGAAATATATGTTTTATTTATTGGTCGTTTTGAGTTATATTAACATTTTTCAAAAACGAGTATTATTATGAACGAACAAACAAATCAGATGAATGATCCTGCAAAAGGAATGGCTATAGCCTCAATGGTATGCGGTATATGTAGTCTAGTCTTTATATTTGTGCCCTTTTTAAATCTTATTTTAGCTATCGTAGCGGTAGCTCTAGGACATGTTCAAATGTCCAATATTAAGAAACTTCCTGAAGAATTTGATGGCCGTGGCATGGCAATAGCTGGTTTAGCGACTGGTTATGTAACAATTGGCTTTGCTATTCTTGGCTTGATAATGATTATGGCAGGCGGTGCAGCTTTTATGAGCGCGCTCTAATTTCTAAGAATATAGATTATTAAATTTAATTAAGTAACCACTCATTATTAATAATGAGTGGTTTTTTGTATTCTTTAGTTTCTTACAAAAGTATATTGGTCGCCGTCACTTTCTGTTACTACCAAGGTATCTCCATCTATTAGTGACATAATCAATTTGTCACTATTACAAATAACGGTAGAAGTGCTTTCTTTTGGTTTATCGACAGTGCAAATTACTCCAAATTCCCCATCTTCATAAACCATCATCGTTGTTATGCTATCTCCACCTCCAACTCCTTCCGTTTCTCCTATTTCAACTGTGACACCAGTTTCATCAGCACTGGTCCAGCTTCCTTCAAAGCCGGGTGAACCGCAGGCCGTTAAAAATACTAATGCGAAAAATGCATATAATTTATTCATAAATTTCTCCTATAATTAATCTAATATTGCATAAAAATATATATACGTAAATAAAAAGCATATATTTATGCTTTAAGTATTTTTTTAAGGCGCATTTCAGTGTAAATCTTAGATAGAATGCAAAGAAATTAATAACCTCTATGGATTTCAATACACTTCTTAGTAAATGAGCCTGAATCCAAGAATTTCTTACCTGCAACAGGATCTTTGTATACCTCTTTGACTACCCCTCTTAGCCAAAACAACAATTCGTAATTATCCTCATGATCGAATACATCCTTTGCGGTCTGAATTGGTATTCCGCTATAGCGCCAGCTAATAACAGTATTCATAACCATTTTATGACTATTGCAAACTGCTTCAGAAATCCCATAAGCATAAGATGGGGTGCTAAGGTTTGCTATTAGGATCATAGTTATTATGTTAAGTTTCGTTTTCATTTTGCTCTTTTTCATCAAATATTAGATTTATCTAGTTTACCTGCTATTTCTTCATACACAAAAGAAGAGAACTTGAAGTCATCTATAAATCCACAATGTCCACCATATTTTTGAGGTTTAAATATTACATAATCTGTTTGGTTTAGCGCATTTAGAGGCTCGATAGGAACACAAGGATCATCACTAGAGGAATATATAAAAGTATTATGTTTTATTTGATCAATTGTATCTTGAGTTATAGCATATCCAGAAAATAGTTCCTTGGTATTGTTATGAGGTGAAAAATTTTCTGTGAAAAATTCTGTCATTTCTTGAAGATTTTTATATTTTAAAGCTTCCTCTACATTAGCAATTTCATACAATCTAACCTTTCTTCTTAATGTTTTTTGCCATTTGTTTACAAAATATTTTTTCAAAATCCAAGAAGTATTGTCCATAGCCTGCATTGATATCTCAGGATCAATTACTGGAGAAAGAACTACAGTACTTTTTAAGAAATTAATTTCTGCAGAAGCAGATATTCTTAAGGCGATATTACCTCCTAAAGAAAAACCAATTAAGTGTATTTCATTGTCTGGATATTTATTGCCAATAGACTTAACGGCTTCAATTAGAGTCTGAATATCGGTTGCTCTAAAAAAATCTTTATTCAAGTGCTCTGTATTACCATGATCAATGGGATGTATCCTTATAATATCAAAATCTTTAATATGCAAAAGATTGGCTAAAGGAATTAAGTATTTAGAATCTTTATGGCCTAGCCATCCCGGAAAAAAAATTACCTTCTTTTTATGTAAATTTGTCTCAAATATCTCAATTGACTGGGAATTAGAAGATGTAAAAATATGTTTAGAAGAAATTCTATTGAGTTTTTTTCGTAAGGGTTTTTGATGTATCTCTCTTATTGGGCTGGATGCCATGAGAGTATTAAATAAACCATTCTTAAATAAATTCATTTTTAGTTTTGATTTCTTAATATATAAATTTTAGCAATTAATATACTATTTTCCACTCAGTATGATCGGGTTCTTTTAACTTTCACTATCCACAGGACGAATTACGAATAACAAATCTCCTTCATTCACCTGTTGGCCATCTGTAATGTTAATTCTAGTAATTTTATACATCGAGTCAGGGTTGTAAAGATCTCTATCATCTCCAGCGAATGTATTTAAGCATACAGTGCTAAACATTTTCATAGCTTCTAGCTCACATAAGACGTCTTTCGTTGATACCATATCACCTACATTCACGTATTCTGGCTCTGAGGGTGAAGGTGCTCTATAGAATACGCCTGTTGATGGTGAAAGCACTTTAAGTTCGTCGCTATCGTCGATTTTCAACATATCAAAACTAAAACCTTTTCCAAGGTTACCAGAAGCTTCCTCGATCTCATTAATTAGTTTGCCAGAATCAATCCTACTCAAAAACGCAGGAAGATAGCCCGTGTCATATTTTCCCTTTAGGAACACATCATCCTTGAGGATCTTCTTGATTATTGGAATATTCGTGCAAATACCCCTAATGACAACTGAATCTAGGTATTCTGACATCTTATTTACAGCATCTTTTCTATCTTTGCCGTAACAGATAATTTGGATGATTAAGCTATCATAAAAAGGTGAAATCACCTTACCCTCACCTGCTATAGAGATAAGTTCAATATGATCTGCTTCAGGAAGTACGCATGTTTTAATCTCACCAGGCGTTGGTACAAAAGAAATATTTCCTTCTGAATCGACTATCGCTTTCTCTGCGTTCACCCGAACTTCCAAGCCGTAGCCTTCTTCAGAGAATTTCATATCAGCAATGGATTCGCCTGATGCGATCTGAAACTGCTTTTCAACGATATCAACACCTGTGACTACTTCTGTTACAGGATGTTCAACTTGCAGACGTGTATTCATTTCCATGAAATAAACATCATCATTAGGGACGTCATAAATAAACTCAACGGTGCCCGCTCCTATGTAGTTCACAGCATCTGCAATTTTTTGCGTATATCTTAGTATCTTTTCCTCACACCTCTTAGGCAATATGGTGGATCCAGATTCTTCCATTAGCTTCTGGTTATTGCGCTGTACGCTGCAATCTCGGATACCAATCACTTGAGTATTACCATGCGTATCTCTCAGCAACTGCGCTTCAATGTGTCGCAGACTAGTTATAAACTTTTCAATGTATACATCACCATTACCAAACGCTGCTTTAGCTTCTGTTGTGGCCTGATGGAATAAGCGATGCATCTGCTCAGATCTTTTAACAACCTGGATGCCTTTACCACCGCCACCGTGAACGGCTTTAAGCAGAACTGGATAACCAATCTGCTCGGAGATCTCAGCTGCCTTTTCACTGCTATCTACAATACCATGACTGCCCGGCACCACTGGCACATCAATACTCATTGTAGTATTAATTGCATTAGATTTATTACCCATGGTTTCCATAGATTTAACACTTGGGCCAATAAAGTTAATGGCATGCTGGCGAACCAAATTGGCAAAATTTGGATCTTCTGATAAAAAGCCAATACCTGGGTGTAATGAATCTACCTGCTCAGCATCAGCAATACTAATAACAGACAATGCATTAAGATAGCTCTCATCTGAAGTGTTGCCGCCAATACATACTAGTGAATGTTTTGGATCATCAAGAACCATATCTGCCGGAACCGACTCCATATCTGGGTCTGATTGAATTAGCACTACTTCATAACCCAACGTTTTAGCACGTGAAACAAGTTTTACGGCTGTACAACCACGAGCATGAATTAGAACCTTCCTAATAGGCCGAATTAGATCTTCCTCTTTAGGGGTATTCTGTTCAATAACAGGTCCGGAAGCATCAAGAATACCATCCATAACACGATCGATTACTTGCTCAACAGATTCTGTTGGAAGCGGGATGGTTGGATCAATTTTTTGAAGCTCTTTATCATGTTCTATAGAGAAAGGATTTTTAACAAGACCAGCCATAGAACCTTTACTTAATGATAAGTAATTACTCATCATGCAATGATACGGTAGGTTTCTTTCAACAACAGCCTGGCCCGCAAATGGCATGCGAGTTCCTGAGAGATAATAAGTTTGGACGAGAGGATGGGTTACAAAACTTGCCTGCGCACCACCTGTGCAATGACCAAAGCCAAACATGATAATTGGTAGATCGTTTTCTATAATAAAACGTGTGATGAGATCATTAACTACCGGCATGGTAAAGAGAGCTGCAGCTCCTTCTTTGGTCTGCATGCCTCCAGAAGAAATAAAACATATCACCGGCAACCTTTGTGTCGCACACTCTACGAGTAAATTGCAGAACCGCTCGCAATCGGAATTATCGATGCTACCTGCCTGAAATGCCACATTAGAAAGAACAAGACCTGCTCGGTAACAACCATTCTCAGCTTTAAAGTCACCAATACCTGTAACAAGCCCATGAGGCTTTATATTCGAATTCAACGCAGATTCGATAGACGCTCTAAAGGTTGGAAATGAACAAGGGTTCGCAGACATCAACGAACCACTAATCTCCTCAAAATTTTCAACATACTTATTAAGAATAGTCTCGTAAGTAGTTCGCTTAGAACGGTTTTCCTGATTTAAAAAATCATTTAAAAGAAGATCACGATAAGCAATATTTAGGCGGTTCCAAAAATCTTTACGGCGACCGATTCTAGCTGGTTTAATCTTACCTTCAAACTGACTCCCGGATCTACGCGACGCGTAGTATTCAGGCAGAATTTTCTCAAAAAAGAAACTCACAATAACAAACAACGTGTCACTCTTATCCTTATGAACTACACAAATCCACTCTTCTACAGATTTCAAAAAGTTGGAAGAACCCGAGTAGGTTGTAAGTCTTTCCATCCATAAAGCAAAAGACCGCTGAATATCGATTTTATTATGATCTTTAAACGTATCAAGCTTAAGCGCGTCTTGAATAGTTTTCTCGAGAAGGTCTGAGATAAAATCATACGGAATACTTTTGGATTCGTTAGCTTCACGAGCCATAGATACTAAATTAGCGATCATGTTTTCATAAACATAATCAAACAGAATGAGGTTGTGGCAGTTGCTTATAAAGCTTTCGCGAATATCTTCATCAATAACAACATCCATAATATCAATATCTTGAATTGCTTTAGCAACGGCTGAATCTGTTTTTCGCTCGATATTCGACCAAAGTGTATCCTCAAGAATTCTTCGATTAATAACTATAGAGGGTGCATTCTTTAAAACCAGTGCTTTGGTCGCCTCAGAAAGTTCTATGCTAGCAAAGTATTGTTCATCATAAAGAGAGCCGCTTTCAAGAATTAGGTTTAATTCTGATACTAGTTCAGAAACTAGAAATATAGCATTTTTTTCTTTTATGAATGACTGATCGAATAGCTTTTTACCTTCAAAACTGAATTTTTGCTTTAACCTTTTACGGAAAGGATCATCGGTGTTTGAGAGCGATTTGAGTAGTCCCTTTACATCCTTGATATCAGAGGTAGAGAGAAAGTAGTTGCTAGTTTCGATATCACTAAGGTACTCAATTAAAGCACTTAGGTTTTCTTTAGCACTAGCCTTCCAACGATTATAAAGATGTAGTCCTGCCACCAAGCATATTTCATTTTTAGCTATATCAAAGTTTGACTGAGGTTCACCAAAAATAAACTGGGCAATTCGACCGCGCTCTTCGCCTAGAGCCTTACGTTTTTCCTGAAAATTTTTCCAAGCTTGGTTAAGTGAATCTTCGTAAATAACCTTATCAGGATCTTGCAACCAACCCAGGAATGCAGCACGTCTCTCACGATGAATACGCTGCGATAACTCTCCTTCTGGAATCTCTGTTTCTGCTAATCGGCCATACTGAGTAGTTGTGGTGCTTTTGATGCGACGACGCATTCCCACATATCTGAGGTAACGAAACGCAACACCAAAAATATTTGGCCATTCGGTGGGAAAGATTGGAAATCGCAAATTAGACTTGGAATGAACTGCTGATATAGTATCAGATGAATTTAAGTAACGATTTAGGTTTCTTTGATAGTGATTAATGACCTCTGGATGTCTTGCAACAAAATCCTTAGTGCTGTTTTCTATAAAGGAAATCCCAGTTACGATACTGTTTTTGAGGTTCTCGATTTTGCTTTCTTCACCAGGATCGAAATCAATAATGCCATCAATATTTCCCTGTTTGTATAGCTCATATGAAGACACACCAACAAATTTGGCACACTCTTGCCAAGATAGATTATAGCGACGGACAAGATTAGCGAGGCTCTTTGGATGGATAGTATTAAACACGCCTGTTCGAAGAGAAAACAGCAGATTACTTGCTGCCAAAGGAATAGCGCCACCAGAATAACCCTGTCCAACAATAATGCCAAGAGTTGGAACATCAACATTACAAAGTTCTGCGATTAGGGTTGAAATAGTATGTGCCTGGTTGTTCGCATTTGCGTCTTCGTAAGGATCAGCGCCGGGTGTATCCATGAAAGTAACAATCGGCATGGATCGAGTGGCGTAGCTGGCAACAATCTTTGCTGCTGCTTTATGATGATCTGGTCCCCATACACCTGAGTTGGTTGTGCGGTTCTGAGTAACAAATCCTATGCGCCTTAATTCACCATCGAATTCTAACTCGAGCTCAGCGCAATAAAGCGGGCCATTGTCGATTTCGTTATAAATATCTACGCCCAGAGCAGCAATAATTTCTTTGCTACTGGATCTTGTGGATTCTTCAGTAGGAGCAACAGTGGCAGCAATATAAGAATCCACTTCCATGCTCTTAAAATTCTCTAAAGCCATCTCAATCTGCTGTTCCTTCAACAATCCCTTAACAACTGAGGCTGGTTCCTTGCGAGGAAAAAGCGAGAAGTCCTTAGCCATACTCTCAGCATCAAGAAATAACTGGTCAACAGATAAATTTTGCTTTTCTATTTTAATAATTATCTCCAGTAACTTCTTTATAAATATGACATGTAATCATGGGAATAATTCCTTTTGGATCTATTTTAATGTAATAATTATTTAAAGGTAGGTTTGCTTTAAGTTTGTGTTATTTTTTGGAAAAAATGTTTTTGGCAATCTATCAGTAATTAGATTTTTCCATTTTATTCCCACTCTATGGTAGCTGGTGGCTTGCTTGAGATGTCATAAACTACTCTACTAATTTCTTCTATCTCATTAACGATTCTATTTGAGACGTGTTCAAGAAACTCGTATGGTAAATGAGCCCATCTGGCTGTCATAAAATCTACCGTTTCAACAGCTCTAAGAGCGATAACCTCTGCATATCTCCTTTCATCGCCAACAACACCAACCGATTTAACTGGAAGTAAAACTGCAAATGCTTGACTAACTTTATCGTATAGATCTGCTTTTATTAGTTCCTCTATGAAAATATGGTCAGCCTCTCTAAGCACTCTTGTTTTATCTTTATTAATTTCTCCAATAATTCTTACTCCCAGACCAGGCCCAGGAAAAGGATGCCTTTCAAGCATATCTACAGGAATACCTAACTCAGCTCCCATCCTTCTAACTTCATCTTTAAATAAGTCTCTCAAAGGTTCAACTAAATCTAATTTCATCTCTTCAGGTAAACCTCCGACATTATGATGGGATTTTATTACTCGAGCTTCTTTTGATTCTGATCCTGATGATTCAATAACATCTGGGTATATTGTGCCTTGAGCCAAAAAATTTATATCTTTAAGCTTTATAGCTTCGGCATCAAAAATATCAATAAATGTTCTTCCAATAACTTTTCTTTTTTGTTCTGGATCTTCTATGTTTTTTAGATGTCTTAAAAAAACTTCCTCACTATCTGATTTAATTACATTTAAATTCATATTTTCTTTAAAAGTTTGCATTACTTGTTCTGCTTCGCCCTTTCTAAGCAAACCATTATCTACAAAAACACAAGTTAATCTTTTACCTATAGCTTTATGGAGTAATGCAGCTGTTACTGAAGAATCAACTCCACCAGATAAACCTAACAAAACTTTGCTATTTTTAACTTGTTCTTTAACCTCTTCTATCCTTTGGGATATCAAATCATCCATTTTCCAATCAGCATTAGCATGACAGATATTGAATAAAAAATTTTCTAAAACTTTCTGACCATATTCTGTATGTGTCACTTCGGGATGAAATTGAATAGCAAAAATAGGTAAGTCTATATGTTCCATAGCTGCTATAGGAGCAGAAGCAGTCGAAGCTACTAAATTAAAATCATCTGGGAGATCTTGAACTTGATCACCATGACTCATCCAAACATTAATTTTTTTATTTAAGCCTTTAAATAAAGTTGATTCTGTTTCTATCTCTAATTCTGAGTGACCAAATTCTTTTTGATCAACAGATATTACGTGACCACCCATTTGTTCTGCGAGAGTTTGCATTCCGTAACAAATGCCAAGAATAGGTATGCCTAAATCAAAAACAACTTGTGGTGCCCTTGGTGTGAAGGTCTCAGTAACTGAATTTGGACCCCCGGATAAAATTATACCTTTCGGTTTAAGTTCAGTTATTTTGGATTCAGCTATGTCCCATGGCAAAATCTCAGAATAAACATTGCTTTCTCTTACTCGTCTTGCAATTAATTGTGTATATTGAGAGCCGAAATCTAATACCAAAATAGTATCAACTTTTTTATTGCTAAGAGATAGCTTACTCATTTAACTAACTTCTTTGATAATTTGGAGCTTCTTTAGTAATCATAACGTCATGAACATGGCTTTCAGCCATACCTGCATTTGTAATCTCTACAAATTGACTATTGTTTTGCATATCTTTGATGCTTTTACAGCCAATATAGCCCATGCTTTGCCTTACTCCACCAATTAATTGGTTGATCACATTGATTACCAAGCCTTTATATGGAACTCTTCCCTCTATTCCTTCAGGTACTAATTTATCAGTCTCAATATCTTCCTGTAAGTACCTATTAGCATCATCTCTTTCTGTCATAGCTCCAATAGAACCCATTCCTCTGTATGTTTTGAAGCTTCTACCTTGAAAAAGCTCAACCTTTCCAGGAGCTTCCTCAGTTCCTGCAAAAAGGCTCCCTAGCATTACTGAGTCAGCACCAGCTGCTATAGCTTTTGCTATATCTCCGGAAAATCTAATACCCCCATCAGCAATAATATTAATATCCCCTCCAGCTAGGGCTTTCTTGATTTCTAAAATTGCGCTAATTTGAGGTACTCCTATTCCAGCTATAATTCTTGTAGTACATATAGAACCTGGTCCCATACCAACTTTCACAGCATCGGCACCAGCTTTTACTAATTCTGTTGCTGCCTCTGCTGTTGCAATATTTCCACCAATAACATCGATGTCTTTAAATTTATCTTTTATCAATTTGATAGTATTAATAACATTAAGAGAATGGCCATGCGCGCTATCAATGACAAATACGTCAACACCAGCTTTAGCTAAAGCTTCTGCTCTATCAAGGGTATCTTCACCAGTTCCAATAGCTGCTCCAACCTGAAGTCTTCCAGAAGAATCTTTTGTAGCATTTGGATTTTGTGCTGATTTTTCAATATCTTTCATAGTTACCAATCCAGATAAATTATTATTATTATCAAGAACTAGTACTTTTTCTATTCTGCTCTTATACATTAATTTCATTACATCCTCTTGAGAAAAACCCTCTTCAACGGTTACTAATTTTTCTAAAGGCGTCATTATTGATGAAACACTAGCATCCATATTTTCTGCATATCTAAAATCTCTACTTGTTACAATTCCTTGTAACTTTCCATCATCGATAACAGGCATTCCAGAAATACTTAATTCGCTGGTTAATTGTCTTAATTCTCCTATAGATTTATTAGAGCCTATAGTTACTGGGTCTCTGACAATACCACTTTCATATTTCTTAACAGCTTTGACTTGAGCTGCCTGATCTTTAATTGAATTATTTTTATGAATTATTCCTATTCCTCCTGCTTCTGCTAAAGAGATAGCCATTTTTGATTGAGTTACAGTATCCATAGCCGCAGATAAGAGCGGAGTCTTAAGAATAATATTTTTTGTTAATTTTGATTCGATACAAGCTTCGCTGGGAAGAAAATCGCTATACTTCGGAAGAAGTAAAACATCATCGAATGTTAGTGCTTTGTATTTTAATTTTTCCATGTCAGATTATAACCAAAGGAAAAAAGAAAAAAAAGACTGAGAATTCTAACTAGTACTTATATTATGTCTTTTATGTTGGGGATTAGGTCTGTTAATTGAGGTTTATTAGCTTTTATCTCTTCTAAAGTTAGTCCTTCTAGCTCATGAGGAAATACAAGCCACTGATCTGTTTCATGAATATAATAATCTGGTTTTTTTCCAGTTTGACTATTATTTGGCTTGTAATATGGGGTGGCAATTTTCATTTCTGGTGTATTTTTTTTACAAGCTAATGTTATGTCATTAATAATTTGAGCAATCGAATTACCAGTATCATGAACATCATCAACAATTAACAGTCTATCCTCAGATTCAAGCTGTCTAATAACATAATTTAATCCATATACTTGTACGCTCTCTTTTCGAGCATCTATACCTGAATAATATGAAGTTCTAACTGCCACATGATCGGATTTTATACCAAGAAAACTTAGAAACTCTTGAACAGCAATACCTATTGGGGCTCCGCCTCTCCATACACCAATTATATAATTTGGCTCAAATCCGGATTCATAAACATTCCATGCAAGTTGAGATGAGTCTTTTAATAGGCTTTCTGGCTGTATAAATAATTTTTTCATATTTTTAATAAAGGGCCTATAAGGCCCTTTGTTTCAATTATAACTTCAAGAGATAAAGAAATCAGAACTTGTAACTAATTCTTGTCATAAACTGTCTTGGAGGTATAAGCTCTAAACCGGTTGAAGCGACACCAAAAACATCAGTCATGCTTGAATTAACCCCATCTTCATCGGTAGCATTTAATAGCATTAAATCTAGACCAATATTATTGTTGTAATCTATACCGACAGTAAAGTTAACAATATCATACCCAGGAATTGCATCTACAATCTGGTTGTTGCTGACTCTTTGCATAAACTTACCTCTTTTTACATACTGAACAATAGCAGTCAAACTATTTCCTGATGGCAAATCAGTTTCATAGATAAAATTTACATCGGCTGTAAATTCAGGTGTCTTAGCAAGTTTGTTACCTTTTACATTTTCTCTAAGGCCATATCTTAAATCTTCCTCTCCGAAGAAATATTGATATGCATCAACGTTGTCCAAGACGAAGTAATCAGATGAAACTTCAGAGTTAAGAAAGGCTAAATTCATATCAAAAGTGAATGAGTCAGATGCTAAAGCAGTAAATTCAATTTCAACACCTGACATTTCTGAATCAGGTATATTGGCCACGCCGCCTCTATATGGATCAGGATCAGTTGCCTGAAATTGAAGGTTTTCATAGTCATATGAAAATGCAGCAATGTTGGCCCTTGCTTTTCCATTAAATAAGTCTGTCTTGATACCTATTTCAGTAGAATCAACTGTTTCTGCTTCAAATGTAGGAAAAACCATTGGAGGAGCATTATCATTATCAAAACCAAATGTTAAATTACTTCCACCAGGCTTGAAACCACTTGCAAGTGTTAAATAGACCATTGTGGCATCAGCTAGATCATATTCACCAGTAATTCTTGTTGTAACCTCATCTGTGGTGCCTTCTGCTACAAACGCTTCAGTATTTAAAAAATTTGTAACGTCTGTCCCAAAAGTATCTTCAGAATATCTCAATCCAGAAACAAGTCTAAAAGTATCACTAATACTATAGGTTGTTTGAGCGTAAACAGATAACGACTCTCTATAAGGAAAAGCATCTGTGAAAAAGTCCACATCTGCGCCTGGGCCAAAAATATCGAATCTCCCAGGTATTCCATAATCGTGTTCATAGCAGTAATTTGGATCAGCAAAAGATGCATCACAAACGTATTTAAAGACTCCATCAAGGTCGTCATCCCTGTAACCTCTTATGACATTCTCAATTTCGTGATCCATATAAAAAGCTCCAACTGTCCAATCGAGTTTTCCATTCATTGCAGGCTCATTTGAAATAAGGTTAATTTCAAAAGTTGTTGTTTCTACGACTGAAGATTCAGGTCGAAATTCTGCCTGTTGGTATGTAGCACCAGATCCCAACCCTGGTATTGATAAAACAAGATCACCAAAATTATGACGGTCATTGTCTCTTGTAACAGAAATATCATCGTCTTGAGAACTTGCTAATATTTTTAAATTAGCGAATCCAAGATCTGATTCAAAAATCATAGCAACTACAGAAGAAGTAAGCTCTTGTTTTGAAATTGTATTTTGAGATAGCTTTCGCATGCCTGGGGATTGGTCGTCAATACCTCTCAAAGCAGCGCCATTTCTATCAACATTAGAATATTGACCAAATATTCTCAAACTAGAAGTATCGCTTAGCTCAATCATCCAATCTGTTCTAAAACTAAGATTGTGAGCATCATCTAGGTCTTGTCCTGTAAGGAGATTCTCTGTAAAACCTTCTCTAGTCATAGCAGAAAATGATACTTTTGTACTTACTGAATCTGAAATCGGTATATTCGATGAGGATCTTATTTGCTTCATACCGTAATCGCCATAAGTTATGTCTGCTTTTGAAAATCTTTCCTCTGTAGTAGGTTTATTACTAATTACATTAATAGCTCCACCTGTTGAATTTTGACCAAATAGAGTTCCTTGAGGTCCTCTTAATACTTCAATTCGTTGAACATCTAAGAAGTCTGTTTGCAATGAAAATGGTGAAGCAATAAAAATACCATCCATGTGATATGCAACTGAAGGAGCAGCAATAGCATTTTGGTTTGTCTCATTACCAACACCTCTAATAGATATAACTGTTTTATATCCCTCGTTTTTAGCAACTGTTACACCAGGAACAATGCTTGATAGATCAACAAATGAATTAATGTTTTTAGCTTCGATTTCAGAATCTGTTATTGCGGTAACAGCTTGAGATACAGTTTGAAGACTTTCATCTCTTTTTTCAGCAGTAACTATAACTTCCTCAAATACCAAATTGCCTTCTTGAGCAAGAATGTTACTTGTAAATGATAAGAATATAATAGAAGCAACAGATGCTTTTAATAACATAGTAAATTTCATAATAAATGTATCCTCTTTATAAGATGTAATGTTTATATAAATATGTATGCAACTTGTGTGCCAAATAACAGTATTTATATTATTTTTTGCAAGTAAAAAATTTAATTCTTATGTTAACACTTTCAACAACATCTGTGTCAGATAGAATATACTTATTTGCATGAAAAATTTCCTCAATAGCTTCTTTAAGCTTGAATCGCACAATACCAGTATTAAGACTGAAATTATTGCAGGTTTTACTACTTTTATAACAATGGTTTATATAATAATAGTGAATCCAGATATCATGTCAGATAGTGGCATGGATCAAGATGCTATCTTTGTTGGAACCTGTCTTGCTGCCGCAATAGCATGTATTTTGATGGGTTTATTTGCCAATTGGCCAATCGGTCTTGCTCCAGGAATGGGATTAAATATCTTTTTTACGTATACAGTGGTCGGGCAAATGGGTCATGAGTGGCCGGTCGCTCTAGGAGCTGTTTTTATTGCCGGTATATTATTTTTTTTAATTAGTATTACTAATCTTAGAAGGTGGATGATTGATAGCATTCCATTTAATCTGAGAATTGCTATTGGTGCAGGTGTTGGTTTATTTATAGGCTTCCTTGGGCTTCAAAAGGGTGGAATTGTTATTAACCATGATGAGGTTTTAGTTCAGTTAGGTGATTTTGCATCGATTGAAACGCTTTTGGCAGCTTTAAGCTTTATCATTATTCTTGTTTTAGGAAAAAGAAAGATTCCTGGTGAGATAATTATTGGTATTTTAACAACAACTTTAATTGCATTTCTATTGGGTATGGTTTCATATGGGGGTGTATTTTCTAAACCTCCAGATATCTCTCCAACTTTAATGAAATTAGATATCTTGGGTGCTCTTGATGTAGCTATGATAAGTGTGATTATGTCTTTCTTATTTGTAAATCTTTTCGATACTACCGGGACTCTGATCGGCGTTGCTTCTAGGGCTAACCTTCTTAATGATGAGGGCGAAGCAAAAAATTTGGACAAAGCTTTAAAAGCAGACAGCAGTGCAAGTATTTTTGGTACATTTTTTGGATGTTCTCCTGTTACTAGTTATGTTGAAAGCTCAGCTGGTGTGGAAGTTGGCGGAAGAACTGGGCTAACAGCAGTCATTGTTGGGGTTTTATTTATTTTTGCAATATTTTTAGCTCCCTTGTCTAAAATGGTTCCGGAATATGCAACTGCTGGAGCGCTGTTATATGTTTGTTTCTTGATGCTGAGTGGTATGCAGAACTTAAATTGGGATGATTCAAAAGAATTAATACCTGCATTAATAATTATGGTCATGATTCCTTTAACTTACTCAATAGCAAATGGGATTGCTCTTGGGTTTCTAGTTTATATTGTTCTTAAAATTTCATCTGGTGAGCTATATAAAATTTCTAGCGGAGCGTGGTTTTTAACTATAATTTTTATATCAAACTTTATCTTTTTACAGAATTAAACCCAATATATAAATTGCAGTTAATCCGCCATTTAAAACTATTAGCGTCATTTCTTTCCACAAGAATCCTACAATAACCCATAACGAATTGGCTATTATAAATGCCCAATGATGATATTCTGAAGCGGGTACAAAGCTTGCTAAAATTGCAGCTACAATTAATACTGCAGTTGCTATCCATGCAACAAATTGATAGGGCTTTTCGTTTTGGTCCATTATTTAAATCTATTTTTATTTTTTAAAAAGATTGTCTGTCTTTGATGCACAAATAAAGTCATTTTTATGAAGGCCTTTAATTTTGTGTGACCACCATGAAACGGTAACATTTCCCCACTCTAAGACAATCTCTGGATGATGATCTTCTTCTTCAGCAAGTTTAGCTACTTTATTTGTAAAATTAACAGAATCCTCATAGCTAGAAAAAGCAAAAGAACATATTAATCTTTTAATGCCCTCCTCTTCATGAATCATCCAAGATGGTATTTGAGGAGCAAGTTCCTGTATTTCTTGCTCAGAAAGCATTGGAGCATCAACTTTGCAGGCCTCGCAGCTACTTTGAGATAGTTCGTTTGACAATTTTATATACCACCCTTAGCAAGCTTAGATGGATCAAGTAATTTCTTTAGTTTTGATTCAGTTAGATCAGTCTCCTCAGCTGCAACTTCAATTATTGGTCTATTTTCTTTATAGGCTTTTTTTGCAATTGCTGCGGCTTTTTCATATCCAATAATTGGATTTAATGCGGTAACTAATATTGGGTTTTTTGACAATGAAAGTTCTAAATTTTTATGTTTAACTTTAAATGTTTTTATGGCTTTTTTAGATAAAACATTCATAGAGCCACTTAAAAGATTAATACTTTTTAAAAGGTTATAGGCAATTACAGGCAACATTACATTTAATTGGAAACTTCCAGATTGAGCTGCAACAGTAATTGTTACATCATTACCGATAACATCTGCAGAGGCCATAGCAACCGCTTCAGGAATTACAGGATTTACTTTACCAGGCATAATACTGCTTCCAGGCTGCAAGGCTTTTAGTTCAATATCAGATATTCCTGCCAATGGACCACTATTCATCCATCGAAGGTCATTTGAAACTTTCATTAGTATGACAGCAAGGTTCTTTAATTCTCCTGATAATTGAACTGAACAATCTTGAGCACTCAGCTCATGATACAAATTCTTAGCTGGAGTACACTTAGACTTTTTACCTAATAAGTTTGTCATTTCTTGAGCAAAATATTTTGAAAATTGTTTATGAGCATTTATTCCACTCCCAACAGCTGTGCCTCCTTGTGGCAGCTCAAGAAGTTTCTTTTCTATAATATTTAACATTTCTTTTGAAGATTTTAATTGGCTAGACCACGCTTTTAATTCCTCAGAAAAATCAATTGGCATAGCATCCATTAAGTGAGTTCTGCCAGTTTTAATAATTCCTTTTAAAGATTCCGCTTTCTCATCAACCGCTTCAATTAAGTTATCCATTGCTGGAAATAGCTTTTTTGTCAAATCCATATGGGCGCTAATCTTAATTGCTGTAGGAATGACATCATTGCTGCTTTGGCTCATATTTACATCATCATTTGGACTAATATTAACTTTTGCATATTTTGTAGCTATAGAAGCTATTACTTCGTTAGCATTCATATTTGAACTTGTTCCAGATCCTGTTTGAAATACATCAATAGGAAACTCATGGTGATGTTTTTCCTGCCAGACTTCTTTTGACGCCTTTGAAATTGCTTTAGATTTTTTCGATGAAATTAATTTTAATTTCAAATTGGCCTTAGCTGCAGCATCTTTGATAAGCCCTAAAGAAGATACAAATGATTTAGTAAAAGGAAAATCCATTTTGATACCGCTAATTGGGAAATTATTAACAGCTCTTTGTGTTTGAGCGCCCCATAATGCCTTAGCAGGAACTTTTACATCCCCTAAACTATCTTTTTCGATTCTATATTTCATATTTGGTTCTTTATTTGATAAGCTATTTTAACATTATTGAGCTTAGGAGTATAAAAACTATGTCAAATGTTGCACCCATTAAAATTGATATCACTAATGGTAAATTACCAATAAAAGAAAAGGGGCTGGTTTTCCAGGAATTTGCCAATCCAGCAGAGGAAAGAAGAAATCAACTAGAAAAGCTTGCAGCTGGATTTAGACTCTTTGATTACTTTGGTTTTAATGAAGGAGTTGCTGGTCATATTACCTACAGAGATCCTGAATTTAAGGATCACTTTTGGGTAAACCCTTTAGGTGTACACTTCTCTCAAATTTCTGTATCAGATCTATTGTTGGTTAATCATGATGGAAAAGTGGTTCAAGGTGATAAGGATGTAAATGTTGCTGCATTTGCAATACATTCAAGACTTCATAAGGCCAGACCAGACGTAAATGCTGCAGCCCATTCACATTCAATTTACGGAAGAACGTTTTCTACTCTCGGAAAACTATTAGATCCTATTTCCCAGGATGCATGTGCATTTTATGAAAACCAAGGTATTTATAAAGATTTCTCTGGTGTTGTTGAAGAAGTTAATGAAGGCGATGAAATTGCTAAAGCTTTAGGAGATAAAAAAGTTGCCATTCTTCAGAATCACGGAATCTTAACAACAGGACCCTCTGTAGACATTGCCTTATGGTTTTACATGTCAATGGAAAGATGTTGTCAGGCTCAATTAATGGCGGAAGCTGCAGGCAAACCAAAAATTATTCCACATGAAACTGCTATAAAAACAAGAGAATTCATAGCGAATGATATTGCTGCATGGGCAAGCTATCAACCTGCATTTGATAAAATAGTAAAAATGCAACCAGATCTTTTAGATTAGACAGCTGGAACAATTATCGCCTTAGTTTCAAGGCACTCTTCAAGACCATGTTTGCCATGTTCTCTTCCATTTCCAGAAGACTTATAGCCTCCAAACGGAGCTGCATTTCCTCTAGCCCCACCATTGATAGTAATCTGTCCAGCTCTTATTTTATTTCCGACCTCAATGGCATGAGATAGTTCGCCTTGTACATACCCAGCAAGACCATATTCTGTATCATTTGCAATATCAATTGCTTCCTCTTCTGTTTCATACTTCATAATACATAAAACAGGTCCAAATATTTCCTCTCTAGCAATAGTCATATCATTAGTTACATCAGCAAAGACCGTGGGTTTAACATAATATCCTTTGTCATAACCCTCCGGCTTCTCAACCCCACCTGCAACTAAACTAGCTCCTTCTTCAATACCTATTTCTATCATCTTAATTATTTTTTCGTATTGAGTTTTATTTGAAATAGGTCCTAGTCTAAATTCACCATTGGGATCTCCTACTGAAGTGTTATTAGCGGTAGCTACAGCAACTTCAACTGCCTTGTCATAGTTTTTTGAGGAAACCAACATTCTTGTTGGAGCATTGCACGATTGACCAGAATTTAAAAAACAATGTCCTGCACCACCTTTTACTGATTTCTCTAAATCAACAACATCATCTAAGATAATATTTGCAGATTTACCACCAAGCTCCTGTTGAACTCTTTTCACCGTAGTTGCTGACGCTTGAGCCACAGCTATACCGGCTCTGGTTGAACCAGTGAATGACATCATATCTACCTTTTCATGTTCTGATAAAGCAGCGCCAACTATTGGCCCATATCCATTAACTAAGTTAAATACTCCTTTTGGAACACCTGCATCATGCATTACTTCAGCAAGTAACATCGAGCAGTATGGTGATATTTCACTCGGTTTTAAGATCATGGTGCAACCTGCTGCAATAGCTGCAGATACTTTTGTTGTAATTTGATTCATTGGCCAATTCCAAGGAGTAATCATCCCAATAACACCTATAGGCTCTCTTCTTAAAGTATATCCACCCTCTTCTTTTTCAAACTCATACTCTTCTAGAGCTTCTAAAGTTTCTTTAAAGTTTATAAGTCCTGTATTTGCTTGTGCTCTTTCTGATAACCAGATTGGTGCGCCCATCTCTTTTGTGATGACCTCAACAAAGTCTTTATATCTATTTTCATATTCTTGAATGATTTTTTTTAAGAGATTAATCCTTTCTTCTTTGGAAGATTTTGAAAACGAATCAAATGCCTCACTGGCTGCAATAACTGCTGCATCAATATCTTCTTTTGTTCCAGCAGTAACTTGACCAATAACTTCTTCGTTAGCTGGGTTGATTACATCAATTAATTCATTTGAATCTGACTTTATCCATTCACCATTGATGTAAAAATTTAGATCGTTGCTCATATCATTCTCCATGAAATTTTAGACATAAAATTATAACTAAATACTTATAAATGAACTAGGAAGATTTTTTTTTAGAACAATCCTTTTATTTCTTTTTCTTCGTCTAGCCCAATTGCTTCAGCAGCTGGAACTCTCGGTAATCCTGGCATAGTCATGATTTCTCCACAAACCACAACTATAAATTCAGCGCCAGCTGAAAGTCGTACTTCTCTTATAGGCACATCATGACCAAGTGGAGCTCCCATTAGTAATGGATCTGTAGAGAAACTGTACTGAGTTTTTGCCATACAAATTGGGTAATCTCCAAACCCATCGTCTTCAAGCTTTTTAAATTGATTTCTAACTTTTTTATCTGCAATAATTTCAGAAGCACCATAAATATTTTTAGCAATGTGTTCTGTCTTATCCCACAAAGTCATTTCATCTTCATATAAGGTCTTAAACTCAGCAGAGTTTGAATCGGCTATCTTCGCAACCTCTTCTGCTAATTCTGCTGCACCTTCCCCTCCCTTTTCCCAATGAGATGAAATTTTGCACTGAACACCTAAATTTTTACAAAAATTAATTATTTGCTCATGCTCATTTTTAGTATCCGTTACATAATCATTTATGCCAACGACAACAGGAACACCAAATTTACCAATATTTTCTATATGTTTACCTAAGTTTTCGCATCCTTTTAAAACTGCTTCTACATTTTCAGCACTAAGTTGATCTTTTTTAATGCCACCATGCATTTTTAATGCCTTAGTAGTAGCTACTAAAACTACAACATCTGGTTTTAGTCCAGATTTTCTGCATTTAATATCAAAGAATTTTTCAGCTCCAAGATCTGCTCCAAAACCTGCTTCAGTTACTACATAATCTGCTAATTTAAGTGCTGTTTTTGTTGAAACTACTGAATTACAACCATGAGCTATATTAGCAAATGGGCCCCCATGCATGAACGCAGGATTATTTTCTAATGTTTGAACTAGATTTGGTTGAAAGGCATCTTTTAAAAGTGCAGTTATAGCTCCGTCTGCATTTAGCTGTTTAGCTCTTACAGGCTCGTTGCTTTTTGTATAACCAATAACGATATTTCCAATTCTTGTTTGAAGGTCGCTAAGATCTGAAGCTAAACAAAAAACAGCCATTATTTCTGAAGCAACAGTTATGTCATATCCGCTCTGGCGTGGAATGCCATTACCAGTTCCACCTAAGCCACAAGTAATATCTCTCAATGATCTGTCATTCATATCAACAACTCTTTTCCATGTAATTCTTCTAGGATCAATATTAAGCTGATTATCCCAGTGAATATGATTATCTATGAGGGCTGATAATAAGTTATGAGCAGCTCCAATTGCATGAAAGTCTCCAGTAAAATGAAGATTGATATCAGTCATTGGAATGACTTGCGCATTACCTCCGCCAGCAGCACCACCCTTCATTCCAAAACACGGGCCTAAACTTGGTTCTCTTAAACATATCATTGCTTTCTTACCTATGTGACATAGACCATCAACCAAACCAACGCTGGTAGTTGTTTTTCCTTCTCCTGCTGGAGTAGGAGAAATAGCAGTAACAAGAATTAATTTACCATCATCATTTTTTGTTAATGAATTAACAAGATCATGAGAAAGCTTGGCTTTATCATCACCAAATCTAATTAAATCTTTTTTTTGTATATCTATTGATTCAGCAATCTCATCAATAGGTTTTTTATGAGCAGCATTTGCTATCTCTAGATCACTTGGATATGTTCCCATAATTCCTCCATATACCCCTAAAATTAAATCTCAGTATACATAAGTGGTAGTATGTAAACTAGAAAAAATTTTTAATTTTTAGCTTCATTAAAAGCATCGATAGCTCTCAATCTTGATTCTTTGAGATCCAATATTCGAGTTGGGTATTTACAAGCAGATCTTATTTCATTCGATGGATCATGTATCTCTTTTTTATCAATATTCTTTAACTCATCCACGTATTTTTTTATAAACAAACCATCGGCATCAAAATTTTTTGACTGTGTAATTGGATTAAAAATTCTAAAATATGGTGCGGCATCGGTACCAGTGGAGCTACTCCACTGCCATCCCCCGTTGTTAGAGGAAAAGTCTCCATCAATAAGACTTTTCATAAAAAATGCTTCTCCCAAACGCCAATCATGAAGCATGTTTTTAGTAAGGAACATTGCAACTACCATCCTTAACCTATTGTGCATCCATCCCTCGTGCTTTAACTGTCTCATTGCTGCATCTATTAAAGGAAACCCTGTATTACCATTTTTCCATGCCTTAAACTCCTCTTCGTCAAAGCGCCACTTAATTTTTTTTGTGTATTCTTGAAATGGCATACCTTTACTTACCCTCGGAAAAGAAAACATTATATTTTTATAAAATTCTCTCCAGACTATTTCATCGATCCATTTGGTTACTCCTTTTTCGCCAGAATCTAATTCAAAATTATTTTTTTTCAATGCTTCTAAAATACATCTTTTTGGAGACAGAACTCCGGATGTTAAATAAGGCGATATCCTGCTTGTACCATCAATAATTGGTTCATTTCTGTCCTTAGCATAATTAAGTATCTTATTGTCTAAATAATTACCTAACCTTTTGAGAGCTTGTTTTTCACCAACTGGCCATAATGACATATCTACAATGTGATCTTTTTCAAAAGCAAAATCAAAATCATGTATATTTGAGCATATGTCTGTTCTTACTTTTGGTGTGTATTTATATTCAATATCCAAAAGATCTATATCAAAATTTTCTACCCATTTTTTTTTAAATGGCGTAAAAACTGAGTATGGCTTACCCTCACCAGTTTTAAATGTACCTGCAGGAAAAAGTGTCTGAGAGTCATAAGAAAAAGAATTTATATTATTATCTATTAATAACTCTTCAACTTTTTTATCTCTTGATTCCTCATCTATTCCAAATTGATTATTCCAATGAATATTTTTGATTGATCTTTCGTTTAATAAATTAAGAATTTTTTTTGGATCCTCGTTAAAGCCATCTGAGCTAATTACTGTTAGTGGGATATTTATCTTGTTTAATGATTGTTCTAAGCTTTTTAAGTTTTCAATAATAAATTCAATTTTACTGTTAGCTTCATTATGCAATCCCAATTGATTTTTTGAATATATATAGACTCCATGGACCTCTTTGGATTGAGAACATGCAGCTCTTAATGCCGGATTATCGTCCATACGCAAGTCATTTCTAAACCAAACTAAACTTTTCATTTTTTATATTCTTGAATTTGAAAAAACTACATCAACTTGATAATTATCTCGGATATTTGATATTTTTGCTGATCCTCCTGCTGAGCTAATAATTGCAGCACCAGCAACTATGTCCCATAAATATATCCCATTTTCTTTGTAAAGATCTCCCTTGCCACATGCAACGTAACAAGATGCCATTGCAGCAGACCCAATCATTCTTACCTTCTTCCATAATTGCATGTCAATTATCATTTCTTTTAGAGCATTATCTGAGTAATCAGTATCGTGCGGGAGTCCTGTAATTAAGATTCCTTCATTTTTTTGGTCAATATTAGAAACACAGATCTCTTTACCATTCAATGTAGCTTTTTTTTCTAAAACATTACCAACATATATATCATCATTATTAAAATCATAGATAATTCCTGCTAATGGCTTCATATCCTGAACAAGACCTATTGAAACACAACAAATAGGAATATCTCTATTATAATTTGCAGTTCCATCTAAAGGGTCAACCACCCAAAAAACTTTACCAAGGTCTGCTTCTGACTTTCCACTTTCCTCAGCCAGAATTGGATATTCTGAATTTGATAAGATGAGTTCTTTTATTAAACTCTCGGAGCTTAGATCAGCTTTTAATTTTAAATCTTTATCACTGACAGATACTTTGTTGTTCAGTTCTTTTTTATTTTCTAACAATAATCTACCAGAATCTTTGGCAGCTTTTATAGCTAAACTTATTTCTTTATCTATAATCATTTAACCTTTATATTTGATTCTATAAATTACATCATATTTATCATCAGAAATAAGCAATGAACCGTCATTCATAATAAATGGTGAAACTGGCCTGCCCCAGTCTTTTTCATTCTGTAACCAACCAGTTATAAAGTCTTCTTGATAAAGATACTCACCATTTTCATCCAACTTTACAAAAATCACTTTATAGCCAGACTTTCCATTATATTTGTTCCAAGATCCATGCAAAGCTACAAATAGGCTGTCATTATATTTTTCTGGAAATTGGATTTTGTCATAAAAAGCAATTCCTAATGGAGCAACATGAGGACCTAACTCTGCAATTGGATCTACAAATTCTAGATCTAAATTGGTTATTAAACTCCCAAACTCCGGATCAATAACATCTTTGGCATGCTTATACGGATAACCAAAGAAGCTTCCTTCTTTATTAACAACATTAAGTTCACATGATGGAGAATTATCACCTAACCAGTCTCTTCCATTATCAGAAAAATATAATTTATTAGTTTTTGGATGCCAATCAAAGCCAACAGAATTTCTCACACCAGAGGCCACAGTTACTAATTTTCCATCAACGTATTTATGTATTGCAGCAAACCTCTTATCTTTTGTTTGAGGTTCAAGGCAAATATTACAGGGGACTCCAACAGGGATATATAAGTTACCATCAGGTCCAAAATCGATATATTTATATCCATGCCATGTTTCAGAAGGTAAATCATCGACATAAACTTCTTTTTTTGGTAACTTGTCAGAATTGTTTGACATTAACCATCCGTCAATATCTTTGATACGCCAGATCTTATCAATTTCTGAAAAATACAAATCGCCTTCATGAACCACTACTCCTGTAGGATTTTGAAGGTCTTTTGCTAATAAAATCTTGTTTTCAGAATACCCATCACCATCAAGATCTTGAAGCGCATAAACATTTTTGCCATTTTTTGAACCCACAATAATAGACCCATCATTAGTTTCAGTCATTTGTCGAGGTGATTCTAGACCGTCAGCATAAATTGATATTTCAAAACCCTCCGGTGCATTAAGTTTATTGACTAAGTCCGTATTAGCTGAATCAATCTCAAATGTGATTCCAAACAATAGCCCAAATAAAAATTTTTTATGTATTAATTTCATTAAATCCCTCAATATGTTTTTTAAAGATGTTTTTTATATTATGAATATCATTTTGTTCAATAGAATCTTCTAATCCCTTAGTTGCAGTTTTAAGTTCATTATCAGATGGACATTTTTCATTTGATCTAAATATTTTACTGTTAGGTGTCTTTTTTTCTTCACCAGAAATTAACAACTCCTCATAAAGCTTTTCTCCTGGTCTCAAACCAACTTCTTTTATTTCAATCCCTTCGCCACTTTCATCATAAGTTACATTTCTACCAGATAAATAAATCAATCTTCTGGCAAGATCTAATATCTTAACTTGCTCTCCCATATCTAAAATAAATACATCGCCTCCTTCTGCATACTCACCTGCCTGAATTACGAGACTTGAAGCCTCTGATATAGTCATAAAAAATCTTGTTACTTCTTTATGAGTTACTGTAACAGGACCCCCTTCAGCTATTTGTTTCCTAAATAGTGGAATTACTGATCCAGATGAGTTGATAACATTACCAAATCTAACCATGCAAAATTTAGTATGCGCTGTATTCTTATCAAAAGATTGAACAAGCATTTCAGAAAACCTTTTAGAAGCACCCATGATGTTTGTGGGTCGAACAGCTTTGTCTGTTGAAATAACAACAACTTTCTTGACTCCACATTCAGTGGCAGCCTCACAAACAAACTTGGTTCCAAAAATATTGTTTTTAATTCCTTCGGTTATATTCTCAAAATATTCAACAATTGGGACATGTTTATATGCAGCTGCATGATAAATATGGTGAACATTATGAGAATTTATAACATACCTAAGTCTATCTTTATTTCTCACATCTCCTAAAATACCTACGATTTCAGTAGAAATACTTTTTGAATTCTTTATTGCATTTATTTCAGACTCAATTGAATATAGATTAATTTCAGAGAATTCGTAAAGTACTATTTTTTTTGGTTTTCCATTTAAAACTTGCCTTACTATTTCAGAACCAATTGAACCTCCAGCGCCTGTAATCATAATTGAAAGTCCTTCAAAGGAAACATCAGACTGTCTAACCCTATTTCTTGGAAGTAAATCATCAATTGATAGATCCTGAATCTCTGCCATCTTTTTCTCATCTTCAACAATTTCATGTAGAGATGGCATGCTTCTAACTGCTACCTTATATTTTTCTAAGCTGCTAATAATTTTTCTTCTTTCTCTTATTGAGAGGCTTGGAATAGCTAGATATATTTCAAGATCATGATACTTCTTAGCTAACTTTTTTATGTGTTTTGATTTTCCAAAAATTTCTATATTGTTAATAGATGCTCCTTTTAATCTATATGAATTATCATAAAAACCAACTATTTTTATTCTAGGGTTCTGCTTAATTGCATTAAATAGCTCATTTCCAGCGGTACCAGCGCCATAGATTAATACTGGCTTAGCACTCAGATTCTCATTTGTCGGATATATAATTAATTTAGCAATATCTCTTGAGATTTGAATAAAAGCATAGAAGACTGAGCCTAATAGAAATGATTGAAGTAAGGCTGTTGTAAGAAAATCAGTTCTTATAATTTCGTATTGATATAAATAGGCGCCGCCCCATGAAAAACCAAATATAAAAGAGCCTATCATTGCTTTAAAAATTGAATCTTTTGAATCGAAGAATTTTATTAAGGATCTATAAAACCCTGAGAAATAAAAATATAAAAAAGTTAATGTAAATGGTGTTACAAAACTAATAATATTATCTGATATCAGGCTATAAAGACTATTTTCAAATTTTGAAGCAATTAAAATAGAAAGTGGAGGTCCAAAAATTGTCCAGCATAAAAATGCTATAAAACAATCAGCTGCAACTATTACTATAATTTTATTTCTTCTTGATAGATTTCTAAGTATTGATGCAAGTCTTTTCATTTTGGTCATTTTACTTTAAAAAGACTTTTTGTGTACAAAATCAGTCTTTTGGGATATTAAAAATAGAATTTTGTTAATATAATTAGATAAAAATTATTATGTTTAATTTCTTCAAAAAAAATATCTCCAAACAAGCTGTCGAAGAACAACCAGCATTTGAAATAGAACTTACTGCAGCAGTTTTAGCATATGAAATTGCCAGATCTGATGGTGATGTTGGAGATGAGGAATTAATACTCTTAATGCAAGAAATCAAGGCTATTTCGAAAAAAGTTGGTAAGAATCAAGATGATATCCTAAAAATAATTGAAATGTATAGTAATGATAGTGTCTCATTTTTTGAATTTGTTGAAGATATCAATTCAAATTATTCCAAACAAGAAAAACATTCATTGCTAAAGTTTATGTGGGATATTGCATATGCAGATGGAAAGCTTGACGTAAATGAAGAAAAGCTAATAAGAAGGTTGGCGGATTTAATAAAAATTAAAGATACTGAGGTATTAAAATTAAAAGACTCTGCAAAAAATTGAAGTAAATTTAGTATTCTATAAAGTTAGCATTATCAATTAAAAAATTTTCAGCTTCTTTTCGATTGCAAGTTCCAGGATAGCTTTCTATGTTATCCTCATAAAGATCATCACCAACAAAAGTAAACATTTGAAGTAGAATGACGCATTTTTCGAGCTCATTAACTCTATTATCTAGAAATAATTCCTCGGACAGCATTTTAAAAGACAGGGCTCCTTTAGACATTTTGAGGTTATCTTTTTTATCTAAGATCATATAGCTAGGATCTTTTATGTTCGGATCAAAACGTTCCCATATTACTGAATTTGTTGAATTGCCAGGTGTTCCATTTTTTGCAAAGTTAGTCCAAAACAACATCATATTTCTGGATAAAAATCTTTTTGAAGAACTTGGTGGATAGATTAAAACGGAAAGTGGGAAACCACCAACAAGCTTTGAATTTCCAGTGAGTAATGGTATTTCTGTAGCATGGGCTGCACCAATAAGTTTTTTAAAGTCTCCAATAATATGTTTTGTATGATCATCCCAATCAAATCTGTATGAATATAATTCACTATTACCTGCATTTGATAAACTCTTGAGAGGGTTATCAACGCCTCTTATTTTCCAAGCTGAGCTCCTATAATAATTAAAGGCTTCAAAGGATTCTTCATTCTTAAGTACAACTCTTGGTACTCCAAATATGGAACCTAAAAAAGAGTAATCTAGATCAATAAAATATTCAGCCGAAGCAAGCCATAATTTAACTTCATCTGCATTTGAACCAGAGATTATTGGGACATTATTAATAAGATTACTATCTGATAATGACTCTCTTAGTCCTATACTTGGGATAACAATATTGTCTGCAGTTAAAAGGGGTATTTCTTGATAGGATTCTCTATTTGCATATATTTCAAAAAAATCTTTCGCTGTCATGTTAAGCAAAACTTTCCTTATTTCTTTTTTGCTAAGGTTGGATTGATTATTTTTTGTTATGCGTTCTACAACCTCCCAGGTTGTATAATCAGAGGTTGATGAATCTTTTTGCTGTTGATATGCATCTTGAGTTGATATTGATGTTGTGTATCCTGACATTGCAATAGCTTTATGAAACAGGCCCTCAGCTTTTTTTGATGCAATAAGTGAATAAACATTATGTCCACCAGCCGATTCGCCAAATACTGTAACGTTATTTGGGTCACCTCCAAATAAACTGATGTTTTTTTGAACCCAATCCAGAGCTTCAATTATATCAAGGGTTCCAAAATTTGATGATTTATCAATGCCTTCTTGAAGATCCTGAATCGCTGGATGGGTAAACCATCCAAATGGACCAAGCCTGTAGTTTATCCTTACAACAACAACTTGATGCTTTCTAACCATCTTATCAAAATCATATAAATCCTTAAGACCAGAAGTATTACCTCCCCCGTGAATCCAAAACATTACAGGTAAAGAATCGTCGGTCTTATCTTTCGGGGCTAAAATATCCAGATATAAACAATCTTCTGAACCCGAAATATTATCCGAGGAAAACTGAGATGAACCCCCTAAAGTTGATGTTTTTTGTATACAAAAATTATTATCCTTTGGCAGTATATTTACATCCGGAGTGTTAATTTCTCTTGGTGCTTTCCATCTTAGTTCACCAATCGGTGGTTGAGCGTATGGAATATCATTCCAATAAACTACTTTATTCTTTAAAACTCCATTTGTTATACCTGAATTCGTAGAAACAGAAAAGTCAGCATATAAAGCAAAGCTATGTATTAAAAAAAATAATAATTTTATCTTAATTTTAATCTCCTTAATCTATTTTTCTATATGAGTATATTTGAATTAAATATGCAGTTATATTATATCTTAAATTCGGGATGTAGCGCAGTCTGGTAGCGCACTACACTGGGGGTGTAGTGGTCGTCGGTTCAAATCCGGCCATCCCGACCATATAAACATATAAAATATGTGTGATTTGTTTACATAATAATATAATATATACTGTATATAAATAATTTAAAACATATATAATTTGCAATCTTATATAATGTTAATTAACATAAGAATATAAATATTAGCAATTAAAAGAGGAGTATTTAAATGGCTAAGTATATAAAATCAAAGTTTAAGGTATTGTGGGGAACTGTATTTGCTTTCTTTTATGGGTTTTTTGCAAATGATATTGTGGCTCAAGAAGAATCTGGATCAGAGCAATCAGAAGAACAATCTACTGGAGAAGAGTTAAGTCCTGGAGCAATTGCTGCAGCTGTTGCTGCTGCTGCTGCCCTGCTTAATTCTGGCGGTGATGGAGCTCAACCAGCTCCGACTCCAGCGCCTACTCCGGCTCCGACTCCAGCGCCTACTCCGGCCCCGACTCCAGCGCCTACTCCGGCCCCGACTCCAGCGCCTACTCCGGCTCCGACTCCGGCTCCGACTCCAGCGCCTACTCCGGCCCCGACTCCAGCGACTGCAACAACAGCTACTACAGGTACAACAGCTCCAACAGCTACTACAGCTACTACAGCTCCAACAGCTACTACAGCTACTACAGCTACAACAGCTACTACAACAACAACCACTACTACAACTTCGAGTAGCAGCGGCGGCTGATTTTAAATTCGGATTTCAAAATATAGCGACTTTTAGTCGCTATATTTTTTTAGAACAGTAACTCTTGCTTTTTTTCCAAAAGGATCAATTGATTGTTTAGACATCCAGATATCATTATCTGAATCAATCCAGTAGTAATTTTTACCCTTCCATCTTATTAGAGGGACAGTAAAAGTTTCTTCTACCAACTTGTAATTAAACTCCTCATCATTAATTATTTTTTTCATAGTTCCTTCTTTTACCAATTTATACGAAAAAAATATATCCATGTAACCGGATTTAGGATTATTAAAACTTATGGTTGATTTTGAATCATTAAAAGACTCAAAACCAGAATATGAGAGTATTTCAAAGTCATTTTCTAGACCGATGGTTTTAGTAATCTTTCCCTGTTTTGTGATTACAAATATATCCCTTCCTTTAAACCATGTTTGTGTACTGCCTCTTACACCACTCAGAAGAAAGATTTCTTCAAATTCATTATCTACCTCAATAAATTGCATAGCGTACTGACTGTCTTTTATTTCATCTGTAATACTTAAAGGTTGGGATTTTTTTAAAAATTCAGTATTTAATGAAGAACAACTACTTATACTTAAAATGCATATGATTTTAATCCAAGAATCCATTATTCCACCCCCTTTTTACCTCGCTATAAGAAGCGTTATTTATTAAATCAATTAGTTTTTTGTCATTTTCTAGTTTTGCACCACCATCTCTTGTAAGCGGCCTTAATTTAAAATCAAGACTTTGTTGAGTGTAACTTTTCCTAAATAAATTAAATGGTATTTTAAAATAAAAGCCCTTATCAAAACTTCCTTCTCCAAACTCTGCAGCAGAAACATTTGTCCTTGTAAAGAATATACCAGCTCTGAATCCGGAATCTGTTATTCTAGATAAATCTAATGTATATCCTTCATCTTTTGCCAGATATTTTCCAAAACTAAGATTTGCAATTATCCCTAATTCATCAAAGTAATAATTTAGATTTATATGACCAGTTGTAGTTTCGTAATCAAGGAAACTTGTTTTTTGGTCGAAGCCTCTTTTTTTAACTTTATATGCTTCCATACCAATCATAAAATTAGAATCAAACGGTTTGTATAATATTTCTGCTCCATAACCACCATACATCATTTCAAAAATACCAGTACTTAACTTTGCATAAATTTCTTTTTTAGGAGACCAATAATAGTCTAACTGCATCCTTGATATATATTTATCACTCTCTTTTAAATATTCCATGAGGTCAGTTCTTACATGAGGTAAAAAAGGTGATCCAGGTCCTGTTAAAGTGTCACGAAAATTATCTTCTAATGTAAATTTAAGGTTTGAAGATAGTATGAGATTTCGATTAAACTGGATCTCAGCTTCATGCTGAAGCACTATTCCTCCAAAATAAAACCTTTCTGGATTTCCAACATGACTTACTAAGTTAGGTGAAACAGTCTGAAATAATGCAGGAAATGAAACCTCGGGTTTGAAGCTGTTATTCAAAAAATCATTAGTTTCACCTGCAGCTATTTTTGTTCTTTGAATAACCACCTCTAAAGGGGTATTTCTATTTAAATTATTTATATCTTTTTCTATATATGAAACCTTATTTGTTTCCATTCCAAGCATTGTATGTGTCACATTTATAGAGGTTAGATCAACATCATGATTTTTTGCTACATTTGATGAAATAAATGCACTATATGAACTTGATCTAATAGGGTTTGTATCAGTAACTGCGATTGCAATATCTAAGGATTTATTTTCTTTAATAGTTTCATACGAAGCGGTTTGCAAAAGAATACTGTTATTATTTAGATTAGCTAATAAGTCCTCGTAAAAAGAGATTTTCTCTTTGTTATTAATGACTTTTGGAATCATCTTATTTTTCTTGACTAATTTATCATTAAATGCTGCTCCAAAGGTTAGTGTTAAATTAACTGTATTACCTTTAATAAAAGATAAATCTATGAATCCATACTTTTTTATTGGAAAACTCAGTCCAAAATTTATATCTGAATCTGACTTTCTAATTTCATATGAGGCATCTTCCCTAAAACCTGCTGAAAAATTAAAATAATCAAATGGATCATTCTCTATTTTCAATCGAAGCCCTCTTCCGTAGGGAATAAACCACTCTATACCTCCAAAGATTGAAGCATCTCCAGAGAACCACTCATCAATACTTAAAGTTCCTCCATATTTAGAGCTAGCAGAATTTCTATTTTTAAAATGATCTGAGAAAATGCCAAAGGGATTTGATAATCCATGACCTATATCATATTTCCCCCATCCAGCTCCAATAGATAGTTTTAAATGATTAAAATCGTATGTTGAAACTATATATTCTCTTGAAAAGTATCCGGTTCCAGCTAAATCATCTAATCCAATTGCTAATCTTGGTAAAAAATAGTTAGATGGTTGATAAGAAGCTTTTATGTTAAAACCCTTATCAAGATCATGTCCTGCTTTGCCATCACCATCATTCCATTTGAGATCACTCGGTCTGTAATAAAAATAACTAGCTTCAAGCCAATCATATGGAGCCACGCTTAATGTACCGATCTTCCATATATCATTTCTATTTAATGATAAGTGAACAGTTCCTTCTTCACGGGATTCCGCTGTTGGGATTTGTATCAGACCTGTCTGACCAAAGCTGTTTAGTGAGGGAGACCTATCTTTATAAATATAATCTAAATAACTTGATTTTAAATGCAAGCTAAAGAAAAAAATTAAAAAAAAAATTTCATGAAGGCCTAATCATTATTAATTACAGATAAAGACGTAAGGCTTAGTGCTATGCTGCTTATTATTGGTGCCCATAGCGCTGCAGATTGCATGCCATCTATCAGACTTCCAGTATGAGGTACATATATTATCGAACCGGGATACATTAAAACATCATTATTGCTAAAAAGATTTCTATTATTAGATAATCTTTCAGTTTTTCCATTAGGATGAACTACAAATATAGTGTCTTTTTCGCCTGTATCGAGAATACCCCCGGCATTCTTAAGATAGTATTTTAAATCCTTTCCTGGGCTATATCTTACTGCACCTTGATTGCTGATCTCACCATACACATAAACTTGTTGTGTAATATGAGGAATCATGATTCTATCTTGATCTTCAAGTATAGTGTCTAAACTCGGATTGGCACTAATCATATCAATATCAAATTCGGCCATAACCCTTCCTGAGATTATTGATTTCTTTAATTCGCTCATTAATATCGGAAGACCCTGAGATTCATTACTTAAGGTTGCTAGATTACTTGCGAGGCTTTTAATGTATTGACTATAAAGTATGTCTCTTGCATCCTTATTAATTTCCTTTGTCTTTTTGTTGTCTAAGAATCCGCCAAATGGGTATGCAGTATTTTTATAACCGCCAGCGCCAATAATAATATCTTTTAGAGTTGTTTCTCCTGTTATTGAATACTCTCCCGGGGCATGGACTGCCCCTTCAATGGTTACAGTGCCATACTGATATTCCCTTACAATTATAATATCTCTGTGTCTGACTAAAGTATTTGATAAATCGTCTTTGCTTAACTCTATTGTATTAATTTTTCCATTTTCAAGCCTTTGAACGCTAATATAATCTAGGTTTGCAGTTGATTTAAAATCATTTGCAAAATTAATAACTTGACTAAAATTTTCTCCAGATTTTAATTCATAAATATGAGGTCTATTTACCCCAGATACAACATTTGCAAGAATTTCTGCTTGTTTAACAAAAATACTGTCTCCAGATCTTAGTTTAGGACCAAAATTTGGCTTGCCCAATATAAAAATATCATATAAATCTATTGATCCGACAACTTTTCCTTCTCTAACAACTTCAATATCTCTATAACTGCCTATATCATTAATACCACCTGCCATACTTATAGCATGAAGTAGATTTGAATTGCCATTAAGCGTATACACACCAGGATTATTAGCATTACCAGCTATTAACACCTGAATATCTCTTATATTCACTAAAGACACATATGCTTCTGTGCCTATAAATGAAGAATTTATTTTATTCTTAATTAATGAGCTAGCTGTCTCTAAAGATAATCCAGCAACAAAAACTTTTCCAATATCTGGAATATTTATAGAGCCATCTCTTTTAATCTGAATTTCAGTAGGTCTTGATAGATTATTATTTTGACCAATGATTTGTATTTCTAGCACATCACCAAAATCAAGCAAATATGATCCATCAAAGTTAGGCTCATTAATTGGCATGAAAGATGATTGCATCAAGTTAAAGATTGAATTTCCAAATCTTTTTTGCGGTTTTTTTAGTTTCTCAATGTCATTTTCATCAAAATCTGCGGCAAGCTCATCTATCATAGCTTTTGCTATTGCAAGTCTTTCAGCTAGAGCTTGCTGTTTTTCAATCATCGTAGATGGTCTTCTATATATTGGTTCCTTATCTTTTTTTTGATTTTCCATTTCCTCAAGAACATCTTCCCTTACATTTTCTGGCAAGCTCTCTAAGTATGCTTCATCAAGTTCTTGAGAGCTTATAAAAATGGGTGATATCAAAAAAGCTAGTATTAGTAATTTTTTCATGGGTTTAAGATTTTTTTTAAAATATTTGAGCCTCTAAAATTGAGTTTTTTTCTTGGTTCAATTATATACGATTCTTTTGTCTTTGGGTTTCTTCCAATTCTCTTAGCGGTATTTTTCATAAAGAAAGTTCCAAACCCACTAATTTTAATATCTTTTTTCTTCGAATTATTTTTTATCAAAAAGGTGAATTGATTTAAAAAATCTAAAGCATCTAATTGTGAAGCATTCATATTATGTGATAATTTTCTTGATATTAATTTTTTTGTAAGTTTCATAACTAGATACCTGGAATGCTAATTGAATTTATATCTAATGTCTCGCTAATTATAAGCTCAATTGCATTATCAATCTCATCAAATGTAAGGGTTTTGTCATGAGATTGAAATGTGAATCGAAAACCCATTTTTATTTCATCAGTTTTTTTATTTTGATAGTAATCAAAAATAAAAACATCTCTAAGGATAGGATTTTTATGATTAAAAATTACATCTCGTAATGAATTTATCTTCGTGGAGTCTTTAATTAAATATGAAATATCTCTCACAGATGAAGGAAACTCTGAAATTGGTTTGTATTTGATAAATTCTCTTGGAGGAAGAAATTTATCTTTATAGTTACAGTTATAGCTTTGAAGTTCTTTAAAATCTATTTCACAAAATACGATTTCTGACTTTGATTTTGAATTTAGCAGCTCTCTAGATATATTTTTAAAATTAAAATTAAAATCTGGTAAAAATTCTTTAAATAAATCGTTCATATATTTAACATTCATTGTTTTTGAAAAATCTTTATAGTTCTTTCCAACTCTACCAGAAGCAATAATAGAGATCTTTTTTGTGACTAAAACTTGATTTTTTTCTATAGAATAAATATCTGCAACTTCAAATAACTTAATTGAATCCTTTTGTCTTCTTTCGTTATATAAAAGATTTTCAATCAGTGATTTTGAAATATCCGTTCTTAGAAACATTCTTGTTGTATCAAGAGGGTTGTCAATTGAAATTGAATTTTCATGCGCATGCTCAACAAATGGAGAATTTATAATCTCATAAAAACCATTATTTACAAGAAAGGCTCTGATCTTATCTTCAGTCGAATCTATTTCTTGCTTTGCATTTGGTATTTTAATTTTTTTAATAGGAATATTGTCATAACCTATTATTCTTGCAATTTCTTCAGCTAGGTCATTGTGGACTGATACGTCGTTTCTGTATGGGGGCACAGTTACAGAATTATCATTGATTTTAAAACCTAGAGATTGCAAACAATCAATATATTCATTTCTAGATATATTTGTTCCAATAATTCTATTTATTTTATTGTGATCAAGAGAAATATTTGTTGGTTTATGTTCATAATTATCGCATGTATGAAGCATGATGGATTTTATTTCGGTATGATCTTGCACAATTCGAATAAACCTTCTGATTACTTTGTCATGAGACAAAGGGTCTACACCTCTTTCAAATTTATGAGCTGCATCTGAGTTAATATCATATTTTACAGATTTTCCCATTATTTCTTCAGGTTCAAAATAAGCACATTCAAGTATTATGGATGTGGTATCAGTTGAACATGCTGAATTTTTGCCTCCCATTATTCCTGCTAAATTTATTGGTTCTTCATTAATAAAAAAAACGTTATTTTTTCCTCTAAGTTTGATAGTTTTACCAAGAAGTGTTTCAAAATCTAGATCGTGATTTATTTCTTTCAATAAAATTTTATCTTTAATTTTACTTGCGTCATAACAATGAGTAGGTTGTCCGATTTCATACATTAAATAATTTGAAACATCTGTAAAGAAATTATTTTTCGTTAGATGCAAGTCATTAAAATAATCCCTTAAAAGTCCTTTATATTCGTGAACTTCTTTGTTTATTTCTAGTTTAAGAAAAGAGATTTTTGGACAAAATTTTGGTACGCAATTTTCAAAATCTAACTTGAATTCTTCAATTGTTCCTGAATAAATATCATCATTACGATTGGACTTATAAAAAACATTCAAGTCTCTCAATATACCAATTAAAGACAGACAATCGCCCCTATTTGGTGTGATTTCTATATCAAAAATTCCATCCTCAATTTCATGCTCATGCCCAAGTTGAAATAACCTATCCGAAATTTCTTCAATACAGGGGTTTTCTTCGATTGATTGGACTATATATTGATATGGTATTTTCATTTAAATTGAGCCAAAAAATCTAAATTTGATTTATAGAAATCTCTTATGTCATTTACACCGTATTTCAACATTGCTATTCGTTCAACGCCCAAGCCAAATGCTAAACCACTAAATTCTTCTGAGTCTATATTGCAGTTTTCCAATACAATAGGATTTACAATCCCACAACCTAGAATTTCAAGCCAATTTCCAGAATCAGATAAAATATCTACCTCAGCGGATGGTTCTGTAAATGGGAAATAAGATGGCCTGAATCTAACCTCTGCATTATTGCCAAATAAGTCATATATTATTTTGTAGATAAGATCTTTTAATTGTGAAAAGTTTACGTCTTTATCAACATAAATACCCTCTACTTGATGAAACATTGGTAAATGAGTAGCATCGTCATCTTTTCTGAAGACTTTTCCACCTGAGGAATAGGCAAATGGAGGAGCATCTTCAAGCATTGTCCTTATTTGGACAGGTGATGTATGTGTTCTTAGTACGTGAGATTTATTATTTACATAAAAGGTATCATGCATTTGCCTGGCAGGATGTGTTTTTTTGATATTTAGCATATCAAAGTTGTATTCTTCCATTTCTACTTCAGGACCTGTTATGTGATTAAATCCAATATCAGAAAGCATCTTTATTATATAAGCTTTCGTTTGATTTATAGGGTGGTAAGACCCAATCTCTGAGGTTAACTTTGGTGAAATGTCTTTATCGATTGACATTTTATAGATTTTTTATTTGGTTGCGGTTTCTACAACCTTTTGAAAAGCAGCCTCATCAGTAACAACAAGTTCTGAAAGAATTTTTCTATCTAAAATTATATTATTCTTAGACATTCCATTTATAAGTTTTGAGTAAGAGATTCCCAAGCCTCTTGAGCCAGCATTAATTCTTGCTATCCACAGCGATCTAAATGATCTTTTCTTATTTTTTCTATCTCTAAATGCATACTGCATAGATTTGATATTAGATTGTTTGGCTGTTTTATATAAGCGACTTCTTGCGCCATAATGCCCCTTAGTGGCTTTTAACACTTTCCGATGTTTAGATTTTGCTGTTACAGATTTTGTAGTTCTTGGCATAATTTAACCTCTTATTAGTCTTGAGGCCATTTTGTGAACAACGCCCTTTAACTTATTTAGACCCCTGTTATGTCTTTTTCTTTTAGTAGACTGTTTTGTGAGGATATGATTCCTATTTGCGCCCCTGCTTTTAATAGATGAACCTGTTCTCTTAAAACGTTTTGAAGCGCCAGAATGTGTTTTTAATTTATATCCCATTTTTACAATATTACTTTAGTTATTCTTCTTAAGAGGAGATAGAACCATTAATAACTGCCTTCCTTCTAAGGAAGGCTCTTGGTCTACTTGAGAAATATCATTGAGTTCATCTCTTAATCTATTTAATAGTTCAAGACCTAATCCACTATTTAATATCTCTCTTCCTCTAAATCGGACGCTTATTTTAGTCTTATCTCCTCCAAGAATAAAGCTTTTAATCTTTTTTAATTTAATATTATAGTCACCAATATCTGTAGATGGCCTGAATTTTATTTCTTTTGTAACATTCCTTTTAACTTTAACTTTTGATGAGGATGTATTTTTCTTCTTATCGAATAAATATTTTCCGTAATCAAGAAGCTTGCAAACTACAGGAGATGCATCTGAAGGAGAAACCTGAACTAAATCTAATGAAGAATCCTTGGCGAGATTAAGAGCATCAGAAAGGTTAATCATTCCATGTTTTTCTCCATCAGACATTATAAGCATAACTTTGTCTGCTCTGATTTTTTCATTTATTGGAGTTCTATTTTTTTTCTGAGAAACTATATTAGTACCTTTAGGAAGTTGGTTAAATAAGAAGTGAGTTCATTAAGATAAGAACTTAAGATTGAATTAGATTGTTATTTTTAAACATAATTTGTTACAAATTCTATACTAAATGATTATTTACGCAATCTTTTTTTATTAGGAGCTATGGCTGCAAAAAATATTCAACCCATTTTTGATTTTGTAATTCATATACCTTCCTTTTATTAAGCCTATTATCATGCCCTTCCCAAAATTCAAAATAATACGGTCTAAAAACAAAACCACCCCAGTATGTAGGACATTTATTTAAATCTTTGCCACTTTCAGTTTCTTTATATCTTTCTTCGACTCTTTCATAAGAATCAATTTTATTAGATTGCTTTGAGCTAATGGCTAATGCATTCTTTTTTGGTGATCTAGAGAAAAAATAATTATCATTAAATTCTTTTGATGTTTGTTTGATATTAGCCCTCATTCTTATTTGAGTATTGATGCTATTCCAAAATATTGTTACACAAACCTGGTTATGGGACATAAATTGCTTAGATTTAGGCGAGTCATAATTAGAAAAAAAAATAAAGTCCTTGTCATCAATTATTTTTAAATTTACATATCGTGAATCAACAATACTTTCAGATTTAGAATAAGATGAAACAGATATCGCTTCAATTATCTTTTGATTTTCAGATTCAGCCTTGTTGTATTCTTCCCTTAATTTTAGATATGGTGGGTCTTCACTCTGTTTTTTAAATGTAATCATAAGTACTATTTTAGAATACATGATTAATTTTAGTAAGGCTGTTTAATGAAAATCATAAAAAGTGTAAAATTCAAATTATTAATTTCAATTATATTTTGATTATTTAAGGATGTTTGATGACAACAAAGACTGTACCTTTTTTTGAATACCCAAGACTATGGACTGACGATAGAGATGAATTTTTATCAATTATTGACAGCGTTTCCTCTACAGGCGGTTTTATACTTCAACAAGCAGTGTTTGATTTTGAAAATGAACTTGCTGAGTATGCTGAAACAAATTACTCCATTGGTGTAGGTAATGCTACTGATGGTATGGAAATCTTTCTAGAAGCTATTGGAATTAATCCTGGAGATGAAATTATAATTTCATCCCATACGATGCTAGCAACTGCTTCAGCGATAAAAGTAGCTGGAGGTATACCGATACCGGTTGATATTAAAGATGATGATAATCTTATAAGCATATCAGCAATTGAAGATGCTATTTCAGAAAATACTGTTGGAATAATGCCAACTCAACTTAACGGAAGAGTTTGTGATATGGATTCCATAAAAGAAATTGCAGATAAAAAAGGTCTTTTTATAGTAGAAGATGCAGCACAAGCATTAGGATCTAGGTACAAGGGACAACATGCTGGTACATTTGGTTTAGCTTCTGATATTAGTTTTTTTCCTGCGAAAGTTTTAGGTTGCCTTGGTGATGCTGGTGGTATTCTGGTTAATGATAAAGATCTTTACCACAAAATGTATCAAATTCATGATCATGGAAGAGATGTTAATGGAGAGGTTAAAAGATGGGGAAGGAACTCACGTCTTGATAATATCCAAGCAGCCATTCTTAGCTTTAAATTAAAAAGTTATGACAAAGTAATTAAAAGAAGAAGGGAAGTTGCAAAAATATATCAGGATCGTCTTGAAAGCATTAATGAACTTCAATTACCAGCAGGTCCAGTTATTGATGGTGATAACTTTGACACTTACCAAAACTACGAATTACAAGCTGACAATAGGGATGAACTTCAAAATTTTTTAAAAGAGAATGGCATTGGGACTTTAATTCAATGGGGTGGAACAGCTATTCATCAATTTAAAAACCTTGGTTTTAATCAAATATGCCCAAATACAGAAAGATTTTTTGAAAGATGCATAATGCTTCCAATGAATGTCTTTATCAGTGATGACGATGTACATTACATATGTGATAAAGTTGAAGGATTCTATAGAAAATAATTTGAAGAGAATATTTGATTTTATTGTTGCTTTGATTGGACTCATGTTGAGTGCACCTATTTTAGTTCCAGTAATTTTTTTAGTATGGGTTCAAGATTTTAAATCTCCATTTTACATTCCTATTCGAGTTGGCAAGAATAAAGAAGAATTTAAAATGATAAAGCTTAGGTCAATGATAGTCGATGCAGATTCATCTGGTGTTGATTCTACTGGTGCAAATGATCAAAGAATCACTAGAATTGGAAATTTTATCAGAAGATTTAAGTTAGATGAGTTAAGTCAGCTTTGGAATGTTCTAAAGGGTGATATGAGCTTAGTTGGGCCTCGGCCAAATGTGAAAAAAGAAACAGACTTATATACTGATGTTGAGAACGATTTACTTTTGGTCAAACCTGGTATAACTGACATATCATCTATTGTGTTCTCTGATGAAGGAGATATTCTTGCAGATAAAGCTGATCCCGACTTAGCTTACAATCAATTAATAAGACCATGGAAAAGTAGGTTGGGTCTCATATATATAAAAAACCAATCCTTTGCACTAGATCTGAAACTAATATTTCTAACCGTTATAGCTATTTTTTCTAAAGATCGGGCGCTTACTAAAATAGCTAAAATACTTACAAAGTTCGAAATCGATGAAACAATAGTTGAAATTTCAAAAAGGAATATAGAACTTTATCCTTTTCCACCTCCTGGAAGTGACGTTATTGTAATGAAAAGATAAGTTATTATTTATTTAGAACTTTTTTTACTTCAAGTGCTATATCTTCTGGATAAATGTAATATTCTTTCTCTAAAACTCTTGACGTTGGTGCGGGAGCATCAGGTAGAGCCAATCTTTTAGGTTTATTTAAAAGACAATCATTTGGAATATTTTCAATCACTTTTGCAATGATTTCAGCAGAAAATCCTGCAGTTAAAGTACCAGAATCAACAACAAGTAAATTTCTAGTTTTTTCAACTGATGAAATAATGTCTTCAACGTAAAAAGGATTTAATATTCTTATATCTATGACCTCTGCTGAAATATCCTGGTCTTTTAGTATTTCAGCTGCCTCTCTTGATAATAATGATGTATGCCCACAACTTACAATGGTTATATCATTACCCTGGATCGAAACATTTGGTTTTTGATCAGACAGGTTTATCTCTTTTACAGGAGGAAGTTCATCCTCTTGATCATAGAGCCATCTATCATCAATAAATATTACTGGATCTGGTGATAATACAGATGCTATTAATAAATCCCTTGCATCACATACTGTAGAAGGCATTACTACACGCAAACCTGGAACATGGGCAAACCAAGCATGAAGAGCCTGAGAATGTTGCGCACCTTGTTCGCCACCTCTGTTGATAATCGAACGAATAGTTACTCCTGGATGAGCTTGACCACCAAGCATATGAGACCATTTTGCAGCTTGATTGACAATTGCATCCATTGCATAAATCATAAAATCCATTCTTGGATGCACTACGATTGGTTTCATTCCTGCCAAAGAAGCACCCACAGCTGCACCAGTGCAGGCTGATTCAGATACTGGGGTATCTATTATTCTTTCTACACCAAATTTTTTATCTAAGTCTGTCATGGAATTGCCCACATACCATGGACTCCATAGACCTTGACCGATTACAAAGGTTTCTGGATAATTTTCGAGCAAATATTCAAAACCTGCAAGAATTGCTGTTCCATAATTATATTTTTCCATTTCTATTGATTTCCTGACTTATTATTTGAATAAACATATTCAAGAGTTGCTTTTTTATCAGGATATGGATCATTCATTGCAGTATCCCATGCAGATTTTATTTCTATATCAAGCTCATTGATATAGCTATCTTCTTCATCAGTGCTCCAAATCTTTGCTTCAATCATCGCATTTGAAAGTCTTAAAATTGGATCTCTTGCCTTCCAGTTTTTAACATCGTCGAGTGACCTTTCAACACCAACGTCAATATCATCTCTCCAATCAACATGACCATAGTGTCGATAAGTTATAAGTTCTATAAATCTTGGTCCAGCTCCATTTCTTATTTCCGATATCTGTTCCTTTGCAGAATTATATATTGTACAAACATCGTTACCATCTAAAAGCAAATATGGAATCTCGTTAGCAATAGCAAATCTAGAAGTCATATTATTAGGCTGTCTCAAAGATAAATGCATATGACTTGCAAATAAGTTATTTTCTACAACAAATAACATGGGCGCATCATATAATTTAGCTAAGTTTAATGATTCATGAACAACGCCCTCCTCAACAGCCCCATCACCAATATACGCAACTCCAATATCATTTGTTTTTTGCATCTTTGCCGCCATCGCCGCACCCACTGCTAGAGAAACAGTTCCAGAAACAATTGGAACTGATCCATAAAAACCGTTTTCTTGATCAAATAGATGCATTGAGCCACCCATACCTTTAGAAAAACCAGTTTCTTTTCCTAAAACTTCCGCAAATAACTTATGAAAATTAGGATTTAAAGCTAGTAGATGAGAATGCGATCTGTGTGCACCAAAAACTCTATCAGACCTCTGAAGTGACTCTGAGATACCAACTGCGATAGCCTCTTGCCCGGCTCCCAAGTGAACAGGTCCTCCAATAAGGCCCTCTTTTCTTCCCTCAGCTAACTTCTTCTCAGTTTTTCTAATAACAATCATTGATTTCAACATCTTAGTCAAAATCTTATTATCAATATTGTCTATTAATAAGGGATAATCAAATTTTGTTGAATCGATTAAATCTTTTATAGAGTTTTGCATTTTGGGTATTTAAACACTTGGGACTTATTTTATAATTTTTTTACTGTTGATGCATTATTATCTATTAATTTTTCTGAAGCTTGAATGAAATCATCATAAACATTATCAAAATTAAATTGCTCATAATATAAATTGGAAGCATTTTTTGAATATTCTGAGAGTATTGTCCTTTTATCGCTTAAAAGCTTTAATATAGAATTAAGCGAGTTAACATCCTTATAAAATAATCCTGCTTCATTTTTTGTAATAAGGTTTTTTAAATCGCCATCTAAAGGAGTAATTATTGGCAACCCTGCCATTAATGAGTCAATTGCTTTATTGGGAATGCTGACTCTAAAATCTTCTGATCCTTTATAGGGTGCAATTGATAGGTCTGCCATAAGCTCTAATGCTTTTATTTTTGGTCTATCAATCCAATCAATGATTTTAACATTATCTAGATTTTCAGTTAGCTCAGACAGTCTATCTCCTTGCTCTCCGCTGCCGCAGATTATGAATTCAATAGCTATTTTTTGTTCTGAACAATAAATCGCGCTTTTAATTAGAGTATCAAAATCGAATGCTCTAGAAAAGCTACCAATAAAGATAATTTTTAAATTAAGATTTTTTTCAATTCCTCGATCCTTCCACCAGTCTTCTGCATGTTTAAGTGATTCTGAGTCGGTAATAATAGGAGGGGATGCTAAAGGAAAAACTCTGAGGCGTTTAGAGTCGCTTATATTTGAAAAGCTTGATACCCAATCTAAAAAACCTTTTGATATTGAAGTATTTATATTTGCGTTACGCATGGTGTATTTGGCCATAAAAAATAATGGGCTCAAAGCTATTCCTGCTATAAATCTTAAAAATTTTGGAAAACTCTCAACCAAAATAGTTGGCCACTGGTCTTTGACATCCAAGATGTATTTAATTTTATTTTTCTTTGCCCATAAAGATAAGACAAAGGCTGTTTCAATTGGCGGGAAACCAGAAATTATGAGGTCTGGTTTTACAAAAGATTCTGATTTAAGAAATTTTTTAAGATTGAATGCAAGTATTATGTGATCAAATAACCTAGAAAAACTGACGTTTTTCTTATATCCAAATGAGGGTATTAAAAAAATTGATAAATTTTCATCAATTTTAATATTCATTGACTTATGTTTTCTATGTTTTTTTTTCTGGTGGTAATAACGAGAGCTCACTAAGGTAACTTTATGACCTTTTTCAATGTATTTATTTGCTAGATTCATTGCCCTCATTGGTCTTGGAGATCCTCCATCAATATGAAGTGGCTCTCCAGTTTGGAAAATTAGAATATTCATTTATCTACAAATGCTCTTTCCAATAAAAAATCCCCCATATCACCTGTATTTCCCTCATGCCATCCTTCGTTATGAAATTTAGTTCTGCATTTTTTATTTAATTCAGGTGAACCGCAAATCATTATCGCGTCATTTTTTGGATTTAAATCATTTGGAAAATAATCATTAAGAAAATTCCAAAATCTACCTCTTCTTATATACTTCTCTTGAGAAACTGAATCAACATATTTTAATGGCATATTCTGAGATAACGCATCTAATCTATTTTTATAACATAATTCTTTTTTACTACGAACGGTATGAAATAAGTATACATTCTTAAATCTTTCATATGTATATGGATCAAAAACAACCGACATGAAAGGAGCAATACCTGTTCCTGTGCATAGAAGAATGAGGTTTTCCTTGGGATACAGATAATCTACAACTAGACTTCCAGTTGTTTTAGGTTTGATGATTAAAGTATCTCCAGGCTTAAAATTTTTTAATGCAGATGTAAATTCTCCGTTTTCAGCTTTAATGCTTAAAAATTCTAGATGAACATCAAAATTTGTACTCACCATACTATATGCCCTATAAATACTATTCATGTCATGCTCAATACCCAGCATTGCAAACTCACCATTCTTAAATTTAAATGATTTGGGTCGGGAGGTTTTGAAACTAAATAACCTATTAGAGTAATGGTGAATCTCAAATATTTTTAAAGTTTCCATAGAATAAAACGTATTTAAAAAAGCATTATACAGAACAAGTTATGAAATAAGATTAGAAATTTTAGCTCTCAACTCTCTGCCTCTTTCATAGTATGAATTTTTTTTAAGTACATCCATATTCGGGTTGTATGGGATACTTTTTAACCTTTTCTTGATTTCAATTAGATCTTTTATTTTGTTGGCTATTTCTACCCTTCCAATACAGACGTATCCAGCATTGCTACTTTGAACTATATTCTGATTTACTTTATCTTCTTTTTTTCCACAAACCATTATTGGTCTCATTGATCCAAAATACTCATATAGCTTCAAGTGAGATAGTCCTCCATTTTTTTCACCCTCCCAATTAAAAAAAAGTTGAAGATCAGATGAAGACTGATAGAAAAAAGCTTTTTCTCTCTCTACAAAACCGTTCTGAGAGACAATCTTTTCAAGTCCTAATTCATTAATTTTTTGTTCTAGCTTGCTAATGTATCTTCCGTAAAAATTTACATTAATATCCTTCTCTTTGTAAAAATTATTTTCTAATCCATATTTAATACCTTTTAGGAATTCAGGAAAATTTTGATAACCTTCATAAATGGTACCTGTATAAACAATGTTAATAGATTCTTTTTTTAAATAATTGTTATTCTTTGAAAGAGTTGTATATCCATTTGGAATAACAAAGGGATCATGTTTATGAATCTCTTTTAATTTGTCTTTATAAATTGATGAAACAGTTGTAATTAAGTCAGCCCTAGCTATTATTTTTCTTTCAAAGTATGTATCTAATTTTTTTCTAAGTTTTGAGAATGGGTAAGCTGGATTATTGCTCCATGTATCTCTAAAATCTGCAATCCAGGGTATGTCATATTTCTTTTTAATTCTTGAAGCAACCAAATGAGAAGTAACATAAGGCGATGAACTAATGATCACATCTGGCATTTCATCGTTAATTTCTTTTTTAGATGTTTTAAGTGCTGACTTATACCAAGTAATCTCTAGATCAGGTATTCCAAAAAATTCTTGGAATTTATATAGAAAAAATTCGGGTAATTTTGATATGAAGCTCTTTGTATTTTTATCTTTATTTTTGGGTAAGGGTTTTAATTGCTCTGTAAGACTTTTGCCCTTAGCAAAGCCTAATTTCCATAATAACTTTCTCAAAACTTGAAGTATATCTCCAGAATATGGAGCATCTATAACTTTAAAATAGTTTCTGTCGAGCTCACCAAGAGCCCATTTTTTTTTATAGTCTAGAGATGAAATTGGTGAAATAACTCGAACAGTATCTTCTTTTGAGCAAAGATATTGACTTAATCCAGGCATTCTTGGCGACGCATGATCAAGATTGGCAACTATTAAAATATTTAGATTTGTATTCATTTAAATGTATATTTTTGAAGGATACTATAGTCAATAAGCCTACAAATTGCTATGAGGTGCATTATTATTATTTTTAAAAAATATAAAGAGTGAAATAAGCAATATTGATGATAGAAAAAAGTAGGAAATCAGTCCCAGGATAGAGTTCAAAGGTCCAGATAAAAAATTAGAATAAACAACTAATGATCCTAAAGCTAAGGATAAAAATGAAATGAGCGTTAAAAGCTGTGTCTTAATAGCAAAATATACTAAAAAAAATTTTTGAAATGATGAAAATAATATCCAAAGAAAAGAAGTTACAGCAATAAAAATACTATCAATCAAGACCCATTCATTCTTTGGGTAAATAATATCTAAAAGATAAAAACCTATTAAAGAAAAAACAATACAAATAAATAAAGAAAAACCAATAGAAACTCCAAGCTGATAATTTATCTCTTTTTTTCCTTCTTTACCTTTTTTTGAGCTTTGAACTAGCCTAGGAAATATATAAGTCTGAAAGGCTTCTGGAAAATATACCAATATACCTATAAAGCTCATATATATTGATAGCACTCCTAGCTGAGAGTAGCCATCCTCTTGAAATAATTGTCCCCTAATTATAATGTTTAATATTGGTAGGGCCAAAGCGGCCAACATCAGTGGCACTGAATATTTTAAAAACTTTTTTAGCAAGGAGACATATTCTTCAAAATTGAACAAAGCATTTTCATGTTTCTCATCTATGGTGCTCATAACCGTAAAGAATAAAAATAATAATATAGAGGCTGATAAAACAAAATATATGGTAAATGAAAGCCAAAAGTCTAACTGCAGAACAACAATTAACAGTCCTATGATAATTCTAGGTAATATCCTGAGAGCCATATAATAAACAAATCTATCTGAAAATTTAGCTCTCAAATAATTTATAAATATTTCGAAGATTCCTTCTAGCATTATAAATAACATTAGAAAAATTGAACCTCTATATGGGTAAGTAATTCCTCCCATAAAGGTATTTATTGCAGGATCATTCAATAACAAAATAATAAGATATGAAGATAAAGATACAAATATAAAAATTATACAAATAGTCATTAGAATATTTCTTACTAGTTTCTTTGAGTATTCATTATCAACAAGAAGTCTTAGAACACCTCTTCCAAGACCTAAACCTAAAATACCGCATAATGCACCGGGTAAAAAATTAACTTGAGTCCAGTAGGCAAAATATTCATCAGATATTGATCTAACTAAAAAATATATTAAGCACAAGCCTATTAATCTATCCGAAATTAGGACCAGAATGTATGAAAATAATCCTTTATCTTTTTTTAAAAAAGCCAACATAACTGCCTAGTTTTTTAAAAGCAACGCTCCAGGGGAAATTAAATATGTATTCTTCAATAAAAACTAATACTGGCATCAATGGCTTTAAATATGTTTTTTTATACATGAACATCTTAAGATTTAAATTCCTGACTATATTTGGATCATCCATTACTTTATTAGTTTCTTCATATGTATCTTCCCAACAAGTAATTTTATCTTTTTCTTTTAAATCAGTAATTACATTCTCAGCGAAATCTGTTCTTGTAATTGCTAGCGTTAAGCCTTCTGTATCGGAGGCATATTTTTTATGCCATGCATCCCCCATTGAGACATCGCAGGAGGGAAAGCTAAATTCATATTTGCAATCAATACATTTTGGTAAGTAGGTTGCTTTAGAGAAGTAAGCTTCTTTTACAGATCTTTTCTTTGGAGACTTAATGAATGATGGTCTTCTTTCATAAGAATATTTTCCTTTATCGGATGCTATTACAATCTCACCTGGCCACCCATTTCTTCTAAAATCAAAATGTTTAATATTTTTGTGTCCAAAAGATTTAGCATATGCTTCCATTGTTGACTCATGATATGTACCTCTGCATAGTAGCCCGATCTTAAAGTGTATGAGGTGCTCTACTCTTGAGAGCATTTTATTTTGACATCCTATTGCGGTAACTGCATATCTTTCACCTTCAATCATTTCTTTAATACCTTTACCAAAATTAATTGGAGCATAGACTGAATTCTCCATATCTGATAATTCCTCTACCGTTCTTGCGATCTTCGTATAGAACTTTGGATACTCTTGAACTACTATTAAAACGCCGTCGACCAAATTGCTATCTAATAAATATTCATATATCTCTCTAACCAAACCCCCAGAGCTTGCATTTCGTCTAATTCTTTTATTATTGCTATATCCAACATATATATTTTTATAGCTCTTTATTAAATCTTTAGAGCCTCTAATATATTTTTTTGGTTTATTTAATTTCATCAATAATTTTAAACAACATGTTAAAAGACTCTGTGCTATTTTCTTTCAAATTGTTAACCTTCTCACTTATGTCTAGCAAATTATTTTTATAATTTTCTAAAAAAATAATAAAACTATCATTTATATTGCTTATATCAAAATTACCTTTGCTATCTACTGAGAACGCATAATCTTCTAAGCCAACTCTGGAAAGCAAGCCTTGGTATTTTCCTGCCCATCCAATACAAAAACTTGGTAACGACTGTGAAACTGAGGCAACCAATGCGTGATACCTGGAAGGTACAGATATATCACATGTCCCTATTATTCCTTTTAACTCTGATGAGGTATATTCTTCAGTGTAAGCTTCAATTGAAGAAGGATTATTACACTCTGAAATAATTTCATTAATAAGTTTGTAATCATTATTGCTGCTTGCGTCTAATAGGATGGTATCTGTGGATGGTTTGCTATAGTGCATAACTACAACAGGATGACAATTCAATTCAATTATATTATTTAAGAGCCGAATACACGCTTCTTTATAGTTATTTGATTTTGAAAGCAAAATTGCGTTTGGGATAAACGCTACCCTGATTTTTTTATTATCAATATAATTGAAATTATTTGGCAGCTCTGGCTCCAAAAGAAATGCGCTATCTACGTAATGATTATCAACGTTTTTTAATTTTAGAGACTTAAGTTCATCATAAGCATCACTTTCTCTAGGAAACAATTTTTTAGCCATTGGAAGGAATAATCTAGCGAAAATTCTAATGGAAGTCCTTTTCATAGGCCCAAAACTTTGAGTGAACTTTATTAAAGGTTTTTTTAAGATTTTAGCTAAAAATATTTGAGCTGATGGAATGACTGCAGTTGATATTAAACGGTCACTGTCAGAGAAATTAATACCATGTATGTCAATTATGCAGCTTGCCCACTCATAAGCATCTAAAACTGTATCATCTTTAATTATTCTAAATCTAAAAAATTTTTTAACCAATGCATTTGGAATACTTTTTCTCAGCACGCTCCTGTAAGGAAAAATCTTTATACCAAATTCTGAAGCCAACTCAGCATCAAGCTCAGGCTTTGGGCTTAATAATGCAATATTAATATTATTACTATATTTTCTATTTAATGAGTTGATTAGCGTTATGCACATGGCACTTGCACCTTTGTTACCAGTAAGACTGGCGCCATTAATTACTATATTCATAGTCTATTCTTCTTAAAATCAATCATAAATTTTTTATTAAAAATATGTCCAGATAAAATAACCGCCCACCACAACATTAAATCAGTTGTATTTGTAATAAACAGAACTAATAGACTGTTGATTATAACAACTATCCATATAAAAAGAGATCTCAAAGAGATTAAGTTATTTAAATAATAAGACAAAAACTGCAGTATAGAATTTAAACCACAAGCAAAAATTATTATTAAATATATTATGCCTCCGTCAAATACAACAGCTGGAACTCCACTTGGACGAATCTTATCATCGGCTGATTTATTCAAATACGCAGACAGTTCATACTGATGCGAAGTTAAGCCTGAGCCAAATACGAACTTAAAAGGATCATCATTCATTAAGCTTCCTACAGCTCTAATATTTGCTTGCCTATCTGAATCTCTTTGAGTTGTATTAGTTTCTGTTGTTAATTCTATTATTGTATTTTGCGCTGATTTAAAAACAGTAGTAATTTCTTGACTATAAAGATTGAATAAGGTTGTTAGGGAAAAAATTATAAAAATGAATGTAATTAGGCTCTTAACAGAATTAAATAAATTAGTTTTTTTATTTTTTCTTCTTCCATTAAAAGCAAACGGTAAAAGGGTTGTAATTAGTATAAATACAAGTCTGGAGTCCATTGCAACTCCTGAGGCATATCCAAGAGCTAAAAATATTAATCGTTGATTCTGAGTAAATGAATTTAAAAGAGTAATCGATATTATTATAAAAATTACAAAACCTGAATATGTAGTTCCAACCCAAAGGGCATCTTGCCACCAAGCTACACTAAGCCCAAAAGAAATTCCAAATAAATATAAAGCAATACATATACCTAAATAAGACAATCCGATTACTATAATAATATTTTTAGAAATCTTTGAAATCAAAGACCGATAATAATTCTTTAATAAGATAAGGCCTAAGAATACCAGTCCATAGCGAAAAAAGGTTATTGATTCAGCATATCCATTCAATATAGCAAAAAGTATCATGTATATTTGCCAAAATAATAAAAGCTGCAGGCTCAAGTTGGTTGGCCACTTTATCTTATAAAACGAGGTCAGAAAGATATGTAATTCATCCCAGACAGCCGCAGGTAGAATCTTGAGAGAGCTTCCAATGATTTGAAAAAAAGGAGATATGTATTTATTCAACAGCCCTTCCTAAATTTTTGTATAAAATACTCATTTTATTCATCTCTCCCTTAATAGAGTTATCATCTGTAATTTTATTTCTTGCGTTCTCTGCAATTTCTTCAAGATAAAAACCTTTTTTATATATTTCTTCTATTTGATTGGCTAGCTCATTATGGTTGTCATCTTCAATTAAGAAGCCATTATTTTTGTCTTTTATCCAAAGATTATTTTCAGCCACATCAGATACGCAGCATACCATGCCAGTTGACATGGCCTCAGCTGTACTAGATGCAATACCAGCATCAGAGCGGGCCATAGATATATAGATATGATTTTCATTTAATATGTTAATTAGAGAATCTTGTGTGTACCTTCCTTTAAATTTTACCTTAGAGCTTAATTTCATCTTATAAACCAAGTCTTTAAGGTCTTGACTTAGGGATCCCTCTGCATAAATATTTAATTCAAAATTTATTTCTTTTCTATGTAATATTTCTGAAGCCTTAATTATTGATTCAATGTTGTAAATATCTTCGAGGGATCTATTAGAAAGAATCTTGAGTTTATCTTCTGTTTCAAATGTTCTTTTGAAAAATAAAAATTTATCAGTATCAACACCAAAATTAATAATTGTAATATTTACTTGTTTATTTAAATCTTTTACAAGGTTTTTTATAAATAAAGCATCGCAAGTAACAAGATCACTGTTATTAAATAAAAATTTCAATAATTTTCTTTTAAAAATTGACTTTATACCAAAAATTAAATCTGATCCCCATGGTGTTGAAATTATTTTATTTTTAATACCAAGTAACTTTGCTAATACTAAAAAAATAGAATGGAACCCAACAGAATGAATATGAATAATAGCGTCTTGATTATTTTTAATGATAGAAATACTTTTAATTATTCCAAATATGTTTTTAGAAAAAGAATGTTGTTCGATATCATCTATCTTTTCGTCTTGACCATAAAAAGATAACCAAAAAATTTCAAAATTATTTTGATTTTTTATTGTTGATATCCATTTTGTAGAATGACTTGAATTTCCTGGAGCTACAAAAATTATTTTTTTTTTCATATAAATTATGCTTCGATAACATCTTTAAGATTTTCACAAATATATTTGATCTTTTTTTCTTCAAGATAAGGGTGCATGGGTAAACTTAAAACATTTTTTGATAAATATTCTGAAACTTTTACGCCGGTAGATACTACCTCAGAATTTTTATATCCTTTTTGTTTTGATAGAGGTATTGGGTAGTAAACTATTGAGGGTATATTTCTCTTTGCTAGTTCACTCTGAATGTAATCTCTATTGTCTATCTGAATTGTATACTGAGCCCAAGAGCTATTGTGCCCATTTATAGCAGCTGGAATTTTTAAAGGTAGTGACTTCAAATATTGGCCATATAGATCTGCAACTTTTTGTCTGTTACATAATTCTGATGGAAAAATTTTTAGTTTTTCTAGAAGTATTGCGGCTTGAATCGTATCAAGTCTCGAGTTAAGTCCAACCCTTACATTCTCATATTTATGAGATCCTTTACCATGAAGCCGTATCGATTCAATTTTCTTTGCCAGGCTATTGTTTTCTGTAAATACAGCTCCTCCATCTCCATAGCATCCAAAAGGCTTGGCAGGGAAAAAACTAGTAGTTGTTGCGTGACCCATTGTGCCTACTTTCCTTTTGTTAGATGTTGCTCCAAAACTTTGTGCTGCATCAATAAGCACCTTAATATTATTTTCTTCTGCTATCTCCATTAGAGGATCTATATCTGATGGAAGACCAAATAAATCAACAGCTATTAAAGCAGTTGCTTTAAGACCTAATTTTCTTGCATCCACTATTGCTGATTTAAAACTCTCAATATCTATGTTGTATGTATCTTTATCGACGTCAACAAAAAAAGGTTTAGCTCCTAACTGAGAAACTGCTTCTGCTGTAGCAACGTATGTAAATGATGGCACAAAAACTGCTTGATCATACGAAATATCCCATGACATTAACACAAGTGTAAGAGCGTCTGTACCATTTGCACATGAAATGACATTTCTTGAACCTGTGAATAATTTTAATTCTTGCTCTAATTCCTTAACTTCAGGTCCCATTATGTATTGCCCATGATCAAGAACTTTAATTATTGCATCATCAATTTTTTTTCTTATTTTTTTCTGTTGAATGTCAAGATCTATAAATTTTGTTGGTGTTGAATATTCACTCATATTTTTCTTTATTTTACTCATCTAATCGATCTTTATTGAAATATAGTTTCTTTATAATCTTTAAAAGATTTTTCAAGTTTCTTTTCAAAGGATAGGGGCATTCTCATATTTGCATCCATAACAGGAAACTCTCCTGACTCTTGATTGTTAAGATAATCCATAAAATTAGATGAAATAAAAATTTCGAGTTCATAATGCCTTCTTGCCAGGGTTTTTAAATTGTCATTTTTATAAATGGGAGTTCTAAAAATCTTCAATACTTTGCCTGCATCGACTTCCATGTCAATGTAATGCATTGTTATACCAAGATCATATTTATTTAAAATTGCCCATTTAAATGCATCAAGTCCTCTTGAAGTTGGTATTATTCCAGGATGTATGTTGACTATCTTATTTCTTAGAATGCTTGATTCTGGAAGAATGCCAGCACCAGTAATTAAATATAAATCACAATCTGATGGGGGGGTAATGCCATCCCATTTTAAAATTTCAATTTTATCATTTTGGCGACTTAACTCTTCAACATGGATGCCTTCAAGTTGATTGGGTCTATGGCTAAAGAACGTTTCTCTTTTTTTTCTTTTTTTAAAAGGTAACGCAAATAAAATAATCTTTAATACGTCATTTCTATTAAGTAAGTTTAAGACCACCTGTTCTGTTTTTAGATGATTATTAAAGTAAGTTAATATTCCTATAGTCTTCATGAATTTATTTTGTATTAAATTTTCTATAGTGGGCGATCTATGGGCTCCAACACATCAATAAAAAATTATATTAATTTAATTCTTAAAAGATATTATATCTTCTTTTGTAAGAGATCTACTTGCTTCAGTCAATACTTTTAAAACATTTAACCCCTCATAGCCATCTGTCAGATTGATAGTTTGATTATTGATAAGGTTTATAAAATGAATGCATTCTTCTTTGAGAGGCTCCGATTCATTTGCAATTATATTACTTTCTTTTTTAGTTAGCTGAATGTCTTTATCAAATTCTTCAACAGAATAATCAACTAATGTTAGTTTAGCATTCCAGTCTTTTGTATCATCAAAGACCATCATGCCTTTTTCACCAATAACTGTAAGCTTGTGTTCTTTATATGGATGAAGCCATGAGACTGATATCTTAGCTTTTATATTATCTGCAAAATTAATTTCAATAGATGCAATATCACTTATTCCATCTTGAATAATTGAATTTCCTGTAGCATAAATGGTTTCAATTGGATTATTTATCAGCGATAGAATCATAGAAATATCATGTGGTGCAAAGCTCCAGATAACATCTTCTTCAGATCGAACCTTGCCCATACTCATTCTGTTCGAATAAATATTCTTAATTTTCCCAATTTTTCCCTCAAGACATAATTTTTTTAATTTTATAAATGCGGGGTGATATTGAAGCAAATGTCCAACCATCAAACTGACCTTATTTCTTTTTGACGACTCTATCATGGATTTAGCCTCATCAACATTCATTGCTAAGGGCTTTTCTACAAAAACATGTTTTTTAGAATCCATTGCTTTAATGGCCATTTCGGAGTGATATTGAGCAGGTACAGCCAAAATTATCCCAACAATATTTGTATCTGCTAATATTTGCTCAAATGTGTAATTAGGAATATTAAATTTTTCTGTAAATGAATTAGCTATCTCTATATCTTGTTCACAAATGCAGTAAAGAGAGTCTAATTCATATATGTTTCTTACGAAGTTTTTTCCCCAATAACCACAACCAACAACAGCAATATTTGATTTCATTGTGAGTCCTAGCTAAAGTCTAAAAACGTCAAACCCAAGTTTTTCAAGATCTTTCTTATTATATAGTGATTTTACATCTGAAATAACTGGCGTTTCCGTCTTACAAAACGATCTTAATATTTCAGGAGAAAAAGCTCTATAATCATTGTGACCAACTGCCACTATTAATGAATCAACCTTGTTATTTTCATCAATAGCTCCTAAAGTAATGTCATAATTCTGCAATACTTCTTTTGAATCTGCCCAACTATCATGTGCAACTATGCCAATATTCCATTTTTTAAGCTCTTCAATTATTTCAAAAACTTTACTATTTCTAATGTCTGGGCAATTCTCTTTAAATGTAACACCAAAAATTCCAACAACTGAATTAGAAGATATTAAATTATTTTTTATAAGTCTTCGAACGTGCTCTTTTGCAATGTACCTTGACATATTATCGTTAATTCTTCGGCCAGCTAATATTACTTGAGGTATATAGCCTACCTGCTCTGCCTTATGAGTTAAATAATAAGGATCGACACCAATACAATGACCTCCAACTATTCCGGGCTTGAATGGTAGAAAATTCCATTTACTTTCCGCAGCCTCAAGAACTTCCATTGTATCAATATCTAATTTCTCAAATAAAACAGAAAGCTCATTAATCAGAGCGATATTTAAATCTCTTTGGGTGTTTTCAATCACTTTTGCTGCTTCAGCTACCTTTATGGATGAGGCTTTATGTGTTCCAGCAGATATTATTGACATATAAAGTTCATCAATTTCATTAGCAATATCATCATTTGAGCCACTGGTGATCTTTTTTATCTTAGTAATGGTATTAGTCTTATCACCTGGATTAATTCTTTCGGGACTATATCCACAGTAAAAATCCTTGTTATATTCCAAGTTAGAGACATTACTTAGGATTGGTACACAAACCTCTTCAGTGCAACCAGGAAATACTGTAGATTCAAATATAACAATATCCTCTTTGTTTAAAATACTTCCAATCATTTTGCATGCTGTTTTAAGAGGTTGAAGGTTCGGCTGATTAACTTCATCAATTGGAGTTGGAACTGTAATGATATATATACTGCAATCTTTTATAGAATTAATATCGTCTGTAAATAAAAGATTTTCAGCCTCAAGAAAAGAGGATTCAGGAATTTCTTTGGTAACATCTATTCTTTTTTTTAATTCCTTTATTCTTATTTTATCAAGATCAAATCCAAAAACTTTTCTATTTTTTCCAAACTCTATTGCAAGGGGCAGGCCAACGTAGCCCAAACCAATTACTGCTATTTCTTTCATGATTTATTCTTCAGTCGAATTAGATTCGTTTAAATAAATTCTATAAAATATAAAAAACATAGAGCTAAAAATTGATCCAAGGAAGAAGCCTATTAGAACTATCAATGATCTACTTGGTGAAAATTTTGACTCAGGTGCATAAGGAGGAGATATCACCTTTAAAACATATTGAGGTGAGGAATTTGCAATTGCAATTTTCTTAATCTGAGATTGTATTAACGAATTAATGCCTAACTTCAAATCAATATTTCTAGTATTTAGATTCTCTTCCTCCAAGTAAGAAATTATTTGCTGGGCGGTAGATATATCCTCTTTTCTTGTAGTTTCATTTATTTCTTTAATAAATATTTCCAGAATCTTTTTTGCAACATGAGGTGAAAAATGGTCCACAGAAAGACTAACAAAACCATTTTTATTATCATAATAAACTGAGAAGTTTTCTAAAAAATTTGCATGTATTTTTTGAATTGACGGTCTACCATTGATAGCGAATTCGTCATCAGAAATCCATTGGTTTTTTTTGTCATCATAAATATCAGTATTTACAATAAGAGTATTATTTGCGCTATTCCATCCATTAACGGCCTCAAGCTCGTAATATAAACTATGTTTATCAACAACCATCTCAAAAAAATCTAATGATTTAAGTCTTTCGATACTTATCAATACATTATTAGCAGATGAGTTTGATGGAATATTTATGCCTGCAATAGAGGCAACCCCAGAAAGCATGCCCATTGATGGTGCAGAATCAGAATCCGAAGAAGGTGCAAGCAATGTCTTGCTTCGATAAATGTCCTCTAGGCTATTTGCATAGAATAAACAAGCAACTGCAACAGAAAAGGAGGTCAACAATATATAAATTTTCTTTTTCCAAAGAATTTTATATAAGTCAATTAAGGAGATATCGTCTTGATTTATATTTTCAGACATGGGAAGGATGTTACCTGAATATTAGTATAAAATAAATAAAGTCTCATAATATTAATACTAGACATAAAAGTTAACACATTTCCTAAAATATAATAAATGGTACCCGAGGCCGGACTTGAACCGGCACGATATCGCTATCGAGGGATTTTAAGTCCCTTGTGTCTACCAATTCCACCACTCGGGCTAGTTAGTCATCTCCTTTGCCTTTTAGTTTAAATGTAACTTTCTGTTCTCTTTCTCTTTCAGTAAGTTCATTATACTCGTCTCTTATCAGATTATTAATATTGATTGCCTTTTTTAGTAACCCCAATTCTGTTTCTAATTCTTGTGAATAGGTTAACAAGGCGCTCGTATCTTTTGGGAAACAAGCCCCTCCAAAACCTCTTCGACCATCATGTCCAGGCACATCCATATGGGAATCACCTATTCTTGTATCCATAGAAACAAGTTTTGTAAAGTTGTTCCATTTCTCATCAGTTTCTGACTTATCAAAAATATTTTTAATTTCATTAAAAAAAATAACTTTTGTTGCTAAATAAGAATTAATAGTATATTTGCACAAGGATGCAGAAATGGCATCTGTTAATTGATAATTATTAGATTTGCATTTTGTGTGATCATCATAGAATCTACCTAGTTCCTCGCAATCTTTTTTCTTGCCACCGAAAAGTATTAATTTTGAGTTTATAAAATCTTCATTTGCATGTTTTTCTCTTAAAAACTCCGGATTGTATACAAACCTATCTATGATTGAATCCATATAGAGGATCTTTGATGGGATAACAGAGCTCTTCATAACAATTAATGGATCAAATGGTAAACGCTTTATCTTTTCTATAACGTCGATAGCAATGCTTATATCTTGACTACCATCTTTGCCCATAGGTGTAGGCACACATATAAATATTATTTCTGGTTTAAAGACGCTGAGTTCTTCTATTTTGGTTTTAAGTTTGGGATCTACAATATATGTCTCAACATTTAAAAGACCATTTTTTAAAGCCTTTCCTACAAATCCATGCCCAATTATAGCTACATTCATTTAATCCACCATATAAATGGAGGCTGAATCCGGAATCGAACCGGAGTAAACGGCTTTGCAGGCCGCTGCATAACCACTCTGCCATCCAGCCCAGTGATTGGAGAGTGTATTGTATAAAATTGATAAATAAAAGTAATAATTATGAATTTTTATTTTCATAGTAACTTAATCTCTCTATATCGTCCTCGACAACAGATTCACCATACTGTATTTCAATAATGTGACAATCTTCTTCAAAAGGATTAATAATTTGATGCCAATCTCCTTTTGATATAAAGAATTTATCAAATTTATTTAAAGTTTTCTTAATTTTTGAATCAGGCTCATCATTAGAATATAAAACTTCGCATGATCCTTTGGACACTAGCCAGATTTCGTTTCTTTCTTTATGTCTTTGAAAACTCATACCTTTTTTAGGTTTTATAACTAACTCTTTAACTTTTACATCTAAAGAATCAAATAAATTATAAAAAAAGCCCCAAACTCTATCCTCACTTTCAAATTTCCAATTTTTAAGAATCCATGAAGATGAATTTTTTTTATCAATGCCGCCAATACCAAATTTAAACTTAACTCCATGTACAGCCATTTCTGGAATATTATCTTTATTTCTGTCACCTCCGTTACAAAAAATTATTTCGTCACTTGGATGATTTTCTTTGATTTTTTTAAGTGCGTTAATGCATGAACCCTCTTTGTCATCTTCAAAAGTTATCACCTCATCAACACATTCAATGTTTGATAAAATATTTTTTCTTTCTTCCATAGACATAAATACTTTTTTCTTTTTATTAATAAGCCATTCGTCACTATTCAAGGCAACTATCAGGTAGTCACCTATTTTCTTTGCGGACTTAAGATATGATATGTGTCCCGAATGAATTGGATCAAATCCACCACTAACAACAGCTATCTTCATTTCTTAAAAACACTTGCCGCATACTGATATCCAGTATAGAGGGTTATTAAGGTTGCCATTATTAATAAAATATCACTAATAACAAGAAGTAAATTCAGCTCTAAAGTTAATGCAAGAAGGTACGTTATTAGAGTTTGTATTTGAATTGCTGTTTTTGTTTTTGCTAAAAAAGTTACTTTTGTTCTATCAGATAAATTATTTCTTGAAGAATAATCCCTTAAAGCAGCTACTCCTACTTCTCTTGTTAAAATCAAAGAGCCAAGAAAAGCTATTTGGTAACTATGAAGATGTACTGAAAGACCAAAAAGAATAAATATAACTAAAATTTTATCAGCAATTGGGTCAAGTATTTCTCCTAGTTGTGATTCTGCGTTGTATTTTCTTGCCAGATAACCGTCAAAATAGTCTGTTATTCCAGCAATAATAAAAAGCAACAAACATATTAAATAATTATCAAGCATTAAAAATACCAAGATAACAGGAGCTAATAATATCCTTGAGAATGTAATAAGATTAACTATTCTTGTCATTTTAAGTATTGAATTATATCTTTGGCTATTCTCTCATTAATACCTTTAACAGTCATTAAATCTTCCAAAGAAGCTGATTTGATATTTTTTAAACTTTTAAACCTCTTGAGCAATCTTGCCTTTAAAGTTATGCCTATACCTTTAATCTTATCTAGCTCGGATCTAGTAATTCTATTTCTTTTATTTTTTCTTTGAGCTTTAAGAGCAAATCTGTGGGATTCATCACGTATTTCTTGTAAAAGTAAAAATGCTTTTGAATGTTTGTCTAATTCAAGAATACCATTCTTGCCAATAATAGTTTCCGTTGCTCTAACCCTGTTTAAGCCTTTAACAATGGAAATTACTTCAAGATCTTTGTGCTCTGATCCATCAATAACTTTTTTAACAAACTTCAACTGAGACTTTCCTCCATCAATAAGAATCAAATCAGGTTTTGTTTTTGGATCATCATAATATTTCAACCTTCTTTCAATAACATGTTCTAAGGAACCAATATCATTGCCTGAAAGTTTTTTAGGTATGTTAAATAGTCTGTAATTATTTTTTAAAGGGCCATTTTTGGAATAAACAACACATGAGGCCACTGCATTATCACCTGAAATATGACTTACATCATATCCTTCAACTTTTTTAATATCTTTTATGCCCAAATAATTACTTAACTCATTCAGTGCAAATGTATATTTATCTTCTTTACTAATATGATTTTTTATTACCTGCATTGCGTTTAACTTACATAGATTGAATATCGGCCTAATTGATTTACTTGGTGAATGTATAATTTTTACTCTCTTTTTGTGTTTAGCTTGAAACATATCCTCAAGAATTGTTTTGTTTTCTAAAACATATGCACAAAGGATTTTTTTTGGGATATCTATCTGGTTATCATAAAAGTTAAATACAGCGCTTTGATATACATCATCAAGAGAATTGTAATGAGCCTGTTTAATCAAGTGTGTTTTGGTACCTCTAATTTTTCCATTCCTCACTACAATTATTGAAACGCCTAGATAGCTCATTTCAGAGCTAACTGAAAAAATGTCAACATCATTAGCTAGAGTAACAACCGACTGCTCTTCTTTTAAAAGGTTTAGTCTTTTAAGGCGATCCCTGATTTCAGCTGCTTTTTCAAAATCAAGTTCTGAAACTGCTTTTTCTATATCGCTTGTAAGTCTTTGAACCGTTTTTGTGTCTGAAGACGAGAGAAAAGATTTGGCGCTTGTAATATCTTCAAAATAATCAACTTTATTTATTTTTTGGACACAAGGAGCAGAACATCTTTTCATTTGAAACTCTATACATGGTCTAGTTCTATTAGAAAAAGTATTATCACTACAGTTTCTAACTTTGAAAATTTTTTGAATTTCTTTAATAGATTTTTTAACTGCTTCAGCGCTAACAAAAGGTCCATAATATTTTTTATCAACAGCATTTTTTGTTCTTTTAGAGTAAACACCTGGAAATTCATGATCTAAAGAAAAATAAATATAAGGATATGTTTTGTCATCTCTCAGTAAAATATTAAATTTTGGTTTATTTTCTTTGATAAGCATTTGTTCAAGAAGTAATGCCTCTACTTCATTTTTGGTCGTGAATGTTTCTATTTTGTCAGTGAGAAATTTTATTTGAGAAGTTTTTCTGTCTTTATATGACTTCCCAAAATATGAAGTGACTCTTTTTTTTAAATCCTTTGCCTTGCCTATATAAATAATTTCGTGATTGTTAAAAAATTTATATACGCCAGGTGTATTAGGAACTTTCTTTAAATTAATAGACATAGCAAAAAATAGTTTTGATTTTAATCTTTTATAGAGAGATATTTCTTAGTATAAATCTTGCCTGCGCTTACACCAAATTGATCAAAAGGATTTATTTTTAACATTGCGGCAGTGATGTATGTTCTATGCTCCCATGTAGCAATAAGATATCCTAATGTAAAAGGGTCTATTTTATTAAGTAAAAATAGATTTACTGGAACATTTCCATTAATTCTTTCTTTTTCGTCTGATAGGTTATCCGCTCCATTTGATAAAAGCTTTGCTTGTGTTATCGCTTGAGCATATGACAAGCTTTTTGGATCCTCTTTACTAGCAATGAGATCTGCACATATTTCTTGAGTCCCTTGATGTAATAATTGAAAGTAAGAATGTTGTGCTGTTGGGCCATAACCTCCGAAGATTATTTGACCTGTTTTTTTAAATTCAGACTCTTTAGATGCTGGTTTACCAAGTGACTCCATTTCAAGTTGTTGAACATAATCAGGAAATGATCTTAATTTCCAGCTATATGAAAGAACAGCTCTAGAGGTTTTATTTTTAAAATTATGTAACCAGATGTCACTGTATGCTAACGTTTTGATAAATTTTAGATATTCTTCATTTTTCTTCAAATCTAGATCCGCTTGATATCCACCTTTAAAAAAGGAATTTTTCCCAATTTTTGTTAATTCATAAAAGGCGGATAAAGAAATATCAGACCATATCGAATATCGACCACCAATTTCTTTATCAAATTCTAATATATGTTTTATTTTATGTTTAGAAGCTTCTGATTTGTTAGCAGTTATTGCAATAAATCTATCCATATCTCCAGACCATTTTATTGCATCGTTTAATGTTGCTAAGGTTTCCTCAGTTGTAAATGATTTTGATGAAACAACAAAAAGAGTTTTTTTAGGATTTAAGTTTCTAGTTTTTTCTTGAAATTCACTTGAATCTGATCCAGTAATAAAAACTTGATTAAACATACCGTCGCTTGACCGAACTAAACTTTCAATTAATAACTTTGGTCCTTCAAAAGAACCGCCAATACCAATAGTGACAAGATTTTTTACTCCCTTGAAGATCTCTGATGTGTTAAAAGAGTCATAAATGCTAATATTTTTTTCTCTATATCTGGGATGCCATGCAGCTAGACCTTCAGTGTAATTTACTTTATTGCCAGCAAATAAATCTTCGATTTTTGATATGAGGCCTAGTTTTTTAGCTTTTGAATCAAATTCTTTAAAAACCTCAGGCGTAAATTCATCAATGAAAGATTTGTAACGCAAAACATCATTTTCAAAAATATAGTTTTTAAATTTTTTCTTATTCACTGTATGCTTGAATATATTTCAATAAGAGCTTTGCTGATGTTTTCTGATGCAGTTATTGGTCTTCCAATAACTAAATAATCTGCGCCATGATTAATTGCTTCTTTTGGTGTCATCACTCTTTTTTGATCATCATTTGAATCATATAATCTAATGCCTGGGGTTATAGATAATAATGATTTTCTTTTACTAACTAAATCTAATTCATGCGGTGAACACACAACCCCATCAATGCCAGCTGATTCTGCTAAATCTAACATTGCATTTACTTGTGCCGAAGCAGTCCTTTGAAATATCTCATTTGTGTCATCATTACTAAGGCTGGTTAATGCAGTGACGCCAAATACTTTTATTTCAGTTCCTGAAACAGCCTCCATTGCAGCCATCATCATTTCTTTTCCGCCTGAAGTATGTATTGTGAGCATCTGAATAGGAAGTGAAACAAGCCCTTCAATAGACTTTTTTACTGTATTTGGAATATCATGAAGTTTTAAATCAAGAAATATATCAAAGCCTTTTTTAGAAGCATAAGAAATAATATCATGGCCAATTGAATTAAAAGAAACACTCCCAATTTTTACCATACATTTTTCTGAATCAAGGTTATCTAAAATATCTGAGGCTTTTTTGAGATTAATTTCGTCTATTGCTACTATTATCATTTCTTTACTAAGGACTTAGATGGTTTGAAGTGCATTGTTGAGGTCTCACCTAGATATGATACTTCTTTTGTTTTTGGATTAATAAATTTTCTTGGCCTAATTAATTTTTTAGAAAAAGTACCAAAACCTCTTATTTCAACTTTGTCATCTAAGGCCACAGCTTCTATTATAGAATCTAAAATAATATCAATGGCGTCTGAAATTTCGCTTTTTGATAGTTCTGGGAATTCTTTATTTAGAGATGATTCTATATCTGAGCGTGTAAAGGTTTCTTTTTTTTGATTATTCACTCAATTTTAATGAAATTCTTTCTCTTTCTGCATCAATAGCAAAGACTATGCACTGTAATTTTTGATCTTTTTTATACTCATTAAGAGCTTCTTTGGGATCTTCATCTTCTGAGATATCAGATAAATGTATTAGACCATCGATATCTCCTTCTAAGCCAACGAATATTCCAAAGTCTGTTACTGATTTAATGTTGCCTTCAACTTTGTCTCCAATACCGTATTTATTAGCAAACTCTGTCCATGGATTTGATTTTGTTTGTTTTAAACCTAAAGATATTCTTCTTTTATCGTGATCAATTTCCAAAATCATAACTTTAATTTTTTGTTCCATTTCAACAACTTTAGATGGATGAATGTTTTTACTGGTCCAATCTAGTTCAGATAAATGAATAAGGCCCTCAATGCCCTCTTCTAGTTGAGCAAAGCAACCATAATCAGTGATGTTTGAAACTTCTGCCTCATAAACACCTCCGACAGAATAGTTGGACTCAACATTTTCCCATGGATCATTTTGAATTTGTTTTAAACCTAGTGAAACTCGAAGCTTTTCTTTGTCAAAACTCAATACTTTAACGTCTATCTCTTCTCCAACATCTAAATGCTCCGCGGGGTCTGTAACTCTAGACCATGAAATGTCTGTTATGTGAAGAAGGCCATCTAAACCTCCAAGATCTATAAATGCCCCATAATCTGTGATGTTTTTTACAATACCTTTTACAATTTGACCCTCATCAAGATTTTTTAATAACTCCACTTTTACTGCAGAGTTATTTTTTTCTAAAACTGCTTTTCTAGACAAAACAACATTATTTCTTTTGTAATCTAATTTGATAACTTTAAATTCTTGAACAGTATTTTCAATATCTGGGGCTTCTTTTAGGGGTCTTACATCTACAAGAGAGCCAGGTAAAAAAGCTTTTACGACTTCAACCTCAACTGCAAACCCACCCTTAACTCTGTTATGGATTTTACCAGTAACAAATTCTCCAGATTCAAGAGCATCTTCTAACATCTTCCAGGTTGATATTTTTCTTGCTTTCTCTCTTGAGATTCTAGTTTCTCCATAACCATCTTCAACAGCTTCTAAAGCAACCTCAACATCATCTCCAACATTTATGTCAACATTACCGTCATTATCTCTGAATTCATCAAGAGAAATGATTCCTTCTGATTTTAGACCAACATGAACTGTCACCCAGTCCTTATCAACATCAAGCACGACTCCGGACACAATAGATCCCTGTTTCATATCAAGGGTTTCTAAACTTTTATCAAGTAGAGCTGAAAAAGATTCTGACATTTATATAAATTCCTCTTTAATTAAATTTTCAGTAAAACTGAATACTTCTTCAAGCGTCATATCTGATGAATCAATTATTATTGCATCATCCGCAGGCAAGAGAGGTGATAATTCTCTAGAACTATCTTTTAAATCTCTAGCCTCAATATCAGCTATCAGAGCGGGCATATTAACTTCTTGGCCACGATTCTGCAACTCTAAATATCGTCTTTTTGCTCTGACTTCAGGGGATGCTGTAAGAAAAATTTTTAATTTGGCATCTTTGAAAACAACCGTCCCCATATCTCTACCATCAGCAACCAATCCGCCACCGTCATAAAAATCCCTCTGTAATCCAAACAAAAGCTCTCTCACTTGTTTTTTAGAGCTTAATTGAGATGCAGATTTGGCAATTTCTTCAGATCTAAGATCATGTGTAATATCTACTTTTTGATCTAACATTATTCTTAGGCCTTCTTCTTTTAATGCAAAGTCGACTTGATATTTGATTATATTAATAATTTCAAAATAATCTTTTTGCTTTCTCTCAAGCATCGCAAATAACCTATAAAGGACTCCGCTATCAAGAAGGTTGTAATCAAAGTGATTTGCAATATTTTTTGCTAGTGAACCTTTGCCGGATGCTGAGGGTCCATCGATTGTAATAACACTAATTTTTTTCATCTATTTTCATGCCTATTGAATTCATTATATCTTTGAATCCAGGAAAGGAGGTTTCAATATTTTTACAATCTCTTACTTTAATATTATTGACTGATCGTATGCCTGCAACCAAAAAGCTCATTGCAATTCTATGATCATCAAATGAATTGATTTCTTCATCGACAGCAATTAAGTCGTTTGTTCCTGTAATAGATATTCCATCCTCAAATGTTTCGTGCCTTATATTTAATTTTTTTAGTCCATCTGAAATTGCTTCTAACCTATCTGATTCCTTTACTCTCAATTCAGATGCGTTTTTGATTGAAGTAGTTCCTTTAGCAAAGGCTGCAGCAATACTTAATATAGGTATCTCATCAATAATATTAGGAATAATATCTTCAGGCACATCAATACCATTCAAGTAAGAGGATTTAACAAAAATATCCCCTGATTCTTCATTGCATGTAATTTTTTGATTTCTTATCTCAATATTTGCTCCCATAAGAACAAGAATTTCTAACAATCCACACCTTGTGGGATTTAAGCCAACATTTTTAATAATGACTTTTGATTCTTTAGATATAAGAGTAGCAACAATGACAAAAGCAGCAGAAGAAAAATCACCAACAATTTCATAAGAATCTTTTGATGTTAATTTGCTATTGTCAACTGTAATACGCCTACTTTCATAATTAGAATGTGTGACTGACCCACCAAAATATTCAATCATTCTTTCGGTATGATCTCTTGTAATTTTTGGCTCAATGATAGTTATAGAATTATTAGATGATAAAGATGCTAGTATCAAGGAAGATTTCACTTGCGCGCTAGCAATTGGCATTTTATATTCAAATTCACTTGATATGTTTGATTCAATGATTTCAATAGGAGATTTGCCTTCATTGCTTTGAATTTTAGCTCCCATTTCTTTTAATGGTTTAATTACTCTGGACATTGGCCTTTTTGATAAAGATGAATCCCCAACAAGCTTTGCATTTATGCCAAGACCAGAAATTAAACCTATCATCAGTCTCATTCCAGTGCCGGAATTTCCAAGATCTAGATTTTGAGAGGGCTTGATAAAAGGTAATTCTCTTTTGCACAAAATTACCTTACTTCCGCTTTTATTTATTGATGCTCCAATTTCATTAAGAGCATTAAGGGTAGAATTTGGGTCATTTGCATCTAGAAAACCACTAATTTCCATATCGCAATTTAATAATGAACCCAATATTAGTATTCTTTGAGAAATAGATTTGTCTCCAGGACAAATAATTTCCCCGTTGAGAGAATTTGTATTAGTTGATGTTAAATTCAAAACTTATCTTCTTTAAATGATTTGATTTCATCAAGCTCATCTTTAAGCATTTCAAGATGTGAAAACACATCTGGGATTTCTTTAGATTCTGTAATTAACTCTAATAAATTATTTAAAGATACCTGCATGCCTGCCAAAGCCTTAATTAAATCGACCCTGTTGAGAATAAAAACATCTCTCCACATTTCAGAATTGGAACCACTTAGTCTTAAAAATTCTTTAAGACCTCCTCCAGCATTATCACCAACTTGGCTGGGTGATAACCTAATTGAATCAATTAATGCATATGAGATTAAATGAGGAAGATGGCTAGTCATAGCAAATATTAAATCATGTTCAGATACAGACATAACAGAAGTCCTCATTTGCAAGGCATCTCTCCAAAAAGTTTCTACCCTGTCAATATGATCCTTGTCTGCTTCAAACGGATTGCAGATAACACTTTTCCTATTTATAAAAAGATTCTTGTCTGCGGCATTAAGACCAGATTTATCTGAGCCTGCTATTGGATGTGAAAGAACTATGTTAGATACTTTATCATCAAGCTTAATATGATTTTTTACACTAGAGGTATCGGTAATTGTGGTTTTGGTGTTCCATATTTGATCTAGATTTAATATAACATCGAGCGTTTGCTTTGGAGGGACGGCAATAACAACTAAATCAATATCCTTAATATATTCCTGAGAATTAATTTCTTCTAAACTTTCTGCACTGTTATCAATAATATTATCTTTTAGAGCAATATCATTGATTGATGCATCTAAATCAAAACCAGAAACTTTTAAACCCTTGGATTTAGAGGATAAAGCAATTGAAGAACCTATCATGCCTAGCCCAATAATTAAAATACTATTAACATTGCTCATATATATTCTGGGTAAGAACCAAAGTTTCTTACTATCGCTCCCGTATCAATAACCTCCTTTATTGCTAACTTGAGTTTTTGATCTTTTATATGGCCTTCACAATCTACAAAAAAATCATGCGAATTAACATTACCCCTTGAAGGGCGGGTTTCAATTTTGGTTAAGTTAATTCTTCTTTTATCAAAGGGCTTTAAGACAGATAAAAGAGAACCCGGTTTATTTGGAGTCTGAATTAAAAATGAAGTTTTATCTTTTCCTGTTTTGTTAACTTCATGTTTACCGATTACAAGGAATCTAGTTTTATTCTCAGAGAAATCTTGAATATTTGTTTTTACTAATTTAAGTTTATATTTTTCAACAGCCATTGAATTTACTATGCAAAGAATATTTTTATTATCTTTGGCATACTTAGCCGCAACTGCAGAGCTTGGCATTTCCAATCTTTTTATATTTCCCAGATTTTTTTCAATCCACTTCGAGCATTGACCAAGAGCTTGTGGATGTGAAGCAATCGCAAATGCCTCATTAACATCAAATTTGTTACCTGAGGCTAATTGATGATCTATATCTAAGGAAATTTCTCCAATAATATTTATATTTTCACTATCTGCTAAACAATTTAGAGTAGTATTTATAACGCCTTCGGATGAGTTTTCTACAGGAACAACTCCAATATTTACTTCATCATGCATGACTTGAAAAAAGACATCATCAATTGTTAGGGCTGGTATCCTAATTACTTGAGAACCAAACTGATTGTGAACTGCGGCTTCTGAATGAGTTCCTTCAGGACCAAGATATGCAACTTTTAAAACCTCTTCAAGTGATAAACATCCAGAAATCAACTCTTTATATATTATTCTTATTTTTGAATCTGGTAAAAGGCCTTTTTCATTTGCTTTTATAATATTTCTTAAGATTTTTGTCTCCCTATCAGGCTTGTAATATGAAGATCCTGGACTAACTTTAGATTTAATTTTACCAATATCAATAGCGTGAGATGCTCTCTTTTGAATAAGTTTGTAGATATTTCTATCAATAATATCAATCTTATTTCTTAAAGTCTTAAGGTTATTTTTAGATATTTTCTTAGCCATATTTTTTTTCGAAGTAATCCATAAATTTTATTAATTCTTCTACCCCCTCTAAGGGCATAGCATTATATATGCTTGCTCTCATTCCTCCAACTGAACGATGTCCTTTTAAGTTTAAGAGGCCATTTTGATCGGACTCCTTCAGAAAAGATGATTCAAGCTTATCATTACTCAAAATAAATGGGATATTCATGATTGATCGGTTTTTTATTTCAACTGGATTTGTATAAAAATTAGAATTATCTATAAAATTGTATAGCTTGGAGGCTTTTAAGTTGTTTTGTTTCTTAAAAAAATCCAATCCTCCACATTTTTTTATCCATTTAAATACTTTACCAGCAACATACCAAGAAAAAGTTGGAGGGGTATTAAGCATTGAATCAAATTTTGAATGTTCAGAATATTTAAGAAGATTTGGAATGTCTGGATTACCGTTGCGCATAAATTCTTTGTCAATTATTACTATTGTTAGTCCTGCAGGTCCTATATTTTTTTGAGCACCAGCGTAAATTAAAGAAAAATTACTTACATCTAAAGGTTCGCTTAAAATTACAGATGACATATCTGCAATTAATGGTTTATCTATTTTAGGAGTTTTATGTATTGCATTTCCTTGGATTGTTTCGTTGGGGCAATAATGAACATATGAAGCTTTTGCTGATAAATCTAATTCCTCAATATCTGGCGCATTTGTATAATTACTATCTTCAGAAGAATATATATTTTTAATGTCCATTATTTTTGAGCCCTCTTCAAAGGCCTTTTTTGTCCAAGAACCAGTAGTTACATAGTCAGCAGTACCTGTAAGGTGCTTAAAATTCATTGGTATCATCGAAAATTGAAATGTTGCTCCACCTTGAAGAAATAATATTTCATAGTTTTTGGGAATGCTAAGAATTTCTCTTAAATCTTCTTTAGCTTCAGAGGCAACTTTTGTATAAATTTTGGATCGGTGACTAATCTCCATAATAGAAGCGCCTATGTCTTTATATTCAAGCATTTCCGATTGGACTTCAGATAATACCTCTTCTGAAATTACTGCAGGTCCAGCACAGAAATTCCATTTCCTCATAATTACTCCTCTTCGTCTTCTTCTTGAGGTATTGTTACGCACTCCATAAGTTTTTCACCATCTTTTGGAGTAATTATTTTTACCCCTTGTGTATTTCTGCTTAAGGTTGGAATCTGAGAAACATTTGTACGTATCATCGTTCCTTTATCACTTATTAACATTATTCCATCATTATCTTCAACGAGAGTAGCTGCAACCATTAGGCCATTTCTATCACTAGTTTTAATAGAAATAACTCCTTGGCCACCTCTATTATGAGTTGGAAAGTCATCTAAGTTTGTTTTTTTGCCGTATCCATTTTCGGATACGCAAAGAATCGTTTTTGATGGATCGGCTACATTTAAAGAAATTAATTTCTGATCTTTCTTTAATTTAATTCCTTTAACACCTCGAGCTGTTCTGCCCATTGCTCTTACCTTTGATTCTTTAAACCTAATTAACTTTCCTGCAGAAGACGCAAGCAAAATCTCTTTGGTTCCATCTGTGATGGCAGTGCCAATTAACTTATCATCTTCATCTAAATTTATTGCTTTAATACCGGATTTCCACTTTCTTGCAAATAAGCTTAAGTTGGTTTTCTTAGTTATTCCCTTTCTTGTGGCCATAAAAATAAAATGTTTGTCAGAAAACTCTTCAACAGGGAGTATTTCACTTACTCTTTCATCATCGTCAAGATTTAACATATTTACCAAAGGTCTACCTTTAGATGTTCTCGATGCAACTGGAATTTCGTATACTTTAAGCCAGAATACTTTCCCTTTAGAAGTAAAACAAAGAATTTGAACATGACTGCTAAGGACATATAAATTCTGTATCAAATCTTCTTCTTTAACTGAGGCAGCTGCCTTGCCTTGTCCACCTCTTCTTTGTTCGCGGTATTCATCAAGTGGTTGAGTTTTAGCATATCCACTTCTTGATACAGTCAACACTCTGGTTTCTTCTGGAATTAAATCTTCGTTTGTTATTCCTCTTCTTGTATCATTAATCAAAGTTTTTCTTTCATCACCAAAATTATTTTTAATTTCTTCGAGCTCATTAATCATCAAATTAGTTAGAGTTTCTTTATCATCAAGAATTTTTTGTAGGCCAAGAATTTTTTCAACTAACTCAGAAAACTCCTTGCTCAAGTTATCTTGTTCAAGACCTGTTAATCTGCCTAGCCTTAATTCTAAAATTGCTTTTGCTTGATCTGAAGAAAGCTTATATTTTTTTCCCTTTAACCCTAGATCTTTACTTAAACCTTTTGGCTTGCAAGCATCGCTTCCTACTTTCTTTAGAATAGCTTCGACAGGTCCTGACTTCCAAACTTTCTTACATAATGCTTCAGCAGCTAATTTTGGGTCTTTTGATTTCTTAATGATTGAAATAATCTCATCAATATTTGCTATTGCAACCATTAGGCCTTCAACCACATGGCCCCTTTCTTTTGCCTTCTTTAGGTCGTATTTAGTTCTTTTTGTAATAATATCTTTTCTATGCTTAATGAATGCTTGCAGCATTTCTTTAAGATTGACTTCTTTAGGCTGTCCTTCAGATAAAACAGTAAAATTTATACCAAAAGATTGCTCTAGTTGAGTTTGTGCAAAAAGATTATTTTCTAAAACGTCTACGGAGTCTCCTTTTCTTACTTCAATAACAACTCTCAAACCATCTTTATCAGACTCGTCTCGGATTTCAGTTATTCCCTCAATTTTCTTTTCTTTGACTAATTCTGCTATTTTTTCAAGCATCTTAGCTTTATTAACCATAAATGGAATTTCGTTAATTATCAGGGATTGCTTGCCAGACTTATCCTCTTCAATGGAGGTATTGGATCTAATATGAATAATTCCTCTACCAGTTTTATATGCCTCATATATACCAGCCTTACCATCGATGGTTCCGCCAGTAGGAAAATCTGGACCTGAAATATCTTTAATTAGTTCATCAATTGTCATCTTTGGATTATTAATTAAATTAATACATCCATTTAATACTTCATTTAAATTATGAGGCGGAATATTTGTAGCCATGCCTACGGCAATACCAGATGATCCGTTTACTAATAAATTTGGAATCTTTGTTGGTAATACATCAGGTATGTGTTCGCTACCATCATAATTTGGTGAATAACTTACAGTCTCTTTTTCAATATCACCAAGCATTTGATCTGTAATTTTTGCCATTCTTACTTCGGTATATCTCATTGCTGCTGGTGGATCACCATCGATAGAACCAAAATTACCTTGACCTTCTACAATTGGATATCGCATTGAAAAATCTTGAGCCATTCGAACCATAGCGTCATAAACAGCCGAATCACCATGGGGATGATATTTGCCAATAACATCTCCAACTACCCTAGCAGATTTTTTATATGGCTTGTTGTAGTAATTTTTTAAATCATACATTGCATATAATATTCTTCTATGAACCGGCTTAAGGCCGTCTCTGATATCTGGAAGCGCTCTTCCATGAATAACACTAAGGGCATAACTTAAATAAGATTGTTTAAGTTCATCCTCTATATTTACTGAAATAATTTCTTTGGCAAAATCACTCATTTTTTGCTTTTTTTACCCTTGTTTTATATGTGAATATTTCTACTAAAATTAGTATTTATTTTAACATATTTATAGGGTATTTTTATTCTTTAAATTCAGATACGAGGCCGCCTATAGAGTCTTTTGCGTCTCCAAAAAGCATTCTTGTATTATCTTTGAAGAAAAGAGGATTTTGTACACCCGCAAAACCTGAGGACATTGACCTTTTTAGAACAAAAACAGTCCTTGCATTATGAACTTCAATAATTGGCATCCCATAAATTGGGCTACCTGGTTCTTCAGTTGCCGATGGATTAACTACATCATTTGCTCCTATCACAACTGCAACATCTACAGTGTCCATCATGGGATTTACATCATCCGGCTCAACCAATACGTCATAAGGAACATTTGCTTCCGCTAACAAAACATTCATATGACCAGGCATTCTTCCTGCAACTGGATGAATGCCATATCTAACTTCAGTGCCATTGGCCTCCAAAAGCTCGCCCAATTCTCTGACCACATGCTGTGCTTGAGCAACTGCCATTCCATAGCCAGGTATTACTAAAACAGAGCTTGCATTTTCGAGAATAAGATAAGCATCTGAAACATTAATAGGCTTAACTTCACCCTTTTCTTCAGAACCAGATTTTGCAGACGATGAAGCATACCCTACAAATAAAATATTCCCAATTGATCTATTCATAGCTTTGGCCATAATTATCGTAAGTATTAACCCACTTGCACCAACAAGAGAACCTGCAACAATTAAGACATTATTTAATAGCAATAAGCCAGCAAAAGCTGCAGCTATTCCTGAGAAAGAGTTAAGTAAGGATATTACCACTGGCATATCACCTCCGCCAATGGGAAGGACAAAACCTATTCCGCCTAATAGTGTTAAAGCTAATAAAATAATGAAAAAATCAAATGGCGGTATAAATATTTTGGTAAAAATTAATGCATATATTAAATATGCTAAAGATACATAAAATAAGGTTATAAATAATTTAGTAATGATCGAACTTTTTTGTATTTTTAGTTTTTCAGATAATTTCCCATAAGCAACTATGCTTCCTGAAAACGTAACACCACCAATATATGTTGTTATCATTATTAATAAATACTGAAAAGTATTATCAGGAATAGAATTATATTCAGACCAAGCAATAAAAAAAGTTGCCAGGCCTCCAAAACCATTAAAAAGAGCAACCATCTCAGGTATTGAAGTCATCTTCACCTTTAATGCAATTAATGATCCAATTAATGCCCCAATTCCTATACCTCCTAAAATAAGATATGGATTAATTTCTATTTCTGGATCTATAAATGTAATAACTACAGCAATAAACATAGCAAGTGCTGATAAAAAGTTACCTTTGACTGCGGTATCTTCTTTACCAAGCATCTTAATTCCAGTAATAAATAGAATTGATGCAACTATATAAATAAGATTTTGGAATGTCGAAATGTTTTCAAGAAAATTCATAACTATTTCTTCTTAAACATTTTTAGCATTCTATTTGTAACCAGGTATCCACCAAAAACATTTATTGATGCAAATGTAACGGCTAGGAAGGCTAATATGTTTTGTATCTGACCTTCTCCACCTAAAACTAGCGCACCTACTAAGGCAACTCCTGAAATGGCATTTGCTCCAGACATTAATGGAGTATGTAATGTGCTCGGCACTTTGGAAATTAACTCAAGCCCCAAATAAATTGAAAGAATAAGCACAAATCCAAGCAAAATATACATTTCCATTATTGGAACCTCTCATTTTTAATTTGTCCGCCATAAACTAAAACACTACTCTTAATGATTTCGTCATCAAAATCAAATTTTATGTTAAATAGTTCTTTATCAAAGAAATCAGTAATCCAGTTAATATAATTATTTGATAAAGCTAATGAGGCATGGTTTGAAACTTTTGATGCAAGATTAGATATGCCGATAATTTTTACTCCATTTCGCTCGATTATTTTATCAACTTCTGATCCTTCTACATTTCCCCCTGTTTCAACGGCCATATCAAAAATAACACTACCTGGATTCATTCGATCTATCGTTTTATTATCAATTAAGCGCGGGGCTGGTCTTCCAAAAAGTTGAGCAGTAGTAATTACAATATCTGACTTCTCACAAACTTTTGCTTGTAAATCTTTTTGTTTGTTAATTTGCTCTTCTGTCAATTCTTTAGCATATCCCTGATCGGTCTCACCAGTTTCGCCTAAATCAATCTTAATAAACTTTGCTCCCAATGAATTTACTTGTTCTTCAACAACATCTCTTGTGTCAAAAGCTTCAACTCTTGCACCAAGTCTTTTAGCTGTTGCAATCGCTTGCAAACCAGCAACACCAACTCCTATTACAAAAACTTTTGCAGGCTTAAGGGTTCCGGCTGCAGTCATCATCATTGGTAAAGCAGTTGAAAGATTTTTAGCAGATTCGATGACAGCAACATATCCAGCAAGGTTTGCTTGAGAACTTAATACATCCATCTTTTGCGCTCTTGTGATTCTTGGTATGAATTCCATACTAACTAAATTAATACCCAATTTAGAACATGTGTCTATTAAATCTTTGTTATTGAAAGGATTTACCATTCCTAGAATTGTTGAATTGTTTTTCATCAAGCCTAGTTCATCTTTGTTGAGAGCTTGGTTAGTAATAATTAAATCAGAGTTTTTCAAACATTCTTCTCTACTTCGCCTATGCAAACCAATCGCTTCAAAAACACTATCACTTGTATTTATGCCATCTCCAATACTTTCTTCAAACCATAACTCAACACCAAGATCTAATAATGTTTTTACAGTGTCCTTGTGAATTGGTGATCTTTTATCACTTGAGTTCTGTTGATTTTATTGCTGCAATTATCACTTTTATAAATTTATGTAATTATGTAGTGAATTTAATATTAACAATGAATTCAAGTCAACATAATTAAAATATCAGTTAGGCTGGTAACTATTCTGGCCATGGCTTGTAGCTGTGCTACAGAATTTATATTTTTATTTATTTTTTATTAAATTTAAAAGGTTAAAATAAACATATGGAAAATGTAGACAAACAAGAAGTAAAAAAATTTTCTGATCTTGCTGCAGATTGGTGGAACGAAAACGGTGACTTTAAACCTCTTCATGTTATTAATCCATTAAGAGCTAATTACATTAAAACCAAAACTGATCTAACTGATAAGAACATTCTAGATGTTGGTTGTGGTGGTGGTATTTTATCTGAAGCTCTCCATGACTTTGGAGGCATAGTGACCGGTATTGATGCAGCCGGACCTGGCATAGAGGTTGCAAAGGTTCATGCTAAAGAAAATAATAAAAATATTTCATACTTTGAAAAAACAGCTGAGGCATTAAATGAAGAATGTTCAGAGTCTTTTGATATTGTGACATGTTTAGAAGTTTTAGAGCATGTTCCTGATCCAAAAAATCTTGTAAAGACATGTGTAAGCCTGCTTAAACCTGGTGGTACGCTTTTTCTATCGACAATAAATAGAAATCCTAGGTCGTGGATTACAGCAATAGTAGGTGCAGAATACATTTTCAAACTTCTTCCAAAAGGAACTCATGAGTTCAGTAAATTCATTAAGCCCTCTGAACTAGGGTCTTTTATTAGGCATGCTAATGCTGAATTAATTGAAACAAGGGGTATGTTTTATAATCCTATTAATCATAAAGCTCATTTGAATAATGATCTTGGTGTTAATTATTTAATGTATGCAAGAAAAAGCTAAAACTAAACTTGTATTATTTGATTTAGATGGAACTCTTATTGATACTGCTCCAGACTTTATTACTTCATTAAATAATGTGCTTACTCGTCATAACAAAAAAAATATAACAGCTGATGAAATAAGGACATATATTTCAGAAGGCTCATCTAAATTAATCAGATACTCATTTAAGATTAATGAAAGTGATAAAGAGTTTAATAAATATAAAAATGAATTCTTGCTCGAATATAAAAACAATCTTACAAGAAGTACGCGTCTCTTTAACGGTATAGAGAAATTACTCAACTATCTCGATGATAAAGAAATTATTTACGGCATTGTTACTAATAAATATCGCGAATATGCTGATCCTATAATAGATTCATTTACAAAGCTAAAAAATATAAAAATAGTAGTTTGTCCTGATGATGTAAGTATTTCTAAACCAGACCCAGAGGGTATATTTTTAGCATGTAAAAAACTTAATGTTAGTCCCAGTGAAGTGATATTTCTTGGTGATCACCATAATGATCTAAAAGCTGGCATTTCAGCAGGAGTTTCTGTTATTGGTTGTTTGTATGGATATTCTCTTTCAGAAGCATCTAAAAAAATGTATGACTGTGAATATGTAAATGAAGTAAACGAAATTATCTCAAAGATAAAAGTATAACTATGAATAGCAAATTTAATAATTTAAAAAACAAAAATATACTCATTACAGGCGCTTCAAAAGGTATCGGAAAATTCCTTACATACAAACTTAGTAGTTTCGGTGCAAATGTGATAATGCTTTCAAGGAATGAAGAAAAATTAGATTTAATATATGACGAAATTAAAGAAAAATACAAAACAGAACCTTGTATATTAAGATGTGACCTCGAAAAACTTGACGAAAATAAGGCTCAAGAAATTGCAAATGCAGTCTCTCAAAATTATGACTGTCTGGATGCATTGATAAATAATGCAGCGATTTTAGGTAAAATGTCTTCGATATTAGATTATGACTTGAATGTATGGGAAAAAACTTTAAGCACAAATTTAACAAGTTCATTCCTTTTATCTAAATACATGATACCTCTGCTTAGGAATTCTCAACTACCTAGATTAATTTTTACTTCTACTAGTGTGGCTATTGAGGGCAAAGCATATTGGGGAGCTTACTCAGTTTCAAAAGCTGGAGTAAAAGCATTATCCGAGATTTTAAAAGAAGAACTTGGTCCCATTCAAGAATTTAAGGTTTTCAACTTTAATCCTAAAGCAACAAGAACAGAAATGAGGGCTTCAGCGTTTCCTGCTGAAGATCCTAATTCAATTAAAGAACCTGATCAGTTAATTGATTATTACCTGTGGATGTTGTCTGAAAAAAGTATCTCATCTTCAAAAATATATATTGAATTTGGGGACAAAATATAGATCATATCGTTACATTTTCATCCTCAAGAACTCTCCACATATACAAGCACATATAACTTCTGTATGGACTGAATTCCATATAGAAATCTTCGTTATAACTGTTTATGTCAAACATTTTTAAATGAGCATTCTTTAGACCAAGATCTAAAATAGAAAAAACATCTAAATCACCCACATAAAAAATTCTAGACATCTCGATAGACCATGGACCAATTCCTTTTATTTTTATTAAGAAATCAAAAAAACCTGAAGGTGTCATATTTTTTAATTCCTTTTTTGTGACATTGATTATCTCTTTATTAAAAATAATACCGTTAAGATACTCGATTTTTTGCCTAGATAGCCCTGCTTTTTTAAATTTTATATTTAATTTCTCATTAGGTTTCTTGTATTTATTTGCTTTCAACAAAATCTCAGTTCTTGCCCATATTGCAGCAGCAGACTTAACCGAAAGTTGTTGCCCAACTACTATTTTTGAGAGATGATCAACAAAGCTCATTTTTGATAACTTGATCTTCAATGGTCCAATTCTTTTAATATGATTAGCTAATTCTTTGTGGTTATTTTGAATAGCTTTCTTATATAAAAATTCGAATGCTTTTTTATCTTCCATAACCCTTTATAGAATCTATCTCTTTATTAGATAATTCCATCGTTTTACCAATTTTTAAACTAGATGGAAGAAAAATAGGCCCAAATCTGGTTCTCTTTAATCTACTTATTTCTAAATCAAATGCATTAAAAATTTTTCTTACCTCTTTATTTTTACCAGACATTAAACAAACAGAAAACCATTGGTTTGATGAATGTTTTTCTCCTTCTACAATATCTGTTAGTTGATACTTCTCGCCGTCAATAAAAATTCCTTCTAGCATTTTATTCTTTTTTTCAATTGAGAATTCACCTCGAGCTCTTACTAGATATTCTCTATCAATCATTGATGAAGGGTGCATGCAAAAATTTGCAAACTCTCCATTATTAGTGAATAACATCAATCCTGATGAATTAATATCAAGTCTTCCAACAGATATCCACCTTGTCTTAGGCTTTGATTCCGGCAAAAAATCAAAAACTATTGGTATATCTTTTTCTCTTTTATTTGAAGAAAGAACTCCTTCTGGCTTGTTAAGTACAAGAAGCTTTGTTTCAGTTTTTTCAAAAGATAATGTTTTTCCATCATATTCAACAATATCATTTTGACTTACAGAGCATCCAATTTTTGCAATTTGCCCATTTACGAGAACTTTATTTAATTTAATTAATTCTTCACAATTTCTTCTTGATCCTATGCCAGATCTAGCCAGAAATTTTTGCAGTCTTTCTGCCATAATTCAAACAACTTTTGAAAGTGCATCATTTCCAAAAGAATCAGATATTTCTGGTAATTCTGGTAAGTCAGAGATATTTTTTAAATTTAAGTCATCTAAAAAGTCTTTTGTTGTTACATATAAAGCTGGTCTTCCCGGGACATCTCTATAACCTGAAACTTTGATCCAATTTCTTTCTAATAATGATCTTATACTTCTTGTACTTACCGAAACACCTCTAATATCCTCTATGTCACCCCTTGTTACAGGTTGTTTATAAGCAATGATTGAGATAGTCTCCATTAAAGCTTTTGATATTCTAGGCGACTTGTCATTCCATAGGATTGCCAGATATGAACTATGATCTTGTTTAATCTGAAGTCTATAACCAGAGGCTACTTCATGAATTTCTATAGATGTGTCTATGTATCTTTGTTCTAGGAAATTTAATGCTTTCTTTATATCTGATAATTCAATATTGCTACCATTATTACTAAGAATGCTTCTAATTTCTGATAAAGTTATTGGCCTACCGGCTCCGAAAAGCAATGCCTCAATAGAATTTATCATATTGATATTCAATTTATATTCTCCCAGATGATTTTAAAAATAATTCTTCGCTCTTATTTTGAATAAGCTCAACATAACCATCCTTTGCCAGCTCTAAAGATGCTAACAATGTCACAACAATTCCTTTCTTGCCCTCATGTTTTTTTAGTGTTTTTGAAAATCTTATTACATTTGTTTTGGCTAAAATATCCATGATAATTTGAATGCGCTCTTTTGTTGAAAGCTCCTCAAAATCTATCTGATGATTAGTTTTATAATTAGGTCTATTTAAAACCTCAATGAATGAATTGTATACTTCCTCTTTTGTTAATAATATTTCTATAATTTTTTCTTTATTTAACTCTGGTAGCTTTGCTGAAACAGTAAAAAAATCTCTATCAATTCTAGGAATTAATGCAATTTTCTCAGAGACATTTTTAAACCTTTGATACTCTTGCAATCTTTTTATTAGATCTGATCTTGGGTCTTCTTCCTCTTCCTCAAATGATTCTCTTGGGAGCATTAACCTAGATTTAATTTCAGCTAAGGTTGCAGCCATAACAAGATAATCTGCTGCTAACTCAAGTTTTAATGAATCCATTAATTCTATATATTCTAGATATTGATCTGTTATTTTAGATACGTCTAGATCAAGAATATTAATATTCTCTTTTCTAATTAAATATAGAAGAAGGTCCAATGGCCCAGAGAATGATTCAAGAAAAATCTCCAAAGCATTCGGAGGAATGAAGAGATCGCCTGGCATCTCTTGAAACTGCTGTCCCATTACAGTTGGAAATTCAAGCTGCGCAAGATTATTATTTTGCATATATAAACACTATATAGTGTAAGTTTTACCTATTTTAATACAATATCTTGTGCATTTCCTTAAATTATTCAATATAAATAATAAAATTATTAACAAATAATTTAACTTTAATTGTTTCTATTGTTGCGCTTTCATTTAATAATATTTAATCATTTGCAAATAAGAGATATAAAATAGAGCTATATGAATTATTCAACTGACAATACAAGAATTATTGATAGGAGAAAAGTGCCTGCTCCATATGAGTTAGTTAATAAATATCCAATAAATGATGATATTGCTAAGCTCGTGTATGGAACGCGAAATCAAGTTAGTCAAATTCTTCATGATAAAGATGATCGAATATTTGTTGTTGTTGGGCCCTGTTCAATTCATGATCCAGAAAGTGCAATTGAGTATGCAAAAAAATTATCAAATGAAACTAAGAAATTTAATGAGAATTTATTGATCATAATGAGAGTTTATTTTGAAAAACCTAGAACAACAGTTGGATGGAAGGGTTTAATTAATGACCCAGACCTAAATGAGACATATAACATTGCTAAAGGTGTTGAATTGGCAAGAAAGGTATTGATTGATATTGCAGAGTTAGGGTTGCCAGCCGGCACTGAATTCCTTGATCCAATCTCGCCACAATATGTTACAGATGTTATTTCATGGGGAGCGATTGGCGCAAGAACAGCTGAGAGTCAGATTCATAGAGAACTTGCTTCAGGTTTGTCATGTCCTATTGGCATAAAAAATGGAACTGACGGAAGCCTAAAAGCTGCTATAGATGGAATTCAAGCTGCAAATCATTCACACGTTTTTCTTGGTGCAACAAAAGAGTCTGATATTGCTATGCTTAAAACAGCTGGAAATAATGATGCTCATATTATACTAAGAGGAGGAAAGACACCTAACTATGATTCTGAATCAGTTAACAACACTTTAACTGCATTAAAAGAAGCAGAAGTAAACGAATCAATCATGATTGATGCAAGTCATGGAAATAGCCAAAAGAAATTTAAACAACAGATTCCTGTTGTTGAGTCAATTTGTAATCAAATTGTTAACAACAGTCGCAACATAAAAGGAGTTATGATTGAAAGCCACTTAAACGAGGGAAATCAAAAAATTACAGAAACCCTTAAGTACGGACAAAGTATTACGGATGCTTGTTTGGGTTGGGATGATACCTTAATGTGTTTGCAGATGCTTAATGATGCCATTATTGCCAAGAGAGGTAAGTAACTTAATTGAAGAAAGAAGAAAGCTTATCATTTTCAAAAGAAGTTGCAGAGACATTGGGACTAGAGTGCGCCATTATCCTTAATTTATTCATGGAAAATAAATTCAAAAGAGTTAAATCTAATGAAAATATTACTGAATCCCTAGTGAAGGATTTGCCATTTATTAATCAAGAAAAAATAGAAGAATCGATTAATAAATTAAGTAAATTTAATCTTATTGAGTTAAATCGAGAAGCACAAAATGATGATTATCTTGTTAAAAAACCTCCTCAAACATCAGAGTCTGGAAAAATAGAAAGCAATTGGAGTCCGTCAGATGATACTCTTGAGATAATTAAGATGACTGAAATTACAAGTAATTTTATTAGCCTAAAATTAAAAGAATTTAAAATATATTGGACTGAACGAGGCCAAAAGAAAAATAACTGGAATATTACTTTTCTAGACTTTATTAGAAGAGAGTGGGCAAAAGAGAATAATTCTAGTAAAAGCCTTCCCTATACCATTGATGAAACGTGGTTTCCTGATGATGATGTGTTTGATATTTTAAATTTATCAGAAATTACAAAAGATTCTGCGTTAAAATACCTTAGAGAATTTATTCTATATTGGAAAGATAAAGGCTCAGCTTTTACAACTTGGAATTCTAAATTTATTGATCATGTTAAAAGACGACATATGATTAATGGTAATATGAGTGATAATGAAAAAAATAAGAAATATTCTGAGCCAGGACAATACTCAAAAGATTTTAAAGCAAGAAAAAATGATAAAACATGGGCAAGCGAAATCAGCCTCGACTAAAGAGGATTTAATTAAAGCAATTGACTCATTGTTTCTAAAACTTGAGTTGGCTTATCATTATCAATTTTACAAAGTTTTTGGGACAGACGAAAAATTAAAAGAGGGTAAAAAACTTTGGGCAATTAGCTTGAAAAATATCCCAGCGGAAATCATTCTTGAAGGAGTTGAAAGTGTTATTGTTTCGCAGTCTTATCTCCCAACTTTAACAGATTTACTTAAGGCTTGTGATGATATTAATAAAGATGATGGCTTTCCATCTGTTGAAGAAGCATACGTTGAGGCAAGACGATCATATCAACCTAGAAAAGAGTTTAATTGGTCTCATCCTATCGTTTTTTACACAGGCAAAAAAGTCGGCTGGAATATACTAAATGAAAGAAATACTAATGAGACTTTTCAATTATTTAAAAAAACTTTTACCTCTCTAAAAAGAAGCGCAAAAGAAGGAAAGAAATTTATTATTAATAACAATGAAGGCAAAGAAAAACTTAGTCCCTTAAATAAAGATTTATTTAAAAAACTTAGGAACAAACACAAGGTTTAAAAAAATAAACTATTGGCACTATGTATATCGATAGTTATAACAATTACACATCATGAAAATAACAAAAAATATTCGAATATCTTTATATATCCTCATTCCTATACTTTTATGGATGATCTCAGGTTTTTTTAAAAATGATGAGGTCCCAAAACCTGTTGAATCAAGTGATTTATTTAATGTTCAAACATTATTAAGTGAAGCGGTAGAGTATCAACCATTAATAAAGCTTAAAGCATCAACAAAATCTGAAAAAAGAATAAATGTTAAAGCGAAAACATCTGGTGAAGTTGTAAAAATTGGAGCTATTCAGGGCGCATACGTTGAAAGAGATACTGTTTTGTGCAGTCTGGGTGTGGTTGAGCTTAATAGAACAGAGGTAAAAGCTCCGTTTTCAGGATTTATTGAGCAAATTGTCAAACCGGGAAATTTCTTAGAAAGAGGTCAGGTATGTGCAACTATAATCCAATTAGATCCAATAACGTTGATTGCTGGAGTTCCTGAATATGACATTAACAAGGTTCGTATCGGCCAAAAAGTATTTGTTGAGCTTGTAACCGGGCAAAGCGTTACTGGTAAGCTTACTTTTGTTTCAAAAAGTGCATCTCCAGATACAAGAACTTTCAGTATTGAGTCTCAAATAAAAAATTCTGATGGCAGAGTTAAAGATGGTCTTACTGCAGAGATAAGTGTTGAGATAGACAAGGTAAAAGCTCACAAAATATCCCCTTCTATTTTGCTTTTAAATGATGAAGGTAAGTTAGGAATAAGAATTGTAAATGAAGGTAAATATGCTGAGTTTACAGAAGTTATAATCTTAGAGGACTCAGAGGATGGGTTATGGGTTACTGGAATTCCTGAAAAGGCTGAAATAATAATTCAAGGACAAGGTTTTGTTGAAGACGGTCAAGAAGTCATTACTAATCGTTTATGATCAAAATAATTGACTTTGCTATAAATAAAGCAAAAACAACTTTATTAGTTGCCTTTATGGTAATTATTGCAGGAAGTTATGCAAGACAGGAAATTCCAATTGCAGCTTCCCCTAATGTCCAATTGCCTTTTATAACTGTTTCTGTGTTTTTAGATGGTGCATCTCCAGGAGATACATCTCGTTTAATAGCAAGACCACTAGAAAATAGATTAAAAAATGTAACAGGCGTAAAGAGTATAAGGTCTACCAGCTATTTAAGTTATGCGAGAGTATTTCTTGAGTTTGAGGTTGGTTTTGATATTGACAAAGCTTTAGTTGATGTAAAGCAAGGTGTTGAAGAAATTAAATATCAACTCCCCCTTGAGGCAGAAGATCCCCAGATTCAGGAATATAGTGAAGCAAGTTTCCCGGTAATGAACATTAGTATAGTTGGAGGGAGTTCTGTTAGGCAGAAAGTTTTTTATGCCAGAGAGCTTAAAGATGAGATTGAACCAATTGAGCAAATTCTTGAAGTAAGAATGACCGGAGCTCCAGAGGAAGTTCTTGAGGGAGTGATTGATAAAGCAAAAATGGAATCGTATGGGGTTACATTATCTGACATATATTACTCTGTCTCAAATAACAATCTTATTATTCCAGGAGGTAAGCAAGATACTGGAAGGGGCAGTTTTAATATCGAAGTTCCAAGTATTATTGAGTCTGCTAAAGATGTTTATGCAATCCCTGTAAAAGTTACAAATGATGCGATTGTTACCCTTGGTGACATAGCGGTCATTAAAAGGACATTTAAAGACTTTACGTCTTATGCGAGAGTGAATGGTGAAGATGCTGTAACTTTAGAAATTTCTCTAAGAGAAAGTGCAAATGCAATAGATGCTTCAAACGCTATAAGAGAAGTACTTTTAGATTTTGAAAAAACTCTTCCACAAAATTTAAATATTGTAGTTTCAAATGATGACACAATATATGCAAGCCTAATGGTAAAAGAGCTTAACGGCAATATCATTGCTGCTGTGGTATTGATAATGGTACTTGTAATAGCAAGCATGGGAACTAGGGTATCTATGTTGGTTGGGCTTTCGATTCCATTCTGCTTCTTAATGACATACTTAATTTTATACACTCTTAATATGGAAGTTAACTTCCTGGTTATGATGGGATTACTTCTTGGTATGGGAATGTTAATAGATGGATCAATAGTTATTACAGAATATGCTGACAAGAAGATCTCCGAAGGTCTATCACGCGTTGAGGGTTACACTCTAGCTTCTAAAAGAATGTTTTATCCAATAATAGCATCAACAGGTACAACGCTTGCTGCATTTATACCAATGATGTTTTGGCCTGGATTTACTGGGCAATTTATGAAATATCTTCCTATAACTATTTTCTTCGTTTTGTCGGCTTCTTTATTTTACTCTTTAATTGTGATTCCTGTGTTAGGCGCATATTTTGGACAAAAAGAATCAGCTCTAAATAATGATGATGGTCATACTTCGATATTTGTAAAATTAACTAATTGGTACGGTAAATACATAAAAAGATTTGTAAGAAATCCTATTGAGACCGTAACAGCGGTTATCTCCATTTTGCTTATCATAATATTAAGCTACTCAATTTCAGGCATGGGCACTATATATTTTGCTATCGTAGACCCAATTCAAGCTAATGTTACCGTTAAAGCGAGAGGTAATTTTTCTGCTCTAGAAACTAAAGAAATTATTGAACAGGTTGAAGAAAGATTTTTAGAGGTTGAAGGCATTAAAAATGTTTATCTTAGATCTGGTTCAGATTGGTGGCAATCAGGTTCAGATAGGGTCGGTGGCGGTTTTATAGAAACTTTAGAGCCATCACAAACAAAGATATCTGGTTTTGAAATCATGGACCTTTTAAAAGAATCTACTAAAGACTTACCTGGGATAACTGTTGAAATTGAGGCAGATGAAGGCGGTCCTTCTTTTGACTCCCCTATTGAATTAGATATTTATGGAGATACTGAAGAACAAGTTAATGAGGCTGTTACGAAAATCGAAAATTATATGCGTAATAACATGACAGATCTTAACAATATTTTTTCATCAAAAGCATTTCCATCAGTTGAGTGGAGTGTCGAGGTTGATAAGCAAAAAGCAGCCCAATTAGGCGTGAGTGTGAGTGATGTTGGGGCGTTGGTCCAAATGCTAACATCTGGTTTTAAGGTTGGAGAATATAGGCCAGATGATGCAAAAGACGAAGTTGAAATTAGAGCAAGATTTCCTGAATCAGATAGAACTATCACTGGTATAAGAGATTTAAATGTTGTTACTAGACAAGGAACAGTTCCAGTCAGTTCGTTTGTTAAAGTTGTCCCAAAAGAAAATAGACAAACTGTAAATAGAAAAAATGGAAAGTATTTCCAAGAAATTGGTGCTGGAACAGAAGATGAATCCAAAGTTTCTATCAAAATAAAAGAACTTAATAATTGGTTAGAGTCTGAAGACCTTGGACCGGGAATAAGCTATCAATTTAGCGGCATGGCTGAGGAAACTGAAGATGTTAATAATTTTATAATTATCGCGGGAATTTCAGCTATATTTATGATGTTGTTAATGCTGATAACACAATTCAATAGCTTCTATCAATCTTTTATAATTCTGTCTGCTGTTACCATTTCTTTTGTGGGAGTTTTGCTAGGACTTCTTATAACCGGAAAATCATTTAGCACTACAATGACGGGTATTTCTATTGTTACTCTTGCAGGTATTGTAGTAAATAATAATATTGTATTAATAGACACCTTTAATAAATTAAAGGCAGAGTCACCTCAAATTGATCAATCAATTCATATCATTAATGCATGCAAACAAAGACTTAGGCCGATTATATTAACGTCACTAACAACGATTTTTGGTTTATTACCTTTAGCTATGGGAATAAGTGTTGATATTATTTCAAGGGATATTGTAATTGGCAGTAGAGTTGTTGATTGGTGGTCAAATCTTGCTATTTCAATTGTATGGGGACTGGGTTTTAGTACATTTATGACCTTAATATTAACTCCAGCTGTGCTTTCACTCCCCCACGCACTAAAAAATGAATATAAAAAATACTTTAAAACACATGTTAATGACATACAATAAATAATGGCTAAAGAAGATAAAAAAATAGATTTTGAGTCATCACTTAAAGAACTTGAATCTATTGTAGAAAAATTAGAAGAAGAAAATATTAATCTTGAAGATTCAGTAAAATCATTTGAAGAAGGAGTTAACCTTGTAAAGCAGTGTCAAAAACAACTTCAAGATGCAGAGTTGAAAATAAAAAAATTGCTAGATGACGGATCGTCAATAGAAATAGATAAATCTTAAATTAAAATGCTCGAACAATTTATGTCTCATACAAGACATCAAGTTTCCTCTAATATTGAGAAATATATCGGTAATTCAAATTTAATTGAAGAAGCTATGAAATATTCTGCACTAGCTGAAAGCAAAATGATTAGAGCCTCATTAGTCTGTGCGTCAGGAAAGATAAACAATAATATTTCTGATAGATCTCTTATAAATTTATCAACTTCAATCGAGCTAATGCACACTTATTCGCTTATACATGATGACCTGCCCTCAATGGATAACGATAATCTAAGAAGAGGAAAAGCATCATCGCATATCAAATATGGAGAAGCGAATGCAATACTTGCTGGAGATGCATTACAAGCATTGTCTTACGAAATAATATCAGATGATAATGATCTTTCATCTAATGAAAAAATAATCGCAATTAAATCTCTTGCATCAGCATGTGGAAAAAATGGAATGGTTTATGGTCAGTATCTTGATATTGAAAGTGAATCAAAATTAATTGATAAGGAATCCATAGAAAATATCCATTCTCTTAAGACCGGTAAATTGATGGAATGCTCAGTGATGTTTGGTCAAATAGGAAATACTAATAAGAAAGCGAAGGAAATTCTAAATTCTTACGGAAAAAAAATAGGCCTAGCCTTCCAAATTACAGATGATATTCTAGAAATAACATCTGATAGAGAAACACTTGGAAAAAGTACTGATTCTGACATAAAAAATCATAAATCCACCTATGCGAGTGTTGTTGGCATAGATAATGCTATAGAAAAATCAAAAAGCCTCTCTGAAAATGCCATAGCAGATATAGAAACTCTAAGCTCAACTAAGGCTGATATGCTGATAGAATTAGCAAAATATATTGCTTATAGAGATAAATAAATTGAGAATCTTCAAACAAATTCCTTCTAAAAGACCAAGCACACCACTATTAGATAGCGTAAATACTCCTTCAGATTTAAAAACTTTTTCAATAAATGAACTGCAGACTTTGTCTGACGAATTAAGAGAATTCTTATTATATTCTGTTGGTCAAAGCGGTGGTCATTTGGGTGGTGGTCTTGGTGTAATAGAACTTACTATAGTTATTCATCATTTATTTAATACGCCATTTGATAACCTAGTTTGGGATGTAGGACATCAAGCATATCCGCATAAAATAATTACAGAACGAAAGGATCAGATTGAAACAATCAGAAAAAAGGGTGGATTGGCTCCATTTCCCTCAAGAAATGAAAGTGAATATGATGCATTTGGTGTAGGGCATTCAAGTACATCTATCAGCGCCCTTCTTGGTATGGCTATTGGGTCAAAAAAATCTAATCCAGACAAAAAACATATTGCGGTTATTGGAGATGGGGCTATGACAGCTGGAATGGCATTTGAAGCATTGAGTCATGCGGGGCACTTAAAACCAAATATTCTAATAATTTTAAATGATAATGATATGTCTATTTCTGAAAATATTGGAGGTTTATCAAACTATTTTTCAAGGATATGGGCATCGAAAATATACAAAGGCATTAAGAAAAGTGGAGCAAGCTTTTTGAAACCACTACCACAAGCTCACCACCTTGCTAGAAAAGTAGAATCTCAAATGAAAGCAATGGTTGCGCCAGGTACAATTTTTGAAGAACTTGGATTAAATTATATTGGGCCTATTGATGGTCACAATATCAAAGAATTAAGAGATGTAATATCTAATTTAAAAGAATTTGATGGTCCACAATTCTTACATGTCATAACAAAAAAAGGAGCAGGATTAGATCAAGCTGAGGCAGATAGAATTGGATTTCATGCAATTGGAAAAATAAATTCGTTAAATGATAAAAGGCCTAAACAAAAGAAATATCAAGATGTTTTTAGTGATTGGATTGTTGATATGGCCTCGCAAGATAGAGACCTTATAGGAATAACTCCAGCAATGAGAGAAGGTTCTGGATTGGTAAATTTTAGTAAGAAATTTCCTGATAGATATTTTGATGTTGCAATTGCTGAACAGCATTCTGTAACTTTTGCAGCTGGGCTAGCTTGTGAAAAAAAGAAGCCTGTAGTTGCAATATATTCAACATTTCTCCAAAGAGCTTATGATCAGCTAATTCATGATGTTGCCGTTCAAAATCTGGATGTTATGTTTGCACTAGATAGATCAGGTCTAGTTGGTGAAGATGGCCCGACTCATTCGGGCAATTATGATATTGCTTATTTAAGATGTATACCTAATATGATTATTTGCACTCCATCAGACGAAAATGAAGCAAGACACCTATTAACAACAGCATATCTTCACAAAGGTCCTTCATCAGTAAGATATCCAAGAGGTGTTGGCTCAAATGTAAAAATTAATAAAGATTTAGAACCTTACGAAATAGGAAAAGCAAAATTAATTAATGAGGGTAATCCAAATATAGTGGTCTTAAATTTTGGAGCTCTTATAGAAGAAGCTATCGATGTTGCAAATACTTTAGAATTAACATTAATTGATATGCGATTTGTAAAACCATTAGATAGTGAAATCTTAAAGAAATATTTATCAACAGCAGAATGGTTTATAACTATTGAGGATGGATCAATCATGGGTGGGGCTGGAAGTGCTGTTCAAGAATTCTGTTCTAAAAATGGAATAAATATTAAATCTATTTTATTTGGCATACCTGATAAATTTATTGACCATGCTTCAAGAAATGAGATGTTGGATGAAGCTGGGCTTAGTTCAGATAAGATAAAATCTAAATTAAAAAAACTATTATAAGCGAACTGAAAGTTGCTGAAATTATTCCAGCAATAATATCGTCAAAAACGATACCAAAGCCATTTTTATATTTTTTGTCAAAATATGATATTGGGAATGGTTTTAATATATCAAAAATCCTAAAAAATATGAAAGCGAGACAAGTATATATAATTCTTTCGTCTTGATTTGAAGCAAAATATAGGACTGGTATAAGAGCAACCCACATACCAGCCAACTCGTCAATTACAATAGATTTATGATCTTTTTGTGCTAGATTTTTAGAAGCTTGTTCACATACCCATATAGCAATTAAAACCATGCATGCTGTAAATATTAGCATATCTACAACATGTGAAAGTATTACAAAGATAATTGAAGCAAAGATGCTCCCAAATGTACCTGGAGCAAACGGAATTAATCCAATACCACCAAGACTAGCAATAAAATCAAAAGGTCTTTTCAGATCTGGGAATTTACTCATTTCTTACAATTTTAACAACATTATTCAAAAGAATCCCAACCAGTTTTTGTAAATTTAACTCTTTTATTTTCTTTTAACAATTTGATATCAAGACCTTCAACTATTTTTCCTATAGGTTTCAAGCCTTTTGTCTTTAGTTTTTCTTTAAATTGTTCTGCACATGTGAAACATAACTCATAATCATCACCATGAAAGAGATCCTTTATATCATCTGTTATGGGTATATCTTCATATTTTAAGATTGCGCCTACCTTCGATAATTTACATATGGAACCTAAGTCTTTAATTAACCCATCCGAAATATCGATACAAGAGGAAGCAAAACTTGAAATAAATTCAGCCATATCAAATCGTACTTTTGGTCTAAAAAAATCTACTTGATATATAGATTTTTTGCTATTTTTCCAATCTTTTAAACCCTTTCGGGCTTTTCCAAGAGTACCTGTAATATAGATTAGCTCATTTGGTTTTGCAGTCGATCTAAGGAGAGGTTTTATGTAAGGATATCCAAAAACATTTATACAAATATTTAAATCACCAAATGTGATATCACCTCCTACTAATGCGATATCATATTCCTTGATTATTTTTTCTAATCCTTTAGTAAAATCCTTATACCATTTAATATTTGTTTTATTTGATGTTAGGCCAACTGTTATAAATGACGGGTATGCTCCCATAGCGGCTAAATCACTTAAAGCAACAGCTATCGATCTATAAGCAATATCTTCAGGTCTGGAATTATTTGGAAAATGAGTACCCTCTTTAGATATATCAATTGAATGAACTAAATCTTTTTTTTGAGATTTTATTACTGCCGCATCATCACCAGATCCAATAACAACAAAATCATTATCATTTTTTTCAACTAAATGTTGAAAAGATCTAAGGATATCTGATTCAGATATCAAGAAGGGTATCTTTCGAACAATCCGCTGGCTCCCATACCGCCACCAATACACATTGTTACAATACCAAATTGTTTATCTAGATTTTGTAGTTGGCGAGTTAAATGGCCTACTTGTCTTGATCCGGTCATGCCAAATGGATGCCCGATTGAGATTGAGCCTCCATCTAAATTTAATTTATCCATTGGAATTCCAAGTTTATCTCTGCAATATACAACTTGGACAGCAAAAGCTTCATTTAGCTCCCATATATCTATATCTTCCATAGACAAATTATAGTTTTTTAAAAGTTTAGGGACTGAATACACTGGTCCGATTCCCATCTCATCAGGCTCACAACCCATTGTTGTAAATCCTCTAAAATATGCAGTTGGTTTTAAATCTAGTTCTTTAGCTTTTTCTTCTGACATAACTAATGTCACTGATGCTCCATCAGACAATTGGGAAGAGTTTCCTGCAGTAACTGATCCGTTCTCTGGATCAAATACTGGTTTTAAAGATGACAACCCTTCAAGAGTTGTCTCTGGTCTATTACATTCGTCTTTATCAACTGTGTAATCTATTTCTTTAGATTCACCCGTTTCTTTATTTGTTAACAACATTTTAGTATCCATTGGAATAATTTCGTCGTCATAACCACCAGACTGTTGAGCTGCAGCAGTTCTCATTTGGCTCTCAAATGCATATTCGTCTTGTGCTTCTCTTGAGACATCATATCTTTTAGCTACAACTTCTGCCGTCATGCCCATAGGAAAATAAATACCTGGTGATTCCTGAGCGAGTCTTTCATTAACAAAATTGTCCATGTTCATGTTCATCATTGATATCGTCTCAGCTCCTCCAGCAATGACGGTATCATAGCAACCTGCCATAATTTGACTTGCTGCCATTGATATTGATTGGAGTCCTGAAGAGCAATATCTATTAATAGTAGTGCCTCCAGTAGTTATAGGTAACTTGGATAGAACAGCTGCATTTCTAGCTATATTATGTCCTTGAACCCCTTCTGGATTTCCACATCCCATAATAATATCTTCAACATCTTCAGGGGGTAAGTTTGGGTTCCTATCTAACATAGCGTTGATAATATGAGCTAGCATTTCATCTGGCCTAGTCATATTAAATCCGCCTCTGTGTGACTTAGCTAATCCTGTTCGAACGCTATCTACAATAACTACATTTTTCATAATTTCTCCAATAAAATCTAAACTATTCTAGACTATCTTCTTCCTTTCTTAAAGCTTTATACCAATCAGGTATTAAATCAATTTCCAGATCTTTTGCTTTCTTTAAAACGTAAGGAATTGAAATAGGACTAAAGGGAAGAATTAATAATATGCCTAGCCCGAAACTCCTTAAAACCTGTTTAAGCTGATGATTTGCTTTTTTAATCTCATTATCAGTTGCAGTTCCATCTATATGTTTCATATAAATATCTAGCATGCGCCTATTTTCATCAGTTTCTTCAATGAATGAATGTTTGACTCTCAGGATGTATTGTTTAATTTTTTTTGCATTCATATGATTTTAAATATTATGCTACATTTAATAAGTAAGATGAAGAAATCTGAGAGAGCAAATATTATCATAAAAATTCTAGATAAATTTTATCCAGAAACCCCTATCCCGCTTAATCATAATAGTGTTTACACATTGCTAATCGCTGTTCTGTTATCTGCACAGTGTACTGATGAGAGAGTAAATAAAATAACACCAAAACTATTTTCAGTTGCATCAGATCCAAAAAGCATGTCAAAACTTACAATTGATAGTATTTATAAAATAATTAAATCATGTGGTTTAGGTCCTCAAAAATCAAAAGCAATAAAAGAACTTTCAAAAATCTTAATGAACAAATTTAATGGTGAAGTTCCAAATAATTTTATAGAACTTGAAAAACTTCCTGGCGTTGGACATAAAACTGCCTCAGTTGTAATGAGCCAGGGCTTTGGAATTCCAGCATTTGCTGTTGACACACATATACACAGATTAGCTCAAAGATGGGGTTTAACGAATGGAAAAAATGTCAAACAAACTGAAAAAGATCTCAAGAATATTTTCCCAGAAAAAACATGGAACAAACTCCATTTACAAATTATTTTTTGGGGAAGAGAATACTGTACAGCAAGAGCATGCTATGGCCTTAATTGCAAGATATGCAAAGCATGTTATCCAAAAAGAACAAAACCTTTTGTGCACAAAAAGCCTTAGATAATATAAAATTGAGTTAAATTCTTTATTTTAATAATCATGAAATCATCAAGAAGCGATAGTATTTTTTCTAATTCAAATTCAATAAAAGAGTATGATTCAGATTTGTGGGCATCATTTGAATATGAGGCTAATAGACAAGAAGATCATATAGAACTCATTGCATCGGAGAACTATGCTTCGAAAAGGATTCTTGAAGCACAAGGATCTATTCTTACAAACAAATATGCTGAAGGATATCCATCAAAAAGATATTATGGTGGATGCGAAAATGTTGATATTGCAGAAAATCTTGCAATTGAGAGAGCTAAAGAACTTTTTAAAGCAGATTATGCAAACGTTCAGCCTCACTCAGGCTCATCCGCAAATGCTGCAGCCTATTTAGCTCTATTGGAACCAAACGATACTATTTTAGGCATGAGTCTAGACCACGGAGGTCATCTGACTCATGGATCAAAAGTAAACTTCTCTGGGAGAAACTATAAAAGCTTTCAATATGGTCTTCATCCTGAAACCAATGATATAAATTATGACGAGGTGAGGTCACTTGCAAAGGAACATAATCCAAAATTGATTATTGCAGGATTTTCTGCTTATACAGGAATTATTGATTGGCAAGAATTTAGAAAAATTGCTGATGAAGTTGGAGCTTATTTTTTAGTTGATATGGCTCATGTTTCAGGTATTGTAGCTGCTAATTTATATCCATCCCCCATTCCATATGCTGATGTTGTTACATCAACCACACATAAAACACTAAGAGGACCGAGATCTGGAATCATTCTTGCCAAAAAAAATGAAGAAATAGAAAAAAAATTAAACTCTGCTGTTTTCCCTGGATCACAAGGCGGGCCTCTAATGCATGTAGTTGCTGCTAAAGCTTTATGTTTTAAAGAAGCTCTAGAACCTGAATTTAAAATCTATATTCAACAAGTTATGGATAATGCAAAAATTATGGCAAAAACAATTATGTCAAATGGCATTGATATTGTTTGCGACGGAACTGAAAATCACATTGTGCTAGTTGACCTAAGAAGTAAAGGTATAACAGGTAAGGACTTAGAAAGAGTTTTAGGAAATGTAAACATAACTGTTAATAAAAATTCGGTTCCAAATGATCCTGCATCACCATTTGTCACCTCTGGAATCAGAATTGGAACCCCCGCTGTAACTACAAGAGGTTTTAAAGAAAAAGAAATAATTCAAATTAGCAATTGGATCTCAGATATTATTAATGATTTTGAAAATATGGAATTGCAAAAAAGTATTAAAGAAGAAGTGCATAATCTTACAAGTAATTTTCCAGTATATAATGTTTAAATGTTCTGTCCTTTTTGCCAAGCTGAAGATACCAAGGTAATTGACTCTAGATTAGTTACTGACGGAACACAAATCAGAAGAAGAAGATCTTGTGAAGTCTGTCAATCAAGATTTACAACATTTGAAACAGCTGATCTTGCTCTACCAAGAGTTATAAAAAGCAATGGTGAAAGGCAACCATTTAATGGCTCCAAATTAAAAAAAGGTATGTTGAGAGCTCTTGAAAAAAGACCTTTATCTGTAGAAGAAATAGATTCTGTATTTGGAAAGATCTTGAAAGAAATAAGAACAAGAGGTGTTCGTGAAATTAAATCTATTGAAATTGGAGAAATTATGATGAACGCTTTAAAAGATGTAGATAGTGTTGCCTACGTTCGTTTTGCTTCTGTTTATAGAGATTTTCAAGATATAAAAGATTTCTCAGAGGAAATAAACTCACTTAAAAAGGAAAGTCCTAAAAATAAAAAATTAAAAAAATGAATTACGAAGAACTAATGCTTCGTGCAATCACTAAGGCAAATAAATTTAAATACACCGCAAAACCAAATCCAGTTGTAGGTGCAATAATTATTCAAGGTAGTGAAATAATTTCAGAAGGTTATCATGAGATCTATGGTAAAAATCATGCTGAAATTAATGCAATTGAAGAGGCACAAAAACATCTAGGTAAAAAATTTGAGGACTTTTCAGATTTATCACTAATATGCACTTTAGAACCTTGCAGTCACGTTGGAAAAACAGGCTCGTGTGCAGAATTTATAGTTAAGAAAGGTTTCAAAAAGGTGATAATTGGTGCCATTGATCCAAATCCAAAAGTTGCAGGTCGTGGTATAAAAATTTTAGAAAGTAATGGTATCGAGGTTGAATATGGTTTATTTGGTGATCTTGTAGAGAAACAAAATAAGAACTTCTTTTATAAACATAAAAATAATAAGCCTTACATTACAGTTAAGATTGCATCTTCACTTGATGGCATGTCTCATATTGATACCGAAAGAGTTTTTATAACTTCTGAATCATCCAGAAATGACGTTCAAAAAATTAGAGCCGATCATGATGCTATTTTGACTGGTGGAAATACTCTGAGAAATGATGATCCAGATATGAATGCGCGTGTTGATTTTTCCTTAAATCAAGCTAAAAAGATTTTATTAACAAGCAAGCCATATAGCAATAAATCAAAATTCTTTAAAAATGCTTGCGTTGATGTTTTTGAAATTAATGATTTAGGTAAGATTATTGATTCATATAAAGAAAGTGAAATATGTTCAATTTTAGTAGAAGCAGGGCCAAAGTTAGTAAATTCATTTCTTATAGAGGGAATAGTTGACGAGTTAATTGTCTATACCTCAGCAAAAAAGCTTGAAAAAAGAGGAGTTAATTGGTTTCAAGAAAATAATGCTATTGAAAATTATGGTTTTAAATTAGAATCCTCATATAAAATTGATACCGATTTAAAAGAAATATTTAAAAAAGATGGATAAAAGCAATATCTTAGAAATAATACAAGATATCCAAGATGGGAAGATGGTTATTATTGTTGATGATGAGGCAAGAGAAAATGAGGGTGATTTAGTTTGCGCTGCAGATTTAGTTACTCCTGAAATTATTAATTTTATGGCATCAAAGGGCAAGGGTTTAATTTGTCTTCCAATGAGTACAGATTTATGTCAAAAATATGATCTCCAAATGATGACAAATAACAATAGAGCTGCAAATAAAACAGCTTTTACAGTATCAATCGAAGCTGCCGAAGGCATTACGACAGGAATATCTGCAGCAGATAGATCTCATACAATCAAAACAGCAGTAGATAAAAAGTCAAGGCCCTCAGATATTGTTCAGCCTGGACATGTTTTTCCTTTGAAAGCAATGAAAGGTGGTGTTCTTAGCAGAGCTGGTCATACTGAAGCAGCTTGCGACTTAGCAAAATTAGCTGGGTTACAACCTGCAGGTGTTATTTGTGAAATTATGAATGACGATGGAACAATGGCTCGAAGAGATGATCTAATTAAATTTGGTGAAGAAAATAATATCAAAGTTGGCACCATTGCAGACTTAATTGACTATAGGCTATCCATGGATGCAACTGTAGAGTCTGTTCTTAATAAAAATGTTAAAAATGAATTTGGTGAATTTAAATTAAATGTATGGAGAGATAAAATACATGACGAATATCATTTTTCTCTTTCAAAGGGTGATATTAAATCAGTCGAATCACCACTAGTTAGAGTTCAAACTCAGAGCATTCTGCAAGACACTTTAGGAATAGATAAACTTGGTAAAAATTGGTCTATAAAGGATTCTCTAAAAAGAATTTCTGCTGAAGGAACTGGGTTATTTGTTTTAATTAATTATACGGATGCTAAGAGCTATTGGTTAAGCAAGCTTGAAGAGAAAGAAATTCAACCAAAAAGTAATAGAAGGGTTATTGGAGTGGGTTCTCAAATTTTAAGAGCTTTGGACTTAAAGAAAATTACTGTTTTAGGAACTCCCACCAAATATAATGCTGTATCGGGCTTTGATATTGAAATAACAGGTTTTGTAAATGACTAAAAAAATTTTAATAGTTCACACATCTTGGTACGAAGAATATGCATCTGAAATGTTAAGTATATGTAAAGAGATACTTGTAGATTTTGATTGCGTTATTGCAACTGCGCCTGGAGCTTTGGAGCTTGCTGCCTTAGCAAGTCACAAAATTCAAGATACTTCATTTGTAGGCATACTTTTTTTAGGCATAGTTATTAGAGGTGAAACTTCTCACTATGATTTAGTAACTAAAGAAGTCTTCAGGTCTATATCTAACCTATCTATGCATAATTGCGATTTGGCATTAATAAATAATGTTATATGTGTTGAAAATAAGGAACAGCTAGAAGCAAGGCTTTCAAAAAATACAATCAATAATACAAAATCTTTAATACAGCTTATCAATGAAAAATCTAGCTAATTTCAAGATAGCAGTTAGAACCAGAGAGTATTTAATACAGGCTATTTTTCAAATGCTATTTGATGATCAGGAGGCTGAAAAAATAACAAAACAATTTAAAGAAGAGCATAAGAAAAAAAAAGTAGACTTTAAAATGTTTTCGTCCTCATTGAAATCAATCGAGAAAAATAAAGAGAAGATTGAGGATGCTATTACCTCTATGGATATAAAGGACTCAAGTATCGAACTTATTGATAAATCAATTCTTTATTTTGCTATTAATGAAATATTTTTTGGGGATTTAGATAAACCTGTAACTATAGATGAATCTCTAAGGCTTTCAAAAAAATTTTCTAGTCCAGAATCATATAAATTTATAAATGCTAGTTTGGATAAATTTCTAAAGTCTACTTAAGGTTATCTTAAGATCGTTTGGTCTCTTGAGGGTCCTGTTGAAATAATAGAAGCGTTGCAATCTGAAAATTTTTCAATATATTCAATATATCTCTTAGCTTTTTCTGGTAATTCTGAATATTCAGTAATGCCCTCTGTCGAAGACAACCACCCTTCAAATTCTTTGTATACAGGTTCGTCATTATCATATTCAATGCAGGCTTTTATAGTTTCTGTTTCATCAAGAACATCTAGTTTGGTTATGCATAAATCTGTTACAGAATTTGTAAAAACTGCTTTTTTAAGAGCTACCAAATCTAACCAACCACATCTTCGAGGTCTTCCAGTGGTGGCACCAAATTCATTGCCTCTTTTAGCAAGCAGCTCACCATCTTCATCAAATAATTCAGTATGAAATGGGCCCTCTCCAACTCTGGTGGCATAAGCTTTAGATATTCCAATGATTTTGTTTATATATTTTGGGCCGATACCCAATCCAGTTGATACGCCTCCTGCTGTTGTACTAGATGATGTTACATAAGGGTATGTTCCGTGATCGATATCTAGCAGTGTTCCTTGAGCACCTTCAAATAAAATAGTTTTTTTATTTTTTATCCAGTTATACATCATGTCCTGAGAATCAACACAGAATTCTTCATACAAATGCTGATATTTTTTGATCTCATTCAATACTCTATTAACATCATGAGGTTTATCTTTGTATAAATCTTTTAAGAGTCGATTATGGTAATTAACTAGAAGTTCAACTTTTACTTTTAGGGTATTATGATTTCCCAAGTCGCCAAACCTAATAGCCCTTCTGCCAATCTTGTCCTCATATGCTGGGCCAATACCTCTGCCAGTGGTTCCAATTGATTCTTTTTTATCTCTTGTTTGATCTATGGACACGTGAGTAGGCAAAATTAATGAACAAGCTGAACTTACAAAAAATCTATCCTTGAATTCAATCCCTCTACTCTTAAGTTCATTTAATTCTTTGTCTAGTGCATCTAAAGCTAAGACGACACCATTTCCTATTAAGCATTGTGCATTTTGATGAAGTATTCCGGATGGAATTAAATGAAGAACAGTTTTTTCCCCATTTACTTTAATAGTATGGCCGGCATTATGGCCACCTTGAAAGCGACACACCACATCAGTGTTCTCACTTAGATTGTCAACTATTTTACCTTTGCCCTCATCACCCCATTGCAGTCCTAGGATTAGAGTATTTTCAGACAAAATAAGTCCTACTTTTCTTCTTTTTTGTCGTTAAGATATTTAAAAAATTCAGAATCTGAGTCAATTAACATAACATCAGATTTATTCTCAAATGTCTCAACGTAAGCTTTCATACTTCTTGTGAACTCATAAAATTCAGGATCTTGTGAAAATGATTCTGCATATATTGAAGCGGCTTGAGCATCACCCTCACCCCTTAAAAGTTCTGATTGTTTATATGCTTCTGCCAAGATAACTACTTTGTCTTTATCAGCTATTGCTCTTATTTCTCTAGCAATCTCCTTACCTTCAGATCTTAATTCTTCAGCAAGTCTTTGTCTTTCAGTTCTCATTCTTTCATAAACAGAATTGCTTAAATTTGATGGGAGATCAATTCTTTTAACTCTGAAGTCAATAATTTCAATACCCAAGTCTTTTACTTCATTATTTAGTGACGTTAAAAGAATGTTCATTAATTCATCTCTTTCACCAGAAATAACCTCTTTGACAGTTCTTGTAGCAAAATTATCTTTTAAGGTTGCTTCAGATCGTTGCCCTAACAAGCTATCGAGACTATTAAAACTTCCATTATTAGCCTTATAAAAAGTTAAAACTTCTGTGATTCTGTATTTAATAAAAGAATCAACTAAAAGATATTTACTTTCCACAGTAAGGATCCTGTCGGGCTCTTCATCAAGAGTCTGAATTCGTGCATCGTATTTTTTAACATCTTGAATTAATGGAATTTTAAAATGAAATCCAACTGGGATATCTGGTCTCACGGCCTCACCAAATTGAAATACGATTGCTCTTTCTTTTTCGCTAACAATAAAGAAACTGTTATAAAAAAGTCCAAAAGTTAGCACTCCAAGTACTATATATAAAGTTTTTTTACTCATCATCATCACCTTTCTTTTTGTTTTCTTCCATTATTTTATCTAGAGGTAGATAAAGTAGGTTATTTCCACCTTCCACATCGACCATAATTTTTGTTGAGTTAGAAAGAACTGACTGTAAAGCATCAAGATATAATCTATTTCTAGTAACTTCAGGAGCTTTTAAATACTCGGCAAGGAGTTGATTAAATCTTTCAACCTCACCTTCAGCTTTCGCAACTACTTCTTCTTTGTATGCTTCAGCCCCTCTTATTCTTGCTTGGGCCTGTCCACGTGCCTCCGGGACAATTGATAAAGCATATCTTTCAGCCTCATTTTGAAGCCTCTCCTTGTCTTCTCGTGCTGCAACAACATCATCAAATGCATTCTTAACAGCTGCAGGTGGGTCTGTCTTTTCAATGTTAATTTGCTGAACAAATAAACCGGTTTCATAATTATCAAGATATTCTTGAAGTCTGGCCTGAACCTCCACAGCGATGTTTTCTCTTCCAACCGTTAATGTTTGATCAAGAGTATTATCTCCAACAACATGTCTTAATGCACTTTCAATTGCATTTCTAAGACTTCCCTCAGGATCTTTAACATTTAGAACAAAATCTTTTAAATTAGCAATCCTATATTGAGCTGAAACAGTTACATCAACTATGTTTTCATCTTTTGTTAACATGCTATTCGTTTGCGAATATCTCCTAGTTAATGAAACATTCTCAATGAACCTTTCATCAATTCCAGCTAACCTAAAATTCAAACCTTCTTCTTGCTCTTCATAAAAAGAGCCAAATCTAAGAATGACTGCTCTTTCAGAGGCATCAAGCTGATAAATACACTGAGATGCATAGATTATAGAAAATCCAAATAAAGCATACATTAGAATTCTTGAAGAGCTAAACCTAGAACCGCCGCCTTTTCCGCCATCACCGGAACCATTGCTATTAGATTTTTTTCTGCCAAGAATAGATGAGAACTTCTTCATAAGCTCGTCAAAATCTGGAGCATCATTTTTGTTACCCCACGGGTCTTTGTCTTTGTTTTCCCAATTCACTTTTAATTACCTCGATTTTTTTAACTATTATAAACTTATGTTGGGGCTTATTATCATATTTAAAGTAAAGATATTATCTTTTTGAATCTATCTTCTATGACTTTTACCTCATTAATTTGAATTTCAGTATACTCATCCCAGCCTCTGATCCAGGTTATCTGTCTTTTAGCAAGTTGTCTTGATGCAAATAGGGCCTTTTGAAAGAAAGTTTTCTTATCATATTTTCCATCAAGATAATCAAAAATCTGTTTGTAATTCACAGATTTTCTTATTGGATGATTAGCTGGAATATTGTATTCTTCTAACAAAGTCAAAGCCTCTTCTTCCAAGCCATCTGACAGAATCCTCTTCAATCTTTCTTCAATGCGGTCGTGAATAATCTCTCTTTCATCTAACACTCCGAATTGACTAATCTCATACTCTTCAGAAAGTGGATTCTTTTTGCTTTCTTTCATAAGTTTGCTTAGAGGTTTTTTAGTTTTTTCAATGACTTCAAGCGCTCTAATTATTCGTATCTCATCATTTTTATTTAATTTTTTTGCATACTCAGGATCTTTATCATTTAACAAACTAAATAAAAAATGCGTTTTGTTTTTTTCTTTAAGCTTTACAAGCCTTTCCCTAAAATTGTTATCTCTTTGAGGTAATTCGTGCATCCCATCCAATAGCGACTTGAAATACATCATGGAACCACCAACAAATAATGGTAACTTTTTTTCTGAATGTGATTTATCTATGATTTTTTTTGCTAGGCTGTAAAAGTCTGCAACAGTAAATATCTCGCTAGGCTTTATTATATCAACCATCTCATGAGGAAATCTTTTTAAAGTACTTTTACTTGGTTTTGCAGAACCAATATCGCATCCCTTATAAACCATTACGGAATCCACGCTAATTATTTGAACTGGAAAATTTTGAGCAAGCCTTATAGCTAAATCTGTTTTGCCAGATGCAGTTGGGCCAAATAAGAAAACAATTGGTAGTTTAGTATTAATTTTTATTTAAAGATTAGAGAGCGTCTTCATTAGTTTCACCTGTTCTTATTCTAACGACCTCATCGATTGGAGAAATAAATATTTTCCCATCTCCTATCTTTCCTGAAGCTGAAGACTTAATTATAGCTGTTTTGACTTGATCAACCATATCATCTGAAACAGCTATTTCAATTTTAATTTTTGGAAGGAAATCAATTGTATATTCTGCTCCTCGATACAATTCGGTATGCCCCTTTTGCCTTCCAAAACCTTTTACTTCTGTCATTGTCATTCCTGAGACACCGATCTCATCAAGAGATGCTCTTACTTCTTCAACTTTAAATGGTTTAATTATTGCTGTTACTAACTTCATAATGTAATTAATTTATTAAATTTTTAATTTGTTTGTATTGCTCTTCTGATGAGCCCTGATTTTCATCTATTACCTTTAAAGCATTATCTATTAAATGCTTTCGTAATTCATTATTTTCAAGTAATTTTTTGTATGCGTCTGATAACTGATTAGGATTTTCTATTTGAAGACACGCATTTCTTGCTAAAAACAAATCCAATACATCTTTAAAATTTTTCATATATGGGCCAACTATAAAAGGATTTTTATTAAATGCAGCTTCAATAATATTATGGCCACCATATCTACTAAAAAGACTTCCTCCAATAAAAGAGGCTCTAGATAATTTATATAAAGAATTGAGAAGTCCGGTCGAATTAATTACGATAACATCACTAACGTTGGTATTAAAATTCAAATCTGAAGATACTTCATAAAATATATTGTTATCAATTAATATTTCACAAATGGCATTTGCTCTTTCTGGATGCCGAGGAACTAAAATAAGTTTTAAGTCAGTGAATTCTTTTTTTAGCTTCTTGTAAGATTCAATTACTACTTCATCCTCGCCTTTGTGTGTGCTTGCAGCGAGTATATAGTTATTTACTTGAGTAATTCTATTTAAGTCTAAACTCTCCTCGAGTTCAAAATCAAATTTTGTTGAGCCAACTCTTACAACAATATCATTATTAATTCCTAAACCCTTAAATCGATCTACATGATCTTTACTTTGAGCTAAAATCAATGAAAATTTATTCAAAGTGCTATATGTAAGAGACTTAAATATTTTGTATTTTTTAGATGATGACTCTGAAAGCCTAGCATTGGCCAATATAACTGGCATATTTCTTTTCCAGCATTCATGAACCATTGATGGCCATATTTCAGTTTCAAATAAAATTAATGCTTTAGGTTTAAATGTATCTAAAAAACTTTTAACAAAAAATTTTAGATCCCATGGCGCATAAACAATTAATAGTCGATCATCATAAATTTTTTTTGCTTCTCTTAATCCTGTAGGCGTAGAAACTGAAAGAATAACATTGTTATCCTTTAATAATTTTCTAACGATTACTTGAGAACTTATTACCTCGCCTAAACTAACCGCATGAAACCATAGTGAGTCATGGTTATATTCTCCCTTATGCAACCCTAGCCTATGAGAAAAATTTTTTGCGTAATCTTTATCTTTAAGATTTTTGAAAAACAATCTTATTGCCAATATTGGCAGCAAGATAAATATAATACAGTTGTATAAAAATAATCTCATTAATAATTTATAGCCTTAATAATGTAATAATACATCTTAATAATATATGAATAATGCATTATTAATAATTCTAATTGCTTTTTGGAGATCGTTAATACTTCTACCAAGGGTATGTCATATTGTTTTATCAAATATTATTGGGTCTCTTTTATATATTGCTCCTTTGAAAAGAAATAAATATAGCAAAATAAATATTGACTTTTGTTTTCCAAATAAAAGCGAATCAGAACGCAAAAAAATTTTTAAAAAAAACATAATGTTATCAGGGCATATCCTTACTGATACTGGTATTTCATGGTTTTGGAGTGACGAAAGAATAAAAAAAAATATTAAATACGAAATAATTGGGTTGGATAAACTATTAGCAGAACAAAGTGCTGAGAAAGGCGTGCTTTTGTTTTTTAAGCATTCCTTACATTTGGAACTAGATTCAAGAATAATTGGTATGCATGCCAAAATATATGGCGTTGAAAGAAAACATAACTCTGAGTATTTTCAATCAATTCAAAATAAAGGAAGACTTAAAAGCATGGTTGATGTTGTTGACCGAAAAAATACTATTAGATTTATGAAATGGCTTAAAGGTGGGAAGACAGTTCTGTATGCACCAGATCAAGATTATGGAATGAATAAATCAAGGAGGGTGGATTTTTTTAAAAATCCTGCAGCCACCGTTTCAGCACCATATAAAATTATTCAAAGAACTAAATGTAAGACGTATTTTCTTAATAGTTATATAAAAGAAAATAAATTATGCCTTGATATTGAAGAGTTAAATTTTAATGATATTGATGAATTAAATTTCTTAGAAGACTTAAATAAATTTATTGAAAATAAAATAAAATTAAACCCCCAAGAATATCTTTGGCAACATAGAAGATTTAAATCAACCTTTAGGGATATGTATAAATGAGTAGTAGCGATATCGATAGCGTAAAAGGTTTTATGCCTAAGCATGAGGGCAATGCTTTATTAAGTTGGGCTAAAAAATTCTCAAAAATTGGTCCAATTCTAGAAATAGGAACTTACTGTGGTAAATCAACTTTATATTTATCACAAGGTGCTTCTGCAAATAATGAAATTGTATTTTCAATTGATCATCATTTAGGATCAGAGGAACATCAGCTTAATGAAGAGTATTTCGATGAGGAAATATATGATTTTTCAAAGAATAGAGTAAATACTTTTCCATTACTAATTAACAATATCAATCATTTTCAAGCAAAGAATATTGTTCCAATTATTTCTGATTCCTCAGAAGTTGCCTCAAAATGGTCATCTGCAATTGGTATGGTATTCATTGATGGTGGGCATTCTCTAGATGCTGCGATGACAGATTATATTTCTTGGGAACCTATGATTCTATGCAATGGAGCACTGGTTATTCATGACATTTTTGAAAATCCAAAAGACGGAGGCCAAGCTCCTTACGAAGTCTATAAAAAGGCTCTTCAAAATAACTACAAAGTATATGAAAGAGTGGATACAATTGTTTGTTTAATAAAAAGTTGACTGATTTGTAACGAACAAATCAGATGCATCTGAAAAGTTATATAAAGAATCTGCTGCAATAATTAAAGCAGAAGATGTCCAACTTGGTCTTTCATTTGGCCAAAAAATATTTTCTTCATATTGCCATCCCATATATGGGATACCAGCAGTATCTGAAATATTAAATACATCAATTAGAAGTCTTTCTGCATCTTTTATTCTTCCAACAATAACTAACGCAATTATGAATTCACAAGTTTCGGCCACAGTAATCCAGGGCTCCTCAATAACGCATTTGACTCCAATATCTTTTACATAAAATTTCTCAAAAACTTTTTCTATATAAAATATTTTTTCTTTATTATTCAGGCACCCCGAAATAACTGGATAATACCAATCCATAGAGAATCTTTTTCTATCTTTTAATAAGTCAAATTTATTTTCTGGATTTTTTATAGCATGTGCTAAATCTTCATAAGATTTAATCCATTTTTTACAGTCGTTTTCATCACCAAGCACCTTGGCTATAGCAATTCCGCATTCAATACTTTTTAAGATAGATGAAGAACCGGTAAGGAGGTAATCCTTTTCAGTTTTTCCATTAGAATCTATTGACCAAGGAATAGTACCGTTTGAAGTTTGCAGATCAATTGAAAAGTTAATAGCTGATTTAATTGTTGGCCAAAGCTCTTCAAGATATCCTTTGTTTAAAAAAGTCTTATAAAAATGAAGTGCCGCTACTGATATATAAGGTCCAAAATGTGTGGGCTTATTTTTCTGAATAGGCCTGCAATTATTATATTTTGCGTACCAACTTCCATCTAGGTTTTGATTCTCTATTAACCATTGGAAAGCAAGTTTAGATGAGTCCATTTCTTTTATAAAATTTAGACCCATTATAGATTCGATATGGTCCCAAGGATCATGACACATGTCATCATCAGATGGGATTGCTCCTGATTCTAGTTGTATCGACTCAATGTATTTGCCAATATTTTCAAGAAATTTATAATCAAAATCATCTTTAGTGGTAAATTTTAATGGCGGTTTGAGCATAATTGTTATAGTTTTTCAAAATACATTGAAAAGCTTTTTCCCATCAATGGATTCAATGCCTTATCTAAAAGGTTAAGGAAAAACGGTTTTTTAAGAATGTGTCTTTCAAGCATTCTTTTATAAAGGTTTACTAAGAAATTTGAATCTTGAGATTTCCAAAATAAACATCTTAGCCACCAGTATGGTGAATGTATAGAATGAAACTTTTCAGATGAAAGAAATTTAAATCCTGATTCTTTAATCTCTGAAACCAATTCCAACTGATTAAATATTCTTAAATGGCCTCCCGGTTGATTTTGATAATCTTTTGAAAGTGACCAGCAAACTTTTTCAGGCCAAGAAGCTGGAACGCTTGCATAAAATTTACCGCCTGGCTTTAGCACTCTGTGAATCTCATCAACTGCATCATTGTATTCATGAAGATGTTCCAAGACTTCTGAGCAGACTATAAGATCTATGCTCTCGTCTGGAAAAGGTAAAGAATATGCGGATCCTTTAATGAATTCGGCACCAGCATTTGAGATAGACTCAAAGTACTGATACCCCTCTTCAGCTTTATTAAGAGATGCATTGTCCATGTCCAAACCAACACATTTCATTTGAGGATAATCTTGCATTACACCAAATATATGTCTGCCCTCTCCACAGCCAACGTCAAGCATAATTCCGTTATCATTAAGTTCGTATTTATTTAAATTAAATGTCAACATTTTTTAAATTCTCTTATTTTTCTTTGAATAATATCTTCGTATTCATGTGTAATTTTAGCCCAATTAAAACCTTCTATGACATGCTGTCTTCCTTTGACTGCAATTTCTTTGTATTTCTGATAATCCATAAAAACCTTTCGAACAGAATCAGCAATCATTTGACTATTTTTAGGATCAACCAAAATTGCAAATTCCTTAGTCAATTCAGGGATTGATGAAACATTAGTTGCAATTAAAGGAACCTCACAGCTCATAGCTTCTATAACCGGATAGCCAAAACCTTCATACAAGGAACTAACTATTGCAACAGAACTTTTTGAATAAAGATCAACTATCTCAGTTTTAGTGATATCTGATTTAAAAAATACTTTTTCTTCGATTTTAAGTTTTTCTATTAACCTTTGTGTATGTCCATTTTTTTTTATTTTTCCAATCACAATCAAATGAACCTCAGGAAATTCATTCATTAATTTTTTTAGTGCTTTTAAAGAAAAATCCAATCCTTTTAGTGGTACATCAGCACTAGCAGTAGTGATTAGTCTAAATGGGTTTCTTTTAACACCCTCGATAGGTTTAAATTCGGAAGCATCTAATCCATTATTGATTATAGTAATATTTTTTTCTTTACATTTAAAATCTTTAATTATTCCATTTTTAGAACTTTGAGAGGGGGTAATAATACTTTGTATTTGAGGAGCTACTTTTTTTTGCATTTTCAAAAATGAGTACCACCTGTATCTTGAAATCTTATACTTTATTTTCTTAGATGCTTCTAGCTCATGCTTAAAGTCGAAAGTTATTGGATGATGTATGATCTCTATAAATGGCAATCTCTTCTGAATCTCAATCATCCCATAACTTATAGATTGATTATCAATAATTACATCGTAGTTATTGTTATTTTTAATAAAACTATTAGCTCTATCACCAAAAGTCTTCATTTCAGGGAACCCTCCAAAAAATACTGAAATAAACTCATAATAGTCATTAATGCTCTTTTTCTTTTTTTTTATTAATTTTTTAAATCTATCTTTAAATGAAAAGGTTTCAAATAGATTTAATCCTGGCAATTTTATTAAACGAACATCTTTATAAAGTTCTGGATATGGGGGGCCTGATATTACATCAACTTTATGCCCCATTATGGATAGCGCCATAGAAATATCTTTAACATAGACGCCCTGGCCTCCGCCATATTTAGCGCTTCTGTAACTAAGGATTGCTATATTTAATTTTTGCAAAATTAATTATCTTGTATATGTTAGCCAATTATCATATGCGGCATTATTACCTGAGATTATTTCTTGAAATTTTTCTTGCAATTGTTGCGTAATTTTACCTCTCTTACCTTTATTTATTAATTTTCCATTTAGGGAGGTTATTGGTGTTATTTCAACAGCTGTTCCAGTAAAAAATGCTTCATCAGCTTCTACTAAATCTTCAAATTTTATGTTTTTTTCAATTACTTCCATGTTAAGGCCTTTACCAATTTGAATTACTGATTGGCGCGTTATTCCATTTAAACAATGATCTGTTGTTGGTGTTAGAACTTTACTGTTTTTAACTAAAAAAATATTTTCTCCGCTACCTTCAGAAATAAAACCATCTTTATCCATCATGATGGCTTCATCTGCTCCATTATCAATTGCTTCATGAAGTGCCATAGTATTAACAAAGTAGGTACCAATAATTTTATTTCCTGAATGTAAGGGATTTTCATACTGCATGTGAGATGATTTTATTACCGAAATACCATTTTCCTTTGATTGAGGGTCCATATATGATGGCCACTCCCATGCAGCAACAGCAACGTTCACACTAAGATCTTTTGCCCTTAAGCCAAGACCTTCATTTCCTAAATATACAATAGGGCGAATATAACCCTCATCAAGATTATTTTTATTCAAAATTTCACACTGAGCATTATTAATTTCGTCTTCTGAAAAAGGAATCTTGATATTTAACTTATTCGCAGCATTGAAAAGCCTTCTGGTGTGTTCTTTAAGCCTAAATATTGCTGGTCCAGATGAAGTTTTATATGCTCTTACACCTTCAAATACACCAGTCCCATAATGTAATGTATGAGAAAGAATATGGACATTTGTATCATTCCAGTTACCAAACGAACCATTTTTCCATATCAGTTTTTTTTCGGTATCTATAAACATATTTCAAGATATAATTAAGCATTGGTATTATTGCAAAATCATTGAAATAACAAAAGAAAAACATGGAAATAGCTAAATCAATTTTTAGAGAATATGACATTAGAGGTATATATCCAGAAGAAATAAATGAGTATGTTATCGATAAAATAGCTAAAGCAATATCAATAAAATGTTTAAAAAAGAAAGTTTCTGAGGTATGTATCGGAAGAGATGGACGGCTTTCTGGAGAAAGTTTACTTAATTCTTTATCGAGTTCATTGTCAAAATATGGAATTAATGTGGTGAATATTGGTTTAGTAAGCACTCCTTTACTATATTTTGCAGCAAAGAAAAATAAGCACAAAAGTGGAGTAATGATTACAGGAAGTCATAATCCAAAAAATTACAATGGTGTAAAACTTATTATTAATGATAAGCCTGTATCTGGAAGAGAAATTTATGAGCTCATTAGTGAAGATGAGCCCCGTGCTGAAAAAACTGGCAAGATAATATACAAAGATATTAAAAAAGAATATATACAAGAAGTTAAAGAAAATATTGTTATAAATAATAAGATAAAGGTCGTGCTTGATTGCGGTAATGGCGCTGCTGGTTGTATTGCACCTGAATTATTTAAAAATATTGGGTGTGAGGTAATTGAATTATTTAGTGATGTTGATGGCAATTTTCCAAATCACCACCCAGATCCAGGAAATATAGAAAATCTTAATGATTTAATATTCAAAGTAAAAGAATCAGGTGCTGATCTCGGACTAGCTTTTGATGGTGATGGAGACAGAGTCGGTCTAGTCACAAATAAAGGTAAAGTTATTTTTCCAGATAAAATCATGATGATTTTAAGTAAACATATACTTTCTTCTAAAAAAGGTTCAATAATTTTTGATGTCAAATGCTCAAATGCTTTACCCGATATAATCAAGAGAAATGGCGGAAAACCAATAATGTCTCCAACAGGACATTTTCATATTAAGAATGGTATTAAAGAACACAACCCACTACTTGCAGGAGAAATGAGTGGGCATATATTCTTTAATGATAAGTGGTATGGGTTCGATGATGGTCATTATTCTGGTGCAAGAATTATAGAAATTATTTCTAAAGAAAATAGGAAAATATCAGAAATAGAGGCTGAGCTGCCTATCCTCTACTCAACTCCAGAACTAAAAATAGATGTAAGTGACGAAATTAAATTCAAAATTGTTGAAGATTTTTCTAGGGAATGTTCTCTTGATGGAGAAAAAATTACAATCGATGGATTAAGAATAAACTTTGAAAATGGATGGGGTTTATTAAGAGCATCAAATACAACTCCTAAATTAGTTTTAAGATTTGAAGGGAATTCAGCTGATGATTTAAATCAAATAAAAAATGATTTTCTAAATGAACTTTCTCGCATTTGTCCTAATATTGATATAAATTTAGTTTAAAGAATGAAAAAAGATAGGAAAAACATAATTTTACAATCTTTGGCAAGTATGCTGGAAGAAAAAAACCTCACAAAGGTAACTACTGCTTTGCTTGCTGAAAAATCCAATATTACAGAAGCAGCGTTGTATAGACATTTTCCAAGTAAGAGAGCTATATATGCTGAATTATTCTCTTTTTGTGATGATGCAGTTTTTAAAAAATGCAATGAGCTTAAAAAAAGTAAATTATCGGGAAAGGAGAAAGCTAAAAATGCTTATCTATTTTTTATGATGTTCGTTGAAAAAAATAAAGGTTTCGCAAGGCTTCTTTCAAGAGAAGCTCTTTCAAACAATGAGCAAAATGTTTCAGATAATGTAAATCAGTTTTATGAAAGATATGAATTAATGTTAAGACAAATGCTCAAAGAAGAAGCTTCAAACCTAACAACACAACCAGGTATTTCAGCTCAACTCATTGTTACTTCTATCGAAGGCAATATCGGAAGATATATTAGATCAAAGTTTAAGATCTCACCTTCAACCTATATTGAGAATGTATGGGAGCTTCTTTCAAGAAGTATTTTTAAGAATTAATTAGTATTTTCATAAAGAAATAATTCAAAGTAAAAATTCTCATTTGAGTTTAAATCTATTTCACCTGTTGATTTATTTACCCTTACAAAAGAAATATCATCTGGGATTGAGTCCTTGTGTATTTCTAAACCATCTAATTTAAAATCCATATAGCTGAGCCAAATTGGCAATGCTATTGTTGAGCCATATTCATTTTCACCCAAAGATGTAAAATCGTCAGTTCCAACCCAAACAGTAGTTACAAGATCCTCATGGAACCCAGAAAACCACGTACTGATAGAATCATTTGTTGTTCCGGTTTTGCCTCCAATATCATCTCTCTGCAAAAAAGCAGATTTTCTACCTGCTACACCATTTTTCATAAATCCTTTTAAAACATCTTTCATTAAAAAAGCGACTCTCTCATCGATTACTCTTTCTCGTTTTTCAATGGGATTAGTCAAGTAGTATGGTTTGTTAACATTCATCTCTAAAGTATCAAGCCAAGGAAAAGCACTTATTTCTTTTTTAGCATCAAAATCATCATGTGAAAATATAATATTCCCATTTCTATCTATAATGCTATCGATATAATAAATATCTGGTATGTAACCATTGGTTGCAATTACACTATATGCTCTAGACATCTCTACGGGTGAGAAATTTCCAGAACCCAATGCCAAAGAAAGGTCATTTGGTAGTCTAGATTTTTTAAATCCAAAATGTTCCAAAAAGTTATGCGCCTTCTCAATACCCAACTCTCTTAATAATTTTATTGATACGATATTAACAGATTTAGTTAATGCCTCCCTAAGTGATATAGGTCCATAAAATTTCCCAGTATAATTTTGAGGTCTCCAAGCGCTCTCAAGATTATCATCTTCAAAGACGATAGGAGCGTCATTTATTAGTGTTGAGAGGTTATATCCGTTATTTAAAGCGGCTGAATAAATAAATGGTTTAAAGCTTGAGCCTGATTGTGGATAGGAAAGTCTTACTCTATCGAAACTACTATCATAAAAGTTCTTGCCACCCAAATATGCGATTACTTCTCCTGATTTTGGATTAATTGAAATTAGAGAGCTTTCTGCAATTGGGATTTGATCTATTGTTAAAAAATTTTCATTACCTTTAAGATAAATGAAATCTCCAAAATTTAACATATCATGAAAATTTTTAGGTATTGATCCGTATTCATTTATTGCAATTCTTTTTCTTGCCCAAGAGTACTCGTTAGTCCAGCTGACTGTATTTATACCAAAACTTTCATCAATTATATAAATTTGATCATTATCAACATATATAACCAAACCTTTTATATAGCCTTCGTAATATGCATGATTATCAAATAAGTTCGATAATATATTTGAGATATTATTTTTATTTAAGTCATTATTATCGATATATTTTTCGTCTGTTAAAAAATCTAGATTTAAGCTCTTGAGGGACTTTACTTGGTCGTCATTAAATAAAATTTCATAATTAACAGGCTCTCTCCATCCGTGCCTCTTATCATAATTAAATAACTCTTCCATCATGCTTTCTTTTGCTATCTTTTGTGAGTTTGAGTCAATAGTGGTAATTACTGACCAGCCTTCTTTGTAAGCTTTTAAGCCATATCTTTTTATAACTTCTTGTCTTGCTATTTCTGCTATATGATCTGCCTCCACATCATATAGGTTTATATTCTTTGCTATTTTTAAATCTTGGGATATAGCTTCATGATATTGGTCTGGATTTATATAATCCAACAGAAGCATTCTTGATAAAATCCAGTTTCTTCTTTGCATTGTTCTTCTTGGATCTTTTACAGGATTTACTCTTGAAGGCAATTGTGCAAGAGCTGCAATTGTTGCTGATTCACTTATATTTAAATCTTCTAGTCCTTTATCAAAATAAGTATTTGCTGCAGCTTCAATTCCATAAGATCTATTTCCTAAAAATATTCTATTTACATAGAGTTCAAAGATTTCTTCTTTATTTATATTCCCCTCTAATTCAAGAGCTAAATAGATCTCTTTAATTTTTCTAATGAATGTTTGATCTCTTGTTAAAAGGTAACCTCTTACAACCTGCATGGTGATCGTTCCTCCTCCACCTTCACAGCCGGAAGAGCTAAGGCATCTAATAAAAGATCTGATTAATCCCTTATAACTTATACCTTGATGGTTAAAAAAGTTGTCATCTTCTGCAGCAAGAAAAGCATTCCTTATATCTATTGGGATATCGTCATAGTCAATAGCCCTTCTTTTAATTTCACCAAATTCTCCAATCAATTGACCATCTTTTGTAAGAACCTTCATAGGCATTTGAAGCTCAGATTCATCTACAAGATTGATTTCTGGCAAACTTGGCTTAACAAAAATATATGTTCCTATAATTACAATTATTGTAACTATGCAAAGAGAAGTACATAAGTAAAATGTGGCTTTAACTAATTTTTGCATACTTTATTTTAAATCTTTAACTTGAGAGAATACATCATTTAGAATTTAAAAAGTGTATTTATCATCTAAGATGTTAAAATCGTCGCTTATTTAAATAACTATGAATATTTTTATTGTAGGTCCAATGGGTTCCGGTAAATCTACCGTTGGTAAAATTATATCTGACGAATTGTTTCTAAATTTTTATGACACTGATGAAGAGATAGAATTGAGGACTGGGGCCTCTATTGACTGGATCTTTGATTTAGAGGGTGAAGAGGGATTTAGAAAAAGAGAAAGTGATATTCTTAATGAAATGGTAACAAGGAATTCAATTGTTTTATCAACTGGAGGTGGAATAATATTATCTGAAACCAATAGAGAGCTTCTATCTTCTAGAGGCACGGTTTTTTATTTATCCACTCCTATTAGTGTTCAAGTAGATCGAACTGCTAAAGATAAAGATAGGCCGTTATTAAAAAATGGGGACCCTGAAGTAATTCTTTCAAGACTGCATGATGAAAGAGAGGTTCTTTACGAGACAGTTTCTGACTTCATTGTCGAAACTGCAGAAAAATCTAGTCATGATGTAGCATCAGAAATAATTAAATTAGTTAAGGGATAAATATGACTATTATTTCGGCTGGCAAAGGCCAATCCAAATACGACATTCATATAAGTGGCAATGCTTTTCCAAAGCTTGTATTAAACAAACATCTTAAAAATAGAAATAAGATATTAATAATTACGGATGATGGAATTCCAAAAAAACATATTAAAAAATTAATACATGCTATAAATAGCAAAAATGTTGATGTTTATTCTTTAAAGAGTGGTGAAAAATCAAAATCATTCTCTTCATATCAGAAAATACTAAACAAACTCTTTGAGTTGAAATTTGATAGGTCAGATATTTTGATTGCTTTTGGAGGTGGTGTTGTCGGAGATATTGCTGGTTTTTCTGCAGCAACATATATGCGGGGTATTAGGTATATTCAAATTCCGACAACGTTATTAGCTCAAGTTGATTCATCAGTTGGAGGAAAGACAGCAATTAATGTTACTCAAGGCAAGAATCTCGTTGGAGCATTTTACAACCCAAGCTTAGTAATAATATCTACATATTTTTTAAATACTCTTTCTGATCAAGAGTATAAATCAGGTCTTGGTGAGGTTGTGAAATATGCTCTGATAGGTAATAAAAAATTGAAGAATTTTATTGAAAAGAATTCCAAAGCAATAATGAATAGAAAAGAGTCTGTTTTAAAAATAATAATTGAGGAATCAATTAAGACTAAATCAAAAATTGTAACTAAAGATGAAAAAGAAAATGGAGTAAGAGCTATCTTAAACTTTGGACATACTTTTGGTCACGCAATTGAAGCGCATAATAATTTTAGAAATATAACTCATGGAGCTGCTATTACACTTGGAATGGTAATTGCTTCAAAATTATCTTTTTTTGAGGGACATATAAGTGATTACCAGCTTGATAATATTGTCAATCTTATGGGCTCAATAGGTTTAAGTACCGACCATAGTAAATATAAATATGCTCAACTTAAAAAATATATAAAATCCGATAAAAAAATCAAAGATGGCAAATTAAATTTAATTTTAATTGATAAAAACTACAACGCCTTTGCGACTTCAAATTTTAATAACAAGAACTTTCTTAAAGTAATGCATTAGGCAGCATTTGCTGTTGTTACTTTTAGTAAATCTTGAATATTTGAAGCAGCTGGTATTACAAGCCAAAAGAATGATTCAAATTTCTCAAAATCATTAAGCAATTCTTTGGCTTTGATACTTTTTGTATATTTCAAATGTTTTCGAAGTACTTCTTTTAGGTGTTTTCTGTGAGGTTGCATGTCTTCTGTAGTTATCCTTTCTAAGTTAACTAGGCCCCTATTACATTTATCAAAGAATGTCCTATTCTCATCAAGCACATATGCAAAACCACCAGTCATCCCAGCTCCAAAATTTACTCCCACCTCACCAAGAACTGTTACATGACCACCTGTCATGTATTCACAGCAGTGATCTCCAGCACCTTCAACGACTGCATTTGCACCAGAATTCCTGACAGCAAATCGCTCTCCGGCTGAACCAGACACATACAACTCACCGCCTGTTGCACCATATAAACAAGTATTTCCTACTAGCACAGTTTCTTTGTTTTCTTTTGCATAATCGGATTCATTTTTTACAACTATTCTTCCACCATTCATTCCTTTGCCAACATAATCATTTGCATCTCCATCAACAGATAAGTTTAGATTATTAGCATTCCAGCATCCAAAACTTTGTCCAGCAGAGCCTTTAAAATTTAATGACAAACTTTTCTTGAGCCCATCTTCTCCATATTTTTTTGCAATATGCCCTGAAATATTTGCTCCAATGGACCTATCTCTATTTGTAATATTAAAGTGAAGGGATCCTTTCTTTTCATTCTCAATATATTTCATAGATTGAGACAATATTTGCTTAGATAAATTGCCTTTATCCCAAGGTTCATTTTTCTTTACCGTACAATAATGTGGCTCACCTATATTAGTTTGAGTTTGAAGTAAACAAGATAAGTCTATACTTTTATAATGTGCATCTACATCTTGTGCTTGTTCTAAATATTTTGTTTGACCAATTATGTCTTGTAGGCAAGAAACACCCATTTTTTTAAGATGGCTTCTTACATCTTCAGCAATAAACTGAAAATAATTCATAACTTTTTCTTTTTCTCCAACAAAATGCTGATTAATTAAATCTTTTCTTTGAGTTGCTACGCCTGTAGCACAATTATTTAAATGACATATTCTTAGATATTTACATCCCATTGCGATCATGGGCCCAGTGCCAAATCCAAATGATTCAGCTCCCAAAATTGCTGCTTTAATTACATCTAAGCCTGTTTTCATCCCTCCATCTGTCTGAAGCCTTACTTTATGCCTTAGTCCTGAATCTCTTAGACTTTGATGAGCTTCAGCTAGACCGAGCTCCCATGGAGAACCCGCGTATCTGATTGATGTTAGTGGACTGGCTCCTGTTCCTCCATCATGACCTGATATAGTAATAAGATCAGCATAAGCCTTAGCCACACCAGATGCTATTGTTCCAACACCAGGTTCTGAAACCAACTTTACAGAAACCAATGCATCAGGATTAACTTGTTTTAAATCATAAATAAGCTGAGCTAAATCTTCTATTGAATATATGTCATGATGAGGGGGTGGGGATATTAATGTTATTCCAGGTGTTGAATATCTTAATTCAGCAATCAATTTATTAACCTTACCGCCAGGAAGTTGACCCCCTTCTCCAGGCTTTGCACCTTGAGCTATTTTTATTTGAAGAACTTCAGCGTTGACCAAATAATGTGGTGTTACACCAAATCTCCCAGAAGCAATTTGTTTAATTTTTGACATTTTGTTTGTGCCGTACCTGTGTTTACCCTCACCACCTTCACCTGAATTTGATCTTGCCCCTAAAGCGTTCATTGCTTCCGCAAGTGTTTCATGTGCTTTTGGTGATAGAGATCCTAAGCTCATTCCGGCAGAATCAAATCTTTTGATGATACTTTTAATATTTTCTGGTTCTATAGAATTTTTCTTATTCAAATTTTTTACGCTTAGCAAATCTCTTAACATAGCTGGCGGTCTATTATCTACCAAGGAAGCATATTCCTTATAAGTTTGCTTTGATCCAGTAGATACTGCTTCTTGTAGCTTTTTAACTATCTCAGGATTATATGTATGATATTCACCTCCATGAACATATTTTAGGAGTCCGCCTACACTAATATCAGAAAGGTTTGATCTGGCATATTCGTCTAGTTTTCTTATTTCTCTATCAAGATCATCAAAACTTTTTCCTTGAATCCTACTAACAGTATTTGTAAAACAAGTATTAACAACTTCTTCACTTAAGCCAACTATTTCAAATAATTGAGATCCACGGTAACTTGATATTGTTGATATACCCATTTTCGAAATTATTTTTAATAATCCTTTATTAATACCTTTTCTATAGCGTGAACAATTTTCATGAGCATCTCCTTTGAGTTCATTTCTTTCGGTTAAATCTAATATCGTTTGATATGCCAAAGTTGGATAGACAGCAGTAGCACCAAAGCCTATTAAGCATGCTATCTGATGGGTATCTCTTGCAGAAGAAGATGAAATTACTATATTTACTTTTGATCTTAGGCCTAAACTCACTAAATGTTGATGAACAGATCCTACCGCCACTAAAGCATTTATTGGTAAAAACTCAATATTAGGTAATGTCTCTACCAAATGAATAATTGTATTACCCTCTTTTACGCTCTGTACAATTTTTTTATTTAATGATTTGATCGCATTCTTTAGATTAGTCTTTTTTGAGTATTCAAGATATATTTCATCGCTTTTAAAATATGGATTTTTAACTATAGATTGAAGTTTTTTATGCGATAAAACTGGAGATGTGGTGACTAATCTTTTTGCGTGCTCAGGAGTTTCATCAAAAACATTAAGTTCTGGGCCATAACAGGTTTCAAGTGACATGACGCTCACCTCTCTTAAAGAATCTATTGGTGGATTAGTAACCTGGGCAAATTGCTGTCTAAAATAGTCATATATTTGTCTATGCATTTTACTCATAACCGCCAAGGCAGTGTCATCTCCCATTGATCCAGTTCCCTCTTGGGAATCAATTGATAGGGGTTTGATTACAGACGTTCTTTCTTCCTTGAATAGTAAAAACAGTTTTGAAGAAATGCTATATTCTCTAGAGTTTATTGTCTTTAAACCAGGTCCTTCGTATTTATCAAGACTTGATTCCACATATAAACTACTTTCTTTTAACCATTCTCTGTATGGAGCCTTATTTTTAAGCTTTTCATCTATTTGTTTTTCGGAGTATATTTCTCCAGTTTTAGTATTAATAGCAATTATTCCTCCTGGAGCAACTCTACCCTTAAAGGTAATATTTTCTTCTTGTGTTGGTTTAATTCCCGTCTCAGACGCAATTGAAATAATATTATCATTATCTATTTGGAACCTTGCAGGCCTTAAACCATTTCTATCGAGTACACATATTGCCCATTTACCATCAGACATGACTATTCCAGCAGGCCCATCCCATGGTTCCATGTGCATAGAATTGTATTCATGGAGGCCTCTAATATCTGGATCTAATAATTGAGCATTCTGCCAAGCTGGAGGAAGTAACATCCTTATAGATCTAAATATATTTAGACCGCCTTTTACAAGGATTTCCAGCATATTATCTAGGGCAGATGAATCTGAGCCATCTTCATTCACGATTTGTTTAAACTTTTGAAGTTTTGGTATTAATGGAGTTTTAAAAATTCTCGACCTTGCTTTAACCCAGTTTCTATTGCCTCTGATTGCATTAATCTCTCCATTATGCGCTAAAAATCTAAATGGTTGTGCAAGATGCCATCTTGGAGTGGTATTGGTTGAGAATCTCTGATGGAAGACACATATTGCAGAAATGAAATCTTTAGACTTTAGATCAATATAAAAACTTTTTATGTCTTTAGGCAACATCAAACCTTTATATATTATGGTTTTTGATGAAAAACTACAGAAATATAGTTTTTCATCATTTAAATATATTTCTTCTATGAGTTTTCTAGACTGTAAAAGCGAAGTTTGGAATTGATTTTCACTTAAATTTTTATTGGCTGGTGAAATAAATAATTGATATATATTCGGTAAGCATTTTAAGGCTATATCTCCAAGAACATTCTTATCAATAGGAACCTCTCTATATGTTATAAGTTTTAATTTTTCATCTTTAAGAATTTTTTTAATTCTTGGTAAAAGCTTTTCTATTTGATCAAAATAAAACATTTGGCCAATTGCAAAACTTTCATATAGATCAATTTTTTGTTCCTTATATATTAAATCTTTGTAATATGTTTCATTAATATCGACCAAAAGGCCACAACCATCCCCAGTTTTACCGTCAGCACCTATTCCACCTCTGTGAGTCATGCTAATTAAGGCGTTGATTGAATCAGTTATTATTTTTCTAGACTTAACACCATCAATGCTTGCTATAAGACCGAATCCGCAGTTATCTCGAAAGTCTTTTTTTTTGTAAAGTTTTTGCATGTTTTTAAAAGCTAGCAGATCATTATACCTAAAGATAATTAATTTTGTTCAAAAAGTGTCATACTATGTCATACTAATACTTTACATATGAATAACAAAAATAAGCAATATAGAATTGAGAAGGGCCTTTTGCTTTTTACACAACCAAGGTCGCCCTACTTCTATGGAAAATTGAGAATTAATGGTAAATATATTACCCAGTCATTTGCACCAATCTCAAATATAGATGACGCGAAAGAAAGATTATATGAGTGGAGAGATGAAATTATTCAAAGCGAAAATAACTTTGGAGATAATAACCAAACTGCCGCTGATAGAAATGAATATGTATCATTTGAGAAATTAGACAATAATTTTCAATTTCTTGATGTGGGTCGATTTGATCCTTCAAAAAAATTACCAGATGAAAGAAAAATAAATTTCACAGAAATATATGGTGAATATAATCAAGTGCAAGCATCTAATCAGGCTCATAGGTGTCTTGATTGTGGTAATCCATATTGTGAATGGAAATGCCCCGTACACAACTACATCCCCGATTGGTTAAAGCTTGTTAATGAAGGCAATATTATTGAAGCAGCTGATCTATGTCATTCAACAAATAGTTTGCCTGAAGTTTGTGGTCGTGTATGCCCCCAAGATAGACTATGTGAAGGAGCATGCACACTTAATGATGGTTTTGGTGCTGTTACTATAGGATCAATTGAAAAATATATTACTGAGAAAGCTTTCGAGATGGGCTGGAAACCGGACCTTTCACTTAGAAAATGGACTAATAAAAAAGTTGGCATTATAGGATCTGGTCCAGCTGGTATCGCATGTGCAGATGTTCTTACAAGAGCTGGTATACATAGCCATGTTTTTGATAGAAATGAAGAAATAGGTGGATTATTAACGTTTGGTATACCAGAGTTTAAGCTTGAAAAATCAGTGGTTAGGAGAAGAAGAAAAATTCTTGAAGAAATGGGTATTAAATTTCATCTAGGTGTTGAAATTGGCAAAGATATCGAATTTAAAAAGTTATATGAAGATTACGACGCTATATTTCTTGCGATGGGGACATATACCTCCCTTGAGGGTGGCTTCAAAGGTGAAAAGCTACTTGGTGTATATAAAGCAATAGATTATTTGATTTCTAATACAAAAAAACTACTTAATATGAGCGCAGGTAAAAGCGAGTTCATAAACTTCAAAGGTAAAAAAGTTGTTGTTTTAGGTGGTGGTGACACAGCTATGGATTGCAATAGAACTGCAATAAGGCAAGGAGCTAAGTCTGTAACATGTCTATACAGAAGAGATGAAAAAAACATGCCTGGATCTAGAAGAGAGGTCAAAAATGCTAAAGAAGAAGGTGTGATATTTGACTTCAATATTCAACCAATAGATATATTAGGCAATGAAAAAGTTGAAGGAGTTAAAACAGTTCAAACTGAACTAGGCGAACCTGATCAAAATGGCAGGCAAGTACCAATTCCCATTCCAAATTCAGAGAGAATATATGATGCCGATGTTGTTATTATTGCTTTTGGTTTTAGGGCAAGCCCCTCTCAATGGTTTGATGATTTTAATATAAAAACTAAGAAAAACGGACTCGTTATTGCTAAAGAAGAACAAGAATATAAATTTCAAACATCTAATAAAAAAATATTTTCTGGTGGTGACATGGTTAGAGGCTCTGATTTAGTTGTAACTGCAATATGGGAAGGAAGAGAAGCTGGTAAAAGTATAATAAAATATATTTCATGAATATTTCTGACACACTCTTTATAAAAGCTTTAAATAAAGAAGTATTGGCCACTCCACCAATTTGGTATATGAGGCAGGCAGGAAGATACATGCCTGAATATAGGGAGATCAGAAAAAAGTTTAAAAATTTTTTAGACATGTGTAAAGAGCCTGATGTTTGCTGTGAAATAGCACTTCAGCCAATCAATGCATTTCAGCTCGATGCATCGATTTTATTTTCAGACATCCTTACTATTCCAGATGCATTTGGCTTGGGAGTAAAATTTTTAGAAAATGAAGGTCCAGTATTCACAAAACCAATTAATTCGCCAGTTGATATAAATAATCTTGGTCACTTTGATCCGAGCAATCTTGATTATGTTTACAAGGCTGTTACGAATATAAAGAATTCGCTTCCTGAAGATATACCTCTGATAGGTTTTTCTGGAAGTCCTTGGACGCTTGCCGCTTATTCTATTGAAGGAAGATCCTCTAAGAGTTTTGATAAGACTTTGAATTTTATTAAAGCAAATGAAGCTGAAACTCATGAATTATTATCAAAATATACAGATGCATGTTTCTTATATTTAAGAAAACAGGTTCAATCCGGTGCAGATGTGGTTCAAATTTTTGATTCATGGGCCAATCTTCTTAAAAAAGATGACTTGAATACATTCTCTTTTGATTACATTACCTCTTTAATCTCTGCTCTAAAAATTGATCCAGTAACTAAAAATGTGCCAATAATACTTTTTGCGAGAGACCCAAGTTGTAACTCTGAAGATTTAATAAATACCAATGCTGACTGTATAAGTTTGTACTCGACTATGAATAACTTTGATACGCATTTATCAAAGAATAAAGTAGCTTTGCAGGGAAATCTTAATCCTAAAGTTTTATTGGAGGATAGGGAGATAATAAAAAAAGAGGCATATCAAATCTTAAGTAAATATAAAAACTATCCGGGATATATTTTTAATTTAGGGCATGGCATTACTCCGGATATAAATCCAGATAAAGTAAAGTATTTAACAGATATAGTGAGAGAGTTTTAATCTTTCCATAACCTTATCAACCCTTCTTGAGTGCATGAAGCAATTAATTCGCCATCTCTAGAAAAAATAGATCCTCTTGAAAAGCCTCTTGCATTTCTTGTAATTGGGCTATCAATTGAATAGAGAAACCAGCCATCAAGATTAAGCTTTCTATGAAACCACATTGCGTGATCAAGACTAGCATTCTGAAGATTTTTTGTAAGAAAATTAACTCCAACAGAATTATTTGCTGCTCCAAGAAGACCCATATCCGAAATATATAATAGAAAGGCTTGCTGAATCACTTGATCTTCAGGAAGGCTGCCGTCAGTTTTGATCCATGTATTTTTGAATGGTGGCATTCTCTCAGGTTTAAAATAGTTTTGCTCTTCAACTGGCCTCATTTCTATCTCTCTTTGTTTTATGAACATAGGCATGTCTTCTTTCTTCATATTTAATTCTTTTAAGATATCTTCTCTTATTTCTTGTTCGCTCCTTAATGACTCAGGCTCTGGCACGTCAGGCATTTGAATTTGATGTTCTAAACCCTTCTCTCTTTTTTGAAACGATATTGAACAATTAAAAATAGCTTCTCCATCCTGGATTGCTTTCACACTTCTTGTTGTAAAGCTCTTACCATCTCTAATTCTATCTACAGTAAAAGTAATTGATTTCTTCATATCACCTGGTCTTAAAAAGTATGAATGGAAGGAATGAGCAAAATGTTCGACTTCAACAGTTTTATAAGCTGCTATAAGAGTTTGAGCCATCACCTGACCACCAAAAATTCTTTTATAACCTACGTTAGTTCCATTCCAACTAAAAATATCTCTATCAACTTTTTCTAACTCAAATAGTTGTAGAGATTTTGATAAAACTGATTTGTTATTCATGCTATTAAGTTGCGCTAAGGCCTCCATCAATTAAAAGTTCTGTACCTGTTATAAAAGAAGACTCATCAGAGGCAAGAAATATAGCCGCATTTGCAATATCAATTGGCTCAGCAAGCTTTCTAATTGGTATTTGTTGTATTAGCTTTTGTTCTATGTTTCTATCAGGTGCTGCATCAATCATGCTTTGTACCATTGCTGTTCTTGTAAAAACAGGATGAATTGAGTTGCATCGAACTAAATTAGTAGATTTTGCACAATGCAATGCAATTGATTTTGATAAATGTCTTACCGCTGCTTTAGATGAGTTATATGCGGATGTATTGTGAGATGCAACAATTCCAGACATTGATGAAATATTAATTATTGAGCCATTTCCTGAATCTCTCATAAGTGGAAGAGCGTATTTACATCCTATAAATACTGAATCTAAGTTAACGTTATGAACCAATTTCCATGTTTCCATATCAGTAGACTCAATATCTCCACCATTACCAATACCTGCATTGTTAACCAATATATTTAATGAGCCTGATTTTTCTTTAATATGATTAATAGCATTTTCCCAGTCTTCTGATTTTGTTACATCAAGTAAAATACCAAAGCATGATAACTCTTTAACAGTTTTATCTAACTGATCCTTATTAATATCACTTATGTATACTTCAGCGCCTTCTGCCATCATTGATTTTGCCATCTCTTTTCCTAAACCTTGAGCCGCACCAGTAATCAAAGCCACTTTATCTTTTAGTCTTTCTGTCATAATCTATATAATTAATTAAAAATAACATCTTACATTGTTTACAAAAAAACTAGAACTTTAAACTCCCAAAAGGTAGGATATGCAGTCCAAAGCTCTTGAATTACGATGACAATAAATAAAACTATAGATTTACCAAAAAAACCTGATGCAAAGATTGATGTTGCTAAGGTATTTAATATTGATTCTGATCTAGTTGTTAAAGGCTATAAGATGAAAACAGATTGGGTACCTAAAATTGATGAGAGTTATGTCTTTGATAAGAACACAACCTTATCTGTCTTGGCAGGTTTTGAGCATAACCGAAGGGTTATGGTGCAAGGATTCCATGGCACCGGTAAATCAACTCACATCGAACAGATTGCAGCTAGATTAAACTGGCCTTGTGTAAGAATAAATCTAGACAGCCACATAAGCCGAATTGATCTGCTTGGCAAAGATGCAATCAAACTTAAAGATGATAAGCAAATTACTGAATTTCAAGAAGGATTGTTACCATGGTCTATACAAAATCCAGTTGCACTGGTATTTGATGAATACGATGCAGGCAGACCTGATGTGATGTTTGTAATTCAAAGAATCCTTGAAGTTGAAGGTAAATTAACACTATTAGATCAAAATAAAATATTAGAGCCTCATAACTCATTTAGATTGTTTGCGACAACAAATACCGTTGGTCTTGGTGATATGACAGGCTTGTACCATGGAACTCAGCAAATTAATCAAGGGCAAATGGACAGATGGCATATTCTTGCAACTCTAAATTATTTAGATCCAGATCAAGAATTTAAAGTTGTAATGTCTAAGCTTAACAATCTTAAAGGAGTTAAAAATCAAGATACTGTTAAAAATATGATAAAACTTGCAAACTTAACTAGATCTGGTTTTGCTAATGGCGATATTTCAACATTAATGTCTCCTCGCACTGTAATTTCTTGGGGTCAAAATTTTAAAATATTCAAAGACATTGTTTCATCTTTCAAACTTACATTTCTTAATAAGTGTGATGAGGTTGAGAGATCTATTATCTCAGAATATTTTCAAAGATGCTTTGACTTGGAAATAGATAATGCAGAGTCTGAAAACTAATCAATGGCTTGGACAAAAAATAGAGACAAACTTCACGAAGCAGCAATTTCAACTGTAAAAGCAATATCAAAGAATAAAAAGCTTTCTTCTAATAAAGGTTTGTTTCAAAGACCGCCATCTGGAAATACTATTGTTTATTCAACAGTACCTAGATCAACAAAAGATCTATCAAAATGGAGAGGAGAATCTGACTTTCAAGCTTTTTGGCACAAGTATCATAAAAAAAATAAAGAAATGGCTCTCACACTTCCAGCAAGAATGCTATTTAATGAGTTAGAAGTCGCAAGAGTTGAGATTTTAGGCTCAAGGGAATTTAAAGGATCAAAAAAAAATCTTTCAGATTTTCTAAATCAAAGAAGTCTCGACATTGAAGATACTAAATCATTAAATTATTTATCGCATGGAGTGAATTTGTGGCTTAAAGAAGAAGCTAACTTTGATTTAAGTAAAGAATCACAAGCAATTATAAAAAATTTTTGTGATAAATATAAAATTAAAGATGGTGGTAAAAAAATAAAAGCTGAATTTATTGAAAATGTTAATGAACAAGGTAAATTCGAAGCTACTGCAATTAAATTTCTTCAAAAAATAAACCTCCTAAAAGATCTTAAACAAGAGGAAGAAGATTCAGATTTTGATAACTCGCCTGGCAGCACCGATGACATAGAAAGCCAAGAGTTAGAAAATGGTACAGATAATTCTGATGAAACTAATATTGACATAAAAGATTTTGATGGGGAGATGGAGATTGATATTCAAGATGCAATTGAATCAACTGATGACACGTCAATTGATGAAGAAATTGATGCCATTCCATATCCAAAAAATGATTTTGTAAACAAACTTAAGAAAGACTACTCAATATATACAACTAAGTTTGATGAAGTTATTGATGCAAAAGATCTTGTCACTTCAGATGAGTCTTTTAGACTAAGAAATCAATTGGATAATCTAATAAAACCACATCTTTCAACCATTGGTAAATTGGCCAATAGATTGCAAAGACTTTTATTAGCTAAGCAAAATACTAGTTGGAAATATAATCTTGAAGAAGGAATGCTTGATAATGCAAGACTCCACAGAGTAATAGCAAATCCAAGTTATCCACTAAGCTTTAAAGAAGAAACTGAAAATAAATTTAAAGACACGGTTGTTACTCTTCTTATTGATAATTCTGGTTCCATGAGAGGAAGGTCTATTAGTTTAGCTGCGATATGTACAGACATAATAGGTAGTACTCTAGAAAGATGTCAGGTAAAAACAGAAATATTAGGCTTTACTACAAAACACTGGAAAGGTGGAGACTCAAAAAAACTCTGGAATATAAAAGGAAGCAGTTCAAATCCTGGAAGGTTGAACGATATAAGACATATTGTATATAAAAGTGCAGATAATAGCTGGCGTAGGTCAAGAAGATATTTTGGCGCTATGCTTCGAGAAGGTCTTTTGAAAGAAAATGTTGATGGTGAAGCACTAGCTTGGTCTCATGAAAGATTAATAAAAAGATCTGAGGAAAGAAAAATTCTAATAGTGATATCTGATGGAGCTCCTGTTGATGACAGTACACTTTCAGCAAATAGAGAAGATTTTTTAGACAATCATTTAAAAGAAATTATTTCAAAAATAGAAAACGATAGCCCAGTTGAACTGCAAGCAATTGGAATTGGCCATGATGTAACAAAGTACTATAAAAATGCTTTGACAATTAATAGGGCTGAAGAATTAGGTGAGGTTCTTTTTGAAGAGTTAACAAAACTTTTCAATGACTAACAAATATTATAAAATATAGCTAATGTGTGCAGTGCACACATCTAAAAAAAGGTAAAAATATGAAGATTCAAAAGCAGAAAGGACCCCCAGAAGATTTATTATACTTTGATGAGGATCTAAATCTTTCGCAAAAGCAGGTCGAAGATGTTGTAGAGATCTTTCATACCCCTCTCACTGGGGCCTATAACTGGGACTATACGATTGCAGACAATAGAATTAAAAAGCTATATGAACTTGGTAAAGAGCTTAATTGGAATGGCTCTATAGATCTAAACTGGGAATACACTCATCCTGCAGATGAAAAAATAATTGAGCCAGATGAGCAGCTTCCTCATGAAACCTTAGAAGCATACGAAAATTTATCTGAAGAAGAAAAAATACTCTTTGATAGACACAGTACTGCTGAGCTTATGAGTCAATTTCTTCACGGAGAACAAGGTGCCCTATTGGTTGCTTCACAATTAGCATCATGTGCGCCAACTTATAATGCAAAACTCTATGCTGCATCTCAAACATTTGATGAAGCAAGGCATGTAGAAGTTTTTAATAGATATCTTCAAGAAAAGATTGGTATCCACTATCCGATTAATCCTTCTCTGAAATTATTGCTAGACAAGATTCTTACTGATGAAAGATGGGATTTAAAATTTATTGGTATGCAAATTATTATTGAAGGTTTGGCTCTTGCAGCTTTCCAAATGCTTAAGTCTATTACAAAAGATCCACTTTTGAAACAACTTCTCCATTATGTTGTAAGAGATGAAGCAAGGCATGTTACATTTGGTATTAATTATTTAGAAGATTATATTAAGACACTCTCACCTGAAGAAATAAATGATAGAGCTGAATTTGCATATGAAGCTTGCGTCATCTCAAGGGATAGACTAATTAATACAAAATCTGAGCAAAGATTTTTAAAAATGTCTGAAGAAGAAGCTAGAGAATTCCAATTGAATACTGGTACATTTGAGATGTTCAGAAATTTCTTATTTTCTAGAGTGATGCCAAATCTTAAAAGGATTGGCTTATTAACTGATGAGGTTAGACCAAAATTTGAGGCGCTTGGTTTGCTTGAATATGAACATGCACCTGATGACTTTGAATGCGACTGGGCTGAAATGAAGAAACCTTTAGAAAAGTTTGGTCAAATCCCTACAGCTTTATAACTTTAAATTTGTCTTTATGACCATACCTTATTAGTATGTTATTAAATATGGAGAATAATTATGTCTAAACATGCAGCTCTTGACACCTTTGGAAGATCAGGAAACCCTGTAATCAGATCATCAGCATTTAACTCTTCTGCATCAATGGGATCAGAAAAAATGACTTTAGATGGTGCTGTAAATAAAACAGCAATAATGTTGGCTGTTTTGGTTTCAACTGCAGCTATTTCTTGGAATTTTCCCAGCCCATCAATGACTTTGATTTCATACATTGGAATTTTTGCTGCTGGAATTTCTAGTGTTATTACATTCGGTTTTTGGATGCCTTTTATAGGTTTCATAGTAAACCCTAGACCTCACTTGGCACCTAAAACTTGGTTAATATTTGCTATTGGTGAAGGTTTCTTTATAGGTACTATCTCCTTATTATTTGAAACTATGTTTCCCGGAATAGTTCTTGAGGCTGTTTCGTTAACTTTTTGTGTAGCTGGAACTTTGTTATTTTTGTATAAATCAGGTCTTGTAAAACCAAGTCAGAATTTTGTATTGATGTTATGTTCTGCAATCTTTGGGATATTCTTATTCTATATAGGAGTATTTATTTATACACTGGTAACAAACACATCTCCTGAAATATTTTCTGGTAGCGGTAACTTTTCTATAGGACTTTCCTTATTTGTTGTAGGTATGGCAGCATTAAGTTTGGTTTTAGATTTTGATATTATCGAGCAGTCAGCAGAGCATGGTGCTCCAAAGTATATGGAGTATTTCGGTGCTATGGCATTGACTACAACTCTTGTCTGGCTTTATATAGAAATTTTAAGACTGTTAGCTAAATTTAGATCTAGATAATGTTTTCCGGAAATCCAATTATTTTAATTCTTGGGCTAATTTCTTTTGCTGTTTTCTTTTATTTGTTGAGACTTAGAGCGTCAAAGAAACAAATAGACTCATTTGAACAGCCAAAAAGAATGAATTGGTCGTGGTTATGGAATAGATATGGAAAAAATAAAAAGGAATCAAATATTATTGAAGGTCAAGCAAAGGAGATAAGTGAAGATGAAGAGAAATAAATATATTTTTTTTATATTAATAATTTGTAACCAAATAATCATTGCGTCTAATAACGAAAGCCCTCCTATAGTTCAACCTGGAGCTCCTGGTGAACCATCCATATTCCTTGGAGCTGAGGATGCAACAAATATATCTAATACATCATATATAAAAGCAGATGTTGAGTTCCTTAAGGGGATGATAGTCCATCACAAGCAAGCAATTCTTATGTCAAGCATGGCAAGTGAAAGAACAAATAATAAGACAATAATTGATCTTGCCAAAAGAATTGACGTTTCTCAGAAAGATGAAATTAACTTTATGGAAAGCTGGTTAAAACAAAGAAATGAATTAAATGACAATTCAAGTGGTGATCATCATATGCATGGAAGTCATGATATGAATAAGAATCATGATATGCATTTAGATATGGCTGGCATGGCAACACCAAAACAATTAAACGACCTAAGAGATTCTAAAAGTACAGATTTTGATAGGCTTTTCCTTCAACTAATGATAACTCACCATGATGGTGCATTAGAGATGGTCGAGGAGTTAAAAAAATATCCAGGAAATACATATGACCCTATTCTAAATGAGTTTGTATCAGATCTGGTTAATGATCAGGGTGTTGAAATAGAAAGAATGAATGGTATTTTGGTAAGTCTTTCAGATGATCCAAGATCTGGATTGGCACCTGGTTTATATATTGCTGATGAGGCTATCTTAAATATGGAATTAATAGCTTCTCTTAAAAAACCAACTGGATTCTTTGATCCTGAAAATCCTGAAGCAAAAGGATCAGAGGACTTAACTGAAGATAACGAAAATAAAACTACTGCAGAGATTTCAAGATCTCTTCGATCACCAATGTTGTCCTTTGCAAACACTGATATGGCATTCAAAGATAATGTTCTTGTTGCTGGTAATTATCATGGTTTTAATATTTATGAATTAAATCAAAATGGCATTCCAAATCTCATTTCATCTATTGTATGTCCAGGAGGTCAAGGAGACGTATCAATAGTTGGTGATTTGCTCATTATGTCTGTTGAAGAAAATAGGAGTAGGATTGATTGTGGTTTGGAGGGTGTTAATAGAGATTCAAGTCCTGATAGATTTAGAGGTATAAGAATTTTTGATATTTCTGATTTAACTAAACCTGAGCAAGTTGGAGCGGTACAAACATGCAGAGGATCTCATACACATTCAGTAGTTTCTAGTTCAGATAGTAAAATAATTGTTTATAATTCTGGAACTGGACGCGTTAGAGATAATGAAGAATTATCTGAATGCTTTGGTTGGGATGGTGGCGGAACCTCATATTTTACAATCGACGTAATTGAAATACCTGTTAGTAATCCATCTAAATCAAAAATTGTTAAAAGCCCCGCTGTATTTATGGATATGGAAACAGGCAGAGTTGCAGGTCTATGGCGTGGTGGAGATCATGGAGATGATACTCAAGACACCTCACCGACTGATCAATGTCATGATATTACTGTTTTCCCTTCTGCAAATATTGCTGCTGGAGCCTGCTCTGGTAATGGAATTTTATTCGATATAACAGACCCATATAATCCCAAAAGATTAGATGTTGTATCAGATGTTGGGTTTGCTTATTGGCACTCTGCAACTTTCAATAATGATGGAACCAAAGTAATTTTTACCGATGAATGGGGTGGCGGTGGTCGAGCAAGATGTCGTGCATGGGACCCTTTAGATTGGGGAGCTGATGCAATCTATGACATTGTTGATAACAAACTAGAATTTAGAAGCCACTATAAAATGCCCGCTCCTCAATTGGAAACTGAAAATTGTGTTGCGCATAATGGATCTATAATCCCAATACCAAATAGAGATATATTTGTTCAAGCTTGGTATCAGGGAGGTATTTCAATAATGGACTTTACAGATTCTTCGAATCCAAAAGAAATCGCTTACTTTGATAGAGGTCCAGTGTTAAAAGACTTATTAATTACAGGTGGATATTGGTCCACATACTATTACGAAGGTTTCATTTATGGAACTGAAATTACAAGAGGTCTTGATGTATTTAAATTATTACCTAGTGAGTATATTAGTGAGAATGAGATAGAAGCAGCATCTAAAGCTTTTCCTGTATCAGGTATAAAAGTATTTAATCCACAGCAGCAACTTCCAATGTCATGGCCTAGCTCTTTTCTTGAATAAGTCATAAATAAGTATGTTAGTTGCTATTGATTTTGGAATAACAAATACCGATGTTGTAACAAATAAGGATGATAAAAATAAATTTTTTACATTCCCTACCAAGAAAATTAATGAGGAGTTTTTAGTTGAAATTTTTAACTCAATTGAACTAGATATAAGTAAAATTACAAAAATAGCTGTAACTGGTGGCAAATCTAGTGATTTAAAAGATAGTTACAATAATATTCCTATTATTAAAATTAATGAGGTTGATGCTATTGGCCATGGCGCAATTGCTCTGTATAACATTGGAAATAAACCTTTCGTAGCTGTAAGTGCTGGAACAGGAACTGCATGTATATATCATAATAATGGTTTGTTTACACATTTGGGTGGTATATCTGTTGGAGGAGGAACTCTTCTTGGATTAACAAAGCACCTAATTAATAATAAAAATCCTAATGATATCCACCAACTCGCAAAAAAAGGAAATAGAAAAAAATTGGATTTCTTGATTGGGGATGTTGTGAATAAGATTGGTTCATTGTATCCAGAAATAACTGCCTCAAATTTTGCGAAGGCAAAAGATAATGAAAATTTATTATCTGAAGATATAGCAGCTTCAATATCAAATATGATCGGAGAGGTAATAGGGACAATATCATATTTAAATGCAATGATATGCAATGAAAATAAAGTATATTTTCTTGGCAGAGTTTCACTAAATGATGTGATTAGGTCTGGAATAGAAGATAGACTTGGTCTTGCAAAAATAAACGGCCTATTTGAAGAAAATCGAGAATATGGTAATGTACTAGGAACATTAAGTTGCATTCAGACAAAATAAATAAATTTTTTATATAATTCTAAAATATGGAAGTTGTTACCGATAAATCAATAATCATTACTCTTGCAATACCAGTGTTTTTTTTACTGATAATTGTAGAGTACATCTATGGAAGATATGTAGGTAAAAATACTTATCGCTTAAATGATACTGTAACGAGTATCACAATAGGTATGATAAGTAGATTTCCAACTATGCTTAATCTTGGCGTACAAAGTGTAATATTTTTATATATAAGTTCTTATTTAAATAAAAATGGGTTGGCATTGCTTTCTGCTAAAAATCCATTTACCTGGATAATGGCATTTCTTTTATACGATTTGTCTTATTATTGGATGCATAGAATGCATCATGAAATAAAAATACTATGGGCAACACATAGCGTACATCATCATGGTGAAGACTATAATCTTGCTACTGCGCTGAGACAAACTAGCACTGGATGGCTTTGGAAATGGATTTTCTACATGCCAATGATACTTCTTGGAGTACCTGTTGAAGTTTTTATAGCTGTTGCTGGTGTTAATCTGGTTTATCAATTTTGGGTTCATACAGAACACATAGGTCACCTGGGCTTTCTAGAAAAAGTACTTATAACACCAATGAATCATCGAATACATCATGCTAAAAACAAAGAATATATTGATGCTAACTATGGTGGTGTATTTATAATATGGGACAGAATGTTTGGAACATATACACCTCAAAGATCTGATTTACAGCCTGTATATGGAACAGCAACTCCTTTAAACAGCTGGAATCCTATGTGGGCAAATTTCCAGGTTCTTTCAATTATGGTTAAAGATACGATTAAGACTAAATCATGGAAAGATAAAATAAAGGTTTGGTTCTCTCAAACATATTGGAGGCCTGAGGATTGTATCGAAGAGAAAGATCCTAACAATTTTTACAAGAAATTTAATCCTGAAATTGGCTCAGATGTAAAAATATTTGGCTTCCTGCAAATGTTATTTACAATTGCTGTATCAGGATGTGTGCTTACTTTTGTTGCTTTACATGAATATTCTGAGATCGCAATTTTTGGTTTCATTATAATTATGATTTCAACACTCACTGCTTATTTAATGCAAGCAAAAACATTAGCCTATCGATTGCTAATGTTCTTCTCTTTCTTTACTATCTTTGGAATATATTATTTTGATTTTCTTAATATAGAGCTTATCTCAACTAAATTACTGCTTGCACAATTATATATGAACATAATTGCAGTAATTTCCAAGTATTTTATTCAATCGATACAAAGTACAAAAATGTTAGGAACTAAATAGATTACTGGATATCAAATCTATCAGCATTCATAACTTTATTCCAAGCATTAACGAAATCTTTTACAAACTTTTCACTTGAATCATCTTCAGCATATACTTCTACAATAGCCCTTAGTTGAGAGTTGGAACCAAATACTAAGTCTGATCTTGAAGCTGTTCTAATTTTTTCACCTGAGCTTCTATCAAATGCTTCATATGAGTTTCCTGTTCCATTTGGTTTCCATTGAACAGACATATCAATTAAAGTTTTAAAATAGTCATTACTCAGTTTATTAGAATCCTCTGTAAATACTCCATACCCGTTTGAACTAATTCCAAGAGATCTCATTCCGCCAACTAACACTGTCATTTCTGGCGCTGTAAGACCTAATAGTTGTGCTTTATCAAGCATAATTTCTTCTGGAGGTGTATTAACGCCCTTCGCATGAAAGTTTCTAAATGCATCAGACTTCGATTCTAAAACTTCAAATGACTCAACATCTGTTTGATCTTGAGAAGCATCACCTCTTCCTGGTGTGAATGGAACTTCAAATCCTGAAGCTATTTCAATACCAATATTTCCAGCTAAAACGATAATATCTGCAATCGAAGCTCCAGATTCATTTGAAATTTTCTGATATACATCAAGAACTTTATTAAGTTGGCTAGGATTGTTTACCTCCCAATCCTTTTGAGGAGCTAATCTAATTCTTGCTCCGTTTGCACCTCCACGCATATCTGAACCTCTAAAAGTTGATGCGCTTGCCCAAGCAGTTTCAACCATTTCTTGAATAGATAATCCTGAATCGGTAATTAATTGCTTTACTGCTTCTAAATTATATTTAGAATTACCTTTTGGAACTGGGTCTTGCCATATTAGTTCTTCCTCTGGTACCTCTGGCCCCATATATCTAGTTTTAGGTCCCATGTCTCTATGTAAAAGTTTAAACCAAGCTCTTGCAAAGGCATCTGCGAATTCATTAGGATTTTCATGGAATCGTTTTGAAATTTTGTTGTAACTAGGATCTTCTCTTAAAGCCATATCAGCAGTAGTCATCATTGTTGGAACTTTCTTTGATGAATCTTCGGCATCAGGTGCCATATCTTCCTCTGTTTGACCAACAGCATGCCAAATATGAGCACCAGCAGGACTTTTAGTTAATTCCCATTCATATCCAAATAATAAGTCAAAATACCCGTTATCCCATTGAGTTGGGTTTGCTGTCCAGGCGCCTTCGATACCACTAGTAATAGTGTCGCTGCCTACTCCTGAAGCAAAAGTACTAGACCATCCAAAACCCATTTCTTCTAGAGGGGCTCCTTCTGGCTCAGATTGAACATGATCTTCTCCACCAGCACCATGAGCCTTGCCAAAAGTATGACCTCCTGCAACTAGTGCAACAGTTTCTTCGTCGTTCATAGCCATTCTTCCAAAAGTTTCTCTAATATCGTGAGCACTTGCCAAAGGATCTGGATTGCCATCTGGTCCTTGAGGATTCACATATATCAGTCCCATTTGAACAGCTGCTAGCGGATTATCTAACTCTCTCTCGCCTTTATATCTTTTGTTATCCAACCATTCTGATTCAAGACCCCAATGAATATCCTCTTCAGGTCCCCATATATCTGGCCTTCCTCCGCTATATCCAAATGTTGTTCCACCCATTGATTCAATAGCAACATTACCTGCAAGAATTAGTAAGTCTGCCCAACTAATTTTTTTACCATATTTTTGTTTTACAGGCCAAAGGAGTCTTCTAGCTTTATCTAAATTTCCATTATCAGGCCAGCTATTTAAAGGGGCAAAACGTTGAGCACCAGTACCACCACCACCTCTTCCATCTGTATTTCTGTATGTTCCAGCAGCATGCCAAGTCATCCTAATAAAGAAGGGCCCATAATGACCATAATCTGCAGGCCACCACTCTTGCGAATCAGTCATTAAGTCGTTAAGGTCTTTTTTTAATGCATCGTAATCAATTTTTTTAAATTCTTCTCTATAATCATATCCATCGTCCATAGGATTTGATTTTGTGTCATGTTGATGAAGAATATTTAAATTTAATTGATTAGGCCACCAATCCTTGTTTGATGTTCCACTTGAGCTATGAGTTGTCATCGCTCCATGCATTACTGGGCATTTTCCTTCAGCTTTATCAGTCATTTTTGTTATGGCTCCTTAAAATGTGCAATTAAGTTATATATACACAAATATACTATAAAATTTTAAAAAAAAAAGTATTTAAATAATTTAAATGGTGGAGCTACGCGGGATCGAACCGCGGACCCCCTGCTTGCAAAGCAGGTGCTCTCCCAGCTGAGCTATAGCCCCACATTTGATTGCGTTATTGTACTTTAATGGATAAGTTTTTGTATATTTAATCTAAATTCTTTTTATTATTAATAGGTGCAAATTTTGAAGGGCTAAATGATTCTTTATCAGGATTTTTGCTGCTTTTTCCAGCTGCACTATTAACCCGCGCCTTGTACTTATTAAAAACCTCAAAAAGAAGAAAAAACCATACGCCATTAACCATTGGCTCTATTAAAGCATCTATGGCTGCTAAATTAAGCGGAGCACCTGTTAGTAATCTATTGCAGGTCATTGCAATAAGAATATGTCCAATTGTATATATAATAGCTAGGTATATTCCGACATTAATTTTACTTAGAGAAGAATTAGATTTATCAAGTCTTTGTTGAATGATCTTTTTTAAAAATACTAAAAGAAAATAAAACCAAAAACCATTAATTATTGGCTCAATAAAAGCATCTGCTGCAGCCATATCTAAGGAGGCACCAGTAATTATTCTGTTACAAGCCATAGCTACAAATATATGGCCTATAGTATATATAACAGCTAGAACTAAATTGTCATATTTAAATATTTGAGTATCGTCGTATTTAAGAAGATCTTTCATTGCTTATATATTTTACTTTAAAAAAAGGGGTGTATGTAACACCCCTTTAACTTTTGGGGTACTGTATTAACACCCCTCTCCTCTAAAATGCTTAGAAATTATATGAAAAACCTACTTTCATTGTTCTAGGTTTTTGTGATCTAGCGCCATCTTTTGGTGCTCTAGCTACAATATCTTCACTATCTAAAACATTCTCTACTACTAAATATACATCCATATTTTCATTTAATGCTTTTTTTAGATTGAGGTCTAAAAAGCTATGAGAATCAATGGTTTGATATGTTCCACATACAGCCGTTGAACATGAACTTCCATTGCTAACAAATCTCATATTACCACTTAGTCCATTTGCATTTACAAACCCAGCTACTAAAGCTAAAGAAGAATCTGGAACATATGGAACATCATCGCCATCAGCAACAACACCCCAGTACTCACCATCGTCATCAAAGCTATTTGCAAATGTTGCATCAGTAGATGTATATGTAAGACCTATCGGGTACGAAACTCCGTTATAGCCTTCAAGTAGCCATGAAGCTGATAGTTCAACACCTGATACATCAACTGCTCCACCATCAAAAACATCACCTTCATTACAATCTCCACCCTGAGAATTCTTACATTCAGCTTTTAAGCTTTCATAATCACTCTGAAAATAGAATACTTCAACATTAGTCATGCCTTCAGAATATCTTACTCCTAGCTCCATGTTGTCTGCTGTTTCAGGATCAGTTCCAAACATTGCTGTCATACCTTCATGAAAACCTGCAACTAACTGCACATTATCATTTAGCTCATATGTTGCTCCAAAACCAGTAGTATTGTGATCACCATCTTTAGTTTTAGGATAACCAGAAGCTAAAACAGTTCTAGTTGGAGTTCCATCATTCCATCTATTTTCAACCTGATCGTAATCTTCAGATCTATGACCAATTGTTAAGGCTAATTTTCCTAAAGTTATTTTGTCTTCAATATAGAAAGATGTTGCTTCCGAAACTCTTAATCTATTATTGCTTCCTGTAAATCCAGTGCTACATGCATAAAGAGCTGAGTTAGTTCCAGATGCACTTTGATCAAAACACTCATACTTTTGATATCTGCTTTCTGAGTCTTCCATATCTCTATATCCAACTGTCAAAGCGTGGTTGCCAATTTCTGTAGATACTTTAAATTGGAAACCCTCATTTGTGTAAAATCTATTGTTATGCTTCAGCTTAACTTGCACTGCTAATTGACCATCAAGAATCGCTTGAGCATTGGCATTTCGAGCATTAGCAGCTGAAATAACATTGTTGATACCATTACTTACCCCATGAGCTTTGGTGTTATTTGCTTTATCAACTTTAAACCAATCTCTGTGATAATCATTACTCCATGTCGAAGCTACAACATCAAAGTTGCTGAATGATCCAGCATAAGTTAATGACATTTGGTCTCCATCATTATTCATAACGTCATATTGTGTCATTCCATATCTTTTTCTAGGATTAGCCATAAAGCTTTGTTGTGATAGTCCTACATATGATTGATCAGATGACTCATCTACTTCGACCATTTTAAGAGTTACAGAATGATTTCCTGCTTCGTATCTAGCCTTTAACATTACATCAGACTTATCAAAACCTGTATCACCACCAACATTTGCGATGCTATCAAAGCCATCTGTTTGATGTTCATGCACTTCGATTAAAGCTCCTAAGTTACCAGAATTCATACCATAGTAAGCATGAGTTCTCATCATTCCGTTTTCACCAATCTCTTGAACAAATCGTCCTGAATTAACTTCAGGGATTGGAGTACTTATTAGGTTAATAGCTCCACCAATAGTACTTGGTCCTTGGCTAATAGATGAAGGTCCTTTCAATAATTCTACTGAGTTTATTCTTCCTGTAGTCGGAAAATAATATGCAGAAGAAGATGTATATGGAGCTGGGGCAATTAGAATACCATCTTCCATGAGAGTTACTTTTGCAGATCTATCAATAGATGTTCCACGAATGGATATATTAGGTCTTAACCCATATCCATCTTCAGTTCTAAAATAAACTCCAGGAACTGCAGACAGAATCTTGTGAATGTCTGTATCCATAGCTTTTTGAAGATCTTCATTTGTAATAACAGAACCTGAACCAGGTAATTCCTTAACATCATCTTTTGTACCAATGATTGTTACTGATTCAACCTCAGTTCCTTCGTCAGCTGCGTTTAAAGTAACAACAAACGAAGATAAGACTAAAAATCCAATAATAAATAATGGAGATATGTCATTGAAAAATTTGTTTACTAATTTATTCATAATTTCTTCTTTTTTAACTATTTAAAAATAATAAAAATGAAAGCTACCTTTTTTCGCCTAAAGATTTTTTGATTTAAAAATCTAAAAAACTGCACACTTTTAGGGGAATGACCAATAAAGTAGCTTTCATGAATGAGAATGATAATGATTCTCATTTAGATTTGCAAGTAGTTTCATGTAAAAAATACAAAAGAATGTATTAATTTTTGTATAGATATAAATATATTTAGTTCAGAGAGACTTTAATTATTGCCTTTTATTGCGAAATAGAACCCAAGCAATAACAAGAAAATTTGCTCGCTCATAAACAGTTTTTGAGTTATGAGCCAATCAGAATGAGCTATTACAATAGCTCCAATCATTATAACTACAACAGCACCGCCTGATATTCTCGTTATAATATTTCCCAGGTGCATTAGTAATTAACCCACCTATAATAACCCCTGCTCCAGCAACAACCTCTCCAATTGCAACTGCAGATGTAACAAATTCTGGAAAATTGTAACCCATACTCTCAAACCACTTCCACATGCACCTATCTGGGCTGGTACAAGGTGGTAAAGGAAATTTCCCGATACCATGCAATATAAATGAAGTACCAAGACCCAGTCTTAACAACCAGGGTGTTATTGGTAAAAATGGTTTAGCTATTGATTCTAGAATATTATCTAATTTTTTCATTTTAATTTTTTTCTTTTTAGGATCTTAGTTAGTTAAAATTATATCCTTGTCACTGCAAAGTTGAAAACCCTTCATTTCAATAAATTGATCTAATTCATCATTGCCTATTTTTATATTTGCAAAAATAGTTCCATTTTCTGAAACTTTTTCTTCTTCGACACACCCCATATCGAAAAGCATCGACCTTATATTACCTAAATTATTGTCAAGAGATATCCAACCTTCGTATATTCCATTAAAAAGCTTTTTATTAATTACTGAGCGTAAGTTTTCAAACTCACTTTCATTTTCTGCAGATATGAATATTTCATCTTGTTTTCTTTTTTCTAAGAGTTTTAACTTAGAATTAGAAATTAAGTCGCATTTATTATTAACTATAATTTGTGGAATGTTTATTAACCCTAATTCTTCAAGAATTTTGTTTACTTCTATAATTTTTACTTTGCGGTCAATGTCAGAAATATCGATAATATGTAATAAAAGATCAGCTGATTTAAGTTCGTCTAAAGTTGCTTTAAATGATTCTACAAGTTGCGTGGGAAGGCCGGATATAAAACCTACTGTATCTGAAAACAATATAGGACCATGTTCTGGAAGTTTATTTTTTCTTGTAACAGAATCTAATGTTGCAAAAAGCTTGTCCTCTGCCAGTTGAAGACTTTGAGTTAACTTATTGAATAAGGTTGTTTTACCGGCATTAGTATAACCAACAAGCGCTACTATTTTGCTTCTACTTTTCTTTCTTGAATATCTATTGATCTCTCTTTGTTTGTGGGCTTTGTCTAATCTAGAGTTTAGTCTTTTTATCCTTCTTCCAATTAAACGCCTATCTGTTTCAAGTTGAGTTTCACCAGGCCCTCTTAATCCAATTCCACCTTTTTGTCTTTCAAGATGTGTCCATCCGCGAATTAATCTTGTTGATAGGTGGCTTAGTTGGGCTAGCTCAACTTGCAGTTTACCAATATGTGATGATGCTCTTGAAGCAAAAATATCAAGTATTAATTCAGTTTTATCTATTACTCTTTTTGATAAAATTTTCTCTAGATTTCTGTTTTGTGATGCCGAAAGTTGATGGTTGATAATAATTAATTCTATATCCTTATCTATGAGTTTATCTTTAATTTGATCTATTTTTCCTTTGGATATAAAAGAACTTGTTACAGGCATCTTTTGCTTAAACTTTAAAAAATCTTCTATTTCACATCCTGATGAATAAACAAGACTGTAAAATTCTTCATAGCTATTTTCTAATTTCTCAGCCTTATTAAAAGAGTCGATGTCTATATAAATCAATAATGCTTTTTGCATTGAGTTATTATTGATGTCTTTCATTGATAGTATTGTAGAGTTTTTATTTCTATTTGTTATTATTAATTAATGACATTGGATATTCCTTTTGAACAAATACGAACAAATAAAGGAGAGAGAGTTAGGAAGTCAAAACTTGCTAGTCTAAGAAGAAAGACTGTAAGAGCTATAAAAAAGCAAAAGCTCGAAAAAGTCTACAGGGAATTACGTAGAGCTAAAAAAAATAAGTAGTTTTTATTACTAGATAAGTTGGATGTCCTAAGGAACTAAAAATTATTTATTTTGGTTCTATTAAAACTTTTTTTTCTGATTTTCACACTTTCCATTAGCGTGTATTTCAATTTTTGGATTTTTACCCTTAGTTCCATCTTTTTTCTTCAACCAAATATCTCCAATAATCTTTCCTTTTCCAGTGTACCAATTAAAACTGTTTATAATTTTATAAACTTCAACTTCATACTCAGGAAATAAAGGATGCTCTTCTCCAACCTCCATAATATGAGAGACTGATATACCTGTTTCTTTAGTTAAAGAGCTCCACATAGCGTCTATATTAATCCAGGCTGGTGATGGCTCTAAAGTGTGAGTTAATGTCTCAAATTCTTCTTGTTCTGTATCAACTTCCCAATATTGAACTACGTAAAGGGGGTTTTCTTCCCAGTCTTCTTGAGTAAAGTTGGTCTTAGCTCTCTTTAATAAAAATAAAGATTGTTGTGTTTGTTGAGCAAAATTTTTAAAAATTTCTATCCCCTCAGCTAGATATGTTTTCTTGATATCTTTGTATGTTACAGAATAATTACCATCAAGTTCGCAAATTATCTTAGTACTCTCAGAATAAAGAGGTAAGGATAAAAATAAAGTTAATAATAAGCGCATTAGTGATTTAAAAGTGGAAATTGTTTTCATAATTTCCACTTTTTTTAAACCAATTAGTCAGCGTAATCTAAACCTTTCGCTGCTTGAACTTCCCTTTTGTTAGGATTGACGGACTCTCTAAATGGTACATCAACAATTTCACCCTCAACAGGAACCCCTGGTGAGTGAGAGTATTCATCAGGTAATCTAACTTGAAGCTTTGTTCCAACTTCTGATGAGGCCCATGGCACCCATGCAAGAGCAATATTTGTGCCTAATTCAGGAGACCACCATGGAGATGTAACATAACCGATGTCATTTCCATCTGTATCAGCTACCAACCAAAAGTCAGGAGCGTAGTCTGTTATTTCTTTTCCACCTAAAGTCATTCCAACCATCTTCATTTTAAATGGATCTTTTCCCTCATCCATCATTGCTCTTTGTTTCTCAAGCTCTTCTTTACCAATATAATCAGCTGCCTTATTACGAGGTACTTGATATGCCAAATTAACCTGAAAAGGAGAAGTTTCATGATCTAAATCTTGACCCCAGGATAAAATACCAGCTGCAATTCTTCGATGATGAGCAGGAGCTATTACCATTAGACCAAACTCTTCGCCTGCTTCAAGAACTGCGTTCCACATTTTTTCAGCATTTTCATGTGCATCACGAACATAGATTTCATAACCTTTTTCTCCAGTGAATCCTGTTTGACTGATAACACAATCAGCACCACCAACCTTTGTTTCCATAAGACCGTAATATGGAATTTCTCTCAATTCATCACCAGCTAACTTAGCCATAAGATCTTCAGACAAAGGACCCTGAATCTGAACAGGGCACACATCTATTTCATCGATTTCAACATCATATTTTTTAGTTATATTGACGCCTTGAAGCCAAAACAGGAGATCACTATCAGAGATAGAAAACCAAAATTCATCTTCAGCTAATCTTAAAAGAACTGGATCATTTAGAATGCCCCCTTTGTCATTACATAAAATTGCATATTTACCATTACCAGGCTCAATTTTTGTTGCGTCTCTAGTTATAACAAAATCAGTGAAGGCCTCTGCATCAGGTCCTTTTACCCTAATTTGTCTTTCTACAGCAACATTCCACATTGTGACCCGGTTAACAAGTGCATCATATTCAACCATTGCACCACCATCTTCAGGTTTTACATACCCTCTTGGATGATAAATACGGTTGTAAACTGTTGCTCTCCAGCAACCAGCTTCATGTGATAAGTGCCAAAAAGGCGATTTTCTTACTCGAGTTGAAATTAATAACTCAGTAGGAGTTCGGCCACTCTGCCGAAGGTTTATTGGTACTACTCGATCGCTTTGGTCGACGTTAGGATGATTTGGATTAGTCATATTTCCCCCCCATTAAAAGTTAATGACAACATGTTAAATCTTAAGTTGATTAAACGACATTTTTATAATTTTGTAAATCATTTTTTTAATTGATAATAAGGCTGATTTTTTATATAAAAATGGATTTATTTTGCAGATTTTTTGATAAAAGATCTGCCCTCTTCAATGGTCCCAATAATATTAATATCTTTAATTTTTAGTGGATTAATAGTAAGCGGATTGTCTGAAAGTATAGTCATATTTGCATACTTTCCTGGAGTGATTGATCCATATTCTGATTCAATCCCAAGTGTATAAGCCGAATTAAGTGTTATTCCTTTAAGCGCAGTCAGGAGGTCTATTCTTTGATTTGGACCGGCTACTTTATTTGCATAATTGATTCTGTTTACCGCAGCATCCATTAGTACTAATGGAGATGCTGGAGCCATAGGCATGTCTGAATGAAGTGATAAAGGAATATCAGACCGAACAAGGTCCCCTAATCTAACCATCTCTTGAGATCGTTCATAACCAACACCTTGTTTACTATATAAATCAGAAAGAACAGCAACATAATATGGATTTGCACTTACTATAACTCCTAGATCTTTTATTCTTTTAATCTGATCAAAAGCGGAATATCCAAAATGCACAATAGTTGTTCTGTGATCTTCTCTTGGATTGCGATCTAAGTTCTCTTCTAAAACATCTAAAACACGATCAAGACCAGCATCACCATTTTGATGAACATGGATTTGATACCCTGCATCCCAATAAAGCTTAAAGGTTTTTTTAAAAATACTATCTTCCATTAACCAAACACCCTGATGTCCGTCAAGATAGCCATCACGCAAAACCATATTCTGAGAATACATAGCACCATCTGCAAATAATTTTATATGTTTTGGTATATATTCCACTTTACCTGTGCCCCAGGATAAATGAGCTTCTGTTTCTTCTAATAAATTTACTATTTCTACTTTCTCCAGCATGTATAAAGCGCTTGGGATATAAAGAGATTTAAATGGTGTTTTTTTGTCACCGAATACATAGTTTTTAACCTCTTGAATTCTTGGATCATACATCGCCCCAGGATTGGCAATTAAAGTAATTCCTTGTTCTTGTATATATTTCTCTGTTATTTCAAGACCTTTAATGATTCTCTCAGGTGCAGCGAGATAACTCATTATTTTTGGCATAACGGCTATTAATCCTCTTTCTGAAAAATGTCCCTCATTAAAATTAGCTAATTTTTTATCTTCCTCGTTAAGGTGTGCAATATCTTTTTCTGTAATTTTAAAAAACTCTAATGCTTTAGAGTTCATGATGAATTCATGAAATGATCTATGTATTATTAGGATCGGTCTTTCACTTGAGATTAAATCTAAATCTTGTCTAGTTAATTTGCCATGAAAATAATGATGAAATCCCCAACTTACTAATGGCTTATTCTTATCTTGAGAAAGCTCAACCTCACTTAGTCTTGAAAGGTAATCATCCCTATTTCTGACGCCAATAGTCTTTTTTGAAGAAATATTCCAGTCCTCTATAGCAATAACTTCTGAATTCATAGTAATTGCCGCAAGCAAAGGATGAATGTGATGTTCAATAAAACCAGGAACAATTACATTTTCTTCGTAAGAAAAATCTATAAAGATATCAGGGTATTTACCAATTAAATCTTCCTTTTTTCCAACAGAATGAATCCTATCTTCTTTTATGTAGATAGCGTCCACATTGGGATATTTATCATCTAAGGTTACTACTTCTTTTGCTATGACAATCCTATCTGATATATCCAATGAAAGAATATTAAAAGAAAAAATTGATAAGAAGTATATTATTAACTTATTCATGTTTGTTTAATATTTTTGAAAGTTCACTGGCGATTATATTATTAGCTTTTTGAGCACCTTTACTAATTCTTCCTAATATTAAAAAACTGTGCGGAAGATGATTAAAACAATAATCAATAACCTCGACTCCAGACTCTTTTAAAGTTTCAACAAACTTATTTCCTTGATCACGAATAGGATCAAATCCTGCTGTTGCAATTATTGTAGTTGGCAGTTTTCTTAGATCTTCTTGATATAAGGGATTGGCCCATAGATGGTCAATGTTATGACCATCAGGAAAAACTGTATTTCTAAAAAATTCCATAGTTTCAAAAGTCATAGGAAACATATCTGCACAAGTCTCAATCGACTGTTGGTTTTCAATGCTAGTTGTAACCCATGGATAAATTAAACATAATGCAGCTGGCTGAACTCCACCCAAATGACTTAGGTCATGGGCAACTGATGCAGAAATCATACCTCCAGCACTATCTCCAGCCAAGGCAATATTTTTTGGATTTATTTTTAATGTATCTGAGTTAGATTGAACATAATCCCATAATGCAAATGCATCTTCAATTCCAGCAGGAAAGTTATATTCTGGACATCTTCGATAATCTAAAGAAATTACCTTCGCATTACATCTATCAGCAAGCAACGAACAAAAATAGTCATCGGTTTTAGTATCCATAATTACTAATCCGCCTTGGTGAAAAAATAAAATTGCTGGGATATTTTCTTGATCAGAATTTTTTTGATATGTTCTAATTTTCATCATCCCTGTTGATCCATTAATTTCTTCGTCTCTTATGGTCACACCAGAAATATTTCTAAGTGCTATTTCGTCTAATTTCTTTGCAGCCCTTCTATAGTCTTGAGGTGAAACTAATTCTTTTTGCTTCTGTTGCGGATTAAGCCTTGCAATAATTTGTATATTTGGATCGAGAGCATTTCCATCAATTAAGATTGGTGGTCCAGCTAAATACTGAATAAGTCTTTTGGGTAAAACTCTTAATATGTCTAAAATTATGTTTTGAAATTTCATTTCATAAACTATAACAGAAAATTATTGTGGTTAATTTGGACAGCCGACTAATAGATTTTGTAACGCTTAATCTATTAATGATTTGGCTTTGATACAGGTATAAGTATTTACCGAACCTTTGGGATTTCCTGGTTCTCTAATAACCTTAGCTTTTCCAGAAAATTTATCAAAAGTAAACTTCCATAACATGGAATTTAATGCTGATATTTCATCATAGGTATTTTTAAAATCTTCATTAAATGTGAGATCATCAAAAGTAGAAAATGTGATTTCTGGTTCTTTGTTGATTAAGTTTACTGCTCCAACATCAGTCTGAATTGTTAAATGATAATCAACGTCTGCATAATTTGTAACAACATCGCCTTTAGCACTCATTTTCATGGGAACTTTGTGCATGACTGGTTCTTTATCTTTACAAATGAATCTATATATAGAGTTTTTTTCTTTTGTTTGTTCATCTATTTGTTCTTTTGTTTGTTCTTGTTCTTCAGAACATCCTACAATTCCAATAACGAGTATTAATGCTATAAATTTTTTCATATTTCAATAATGCCACATTATTATTTATTTATAAATAAACATCCTATTTCTCGCTAAAGTTCAAAAACTAATACCACTTTGATATAGTGATTGCTATGAAATACTTAGGTGTTTAATACAAGGTTTGTATCAGTTCGATTTATTAAGATTGTTATTCCAAGCAAAAACTGAGAATGGAATGGTTAGTAGGTAAATAAATGCCAGAATATTAATAGATAGCCATAAAAAATTAATAAGACTTAAGACAATTAAAGAAAATGCAATAAAAAATATTAGTCTTGATTTAACATACAAATTCTTTCTTTTAATTGAGAAAGTTGGAATTCTACTTATTAGTAGGCCGCTAATTAAAATTATGTAGGCCGCTACAAAGTTCAAATTTTCATACGCCCAATAATATCCCATAAAGGAATGTGTTAAAGGTAATAAAATTAAAATTGCGCCAACAGGCGTTGGTATTCCAGTAAAAAATCTTTCTGGTTCTTCTTCAGGATTTTTAGATGACTCAAGCCTAATATTATATAAAGCTAATCTTAAGCAAGAAAAGATAATGAAAATTAAACAAGCAAAAGTACCTATACTGCTCTCCTGATTAAAGATAGACATGTAGACAAGGATTCCAGGGGCGATACCGAAGCTAAGAAAGTCTGAGAGAGAATCTAATTGCGCACCTAAATCTGACTCGCTCTTAAGATGTCTTGCAAGCAGGCCATCTAAGACGTCACAAACTCCAGCAAATAAAATACATAAGATTGCTAAATTGAAATCTTCTTCAAGAGCAAACCTAATTGAACTTAAGCCAAAACTTAATCCAGATAAAGTAATAATGTTTGGGAGTAAAACTTTAAGGTCAATTTTTTTCATCTTTTTTATTTGAATGATGCCAGCACTGATTCGCCAGCGATCACCTTGTCTCCAATGGAGCATTTTGTGACTGCATCTAATGGCATATATATATCAACTCTGGAGCCAAACCTTATTAATCCAAATCTTTCTCCTTGATAAAGATTATGATTATTGGATATAAATCCTAAAATTCTTCTAGCAATTAAGCCTGCTATTTGAACAACAATAATCTCAGCACCATTATCAGAACTGATGATTAAACTGCTTCTTTCATTTTTCTCGCTAGCTTTATCAAGACTAGCATTTAAGAATTGGCCTTCTTTATAGATTATATCTTTTACATTACCCGATACTGGGCTGCGATTAATATGGACATTAAAAACATTCATAAAAACACAGATGCGTTTCATTTTTTCTTGATTTATTGAGACTTCTTCTGGAGGATAGGCCTCATCGATAAGGCAAACTTTCCCATCTGCAGAGCTAATAATTAAATTTGTGTCCAGTGGTGTATTTCTTTTTGGATCACGAAAGAACCATAAGGTAAAAAGAGTTAATAAATATCCAATAACTGAAATCGCTATTGATATAAATGATAAAAGAATTGAAATAACAAAAAAAATAATCGCAAATTTCCATCCCTCTGGATGAATAAAGGATCTTTTAGATGTAGATGTGTTCATATCAATTAATAATTAACTAAGTTGCGCATTTTATAACATGAAATTTATATAAACTAGACATACGTTTTTTTTAAATGGTGGGCCCGGGAGGACTCGAACCTCCGACCAATGGATTATGAGGGCTCTAGTTGATTAAAAGCTGCTCAAGCAGCGGAATTGTTAAAATCTCATCCATCTTCTATCATTGTTATATGAAAAGAATAATCTCAATATTTCTACTTTTCTCTTTTACACTAAGTGCAGAAGTCCCAGATGAAGTGCATGAAAAGTGTAAGGATGTAGCGGACTATGTTGGATGTGTTCAAATCTTCACTGGACAAGTTATAACCAAAAAAGAAACAGCCATAACTGAAGTTAAAGAACTTAAGAAAGCTCTTGGTCTATTGCCATCTCGTCTTCAAAATACATCTTTAAGAGATTTTACTATAGCAATTCAACCTTTCACTGATGCATTGGCATCAGCAAAGCTTGCGCATAAAGATAATAAATACTCTATACAAGAAAAAAATGAAATATTGAATATAACGAATGCATCAATACGCCTAGAGGCTGCGATTCAAGTATTTAGAGATGTTTGGAGTAAGGGAATAGAAATAGATACTAATGCATATCCTTCAGTTATTGGTAACAAATATGTGCGCTGTTCTAGTTACGATCCTTATATAGATACATTTAATAAAATATTTGAAAGTAATGTTGTTAGTTTTCATGCCATGCACATGCGAATAATCGACTTTTCTAATTTGGTTGGCACGATTTTGGATGATCAAGGAATCTGTTATATGAATGATGAAGATTTGGGCAAGTCACCATTTCCAAACACAATGGGGAAGCCTATTTATAGAGAGTATGAAGGGAAAATGCTGATCTGGATTATAGAAGCAGCAAATGAAATAAATGCAACAGGTAAATTTCCTATCTTTACAAAATCATACAAGAATATAGAAGATGTTCTAGATGAGTCTTATGAAGAGTTCGAACAAAATCAAATCAAAATTTTTAAGGATGATGTTAAAAGGTGGAAAGAAATACATAAAACAGAATCTAATCCTTGGATTGCAACAAATGATATTTATCTAAAAGATAAAAGAGCAAATAAAATATTTAAAGGTATAGCATTTGGCTTAAGAGATTTTTCAAAACCAAAGGATATAGAGAAATCAATTGAAGGATTAAAGTATTTATATGCATCTGATTTTACAAATTTTGACGAAAGGTTTTGTAAAAGAGGTAATTATTTATGTCATCGAGAAAAAGCTGAAAATTTAATACTTCATTCAACACAATTAGCTAAAAACATAACTTCATCTGCTTATGGTTCAAAAAAAGAAAATATTCTATTTGCAAGAGAATTAATTGTAGCTGCCCTTTCTCATGGATTTGAAAATTGTGAAGATTGCTTTAATGATGAGGGTATCGCTACTCACCATGTTTTCGCTTTAATTCGAACAAGAGATAATGCTTATAAAGTTTTGAAAGATATAGAAAATGCTATTAGTTCTAATTTGGAAGACTTTCCTGAATATCAAGGTTTAACTCTTCCAGGACATAGAATTTTAAAGGTATTGGATTAATAGATTGAGAACATAAGATTGTCTGTTCTCACTTATAAAGAACAGTAAAACCTTAGAAACCCTTTAAATGGTGGGCCCGGGAGGACTCGAACCTCCGACCAATGGATTATGAGTCCACTGCTCTAACCAACTGAGCTACAGGCCCTTCTTGAATAGTATTCTTTGAATATTTAATAACTTCTTAGTAAGAAAAGCTATCACTATTAATCAAAGGATGACAATTATAATCGAAACATAAAAAAAAAGCAGTGATATCAAATCACTGCTTTTAAATTAAAAACAATTAAGGTTTTTAGGCCTTTTTCTTCATTAAATGTATGACAACAGCTACAGCTAAGAGAGCTAAATTAATACCCATCCAGGTCCAAAAAACTGAACCACCGCTACCACAATCAACATCCACTGAATCGTATGATTCTCCAGTAATATCAGCCAATGCGCTAAGTCCACTATCTATAGCATCTACACCTTCACAGAGACCTTCAATACCATCAGCTATTCTTATAGATGCACTTAAAAATGCAACATTTACTACATTTATACCAAGTGCAACAAATGCAAGAACGTGCTCTTCTTTTACTGCTATAACAGCCATAATGCCAGCAATTATTGGTAAATAAGTTGCCCCAAAAACTGGAATTACAATTGAGATTGATGCAACAACGATTGCAACTATTCCTAATGCTTTCATAATTTTCTCCAAAAATATATAAAAAATAGATTTTACCACACAAATTACTTCAGTCTACTTAAAACACGTATTTGCATTTGTATATCTTTTAATATTAAATAAAACTTATAAAAATCTAGGTTTCATAATGAAAAATAAAATATTAGTTCTTATATCTTTGATTTCTTTCCCAAGCTTTATACAAGCTTTAGCTTATGAAGTCAGGGGAATCGAAAGAGTCTCTCAGATGTTTGGTGATGCAATTTGTGTCTCTTTATATATAACAAATAATTCAAGAAATACATATTCTTTTAACATTTTTGCCATTGATGCAAAAGGCGATGGCCTCACAGCAACACCATCTTTATTTGTAAGCAAAAAGCCAGATTTCAATCCCAATCAAGATTTGACTGCTAATTCAAAAGCAAGGGGTTGGCTGTGTTTTGATGAGCCAGAATATGGTTGGGTGCCTGAAACAATTGAATTTTCTGAAGTTTGGGGATCTAAATTTCTAACTGTATACGTTAACTAAATAAACAATATTTTTACAAATCAAAATTATTTTTTTCAAGAAGTCTGAAGATAAACCTGATAGTCTAATAATATATTATGATTAAATTAAATGGCATACTCCCTTTTGCTAAAGGCGGCAATAGAATGTGCTTTGTTCATCCTGATAATCCCAATCGATGCTTAAAAGTAATTCATCCTGGAATTTTGACAAAAATAAAAAAGAGTAAGCCCTGGTATAAGCAACTAAGGTCTTCTGAAAGTTTTGATGATAATTTACGTGAACAGAATGCTTACAATCAAAAGGCACTAAAATCGAATAATCCAGAAATATGGGATCATCTTGCAAAATGGTATGGAATGGTGGAAACAGATATTGGTATTGCATCAGAAACAGAACTAATAAGAAATAATGGAAGAATTGCGGAAACGCTTGAAGAATATCTATTCAGAAATGGCCTTACTGATGAAATTAAAGATGCTATTGAAGAATTTCACAAATGGTTAAGACAGCATTTAGTTTTAACAAAAAATTTAATACCTCATAATCTTGTTTTAACCTCACAAGAAAAAAAACTTAAAATTAAAATTATTGATGGTTTGGGGTCTCAGGCATTTTTTCCGCTTCCAAGTTATTCAAATATTTTTGCTAAAAGATATGTTAATAGAAGAATAGAGCTTATGTGGAGCAGAGTAAATTGGGATCTTTCAGGCAGAAAAGGAAACTGGAAATAAGTAAATTATATTTACTGGTCTAGGAAACTTTTAAGATGGCTTGATCTACTAGGATGTCTGAGCTTTCTTAAGGCTTTAGCTTCTATCTGTCTTATTCTCTCTCTAGTAACGTCAAATTGTTTACCTACCTCTTCCAAAGTATGATCTGTATTCATACCTATTCCAAACCTCATTCTCAAGACTTTAGCTTCTCTAGCTGTAAGTGAAGCAAGGACATCATCAGTGGCAAAATGAAGGCTTTCTTCAGTTGCGTTTTCTAAGGGTGACTCAATTACAGTATCTTCAATAAAATCACCTAGACTTGAATCCTCATCATCCCCAATAGGAGTCTCAGTTGAGATTGGTTCTTTAGCAATTTTTAAAACTTTTCTAACTTTATCTTCAGGCATATCCAACTCTTTACTTAACTCTTCTGGAGTTGGTTCTCTTCCCATATCTTGCATCATTTGACGAGAAACTCTGTTTAATTTATTTATTGTTTCTATCATATGAACTGGAATTCTTATTGTTCTAGCCTGATCTGCAATTGACCTAGTTATGGCCTGTCTTATCCACCAAGTTGCATAGGTCGAAAATTTATAACCTCTACGATATTCAAACTTATCGACAGCTTTCATAAGACCAATATTTCCCTCTTGGATTAGATCTAAAAATTGAAGCCCGCGGTTTGTATATTTCTTTGCTATAGAAATTACTAATCTTAAGTTAGCTTCAACCATGTCTTTTTTAGCACGGCGCATTTTTGTCTCGCCCATTGACATATTTCTATTTATTTCTTTTATCTCTCTAACATTGAGGCCAACTTTATTCTCAAGTGCAATAATGTCTTTTTGCGCAATTACTATATCTTGTTTAACATTTTGTAGAAGATCTTTCTTATACTTTTTTTCCTTCATTAGGCTATCAACCCATCTTACTTTTGTTAAATTTTCAGGATACAAAGCTAAAAAATCTTTTCGAGGTATTCTAGCTTTTTTTACTAACTGAGTTTGAATAAGCTTTTCTTTTTCTCTGAGAATATTTAATCCATGTCTTGCAATAGCAGCAATATCATCAAACATTCTTGGGCTAAATTTTAAAAACTGAAATATCTCACCAAGTTTTTTAAATTCTGTATTAGCTTCTTTTGAATGTCTTCCTTTTTTTTCAATGACCTTTGTTGTTTTGTTGAACTGTCGTTTTAAGTTGGTCATTCTTCTTTGAACTTCTTTCATATCAGGACCTGATGAAGTCTCTTCATCTGAATCAGCAGCATCAGCTTCTTCTTTAGCTCTTTGCGTTCCTGGACCAGCAGATGGGACCTCTTCCATCTCCTCTAAGAATCCAGTAAGGAAGTCATTAATTTTCTTTTCGCCATCTTTTACTAGCTGCCAATAAATCAATACATACTCTACAGTCTTAGGATAATGAACACTTGCGTTAAGAAGGTCTCTCATTCCCTCTTCTATCCTTTTAGCAATTTCAATCTCACCTTCTCGAGTCAAAAGGTCAACTGTTCCCATCTCCCTCATATACATTCGAACTGGATCTGTTGTTCTTCCTGTTTCATTCTCAACAGCTGCAAGAGCTTCAGCAGCTTGTTCTAATGCAATATCATCTGAATTTTCTGATTCTGCTAACATTAAGGTATCTGCATCAGGCGCTGTTTCGTGAACTTGCAAACCTAAATCATTTATCATTCCTATAATTTCATCTACTTGATCTGGATCAGATATATCATCAGGCAAATGATCATTTACATCAGAATATGTTAAGTATCCCTGCTCTCTACCTTTTTCGATAAGCTCTGCAATTCTTGAGCCTTTTTGATTTAATTTATCCACAGATTAGTCGCACCTCGAGTATATCCCCTATATGTAGTGATTGATTCGCAAAAATCAATCTAACCAGAGCTTAAATTTTTAATTAAAGCTTCTTCTTCCTGCGACATTCTATCTTTTTTTAAGATAATTTGTTGCAATTCTCTCTTTTCTGATGAGGTTAATTCACTCATATTATACTTTTCTTTGAGAATTTCTTCTCTTTCAGAGTATGTTTGCGAAATTAAGGCAATACAATCCTCTATCATAGAAAGAGCGTCTTCTTCTGATATCTTAATTTCTGAAACGAGCGCTTCGCCAAAAACATTTTTTATTTTTTCTTGATCAATTTTCTCTAAAATTATTGAGGCAGCTGAATTCGGATGTTTAATATATATATCTCTAATTTCTAACATAAAAGAAAAGTTGGAATCAGGGTTTACCAAATTAAATAATTTGCTATTAGCTAATTTAGGATGTTGAATTAATGCCATAAATATACCTAAGACAGATTTTTTCATTATCGATTTTGTATCAACCACTGGCTTTTCTTTCTTTGGAGAATTAATTTGCTTCTTGCTTTCATCTCCTTGAATTAGTTTTGCAAAATCTATATCACATACATTAGATGCCTCGTTGATGTATGCCTGTTTAATAGTTTCATTAGAAATTGATTTAATTAAAGGTATGGCAAATTTTGCAGCTATTGATCTTCCTTCAATAGAAGATAGATCATCTTGTTGTTTTAAAGTTTCAAAAAAGTAGTTAGAAAGTGATTTTGAATCTTTAGCTAGGTTACAAAAAGCTTCTTTTCCATTTTCTTTGATGAAGCTATCTGGGTCATCACCTTCTTTTAAGAAAATAAAGCTTATTCTTGTATCCTCTCGAAGTAACGGCATTGCATTTTCTACTGTTCTCCAAGATGCCTTTAAACCAGCTTCGTCACCATCAAATACTATATAGATTGTATTTGTGTAATTTAGTATTTTTCTAAGCTGCTCTTGGGTAAAGGCTGTACCTGATGAAGCAACAGCATTTTTAACACCATGTTGAAATAGACCAATAACATCCATGTAACCCTCTACAACGAAAATTGAATCAGGTCTTTTATCAATTTGCCTAACCTCATATAAACCATATAGTTCATATTTTTTCTTGTAAGTTTTTGTTTCAGGAGAATTCAAATATTTTGCCTGATTCTCTTTATCTACTAACAACCTGCCTCCAAAAGCAATACTATCTCCTTTAATGTTTCTTATTGGGAACATTAATCGATCTCGAAATCTATCATAAAACTCACCATCATCATTTTTACCAAACAAACCAGATTCATTAAGCTCTTCTTGATTAAACTCTTTTGAAAGCACTTCATTTAAGCTAGGAGCCTTTGCATTTGAATATCCCAAATTAAAAAATTTAGCAGTTTCTCCTGAAATTCCTCTGTCTTTTAAATAAGAAATTGTATTTTTACCACTCTCTTCTTTTAGTTGTTTGTAAAAAATTTCTGAAGCTCTATTGTTGATATTTGTCGCTTTAATTACCGATGAATTACTTTCTTGTTTAGGAATTTCCATTCCAATATAAGATGCTAGCAACTCAACTGCCTCTAAAAAGTCCAGATTGTCATGCTTTCTCAAAAAAGAGATCGCATTTCCAGTTTCTTTGCAGGTAAAGCAATGATATGTTCCAGTTTCTTCATAAATCTTCATTGATGCATTATTTTCTTCTCCCCCTTTGTGAAAAGGGCATTTCGCCATATATGCGCCACCTCTTCTTTCAACTTGTCTACGTTTTTGGATGACTTCAACAATATTTACTGAGTTAAGTAGGCGTTCTATAAAGTCTTCTGGTATATACATATTTATTGTTTATTTAGCTCAAACCAATTATCAATTAAAATTTTTGCTGCATTTGCGTCAACCGTTTCAAATTTTTTTTCTTCAAGTATTTGTCTAGCTTCAAATGTTGTAAGTCTCTCATCAATGTATTCAAATTTTGCATCATAGATACTCTTTAGTTTTTGGTAAAACTTTTCAACTTCTTTCATAATTTCACTATCAGTACCATCCATATTTAAAGGTTTACCTACGATCACAAGCTCAGGCTTCCATTCGTTTAAAAGAATCATAATCTCATTCCATTTTACTTTATTATCTTTACTTGAGATTACCTGAAGCGGTGAGGAGGTGTATGTTGAAGTTTGTCCAACAGCAACTCCTATCTTCTTTGTTCCAAAATCAAAGGCAACTATTTGCATTTAATTAGACGAAAAATTCCAATCTCTAACAATTTCTAGAATACTATATTGATTAGACATATCATCATTAAAAGGGGGGAATGGTGCAGATTTCTCTAATATATCAATAGCCATCTCATCAATTAATATGTTCCCAGATGAAATTAAAATCTTTGAATTAACCAAGTTTCCATTTATATCAATTGTTGCCATAATCTGAACTTTACCATCTAAATAATTTTCTTTATTGGAAATTATTTTATCTCCAGTCGTTTCTATTTTTCGCTGCCACAAGTTTAAATATACAGCTTCTTGAGAATTTATTACTGAGTTCGCCTGAAGTTTTTTAATCTTAAAAGATTGAGAAGAATTTTTTGATGTTTGAATTGTGCCTGATGCCTGAGATGACATATTTCTTTTTAATTCCATATTGGTGTCAATGGATGTATCGTTCATATAGTCTTGATTTGAATTAGCGAGTTTGACATTAATAATTGGAGACTCATTAAAAATAGGTAATTTATAGTACGTTGTTATTGAAATTCCAAAAATTAAAACACCATGAATAAATAATGATATTAAAAATGATTTATTAAAAGTTAAAGATCTTCTACTCATATTTTTTGATGAAGATGAAAATGTGCTCATAATCCCTCAAAAAAATCAGTGATTGGATTTTGACCTGTTTGATCAAAAATTTCTCTTGCGCATGTTGGGCTAGTAATGTTAATTTCAGTAAGATATTCGCCAATAATGTCTATTCCGGCAAAGTTAATTCCTTTTTCTTTCAAATAATTTCCAATTTCTTCTCCAATATTTTGTTGAAATTCTGTAATATCTGCAGCAACACCTTTACCACCAGCAGCCAAATTACCCTTGAAACCTCCATGTTGAGGGATTCTTGCTAAAGTTTTATTAAAAGGTTTGCCATGAATAATCAATACTCTGTAATCTCCTTCATATATTTCTTCAATAAATTCCTGACAAATAATCTGCGTTTGTTCTGAGTTTGTCATTTCATCTAATATATTTAAATTTTCTTCATTAATTTGATCAAGTTTGTATATGGAAGTTCCCCCCATTCCATCAAGCGGCTTAATGACGATCGTATTATTAGAGTTAATAAATTCTTTAATTTTCTCGATCTTTGAAGTTATAAGAGTCTTGGGTATATATTCTTTAAAATGTAAGGCAAAAATTTTTTCATTGAATTCTTTGATTGAGTTTGGTTTATTAAAAATAATTGCTCCTTGTTTCTCAGCAAGTCCTAATAAATGAAGAGCATTAATATAATTCTCATCTACAGGAGGGTCTTTACGCATAAAAGAATATTTAAAGTCAGATACTTTTATATCCTGTTTTGAGATACCTTCAACTTGAGTTGACCCTGCAGAAAGAATATTTCTTGAACTTGCATAGACATGGCCTTGGTCAATAAACAAATCTTCAATCTCACATTGAAAAACATTAAGTTGTTTTTTAATTGCCTCTTCAATCATTAATATTGAGGTATCTTTTTTTACATTTAAGTCTTTAAAGGTATCTGTAATGAAAAGAACTTTATTCATAGTTATGAGATTTTACCAAAATGATTCTTAATTAATGAAGATATAAAGATAGGTGCTGTCTCGGCCCTTAAGATGTTTTGGCCTAAATATCTTTCTTTAATATTGTGGGTTTGCATTAACTTAAGCTCTTCATCTGAAAAGCCAGACTCGGGTCCTGTAATAATTGTTATATGGGAATTTTCTTTTAATTCATCTTGATCAAAATACTCTGAAGCCTCTGTATCAAATGCATATATGTCGGACGTATTTTTTTCCATAATTATTGCCTCTTCTAAACTATCAGATTCCACGACTGACGGAATAAAATTGTTACCACATTGCTTTGAAACATTAATCAAGATTTCAAATGATTTTTTGATCATTTTAGTTATGTCTATTTTTGCAACACTTTGATCAATAAGATCTGGTCTATAGACAATAAATTTATTAGTCCCTATTTCAGCTAGTTTTTGAATCATAAAATTAAAATTACTTTTCTTTATTACTGGAACTATGGTTACAAGTAATCTTTTTGGAGGTGTGTCATATTTAAGTTCTTCAACCCTCTTAACTTCAATAAATTTTTTTGATAGTTCTATAATTTTACAACTTGCAGACTTGCCATCTCCATCAAAAACTTCAACCACATATCCTTTTTTTAGACGCAGTGCTTTAATTAAATGTCTTGACTGGGACTCATCTATTTGAAATTTAGCATTAGGCCCAGATACATGTTTACAATATACTCTATGTGTTCTCACAATATCATTATAGCTATAGCTGGAAAATAAATGTCAGAGATTAAAATTATATTTATAAGGCATGGTGAAGCTTCAAATGCCTGGGGAGAACATGAAGATCCTAGCTTGAGTGAAAAAGGACTTTCTCAAGCAAATAATTTGCTAAATCATAAAAATCTTTCAGATCTGAAAGATTTCTCTTTTATATCAAGCCCTAAATCAAGAGCAAGAGAAACAGCTGATCCTTTAGCAAAAAAATTTAATAAAGACATAGTTCTTGATAACACTTTTATTGAGATTCCATCAAAAAATACTGCTTTAAATCAAAAACAAAACTGGCTGAAAAAGATCTTAAGCACTAAAAAAGATTCACTTCCAAAGTATATTAAAATTTGGAGTGAGGAGATTTTTAATAAACTAATTACCATAGAAAATGATTCTGTGATTTTTACGCATTTCATGGTTATGAATTCAATTGTAAGTAGCTTGATCAAATCCGAAACACTTTTATCTTTTTATCCTGATTACACTTCAGTACTAGAAATCATTAGTGATAACAAAAAAATAAAATCTTACTCAATAGAGGGCAATAAAAAAACATATATAAATCTTTAAATTATCTATTGAGCAATTTTTAAACAGATGTAAACTTATATCTCTTTATTAAAAAATCTATTTTGAAAGAAAAGAAAAAATCATTTGATAGCTATTCCAAGAAACCTCTAAAGGATGAGGTCAGAAAGGCTATGAATAGATATTTTAATCAGCTAGATCAAAAAAATACTCCTATCAATGTATATAATCTTGTACTTACAGAGGTTGAGCCACCATTATTAAATAGTGTTATGAAGTTTTGTAATAATAATCAGTCCAAAGCTGCAAGAATTCTCGGTATTAATAGAACAACCTTAAGAACAAAATTAAAAAAATATAAAATCTGACTATGATCCTAGTTAAACCAAAAACAGCTTTGATTAGCCTTAGCGATAAAACCAATATTGATACTATTGTTAAATTTCTTTCAGAAAAAAATATAAAAATACTATCCACTGGTGGAACTTATAAAGCTATAAAAGAAATTACTAATAATGTAATTGAGGTCTCTAAATTTACCGGTTTTGAAGAAATTATGGGTGGTCGAGTAAAAACACTTCATCCAAAAATACATGCTGGTATTCTTGCAAGAAGAGACTCAGATATGGGTATTTTAAAAGATAAAGGATACGAGCCTATAGATTTAGTAATCGTAAATCTATACCCCTTTCAAGAAACTATTGGGAGCAACTGTACTTTTGAAGAAGCCATTGAACAGATAGATATTGGTGGTCCAACAATGATAAGGGCAGCTGCAAAAAATTTTAAAGACGTTGTGGTAGTTACAGATCCTAATGATTATCAAGCTATCATTAATGAGTGGAATGAAAAAGGTGGTATCTCTTATGAATCTCGTATGAGTCTATCCAAAAAAGTCTTTTCTATGATGGCAGAATATAATAAATCTATTTCTCTATATCTTGGTGAAGATAGTGATGGATACGCTATAAATTACGAGTTTAAAAAAAGCTCTAATTTAAGGTATGGCGAAAACCCTCATCAAAATGCTTCTTTATATACCTTTAAGAACCTAAAATTTAAAAATATTGCAAATTCAAAAATTTATCAAGGCAAAGAGCTTTCATACAATAATATAGTTGATGCTGATGCTGCCTGGGAATGTGTTAGAGAATTTAGTAATCCGTCCTGTGTAATTGTTAAGCATGCTAACCCATGTGGAGTCGCTGAAAGTGACAACGTATACAATGCTTATGATTTAGCATTTAAGACTGATCCTACATCTGCTTTTGGTGGAATCATAGCCTTTAATAGCTTAGTTGATTTGGCAACTGCAAAAGAGATTAATGATAGACAGTTTGTTGAAGTTGTAATTGCTCCAGGTTATGAGAAAGAGGCAATTGAAGAATTTTCAAATAAAAAAAATATAAGGGTTTTAGAAGTAGATTTAGATCAAGATAATATCTATCCAGGAGTAATCAAGAAAGTTTCAGGAGGTATTCTTATTCAAGACGATGATCATAAGAAGGTAACACTTGATGAAATAAAGTGTGTAACAAAAAGACAACCAACAAATAAAGAGTTTATTGATCTAATGTTTGCTTGGAAAGTTGCTAAGTTTGTAAAAAGTAATGCTATTGTATATGCAAAAAATAAACAAACAATTGGAATTGGTGCTGGTCAAATGAGCAGAGTGATTAGCGCAGAAATTGCAAATTTAAAAGCAAAAGAAGAAGGCTTAGATATAAAAAATGCAGTGATGGCTTCAGATGCCTTTTTCCCATTTAGAGATGGTATTGATAAGGCAGCATCTAGTGGAATTGCAGCAATCATCCAACCAGGTGGCTCAATAAAAGACTCAGAAGTGATTCAAGCTGCTGATGAGCATGAAATTGCAATGGTTTATACGGGAACGAGGCATTTTAGACATTAATGAATGTATTAATAATAGGATCTGGTGGAAGGGAGCATGCACTAGCGTGGAAGTCTGCTCAAGATGAAGATGTTCAAAATGTTTATGTTTGTCCTGGTAATGCAGGGACTCATCTTGAGAATAAAATAAGCAATGTTGATGTAGATTCAAATAATTTTGAAGCTATTGAAATTTTTTGCATGGATAAATTGATCGATCTTGTAATTATTGGTCCTGAGCAGCCATTAGTAATGGGATTAAGTGATTATCTTCAAAGTAAAGGTATTAATGTATTCGGGCCATCAAAGAGCGCAGCTCAGCTTGAAGGTTCAAAAACTTTTTCTAAAGACTTTTTTATTAAATATAATATCCCTACAGCTGGCTATAAATCTTTTGACAACTATGAGCATGCCTTAAATCATTTAAAAGAAATTAATTACCCAACAGTGGTTAAAGCAGACGGACTGGCTGCTGGAAAAGGTGTAATTATTTGCTCTAGTGAAGATGAGGCAATTGAAGCTCTAAAAAATATCTTTAAAGATATGGCCTTCGGAACTGCCGGTAATAGAGTTGTTATTGAAGATTTTTTAGAGGGTGAGGAAGCATCTTTCATAGCTGTAGTAAGTAAAGACAAAATTATCCCTCTTGCAACCAGCCAAGATCATAAAACGGTCGGAGATGGAGACGTTGGTCTAAACACGGGTGGAATGGGCGCGTACTCACCTGCGCCAATCATTAATGATTTATTAAATAAAAAAATACTTGATGAGGTTATGCATCCTACTATGCAGGGTTTGATAAATGAAGGTTCGCCATATTTAGGTTTTTTATATGCAGGATTAATGATAAATAACGGTGAGATAAAAGTTTTGGAATTTAACTGTAGATTTGGAGACCCAGAAACTCAACCAATTTTATTGAGACTAAACTCAAGTTTAGTTGAGCTATGTATGGCTGCTATTACAGATGATCTTGATTCATATGTCATAAATTGGACACCTAAGCATTCTTGTGGGGTCGTTATAGCTTCAGAAGGTTATCCTGAGAGTTATGAATCAGAAAAAGAAGTTAATATTAAAGACTATAGTACGGATGGTGTAAAACTTTTCCATGCAGGTACAAAATTTGAAAATGAAAAAATTATTACTAGTGGAGGTAGAGTTTTTTGTGCAACTGCTCTAGGTGATGATTTGAAAGAAGCTCAACAAAATGCATATAATCTAGTTCAAAAAGTTGATTTTGATGGTGCTTTTTGCAGAAAAGATATAGGCTTTAAGGGAATTAAATGAATATTTTTAATAACATAGTAAATGAACTTGATATTGCTTTAAAAACTTTATCAGATAAAAAAACTGGTACGGAAAGAAGATATCCTCCAGAACCTATCAAAAAGAATAAAGATAAATTAACAAAAGAAGAAGCAGATCTATCTATCAAAATGATGAGAATTAATCATGCTGGCGAAGTTGCTGCGCAAGCATTGTATAGAGGGCAAGCCTTTGTATGCAAAGATCCTAAAATTAAAGAGCATTTAATACAAGCAGGTGATGAAGAAACAGATCATCTTGTATGGTGTAAGAGAAGGCTCGATGAACTTGGCGGCAAGAGCTCATTGTTAAATCCTCTTTGGTATGCGGGGTCCTTTGCAATAGGCGCAATTTTTGGCTCTATGGGAGAAAAAACAAGTTTAGGTTTTGTTGAAGAAACTGAAAAACAAGTTGTAATCCATCTTCAAAAACACTTAGATAAGATTTCGTACAACGATAAAGAAACCATTGAAATACTTAAGACAATGCAAGCTGATGAAGATCTTCATGCTGGACAAGCTAATGAGTCTGGAGCTGAAGAATTAGAATCACCAACAAAAAAAGTCATGGAAGTTACTGCTAAAGTAATGACTTCCTCAAGTGCATATATTTAATTTAAATTCATGATGCGTATCTAAATTAAAATGAAAAAAATACTATATCTTCTGTCTATTTCTTTTTGTCTAAATGCTATCTCTCACCAAAATTGGACTGCCGAAAAATTTTCACAAGAAATGGCTCACCTGCCTACACCACTCCCCGATAGAGTAGTTCTAACATGGAATGATAATCCAGCAACTACTCAGTCAGTAAATTGGCGAACTGATATTTCTGTAAAGAAAGGTTTTGCTCAGTTAGCCATAGCTAATGCCAACGGAAGAACTTTAAAACCAATAAAATTTAATGCTGAAACAGTATATTTTAAAAGTGATATTAATGAGGCTCACTATCACAACGTTACTTTTAGAAACCTTAAAGAAGATACCTTGTATGCTTACCGAGTTGGTGATGGAGTCAATTGGACAGAATATTATCATTTTAGAACCGCAAGCTCCAAAGAGAAACCATTCAGTTTTATTTATTTTGGAGATGCGCAAAATGAGGTTAAAACACATTGGTCAAGGGTTTTTAGAGAAGCTTTTCGAGATGCTCCTCGAGCTGCATTCACGCTACATGCTGGAGACTTAGTTGATGAACATGATATGGACTCTCAATGGGGGGAATGGCATCAAGGCCCTGATTGGGTAAATGGAACTATTCCAGTAATAGCAACACCTGGAAACCATGAATATCATTCAGATTCAGATGCAAAACGAATTTGGAGAACAAAAGCTGAAAGAGACATAAATATAGATATTGTTTCGTATAAAAATGATTCTCCTTCAACATTTGAAGTTCAAGTTAAGAATTCTGATGATCAAAAAGGAATTATTAAAATAACTAATTCTGGAAAAATAGTTGCTGCTGATGAAGGTATTGAAATAATTACTGGTTTTCTAAAAAAAGATCTTATTAATAAGTCTATCTTTGGAGGCAAGGCGCCACTTTACGATCGTATAAGAAATAAGACTCAGACCAAAAATATCAGCAGTCACTGGAGACCTCAATTTTCATTTCCAATTCAAGATGTACCTGATGATCGTCTAATGGAAACTGTATATTACATAGACTACCAAGGGGTGCGCTTCATTTCTTTAGATTCAAATATTGAAACGAAAAAACAAGTTCCGTGGTTAAGGAAGGTTCTTGAAGATAATCCCAATCGTTGGACTGTTATGACTTTTCATCACCCAATGTACTCGCCAGCTTCAAATAGAGACAATAAAGAAATACGAGAACAATGGAAACCTCTATTGGATGAATTCAAGGTCGATTTAGTTTTAAGCGGACACGATCACACATACTCAAGAACTGGTCTTGTTAATTTAAAAGGAGTCAAAAATATTCCAACTGGCTATCAGCAAGCCTATGACCCTGAAATTGGTACAGTACATGTTGTATCAGTAAGTGGGCCTAAAATGTATAAGATTACTAAAGATAATTATGCAAAAAAACTCGGTGAAAATACTCAGCTATACCAAATAATTGATATTTCAGGCAATAAATTAAGATTCCGTGCTTATGATGCTACCGGAAAATTGTATGATGAATTTCAAATACAAAAACAGCCAGGAAGGCCAAATCTTTTAATAGAAAACTAGTTTAATAATAAGACAGTCACTTCCATTTAATATTGCATCCCATTGACGGGAATTGATCAGAGTCTATTGCCGTATTGTTGAGTAAATTATCCAAAGCATTTCTTAAATCTTTACCAGATGGTTGAATGTTTGAATTTGGGGTACTTTCATCTAATCTTCCTCTATAAACGAGCTTTTGATTCGGATCAAAAAGATAAAATTCCGGAGTACATTCTGCCTTATAAGCTTTTGCAATCATTTGAGTTTCATCAAAAAGGTATGGAAAAGATAGGCCGAGTTCTTCCCATAAATCAAGCATTTCCTGCGGGCCATCCTGTGGATAAATCTCTACATCATTTGAACTAATTGCAGCCATATTGATTAGGTTTTTATAGTCTCTTGAAATTTGCTGAATTTCAGAATGATAATGAATAACATATGGACAATGATTACATATAAACATAATTAATGATGGTTTAGAGCTATCCAATTCATCTGATGAAAAATTTTTATTTGATACTATGTTTAAAAGATTGAATGGGATTAGTTCTGTTCCTAATGTGAGCATACTAGAATAAGTTAAAGACATTAGAATATTATAAGCTCATTTGCTGCCACTTGACTGACACCCCTTCTACTTTATATCTGTTTGATTCTTCTCGAAGTTTTTCATATTCAGTTTTGGAAGAATAAACTGTAACAATTAAGGCATTTTCTTTATTTGCAGTGATCCTAAGCACCCTTCCCATTCTTTGTATTCTTTGTCGTTTAGAAGATGAAGCGCTTAAAATCATAGCGCCATCAGCTTCAGGCATATCAAAGCCTTCATCTAAAGCTGTGCAACTTACTAAAACATTTAATTTTCCTGATTTAAAAGCATCCAAATTCTCTTGTCTTTCTTCATCATTGAGATCGGTGTTGTAGATACCGGATTTAAAACCTTTTTTATTTACCACTCTGTTAAATTCTTTTGCTTGTTTTTTATTCTCAGTAAAAACAATCCAACTATCTCTTTTATATTTTTGAATTAACTCTAAGCCATAAGGTATTCTATTTTTTGAGTTCTTTACTAATCTTGCTCTATTAAAAATTAACATCTTTAATGGATAGTCATTCATATCATTTCCACCAATAGTCGCTGCTCTTCGTTGAATGCTTTTTGTAAATTTCTTATATTTTTCATCTTCTTCTGGAAGTAAAGCCGCATACCCATATAAAAGTTTAAAATTAACAATTACTTCGTCTTCCCTAGCATCAATATAATCATAATCAAAAATAATATCTCCAAGTATCTTCTTTATGATGATATAAAAATTATCGTCATAGTCTCTTTCTGGTGTTGCTGATAGACCAAGTGTTGCGTGCCAATTATTTGTTAACATTTCTCCCCTCTTTTCAGTTCCAATTTTATGACACTCATCAACAATAAGTAGGGTATTTTCTGCCTCAACCTCGTCAAAAATATTTTTTAATGAATCGATTGTAGTAATACAAATCTTGGTAATTGATGAGATTTTTTCTCCACCACCATTAAAAGATATATCTTTATCATGAAAAATATCTGAAAGATTTTCATACCATTGATCTAACAAGGCTATCGATGGAACAACAATCAAGACTAATTTATTGGGATATTCTTCTAAATATTTATTTAAGCAATGAATAGCAAAAAAGGTTTTACCGCCGCCTGTTACTACTTTTATGATTCCTCTCTTTTTATTCCACCATAAAGGAAATGCTTTTTCTTGCCACTCCCTAAGTTTCAAGAAAAATCTCCTTTCATTAAACTTTCGCCGATTAGAAAAACATTAATACCTTGTTTTACTAATGTATTTATATCTTCTTGATTTTTAATTCCAGATTCGGCAACAAAAATATTATTTTTTGAAAATAAATTCTTCAATTTAATTGAATTTTGAATATCAACATCAAAAGTTTTAAGGTTTCTGTTATTCACACCAATAATTGCATTTGAAAACATCTCGGCTCTTGCAAGTTCCTTTTCATCATGAACTTCAATTAAATAATCTAGCTCTAATACAGTTGCTAAATCTGAAAATTCTCTTAATTGCTCATCATTTAAGACACTTGCTATTAAAAGAATGCAATCAGCACCAATAAATTTTGATTCATATATTTGATAGGTATCAATTATGAAATCTTTTCTCAATATAGGAAGGTTTGTTACTTCTTTTACATCTTTTAAGTACTGTGTACTTCCTTGAAAATAATCTTCCTCTGTAAGAATAGAAAGTGCTGATGCTCCAAATTCTTCATATTCCATAGCCTTCTTAATAGGATCAAAATCTTTAGTAATTATTCCAGCGCTGGGAGAGGCTTTTTTTATTTCAGCAATTATTGCCTGCTCTTTGTCAATCAAGCTATTTTTAAATGAATTTAATGGCATATTTGATGAGCCTAAACCTTCCTTTATATCTTCTAATTTGAGCTCAGACTTAAGCCTTTCTAACTTAGACTTAGTATTAGCTATAATTTCATTAAGAATACTCATATATTATTTGATATTTTCACGTAATCAGCCAGTCTGTCAGAAGCCATGCCATTGTTCATTAATTCAAAAGATAGCTCAACTCCATCACTTATAGAGCTAACAACTTTTGCTACGTATAATGCAGCACCGCTGTTCATAGCAATCATATCTTGAACAGCAGATTTTTTTCCTGAGAAAGCATCTTTAACTAATTCAAGACTTTCTAGAGAGGAGTTTGCAGAAATTTTTTCAAAAGGAGCCAGGCTTAGACTGAAATCTTTTGGAGAAATTTTATATTCTTGAATTTCACCACTTTTTAGTTCTGAAATTGTTGTTTCACTAGTTATGGTTATTTCATCAAGTCCGTCATCTCCGTGCACAATAAGAACATGCTCCATATCTAAGTTCTTAGAAACATTCGAAAAAGTTTTTATTAACTTCTTGTCATAAACACCTAATACTTGTTTCTTTGCGTTGCATGGATTTGTGTGTGGGCCCAATAAATTAAAAATTGTTTTTTCTGCTATTTTTTGTCTTGCAGGCATAACATATTTCATTGCTTGATGATGAAGTGGTGCAAATAAAAATACAAAACCTATCTGATTAAATATTGAAATAAGCTTATTTCTGTCATGACTAATGTCTGCTCCAGCTATGCTTAAAAAATCTGCGCTACCTGATTTACTAGAAATTGCTTTATTACCATGTTTAGTTACTTTTGCACCACCAGCTGCAGCTACAAATGAAGAAGCTGTTGAACAGTTAAAAGTATTAAGTCCGGTGCCTCCAGTTCCGCATGTATCTATATGAGCTCCATCACCGACGTCAAGCTTTAATGACTTCCTTTTCATAACAGATGCTGCCGCTGTAATTTCGTCTTCACATACACCCTTTTGATTTAATGCTAGTAGAAAAGACTCTATTTCAGACTGATCAACCTTGCCTGTCATGATCATTTCTGTAGCCCCTTTCATTTCATCAAAACTCAAATCTTCATAAGATAGAATTTTATTTAGATATTTTTTCATTATTCCTCTAAAAAATTTTTTATTAACTTTTTACCATCAATTGTATCAATAGATTCTGGGTGAAATTGAACGCCATATATTGGTCTTGTTTTGTGCTCAATTGCCATAACAACACTGGGATCATCTTCGAGGGTTGCTGTAACATTTAGCTCTTCTGGTATTGAATTCATTTCAATTACTAAACTGTGATATCTAACAACATCATACGGAGAGCTTATGCCTTTAAATAGTCTATCTTCAGAATGTTTTACTCTTGATATTTTTCCATGAAATATTTCTGGAGCTTTTATAATAGTGCCTCCAAATGCAGCTCCTATGGCTTGATGGCCAAGACAAACACCCAGCACTGGAACTCTTGAAACTCTTATTAATTCAACTGATATTCCAGCTTCTTTTGGAGTACATGGTCCTGGGGAGATAACAATTTTTTTTGGACTTAAATTAAGCACTTCATCGACAGTCATTAGATCGTTTCTTATAACTTTTACCTCCTGATTTAGCTCGCCAATATAGTGAACTAAGTTATAAGTAAAGCTGTCGTAATTGTCGATAATAACAATCATGAAATCATCTCCAAAGCATCAAGAAATACTTTTGATTTTTGTTTGCATTCCAACCATTCACTTTCTGGGTTAGAGTCGGCCACTATTCCTGCCCCAGCCCCAACATGAATTAGTCCATCTCTTATTACGGCTGTTCTAATTGCAATAGCGGTATCTATATTGCCGTTCCATGATATATATCCTATAGCACCCCCATATATTCCTCTTGAGCTTGGTTCCAATTCATTAATTATCTCCATCGCTCTAATTTTTGGTGCTCCTGATAATGTTCCTGCAGGAAGAGAAGCCTTTAGAGCGTCAATAAAATTTTTATCTTTTGATAGTTTGCCTACTACATTTGAAACAATATGCATTACATGTGAATACTTTTCTATAACCATCTTTTCAGTTACCTTCACAGAACCAATCTTTGATACCTTACCTACATCATTTCTGCCAAGGTCTATTAACATTAGATGTTCAGATAATTCCTTGGGATCATTCAATAGGTCTTGTTGATTTAGAAGATCTTCTTTATTGTCTTTTCCTCTTTTTCTTGTCCCAGCTATTGGCCTAAGTGTAATATCGTCACCTTCAACTCGAACTAAAATTTCTGGAGAAGAGCCAACAACATGACATTCATCAAGATTTAAGTAATACATGTAAGGTGATGGATTGAGATTTCTAAGAGCTGCATATAATTTAAATGCATCGCCTGAAAATGATCTAAAGAAATCTTGTCCTAGAACAACCTGCATTACATCGCCTTCTCTAATATAGTCTTGAACTTTTTCTACGGCAGCAACAAATTCTTCTTTAGTAAAATTTGATTCAAAAGAAAGACTTCCAGATATTGTTTGATATTTAATTTCATAATTATCTGCTACTTGATCTATGCTCTTTTCAATATCTTCTAATTCCATATGCGCTTGTTCATATGATATTTGATTTGGATCTGAATTATAAATTGCAAAAGTTTTATTATTAAAATTATCATAAACAATAATCTTTTCAGATTTGACTAAATATATTTCTGGCATGTGTTCTTCAAATTTTGATTCTTTTGATCTTAAAGATGCTATTTTTTTTTCAGCATATCGAGAGCTTTCATATGCAAAAAATCCAACATATCCTCCATAAAATCTAGGAAAATCATCTTGTTCTAAAGCCTTATACTGACTGATAATTTTATCTAGCTCCTCAAGGGGGTCTTCTGATTCATAACATTTAGTTTGATCGGCATTTTTAATTTCTAGCTTGTTACCAGATATCTTTATACTATCATTGCAGCATAATCCTATAATTGAATATTGAGCCCATTTCTCTCCGCCCTCTATAGATTCAAGTAAAAAAGTATTTCTTTTGTCTTTAATTCTCGAATACAAATTAATTGGAGAGGTAGAAGCTGAATTAATCTCTTTAATCAAAGGAATAATGTTAAAACCTTCTAATTTCAATTCATTCCATTCTCGTTTAGTTATCACTTTCAATAATTCCTTTAATATCTATAAGATCACCTATTTTGATTTCTTTTTTTTCAAACCAATTCTTATTTACTTCTAAAGCATACTTAACAGGTTTTTTTGAGCAAACTGATTTTTTTGAAAAAGGTACCATATCATAGATCTCAAGTATCTCTCCATTATCTGCGATGTATGCAACATTTAATGGAATAAAAGTATCTTTCATCCACATGCATTGTTTCTTCTTATATTCCCAAATAAAGAACATACCAAATTCGTCTGACATGGATGGGACAAACATAAGACCTTTTTTTCTATCTTCAAAATTAGATGCGATCTCTATTTCAGGTAATAATTCTTTAATATCTATTTTTTCAGAAGACTCAAGTTCAAATACTATGAACAGTAAGAAAAAATATTTAAGCGATATTTGAACGAAGCTCGGATATAGTTTGCTCATAATTTTCTGTATTAAAAATTGCTGAGCCAGCAACAAAAGTATCGGCACCAGCTTGAGAAGCAAGACCAATAGTTTCTTTGTTGATTCCTCCATCAACCTCAAGACGGATATCTTTTCCTGATTCATCGATCATCTTTCTTACTTTGGCTATTTTATCTAAAGAGCTGTGGATAAAGGATTGGCCTCCAAAGCCTGGATTTACACTCATAATTAAAACAAGGTCTATATCATCTAAGACATTTTCTAAAGAGCTCAGTGAGGTTGCTGGATTAAAAACAAGCCCTGCTTTGCAGCCTTCATCTTTAATGGCATGAATCGACCTATGAATATGATTTGATGCTTCAGGATGAAAACTTATAAGATCTGCTCCAGCCTTAATAAAGCTTTGAGCAAGTTCATCGACTGGGTCAATCATCAAATGAACATCTATGAATTCTTTTATCCCAAATTCTCTAAGAGCCTTGCAAACCATTGGACCAATTGTTAAATTTGGAACATAGTGATTATCCATAACATCAAAATGAACCCAGTCTGCGCCAGCATCTAGAACATTTCTTACTTCATCACCCAGTCTAGCAAAATCAGATGCCAGTATTGAAGGTGCAATTATGTATTTATTGTCAGTCATAACTTAATTTTGGTCATTATATATTGTATTAGCAAGTTTTAAACGTTCCGGTGTCCCAACATCTAACCATAGTTCAGAAGAAGTCTGTCCCGTTATAGCCCTGCTACATATATATTTTGGAAGAACCTCTTTCCATAAATCTAAAGAATGGCTTATTTGAAAGTTATTTTGCCTAAAAATTATTGGATTCATTATTGAAATGCCGCTCCATGTTAATTCATTTGAATCTGAACTCACCTCAACAATATTTTTAACAAGATTAAAATCTCCATTTTGGTTATGTTCAGGGTTTGGAACTCCTACTAAATGTGCAGCTTCAACATCTCTAGGCAAATCAACTAAGTTAGTATTGTGATATATGTCTGCATTCATTAATAAAAAACTTTTGTCACCTAAAAGATGTAGCGCTTTTAAAATTCCTCCTCCAGTTCCAAGTGGTATATCTTCAAACGAAAATAAAATATTTTCATTTGGGAATACCTCATCAACATGTTTTTTAATATGCTCTCCTAGATGTGAAACATTAATTATTATTTCTGAAAAGCCGTTTTCAATTAAGTGTTGAATATTTCTTTGTATTAAAGTTACTTCTCCAATTTTTAACAAGGGCTTTGGGGTCTTTTCCGTAATTGGGAGAAGTCTTTTTCCATAACCAGCAGCCAAAATCATAGCTTTCATATTTCTGAAATCCTTTTTAGAAGAGATGGCTGAACTTTATCTAAAAAATATTCTTTTATACCCAACTCCTCAGGAATCATAGAAACAAGATTTGAAAGAATCATTGGTAAGTCTCTCAATCTATATGATCTATTATGAATTAAGTATAAATTTGCAAGGGTGCCTAAAATCCTCATATTTCTTTGAATGCAACCATATCTTAGAAATTCGAATAAATCTTCATCGTTATAATTTAAATTAATTTGATTCGAAAAATATCTTAAGGAATTTTTAATATCCTTTAAATCTAATGGGTAGTAATGATCAATTAATATTCCTGCCAAATCTATACCCATAGGCCCGACTTTCATATCTTGATAATCAATTGCTGTTATTGTTTCGTTTTTGAGTATAAGATTTCGTCTTTCGTAATCAAAATGACAATTCGTCCATGGATGAACCTTAAGTTTTTCTATGGTTAGAAAAATGAGTTCATCTATTAAATCATTCGTTTCAATATTTAAAAAAATTTTTAAGAATGCGTCTTTACATAAGTTCATCTGATTTTTTAAATCACTTTCATCAAAACGACTAATTTCTTCAATGTTGGCTTTTTGTATTTGAGACAAAAGATCTAAAGATTTTTCAATTAATTCTGTTTTATTATCTTTGTTTAAGATTGATAGTAAGTCGTTATCGCCAAGATCCTCCTGAAGAGTTACGCCCGCCTTGTCATCATGATGAACAATATCTACAGCCTTAATGCCATTATCTTTGAGAGAGTTTGTGATCTTTATAAAGTCTTTGTGATTGCCGTCTTTAGGATTTAGATAACACAGTACATAAGATTTTTCATTGTCAGAAACTCGCCAATATTCTCGTCCACTAGCTTCTTGCTTTAATGGAGCAACATGGTTAGCTTTAAAATTACAAATATTGCTCAGTTTTATTACTTCTGATTCTTTCAAATTAACTGTTTTTTACCTCATCAGGTATTGGAGTATCCTCAGGCACAAAAAAGTCTGGCATTAATTCATTAAAAGGCACTGAAGCATATTTTGTAAAATCTTTGACTCCTGCTTCATGAAGTACCAAATCATCAATACAGAAATTACCAGTAAACTCTTTTGAATCTTTAGTTAAAATTTCATATGAAGAATCTGCCATTATGTCTACATTTCTTGATAGCTTCATAATTTCATCTCCGCCGAGATGATTTTGAACTGCAGCTGTGGCAATTGCAGTTCTTGGCCATAATGCATTTACTGCTATGCCAAACTCCTTAAACTCCTCAGCCATTCCAAGCACACACATGCTCATGGTGTATTTAGCCATTGTGTATGCAACTGTTCCTGCAAACCATTTTGGATGCATGTCTAGAGGAGGAGCTAAATTTAGTATATGTGGATTGGATGATTTCTTTAAATGAGGTAAGCAAAACTTGCTTACCATGTATGTACCCCTTCCGTTTATTTGATGCATTAAGTCATACCTTTTCATCTCTGTATCTGTAACATTTGTTAACTGAATGGCTGAAGCATTATTAATACATATATCTATTCCACCAAAATGGTCTACAGATTGATTAATTGCATCTCTGACATTGTCTTCACTTCTAATATCACAAATAACAGGTAGTGCTTCACCTCCAACTTCTACAATTTCTTCAGCAGCTGTGTATATTGTGCCTGGTAGTTTAGGGTGTGGGTCAGCTGTTTTAGCCGCAACAACTATCTTTGCTCCATCTGCGGCAGCTTTTTTTGCCATTGCCAAACCAATGCCTCTGCTTCCACCAGATATAAAAATTACTTTATCTTTTAAGCTCATCTTATTACCTCTTTTTTTTAAAATTTTTCCATATATGGGCGCAAGTCTAATTCGTGCGTCCATGCGCTACGATGTTGAGTATGCACAAACCAGTATGTATCTGCAATCGCTTCGGGTTGAAGAATGCCATCTTTTTCTTTTAAAGCATAAATATCAGGAAAGGTTTCTTTTATAAAAGCCGTATCAATTGCTCCATCAATTATAAAATGTGCAACATGAATTCCTTCTGGTCCTAATTCTCTTGCCATGCTTTGACTGACCGCTCTGAGAGCAAATTTGGCACTAGAGAAAGCCGAGAATCCTGAACCTCCTCTCATTGATGCTGTTGCTCCGGTGAATAGAATTGATCCTTCATTTCTAGTTTTCATATATTTAGCAGCCTCTCTACCAGTCAAGAATCCTGCATATGCAGCCATTTCCCATACTTTTTTAAAAACTCTTGAGGTAGTATTTTCAATAGGAAAATAAACATTTGCACCGGGGTTAAATATAACAACATCTATTGGAGCAATATTTTCTTCAACTTCTTTAAAAAAACTTTTTATTGCAACCTCATCTCTTGCATCAACACCAAATCCCTTGGCCCAACCACCTGAATTATTAATTTCATCTGCTAAGTGATTAACCTTATCTATACTTCTTGGTCGTCTTGCTGGACATACCTTGTAACCATGTTTAGCAAATTTCTTTGTTAAAGCGCTGCCGGTAGCATCTCCCGCTCCAATAATAATTGCTGAATATTTTGAAAAATCTTTCATATCGGTGTTTAATTACTTTACTTTACAAAATACTTAACAGAAATGATAGTAGACTTTATTTTTGATGTGGCAAGTCCAAACACATACTTTGCACATAAATTAATACCTAATTTTGAAAAAAGAACTGGAACCAAATTCAGATATATTCCATGTTTATTGGGCGGAATACATAAATTAACAAATAACCAGCCGCCTTTTATTGCTTATGCGGATTGCGAAAATAAAAATAACTATCAGATGATTGAGATAGAGCGCTTTGTCAAACAGCACAAATTAACAAAATATAAATTCAATTCACATTTTCCTCCAGTAACAATTCAAGTTCAAAGAGGTGCAATTGCAGCGCAAAGACTTAAAATATTTGAAGAGTACTTTGAATGTGTAATATCTGCAATGTGGGAGAATGATAAAAATATATCAGATATAAATATTCTCCATGAAACACTTGAACAGAGTAACCTTGATGTTGCTGCAATAATGAATATTGCCACATCTCAAGAATGCAAAGACAAATTAATTGCAAATACAGATGATGCTGTTTCTCGAGGTGCATTTGGTGCACCTACTTTCTTCTATGAGAATCAAATATTCTTTGGAAAAGATCATTTGTATCAATTAGAAGAATATATAAATTCGAATTAATAATAGAACTTTTTAAATAATATTCTTTCAAAGATTTGAGGTATAAAATATAAACATGTTTGTTTTTAAAAAAACACTATCCATCGTTGTGTGTTTAATCTTTGTTAACAACCTTAATGGAGATCTCTTTAAAGATAAAATTCTCAGTATAGACAATGCAAATTCTGGTGCTTGTTTAGTTTATCGGCCATATCTGGGTACTGTTGAAGATATAGAGAGTCTAGATATCAAATCTGAAAAATTTGAGATAACTGAAAATGAGGCTCTCATCCTAAATGGAAATGTGATAATAGATTTCCCTGATGGAATTCTTAAGGCAGGCAAAGCAAGAGTTGATAGAAAAAATGGGCTCGTTAACTTTAAAAATCAGGGAGATTTATTTTTAAAGGATTACTTTTTCAATGCAAAAGAAGGTTTTTTTAACAAAGACGATCAATCGATAGAGCTTTACTATGGTGAAGCATACTTAAATGAAAGAGGTCTAATACTTGCTTTTGATGAATTAAAAGGAAGTTTAGATAACAAAATTTTTCTTAAGCAAGTATCAATGACATCATGCGCTGATCCAAAAGCAGGATGGCAGTTTATAGCTGAGAGCATTGAATTAGATGACCAGTCAAAAAGAGGCAATGCAAAAAAAGTAAAAATTAAGGTTCTAGATAAGACAGTATTCAGGCTGCCATACATACCCTTTGCAACTTCTAGTGAGAGAATGACGGGTTTTCTTGAACCATCACTATCTTATTCATCTGATGGTTTAGATTTTATGATCCCATATTACAAAGTTACATCTGATAAATCTGATATTACTTTAGCTGCTAGAAATATCTCAGAAAGAGGGTTAGGTTTTGAAGGTAATTTCAGAAGACTTCATGGAAAAGCAAATAATCTGAGTAATTTTGACTTTATATATTTTAATCAAGATAAAGAATTTAATAAATTCTATCCCAACCAATCTCAAGAAAGATGGGCATTCAGTCTAAAAGATTCATATGGCCAACATAATAAACTGTGGTTAGATATAAATTGGTCCGAAGCATCTGACAGTCTTTTACTTAGAGATATTCCTGGAGATATTACTTCAATAGGCAATCAAAGGGTACAAAATCTTAAACAAAATATTTCTGTCAATGCAGCTTTTAATAATCTTAGTATTAATATAGAACATCAGGGATTTCAAACCTTAAATCCAATACTTACAAACGGATATAAAAAACTACCTTCATTGGAATTTAAATACCTTAAGAACTTTAAAAACTTCACTTTGTATGAAAAATTAAACATATCTTACTTTAAAGCAGATTCCCTAAATGGTTTTTATGGCTATAAAGGTGATGAAAATAAATTTCTTTACAGGGTTGATAACCCAGTTGAAGGTTCAAGGATTTTTTCAGACTTTAAAATTTCAAATCAAACATATTTTAATGGTATGAATGTTTCTACATCAATAGGGCTACGAAGTATTAACTATGATCTAGACGATGGCGCTCAATCTAACTCTATAAACGTACCGAACTTTAAATTAGATGTAAGTACTTTATTCTTCAGAAAAGATAATATGGATCTTCATGTTCTGAAGCCTAGGTTTGTTTATGGTTATGTTGCTCATAAAAATCAAGATATAAATCCAATTTTTGATACAAACAAGATTTCTATGATGAACCAGTTATTTAATAACGAAAGATTTTCCGGAATGGATAGGGTTGGAGATCAAAATTTTTATACATTAAGTATGGAATATAAAAAAAGACATATGAATATGGACAAGTTAGCTATTAATATCTCTAAAAAATACTACTTGGACGATAGAAATATTTGGTTAGATGATATGCATATGGATATGGGCTCAATGAGTCGTGGAATGATGGGAATGGATTCTATGAACATGCCTTCAATGAATATGATGCAAATGCCGATGGATGAAGGGCCATTAATGTTAATGGGCAAGTGGATGCCAAATATGGATACCATGGTTATGGCATACACTAGCTATCTTAAAGAGCAAGAAAAAGTTCCAATGGCAGGAATTACTATTAGAAATAATTTTGAAAGAGGCACTCTGGGATATGCTAGGAGGTACACTCGCATGGCAGGAGATTTTATGACGGTCCTAGACTATTCAGAATTTTATGCAGATCTTAAAATAAAAGATAATCTCAATTTTATTGCTAGTTTCAAAAGAGATAACGAATCGAGTTCTAAGATTGAGTCTGTAATTGGACTAGGCTATGAAAATTGTTGCTTTGTTTTTAGGGTAACTTCTTCTGACAAAAACTTATCAAAGTATCTTCCTATGCTTGAATCCAATTCATATATGTATCTTAATGATGCATGGGATAATATAATAAGGATTGAAAACAAAAGTAGAATTAATTTTCAATTTGAGTTTAAGGGGCTAAACTCATCCTTTAAAAAAATTAATAGATTGATGAATAATTCTATTTTTAACTACTAAATTATATGAATAAGATCTTAATAACATTGATACTAACATTTTGTTCTTTGTCTTATGCAAAGGTTGAGGTATTAGATCGAATTGCAATCATTGTGGATGATGGTGTTGTGATGGAGTCTCAAGTTAATAATACAATCACAGATATTACAAGAAGATATGAAGAACAAAATATTCAAAAACCTCCCATGAATGTAATTAAAGAACAAGTTCAAGAAAAGTTAATAATTGAAGAACTTCAATTACAAATGGCTGATCGGGCTGGCATCAGAATTAGTGATGCAGAGCTCAATATAACAATGGCTAGGCTTGCGTCAAATAATCAAATGACGTTGGAAAATTTTATAGTCTTCATAGAAGAAAATGATGATTCTTATGAAGAGCTCAGAGAGCAAATGAGAAGAGAAATGAGAATTCAAAGAATTCAAAGGGGAAGAGTCAACTCAAGTATAGACATAACTGAAAAGGAATTTGAGGCTTTCTTGGCAACTGATGAAAGTCTTGGGGCGCTAGAGCCAGAGATCCTAGTAAGGCAGATACTGGTAAAAGATATTACAACTGCAAATAAAATAATTGAGTTAATTAAAAATGATGGCGATTTTTCAGAAATTGCTAAAGAATTTTCAATTAGCTCTAACGCACAATCTGGAGGTCTTATCAATTGGAGGAAGCTAGAAGATATGCCTCAGTTATTCGAAGGAGCTCTTGCCAAACAGGCAATTGGATTTATCTCAAAGCCTTTAAAGAGCGGTTCAGGATTTCATATTCTTAAACTTGAAGATAAAAGAGGTGAATTTGTTCAATATGAAGATCAATGGCAATCAAGACATATCCTTTTAATTCCATCAACAATAAGAAGTAAAGAGGATACGGAAAAAGAGTTAAATGATATTCGTCAAAGAGTTCTAAATGGTGAAGATTTTGCTGAACTTGCTGATGAATTTTCTGAAGATCCAGGATCAGCTAAACTTGGAGGTGATTTGGGCTGGCTTGGCTTGGGAGTGCTTGCAAGTGAATTTGAAAAAACAATGATCGAAACTGATATTGGTATTCTTTCTGAGGTATTTGAAACTGAATTTGGTTTTCATTTTCTTGAGGTTATTGGTAAAAGAAGTTATGAATTAACAGATGACCTAATAAAAGATAGGGCTTATTCCATGCTTTATGCAAGAAAATTTGACGAAGAGTTAGAAAATACTCTCAGGGGCATGAGAGCAGAAGCTTTTGTTGAATTTAAAGATTTAGATTGAAGAAAATAATATATTCTCCAGGAGAGCCAGCTGGTATTGGTCCTGACTTGATTATTCAACTGGCTACATCAAAAGCATGGGAAAATTTTAAAATACCAATCATTGCGGTTGGAGATCCAAATCTATTTATAGAAAGAGCTAAAAAATTAAAAAAAAGGCTTAAGGTCCTCGAATTAGATTCAATTGAGCTTGTTAAGAAGAATAAACAATCCTTAATACAGGTTTTGAAGGTTTCAAAATGTATAAATACTTCTCCAAGAAATCTTTCAAAAATTAATGCTCAATATGTTTTAGATGTCTTGGACTATTCTATAAAGCAAGTCATTAATAACCAAAAGACTGCATTAGTTACAGGCCCATTAAGTAAGGAGACTATTATTTCAATTAATAAGAACTTTACTGGACATACAGAATATATTCAAAAAGCGACTAAAAGCCATGACGTGCTTATGATGCTTGCATCTAATAAACTAAAAGTTGCTCTAGCAACTACACATATACCACTAAAGAATGTCCCAAAGAGCATCACAAAAAATTTATTAATAAATAAGATTAAAATCCTTGATAAAGATTTAAGGAGTAAATTTAAAATTGCAAACCCTAGAATAAAGATTTTAGGATTAAATCCTCATGCGGGTGAAAATGGCAAAATTGGAAAAGAAGAATTAGATCATATAAGGCCTGCGGTTATAGATTTAAGAAAAGATAAAATTGATGTCTCAATGCCTGTTTCAGCAGATACTGCTTTTTCACTTAATTCTTTGAAAGAGACTGATGCATTTCTCGGTATGTATCATGACCAAGTGTTGCCAGTATTAAAAGCCCTCAGCTTTGGAAATTCAATCAATGTAACTCTTGGTGTTCCAATAATTAGAACATCTGTTGACCATGGTGTAGCTTTAGACATTGCAGGTACTAATAGATCAGACACCTCCTCTCTCTCACTTGCAATAAAAACTGCAAAAAAATTAATTAGATGAGCTTTAGAGATATAAGAAGAAAATACGGTCAAAATTATTTAAAGGATCCGGCAGTTCTATTTGAGATGGGCGAAGCTATCTCTGCAAATCAATTAGACAATTTTGTTGAGATTGGTCCTGGACTTGGAGCTCTTACTAATCAGATAAATAAAAAGGGTGTAAACATAATTGGAGTTGATATAGATGCTAAAAATATTGAGATTTTAAAAACTAAATTTAAAGGGCCTGCTAATTTTCAATTTATAAATAAAGATATTCTAAAATATGATCTTACTGTTTCTGAGACAAATAATAGAGTAGTTGGTAACCTACCCTATAACATTTCCACTCAAATAATTTTAAATCTTATAGAAAGTTCAAGCAAAATAGTAGACATGCATTTTTTGGTGCAAAAAGAAGTTGCTCAAAAAATTACAGGCAATGTTTCAACAAAAAATTGGGGCAAGCTTGCTATAAAAATCTCAGCCTTCTTTTCTAGTGAGATATTGTTTGATGTAGCTCCTGATGCGTTTGATATTAAGCCAAAAGTCAATTCTAGTTTTATAAGGTTGCTGCCAAAAAAAGGTTTAGATTATGATTTATCAATTAAAGATAATCTTTTTAAAATAATTGATTTGGCTTTTTGTTCAAGAAGAAAAAATATTAAAAATAACCTAAAAAAGTTAAATATTGATTGGGTAGACATGAACATCGATCCTGCAAAAAGATCAGAAGAGGTTGATCTTAAAGATTTCATAAGACTAGCCAAGGAATATGTTGCCTAATGGCTCATTACGTAATTGGTGATGTTCAAGGTTGCTATGATGAGTTAATTTCAATCTGCAAAAGAATAAAATTTAATCCCAATAAGGATCTTATAATTTTTGCAGGAGATTTGGTTAACAGAGGTCCAAAATCTTTAGAAGTGCTGAATTTTTGTTTAAAGTACAAAAATTCTGTTAAAAGTGTTATAGGTAATCATGACTTCTATTTACTCTATCTACTTGAACATAAAAAGAAAAATAAATCACTTGGCAACATTTTGGATGCTGAAAATAATAATAAGATTAAAAAGTGGCTAAAAGAACTCCCTCTTTTACTAAAGATTGATATGAAAGAAACTAAAGAAATATTCTGGATTAGTCATGCCGGAATACCTTTTATTTGGGATTTTAAAAAAGCAAAAAAACTTTCAGATGAAGTTAAAGAGGCTATGAAAAATGACGCATCTAATATATTGGATAATATGTGGGGAGACAAACCATCATTGTGGAATGATAGTTTAAAAAAATATGAGAGGTATAGAACAATAATTAATTACTTCACTAGGATGAGATATTTAGACAAAAAGGGTAGTTTGAAGCTAGGAAAGAAGGACTTAAAACCTGTAGATAATCATATACCCTGGTTTAAGCAAACACATCCTAATCTTAAAAAAGGAGAATACGTTGTTTTTGGACATTGGGCAGCGCTTGATGGCAAAACGAAGTTAAATAATATAATTGGTTTAGATACTGGTTGTGTTTGGGGAAATAAACTAACAGCTATAAGATTGGAAGATAAGAAATTGTTTCAAGTTAAAAGAAAATGAAAATTTATAAAGTTGGTGGTGCCATAAGAGATTCCATACTGGGTGTTGAATCGTTTGATAATGATTGGGTGGTTATTGGCTCTACTCCTGAAGAGATGATAGCAGAGGGTTTTAAACCTATTGGAAAAGATTTTCCAGTATTTCTGCATCCTGAAAGCAATGAAGAATATGCACTGGCTAGAACTGAGAAAAAGTCTGGTACTGGTTATCATGGTTTTACATTTTATTATGGCAAGGATGTATCTCTTGAAGAAGATTTATCAAGAAGAGACTTGACTATAAATGCTATGGCTCAAGATAAAGATGGAAACATAATTGATCCCTTTGATGGACAAAAAGATCTCAATAAAAAAATATTTAAACACGTTTCAGCTGCATTCCATGAAGACCCTCTTAGGGCTATAAGATTGGCTAGATTTCATACTTATAGCCATTTAAAAGATTTTAGTATTCATGAGTCAACTATAAAGAGTGTTAACAATATAGTTGCAAGCGGGGAAATAGCAGAGCTGTCTGCTGAAAGAGTATGGTCAGAAACCTTAAGAGCTTTAAAAAGTCCCAACCCAAATATTTATTTTGAAAAAGTTGTTTCATTAAATCTTAAAAGACCATTTTTTGAACATTTAAATACTTTCACTTGTGATAGTCATGAAGATCCAGAAATTAGATGGTCCGAGCTTCAAATTAATAATAACTATAATTTAGGAAAAAATTTACCAATACCCAATAATTATAAAATTGCTTCTGATGTGTTATGCAATATCTCTGAAATCAGTATAGAAAGTAAAGATCATGACCTGATACCTATACTCATAAAATCCAGCTTTAAAAGAAATAAGGAATTAATTGATAAGTTGATTATGTTGCCAAATTTAAAGGAAAATAAAAATTTTATATCAGACCTAGCATATGAAATCCAAAATACAGACCTGTCTTTTCTTTCAAAAATCTCAAAAGAGCAAATTGATGCAGAAAAGACTAAAATATATAGTGATATTATTTTTAAGTGTAAATGAAGAAAACTATTTTTATTACTGGAGGGGCCAAAAGAATTGGCAAGGAAATAGCTCTAAATTTTAAAGAGCTAGGATGGAATATTATTATTCATTACAACTCCTCTAAAGAAGATGCTGAAGATCTTGCCAACCGAATTAATAAAGATAATCCAGATTCTGCAAAAACGGTTCAAGGCAATCTTGATGTTCAAAAAGACATAGAGAAAATCTTAAATGAAGTTGATGGAATGTTTCCAACTATAGATTTATTAATAAATAATGCATCTACTTTTTACCCCACGCCTATTGATGAGATTTCTGAAGATCATTGGGAAAAATTAATAGGAAGTAATTTAAAAGGTCCTTTGTTTTTAATTCATGGCCTAAAAAATGAACTAAAAAAATCACAGGGTTCAATTATTAATATAACTGATACAAATTTAACAAAAGGTGTAGCAAATTATTCTATATATTTGGCTGCCAAGGCAGGCTTAGAAGCAATAACAAAAGGACTTGCTAGAGAATTAGCTCCTGAAATAAAAGTTAACGCAATTGCGCCTGGAGCAATTCTTGAGCCGCCAGGTGTTTCATGGAGTGAAGAACAAAAAAATAAAGTTATAGAAAATATACCTCTAAAAAGAATGGGTTCTGAAAAAGATATATCTAATGCAGTAAAGTTTCTTTCTTACTCAAAATATATTACTGGTCAAATAATTAAAGTGGATGGAGGCAGATCTCTATAATGGAGCCACTTGATGATGCAAAATTTTCTGGAACTAAGAAAGTTGAAGAAAATTTAATAATTTATGCTGAAAAGTTGCAGCCATGGATAGACGAATTTGTTCCTCAAGCAGGAAAAATTAATTCGATTGAGCAATTTAAAGGAGGGCAATCTAATCCAACATATAAAATTATTACTGAATCCAAAAGCCTTGTTTTAAGAAGAAAGCCTCCTGGAAAACTTTTACCATCTGCGCATGCCGTAGATAGAGAATATAAGGTTATGACTGCTTTATACGAAACTGACGTTCCAGTTCCAAGAACCTATGGCCTATGTGAGGATGATGATATTGCTGGTACGTCATTCTTTGTTATGGATTTCTTGGACGGAGATTTATTTTGGGACCCTATGATTCCATCTCTTTCAAACAAAGATAGGACTGAAATATATCAAAATAAAAATAAAACTTTGGCGCAACTTCATAGTGTCGATTATAAAAAGATAGGACTAGAGGATTATGGAAAACCTGGAAATTATGTAGCCAGGCAAGTTTCTAGATGGTCAAAACAGTATAGAGCATCTGAAACTGATGATATTGAGGCAATGAACAACTTAATAGAGTGGCTACCAAAAAATATTCCTGACGATGATGAAACATCAATTGTTCATGGGGATTACCGTTTAGATAATATGATATTAAAAAATAATAATGTGATGGGAATATTAGATTGGGAACTTTCAACATTAGGACACCCTATTGCAGACTTTAGTTACCATTGTCTATCGTGGAGAACTCAAGAGGCATTTTGGGATCAAGCTAGACTAAAAGAACTCGGCGTTCCTTCTGAAAAGGAGTATATGAATATGTATTGTGAGAATACCGGTAAAGATCTTTCAAAAAATTGGGAGTTCTACATGGCTTTTAATATGTTTAAAATTGCCGGGATATTACAAGGAATACTTGGAAGGGTAAGAGATGGTACTGCTGCAAGCAAGCATGCAGAAGATAGAGGTATGATGGTATATCCTTTATCAGAAGCAGCTTGGTCAACTATTGAAAAAAATTTTTTAAAGTAGTTCTTTTAAAGGCTCAGAAACAAAAGCATATTTATCAATCTCTTCGCTTTCAAATAATATTTCTTGACTCTCATCGATTTGCAAAACTATATCGATATCCAAAGTTCTTGAACTAAATTTAGGTGCATTTCTGTCTCTTCCAGCTTCGTCCTCAATCAATTTGAGTTTTCTATTAAGCTCTTCAAATGAATAATCACACTCCCCTCGAATAACTGTATTTAAAAAATCTTCTCCTTTGAATCCTTCAGATTTAGTTTTGTATATTGAAGATGACTTTGTATTGGTTAGAATTATATTTAATTTTTTTCTGGCGAAATTTAAATTTTTTTCAGCATCTATGTTGCTTCCAAGTGATAAAAAATATTTCATTATCTTTCAATAATTACACCAACATCTTTTGCGCCTCGAAGCGCACCAGGCTTAGATATTCTTAACTTTACTGATTCAACTTCAAAGTTTGTTTTTATTAAGTCTGCAATACCCTCTATAAGAGATTCTTGAAGTTGAAAAGTTGACTCTTCAACAAACTTAATAATAGCTTTGCATATTTTTTTATAATCCAAGGTATCTTCGATAGAATCGTTTTTGGAAGCTTTCTTGCAGTCAAAAGGAAATTCTATATCAATGCTTACTTCTTGTTTTGTCTCTCGCTCCCAATCAAATATCCCTATGATTGTTTTAACTCTCAAATCTTTGATATAAATAATATCTTTCATGTTTTTAACTCATTTAATGGCCATCTTGCCCTAACTTTGGACTTGATATTTTTTTCTTTAGTTGCTGTCATCATCGAACCAACAAAAGCAATCATAGCTGCATTATCTCCACAATATTTCAAATCAGGATAATAGACTCTTATATTAAGGGTGTTTTCAAGCTCTTTAAATTCTTTCCTAATATATTTATTTGCGGCAACTCCTCCAGCAATAATAACATCTGACCTATTAGTTTGATTTATGGTTTTTTTTATTTTAGCTATAAGGACATCAGTAACTGCCTTTTGGAATGACGCAGCGATGTCAGCTTTAATATGATTATTAATTTCTTCAACCTTTTGCACTGTATATAAAACAGCTGTCTTTAAGCCGCTAAGACTCATATCTAGATTATCGCTATGAATCATAGGTCTTGGAAAATCATATGCTTTTGGGTTACCGTTTACCGCTAACTTTTCAATATGTGGGCCTCCAGGATACGGAAGACCAAGTAATTTACCAACTTTATCAAAAGCTTCTCCGACAGCATCGTCTTGTGATTGTCCGATAATTTCATAATCGCCTTTAGCTTTCACATCAACAATCATGCTATGACCTCCAGAAACTAATAAGCAGATAAATGGCATTGATATTTCAGGAAATTCCATCATAGGAGACATTAAATGACCTTCTAAATGATTGATTGGAATTAATGGTACTTGTAATGCAGAAGATAGGCCTTGAGCAAAACTTTCACCAATGAGCAATGCCCCCAATAATCCAGGTCCTGAAGTATAGGCTATTTGATCAATGTCACTTAGTTGATAGTCACCCAGAGCATCTTTTAAAACATCTATAATTTTTAAACAATGATCTCTTGAAGCTAACTCTGGGACTACTCCACCATATTCAGCATGCATTTTCATTTGACTATAAATTGATTCCCCAATAATCCCTTTGTTAGAGTCATAAATAGCTATAGCTGTTTCGTCGCAAGAAGTTTCAATTCCTAAAGTTTTCATAAAAAAGTTTTGCAAAAATGTTAATAAAAGCCTAAACTACGCGTCACATTATGCCTTCAATTATAATAAAAGATACAGAACATTTTGATATTGGTTTGAGAAAATTCAAGCGTGCTTGTGAAAAAGCTGCAATAGTTCCAGAAATTAGAGCTAGAGAATTTTATGAAAAACCAACTGAAAAAAGAAAACGTTTAATGGCAGCAGCTGTTAAAAGAGCTCGAAAGACTAATAGAAAATTTTCTTTTTCTAGACAAAGAAATAGATAGTTTTGACCCTATTATCTGATATCAAACAAGACCTTAAGCAAGCAATGCTTGATAAAAATGATTTGCAAAGAGACACAATTCGCATGTTTCTTGCTGAAGTCCAGCGTTTTGAGATTGATACCAAAGAAGAAGCAGACGATGCCAAAGCTATACAGATCATCAATAAAATGATTAAGCAAAGAAATGATTCCATATCACAGTTCAAAAGTGGTGGCAGAAATGATTTAGCGGAAAAGGAGGAAAAAGAAGTAGAAATTCTTTCAAAATATAAGCCAGAGCAATTAAGTGAGGAAGAGGTTACCAGAAAAGTAAAAGAAGCAATTAAAACCTCAGGTGCTTCTTCAATGCAGGACATGGGCAAAGTGATGGGAATTCTAAATTCATCTTTAGCTGGTTCAGCTGACATGAGCATGGTCAGTAAAATTGTCAAAGAAGAACTTGCCTAAATATTAATCAGATCGTAATGGAAAGGAATCAAGGCAGAAATCACAATCAACTTAGGGAAGTGTCTATAGAGCCTAACGTTAATATTCATGCTGAAGGTTCAGTTTTAGTATCCTTTGGAAATACTAAAGTGATTTGTAATGCATCCATAGAAAATAATGTGCCAAGATGGATGAAAAATTCAGATGAAGGCTGGGTTACAGGTGAATACGGCATGTTGCCTAGGTCTACTAATGAAAGAATGAGAAGAGAAGCTGCAAAAGGCAAACAAAGCGGAAGAACACTTGAAATACAAAGGCTAATTGGAAGATCGCTTCGTCAGGCTGTAAATCTTAAATATCTAAAAGGTAAAACAATAAATGTAGATTGTGATGTTATTCAGGCTGATGGAGGAACAAGAACTGCTTCTATTACAGGTGGATGTGTTGCTTTATTTTTAGCTATTAAAAATCATCACAATGATCAAAGAGCCATCAATTCATTTGTAGCTGCCGTCTCACTTGGTATTAAGGATAATAAAATACTTCTAGATTTGGATTATGATGAAGATAGTACTGCTGATACAGATCTTAATATTGTGATGAATGATAAAGATGAGCTCATTGAAATCCAAGGAACTGCAGAAGATGCACCTTTTTCAAAAATTGAACTTAGTGATATGCTTGAGTTAGGTAGTTCAGCAATTGCTGAAATTGTAAAAAAACAAAAAGCTTGTATTGAATAAGTGAAAGATTATCAAAAGTCATTCTTAGATTTAGCAATAGAGTCTAAATCTCTTCATTTTGGAGAATTCACTCTTAAATCAGGAAGAATTAGCCCATACTTTTTTAATGCAGCTAATATGCTTAATGGTTATAGTTTATATGATCTAGCAAAATGTTACGTCGAAGCAATTAAAGATAAAGATATAGATTTCGATTGTATATATGGCCCAGCATACAAAGGTATTTTTCTAGGTTCAATTGTTGCAACCCTTCTTAGTGAAGAAGGAAAAAACTATCCTCTTTCTTTTAATAGAAAAGAAGAAAAAGATCATGGAGAAGGAGGAAACATAATTGGTCAGGAGCCGAGAGGAAAAGTTTTAATAATTGATGATGTTCTTTCTGCAGGAACAGCTGGAAGAGAATCTATTAAATTAATTAATGATCTTTTAGCAACGCCCTCCTCTTTTTTAGTTGGTTTGGATAGGCAAGAAAAGGGTTTAACAAATTTATCTTCAAGCAAAGAATTAGAACAAGAATTTGATCTAAAAGTAGAATCGATCATTGATTTAGATTCACTAATAACATATGTTAAAAATGATTCAAATTTTAGTGATCACGTAAATAGCTTGAGCGAGTATAGAGAAACTTGGGGAGCTTAAATGTTTTCAGGCATAGTTATAGGAACTGGTAAGGTCCATAAAATCTCTCATAAAGAAGATAGTATTTTTATAGAGGTTTCTCCTCCAAAGGGTTTTAATAAAAACCTAAAAAAAGGTGCTAGTGTTTCAGTTGATGGAGTTTGTCTGACTTCATTGGATAATGGTTTAAAAAAACTAAAATTTGACGTTATTGAGGAAACTCTATCACGAACCAATCTTAAAAAACTTGGTAAAGGATCTTTAGTGAATTTAGAAAGGTCTATTAAATCTTCAACCGAAATTGGTGGCCATTTAATGTCAGGACATATTCACTTTACTGGAAAAGTAAAAAAAATTATAAATAAAGTTAACACTAAAGACATTATTGTTTCCTTTCCTAAAAAATTTAATGAATATATTTTTGAAAAAGGCTACATAGGAATCAATGGTTGCAGTCTTACGCTCGGAAAGGTCAATAAGGATAATTTCTATATTCATTTAATTCCAGAAACTCTCTCAGTTACAAATTTAGATTATATTGTAGAGGGCTCAAGCGTTAATGTTGAGATAGATCAAAATACAATTTCAGTCGTTGAAACAGTGAAAAGAACTCTAGCCGCTCAAAAATCTTGATAGAACCGCCATTCTTATAGCCACTCCATTTGCTATTTGTTGTCTAATAACTGAGTTTTCTGAATCATATACTGCTTCTGTTATTTCGATATAATTCACTGGGCCAGGATGCATAATGATAGCATCACCCTTGGCATGCTCAAGCTTCTCAGAAGTTAGCTGATAAGCTTTTTTATATGTCTCTAAGTCTAGATTTAATTCTTCATCGAATCTTTCGTATTGGATTCTTAGCGTCATCACAACATCAGCATCTTGAAGCGCTTTATCTAAATCAGGTTCATAATTTCCTGTTTGAGGATTTTGATATTTGGTACACATCTCTGGATGACCTGAAAATGTTAGAGAATCAATTGAAAAATTAGATATCCCTTCTACAAAAGAAGAGGTGACTCTTGAGTGGTCAAGATCTCCAACAATCACAATCTTGAGTCCGTCTAATGAATTTTTGTGATCTATAATTGTTTTCATATCCAATAAGGCTTGTGTTGGATGTGATATTGACCCCTCACCAGCATTTATAAAAACCATTTTGGGGAGAGTATTTGCTAATTCTTGAATCACTGAATCGGGATGTCTAAGAACACACAGATCAACTCCCATTAAATTTAAGGCATCAACAGTCTCAAATATAGATTCTCCCTTTTGAACGGAAGAATTATCAATATTGAAGTCAATAACTGAACATCCTAAGTTTCTAGCCGCAATAGCAAATGATGATTTTGTCCTAGTGCTTGGTTCGCAAAATACATTTGCAATAGTCTTATCCGGAAATAGATCTTCTTTCCTAAAGTTACCCTCATCATCAATAAAATTATTTGAAAATTTTATTAAATCTATAATTTCATCTTTTGATAAATCTTTTAATGATAATAAACTTTTAACCACTTGTTCCTACGATAGCCTCTATTTCAACATTAACACCCAAAGGAAGTCCAGATACCTCAACGGTCGCTCTTGCTGGATACGGTTCTTTGAAATATTTTTTCATAACCTCGTTTACAGTGGCAAAATTACCCAAATCAGTTAAGAAAATTGTTATTTTTACAATATCTTCTAATCCATGACCTGAAGCCTCACATATACTTTGTATATTTTTAAGAACCTGATTTGCTTGATCTTGAATTGAACCTGATACCAAGTCCCCTGTTTCAGGATTTAGTGGTATTTGTCCTGAAATAAAAATTAGATCTCCAGTTTTCACAGCTTGTGAATATGGTCCGATAGCTTGGGGTGCATTATTGGTTGAGATAATTTCCTTAGACATTTGATTGAACTCCTTTGAATAAACAAAATTAGATATTAAGAGAATTGTACATAAAAAAAGTGATGTTTTTTTACTATTTCTCATTAATATTTCTTCTGCAACTTGTTGTTAATTTCATCGATCTTACTTTTTGCATAATATTTCTTAATTCTTTTAAATCTCTAACTTCTATTTGTATCTCAAACCCTGAAAACTTTTTATCAATATTCTTAGCGTTTACTGATCCGATGTTAATAGCAGATCTTGCAAAAACAGATCCAATATCTGATAAAACTCCCACCCTATCCTCAGTATTGATATCAATCCTTGCTTTGTATAAGTGTTCTTTATTGTTTTCTCCCCAAATGGCTGGCATATATCTAGGATCTTTTTTTAGGAAGGGTTTAACTTGTTTACATCTTTTATGATGTAGAACAATTCCTCTTTCTGTGTCCGAATGTGCTATGACGTTATCTCCGAATACTGGTAAACAGCATTTTGCAAATCTAACTGTTACACTTTCAATCTTATTATCAATTATTAGAACAGGTTTTGCTTCTTTGATACCCCCTCTAATTTGCAAACCTGAGTAAAACCTTTCAGCGATGATACTACCAGTTCTTTTTCCTAGGCCAAGGTCTGTAAGCAGCTTATTCAATGAGGTAACGCCGATAGAGTCCAGCACCCTCTTGAGAGAGCTGCCTCTGTAATCAGTAAGACTGGTGCCAGCTCTTTTTAACTCTGTTTCCAACATGACTTTTCCTGCTTTTCTAGCATCAGAAATTTTCTGCTTTTTTAATCTAGCTCTTATAGCGCTTCTTGCTTTGCTTGTTACTACATAGTTCAGCCATGATGGGTCTAGTTCAAAGTCTTTTTTTGATGAAATTATCTCAACAGTTTGTCCTGTTTCTAATTCAATGTTTAAAGGAACCTCATTTCTATTTACCTTGCATCCAATTATTGAGTCTCCAAGATCTGTATGAACTTCATATGCAAAATCAATTGGTGTTGCCCCTTTTCTGAGTGCGTAAATATCCCCTTTTGGAGAAAATAGAAAAACCTCATCAGAATTTAGATCCGTTTTAATCGATTGTGCAAATTCTAAAGGATTAGAAGTTTTTTTCTGAAGGTCAACAAGTCCACTTAACCACCTTGTTGCTCTTAGGCCGGAGCTTATATTGTCCTCTTTTGTTTTATATTGCCAATGTGCAGCTATACCAAAAGAAGCAATTGAAGACATACTTCTTGTTTGAATTTGAACTTCAATAGGGAAAGCATTTAAAGCTAATAAGCTTGTATGAAGAGCTTGATAACCGTTACTCTTAGGAATGGCTATATAGTCCTTAAACCTATTTTCAATTGGTGAAAAATAATTATGAATAATCCCCAAAGATCTATAACAGTCGTCAACAGAATCAACCAATATCCGAAATCCGTAAACATCTAAGATTTCTGAAAATGGTTTATGTTTTGATTTAATCTTCCTGTAAATACTAAAAATATTCTTTTCTCTGCCTTTTACTCCGACTCTTTCAACTCCATTGTTCTTAAGGTGTCTTTTTAATTCTTTGCGTATTTGTGAGACTATCTTTTTTCTACCTCCGCTAGATTTTTTAATAGCACTCTCAAGCATAGATGCTCTTAAAGGGTGAATACATCTAAACGCTAGATCTTCTAGCTCGGATCTAATGTCTTGCATCCCAATTCTTAGTGCTAAAGGCCCATATAGTTCAATTGTTTCTTTTGATTTCTTAATTTGCTTAGATCTTGGAAGATGTTCTATCGTTCTCATATTGTGCAAACGATCACAAATTTTAACAAGAACCACTCTCACATCTTTAGACATAGCGAGCATCATCTTCTGCAAATTATTTGCTTCAGTGTCTGTTCTGCTTTTTATATCTAGTTTTCCAAGTTTACTTACCCCGTCTACAATATCAGCAACATCTGATCCAAATAGCTCCTTTAAATTGTTTTTGTTCACATCACAATCCTCTAGAACATCGTGCATCAAAGCTGAGCAAATAGAATCTGAATCCATCCTAAGATCTAACAAAATTTTTGCTACTTCAACGGGGTGTGTTATGTAATGAGAACCATCTCTTCTTTTTTGTCCTTGATGTGCATAAAAGGCTACTGAATAAGCCTTTTGAACTTTTTTAATTGATTTATTATCAAGATAGGACTTTGCAGACTTATAAAAATTTGAAGGAAGTCTTAAAAGGTTATCCCCTGAAAAATCATTAAGTAATATATTTGGGAGTGCATGGTCACTCAAAATAACTCCCCTATAGTCATTTATCCTATGTTTTCGTCTTCTTTATTACTTGGAACTGCAAATTCATCCAATAGCACATCTTCTTCAAGAGTCTTTTCAAGAGTTTCCTGATCAAGAAGCCCTTCCTCAATTTCTCTCAAAGCTACTAGCGTAGGTTTGTCATTATCCCACTCAACGAGAGGATCTCTACTTGTAGTGGAAAGTTGTCTAGCTCTTTTTGATGCCATTAATATAAGGTCAAATCTACTAGGAATTTTTTCTAAGCAATCTTCTACTGTAATTCTAGCCATCTATTATTCTCCTGGACGAGTATTCTAATTCTTATCAACACATTAATCCAATAAATCTTTTAACAAATTTGTGTTGATTTCTTTATTAGATATGTAATCTTCATTATAAATTATAGAAGTTAGTTCATTAATAGCATTCTCAAACTGATCATTAAGAATAATATGATCATATAGTTCAGCATATTTGAGTTCGGTTTTCACATTCTTTAATCTCTTTCTGATTACATCATCTGAGTCCAATCCTCTTGAAATCAATCTTTTTTCTAGCTCCATTATTGAGGGTGGTATTATAAAAATTGATATACCATCATTTATAGAGTTTCTTATGAGATCGAAACCTTGAACATCGATATCAAGAATAACGTTAATATTATTTTCAATTTTTTCATCTACGAAAGATCTTAAAGTTCCATATTGATAACCATAAACATTTGCATGCTCTACAAAAGAGTTTTGATTTTTTAATTCATTAAACTCTTCATCAGATATAAAAAAGTAATCTCTGCCATGTTCTTCACCATCCCTTGGGGGTCTTGTTGTTGCAGAAATAGATAACTGAATGTTTCCAGAGCTTCTTGATATAACTTCCTTTATCAAAGAAGACTTGCCAGCCCCTGATGGTGCAGAAAATATAATTAACTTGGCTTTAGTTTTATTATTCGACATTTTGTGTCTGTTCTCTCATTTCCTCAATATATAATTTCATATCAAGTGCATTATTTTTCAATTTAGGGTCATCTAATTTCACTGCTAATGTGTTGGCCTCCCTAAAAAGCTCTTGCAATACAAAATCTATTTTCTTGCCACTGCATAACTTCTTGTTCAATTCTTTTTTTAATGATTCCAGATGAAAGGAAATTCTATCTATCTCTTCACTTACATCATATTTTAATGCCAATAACGTGACTTCCTGTTCCAATCGACCTTCTTCAAGACTTTCTAAAAGGTCTAATGCTTTATCTTTATATAATTTTGATCTCTTTATTAGATTCTTTTTATTTAGTTTCTTAATTTTTAGGACAGCACTTTCCATTTGCATTATTTTTTTTAATAAAACCTTCTTTATTTTTGTTCCCTCCATTTGTCGAGAACCAATGAAGTCACTCAACGCTTCATTAAAGACCTTCTTTATTAATGTATTATTTAAATCTTTAGTTGTTTCTGATTTAAATATACCTGGCACATCTTTAATGTCTCTAAAATGAATATCTCCATCATGTTGAAGGCCCTCTTTAAGTGACTTCTTAAATCTTTTTAAAAGTTTTGTATCTATTGTGAATGATGTATTAGAGGTTGTTTTAATCTTCATTCTTATATCAACTCTCCCTCTAACAGTTTTTTTTGATACTAGTTTTCTAATATATTCTTCTAATTCATTGTTAAGATCATTAGGCTTTAAACTTATTTCAAGAAATTTATGATTGACTCCTTTAATCTCGATATATATTTCGGATTTTTTGTCAATAAAACTCGATAATCCAAACCCTGTCATGCTGTTGATCATTTAATCATTGTATTTTGCAAAAGGCTTTTGTTCTAGTGTTATCAATTAAAAATAAAGCCAGCTTTCTTAAGTTTTTTGTTAGAAATATTCATAGAGGCATCTTCGGAACAATTGAATACCTCAGGAGTTAAATAATCAAAATCTTTTTCTATAAAGAATTTAATAATCTTTGCCGCATTATCCCTATGAAGATGATTTAGTGGTTTATCTTTGGCAAGTGAGTCATATAACCCTGAAAATCTTAGAACTACTAATTTTTGTGCATACCTTTCTTTTTGACTATCTTCATATTTAAGAATTAGGTCGCCTCTATATTCATTTGGAGATGCTTTATCTTCTGTGAGGTAATTGTTTTCTTTTTCGCCATATACTCTTGTTGAAGATATAGTAATAAACTTCTTGAAGGAAATATTCCTACAAAGATTAAAAATATTATTTGAAGAGTTGATAAACCCATCTATATAACCATCTTTATCAAATGATTTCGGCTTGGGCATAAAAACAACACATTCATAATCACTGGATTCTAATTTCGGCAACTCATCAGACAGCCAATCCCATGAAATGAAATTTTCAGCATCATGAGTATTATTTCTCGAAACTCCATATACTTTATAGACATCATCGTTTAATTTACTGCAAAGTCTTTTTGCAATATCTCCATAACCTATTATTAAGATTTTTTTCATCGTTATCTTTATTTACTCAAAAAAAATCCAGGGTTGCAACCCTGGATTTTGTATATCTTAAATTCTGATTAGATACTTAATAGTGGAGCAAGAACTAAACTTACTATTCCCATAACATTGATTAGAATATTCATTGATGGGCCAGAGGTATCCTTGAATGGATCTCCAACTGTATCTCCTACAACTGCAGCAGAATGAGTGTCAGATCCTTTACCACCTAAATTACCTTTCTCAACATATTTCTTTGCATTGTCCCAAGCGCCACCTGCATTTGCCATCATGAGCGCCAATGAAACACAACCTAGCAATCCACCAGCAAGCATTCCGCCTAAAGCTTGTGCACCAAGTCCAAAACCAACTATAGCTGGCATAGATACTGCTATTACACCAGGCAACATCATTTTCTTTAAAGCAGCTTTAGTAGCAATCTCAACACACTTTTCTGAATCTGGTTCAGCCGTTCCTTCCATCAAACCAGGTATATCTTTGAATTGTCTTCTGATTTCATTAATCATTTCAAATGCTGCATCTCCTACAGCTGTCATAGTTATTGATGAAACTAAGAAAGGTATACACACTCCTATAAACATTCCAATAAGAACAATTGGATCTGTCAATGCTAATGAAAAACCTACATTGTTTTCTTTAACTACTTCAGAAAAGGCAAATATTATTGCCAAGGCGGCTAATGCAGCTGCGCCAATTGCAAAACCTTTTCCAATAGCAGCTGTTGTATTTCCTAATTCATCTAAAGAATCAGTTATTTCTCTTACTTCTTCACCCATGCCTGACATTTCTGCAATGCCTCCAGCATTATCTGCAACAGGTCCATAAGCATCAATTGCCATGGTTATACCAACGGTTGCTAGCATACCAACTGCTGCAATACCTACTCCATATACTGGGGAGGCTGAAGATATACTTGTCGCGACAAATACTATGCCTGCCAAAATTACTATGGGAATTACTACTGATTGCATTCCAACAGATAATCCAGAGATCATTACCGTTGCTGAACCAGTTTCCCCAGACTCAGCGATCTTTTTGACTGGTTTACCACCTGTATAATATTCTGTTATCAATCCAATTAAAACTCCGCCAACGGCTCCAGCAATTACGCACCACCATATATTTGACTCAACCTTTGGAAAATAATCAACTATAAAATAAGCCATTATTACAAAAAATACAGGGGCCAATAATGTTCCAGATCTTAAAGCTCTTGCAGGAGCTTTTGAAGACTGAAGTTTTACTATAAAAATACCAATTATTGAAGCCAATAAACCAGCCGAAGTTAATGCGAGTGGCAACATCATCATGTCCGTATTTTTTATCGTATATGCAATAGCTATTGAAGCTATCATTGAGCCACAATAAGACTCAAATATATCTGAGCCCATGCCAGCAACATCTCCGACGTTATCCCCAACGTTATCAGCAATAACTCCTGGGTTCCTTGGATCATCTTCTGGAATACCCGCTTCTATTTTTCCAACTAAATCAGCTCCAACGTCTGCACTTTTAGTAAAGATTCCACCGCCTACCCTTGAAAACAAAGCAACAACAGAAGCTCCCATTGCAAAACCTTCGAGCGCATGAACTTTTTCTTTTCCAGTATCAGTAAAAAGCTCAGTATTAGGTACAAAGAAATAATACAGTGCTCCTAGCCCAATCAACCCTAACGCAGCAACACATAAACCCATTACTGAACCGCCATAAAAAGATACAGAAAGTGCGGCAGCAGGTCCATCTTTTTGAGCTGCAGTTGCTGTTCTAACATTTGCTTTTGTGGCCGCATACATTCCAATAAAACCAGCTAAAGAAGAGCATGCTGCTCCAACAATAACTGCTATTGCAGAATACATATTTAATTGCCACCAAACTAAAGCAACAAGTACAGCAATAAAGACAAATAAATACTTATATTCTGTCTTCATGAATGTTAGCGCACCTGTATGAATCTGATCCCCGATTTTTTTTACATTATCTTCGCCATCGGAATATTGCATAACTAGCATGTAAACTAAAAATGCAACAGCCATTCCGATTACCCCAAGAACTGGTGGAATTATTGTTATATCCATAAAAAACCCCTTATTTTAAAAGAGCATTCTATCAAATAATTTATAAAAAACCTTTATTTTAAATCTATTTATTGAATATGTTTTTATCAAGCATATCTTCAGAGTTAGCAACGACACATGCCACAGCAGCATCACCGCAAACATTTATAGAAGTCCTCAGCATATCTAGTATCCTGTCTACAGCAAGAATTAAGCCTATTGCGTCTAAGCCAAGACCTAGCGATCCAAGAATTAGAGTTAATGTTATTATTCCTGCGGATGGAACTGCTGCGGTTCCTATTGAGGCAATAATTGCTAGTAAAACAATTTGCATGTAGTCAACTAAAGTTAAATCATATAATGCAACGCTGGCAACAAACATAGTTGCTAAGCCTTGCATAATTGCGGTTCCATCCATATTAATAGTTGCTCCGACTGGAACAACAAAAGATGAGACATCTTTCTTTACACCCAGGTCATCTGTGACTGTTTTTAATGTAATAGGAATGGTTGCAGCGCTTGAAGATGTAGAAAATGCAAATAAGATAACATTTTTCATTTTTTTAAAAAAAGTTATCGGGTTTAGATTTGCAAAAAGTTTAAGTATTAGTGAATAAGTAAAAACTAAATGAAAAATTAAAACAAAGATTAGCAATAAAACATATTGGGCTAAATCGCCAAAAATATTTAATCCCTTTGACATAACGTAACTTCCCATTAGGCAAAAGACACCAATTGGAGCATAGCTAATTATTATTAAAACTATCTTAATAAAAACAGTATTTAATTTTTCGAAGGTTTTTGAAAAACCACCAGTAAGATCATCAGTAAGATTCAAAGCGATCCCAAATAAAATACTAATAAAAACAATTCCAAGCATATTATTTTGAATAAATGCGCCAAAAATATTATTAGGGAATATATTCAATACCGTGCAATATATTGAATTAGAAGCCATACCAGGAATGCAATAAGTTAGTGCTTTTTCATCATACTCCCCCATTGGCACACCTTCTCCAGATAAACCAAATGCCCATCCAAATATCAAGGCAAAGGTTACAGCGATTGCAGTTGTAAATAAATAAAGACCTACGGTCTTTAAAGCTATTGATCCTAGCTTTACCATATTTGAAAGAGAAGATATTCCAGTAACTAAAGAGAAGAAGACTAAAGGAACTACCACCAACATTAGGAGGTTTTTGAATACTTGGCCTCCTAAATTAAAAACATAGTTTTGAATACCTAGATAAACTGAATCTGAAATCATGGATTGGCCATAATAAAATGCCGATGCAACTGCTACTCCAGCAGCCATTCCAATTAAGACATTTCTTGTGAGGTTTTTTGGTGCAGATAGTGTGCTCATATTTCTATCATATCAAAATCTTCTTTACCAACACCGCATTCTGGACATAACCAATCTTCAGGCACATCATCCCATGCAGTTCCAGGCTCAATACCATCGTCAGGCCAACCTAGCTCTTCATCATATATAAGCCCGCAGACAATACACTCCCATTTCTTATACTTCATATTTTTAATCTATAAATTAACTTATTTCGTTTAATACAACGGAGCTATAATATCAGATTTGGATAATTAAATTAATGAAGCTTAAGCAAATATCATCATGGATCTCATATCACGAAATGAATGATGAGCTTCACAATAAATATATCAAGTCCTGGCTTCTAGAAGATGGTCCTATTACAAAAAAAATAAAATCCTCAGAAGTGTTTAAGTTAAATCTTCTCATAGACGATATAGATAAAGTTGAAGATTCGGAAGCTGATTTTCTCGGAGAAAATTTAGGAATGATAAAAACAAGAGAAGTTATTCTTATGGGTAATGATAAACCAAAAGTTTTTGCGAGATCATTGATTCCATTGATTACCATTGAAAAGGGTTTCGCTAAGCTCGGGGAACTTGGCACAAAGCCTCTTGGTGACATCCTATTTGAAAAAGAAATATTTAAAAGAACTAAAATCGTATTTGCTAAATTTAGAAATGATAAAAAATTGTTTTGGGGAAGAAAATCTAAATACATTGTCAATAATCACCCTTTATCAGTTATGGAAGTTTTTTTAATAGATGCAGATGAATAGAAAAATTTTTTCATTTATACAATTAGCTAGGTTGGACAAGCCAATAGGAATATATCTGTTAATGTGGCCTTCGCTTTTAGGCCTATTGCTTGGAGCTAATAATTCAGGATCAATAGATTTCAAAAATTATATTATCGTCATAGTCGGCTCAGTTCTAGTTAGATCTTGTGGGTGTGTTATTAATGATATTAATGATTACAAGATTGATAAACTGGTTGCAAGGACTGCAAACAGACCAATAGCAGCTGGATTTATTTCAACTCTCGAGGCTTGGGTATTTTTTATCATTCTAGCTCTCTCATCGATTTTTTTACTTACATTTACTAATCCGCTTACGATTAAGATATCTATATTCTTCGGAATCTTGATAATGATTTATCCTTTAACTAAAAGGTTCTTCGTTGCACCACAATTTATTTTAGGTATTACATTTGGATCTGGATGCTTGATATCATATTCACTTCAATCCTCAACTTTCTCTTTATCTTTGATGGTGCTTTATATTGGTATTATTGCTTGGATCATTAGCTTTGATACTTACTATGCTCTTGAAGATAAGGAGGATGATACAAAAATTAATATTAACTCTACTGCAATTTTGTGGGGAAAAAATGCAGTAAAGTATGCACAAATTCTTCACCTAATTTTTTATATCTCTTTAGTATATTTGGCAATAATAAATAAATTTTCATTTTATATTTCATTCATGTTTATTGGATTAATTTTTCTATTTTTTTATCAAAATAGGCTCATAAAGAGATCACTATTTTTAGAAGCTTTTAAAATAAATAATTGGGTTGGTCTTTTATGTGTCATGGGTTTTATGTTTGAAATATTTTTTATTTAATTTAGGAGGACCAAATTTTAAAATTCATTAATAATATTTCCTCACTTGAAAAGTCCGATTTTGATGAGCTAACAAAAAACTATTGTTCTCCATTTTTAAACTATGATTTTTTGTCTTCTTTAGAATTATCGGAATGTGTAACAGGCAATACCGGCTGGGAGCCAAATCATCTCGCCTATTTCAATAACAATAAGCTTGATGGCTTTATGCCGATCTACTTAAAAAATAACAGCCATGGTGAATTTGTATTTGATCATTCTTGGTCATATGCCTTAAATCGTGCTGGTAGAAAATACTATCCAAAGCTTTTGTCTGCAATCCCCTTTACGCCATGTGAAAGTAAGAAAATTATTGGAAATCAGGCAAACGACTTATTTTTTGAAGAAACATTGGAGTATATGGCTTCTAAAAACATTGAAACCTGGCACGTGCTATTTCCAGATAAAGAGTTAGAAGAGGATTTAAAAAGAAGCAATTTTATTGAAAGAAACGGATATAAGTTTGTTTGGAAAAATAAAGATTATTCTTGTTTTGATGATTACCTAAGTATCTTTAAATCGCGACAAAGAAAAAATATACGCTCTGAAAGAAAAAAAATATCTGAACTTAACATCAAAATTGAGATTAAAGATTCTAAAAATCTTCAACAGAGTGATTGGGATGAATTTTACGTATTTTATAAAAATACGTATGAACAACGGTTGCAACAACCCTATCTCAATAAAGAATTTTTTAGAATGATCCATAAACAAAGAGAGTCTGTTAAGCCAGTAATATTTTTTGCAAAGATTGACGAAAAAAATATTGCAGGATCATTATGTTTTAATGGTGGAGATACTTTGTATGGAAGGCATTGGGGTTCAATCTATAACATTGACTCTCTTCATTTTGAGTGTTGTTACTATCAAGGTATAGAATACTGTATCAAGAATAAAATAAGCAGCTTTGATCCCGGGGTTCAGGGGGAGCATAAAATCAGAAGAGGTTTTGAGCCACAAAAGACTTATTCTTACCACTATATTAGAGAAAAAGATTTTAAAAATGCAATAAATGATTTTTGTAAGAAAGAAATTTTAGAGATTGATACATATTTTAAGGCTTGTCAAAGATATACACCTTTTAAGAAAGAATATAAAATTTATTAATGCTAAAAAAGCTGCCAAAAACCTCGCATCAGCTATCCGTTTGTGAAGCTAACTTTTTACGCATGAAAAAAATACTGCAGAACTTTTCAAAAAATATTTATTCTTTTGAAACTATAAATCCAGACTCCACATCAAATATGATCACATTTCATGTGATTAATAGATCTAAGCATACGTTAATAATAGAGGCCAAACAAAATGTTGACTATGGAGTTTTTAATTCCTTTATTATGAGAGTTCAGGTCTGTATTGATGCAAAACTTGCTGAAGTTATTTCGTATCAGGGAGAAAAGGCAATTCCTTATTTTATGAAAATATCTAAATCCCAATCAAGGGATGAACAGTTACAACAAAATAGATTTTTAACAGAGTGGTTAGAAAGCATATTAATGATAGGACTTAATCCAAATATTAAGTTTTAATGATAAAAACTATCCTTTATTTTCATGGTTTTGCATCTTCGTCTGATTCAAACAAAGCAATCATTTTTAAAGAATATATCTCATCTTTAGACAAGGATATAAAAGTAATTATTCCAGACTTAAATAATAATTTTAAGTACGCTGTTGAAGAAATAAAGAAGCTTATAGATATCAATGAGAAGCCTATTGCTTTTATTGGAAGTTCATTAGGGGGTTATTATGCAGCTTACTTTTCTAGTTTGCATAATTCTAAAGCTGTACTCATAAATCCAGCAACACCTCCTTTGAAGGGTTTTGATATTCATCTAGGTAAAAATGAAAATTATTCTACAGGAGAAAAATTTACTTTATCAAAAGCTGATATGAATTTTATTAGGTCAATATCATTTAAGTCGTTTCAAAATCAAGAGAATACTCTTGTATTGGTGGAGTCTGGTGATGAAGTATTGGATTATATTGATGCATATTCTTATTTTAAAGGATCAGATATTGATATTTTTTTTGGTGGCAATCATTCCTATGAGTCTTTAGAAAAGAATCTAAGAAAAATAAAGTTTTTCCTAGAAATTTAATAAAATGATTCAAAAATGTGCAAAAATCTTTTTTTTGCACATAAATAATGCATAATAGTATCAATATAAGTGCAAATATTAATTTTTATATTGGCATTCAAATTGCATAATTTATAATGATACTTATTTTTTAGGAGAAATTAATGAAAACTTATGAATATATTTGGCTTGATGGTTATAAACCAGAGTCATCAATGAGGAGCAAAGTTAAAGCAACAAAGTCTGATACGCCTCCAGATTGGTCATTTGATGGTTCTTCAACAGAACAAGCTGATGGGGGAAGTTCTGACTGCTTAATTTTGCCAGTTCAGACATATGAAAATCCAAATGGACATGATCTAGTAATGACTCAGGTTCAATCGGCAGACCACACTACTCACCCATCTAATTATAGAGCAGCTGCAGCTGAAGTTGTAACTGATGAATGGTGGTTTGGATTTGAACAAGAGTACTTTTTCACTGATCCTGAAACCGGTGAGCCGTTGGGGTGGGAAAATGGTGAACCTGGACCACAAGGACCATACTATTGTGCAGTAGGTTCTGGTAACGTTATTGGAAGAGAAATCTCAGATGCTCATCTGTATGCATGCTTAGATCTTGGAATAGAACTAACAGGAACAAATGCTGAAGTGGCTTTAGGGCAATGGGAATATCAGTGTTTTGGAAAAGGTATTAAAGCTGCTGATGATTTATGGGTCAGCAGGTATTTACTATATAAAATAGCTGAAGAGTTTGGTGTTGGTGTAAACATTCATCCTAAGCCAAAAACAGGAGACTGGAATGGATCTGGAATGCATTGTAACTTTTCAAATGAAGCAATGAGAACTGCAGGATCTGAGGAATTATTTAATTCAATGTGTGAAAAATTAGGTGAGGTTCATAAAGAAGGTATTGCTTCATATGGCTCTGACAATGATATGAGGCTAACAGGTCTTCATGAAACCCAAAGCATTGATCAATTTTCATATGGCGTAAGTGACAGAGGGGCTAGTATCCGTATACCTGTATACACTGTTGAGCATAACTGGAATGGCTATCTTGAAGATAGAAGGCCTGCATCAAATGCAGATCCGTATAAGATCTTGTCTCACATCGTAGGAACATTAACTAAGTAGATGAAATTGTATAAATCTGCCTCATTAAATTATATATATGAGGCAGGTATATAGTGATGAAAGTAGATAAAACTCAGTTATCATTTTTAAATCAACTTGCTTCAGAGATTGTTGTATTAGATAAAGATCTAAAAATAGTTTGGTTAAATGATTCAGCCTTAAATAAAGGATGGGCCTTAAATTCAAATAACAAAGATAATCTTATTACTGATCAGTTTTCAGAAGAAACAAATGCAAAGCTTGTTAATTTACTGAAGAAGGTTATTAATAAAAACGGGGCAAAAACAAAAAGAGATTTTGAATTATCTACATCAGCAAATACCAAAAGAATTATTGACCTCACAGCTTCATGGAGTAGCGACTTTGAATGCCTAATTCTTGAAATTTTGTGTGTAGACAATCTAAATAAGATAATAGATTCTACAAAAACTTTTTCTACTCAGAAAATTGCAGCAAATCTTGCTAGAACTCTGGCGCATGAAGTAAAAAATCCCTTATCTGGAATTAGAGGCAGTGCGCAAATATTAAATAAAAAATTAAATGATGATTTCTCTAACAAATTTTTGAATATTATTATAAATGAAACAGATAGACTAAATTCTATAGTTACTAAAATTTTAACTCCACCTGCAAAGCCTAATTTTGGTCCTTTTAATATCCATTCTGCTTTAGAGAATGTATATGCTCTTGCGGAGGCTGATGAAATTCAGGATGTCAAACTTATAAGAGATTATGATCCTAGCATTCCTGAGATTAATGGTGATGAAAATTTATTTATTCAGGCCTTATTAAATATTGTTAAAAACGCGCAACAAGCACTTGAAGGCACTAAAGATGCATTTATAGAAATAAAATCAAGAATTGAATACGGAAAACCAATTAACGGGGTATTACATCAAACTGTTTGTTGTATAGAGATTAAGGATAATGGCTCAGGCATACCTGAACACCTCCACGATCAAGTATTTTTTCCCATGGTATCAGTCAAAGAAAATGGTTCTGGACTTGGTCTTACTATAGCTCAAGATATAGTTAGGATTCACGGTGGTGGTATATTTTTTAATTCAAATCCAGGGAATACTGTTTTTGCTATACACATTCCTATAAATCTGGAAAGTAAGGAGCCTAAAATTGCATAAGATATGGATTGCTGACGATGATGAGGCTATAAGACTTGTATTAGAAGAGAGCCTTTCAAGCTCTGGTTTTGATACATCAAGTTTTTCTTCAGCTGATGAACTTGTAAAAAGTTTAGAAAATAGTGAGCCTGATCTAATTATCACAGATGTTCAGATGCCTGGCATGCTTGGTTATGACCTTTTAAAACATATCAATAATAACTTTGAAGATTTGCCTGTGATTATTATGACTGCATTTGCTGACATGCAGGCTGCTGTAGAGTCTTTTGGTGGAGGAGCTTTTGAATATATCCCAAAGCCTTTTGATCTAGAGGATGCTATTAAAATAATTGAAAGAGCGCTTGAAGAAAAACCAAAAACAAAAGGTTTAAAAAAGGAAACTAAACTAGATATTATTGGTGAATCAGATGCTATGCAAAACGTATTTAGGTCTATAGGAAAACTTTCAAATACTATAGCTACTGTTCTAATACAGGGTGAGTCTGGAACAGGAAAGGAATTAATTGCAAAATCACTCCATAAAAATAGTCCTAGACACGATATGCCATTTATAGCTTTAAATATGGCTGATATTCCTAAGGAATTGGTTGAATCAGAATTATTTGGGCATGAGAAAGGTTCATTTACAGGCGCTGTAGATAAAAGAATAGGTCGATTTGAGCAAGCTAATGGAGGCACATTATTTTTAGATGAAATTGGTGACATGCCACTTGACTCACAAACAAGACTTTTGCGAGTGCTATCAAATAAAGAGTTTTATAGAGTTGGAGGCGATAAGCCTATTAAGGTAGATGTGAGAATTATTGCTGCCACTCATCAAAATCTTAACAACTTAGTATCACAGAAGAACTTTAGAGAAGATTTATTTTACAGACTTAATGTCATTAAGATTGATGTTCCTCCATTAAGGGATAGAAAGGAGGATATATCTGATCTATCTAAATTTTTCTTAAAAAATTATTCTGACTCTCTTATTGAGGATCTTAGGGTTATAACCGACGAAGCTATGACTATATTAAATAAATATGATTGGCCCGGGAATGTTAGACAGCTCGAAAACGTATGTTATTGGTTAACATTGATGTCGCCTTCTCAGAATGTGAAAGTTCAAGATTTGCCAACTGAAGTTAAGGAATTCGAAGTAACTGATATTCCTTCAACCTCCTGGGAGGATGGTATGCAAAACTGGTTAAAAAATGTTTCTATGAATATAGATTCTGGCCTTTCTGAAATAGCAATGACAAAAATTGAAAAAATGCTTATAAGGACAGCATTAGAAAAATCTAAAGGCAAGAAGAACGACGCAGCCCAAATTTTGGGTTGGGGAAGAAATACTCTTTCAAAGAAAATGAAAGAGCATGGCATCTAAACTAATGGAAGGTTGCACATCCTCCATTCATTAATTCCACCTTTTAATACACATACATTCTCAAAGCCTTCCTTCTTCAGAGTCTCTCCAGCATTTCTTGAAGCACTGCCTGTTTCACAAACCAATACAATAAATTTAGCGTTATCATTAATTTCATTTGATCTTCTTGAAAGATCATTTGATGGAATGTTTTTTGAAGCCGTGATATGACCTGCATCAAAAGACGAAGAATCTCTTATATCAATTATTAGTGCTTGATCTTGATTTGACATACCTATTAAGGTTTGGCAAGAAATCTTTTTTCCTCCCTTTTTAGAGTTAGATGCTAAAAGTAGAATTATCACTATCAATAAAGGAGCTGATAGATAATAGTGAGCGATTAAAAAATTAATTAGTTCCATTTGTATATTATCTATTAAAATGGGAAAGATTAATTAAAAAAAGTATAAATGATTGAGAGAAACCTTATATTAGTTCGTCACGGTCAAAGCGAATGGAATGAAAAAAACCTTTTTACAGGATGGGAAAATCCTGGGTTAACTGACAAAGGAATGCATGAAGCCAAAATCGCTGGTAGCCTAATAAAAAATTTAGGCATTAAATTTGATTATATGTTTACCTCGGCCTTAATTAGGGCGCAATTAACAGGTTCGATTATCCTAGAAAATCTTGATCAAGCAGGAATTAATATTATTAAGAACAAAGCATTGAATGAAAGATTCTATGGAGATTTACAGGGATTAAATAAAGATGAATGCCGAAAAAAATGGGGTGATGAAAAAGTTCAAATATGGAGAAGATCATATGATAAAGGTCCGCCTGGGGGTGAAACGTTAAAAGAAACAGGCGAAAGAGTTCTTCCATATTATTTAGAAGAGATTCTTCCATTAATATTGGAGAATAATAATATTATTATAGCTGCGCATGGAAATTCATTAAGGTCTCTTATTAAATACTTAGATGATATTTCTGATGAGGATATAGTTAAATTGGAAATACCCACTGGTGCGCCAATGCACTATGTATTTAATCAAAGTGGCAAAGTAATAAGTAAACAAAATCTAATTGAATAGCTTGGCATTACAAGATCATAATTTTTCAGAGAGTATATCGAAATGGTATCTTTCACTTGGAAGAAATAATTTGCCTTGGAGGAAAAATGTATCTCCATACAGAGTATGGATTTCTGAAATAATGCTGCAACAGACGCAGGTTAAGACTGTGATACCTTTCTTTGAAAAATTCATAAGAAAATACCCTAACCTAAAATCAATCTCAACAGCCTCAGAAGAAGAAATTTTAGCTCTGTGGTCGGGGCTGGGTTTCTATAGAAGAGCTAAAAATATTTTTAAAACCAAAGAAATAATTAAAAAAGATTTTAAAAATAGATTTCCAAAGAATTTTGAAGAACTAATTTTACTTCCTGGAATTGGAAAATCTACTGCAGGCGCAATTATGTCGATTGCTTATCAAAAACCATATCCAATTTTAGATGCAAATGTGAAAAGAGTTATTTCTAGATATAAGAATATTGATTTAAATAACAAGGATTCTATCAAGAAACTATGGTTGCTATCGGAAGAACTTACTCCAGAAAAAAATATCTTTGAATACACTCAAGGAATTATGGACCTAGGTGCAACTATTTGCAGTACTCGATCGCCAACATGCATTAATTGTCCGATAAGCAAATCATGTATCAACTCTTTTAATGATTTTGAAATGAAAGTTAAGGCCAAGAAGAAAAGACCAAAGAAAAAAATATCTTTTGTGCTTGCTCATTCAAATAATACATTCTTATTATTTAAAAAAAATGAAAATAGTTTTTGGCAAAGCCTATGGACTCCTTATGACAAAGACAGCGTCGGTAAAAACAATTTTTTTAAACAGCCAGTAAAAAGAAAAAAAATTAATTTTAATCATTTATTGTCACACTTAGAATTAGACATAACAGTTGAAAAAGTTGAGTATAAGAGACCCTTTAAGATTCAAACTAATCTAGAACACAAATGGATAAACAAGGATAGTATTCATAATTATGGTTTACCTAAACCTATAAAGACTATAATAGAAAATCATGGATAAAAAAATATTTTGTAAAAAACTCAATAAAGAATTGCCAGCGTTATCAATACCTCCGATGCCTGGTCCTAAAGGTATAGAAATAATGAATTCTGTTTCGGAGGAAGCATGGGAAATGTGGAAATCTCATCAAACCACATTAATTAATGAAAAACATTTAGATATGTCTAACCCTGAAAATAGAAAATGGCTTATTGATCAAATGGATAAATTCTTCAATAACGAAGAATACGAAAAAGCGTCAGGATTCAAAGCTCTCGACTAAAAAAATTAATATTTAATTCTTAAAATATTAAGGTTTCTTGTATATTTTTTGCTCTTATTTTTGTCTTTCTAAACAATAAATATTTAGATTTACAAAGTAAAAAAAATAGAGTTTAATTTCCTTATAATGTCAGATAATTCCAATTCAAAATTTCCAAAAGAAGCAGAGGTAGTAATAGTAGGTGTTGGTGGTATTGTTGGCTCAATGCTTGCGTATTGGTTGGCTGAATTTGGTCAGAAAAATGTTGTTGGATTAGAAAAATCTACAATTATTCCATCTGATATTGCTTCTACTGCACATGCATCTGATTTTGTATATAACACAACGCATGACAAATTGGGTTGTTGGACAACCGCATTTAGCAGAAAATTTTATGAAGACAATGGCTTTTTCTTAAAAAAAGGCGGATTAGAGATATGTCGTATTGGTGATGATGAGCGCTGGGAGGAACTTAAAAGAAAAGTTGCATCAGGAAAAGCATTTGGTACAAATGTAAGACTAATATCACCAGCTGAAACGGTCGAGAAATTTCCACTAATAGATGAAAAATCAATAAAAGGAGCTATGTGGGACCCAGATGCAGGTCTTGTAGTTCCTAGGTCCCAAGAAGTTGTTAACTTTGCCGTTGAAAGTGCAAAAGAAAAAGGGTCACTAAAAACATTTACGAATACTCCAGCTACTGGATTTGAAACTGAAGATGGGAGAATTGTTGGAGTTAAAACTGATAAAGGAACAATTAAAACTAAAAAAGTTGTTATTGCTTCAGGAATTTGGGGGCCTTTAATGGGTGATATGGCTGGCGTTGGTGTTCCTTTAATGCCTGTTGAACATCCTCTTCTATTTTTTGGACCATATGAAGAAATTCAAGGTACTGAAGAAATGTTAGTTTATCCTCTTCTAAGAGATCAAGGTAATTCAGCATATGTCAGAGACACCGGAAAATTTCATGGTGGTATGCTCGAATGGGGCTTTTATGAGGATAAAAATCCCAGGCTTGTAGATCCTGAAGATATTGGAAATCCTGATAAAACCATGCTATCTGATTCTATGAGATATTTAGAACTTGAAGAAATTGCAGAACCTCTAGAGAAGGCGTTTGAGACAACACCAATTCTTAGTGAACTAGGCTGGGATGAAAAAAGCTCATTTAATGGACTGCTCTCTGTAACAGCTGATGCGGGTTCTCTAATTGGTGAAAGTCCTGAAGTAAGAGGGTTTTGGTTATGTGAAGCTGTTTGGGTAAAAGATGGGCCGGGTTGTGCCAGGCTGTGTGCTGAAGCAATGGTTCATGGTAAAACTCAAGTAGATATGCATTCTTTTGATATATCGAGATTCTATCCGCATCAAAAAGAAAGGGATTATGTAAAAACAAGAGCATTTGAAAATTCTCAAACTATATATACACCTGCTGTTCATCCTAGGGAGCCATATATTACACAAAGAGAGATGTTTGTAAGTCCATTTTATGAAAGAGAAAAAGAGCTAGGTGGACACTTCGAGAACGAAGTAGCTGGTTGGGAGAGAGCCCTTGCCTATACAACCAATAAAGAAAAACTTGAACAATATATTAAAGAAGTGCCATCAAGAGAGAACGAATGGGATACGCGACATGTTCCATATGATATTGCTAATGCTGAGCACCTAGCTATGAGCGATTCAGTTGGTATGATCAATTTATCTCACTTCCCTATTATGGATATCAAAGGTCCTGATGCAGAACGCATGTTGGAATACTTGTCTGTGGCTAAGGTTGGTGACAATACTCCTGAGGGTAAAGTTATTTATACCAACTTTTTAGATGAAGACGGTGGAGTTCATGCCGACCTTACTATTTCACGTTTAGGAGCTGACAGTTACAGAGTTGTAACTGGTGGTGCTGACGGAAATCGTGACTGGGTGACTTTGCGTAATTATAGAGACGATAATGGATTAAACGCTAACATAGATATTAGAACTCATGATATTGCAACGTTGGGTTTATGGGGGCCTAAAGCTGTTCATGCTTTAAGTAATTTTGTTGATCCTAACGAAGTGGATATTAAAAACTTCCCTTTTGTAACTGCAAAGAACTTAACTCTAAATTTGACCGGTGGTAAAAAGGTTGACGTATGGGCAGCAAGAATTTCATATGTTGGTGAAAGTGGATGGGAAATATACTTCAACAATGATAAAGAAGATGGTTTGGCTCTATATGATTCATTGCTTGAAGTTGGTGTAGTGCCAGTTGGTATCGAAACATATGCAAATAGCAGACGTCTTGAAAAAAGCTTTAGACTTCAAGGAGCTGATCTTGAGACAGAGTACACAGCTATCGAAGCAGCAATTCAAAGACCTTTAGTTAAAGAAGCTGACTTTCATGGAAAAGCAGCTCACCTATCTCATAGAGAAGAAGATCCTTGTGCAATTTTGTGTACTATGACACTAGATGATTTGAATGTTTCAGGTGTGCCACGCTATCCGGTTGGTATTTCACCAATAATTGACCCAGCTTCAGGCGAAGTTCCAATTGATAATAAAGGACGAAGATCATACACAACTGGAATGTCTTATTGCCCTTCTATCAAAAAGTTTGTTGCAATGGGTTACCTGCCAAAAGAGATCGCTGTTCAAGGAAAATCATTATTAATTGAATATTTTAATGAAAATGGTGATGGTCTATATCCTATGACTGTTCAAATAGTTGGCAAAGGATCTCTCTACGATCCAAAGAATGAAAGAGTAAGATCTTAAGCATCCTAACTTAATGACAACGCTCTTAAACTTGCCTATAATCCAAAGTTCAAATTTAAGCCCAGATAGCTCAGTTGGTAGAGCAAAGGACTGAAAATCCTTGTGTCGGTGGTTCGATCCCACCTCTGGGCACCAATTATTTTTTAAAATCAATCCTAAAGAATAATAAAATACCGGTTATTGAGCTTACTAATGCAAGTATTGAAAATATTTTCAATAAAAGATTGTCAATATTATCTCTTTCACGCCAATCCATAATATGAAATCCCCACATAACATCCCAAACCTTCCATTGCATCGATCTAATTGCAGTAACTTCGCCAGAATAAATATTTAAATAAACATTTATTAATTTATCTTTCTCATTTTTAGATACTACTTTATATAAAGGCAATGTTCTTCCTCTATATTCAGAACCCTTTTTAGGTGATGTAATTTCCTCTGCTTCTATAGGGATCAATGTTGTATTTTCTTTAACTATAAGCATAGCCATTTCAGAAGAAATTTTATTCAAAGGAACTCCACCTGAATCTAGATAAGTGGTGTCCTCATCTGAAGATAATATTATTATGGTTTCATCCAAACGTTTTTTGATTTCAATATTTGAAGTTTTTGGAATCTTAAAATCTATTTCTTTTAAGTCAATATTAGAGAAATTAGTCAAACGATATTGCTCTCCTCTAACAAGTTCAATCTTGTTAAAAGCAAAATAAATTCCTGATACTGTCCATAAAAGCAATTGAAGAGAAATAAAAAAACTTAAATATTTATGTATATTTCTAACAATTAGTCTCATCTTTTTAAGACATTGATAATTTCATCTATCTTCGCTTGATTATCCTTCGAAGTATCAAGAGATTCTTTAACGCATTCTTTAAGATGGGTTTCGAGAATTTTGGCTTCGACAGAAGTTAATGCATTTTTAACAGCCTTAACTTGATTGAGTATGTCAATGCAATATTTTCCATCGTCTATCATTCGTTCAATTCCTTCTATTTGACCTTTAATACGTCTAATACCTGAGATTTTATCTTTGTGACATGGATGCTTCATAGTTAAATCAATTTTGGAATAATGTAAGTAAAAATAGTTGCCAATATGAAAATGACTACAGATATATAGTAAACAATCCTTGAGCGTCTTCTGGTTTTTAGACATGCCCTTCCCAATTCAGGATCAGCTGGACAAGGCATGTAATAGGTTTTGTAATTAAAATAGCCTGCTATAGCAATCATAATAAAAGCAAAAAAAGTGATATAAAGCTTATATTTCGATAGTGTTATGAGAAACGGAAAATAAGAAATTAGGCTCGCAAAAGTTGCGCCTGCTCCGATTGCAACAAAGATCGCTGGCAGTGCACAACATATCAGTGTTGAGGTTGAAGCAAATAATGAGAAGAAATTAGCAGTCTTGTCTTGCATAAAAAACGTTATCAAATTTTAATTATAGTGAAATCAATAGCATTTTGCCCATTTGCTAATATTTTGTTCTTTATATCTTCAAAATTAATTTCTTTATCTTTTATGTAAGCAATCAACACCTTTCCTCTTTCAAGATCAACATCAACTTTCTTTACAGTTTTATCCCTTGCAAAAGTTCTTTCAATGCCGCGAGCACAAAAATCACACACCATGCCATTTACGTTGATAACAGCAACTTGAGAATCTGATAGTCCATTTAGGAAAGTCTTAAAACGCTCTTGATCAACTTCTAATTTTTCTCCTTGCACATATACGTCATGGTGATGAGAATGATCATGATTTTCATCAGAATATATAAAGTTAACTGACATAAGCAAAATAAATAATAGTCTAATCATACGTTTCTCCTAAAATCTGTACATTAAATGAATATCCCAATCTGTTTTTTTATCGTAACCTAATTCGAGCAAAGCATTGCCTTTAAAAAATTTTACCACTGGGTAAGTGATTTGTTTTTTATTTAAAGAATTCTTTTTTGTTTTTACCATCAGCCATGTATGAAAATCTCCGTAGTTACCTAGATAAGGAGCTATACCAAGCTGAATAAATTTATCATCATAATCTATTATATTTTCAATTTTTTTGTAGCCAAAACCTACAAACAAACGTCTTGTTTCCCAGTCACCGTGAACACCATAAAAATTATTACTATCATTTGGGCTAAAAGCGGATTGAAAATAAAGATTTCTTTGTGATTCTTTCTTATTTTTTCTATTTAAAAGGTACGTAAATCTCAAATATGAATCCGATTTTGAAAAAACCTTATCATTTAAATTTTCGATACCAAATGAATATTTATAGCTTGGTGAATAGTGATAATAAAGTGACTCTTTCATGTTGTCATTGAAGTGCATTATTGTATGGCCACCAGAATATGATATTGGCCTAGCTTCAACAGCATTGAAAAATAAAGAAACAATTAGTATCTTTAATGTTATACCCATGGGGGGTATATTAACATTCTTATAGCATAAGAAATATTTATTTTGTATTATGATTTATGAGAAATATTAAATTAAAGAGAGTTTTTTAAGATGAAAAGGATTGGTTTTATTGCAGCTGGCTTTTGTATCATGGCAGGACTTGTGGGTATTTTGGGCATGATTGGAAATGTCATTGTTATTTTAAGGATTGGTGATGGTTTTTCGATTTTCTGGCCTATACAAAGCGTTATTATAGGGACAGCTTGGATTATGCTTGGTGTATTTATTGGTATGCTAGCCCATAAACTTAAATAGTTATGGACACAGACATAAATAACCTGCTTAAGACTGACGACGGCAAGCCTAATGAATCCAATAAAGATAATTTGTCGTCAAAAGCACCCGGCAGCTTAAACACCATAACCAGTTTAGCTAAAAGATTTAGAAGTGTGTTTGTTGTTTTGTATTATATTAATATTGTTCTGATAATTAGTTTTGTCATTTTTTTAACAATTGGTATCTTCTCTAGTCGATCTACTCCCGATGCTCTTATTCTTCTTGTTTTATTAGGTGGTGTTGTTGCTTATATCATTAATATTTTTTCATTTGGCTTAATAGCAACAATAATAAAAATATCAGAAGATCTGGAGAAACTTACTAAGAACTAAGCTTTCTTATCCATACTATTTTTTAAAAAATAATATCCAATTAAGGCAAATATTATTTCTGCGACTAAAAATTGGATAAATGGTGATGATGGCATTCCATCGGTGAACATGCTTATTACTCTACCCCCGCCTATTCCAGTCATAAAAATTACTAGGCTCCAAAGAGCATGCGTTGTGTAAGACTTATTAATTGCTCCAATAATCCAGAAACTTGCCATCGCAATATATAACCCCATGATTGCACTAAAGACATTAGATATATCTGTTGTATTAATATTGATATTATCTAGAAAAGGGATGGGAAGGAAACTTAGATTTGGATGAGATCCATATGCTATACCAAGTGTTGCTACTCCTATAGCAGTAAAAATAAGAAAGAATGCTTCTTTATTCATAATATTTTTCTACAAAAAAGTTACAATATACACATGATATCTGAAAAACAAAAACCAATACAATCTGGGTTTCACTCTAAGTCAAATGCAGATGAAATTACAAAAGATATAGACCTCAGTGGAAAAATTGCTATTGTTACTGGTGGTTACTCAGGTATAGGTCTTGAAACTACCCGTGCATTGGTTAATGCAGGAGCAAAAGTCATCATTCCTGCTAAAAGGATAGAAGTGGCTGCTCAAAATCTTGAAGGTATAGTTTCAAAAGAAAATATTGTTGAAATGGATCTGGGTAATTTAAATTCTGTTAAAAAATTTACAGAGGATTTTAAAGAAAGCTATAGAAAATTAGACCTATTAATCAACAATGCTGGAATCATGGCCTGTCCTGAAACTAGAGTAGGAAATGAATGGGAAAGTCAGTTTGCCATAAATCACATCGGTCATTTTTTACTTACACGAGAATTAATGGATACAATGGCTGAAAATAATGGCGCTAGATTTGTTAGCCTTTCATCCTCAGCACATTCGCTTACAGGAATACTTTGGGATGATATTCACTTTCAAAATAATCCGTATGATAAATGGATGGCATATGGTCAATCTAAAACAGCATCCTCATTAATAGCAATAGAATTCCATAGAAGAATGATAGATAAAGGTGTATCAGGTTATTCTGTTCACCCAGGTGGCATCATTACTCCTCTTCAACGCCATCTTGAAAAAGAAGAAATGGTTGCTCTGGGTTGGATGGATGAAGATGGATCACCATCAGAAATGGCAAAAAATTTCTTTAAAACCACCAGCCAAGGAGCATCAACTGCTCTTTGGTGTGCTACAAGCCCAAGTCTAAATGATATAGGTGGAGTATTTTGTGAAGACTGTGATGTTGCAAAAAGAAAAAATGAAGTAGATGAATCTCTTCAAAGATATTTTGGTGTAGCAGACTGGGCTATAGATACTGATGAAGCATCTCGTTTGTGGGATATCACTGAAAAAATGCTCATATCGTGAGTCAAATATATACACTTTTTGAAAATATTGAGCCTTATTCAACAGGCTACTTAAAAATCGACGGGCACGAGATTTATTATGAAGAGTGTGGAAATCCTAACGGTAAGCCTGCTGTTTTTCTTCATGGAGGACCGGGTGGTGGAGGTAGCACAAAGGTAAGAGGGTTTTTTGACCCAGAATTATATAGAATCGTGATATTTGATCAGCGTGGTTGTGGAAGGAGTAAGCCTCACGCATGTTTAAAAAATAATACAACATGGGATTTGGTAGAAGACATTGAAAGACTTAAGGAAAAACTAGAAATCAAGAAGTGGCTTGTTTTTGGAGGATCATGGGGAAGTACGCTTTCTCTTGCTTATGCTCAAACATATCCTGATTCAGTTTCAGAGTTGGTTCTTAGAGGTATCTTTATGTTGAGAGATAAAGAATTAAAGTGGTTTTACCAAGACGGAGCTAGCAGAATATTTCCAGAAGCCTGGGAGGGATTTTTGAAGCCTATTAAAGAAGAAGATAGGCATGATTTGATGGATGCATACTACAAAATCTTTACAGGAGATGACGAAAAAAAGAAAATGGAAGCTGCGGTAGCTTGGTCTAAATGGGAAGGATCTGTAAGTGCGCTAAGCCATAAACCAGAAATGATTTCTTCCTACTCCGAATCAAAATTTGCTTTAGCATTTGCACTAATTGAAAATCATTATTTTATTAATAAAGGTTTTTTGGCGGATGAGAATCAGCTGATTTGTATTGACTCAATTAATAAGATTAGAAATATACCTGCCAAAATAATCCAAGGTAGATATGACATTGTATGTCCAATGGAAACAGCATGGGAATTATCAAAAAATTGGCCTGAAGCTGAATTAATAGTTGCGCCCTCCTCTGGTCATAGCGCATTTGAAACAGAAATAACACATGAACTTATTAAGGCTAATCTGGAGTTTGCACAAAATGCGTAAACTTGAAGGGCATTGTGAATGTAAGAAAGTATCTTTTGATATTACTCAAGAAATTAAATATCTTTCGCATTGCCATTGTTCTCAGTGTCGAAGATCTCATGGTTCAGCATTTGCAAGTTTTATTGAAGTAGATAAGTCTTGCTTTAAATATAACTCTGGTATGAAAAATATTAAAATCTATTTCTCATCTGAAAAATGCAAACGATTGTTTTGTGAAGCTTGTGGTTCAAATATTATGTTTATAGATGAGGCTAAACCAGATAAATATTATGTGTCAGTTGGTGTAATAAGTGGAAAGCCAGATTTACCAAAGGCACATCATGTCTTTGTTGGTTCTAAAGCATCATGGTACCAAATTGATGATAACTTGAAACAACACAATACATATCCATCATCATTTAAAGATGAATAATATAAGTCTTATAGGTATGGCGGGTTGTGGTAAATCTACAGTAGGTAGTGCTATCTCAGAAAAATTTAATTTGAGTTATATAGATACTGATCATCTTATAGAAAAAAAATTTCAAATGACTTTAGAAGATATAAAAAAGCGATTTGGTTATAAATTTGTCAGGTCTTCTGAAGAAGAAGTCATTCTTAATATTAATTCTTCAACTCAAATAATTTCAACAGGAGGCAGTGCAGTTTATTCGAGTCTTTCTATGAAGCATCTGAAATCTTTTTCTAAAATTATATATATCGATACTCCTCTTGCGACTATCGTTGAAAGAATTGATATCGGACAAGAAAGAGGTTTAGCTGTTCCGGATGGCGTATCGATATCAGACATCTATTCTGAAAGAAAACCCCTCTATGAAGAGTTTTCAGAACATATTGTTGATGGTTCTAAATCTATTGATGAAATTATTGCAGATATTCAAAAAATAAATAATGAGTAAGAATATCTTACTAGCTGGGGCATCTGGTCTAGTGGGTGGGCATATTTTAAATATATTAGAAGATGGTGATTCAGATTTAACATTACTCTTAAGGGATAAACTTGAAGAAAAAGAACATCTCAAACAAATAGTTACTAATTTTGATAATCTCAATGAAATGGAAGGACTGGATGGTATTGATGAGGTATATATAGCAATAGGTAAAAAACTTTCACTATTTGATCTCATATATCTTAAAAAAGAAAAAAGGAAAGATTTTAAGAAAGTTGATTTTGAATATATTAAAAATATTGGAGTGTTTGCAAGAAAATTAGGAGCAAAATCGATCGGGCTGATTTCTGCAGTAGGAGCAAATGATAATTCAAGAAATGTCTACTTAAATATAAAAGAAGGTGTTGAGAAAGAGATCATCTCTATGGGTTTTGAAAAAGTAGTAATAGCAAGGCCAAGTCATTTGCTGGGTAAAAGAAAAGATGAAAAAATCTCATTTTTGATATCTGCACTTGAAATTATTACTAATCTTTTAGGTCACTTGATGATTGGGCCCCTTAAAAAATACAGAAACATACACGCCTCAAATGTTGCAAGTTCTCTCGTATCAAAGATGAATGATATTGAGGATGGTATTCATATGTTAGATTTTAATGATTTTAAAAACCAGTAGATTGTTTTCTTTTCGTTCTGACTATCTTTTTAATACCATTACAAGCATTAAGTAACCAAAAAGCATTCGCAAATACAAAATAATATAAACCTAAATATAGCTGCACTATAATTGCAAAAAGGCTACCAGCGATTACTGCAAATAATCCAATCATCCTCTTTTTGGCTTTTTTAGACACAACAAGAGGTGCGGCTATTAATGTACCGAAAAAAACACTTAAAATTTGGATAATTTCTAACATATTCATACTAATAAACATTCAGAATATGCTTATTAGTATGAATATCGGCGCATTATGAATACTTAAATTTAAATGTAAAGATTTTTTTGAACTTTTCTTTAAAAGATGTAATCTAATAAATGTAATCTAAATATTTGGGAGAAATATGAGAAATTTATTTTTAATTATTGGAACATTTGTATCTCTAGGAATGGTTGCTGACGGTCATAAATCTTCAGAAAAGTCTGCTAAAGAAAGATTTGCTGATCATCCAAATCACCTTATGGATTTTAAAGAGTGCAGAGAAATGAAGGATGGTATTGGTGGTTTGCTAGCTTTAAGTGACGGAATCTGGAAAGAAATAGAAACTAATCCAGAAAATGAAGAAAAATGGTTAGAAGTTTCTTTAGTCGCTGAGTTGGCTGCTAATTATTCAGAAGTGTATGATGTTTTCTGCAAAGACATGATTGCTCAAAGAATGAAGATGAGAATGATGGCTGATAAAAAGAAGCATAAACATCATAAGAAAGAAGAGTGATATCTAATTAAAACTTGCCCCTTTGAAATCTCATCCTGATTGCATAGACACGCAAGAGCGCTACAACAGTTATTATTATTTGTATAAATATAGATATTTTTAATGGGTCTGCCCACTTCCAGTTATCTATTGTCAACCATAAAAGATAGGTTTGTAGTGGAAAATTTATAACTGCCCCCATAAGAACAATTATAATCGACTCTCTAAGAGCAACTTTTTCTGTTTTGTTCATAATATTTCCTATTTAATTTTTACAGCAGTGCCATAAGCTAAGATTTCTGATGCTCCTTGAGCAACAGTTGATGTTTGAAATCTAAATCCTAAAATTGCATTGGCACCCTGTGACTTAGCATCTTCTATCATTCTTTCGTATGCTTGATCCCTAGAAGTTTTCAAAAGTTTAGAATATCCAACCAACTCACCACCCACAAGATTCTTAAGACCTGCAAATATGTCAGATCCAACATTTCTTGATCTTACTGTGCTTCCTTGAACAAGACCTATATGTTCAGCTATCTCAGCATTAGCTAAATTATATGTGGTAACAACTTTGATATCTTCACTCATGACATTTTCCTAATAATGGTTTAAGTTATAAATATAATGCAAGAACTGATAGAAGCAAAGTTTTCAATTGGAAATATTGTAAAACATAAATTCCTAAACTTTAGAGGTGTCATTTTTGATCTTGATCCTGTTTTTAATAATACTGATGAGTGGTATAACGCAATACCAAAAAAAATTAGGCCTAATAAAAATCAACCTTTCTATCATTTATTTGCAGAGAATGAAGAAATTTTTTATATCGCTTATGTTTCAGAACAAAACTTGATTGATGATTTAAAAAGAGGGCCTGCAAATCATCCTGACATTAAAAAAATATTTTCTCATTTTGATGGAAGCTCTTATATTCCGCATGAAAATGTAACTAACTAAATATTTATATCAAAATGAGCAAGCTCGATAGAGGTAATAAAAACCTCCATTGCAACTTCAAGCTCGTCTTTTGTAACATATGTTGGAGCAAGCCTAATAACGCTATCTTGAGGGTCATCATTTTTAGGAAAAGTGGAGCCAGCTGGTGTAATTAAAACGCCCAAATCTTTGCAAAGCTGAACAACCTTTGTAGCAATGGGTTTTGAAGTAGAGTATGTAATGAAATATCCACCGGTAGGTTTTGAGAAACTCCCGCACTCTTTAGGTAATTTTTCTAGATATGAGTATGCTATTTCAAATTTTGGTCGAACTAAATCAGCGTGTTTCTTCATGTGTGATTTCACACCTTCAATATCTTTAAAAAATTCTACGTGCCTCTTTTGATTTAGTTTATCTGGGCAAATTATCATTGTAGTTCTAACTTTTTTAATTAGCTCTAATGAATTTCCTGATGTTGCCATAAATGAGATACCTCCTCCGCCAAAGGAAATCTTTGAAAAGGAAGTGGTTATAACAGTTTGGTCTTGTACCTCTGATTCCGTTGCAATTTCCCATATGGGTTTTTGCTCAGGCGTAGGTAAAAAATCATGGACTAAATATGCGTTATCGAAAAGAAAAAGAAAGTCTTTTGAAAAGTTAGAACCAATTTCAAACATTGATCTTAGGTTTTCTTCAGAGTATGTATCACCAGAGGGATTTGAATGTTTTGGCACACATAGAATGCCAACAAATTCTTCATCTTCTTTTAAAACTTTTTGAAATACTTCTAGATCAATTCCATCCTTATTCAGAGGAATGGGCACAGCCTCAATTCCAAAATCTTCAAGCATCATGAAATGTCGATCAAAACCTGGCACAGGGCAAATAAATTTAGGATTTTTTAGGTTTTTCCATGGGACGGGATTTCCAAAGAGAAAATTAGAAAGAACAGTCTGATAAGTTAATAATAAACTTGATTGCTCTCCAGCAAGAATATTTTCAATGGGCGCATCAAGTAACTCGGAACCAAGTCTTCTAGCTTCTTTAATTCCAAAAGGCTCTCCATAATTTCTTAGATCAATGCCCTCTTCAGAATGTGTCGGTATAGATATATTTAGTAATTTATTTGAAAGGTCTAGCTGATCTGTATCAGGCTTGCCTCTTGTTATATCAATTGATAGTTGCTTTTCTTTGAGTAAATTAAACTTTGTAATGATTTCTTGGTGCATAATATAAATGATATTTTATAGGAGATTTGATGATGTGGGATAGTTTTTTAGTAGTTGTCTTAAGCTTTTCTACTATTCTACTAGGCTTAATAGCCATTTATTTTTATAGGGAAGGTTATAACAAAAATAAACAGTCAGAATTTGAGGAGTTTTCAAAAAAATTGAACGCTTCTAATAAAGAAGAGATTGATAAAACCTGGAAACCATACAAAGAGCAACTCCAAAGAGATCTGGATATCCTAAAGACGAGCATTGAACAGCAAAAAGAAATTGCTATAAAAAATAGTGAGAGATTTAATGCAAAAATTGAAGATCTGCTTAATGCAACATCTGGCATGCAAGAGGATGCGCAGAATCTTACCAAAGCTTTAAAAGGAGATACAAAACAACAGGGAGACTGGGGTGAGCAAATCCTTAAAAAAGCACTTGAAGATGCTGGCTTAGTAGAAGATCTAGAATATGAACTTCAGCCAAGTTATAAAAGTAAAGATGGCGGCCAGCTTAGGCCAGATGCTGTTATAAAGCTTAGTGATGGAAGAAATATAATAATAGATTCAAAAGTATCTCTTACTGCATATGAAAGATATGTAAGAAGCGATAATGATGAGGATATGAAAGGCTTATTAAAAGAACACATACACTCAATCAAAAATCATGTGAAGCAACTCTCAGATAAGGGATATTCTGATCTAGAAGAAATTGAGTCACCAGATTTTATTTTTATATTTGTTCCTATTGATTCTGCCCTTTCTTTAGCTCTATCTAATGATTGGAGTGTTCAAGAATTAGCTAATGAAAATAAGATTGCCTTTATGACGCCAATACATCTAATTTCCATATTAAAAATGACAGCATATATGTGGAGAGTCGACAAACAGCAAAAACATGCTGAAGAGGTAGCAAATAGAGCTGGGCTATTGTTGGATAAATATTCTAATTTTTCTGAGGCTTTCTCAAATATAGCTGAAAAGTTACAGGATGCTATGGCATCATATGAAATTGCTCATAATAGGCTCACTGAAGGCAAAGGAAGCCTTCATACGCAAATGGAATTACTTGAAGAGGCTGGTATGAAAGGCAAGAAATCTATATCAAAACCAAAATCGTTAGATTAAATATTTTAATTTATGCAAAACTTAAGAGAATGGACATATATTTCATTACCCTGGCTAGCTTTTGCTATGTTTTTCTTTATATCATTCTTTTTTCTAGCTTTTTTTGAAGATGTAGACTCTACATATACTTCAAAAAACTATTTAACAGGACTATTTTTTAATACTGTACTTCTTTCTTTCGGATCTGCAATTATGTCAGCTTTAATAGCTGTTCCGTTAGCTATCTTGGTTACATTTTATAAATTTCCAGGACACAAATTTTTTAGCTGGGCTCTTAGCTTATCTATAGCATTTCCAGCATATGTCTACGCGTTTATTTTTGTTGGAATCTTTGAATATGCGAGTCCAGTATCTGAATATTTAAGGCAATTTGGTATTAACTTACCATCAATAAAGAATATCTACGGTGCTTCTTTAGTTATGTCTATGGCTTTGTTTCCTTATATATTTTTGCTGGCCAAGGCTCAACTTTCCTATGTTGGAGTGGGTATTTTTAAAGCAGCTAAATCCTTGGGTGATAAGAATTTATCAGCGATAAGAAAAGTAATTATTCCCTCCATTAAGCCAGTAATTTTTGCAGGTATGGCTCTGGTTATATTTGAAACAATTTCTGATTTGGGGGGTGTTCGCACTTTAAGTATAGAAACTTTTACAGTTGGAATCTATGATGCGTGGTTTGGTTATCAAAGTTATTTTTCTGCAGCTAGATTGGCAGGTTATTTATTAATATTTGTTTTATTTATTATATTTCTTAGCAAATATTTTGGTAATAAGTCCGGCTCCATAGCCCCAAAGACAGCTGAGGTCTTTGAAAAAATAGAATTAAAAATAGCTGGTAAATATATATCGACATTGGTGTGCTCTTTAATTTTCTTATTTGTGTTTTGTATACCTTTTATTCAATTATTTTTGTGGCATTTTAATAATACATATTTTGAGTTATTTGAGCATTTAAAACTCTTACTTAACTCGGCGCTCTTAGGAATATTTGTTGCCTTTCTTACAGTATTTTTTGCGATTTCGTTATCCCTAAGTTACAAAGGGACGAGATATCTTAGAACTATGATCTCGGTATCTACTTCGGGTTATGCTATACCTGGTTCTGTAATTTCTTCTGGGTTACTAATATCTTTCGATTTGATATTTGATACTGCGATAACTTTATATGGAGTGCTAGGTCTAGTTATGTGTTTGAGCTTAAGGTTTATGACGCCTGCTTTTAATTATATTTCTTCATCTTTGACTAATATTCCTAAATCATCTGAGAATGCGCTTTTAACTCAGCCAAAGAATTCATATAAGGCTTTCCTTAATTTTTATCTACCTCAAATGAAGCCTGCTATTTTGCTTGGTATTATGATAGTTTTTATTGAATCGATTAAAGAACAACCAGCAACATTGCTTTTAAGGCCTGTGGGCTTTGATACTCTTTCAACTAAGGTATATAACTTTACTAGTGAAGGTCAATGGATAATGGCTTCAAGCCCAAGCCTTTTGTTGATATTACTAAGCTTAATTTTCGTATATCTAATAAATAAAAATATAGATTTAAATAAATATAATTAAAAAATATGAAGGAAGACGGTTACAGGTTAAATGTTGGTGTAATAGTTGCCAATAAAGAAGGTAAATTATTAATTTGTAAAAGAAAAGGTATGAATAGTTGGCAGTTTCCTCAGGGTGGTATAGATTATGGAGAGACTCCCCTGAAAGCTGCTAAAAGAGAATTGTTTGAAGAAGTTGGAATTAAATCAAAATCAACAAAACTTATTTCTGATGTTAAGGAATGGCTTAAATATGATGTTCCAAAAAAAAGTCGTCGGAGAAGATTCTTAGATAAAAAATTTAAAGGCCAAAAGCAAAAATGGTTTCTTTTTAAATTAAAAGAAGATATTCAAATATCTTTTGAAAATGATCCTGATAGTGAGTTTGAAGATTACAGATGGGTGTCTTATTGGTATCCGCTAACTGTAATTATCTCGTTTAAAGAAAGGGTCTATTCTGAAGCACTTAATAAATTAAAATATTCTTTTTGTAGTGAATTTAATGATGATAGATGAGATCCTTATTTTTGGTGCCCTAGGCATAATCGCAGGATTGCTTGCAGGAATGTTTGGTATTGGTGGTGGTTTAATTATTGTGCCAGTTCTAATTGGAACATTCATCAATTTGGGTTTTGACAGTTCTGTAATTGTGCATCTTTCAATAGGAACTGCTATCTCATGTATTATTTTTACTGGTTTGGCATCAGCAAATGCACATAGAAATAAAAAATCTATTGACTTTGATCATTTTAAACCAGTTGCATCTGGTATTGTCTTCGGTGCGCTGGCTGGAGCATTATTCGCCGTTCAAATAGAAGGTATTTTTCTTAAGATATCAATTGCAGTATTTGTATTCCTTGTTGGTATACAAATTTTATTTGACATTAAGCTTTATTCAAAAAGGATTACTCCCAATAAATCTAAATCAATTTTTGCAGGTTCAATTATAGGATTCTTGTCATCAATGTTGGGAATTGGCGGTGGAACATTTTCAGTGCCTTATTTCAGAGCTTCAGGACTAAAATTAACTTCTTCGATTGGAACATCTGCTGCTTGTGGCATCCCTATAGCAATTTTTGGAACACTTGGCTATATTGTTGCCGGGATTGCAGTGTCAGAACTTCCAAATTTAAGCTTAGGTTATGTATACTTGCCTGCATTGTTAGGAGTTTCTATGACAAGTGTTTTTGCAGCAAAATATGGAGCAGAGCTCGCTCATTATTTTTCACAATTAGTTCTAAAAAGACTTATGGCGATGTGGTTTTTTATAATATCTATCTATATGATTTTAGTATGATTATTGAATTATCAGATTGGTTTAATAACCCAAGTCTTATAGAACTTGGGCCTATTAAAATACAATACTATGCCATTACCTGGTTATTATCTGCAGTCTTAATTTATTTTTTCCTTAAGAGAAATAAAATAATCAATGAGATCGGACTAAGCAGCGATGAAGTTAACGATATGGTTTTCTTATATGGTTTGTTTTTAGGAGCGATGTGCGGTGGAAGAATTGGATATATGTTATTTTATCAAACTCAACAACTTTTCAATGATCCAGTTTCATTGTTTAAAATTTGGCAGGGTGGACTTAGTTTTCATGGAGGACTTATTGGCGTCATCGTAGCACTTATTATTTTCTGTAAAAAGAAAAATATTCAATTTCTTAGATTAATGGATGGAGTTGCTCTAGCTATGCCAATAGGCCTCGGTCTTGTTAGGATTGGTAATTTTTTAAATGGGGAGCTGTATGGCGAAGCAACAAACGGAGAATGGGGTTTTATATTTCCAACTGATCCTTTGGGTATAACTAGGCACCCTTCTCAGTTATATGAAAGTTTCGGCGAGGGTCTAGCTTTATTTGCAATACTTCTATTTATAAGCCAAAGAACTAAGATAAAGGGTACCGTTTGTTCTTCATTCCTTATCTTTTATGGTTCAATAAGATTTATAATTGAATTCTTTAGACAACCCGACTCGCATCTAGGCCATATTGCTTTTGATTCACTTAGTATGGGTCAGTTATTATGCATTCCTATGATTTTTATAGGTTTCTTAATATTATTACATTCTAGGAAGAACGCATGAAAGCATATTTAGACCTGTTACAATTCATCCTTGATAATGGGGAAGAAAAAGATGATAGAACTAACACAGGAACAATATCATCTTTTGGTCATCAATTAGATTTTGATCTAGAATCTGGCTTCCCGGCTGTAACAACAAAATCTCTTGCGTGGAAAGGTGTTGTTTCAGAACTTTTATGGTTCCTTGAGGGATCAGAAGATGAAAGAAGATTAGCTGAAATAAGATTTAATAAAGATAGATCTGAACTTACAGATCTAGAGAAATATTCAACAATCTGGACTGATAACGCAGATAAACAGGCTAAAGATCTGGGTTATGAAAATAATGACTTAAAAAAGCTTCTCGGTCCTGTTTATGGTGTTCAGTGGAGAAACTGGTCTGGCAAAGATCAAATTATAGAGCTAATTGATGGGTTGAAGAATAATCCTGATAGCAGAAGACACATATTGTCAGCATGGAATGTTGGTGAAATAGATAAAATGGCTCTGCCGCCTTGCCATGTAATGTCTCAATTCTACATAAATAAGAATTATATAAGTTGTCATATGTATCAAAGAAGTGCTGATATGTTTCTTGGAGTGCCATTTAATATAGCAAGCTATGCTCTGTTATTATCAATAATCGCAGAAATACTAGATCTTAAGCCAAAAAGATTCATACATTCTTTTGGAGATGCTCATATATATAAAAACTCTGTGGATCAAGTTAAGGAGCAGATTTCAAGGAATCCAAAAACATTACCAAAATTAATTATTCCAAAGCTTAATTGTCTTGATGATTTAAATGGATGTTCTATTGAAGATTTTATTTTAGATGGATATGACCCGCATCCAACTATAAAAGCAAAAATGGCGGTGTAGGTGATGATAATTTCACATGTCGTTGCATTGTCAAACAATAATGTTATTGGTGTTGATAATAATCTTCCATGGAATCTTAAAACTGACCTGTCTCACTTTAAGGAATATACAACAAACAAGGTTATTGTTATGGGAAGGAAAACATATGAATCCATTGGAAGGCCTTTGCCTAACAGATTGAATTATGTCGTTTCACAAACCATTAATCACATTGCAGGCGCATTTGTTTTCGACAGTATAGAAAGTGCAATTAAGAATGCTAAAGATTATTGTAAAGAAAATGGTCTAGACGAAGTAGTTATAATTGGAGGAGGTTTTTTATTTAGAGACACTCTTCCAATAACAAACAGGCTGGTTCTCACAAAGGTAAATTGCGAGATTGAAGGTGATGTTTTTTATCCAGAAATAGATCTGTCTGATTGGGTAGAAAAAGATTCAAGAGATTTTATAAAAGATAAAGACAATGATTACGACTTTAGGGTTTCAACATATGAGAAACTTAAGTAGAGTTCATTTGTATATAATCTCTTCTCAAAGCTAAATTTTTGATTCTAATCTCTTCATTCTCAGTAAATCTGATCCAATTAGTTGCTTGCTTCTGAATTTTTTCATCTTTATCTCTCGCAGCAATTCCAAAATTTTTCTTTGCATCATCAAACTTTTGAAGTTCAAAATAAACCTGACCTAATGTTAGGTAGACAGGAGATAATTTTTTAATCTTGCCTTTTTCTAAACCTTTTAAGATTGCGTCAGCTGCTTGTTCTAACTTATCTTCTGATAAGTATAGATTGCCAAGCAAAACATAAGCCTCTCCAGTTTTTGACATCTTAGCTGCTTTTTCAAGAACAGGAATTGCTTTATCGATTTCCTGGGCCATTCTCCATGCATCAGCCAAGAGTTTTAAATTCTTTTCTGTATCTTTAATTACTGGAACAATTTTTTCTTCTTCAGTTTTTTCATCAACGATGGTAATCATCTTCTTTTGCCCATTTTCAAAAACTTCTGCAGCCCAATATGGATTTTGATTTAAAAGAAGTAATTGAGTCAAAGCAAGATATTCTGATTCTCTGTTAAGAAGATCTTTTTGATAGGCTGCCTTCAAAACTATCATATATTCTTTTTCTCTACCTAGCTGCCCATATGATCCGCCAAGTTGAATAAAGTATTGTTTTTTAGGATAGTAATTAACTAAGATCTCATAGATATCTATTTGCCTAAGCAAAGATTCTTTTTCACCGATCTCTTTTTTCATCTCTCCAATACATGCAGCCATGATTACATACCAATTTTCTCTTGGCTTATAACCTTCTTCTTCTGCCATAGTAACTGCAGTCTCCATAGATGAAAGAGCTTTCTTAAAATCACCAGTTTGGTAGTAAGCTTGTCCTAAAAGAGAATAAGATTGAGCTGTAATTGTTTCTACTTCACTCATCCATTGGAGTATAAGCTCAATTCCTTTCTCATAATTTTCTTCAAGTAAATTTAACTGAGCAAGTGAAAGTAGAGCACCAACTCTTAAGCCAATTGTTACTTCTGGCTCATCAATTAACCTGGCATAAGCGTCCATGGCTTTGGGATAATTTCCATCACTGAAATATACGAATGCCCATGCATTCCACATAACTGATCTGTCATAGCTTTTCAAATTATCCTTGTTTTCTAAAAGCTGGTTAAGATTTCTTAACACAACTTCCATATCAGGAGCTGGTTCTCCTTTTTCATCAACCACCTCAAGGGCTTCATAAACCTCTGCCATGACTTTAGCTGTTTTGCTTTGCAGAACTCTAGATTTTTTATATTTTATTGGTTTTTTGTTTGCTTGTGACTGAGCCTCAATCGTAATTGGCGTTACAACAAAAAGGATTGCTAAAATAGAAAATAAATATATTGAAGATTTTTTATTCATAATTTTTTAACTCTCATCAAGAACATAAGTAAATCTGTGTAGCACTCCCTCAACTGGAACTGCTTTGCCATCTACAATTTTAGGCTTGTATTTTAATTTTAATGCAGCTCTAGCTGAGGCACTATTAAACATAGTACAAGGTCTAAATTCAGTGGAAGGATCATTTGGATCGCTATTTGAGCAATATCCCTCGATTGCCACTGCATCTTCAACACTTCCTGTATCAGTTATTGTAAATTCAACTAAGGCATAACCCATAGTTCCTCTTTCTTGAGCCCTTCTTGGATATATTGGAACTACCTTAAATAATGGTATATATGAGCCATCTTTAAAAAAAGATCCTCCTGCTTTGAAGTTAGCCTTGGGTTTTGCTATTGACACATCTAATCCTGTTAAAGGGGCTAGATCTAACTCAGGTTGTGCAATATCCTCAGGCTGCTCATCAGGTTTTTCTGGTTTATCAACCTCTGTGATAAATGTATCTATTTGTCTTTCAGGCATTACGACATCAGCAAGTTTTACTGAGGTGTCCTCTTTCATGCCACTGTCACCAAGTGATATTAAAATGACCATTACAAAAAATAGCGATAATGTTATTAAAGAAGAAAAGCCTATTCCTGCAGCGTACCTATTAGCATTGAATGCCTTTACGTAAACAGCATGAACTGGTTTAGTAAGGATATTAATTGCCGCAAAAACTTGATTCATAAATTATTTTGGTTCTGATGCTAAAGATATTGCTGACACTCCAGCCTCTCTTGCTCCATCCATTACTTTAATAATAGTATCTGCAACAGCTTTTTCATCAGCTTGGATAACTACAGATCCTTTAGGATTATCTGCTAGCATCTTAACCACATTGGCTTTAACTTGTCTTACATCTATTCTTCTTCCATCCATCCATACCTCTCCGGTAGGTCCAACGGCAATAAGAATTGCAGCATTTTCTTGTGTTTCTGCTGTATCAGAGTCTGGTCGATTAATTTCAAGACCAGGCTCCTTGATAAAGTTTGCGGTTACAATAAAGAAAATTAGCATGATGAATACAACATCAAGCATTGGAGTTAAATTTATTTCACTCTCTTCATCTTTTACAGCTGTGCTTATAGCATTTCTTCTCATCTAATTACTCCTATAATTCTCTTTTTATTAATTCTCTTAAATCGTTTGTATGTCTGTCTGATGCGCTATTAAGATAAATGCTAGCAAATACGCCTGAAAGAGCCACAACCATTCCTGCCATTGTTGGAAGCGTTGCTTTTGAAACTCCACCTGCCATTGACCTAGCATCTCCGCCTCCATTAAAAGCCATAACTTGGAACACTTCTATCATTCCTGTTACTGTTCCTAGAAGCCCAAATAAAGGTGCCAAAACTACACAAGTCTGGATGATCGTAAGGTTTCGATTAATTGCAACTTTGGCTTGTGATAATATCTTTTCACGAATCTGTAAAGCATGCCAAGAAGTCTTATCAGATCTATTGTTCCATTTGCTTGAAAGATCTTGAACGTAAAACTCATGACCGTGAGAAAAATACCATATTCTTTCAAAGATCATAGCCCACATAAAAAATACTAATATAGCAATTAGCCAAAGCACACTTCCACCAGCTTCCATAAAATCTCTTATGGAAGAGAAAGCTTCAGTAATTGCAAACCACATAGTTAGTTACTAACTTCCCTCAGCACGCTCAGCAAGGATACCAGTACTTTGTTCCTCAAGAACACTAATAATTCCTTTAGCAGATGATGCAGTAAATGAATGCAATAATGTTGTAGGTATTGCAACCAATAAACCTAGCACAGTTGTCACAAGAGCTTGTGAGATACCACCAGCCATCAATTTAGGATCTCCAGTTCCATACAATGTAATCATTTGGAAAGTCACAATCATACCTGTAACTGTTCCAAGCAAACCTGCCAAAGGCGCTACTACTGAAATAATTCTAACAGCACTAATTCCTCTCTCAATTGATGGTCTTTCAGCCATAATTGCTTCAGCTAGTTTTAGCTCTAATGTATCGATATCTTTTTTAAAGTTATCTTCGCCAACTTTTAAAACTCTACCTAATGGATTTCTCACGTCAAGTGCTTTTGAGCTAGCCTGAGCTCTTACAGCTCTGCCTAACCTATATAGACTATAAAGTTTCCAAAATGCTAATGCGATACCAATTATACCGACAAATATAATTGCATAACCAACCTCTCTACCTTGAGCAGCTCTTTCTGCTAAAGAAGGAGTTTGTATTAAATTAGCTAGCAAACTACCACCTGTTGGTCCAGTTGGATCTATTCCAAATTTTACCTGTTCACCAACTTCAGCTTTTTCAATATTTCGAGCTGTTTTTGTATAACGTCCAGCTGGCTGTCTTGGTAAAAATGCATATTTGCCTGAAGCTGCTACATACTCTAAGTATTTCCCATCACAGACAGCATTAAATAATCCAGCTCTAGTAACATTACATGTAGATGATGCTCCATCAACATCAACAACAACAGCTTCATAAGAAACTACTTGCCCACTTGCTACTATTTCTTCAGTCAGCAAGTTCCAGAGCTTTCTTATTTCTTCCATAGTTGGTAATTCAGTTGTTTCTGACATTTTGCCAGTTAACTCATTTAAAAACGTTACTCTCTCTGGGCCATATTGTGCACTTGTTAATGAACCAGAAAATTGAACAGCTGCTTCACCAGCTGAGCTTTGAAGATGGCCAAATATTTCGACTAAAGAACCAAGCTCCTTTTGATAAGCTTCTTCTGCAATTCTAACCTCTTCTTCATTTTTCTTATATATCGCTTCGAGTCTGTCAGCTTCATCTTCTTGTCTCTTTAACTCTGCTTTTTCTTCAGCGAGCATTTGAGCTTGTTTATTTTTGTTAGCCATAAACCTTGCTTCTCGCTTTGTATTTTCAGTTTGCTCTTTTGTTCTTCCCTGCTTTACAAGAGCAAGAAGAGCTTCAACTGTTGTGACTTCGCTAACCTCTTCTTCGGATTCTTGAGCAAATACAAAACTGTTAAAAGATAACGATAATATAAATAATATTGATAAATAGTTTTTCATTATGCATCTCCTTTAGCTAACTGCTCTTTTACAACTGGCATTAGTAACATATCAGTTGGTGCCAATTTCTTAGCTATTCTAATTGCATCTCTTATTGGCTTCCTGTAACTTGAGGATAGTTCCTCCCAGCCAACCGCCTCACCAGTTTCAGGATCCTTCTCGTTATTCCATCTTCCACTAGTTCTCTCATCTTTAGTTTGATAGAACATCCCTATTCTTCCAATTACTAAAATATTTACAACAGTTCCATCTGAAAGTTCATCTTCATAGGTATCAATTTTTCGACCATACTCAGCTTCTATGTTGTATGCCTCAAGAACTTGTCTTAGTTGTTCAGATGCTGAAATCTTTGGCTTCCCAAATGTAGATCTAACAAGGTCAATTCTTGTTCTCCTTTCTTCTAATCTAAAAGGATTATCAAGCGATATAAATATCTCAAGGCCATTTAACATATCTGTTGTAAGAAGAGGGATTTGCTGTTGTCTGTCTTCAACTTCATCCCTTTGAAATTTGAGCTTTTCAATAAGATCTAACTGAGCCTGGATCTGAATTCTTTTTTGTTCGTTATAGAGTTTTAGACCTTCAACTTGTTTTGAGACAACCTTGAACTCACTTATAATCTTATCTGTTTGTCTCTCAGTTTGATCAATCTTGTTTTGTGAATTTGCAGATAGTGTTTGATTATTTCTACCCACTTCCAAAACGTTTTCCATGTTTACTTCAATTTCATTTGCGGTAACAAATGCACTCAAGCAAAAAATTGCAGGCAATGAGATGCCTTTTATTAATTTAAGCATTATATGTACTCCCTAAAGTCTGATAATGTTAACAGCCTCAGCTTAATAAATAAAATATTTTAAAGCTTTTTTTTCACACATTTTTTTATATAAAAAAGCTAAATATCTATCAATTATTGTATATTTTTTATAAAAATTTTTAAATCTTATTTATTTTGTGAGCTTTAATAGTAAGACTGGAGTATTTTCTTTATAGTTTTTGTAATCTTCATTATTGCCCCACTTAATATCCCCGCGAGCTTCAAGCATTCTTACCCCACTTACATAAACAAGCAATAAGTATGTAAAAATGGGAGATATGAGTGTTAAGTATTGAAGCCCCTCTAATGAAGAAAATGACATAACTGCTATACCAGACCACAAGACAATTTCTCCAAAATAATTAGGATGTCTTGATCTAGCCCAAAGACCTGATGTTATAAATTTATCTTTATTTTCTGGAATTGCTCTAAATTTTGATTTTTGTTTATCTGCAATAATTTCTATTAAAAAACCAGCAACAAATAAAATTAGTCCAATATAGAGTAAGGCATTAATTATTAATCCTGTTTCTGTTGAAATCGCTGTTAACGCGCACATTGAACAAAGTGAAACCCATAAACCTTGAAGAGTCCATGTCATAAAGAATTGTGATGGTGATGGCTTTATAGTTCGGAATCTTTTATCTTCTCCATCTTTGTGAATCCTCATAAATAAAAAGGAACCGAGTCTTAGTGCCCAAAATGTTATAAGAATTACTATTAAAAGATTTGCTAAATTAAGATTTGCAAAATATTCAGAAGAATATGTCAATGAATACCAAACTACGGATAAATAAGTAAGGCTCCCAGTAAGATCATAAAATTTTTCTGTTTGAAAAATATACGCCGGTATAAATGCAATCCATTGAATTGCAAAAGCTAAAAAAACTGCCCGAAATACTAATTCAATTCCAGTTGCGTAGGCGATTGAAATTGCTATAGCAAAAGCGAAAAGTGATATTAATAAGTTAATTACTATTTTCATATTTAGTTCCACCCACAAGTTCTTCCTTCATTTTGCTCATCTAACCAATCTTTAAGAGGAGCGTAATAGTTTAAAATTGATTTTCCGCTTAATTTTCTTGAGCCAGTAAGATTTTCAAAAGCATCTTGCCATGGCATGCTCTGACCCATTGCCATAGTAGAGATTATCTTTTCTCCTGCATCCTTGTTTCCATATATTGAACATTCATGCAGCGGTCCATCAAAATTTGCTTCATTACATAATGCTTCATGAAATTGATATTGCATTATTCTTGCCAAGTAATATCTTGTATAAGGAGTATTGCCTGGTATGTGATATTTTGCACCAGGATCAAAGTATTCTTCTGACCTTTCTTCGCTTGTACTTATGCCTTGATATTCTTTTCTTAACTCCCACCATGATGAATTCAACTCATCTTCTTTTATATCACCATTAAAAACGCCTGATCTCCATTTATCTAACATTAATGCCCATGGAACTACAACAATTCCTTCTAATGCTTGTTTCATTAAAAGGCCGATTGGATCTTCTTTTGCAAGACTAGCCTCCTCTTCAGATATAAAATCGATTTGAGTCAAATAGTCTGGAGTTATGGACAAAGTTAGAAGATCGCCAAATGCTTCATGGAAGCCATCATTGGCGCCTCCCTGAAAAAGGGTTGGTAAATTATTATATGCTTGATAATAAAAAATATGCCCCAGTTCGTGGTGAATCGTAATGAAATCTTCTTCATTTCTTTGAATACACATTTTTATTCTTAGGTCATTATTAGCAGGATCTAAATTCCAAGCTGAAGCATGACAAACTACAGATCTATCTCTTGGTTTTACAAATAACGATCTTTCCCAAAATGTTTTTGGTAAAGGTTCAAAGCCAATCGAAATAAAAAAGTCTTCAGCATATTCAACCATTTCTATTTCATTAATTTCTTCATCTTGAATTATTTTTGTTACGTCAACAGAATTAGATTTAGATTGTTCTGTGTAGACGAGGTCATATATATTTGACCAGGATTGACCCCACATATTACCCAACAAGTGCACAGGCAATGTTCCTGAATCGGGAACAACCTCATCACCATAATGCTCATTTAATTTAGCTCTCACATGACAATGTAGTGCGTCATATAAAGGCTTAACTTCCTCCCATACTCTATCGGTCTCATATAAAAAATCTTCTGCTGGCATATCATATTTACTAAACCATAAGTCGCTTAATCCATCGTATCCAAGATCTTTAGAGCCTTTGTTCCCAATCTCAACCATACGCATATACATAGGCTTCATGGGTTTACCAATCTCATGCCAACCGTTCCATGCCTTTAAAAGTTCTTCAGGATTCCTTGAGTTATCGATGATGGACTCAAATGCCTCCAAGTCATAACAAGAACCATCTTCGTAACAATGCTCACCAGCGCCATACATAGCTTCTAATCCGGTGGATATCTCTGATAATTCTGAAGCAAGACTTTCATCTAAGGGGGGTGGCATGACAAAAGAACTTTTAAGAATTTCTAACATTCTCTCATTTTCCGGTGTTGTTTTTAAGTTATCAAAAGTAGAAGCCTGCCTTGAGCGTTCTAAGGATTTTAATGTATATCTTGTTCCATAGTCTGCGATTACTTTTTGAGAGTCATAAGTAATAAAGTTTGAACTTATCCAAGATGCTGAATAAATTACTGGGCCATCCTTTTTATTTTCTTCTTCAACCATAGCTAGAAAACCTTCTAAATCTTCAGTTTCAATGCTTTGTTCGCCACCTGGAGCACAAGAAGTTACAATTACGGATATTAAAGTTAAATATAAAAAATTTTTCATTTGGATACCTCGCTATTAAAATAACATAAAAATATATTTATTATGAAAATTTCAACAAACCAATTTAAAAATGGCACTAAATTAATCATTGATAATGCCCCATGTTCTATAGTTGAACATGAATTTCATAAACCTGGAAAAGGACAGGCAGTTATGAGAGTTAAATATAAAAATCTTTTAACTGGGAATACAAACGATAAAACATTTAAATCTGGAGAGAGTGCTGAAGCAGCAGATGTTAATCATTCAGAAATGGAATTTCTTTATCATGATAATAATTCATGGCATTTTATGAATAAAGTTACTTATGACCAAATTGAAGTAAGCTCAGAACAAATGGGAGACGCAAAAAAATGGTTAGTTGGTCAAGAAATTTGTGAAATAATCCTTTGGAATGACGTGCCAATTTCTGTCAACCCACCTGTCGTTGTTGAGCTAAAAATTATCAACGCAGAACCAGGTGTTAAAGGAGACACTGTTTCAGGAGCAACTAAAAATGCAACTCTTCAAACTGATGTTGAAATCCAAGTCCCATTATTTGTTAATGAGGGCGAATTAATAAAGGTAGATACAAGAGATATGACTTATGTTGGGAGAGTAAAGTCTTGATTGAAATTATAAATAAGAAAATAGAGCTCTTTATTACTTCTATTGAAAGTATCGATAAAGATTCTGTTCGAATTATTCTTAACAAGTCTTCGACCTATATTTCTGATGATTTAAATAAAGGCCATGTAACTACAAACGTATGTATGGTTGCTGCCAGCATTCTTAAACTTAATCCTAGAGAATTATCAGAAAAACTTAAAAATACTTTAGATGAATTAAATATTTTTAAAAATATTCAAATAGCTGGACCTGGATTTATAAATATAACCCTTCATAAGAAAGAGTTTGCATCAGTTCTTCATAACATTATTAAAGAAAGAGATAGCTTTGGAGAATCAAATATTGGAGATGGGAAAAAGGTTCAAATTGAGTTTGTGTCTGCTAATCCAACAGGACCTCTTCATGTTGGCCACGGAAGAGGTGCTGCATATGGAGATGCAATTGGAAGAATATTGAAAGCCACTGGATCCACTATAGAAAAAGAGTACTATATAAACGACGCTGGTAGACAAATCGACATTTTAACTGCCAGTGTAATCTTAAGAGCAGTTCAAAAAAAACTTAGCAATTACTTTCCACAAAATGCATATAAAGGGAACTATATAGACTCTATTAGTGAAGAATTTACCTCTAACAATAAAATTGAATATGATAATGTTGAATCTATTATCAAAGATTTATCATCAGATCCAGAGGAAGAAATAGATAACATAATACTTAAACTAAAAAATTTAGATGATTTAATATGGAATTCTGTTAAGACATTTTCTCTTGATAGCATAATAAACTCGATTAAAAATGATCTTGAAGATTTTAATGTTTCTTTTGATAGCTGGTTCAATGAATCTTCACTTGGTACTTTAAATGATGATTCTTCCGAGATCTCAAAATCAATAAAAAAATTGAAGAAAGACGGAAAAGCATATGAAAAAGATGGAGCAATATGGCTTAATACTGAAAATTCTGGCGATGATAAACACAGGGTTCTAATTAGAGATGATGGAAGAGCGACCTACTTTGCTTCTGATGTTGCATATCATAAAAATAAGATAGATAGAGGATACGATGATTTAATAAATATCTGGGGCGCTGACCATCATGGTTATATAAAAAGAATTGAGGCCTCTATTGATGCACTTGGATCTAAAAAAGAAAAATTAACTGTAAAGCTTGTTCAGTTTGCAAATCTATTTAAAAATGGTAAATCAATCAAAATGTCTACAAGATCTGGTGAATTTTTCACCCTAAGAGAGCTTCTTGAAGACATTGGAGCTGATGCTGCAAGATTTTATTACTTGTCAAAGCAAGCTGATCAACATTTAGATTTTGATATAAATTTAGCTAAATCGGATAGTAAAGAGAATATATTTTATTATATTCAGTATGCTCATGCTCGAATTTTCTCTCTAGAACAAAAATATGTAGAAATGTATCCAGGGCTAGGCACCAGTATCGAAGCAATTGAGAAAGATCTTTATGATAAATGTGACCCTCTTATTCATGAAATAAGTAAATATCCAAAAATTGTTAATAAATCAGCAAGAATGTTGCAGCCTCATATAATTATCTTTTACTTGAAGGATTTATCACAATTATTTCATAGCTACTATAACGATAATCATGTTCTATCAGAATCTAAAGAAAATATGCAGTCTATAATTTTATGCTTGTCTGCTGTAAGACAAATTATCTCTAACGGATTAAGTATTCTCGGTATATCGCCAATGCAAAAAATGTAGTTAGATGAAAGATTTTGCAAAAAGAAAAAAAATAAATACTAAAAATAGTAAAAATAGACAGGCTTTTGGTTCAATAAAAACAGGATATAATGGCATTTCAAAAAATACAATAATGTTCTTAATAACAGCAAGCTTCTCACTTGCTTTGATTGCATTTTTTTATTTTAAATCTGAAGTAACTTCAATAAAACCAAATAGCTCTACCAATACAGTTATCATTGATTTTCCATCATCGCTATTAGAAGACAGGATATTAATTGAAGAAGAAGATATCCATAACTCATTATCTTGTGAGTATTTTGTTCAGGTAGGAGCCTATGGAAATAAAAAATATGCAATTGAAGCACAAAATATTCTTAATATAGAAGTTCAAGATATTTCTATAAATGAGGTATACAGCACGCAGAATCCAGGTAAATTACTTCATAGTGTTATATCAGGTCCATATGAAAATAGATCTGCTGCTAATAATTCCAAAGAAAAGATTACAAGAAAAGGTTTTGATCCTCGTCTAAGAACGATATGCAAACAGAAATAAAAGACAACATAATAAATATTAAAAATAAAATTAAAACTGCATGTAATTCTATTAAAAAAGATCCTAAACAGATTACTTTAATAGCTGTATCTAAAAGAAAGGATATTCAAATGATAGAAGAGGCTTTCAGGAATGGGGTATGTGATTTTGGTGAAAATTATGCCCAAGAGCTTCAAGAGAAAGTATTGGGCATTAACCTAGATAATCTAATTTGGCATTTCATTGGCCCTATACAATCTAACAAGACAAAGATAATTGCTAAAAATGCTGACTGGGTACATACATTAAGTAGAGAAAAAATAATTAGGAAACTAAATTCAGAATGTGCGCAGATTCAAAAAAATATTAACGCATGTATTCAAGTAAACATATCATCCGAAGACAGTAAAAGTGGTTGCGATCCTGATAATCTAATAGAGATTGCTAAATTAATTAAATCTATGAAAAATATAAGTTTAAAGGGCATAATGGCTCTCCCAAAAATAACTAATAATGAAGAGGAGCAAAAGAAAGTAATGGAATTAATTTTAAGTCTAAGCAACAGACTTCAGAGTTACTATCCTGATGCAAAATGTATTTCATTGGGCACAACATCAGATTTTGAAAATGCAATTATCAATGGCTCAACAATGATTAGAGTTGGTGAGTCTATCTTTGGTAAAAGATTATGAAAAATGTTGTTTTATTTGGAGGTGGTAATATTGCTCAAGCCATTATTAAGGGCTTAATTAATTCAGGTTATAAAAAAAATAATATCTTTTACATTGATAGAAGCAATAAAAATCAAAAAATATTAAGCAAGCTCAGAATTAAAAACCTTAAAAATCATAAATCAGTAAAGGTCGATTTGTTTATTCTTGCGGTTAAGCCAAAAGATGCGATCACTGCTTATAGAGAAATACTTAAAAAGTATAAGAATCCAAAGATTGTGAGTTGTGTTGCTGGAATAAAATCAAAAAAATATCTAAAGATTAATAAAAGTATTCAATTTCTAAGAGCAATGCCAAATACATCCTCAGAATTTAATCTTGGTATAACTGCCCTATTTAATTCATCATTTAAAAAACATAATCTAAGTAAGGTTGTTTCGCTTTTTAAGAGAATTGGTATAACTATTTCACTCGAAGAAGAGTCAAAAATAGATACTTTTACTGGAATGATTGGAAGTGGTCCTGCTTACTTTTTTTATTTATTAAAGTCTTATGAAAAGAAATTAATGGATCTATGCAATAAAGATAGGAAGAAAATTAATAATATTTTGGTTAATCTCATGAAGGGCGTAAGTTTATCTATTGAGAAAAATGATCTTGAAAGTTTAATAACTGCGGTAGCATCAAAAAAGGGAACTACAGAAGCAGGACTTGAATCTTTTAAAACTAATAACTTAGATAAAGTTTTTGAACAAGGACTGGATGCCGCTATAAAAAGATCGAAGGAAATTTCTAATGATTACTGATTTAGAAATTTTGTTAATAGGTAATCCTGTACTAAATCTACTAAGTTATATTTTTGTTGTTTTATTGATTTTCAATCTTTTAAAGGTAAATTATTTCAATCCAATTGTTGCTGTGTTTTTAAAGATTTATAAACCGATTTCAAAAATCTTTTTCTTATCGCCTAATCAAATTATTAATATCATTATAATTTCTCTGCTTATAAAATTTATATCTTTGTTTATTCTCTTTGGAGGACAGGAGAAAAACTTACTTCTGTTTGGATTGGCTGTTATTCAAATCCTGATTGCAATTTTAAGAATAATTTTCTACGCTGTCATAGGGGGTGTGATAATAAGTTGGGTATCTCCAAATAGCTCAAATCCCTTTGTTCAACTGATTGAGGAAATATCACACAAAGCTCTTTCTCCAATAAGAAAATACATACCTTCAGCAGGTGGACTAGATTTTTCACCTTTGTTTATATTGATATTAATAAATGTTTTAGTAGTATTTCTAATGAATTTCTTTAGATTATTATGAATATTAATACTGAATTGATAACTTTCGATACTGGCATTGTCTTAGAAAATGGTGAAAAGTTAGACTCATTTGACTTGATGGTGGAAAGCTATGGCGAGCTTAATGAAACTAAAACAAATGCTATTTTGGTTTGTCATGCTTTTTCAGGAAATCATCATGCTTCTGGAAAAAATGAACTTAAAGAAATTGGTTGGTGGAATGAAATTATTGGTCCAAATAAAGCTATTGATATAAATAAATATTATGTGGTTTGCTGTAATAATCTTGGGGGTTGTTCAGGATCTTCAGGTCCAAAGAGCATAGATCCTTCTACTCATAAACCTTATGGCAGTGATTTTCCTTTAGTAACTGTTTCTGACTGGGTTAACTCACAAAAAATGCTTATGGATAAACTAAATATTCCGAAATGGCATATGGTTCTTGGAGGAAGTTTGGGTGGAATGCAAGCCCTTCAGTGGTCTATTGCTTATCCAGATAAGATTATAAAGGCAGGGATTTTTGCAGCAGCTGCTAAATCAAGTACCCAAAATATCGCTATGAACGAAGTTGCTCGTGAATCAATTAGAAAAGATCAAAACTTTCACGACGGCAATTACATTGATAAAGGAGTTGTCCCAAAAAATGGAATAAAAACTGCAAGAATGTTGGGGCACATCACATACCTTTCAGAAAAAAATATGGATTCTAGGTTTGGTAGAAAATTCCAAGATGATGATACAAAAGTCAATCAAGGTGTAGATTTTGAAGTTGAAAATTATTTACAGTATAAAGGTAAGAAATTTTCGGAGATCTTTGACGCTAATACTTACATATTGATGACAAAGGCTATGGACGGATACGATGCAGCTGGAGAATCATCTTCTCTTGAAGAGTCTTTAAAAAATGTAACTGCCCAGTTATTAATCATTGGTTTTCACTCTGATTGGTTGTATCCACCCGAGAGAGGCAAAGAAATACAAATCGCAGCAATTAATAATAATATTCGATCATCCTATATTGTTTTAGAAGGTGATCATGGGCATGACAGTTTTTTATTTCATAGCGATATGTACTCAAAGTTAATAAGAAAATTTTTAGAATCATCATGACAAAAAGAATATCAAAGATAATAAATGATTGGGTGCCAGAAAATAGCAAGGTTATAGATTTTGGTTGTGGAGATGGTTCTCTGTTAAAAGAGCTCACCGAATCAAAAAATGTACTAGGGTATGGTGTAGAAATAAATAATACAAAAATAGAAGAGTGTATAGCAAAGGGGGTCTCAGTTATAAAACAAGATATTGATAAGGGTATTAGTGAATTTGAATCGTCAAATTTTGATATCTCCATAATGGCCAGGTCTATTCAGTGCCTCAAAGATCCAAGTCTTGCTCTAAGTATGATGTTAAATCTTTCTAAAAGATGTGTTGTTACCCTTCCAAATCTTGGATACTGGAAATGCAGATTAAATCTAGCTTTTGGCAAGATGCCTGTTACACCAGATCTTCCTTCAAGTTGGCATGAAACAGATAATATACACCTCTGCACGATCAATGATTTTGAAACTCTTTGTATGGATGAAAAGATAATGATCAAGGATAAAGTTTTCTTAAACTCACAAGGAAAACAAAGTAAGATTTCTGCAATTAGACCGAATCTACTTGCCATTGAAGGAGTTTATTTGCTTGAAAAAGAATAAAGAAATCTTAATAGCTACATCCAATCGAGGCAAAGTAAAAGAATTTAATAAGCTATTCAAAAATCATAAGTTATATTCTTTAAGTGATCTGAATATTGAGGATGCTGTCGAAGATGGATCTTCTTTCCTAGAGAACGCTCTTATTAAAGCAAAACATGGGGCTTTAAAATCTGGAAAATACACGATTGCAGATGATTCAGGTCTTGTTGTTCCTGGATTGAATTTTGAACCTGGTATCTATTCTGCAAGATACGCTGGAGCCAACGCTAGCGACAAAGATAATAGAGATAAAATAATTAATAAACTCAATACATTAGGTTTAGACAGTCTAGATGCATATTATGTATGCGTCTTAGTGGGCTTAAAAAATTTTGATGACCCAATGCCTATAATTTCACAAGGAGAAATTCATGGCCGTGTCTCTTTAATAAGCTCTGGTGATGGAGGTTTTGGATACGACAAAATTTTCTATCCTAGTGATTACGACTGTTCAATGGCCTCTATAAATCCTGATATTAAAAATAATATTAGCCACAGGGCTATTGCTTCATCTAAATTTTTACAAAAGTATAATAGTTTTTAACCTTTTTTTTGATAATTAAATTCAAAGATAACCCTTCCTTCGTTTTGGCCTCTAAGCTCAAACTTCGTGAGATGTTCTTTTTTTAAAAAGAAATTCTTTGATGGCTCAAAGTAAGGGCTAGCGTCTAGAATTGCTTTAATGCTTTCTGCGTAGTTTTCCCAATCTGTAGAAATATATATTGTTGCTTGATCTTTCATGGGTCTATTAATAAGCCTTAAAAAATCATTATTTATTAATCTTCTTTTATGATGTCTCTCTTTAGGCCAAGGATCAGGACATAAAATCTTTACCGCATCAAGAATGCCCTCGCCTTCAAAATCATCAAACAGAATTCTAATATCATCAGGAAAGATTTTTATATTATTAATATTTTTTTCTTTTATAGCGCCTATAAGGGTTCCTATTCCAGACATATACACCTCTGATCCAACAAATAAGGTGTCTGGGTTTTCTAATGCCTGCGATTGAAGGTGGTCGGCATTACCAAAACCAATTTCTAAACAACAATATGAATAGTGAGTGGCTTCTTTACGTATTTGCTCTATGTTATTAATAGAGAAATCTGATAAAAATTTGAGATTTTCTTCTTGGTTTTTTGTAATACGGCCTCTTCTTTTGACAAAAGAAGGTAAAAACTTAAGGCGCATTAAAAATGATTAATCTTATGCAAAATCTACCATTACAGATTTTAATTTTTTAAGAGCGCTATTTTCGATCTGTCTTATTCTTTCTGCAGAAACATTATACTCATCAGCAAGATCATGAAGCGTTGCTTTCGTATCTGCTAAATACCTTCTTTGGAGAATGTCTTTGCTCCTGTCATCTAATACTTTTAAAGCTTGAGTTAAATCATGGCTATTTACATCAGAGGCCTGCTTGTTAGCAACAATAACTTCAGGATCATACCTTTTATCTTCTAAGTATTGAGAAGGAGACATCATCTCATCATCATCTCCAGTTGAAACTGGTGAATCAAAAGAAGAATCATTTGAGGAAAGTCTATTTTCCATATGCAAAACATCTTTAACTTCAACATTTAAATCTTTAGCAATTTTTTCAGCTTCTTCTTTTGTTAGCCAGTCTAAAGACTTCTTCTTGCTCCTTAAATTGAAAAAAAGTTTTCTTTGTGCTTTTGTGGTTGCTATCTTTACCTGTCTCCAATTTCTAAGAATATATTCATGAATCTCAGCTTTTATCCAATGAACTGCAAATGAAACTAATTTGACACCTCTGTGAGGATCATACTTATCAACAGCTTTCATCAAGCCTACATTTCCTTCTTGAACAATATCTCCCAGTGGCAAACCGTATCCTTGATAGGATCTAGCAATATGAACAACAAATCTTAAATGATGAATAACCAACTGTCGTGCAGCGTCTAAGTCATCTTCCTCATAGAGCTTTAATGCGAGCTCTTGCTCTTGCTCTTTGGTAAGAATAGGAATAGCATGAACAGAAGATAGATAGGACTCTATATCCTTACCAGGACTATTGATCTGTGATGGTTGTAATTGTGTGCCCATAATATATTAAAAATTTATAATTAATTATACTAATTAATTATGAATAATAGAAATTATACCAATTTTTTAAAAAAATCTCTTAGGTGAGGTAAAAATTCACTTTTTATTGCATTATTTCTGAATGCAATAAAGTATGGATTAAGTATAGAAGATTCTTTTGCATAATCTAGCTCTGCGTTTTCTTTGATCTTGATTACGCTCCCGCCATAACTTGATAAAACAGCATGAGCCGCCGCTATGTCCCATTCTGATGTAGGACCAAACCTTGGATATATGTCCGCATGATTATCGGCTAGACTGCAAAGCTTCAAAGAACTTCCTTTTTCTATAACCTCATACCCAAAACCCTTACTTTCAAGAAATTCAAGAAAAGCATTGTCATTTTTTCCCTTATGGCTCTTACTCATAACTATTCTGATCTTTTTAGAAGATGTGCTTTCTGATTGATTATTATCAAATACTGAGCCGCTCCAAATTTTTCTTGATACCGGAGCACCAACAATTCCTAGGATTGGCCTCTTATTTTCAATCAAAGCAATATTAACGGTAAATTCATCAGTCTTGTTGATAAATTCCTTTGTCCCATCCAAAGGATCAACAAGCCAATATGTTTTACTTAAATTTTTTAAATTGTCTTCTTTAAAGTTTTCTTCAGAAATAATTGGTATATCTACTGATATTTTTTTTAGAGCATTGATTATTATCTCATTTGATTTTGTGTCTGCCATAGTCAAAGGAGAGCCATCTAATTTTTCTTCTTGTCCAAAATTATCACTTCTGTATATTTTCATAATTTCAACTGAAGCGGTATTTACACAATCAATTAGATTATTAAGATGTTTTTTAATGAAGTCTTCGGTGATCATTTTTGAATTAGGAACCAATTTTAATTTTTTTTGTATTTAGAGAATTACAGCTAGATATTGATATTGCAGTTAAAATGAATAGAAATTTCATTAAGGTTTATTCTAGTGCCTTTAATCTTTGTTTAATCTTATCACTTTGTTTTGGATAGCATTCCCAACAATATTCATATAAAACTTCTTCCCATTGTCCGTACATTGGATTTATCAACATAAACCATTTTTCTCCCCACATATCTGCATATGTATCAATTAGTGCCTTCCTTTCGTTTATACTAACCTCGGTTTCCTCAGAAGGAATAAAGTCGTCTAATTGATCTCCAATAATTTGAATAACGCGATAATCTTTCTTTATTAAGTTTCTTCTACTTGTCTTGTCAGAAGACCATCCTTTTTCATTTTTCATAAGAAGAACATCTATATCATCATCAAAAGGAAGTCCTATGGCTTTAATATTATTCTTTGTATATTCTTCTAAATCATGTGTTCTATTTGTTACATAAAAAATTTTTATTTTCTTAGAATCAGCATAACTAAGGTAGTCAACCACTCCGGGTAATGGCTTAGCAGACTCCTCAGAGACCCATTCTTTCCAGCCGGTTGGATAGCTTGTACCATTTTTGATGCTTCTTACTTGATGCTCAGAATTATCCAAAACAGCTTCATCAATATCAAGAATTATTGCTGGTGGAAGGTCTTCATATTCCTCTTTTTGATTAAGTAAAGCCGTCCATGATTTTTCCATTAATGCTGTATCAATGTGTCTTTTTGCGGATGCATATGTTTGAGTGGCATTAGCTTTATACTCAGCAGAAGTCCTAAGGTATAAGACTGCTAACATTGATTGTTGCTGAAAGGCGTTATCGCTTTCAATGCAATAAATATTGGTACTTAAAAAGATAATTGGAATTAAAAAAATATGTCTTAGTGATTTCATGATGTAAGAGCATTATAATGCTTATTCATTACAATTTAGTTACAAAATTATATATGGACAATAAAATATTAGAAAATTTAGAGCAACTTAAAAAAATGTTAGTGCTCTTAAGCAAGGAAAGAAAAGTAGTTTTATCTCATCATAAGACGTTTCAGCATGTAGAAAAAATGCAAGTTATCATTGATGAATCTATAGAGATAGCGAAATCATGATCGACAAGGAATATAAATGTTTTAAGGTAGATATTTCTGAGCATATAGCAAATTTAGTTTTATCAAGACCAGATCAGCTCAACACTATGTCCAGAGATTTTTGGGTAGAGCTAGGTGATGTATTACATGAAATAAATAAAGATGCTGACGTTAGGGTTGTTGTTATGTCATCAACCGGTAAGCATTTTTGTGCAGGTATGGATTTAAATGCATTTTCAAATGGTGTTGATAATATTCCTGAAGACAAAAAGCCTGATCATGCTCGAATTGGAGAAGCGGTTTACAGAGTAGCTAAAGAGCTACAAGAATACATAAGTACTCTTGAAAAAATTAGAGTTCCTGTAATCGCCGCAATTCATGGGGGTTGTATAGGTGGTGCTGTGGATCTTGTTACAGCTTGTGATATCAGACTGGCCTCAGATGATGCATTCTTTTGTATACAAGAAATTAATATTGGTATGGCTGCGGATGTTGGAACATTACAAAGATTGCCAAAAATAATACCTGACTCAAAGATGAGAGAAATGGCGTATACGGGAAGAAGAATGTATGCAAAAGAGGCCAAAGAAACTGGATTAGTAAGTGATACCTATAAATCACACGACGAGTTACTTGAAGCAGCAAATAGTCTTGCTAAAGAGATAGCATCTAAATCACCTGTTGCAATTTATGGGTTAAAAGCAGTGATGAATTATTCAAGAGACCATTCTGTTAGCGAAAGCTTAGAATACAATGCCTTATGGAGTGGTGCTATGTTAAGTCAAAAAGATATGACTGAAGCGATGACTGCCAACTTCGAAAAAAGAGATGCATTATTTAATGATCTTGTGGGTGTAAAAAAATTTAACGAAACAGATTCTTAAGACTTTCTTAAAAAAACTGGGGTTGTTATTTTGGATTCAGCTTTTGAATATTTATATCCATCAACATTAAAGTTCTTCAAATCTTTAAAGTCTGTGATCTTGTTCTGGATGATCCATCTGGACATTAAACCCCTTGCCTTTTTTGCATAAAAACTAATAATCTTATAATTACCATTTTTAAAATCTTTAAAGACTGGTGAAACAACATTCACATCTTCAGGCATTTTCCCTAAAACTGAAAAATACTCCTTTGAGGCAAGATTAATCAAGAGGTCAGATTTTAGGTTTTTTAATTCATCCAGTACATTCTTTTGAATTCTGTCCCCCCAAAACTCGTAAAGATTTTTACCTTTAGCTGTTTCTAATTTTGTCCCCATCTCTAATCGATAGGGCTTCATCAGGTCTAGTGGTCTCAATATCCCATATAGTCCAGATAATATTCTGATGTGCTTTTGAGCAAAGGCCATTTCTTGTTTTGATAGATGCTCGGCTTGAAGTCCTTGATAAACATCGCCTTTAAAAACAAGCATAGATGGCTTTGAATCAGCTGGAGGCTTTTTTTGAAGCTGTCCAAGATTGATATCTATCATAATTTAATGTTGCGAGTTTATCGCTGAGTCCCATCAAGGACGCAATATCTTTTGGTTCTTTCTTTTTAAGCTGCGCAATCAACTTAGCAGATTGACCTCAATAAAGCTGGAACAGAGTGATTGCCACTAGCTTCAAATTCGTAATCAAGTGTTTTTGCTGGAGAAAGTACTATAATCATGTATGTATTCTAACGAATACATGAACACATATTCAATGCTAAAAATGGAAAAAATAATAAATTCTTTAGGGACATTCATATCATTGATGATTCCTATCATGACATTATTGATGATAGTGATAATTGTTGCGAGATATTTCTTTCGGCGTGGGTTTGACAGGCCTGCAAGAGCTAGTCATGTACGTGCATGCGTTTATTTTTTTAGGATGTGCTGGTTATGTTCATCAAAAAGATGAGCACGTTAGAGTGGATATATTTTACAGGGGAGCTTCTTATAAATATAAGAATACAGTCAATATGATCCTTAGTCTTTTGTTTCTAATACCCATATGTCTTGTAATTGGTTATTTTTCAATGGAGCAAATTAGCATGGCTTGGCAGAGCAAAGAAGGTTCTACTGAGGCAGGCGGCTTAAAATTCGTATACATCCATAAGACCTCTGATATTGTTATTTCCTATTACGTTGCTGATTACGATTATTCATAAATTTATGAGTAGAAAATGGAGCTAATACCTCTAATTCTGCTTATTATGATTTGCGTTGCCTTGTTAATGGGTTATCCAGTCGCATTTACCCTTGCTGGCTTATCAATACTTTTTGCTTTGATATGCATCCCTTTTGGAATATTCGATCCAACAATCTTTAAAAGTATCCCGATAAGAAGATATTTTGGAATAATGAACAATATGACTTTATTGGCAGTTCCGCTTTTTATTTTCATGGGAACAATTCTTGAAAAGTCAGGCATTGCTGCAAAGATGCTGGAAAACATGGCAGATGCCTTCAAAAATACCAAAGGTGGATTATCTATATCAATTATTATTGTTGGTGCCTTATTAGCAGCAAGCACTGGCATTGTGGGTGCAACAGTTGTAACTATGGGTCTTATGTCTTTACCTATACTAATCAATCAGGGTTATGAAAAGAGTTTTTCAACAGGTCTTGTAGCCTCAACGGGCACCTTGGGTCAAATAATACCACCATCAATAGCGTTAGTTCTATTAGGAGACGTGATGTCAAATGCCTTTCAAGCTGCCAAATATTCTACGCCAGGCATGTCTTCACAAACTGTTACCGTTGGGGATCTATTTATAGGTGCGATTGTTCCAGGAATAATGATATGCATTGGATATCTCATATATGCTATTTATAAAAATAAAAATAATGCGCATTTAAAAGATTATTCAAATGAAAAATCAATTAATAAGATAGAGATTTTTAAAACATTAGCCCTGCCGGTTATCTTAATTCTTTCAGTTTTAGGCTCCATATTCGCAGGAATTGCCACACCAACAGAAGCATCGGCCATTGGGGCTTTCGGAGCTTTGATAATTGCTCTAATAAACAGAAAAGTAAGTATTAAATTTCTAATGGAAACATCTGAGAAGACTGCTGTTGTATCTACTATGATCTTTGCCATTCTTATTGGAGCATCAATCTTTTCATTAATATTTAGAGGTGTCGGGGGAGATGAGTTGATCAATCTTATATTTAGCGTTATCCCTGGTGGTTCATATACCGCTCTATTTTTCGTATTATTAATAATATTTTTACTTGGATTTATCTTAGACTTTATTGAAATCTGTTACGTCATAGTGCCTTTGGTTGCCCCACCTCTATTAATGATGGGATTAGATCCTGTGTGGTTAGCAATTTTATTTGCGATTATTCTTCAAACATCATTCTTAACTCCGCCTTTTGGGTTCTCTTTGTTTTATTTAAGAGGAGTGGCTGATGAAAGCATAAAGACAGCTGATATCTATAAAGGTGTTGTGCCATTTATAATTATTCAGCTTTGTATTCTTTTTTTAGTGATTATTTTTCCAGGACTTATCTTATAGGGACTAATCTGTTATCTGGTCAGTCATTCTTGTATCCGGTAATAATGGGTTTCTGCCCCATTTATTTTCATCCTCTTTTGGTGGTAAGCACCACATAACAATTAAAGTTATGTAAGTTCCAATAAAAAGTAGTGCTGTTAGTCCGGCTGCAATTGCATTTGCTGGGCTCTCAGTAGCAATAAGCTAAAATAGAAAAATATATCAAAGGTATTATTGGTACGATGGGAGCCAATTGCCACCATCCTGAATGCCCTCTATCTTGCAAGCCTCCTAGCATTTAAAGATAGCTGCCCAATAGCAAGAGCTAGACTTAGTAAGTTAGAAGCAATTCCAGAACCAGCATAATCAATTCCCTTCACTAAACCCTCTGTAATAGCAACAACAACAGCCACAATAAGATAAGCCAAGGCAAACCACCAAAACTCACTTCTGCTAGCTCGACCTCTAAAATTAAAGTAATTTTTAAAAAATAATTTAATAGCATCAAGCATATTTATCTTTATAACTGAGTTTGTCATATATTAAATCCTTTTAATCTGTTATGTGGTCAGTTGTTCTGGTGTCTGGTAACAATGGGTTTCTGCCCCATTTATTCTCATCCTCTTTAGGCGGTAAGCATAAAAATACAAGCATGGTTATCGAAGTTCCAATCGCAATCAATCCAAGAATAAGCATTAAAACTGCGAGGCCTACATTTTCCGCGCCAGAAGCAGCGAATGCAAACAAAACAATGTATATAAGAAATGTTGGTAGAACAGTAGCTAGTTGCCACCATCCTGAGTGCCCTCTATCTTGAAGTCTTCTCGCAGCTAAGGATAAAAATCCGATAAACATTGCTAGAGCAATTATATTAGGGACGATCGTATACATTAAAAATATTCCAGCAGACATCAACACCACTGTTTCTATAATGCTAACTACAACAATTACAATGAAGTAGGCAAGAACAAACCACCAATATTCACTTCTGCTAGCCCTGCCCGTAAAGTTAAAGTAATTTTTAAAAAATAACTTTACGGCATCAATCATGTTTATATTTTTAACTGAATTTTCCATAATTTTTGAAATAATTTATTGAGTTCTAATTATACACATATCTCTAAAAATAACTCTTAAAGTCCAGCGTTATTCTTTTCTAATGCTCTTTCAGCCCTGTAGCTAGAGCGAACCATCGGCCCAGAGACAACCTCAAGAAATCCTTTTTGTAATCCGATCTTTCTATATTTCTCAAATTCTTCAGGAGTAACCCACCTCTCAATTGGATGGTGGTTTTTTGTTGGTCTTAAATATTGTCCGATTGTTAGAATATCAACCTTATTTTCTATAAGGTCATCCATTGTCTGCTCTATTTCATAATCAGTTTCGCCGAGGCCCAGAATGATGCTTGATTTAGTAAGCACTTTTGAATTTATGCGCTTTGATTCTGCAAGTACATTTAGTGTTTGCTGATATCCTGCCCTAATGTCTCTAACTTGATGAGTAAGTCTTTTAACTGTTTCAATGTTTTGAGCAAATACCTCTAAACCACAATTAACTAAAGTATCTATAGAAGAAGATAGTCCTTTAAAATCCGGAGTTAATGCTTCAACAGCAGTGGTAGGATTTAGTTCTTTAATTAATTTTACAGTATCAGCAAAGTGTTGAGCTCCACCATCAGGAAGATCATCTCTATTAACAGATGTAAGAACAACATATTTTAATTTCATTATTTCAACTGCCTTTGCAGTATTCATAGGCTCATCCTTATCTAGCCAGCCATTAGGATTTCCAGTATCAACTGAGCAAAACTTGCAGGCTCTTGTACAAACTGACCCCATCAACATAAAAGTAGCTGTTCCAGCAGACCAGCATTCACTAATATTTGGGCAATGCGCTTCTTCACAAACTGTATACAGCTGTTTGCTTTGAACTTGTTTTTTAACCTTATGAAAATTTGGATTAAATTCAGCCTTTACTTTTAGCCAGCTTGGTTTTTTAGGCGTTGGAATGTCAGCAAATTTATTAAGCTTTTGTCCATTTTTAACAGCCTTAATGCCATCTCTATTGATGATTTTAGTTGTTGCTATTAATTCCATAATTAAAATATTTTTCTGAGTAAATCTATTGCTAATTTCTCTAATTGTAGTTTAGAAATATCCTTATTTAAATCTTTTATCTGGGTAACTTCTAATCCTTTATAGCCGCATGGATTAATTTGTTTAAAAGGTGATAGGTCCATGTCATAATTTAGACTTATCCCATGATATGACTTACCTTTAGAGATTCTTAAGCCTATTGATGCAATTTTCTTTTTATCTACATACACACCTGGCGCACCTTCAATAAAATTACAATCTATTGAGATGGTCGCCAAAAGATCTTTTACAAAATTCTGAATAGTGGAGACTAGTTTTTTTGGTCCAAAATTTAATCTTTTTACATCAAGTAAAAAATAAATAACTAGTTGGCCTGGGCCATGATATGTTACTTCACCACCTCTATCAGATTGAACAACGGGAATATCTTTTGGATTCAAGACATGACTTTTATCTGCTGCTGTTCCAAGAGTAAAAATAGGGGGATGTTCAAGCAACCAAATTTCGTTACTAAAATCTTCTTCTTTGATATGCGATTTCATCAACTCGAGAGTCTCATGATAGTTCACAACACCAAGTGATTTAAAAGTTAAGCTTTCAAGCACTATTTGCTTCTTGCTTCGATAAACGCATCTTCAGAAATTTTATGATATGCAGAAACGTTATTCTTAAAATTCAGATATGAGTCATACACTTTAGCAATTGTTTCATCTTCCTTGGCCAAGTCTTCAAGAATTTTATTTGATATTGCTTCAAATTCTTCGATGACATCATCTGGTAATTTTCTAAGCTCAACACCATGAACCTCAACTAGCTCTGTGAGTGCCTGATTATTTTTTGCGAGATATTCATCTAGCATATCCTGATTGACTGCTTTTGAAGCAGTCTCAATGATAACTTGCAGATGTTTTGGTAAAGAGTTCCATGCATCTATGTTAATTATTAATTCGAGCATTGGTCCGGGCTCATGCCATCCTGGATAGTAATAATATTTTGCTGCTTGATGAAAGCCAAAAGTTAAATCATTATAGGGCCCTACCCACTCAGTTGCATCTATTACTCCAGTCTGAAGAGCTGTGTAGAGCTCTCCACCAGGTAATGTTACAGGTATGCCTCCTGCCTCTTTTAAAACTTCACCACCTATACCAGGAATACGCATTTTAAGTCCTTGGATATCTTCAAGAGAATTAATCTCTTTATTAAACCAGCCAAACATTTGAGTTCCAGTATTTCCGGCCGGAATTGGATAAATATTAAAGGGTTCATATATCTCTCGCCATAACTCCAATCCCCCGCCGTGATTTACCCAAGAATTTATTTCATCAGCTGTTAATCCAAATGGGACGCTTGTAAAAAATTGTGCTGCTGGAACTTTTCCTTTCCAAAAATAGCCCCCGCTATGACCCATTTGATGAGATCCACTAGAAACAGCATCAAAAACTCCAAATGCAGGTACTTGCTCTCCGGCTCCATATACTGTTATTTTCATTTGACCGTCACTCATCTCTTCTACCAAATCAGCTATACGCTCTGGTGCCATGCCTAGGCCGGGATAATTTTTTGGCCAAGATGTTACTAATCGCCAGTTGTATGTTTTATCTTTATCAATTTCTTGGACGGATTCGACATCTGTATCATTTGAACATCCAAATATGAATATAAGTGTGAGTAAGTAAGTAAGGTTTTTCATTATATTTTATCAAGATTCGCATATGCCATAACCAACCACTTAGTTCCCGCAGTATCAAAATTAACTTGGACCCTAGCTGAATCACCAGAGCCCTCATAATTTAAAACAATGCCTTCCCCAAATTTCTTATGCTTTACCTTTTGGCCAAGAGCAATACCAATCTCCTCCTCAAATTCTATTTTAGTTTCTTTAAAGTCTCTTCTATTATATGGAATATTGGTTTGTGCTCTAGGTCTTATTTCATTAATTAGCTCTTTTGGAATCTCTCTTAGAAACCTAGATGGTGGATTAAAAGTGTCTGTCCCGTGCAGTCTTCTTGATTCAGCATGAGTAACATATAACTTTTCCATAGCTCTGGTTATTGCAACGTAACACAACCTTCTTTCCTCTTCGAGCTGTGAGGCGCTCTCCATAGATCTGCCGTGTGGAAATAAACTTTCTTCTAATCCTGTTACAAGAACTAGTTTAAATTCTAGCCCTTTTGCTGAATGCATTGTCATTAACTGTGCAGCATCATCATACTCTGATGCTTGCCTGTCGCCAGAATCTAAGGAAATAATATCTAAATAACTTTCAGCAATTTCAGAATTGGCTTTATTGTCAGAGATGCTTTGTTCAAAATTTTTAGTGGCAGTGATCAGTTCTTCTAAATTTTCTGTTCTTGTCTTACCTTTTTCTCCAGGTTCTTTTGCATGATAAGCATATAAACCTGAATCTTTAATTATAAGTTCCATCAATTCTGATAATAGATTTTCTTCAATAAACGATTTACATCCAAGAATAAATTCTAGGTAGTCTTTAAGTCCAGCGCCTCCTCTTCCAGAAATCTTTCCATCATCAATTAGTTTTGCTGAGGCGCTAATATAAGAAATATTATATTGTTTTGCAGTATGTCTTATTTTTGCGAGTGTTTTCTCTCCAACCCCTCTGGTTGGATTAGAAATCGATCTTTCAAAAGATGGGTTATCTTTATGATTAAAAATAACTTTCAAGTAAGCGATAGCATTTTTGATTTCTAATCTTTCATAAAAGCGAACACCTCCATATATTCTATATGGAATTGAAGATCTTAATAATGCCTCTTCAATTGCTCTTGACTGCGCATTTGATCTATAAAGTACTGCTGTTTCCTCATAGGTTCCACCCTTTTCCATCCAATCTTTAAGGACATCAGCAACGAATCTTGCCTCGTCTTGTTCGTTATATGCTTGATATAAAACAATTTGTTCGCCTTCTAGTTTTTCAGTCCAAAGGTTTTTTCCAAGCCTATCTTTATTATTATCTATCAGAGCATTTGCTGCGTTTAAAATAATATTAGTTGATCTATAATTTTGCTCTAGCCTTACAACCTCTGCTCCTTTAAAGTCTTCGGTGAATGAATTGACATGTTCAACTTTTGCTCCCCTCCACCCATATATAGATTGGTCATCATCTCCTACAGCGGTGATATTTGTCTTTTTCGATGCTATTTCTTGAAGCCATTTATATTGAATAGTATTTGTGTCTTGAAATTCATCTATTAGGATTGATTTAAATCTTGTTTGAAAGAAGGTTTTGACAGATGTTGAGCTTACTAAAGTCTCATAAGACTTTAAAAGAAGCTCTCCAAAATCTACAAGATCATCTCTTTTGCAAACTTCTTCATACTCTTTATAAATTTTATTAACTGTTTCTGTATAAAAGTCTCCTTTGTTATCAACATTTATGCTTCTAAGACCTTCATCCTTCCATGCGTTTATCTGCCACTGACTTTGTCTAGATGGCCATGTGGCCTCATCTAAATTTAGTTCTTTAGACGTTCTTTTTATGATTCTTAACTGATCATCTGAATCTATAATTGTAAAGCTGCTTGATAGTCCAGCTTCTTTATAAAATCTTTTTAAAAGCTTATGAGATAGTCCATGAAATGTGCCTACCCAAGAATCTAAAATAGGTCCTTTTAGCAAAGACTCTATCCTTGAACGCATCTCATTAGCAGCCTTGTTTGTAAATGTAACTGCCATAATTGCAGAAGAATTAGTTCCTAGCGCTTCGACTTCCCAAGCAATCTTATGAACTAAGACTCTAGTTTTTCCTGAGCCAGCTCCAGCCAGAACCAATAAGTGCTGTTTTTCAGAAGTAACCGCATTCCTTTGGGCGTCATTTAAATTTTCTAAAATATGAGATACATCCATTTAGGGATTCATTTTTTTGTTTAAGTTAGATATTCTAACCTTATGTCGACAAAATTATTGAGGCAAATTAAAAATTCTCTACCTGATTTAAGAAAGTCTGAAAAAACTGTTGGCGAATATATCTTAAAAGATCCCAAGTCGATTATAACAATGAAAACTGCTGAAGCCTCTAAAGCCATGGGCATTAGTGAGCCAACACTCATAAGGTTTTGTAAAGCTATTGGATTCACTGGGTTCCAAGAACTTAAAATCAATCTATCCCAGCAATTAGCTGCAGATGATTATTTTGTTATGTACGAAATTAAGGAAGATGATTCAATTCATGAATTATGTGAAAAGGTGTTTGATACTACTATTAGTGAAATTCTCAATGTTAGATCTCAAATTGATCAAGACATATTAGAGGATGCTATAGAAACATTAGTTAATGCAGAGAGAGTTGAGTTTTATGCTTTTGGAGGCTCTGCTCCAGTTGCTATGGACGGGCAACATAAATTCTTCAGACTAAAAATACCTTCATCATACATCTCTGATCCTCACCTTCAGTTTATGTCAGCAAATTCATTAGAAAAAAATGATGTTGTTGTGGCAATTTCTCAGTCAGGAACAACTGCAGCTCTAATTGATAGTGTAAAGATTGTCAGAAAAAATGGAGTTAAAGTTATTGGAATAATGCCTGGTAATTCTCCTTTAGCAAATATATGTGATTTTCCTTTAGCTATTGATGTTGGCATAAATAATAGAATATCGAAACCTGTGACATCAAGAATTGCATACACTGCTGTAATAGATGTTTTAACAATGGGAGTGGCTCAATTGAAACCTGAAGCACAGGAGCACTTATATAACATTGCAGATAGTCAAAGATCTCTTAAGGTAGATAATTAATAAATTGCAGACTCTCTAAACCAAAGATTAACTGCCCATTTTTCACCTTCAACTACAGGCGAACCAGCATGAAGTGCATCAGGATTGATTTCTGTAGTTCCTTCTATGCAATTGTGAAAAACAACTACATCACCTTTATTAGGCTTTCACTGAAACATTTATTTCTGGAAAATCTGTCTCTCCGCCCTCTTCAACATCATTTAAATATGCTAAAGCCGTTACCATTCTTTGACCTCCGGGGAACCAATTATTTTGGCCCTCTTCGGTAGTTTTATCAAAAGCATCGAAATGAGGTTTATATTCATTGCCTGGGCCATAGTGCACAAGCTGAAATTGCTCTGCATTGTTTATTGGCATCTGTACTAAGACAGAAAATCTTTTACTAGCTTCATGGACGATATCATTTGCACTATGCTCTAACCAGCAATAATCATTTGTTCTGCTGGCGTGAACCTCATGCTCAGAGTCTGTAATAACAGTAGCTCTTTCCATTTTTCCGCGACCCAGCTCAACAAATGCATCACATTCTTGATCAGACAAAAAACCAGACACAACATAAACCACAGGACTTGAGGAATAAAGTGTTACGTTTTCAGATATTTTTTTTGGTTTCATTTTCGATTCAAATTATACTATTTTTGTATATTAACTTTAAACTTTAATGAAAATCTTTATTTCAATAGCCTCCTACCAAGATCCTTTATTGGAAGCGACAATAAGAAGCGCATATGATAAATCTGATGCATGCCTGAAAATTTGGTCTTTGGGGTTTGTGATCAGTCCTCAAAATCTTTAAATTTAGAATCTATAGAATTTAGAAGCCAAATGAAGTACGAGCATATAAATCCTCTCTATTCAGAGGGGCCCTGCTGGGCAAGGTCTAGGATACAAGATAGTTTTGATGAGGAGGATTATTATTTACAGATTGATTCTCATATGCAATTTGAAAAGGGGTGGGACTCTTATCTAATAAAACACATTCAAACAGATTCAGTCTGTTAACTCTGAGATGCATCAGCTTCCAGTTATTACTTGCTACCCTCGTTCTTTTGACGTGATTGATATAAATAATAATAAATTTGAATTAAATAAAAGTGATAATAATACTCACACGATTGCTTATAGAGAAGATGCTATGTTTATAAAAGAAAATTTTTGTAGACAAATTGGATCAATTGCCAATGATGAAATATGTCATGGTTATCTTATTGCAGCAGGTTTTTTATTTTCTACAAAAGAGTTCGTAAAACAAATTCCATATGACTCTGATTTCTATTTCTATGGGGAAGAGATCTCTCTAATGTTAAGAGCTTTTACAAGAGGTTTTGGCATATTCCATATACCAGCTACACCGATTTTCCATTTATATGCAGACATATCTGAAGTAAAAAGAAAGCTTCATTGGGATGAAGATGAGGACAGCCAAAGAACAACAAAGTGGCACCAAAGAGAAAATAAAAGCATCAATAAACTAAATAACATTATTAATAACAAAGTTGAGGGAATATTTGGTTTAGGAGATAAAAGAATATTAAAAGATTATGAATTCTTATCAGGCGTAGACTTACTAAATAAAAAAATACTAGATAAGGAAAAGGCTTTTACAGGAAAATTTATTTCATCATTGCCTTGGGATAGTGACCCTTATTAAAATATTTTAAGCTTAAATGATAGAATTATTAGATAAAATTTAGGAGATAATATGAGCGAAGAGATCAAAAAATTTTTTACAACTTATACTGATTTTGTAACAAAAGTTACAAGTGATCCTAGTATTGATCTAGACCAACTTAAAAAAAGCTTTGATCAAATTGAAGAAGGCTCGAACATTAAAACCCCAAGATTGCTTACTGCAGCTCTAGGTCTAGGAAGTGAAACAGGTGAATTTGTAGAAATTGTAAAAAAAATGTTTCTTCAGGGAAAGCCGCCATCCGAAGATAATATTTTTCATATGAAAAGAGAGCTTGGAGATATTATGTGGTACTGGGTTACCGCCTGTGCAGCACTTAATCTTGATCCATATGAGGTTATAAGTGAGAACCAAGAGAAGTTAGCAGCCAGATACGGAGAAAAGTTTGAGGTTGAAAGAAGTGAAGTCAGAAAAGAAGGAGATTTATAAGTCATCAGGATATTGAAAGCGCTAACATGATTGGGAATGCTGTAATAAATTTGTAAATGATTTCTCTTCTTTCTTCATTATATTTCTTGTATGGATTTGTTCTTTTTTACTCTTATTTAAAGGGTTATAGCCTTTTAAAATATTTATTAAAAAGAAAAAATATAAATACCGTGTTGACAATAGAGCTGGTGTTTATCATTTTGTGTTCTTTAATAGTATTTACCTCTCAGCCTTTGAATTGGATTGTTGCCTTGATCATGTTTACTCATATAACTAGTGTTATTTGGTTAATTTCAAGCCCTGATACCTATTACTCAATGGCAAATTCAGACTCAGTGAATATGGATTCTCTTGAGACTGCCTCGGCAATGATTGTTTTTGTTTATGGGGTGTTTATCTATTCGTCTAAGTTTTTTTAGGTTAGTTCTTCTAATCTCTTAAGAAGACAAGAGGTGTCAAACCTTCCGCCACCAGACTGCTGTATATCTTTATAATATTCGTTAATTATCTTGGTGATATCAAGATTGATATTCGACTTACTTGCTTCATTCAATAAGATATCTAGATCTTTTCTCATTAAATCAACTGCAAATCCGTGGTCATATTTATTTTGTGTCATTGTTTTCCATCTATTATCCATTTGCCATGATTGAGCTGCGCCCCTTGAAACAACCTCAAAAACATCGTCTGTCTCTAAGCCAACTTTTTTAGAGAAATTAATACCTTCTGCTAGAGCTTGAAGCAAACCTGCAATACATATTTGATTAGCCATCTTTGTAAGCTGACCAGAGCCAGAAGGACCCATATGTTTAATAAACTTTGTGTATGGCTCTATTATACTTTTTACCAAAACATATGAATCTTTGTCACCGCCAGCCATTATTGATAATTCGCCCAAGTTTGCACCTGACTCACCTCCAGAAACAGGGGCATCAATATAAAAAGCTTTCTTAGAATTAAGTAGTCCGTTTATTTCCTTTGATAGCTCTGCTGACGTTGTAGTGTGGTCAACTATTATAGATCCTGGTTTAAGTTTTTTTATTATTCCGTCATCTCCAGAGATAATACTTCTTACATCTTTATCATTGCCTACACATATCATTATTACATCAGACAATTCTGCAATCTCTGACGGTGATTTACAGATAGTGCCGCTAAATTCCTTATTCCAAGCTTCAGATTTTTTATAAGTTCTGTTAAAAACAGAGATATTTCCATTTTGATTGGCCAGGTGTCCAGCCATAGGGAACCCCATAACACCCAAGCCTATAAAGCCTATGGCTTTATTCATACTATGAAATCTTCTCTGTCTTTTTTGGCAGTTCTTTTGATCCCATCTTTTGTATGATACTCCGATGTAATACCCTTAGTGCCTTCGTTGTTTTTTATTAAAAAGAGATAGATTGCGGACATAACTACCCACATAATCGGAATTAAAATAATAGACTCTATCATGATGTTTTATCCATTAATTTTTGTTTTAAATGCTTCAAAAGCTGATTGATATTCGGATTCGATTCTACTAACAAGATCTGCAACAGAAGGCGAATCTTTTATTGCACCAATGCCTTGACCCGAACCCCAAATATCCTTCCATGCCTTCGAGTCTGTATTTCCGCCAGATCCGAAGTTCATTGAAGATTTGTCTGCATCAGGTAGGTTGTCAGGATCCAACCCAGCATTTTTAATAGATGGTTTTAAATAGTTTCCATGAACGCCTGTAAATAATGAAGAATAAACTATATCTTCAGCAGCGCTAGCTTCTAACATTCTTTTATATTCTGGGTCTGCATTGGCCTCTTCAGTTGCAATAAATCTAGTTCCTAAATATGCAAAGTCTGCTCCTAGCGCTATTGCAGAGGCGACTGCATGACCATCACCAATTGACCCAGATAATATTACAGTGCCATCGAACCATTTTTTAACTTCTCTAAGTAAAGCAAATGGCGATAAGGCACCTGCATGCCCTCCAGCACCTGCACATACAAGAATCAAGCCATCTACTCCCTGTTCAGCAGCCTTTTTTGCATGTCTAACGCTAATAACATCATGATAAACAAGTCCTCCATAACTATGAGCTGCCTCAACAACTTCTGCTGGCGGTCTTAATGATGTAATAATTATTGGGACTTCATGTTTCACACACGTTTCCATGTCTTGCATTAATCTATCATTTGATCCATGGCAAATCTGATTAACTGCAAATGGGGCAACTTTTGCATCGGGGTTTTCTTCTTGATATTTAGATAATTCAGTCTTTATTCTAATAATCCATTCCTCAAGAACATGTTGAGGTCTTGCATTCAATGCTGGAAAAGACCCTATTATGCCAGCTTTACATTGTGCAATTACCAAATCTGGTCCAGATACTAAAAAAAGCGGCGCCCCGATTACCGGTATAGAAATATTTTCTTCAATATGTTTGTGTATAGCCAATTTAAAACTCCTTAGTAAATTATATTCTTTAAAATTTTGTTGGGTAGTCGTCTATCAGATAAACAAAAGCTTTGACACCTTTATCTAAAGCAGAGTCATCAACATAAAAATATGGTGAATGATTTCCAGCGACATCTGTTCTTTCTCCAAAATTAGATGATTCTAAACCAACGCCAGGTTTATTAATACCCAACCAGAAATACATACCTGGTATTTCTTGAGAAAAATAGGAGAAATCTTCTGCACCAGTAACTGGTATATTTGATTCATAGAATTTTCCTGGTGAAGCTTTCATAAGAGATCCTTTCATTGAATCAACTAATTTAGGAGCGTTGTATGTAACTGGATAGAAACCACCTACATCGAATTCAACTGATATATTTGTTCCGGTGCCAACTGCAACGCCTTTTGCAATTTGCTCTATTTCTTTATATATCTCTTTTCTTAGTTCAGGATCAAACGTTCTTATAGTTCCCATAATTTCGGCGTCTTCTGGAATGATGTTATTTCTTGTTCCTGCTTTCACTAAACCAACAGAAATAACTGCTGGGTTATTAATAATATTTATCCTTCTGCTTACAATAGTATTTAATGCTTCTATTAATTCTGCTGTTGCCATTATCGGGTCAACGCCCGACCATGGAGTGGACCCATGGGTTTGGACACCTTTTATTTTTATTCTATATGCTGATGCTGCTGCCATGGCAGGACCAGATTTAACTGAAAGAACTCCATTTGGTATATTTGTAACATGCAAGCCAAATATGACCTCTGGGTTATGTCTTTTGAATATACCCTCAGCCAACATCATTTCAGCTCCTCCACCCTCTCCTTCAGGTGGGCCTTCTTCAGCGGGTTGAAAGATAAACATAACCTTACCTTTTAAATTTGATTTATTTTTTGCTAAAAATTCTGCAACTCCCATTAAAATTGCTACATGGGCATCATGACCACATGCATGCATAACTCCAACGTCATTTCCAAGATAGGTTGTTCTTACTTTTGAAGCAAAAGGAAGTCCAGTTTTTTCTTCAACTGGCAATGCATCCATGTCAGCTCTTAAGGCCATAGTCGGTCCAGGTAAATCACCCTCTAAAATACCAACTACTCCAGTGTATGCAATTTTTGTTTCTACTTTAATTCCAAGAGATCTAAGATGATCTTCTATCTTCTTTGATGTTCTGAACTCTCTGTTACCGAGCTCTGGATTTTCATGGATATCGTGTCGCCACTCAATAACTTTAACCATAAGTTTATCGATGTCTTTATTTAAATTCTCTTTTAAATCAGCAATGGTATTTATAGATGTTATAGATATCAGAAATATAATAAATTTTTTCATAGTAAAAATGATTATAAATAAATTACCTACTAAATAATATAAATTGAAAATAGTTTAATAAATTGTAAAGGCCTAATATTCCCATTATTTTGATGATTTTGATAAGATAAGTAATGCGAAATCTTGTTTTAATTACTTTGGTATTTGGATTTTCTTCATTTTCTCTTGCTGAGGATGAAAAAAAAGAAGCATCAGATAGCTTTAAATATTCTTCTATAAGCATTGATTTAATTCAAACTGATAAAACTGCAGTAGGTGCGAAAGCATCAATACCATTACCTGGTGGATTGTATGTTGTTTTAGAGAGAAAGGTTGAGGGGATCGATATGTCTAATGATTCCTATGATAGAGCCATTAATGCGGCAAGAATTGGTGCTCATGCTGGGATAGGTGATATCTTTGACTCCATCTCTGCGAAAGGCCTGAAGTTAGGCGTTAAGAATATCTTTGATGTATATGCAGAGGTTGGTTTAAAGAGTACAGCATATGAAACTGATATTAACTCTTTTTCTAAAGACGATGCTAAAGCAAATGTGATTACGGGAATTAGATTTGGCAATAGCTCAGGATGGGAGGGAAAATTGTATGTTGATTTCTCAAAAGACTCCGAGGTTGCATTAAAATCATGTCCACCCAATCAAGCTTGTCCTGAATTAATTGAATATGAATTGAGAGATGAAACAGACCAAAAATTTGGTGCAGGTGTTTTATATAATATTAATAAGAGAAGCGCTGTCTCTTTTGAAATGTCTTCCAGTAAAATTTTTGATTCATCGATGAAAATAAGTTATCAATTAAATTTTTAGGTGTCATATTATTTTCTTAAATAAACAACCGAGTGATTCTTAAATTTACATTTTCCAACCTCAGTAAATCCAAGGTCTTTATGAAATCTTATTGAAATCTCATTCAAAGGATACGTATTCACCTCACAACATATTGGCAAATCATTATTAGCTGCAATCGATTCGATTTTTAAATAAAGATTTTTTCCTATCCCAAATCTTCTATATTTATAGTTGATAGCAATTCTATCAACATATAAAAATTTGCTTTCTTTTTTCTTAAAGAATTTATAGTTTTTAGAATGATAGGCTGACTTTTCTCTAAAACATATCATGAAGCCAATGATTCTATTTTTCAAAATAACATAATAATTTTTTGAACTTTTCCTAAGTAAATTTTGTAATTCTTTTGTTGAGGATAGGCTGCCAACCTCTGGGGTATTTTCTTGATTAAGAAAATAAATTTGTTCTAGTAGATTTTGTTCTATTGAGCTAGAAAATTCTTGAATGATATATTTAGATTCTTTTTTCACTAATAAATAACTTTATTTGCTTGTCTTTTCATACTCCTTCATGGCTTCATTGATTTTAGACATTGGTTCTGCAATAAAGAGCTCTTTTGTTATCGTGTAACTTGGATGCCCCATGCTTGCTAAATCCTTAGCCTTTTCTTTTGCAACTTTCATTAAGTTTTCTGGGCTAACAACATCATCCATTAAACCAGCTTCCTGAGCTTGATCTAATGTATACATTTCTGCTCCAAGTACAGCTCTATATTTATGTGAATTATTAACTCTAAATTTAATTAATTCTAATATCGGAGTGGGTATTACCATATTGGTTCTCATCTCATTTGCGCCAAGCAAATAATCTCCTTTAACACCAATTCTATAATCACAACAGCATATTAAAAATGTACCAAGAGCAATTCCATGACCTGAGCATGCAGCTATAACTGGTCTTGGAAAAGAAAATATTCTTGCTAATAATTTAAATGCATTTGCCGACATTTCCATGATCAGATCCATATCACCACTTTGTATGGTTTTTAAATCTAGGCCTGCAGAAAACATACCCTCTTTACCAGTAATTATCAGGCAGCCCTTTTCTGTTTCAACTTGATCTAGGCAGTCATTTACTTGTTGAGACATTTTAGAGGAGAAAACATTGGCTTTTCCATCATCCAAGGTGAGTATGGATATATCTTCTTCCTTCTTAAGCGTGGCTATTTTTTCTGACATAATACTAAGAAATAATTAAAATGGAATTTTATCATGATTAGAAGAATACTTAAGTACGTCAAAAGATTTTTAATCTTAGTTGTTGGAATATCTTCATTGTATCTAGTAAACCTGTTTCTGATGAAACCTTTTTCGATTGATCACTTTTTAGGTAAAGAGCTAGCTTTTGACCTTATTGATTCACCTGAAGCATTAACTTACATAGGAATATTTGATAGATTTAATTGGCTTACTAAGCATAATTCTAAATTAACTATCCCAGATGAGGATGATATAAATGATGAAATTGAAAGCCTTGAAAAATCACTCAAAACTTTATACAAATATAAGGATTCCAGGCTTACAGATGTTCAAAAAAACACAAAAAAGATTGCTATATTTGATTATGAAAATAATTTAAAAAACTTAAAGGATTTTCCTTATCATGACTATCCTTTAAACCAAATTGGAGGCATTCATTTAAACACAATTGAATTCTTAAGCGATATGCATCCAGTACGAAATATTTCTGAAGCTGAAGGTTTTATAAGTAGAGTTAATCTGATTATGGAGGTCTATCAAGGAACTTTAATAGATCTTGAAAAACAATCAGAAGCCGGCATCTTTCCACCAGAATTTGTCTATGAACGTGTTATTGAGCAACTTGATGAATTTATAAACTTTACTTATGAAGAACATCCCCTTTTTACTCAATTTATGAAAAAGGTTAAAGACTTAGATATTAGCAGTGAAGAAGAAATTTATTTTGAAGAAGCAATAAAAAATGGGATAGATGAAAGCGTAACTCCTGGCTTTATTCTATTAAAGAATTTTATGATTAAGACTCAGAAAAATGCTAATAAGAATCATGGAATATGGTCACAGCCTGATGGAGACGAATATTATAAACTTAGAATAAGATCTTACACAACAACCGATTATTCTCCTGAAGAAATTCATCAAATGGGACTCGGTGAAGTTGAAAGAATATCCAATAGGATGAAAGAAATTCTAAACATGCTTGGTTATGACAAAAATAAAAGTGTTGGTGAGTTAATGAATGAACTTAATGAAAGTCCTGATTATTTATATGCTGATACGCCTGATAGAAAAGAAATCATCGTTAATGATTATACTGAAATGGTAAATGAAGCGATCAGCGTTATGACTGATTACTTTCATACAATGCCAGAAGCTGGTGTTATTGTAAAAGCTGTTCCTGAGTATTCGGAGCAAACTGCTGCAGGAGGATATTATCAACAACCTGCACTAGATGGGAGTAGACCCGGAGTATTTTATGCAAACCTATATGATATAAAGCAAACTCCAACTTATAGCATGAGAACTCTTGCTTATCATGAGGCAACACCAGGCCATCATCATCAAATCGCTCATTCTTTAGAAAATGATAGTCTAACAATGTACAGAAGATTTGGTTATAGGACTTCAGCATTCTCAGAGGGCTGGGCTCTTTACGCTGAACGGTTAGCTCTAGAAGTTGGTCTTGCAGAAGACCCATACGATGAGCTTGGAATCTTACAAAGTGAGTTATTTAGAGCTGTAAGATTAGTCGTTGATACTGGAATGCATTATAAAAAATGGACTAGAGAAGAAGCCATGCAATATATGAAATCCAAAACAGGTATGTCAGATACAGAAGTTAGAGTTGAGATAGAAAGATATATTGTTTGGCCTGGACAAGCTCTTAGTTACAAAGTTGGAATGATTAAAATCTTGGAATTAAGAGAAAGAGCTAAGAACAAAATGGGTGATAAATTTAATATAAAAGACTTTCATTCTGCTGTATTAGATCATGGGAACCCTCCTCTATTTATTGTTGAGGAGATGGTGGAGAAAATGATTGAACAATCTAAAGATTAATATTTTTCAGGATGTTTGGGTTTAAATACACTGTAATATTTCTTAAGATCTAAAATATCTTTTTTGTTATCGCCAGAAAGTTTAAATACCCTCCCAAGGAGAATTTCCTTTTTAGAAAAATCCAAAGAAGCTGGGACAATTTGAGCATTAATTTCTTTAGCAATGCGAAGAAACCCGGTTTTCCATTCTTTGACTTTTGATCTTGTGCCTTCTGGGGATATTGCGATCAGTGAGCTCTCAATTCCTTTTATTTGATCAATGGCATGTTGAATGACTCCGCCAGGTTTTGATCTATCAACCGGTATTCCTCCCATATACCTTAAAAATGCCCCAAGGCCATATTTAAAAGCAGTATGTTTTCCAATAAAAGTTATCCTCGCATCCAGTCCAGCTACTGCAGCAACGCCAAAAATTCCATCCCAGTTTGATGTGTGAGGAGCAATAAGTATAACCAATTTTTTATTATCATATTCATGTTCGATGCCCCCTTTTACTTTCCATCCAAATATACTTAAGACTGTTCTCCCAAGCCATTGAAGAAGCTTTGGCCTGTTAGCCCTGAAACTTTTAGGAATTTGTTTGTTAGAAACACTAGGCATGAGGTTCTATTTTTGACCTAGCTTATCTTTTATAAAATATGGTAGGTATATTAAATAACAGACCATCACCGTAAGCATGTATATATCTATCATATGATATGGAGCATCGCTCATTAGGTCAGTTACGTTAAAGCCTGGCGGTTTTTCGACAACATACCAATAATTGGCCGGAGATCCTAAAAAGTTATTAATTGGGTACATGAGTAGTAAAAACACTGATAGAACAGCCAAAACTCTATGTACATCTTTTAGTTGTGGTCTATGATTATCGATAATAATCGCATAAGCAACTCCAAGAAGAATCATTGAATGCCCTATCATATGTCTTAGATAGTCAATATGTGGGAATGAATACTTAACATCCGGGGTTAATATAGCCATACCTGCACCTGAGATTCCAGCAAAGAAAGCAAATAAGAAAAATTCTCTCCTTTTTGTATAGAAATATAAAATAATTGAAGCTGATGAGAAGTCACACAAATGAAGTGGAAGGCCAAGCTTCCAATTATTTATACCATACCCTTCTCGAAAAAAATCCATGGTTTGATTCGTGAGAATTAAGACAACAATGGCTATGATTAAAATATTCTTGCTTGAACTGCTTTTATTAACAAAAAATCTTGGTAGAACAAAAATTATTGTCATACAGATAATAGTAAAAATAATATGAGATGGACTCGAAAGTCTAAAATCGATCATTGACGTAAAATTTACTAGGGTGTTTCTGGTAAATTCTCGTAATTGAGTTCTTCATATGGGTTCTGAATGCCAATAGCATCCGGATGTACCACTGAGATATCAATATCGCTTCCGTAGTCGCCAGCAAAGAATCCTGCAAAAGTCCCTCTAGGAGCAATATATATTGTTGCAAACCTTCCAGATTTGGCATAAACAAGAGTTATTTCTTCGCCAACCTTAGAAGATATTAATCGCCAGCCAGTTGTAAGGGTTTCAGTCCCATAAAATATAAGATTTTCAGCAGGACTAAAGCCTGAAGTTAAAATAATTCTTCCAGAAATTGCTTCACCTGTCCCAAGAAGAACAGTTGGAGCTTTTACAATTTGCGCATCATCTGGCAAAGGCAAATCTTCCAGTAAATACGCAATAACTTTTCTTTGGTTTGCTTGATACTCATCTGTTACAAGAGCACAACCAGAAAACATGATTAGCAAAATAAAGGCTGAAGAAAATATTTTAATGTTCATATGTTTTTTTTTAAGTAATTTATTAAATTCTAATATGTTAAGCATATACCTGACCAAATTTATTTTCAATAAAATCATCCCATGATAAAGACTCTTGCTTAATAAAACCTTTATTCCCAATTTTTCCATCAAGGTACATTTTTAATGCGCTACAAACTCCTGACGCAGTTGTTAATTGAATTGCGCTGTATTTTTCATTGCCATATATCTTGCGCAGATAGGTTTTTTCTTGCAGAACTCCATCAATTAGCCCTATTACCTTTACAAAAAAAATAATGACATCATTTTTAGTTCTTGGAACCTCTTTGTCAAATAATTTCTCTAAAACATCTTTGTTTTTTTTAAGATGAAGATCATTAAACAAAAACTTCATATGATTGAGGTGTCCTGGATATCTAATAGTTTTGTATGAAAGATTTTCTACTTTATCTTCATAAGTCTCACACATAGTTGCGCATCCGCCACTTGTATTAAAAGCTTCAAAGCTTTCCCCGTCTATGACAATTTTCTCAGCTCCTTCAAGAGGCATTGCCTTTATATGCTTACCTTCGTATATTGCATCAGCTTCATTACAATACTCATTTATAAGGCCGTTTGTTGACCAGCTAAGATAATAACTCATTTCATTTGTGGTGAATCTTGGTAAAGCGCCTACTCTCATCATTACTTCTTTCACACTATCAAAATCCTGCATCATGCCTGCAGCACAAATGTTGATAGCTCCAGGCGCTAAACCACATTGAGGCATCAGAATGTTTGAAGATTTTAATGATTTAATAAACTCAGTAGTATCCACATCTTCAGTTAAATCAAAATATCCTATACCCTCTTCTGAAGCTACTTTTGCTACAGTTTTGTTAACAGCAAACGGTCCAGCCGAAATAACTGCATTGCTTCCATCCAAAAATTTTTTTACTTGGCCTTCATCAGTGGCATCAAGACCGTCAGCAATATCGCCTTGAACTATATCGTAGTCATCTTTAAGTAGCTGTTTTAATGCCCATCCAATATTCCCACTACCAATAATTGCAATTTTAGCTTTCATCAAATTCAACTCCTTGAGCAAGAGGTAATTCTTCCCCATAATTTACAGTTGCTGTAACTCTTCTCATATAATTTTTCCATGCATCAGAACCAGACTCTCTTCCTCCTCCAGTATCTTTTTCACCGCCAAAAGCCCCTCCAATTTCAGCGCCACTTGTTCCAATATTGACATTAGCAATTCCACAATCACTTCCAGATTCGCTTAAAAATAGCTCTGATTCTCTCATATCATTTGTAAAAATAGAGCTACTTAGTCCCTGAGATACATTGTTTTGCATATGAATTGCATCTTTGATGTCATCATATTTTTTTACATATAATATTGGGGCAAAGGTTTCAGCTAGCATCTCATCAACAACATCATCAACAAGTACTATGGCCGGCTTCACATAGTATTCTGTTGCACTCTCTATTTCTAATCTTTCACCACCTATAACTTCTATTCCCTTATTTTTCAATGAATCAAGTACCTTTTGCATATGGTTATAACTATCTTTAGAAATGAGAGGTCCAATTTGGGAGTCTTCTTTTGAAGGACACCCTATAACCAAATCATCAAAACATTTCTCAAGTCTTTTAACGCAATCATCATAGATTGTATTATGAACAAACAGTCTTCTTAACGAAGTACATCTTTGACCTGTTGTTCCACATGCAGAAAAGGCTATTCCTTTTATTGTGAGATCTAAATTTGCAGAAGGGCATACGATTGCAGCATTGTTTCCACCTAATTCTAGTAAAAGTTTTCCTAGCCTTGCAGAAACAATTGGGGCTAATTCTTTTCCCATTTGAGTGCTTCCTGTTGCAGAAACTAATGCAATTCTATTATCTTTACAAATTGAGATTGCTTCTTCATTGCCACCTTCTAATATTAAAATTAAATCAGAGAAATCACCGCTAACCTTATCCCATGCTTCTTTTATTCCTTTTGCACAATCATTGGAATGAGGACTTGGTTTCCAAATAATACTATTTCCACAAACAGCAGCTAAACAAAAATTCCATGCAAAAACTGCCATTGGAAAATTAAAAGCAGTTATACAACCGACAACTCCAAGTGGATGCCATAGCTCTTGCAGCCTATGTTTTGGTCTTTCGCTAGGCATGGTGAGTCCATATAACTGCCTACTTAGGCCTACTGCAAAATCGCACATATCGATTGCTTCTTGAACTTCGCCTAATGATTCTGTTTTAATCTTTCTTGCCTCTTTTGTGATGGTTTCTGCCAAGGCTTCTTTTTGCACTCTAAGTTCTTCTCCAAATTGTCTTATAAACTCACCTCTCTGAGGGGCTGGAATACTTCTCCATCTTAAAGATACCTCTTTAGAAGTTTTAACGATACTATCAAAATTATTAGTCATTATATGAGCCTCCTTTAATTAAAAAGATTTGATATATTGCAAATAAAGCATAGATTATAAGGTAAGTCATGTAAAAATTAAGCACTAGAGGGTCTTCTAATGAATCTACGAAAGGATCATTAGGTGGAAGTCTTTTTAAAACTTCTGCTGTTGTTGGAAGCATGCTAAATAAAACAGTTACAGACAGCGCTAGTTCTTTTATATAAATAGTTAAGGATCCTAATAATTTATTCTTATCAAGAACAAGTGCTGCAAAGATTGCAAGCATTGTTAGAACTGATAATAGGTGAGCATCATTAAAGCTTCCTGTTGCACTATAAATAAATAGTGATGATGCTGATGCAAAAAATGTGCAGCTAAGGTAAAACTTTCCTAGATTAGATCTAGGGTTAATAAAATTATATCTAATTAATAAATAAAGACCGGATAAAATTCCTGCAATTCCAATAATAGTGTGGAACCAACCTATTAATGAAATTTCTCCAAACATTTACTACCCCCTAAAATAGTGAGGTTATTTTACTACACTTAATCTAAAAGATTTTATGCTTGCCCTGAAGTATTTCAAAATACATTTTATGGTCCCCTACAAAGCTATAGAAAGGATACTTAAAAGTGGCGGGTTTGTTTTTTTCAACAAAAAAATGTCCAACCCAAGCAAACGCATAACCAGAAATAATAGCGAATAAAAGATAAAGGAAATTGAAAGATAAAAAAAACATAATCAAAAAGAAGATGCCAATACTTGTTCCAATAAAATGCATTAGCTTAGTATATTTATTGTCATGTTCGGATAAGTAGTAAGGATAAAAATCTTTAAATGTTTTATATCTCTCCATAGTCTTATTTCCTTGGCGGTAATCCGCTAACTCTCGTTAAAGTTGTCGTAACACTTGCTCGTCTATGCTCTGAAAGGTCTTGATATTCTGGATCTGAATACCAATCTTCTGCGTGTTTTGCAGAGGGAAAACTGAATAATATGACCCTTCCCTTCATGGGTTTTTCACCTTCAACATTAACGATATTGTCGTCATAAGTTATAAACTCGCCTCCATATTTTTTTAGTAATGGAAAAAATCCTTTTTCGTATTCTCTATATCTGTCTGCATTATGAATTTGCAGGTTTGCAATCATGTATACTTTGACTTCTTTCATTATCTATAAATTATTTTGGTGCGGCCTCAGGTTGATAGTCGTAATATCCTTCCAGTGGAATCATTAAATGTACAAATTTTGTCCCTTTAAACATTACATATGGAGCGCCTGTTGTATAGTCTGTTGTTTGTCCATCAAGTGATGATGGATCTTTTGGCATCAACATCATATGAGCCCCAGATTCTATATAGTGCTTGTGTCCAGCATCTTTTTGACCATCAGTATAAGGCTTAAAATTATCTACTCCTAAGTCTCCATGTTTCATCCAAATCCAACCATCACTCTCTAATTTGGGAGTTGTATCAGCTATATATGCCTCTACCCAAGCTACAGCATTTGGATCGGAGCAAGCAGCTGCAGTTGCATGAGCATCTGGAAATCCACCCTCAGGCATTGGGACAAGATTTCGGCAAGTCCATCCATTAGTGCCTTCTCTTAGCACTTTACCAGAATCACTAATAACCGTTGCATGGTCTCCGATAAATGCTGGTGCGGCACTTGTATATGCTTTTATCTGCCATTCATCAGAATTTCCGTGTGAATGATCATTGTGAGCAGAAATATTAATTGAAATAATAAAAATTAAAGTAATTAAATAATTTGTTTTAATGTTCATGTTTTTTTCCTCTAAAAATCAGAATGTCAGTATTAATTCTAAGTAAGAATTATAGCTAATACAAATATATTAATTGATCTCTTTTTTTATATGTTTAGTTATTGATCTAAACATGGCTATATGTGCGGCTTTGGTATATTCCTTTTCAGACCTGAATCTGTGATTAGAAGATGTTTTAGCAATAACAACACCGGATTCTGGATCAACATAAATAAACTGGTTATAGACTCCATGAGCAGTGTAGTCCGTCATGGGGTCACCGGGTACCCACCATTGATAACCATAACCCCAATCATTTGATGATAGCTCTCCCGCATTGGGCATTAAGTGCGGCGCATCTGGTGTGTGAGAAGCTTTAACCCAATCTTCTGGAACAATCTGCTCACCAAACCAATTACCATTATTTAAATAAAGATATCCGAACTTTGCATAGTCTCTTAATGTTGCATTTAAACCGCCAAGAGCCATGTCAACTCCTGTTTTATCTGTAATATAGTAAGCATCGCTTTCCATTCCTATTTTGCTCCAAATCTTTTTAGAAAGGTATTCTCTTAGGGGCATCTCTGAGACAGTTTCTAAGATCATTGCAAGAACTTGAGTATCAATACTTACATAATGATTGTAAGTTCCTTGCTCTTTTCCATTTTCTAAAGTCTTTGCAAAATCCCTAAAAGGAGTACCTCTTGCAGCGGCTCTCCCAAATTTATTAATATCAGAGTTTGGATCTGCATAATCCTCATTAAAAGAAACTCCTGATGACATTTGAAGAATGTTTTTAATTTTTACGCCTTCATAACCCGTCCCCTTGAAGTCTGGTAAATATTTTGTTGCTGGATCTTCAATACTATCAATAAGGCCATCCTCAAGAGCTATGCCAATTAATGCAGATAAGAATGATTTGGCTACAGACCAAGATATATGCTTGCTGTATTGATCATTTCCATTCCAGTATTCCTCATAAAGCGTTTTATCGTTGTGCAATATTATGAGCCCATCTGTACAGAAATAATCTAAAGCTTCTTTTAGGTTGTGTTCTTTGCCTTCAAAGGTATATGTCTCAGGTAATTCAATTAAACTCGGTGCAAATATATCTGGATCGGCTGAGGGAGGGATTGGGTCAGACGTAAAAAACATCTCATCCATATTTATAAAGTTATGAGCTATTGAGTCTTTGTTATACAAGTTTGATAATTTATATAATCTTATTAAATTAGGTGAATATATAGCCAACCCAATCAATAAGATAACCAAAATAAATATCGTAAGCTTGCCCATATACACAAGTTATCATAAAAAATTAGTCTGTGATATTTTTATTTGTCGTGTAGATCTCGACATGGCTAGAAGCTCCAACTTTTAATGGGAAAACAACCAAGTCTGATGTGCCATTGTTGTCGACATCAAACAGAAAACCGTGTGAATCATCGCTTTGGCTGTAATTTGGCCAATTAGATGTATCCATATTATAGTAATTAGCTCCATCGTTTATATAAATTTCAGGCACTCCTTTATTGTTATCTTGATCGTTCCACTGCTGGCTAAAAACTTGTGCAATAATATCTTTTTTTTGATCTTTATTAACATCAATACAATCAAAAAAATTAAAATTATGATTAATTTCTTCGTTAACTATCTCGATATCTGCCTGCAAAAGCTTTTGATTTTCAATATTATAAAAATCAAACATCACAACTGGGGTTGTATCAGACTGGGAATAATAACCACCTTCTACAATTTGACCTGAATTAAGTTTACTGGCGTTTATAGTGACAACAATAAGATCATCCTTTCTGCACATCTCAGAAATCATTCCATCGAAATAATTTTCTCCTCGAATATTATAAATACCCAAACTGGAATAGTTATTTGTTCCTGAATTATTCCAGCTTTCAAAATTTACCTTAAAAGATTCTTCTATCATTATTGATGATATAACTTTCTTGTCTTTAATAAGCTCTAGACCTTGGGATGACTCATTCCTTACACTATTAATAATATAGTCGTCATATAGTAAGAAACTTGCAAAGCTAAGTTTAGGGTAGTTATCAGATATTTCATTCCAAGATGAATTTATATATTCGAATACCTGCGATGAATGACCTGCAAAAAATACAATATTTTCCTTTATTTGAACTGAGTGACCCCAGTCCTCTGTTCCTAAATTTATAATGTCGTAGCCTGAATCACTACTTAGAAGAATTGCAGGGCTTGCATAGTTAGAGAGAACGGAATTATTATCAGAAGCGGCTCTTCCATCTTCCCAATTCATAGCAAAGGCAAAATCATCTATTCCATCTGCATTTATGTCACCTCTGGCATATTTTCTACTTGCGCCACCTAATTTAGGTGCTATTTTTCCAAATACATTTATATTTTCTATTGAATATTGCCCAAAACCATCACTTAAATATGCAACCAATGCATCTGGGGTCGGTTCATCGCTATAAAGTGCAGGTGTTTTGCTGTCACACCAAAAATGAGCTATAAAATCAATAAAGCTATCTTCGTTAATCTTAACTGGTATTAAAAATTGGAACGATGGATCATTGCACGCGTGAGAATAATAGCTAGCTGCATCAATAAGCTTAATTGGGTTTGAATTAAATAAAGGGGTTGGTTGTGAAATTAGGTTTGAGTTATTGATTTGGGTTTGAGGTGACGATCCTCCTCCACAACTAGTTGCCAATATCAAACAAAATAGAGTTTTAAAATTTTTAACCTTTTTCATTTAGAAAAATATTTAAACCCATTCATCATTTGGTGCTGTTAGGTGGCCTTGATTATCCCCTGTATTAATTACCCCTGATGGCTCAACTAGCATTATTTTTGCTTCTTCTCTGGCATAAGGTTTGTGCTTTGTACCTTTTGGAACAACAATCATTTCGCCTTCATTGACCTCTATTGTTTTATCTTCAAATTTGATATGAATTGTTCCTTCAACGACAATAAATACTTCATCTGTATCATCATGCTTATGCCAAACAAAATCGTTTTTAATTTTTACTAACTTGAATTGATAGTCATTCATTTCAGCAATAACTTTAGGTGACCATCGATCATTGAATTTATTAAACTTTGATTTCAAGTTTATTTTTTTCATATTGAGTTTATATTAGTATATTTTCAGGGGTGCTAGAATAAAACATGCGAAATTTTATCTTTCTATTTATATTTATAATTGCGCTTCCACTATTTTCAGACGCTCCCAATAAGACTTATGGGAAAGGATTGCCAAGAGATTCTAATAGCCTAATTCCAGATGACTCTTCTTACCCGGTATGGGAAACGGGAGAATATGAATCAGTTAGTCCTCAAAGAATGAAAGAAATAGTTAGGGATATTTCAAATATTGCCCTAGATAGCAAGAAAAGAACGCCATACTGGGGCCGACTTCCTGGTACTGCAGAAGATAAAAGAACCATGGATTATATTGAAAATAAATTAAAAGGTTTAGGCTTTAGTATTGAAAAAAAGGATGTCTTCATTAAAAAAGAATGGCGTCCAACAGAATGGTCATTGGGATATACATATGACAATGATTTCCATTCCATAGTTTCAGCATTCCCAACTGGTGAAAATATCAAACATCTTGATAGTAGTTTTAAAGGAGAGCTTGTGTGGGTTGGTTTAGGATCAGAGGCTGATTTCTTAGGAAAGGATGTAGAAGGAAAGGCTGTTGTAATTTATAGTTTTTTCGTCCCAGGAGGAAGGAGTCATTCGGCAAGCAATAGGGCTGATCTATTTTATGCTAATGAGCGAGCATCAAAAAAAGGAGCGTCCCTAATAATAAATATTATGGGTGTTCCTGGCGATGGTATGTTTGCTGGTGGAGCATTTCATGGAACAAGCGGAAAACCAACATCATCATATAATGCTCCAGTAATAACCATCAGCCAAGATGAAGGTTTTTTGCTTAGAGACAGAATGCTTAAAGAAAAAATTTTTGTAGATTTTAGTTTAAAAATTGATGTCATTGAAAACCTTAAGACCACTTATATGATTGCAAAGTTAGATGGAATGTCTGAAGAAGAAATTTTTTTAGGCGCACATACAGACGGTTATTTTGAAGGGGCTATGGATAATGCTAGCGGTATTGCAGTTGGTTTAGAGATGGCTGAATATTATGCTAAGTTAAAAAAAACAGAAAGAAAAAGATCTATAGTATTTTTTCTATACCCTGATCATCATCATGGAGAATATAGTGTTCGCGAGGTTGAAGAATATTACGACTGGGATAATGTTGCGATTGTTCTTACTTTAGAGCATCCAAGTCAGTCCCAACTATATTGGTTTAATGAAGATATTGTAGTTTCGAACGCTATAGGTTCTTTTAGGTGGAATGTAACAGGAAGTAAAAAGCTTAAAAATATATTTAAGGAAAGGCTTAAGGAAAACGGAGTTTCAATTTATAAGCAAATGACAGACAAACCCAAGCTTACTGATAAAGCTCCAGGCTTTCATATCATTGATCATGTAATTTATCACACAACATTTGATATACCTGAGCTTGTTCCTGCTGAAGGAATGAAAAGAGCTACAAAAGCTTTTCTTGGCATTGTTGATGATGTTAATGAAATGTCTTTACAAGAATTAAGATAGTATTCAATCATTCCAAGCGACTCCATTCCTCATGCCCACAAATACCTAAAAAACAGCCCTCTACTTTTAAATTACCATTATCTAGGATGTATAGATTTGATTTGAAGACTCTTCCTCGACCAGGATCATATATTTTGCCATTTCTGAGTATTTTTATATTTTGGTTTGGATAAGAGAAGTCTTGTAAAAGATTAATGCCTATCATTGACCTCTGTCTAAGAGATTTATTCCTGTTATTAGAATCAAGTATTTGCTTAGGGTCATCTATGCTTTCGATAGTAATTTGTTCTATAAACGCACATAACTCTTTATTGCATTCTTTTACATGAACTATCGATCGCGAGGTTTGCCAATAACCTTCAAATAAATTCGTACTCTTGTCACTAAATATAAGAGGGCAAAAAGATATGAAAACTAATAGTAGTTTCTTGTTGTTTAGGTTGTTTGGCATCAAATATTAATTTTGCATTAATAGAATCCATTCTCTGACCATAAGAACCGCCTCTTCATGAGTCAGCGCTCTGCCTGATTCAGGCATCATAACGCCCGGATCCATTGACTCCATCCTATGAAGCAATATCGACTCTTCTGGCTTCCCTGGAACTATGGAGTATTTCAAGCCTCCACTCCCTCTTCCCGTAGCAACTGGTTTTTTGTATTTTCCTAAATGAATGTCTCTTGTTTCATTTAAATGAAGATATAAACCTGTTGAGTTTGCATTTCCTGTTGGAGAGTGACAATGTCCACAATTAACATCTAAGTAAGATCTCACTCTATCGTTAATGTCTTTGCTTTCGTCTGTCCAGTCCACTGGAGAATTTAATTCCAACGGGTATTCATCGATTATTTCTCGATTCATCCAATAAACAAGTTGATTAAAGTTACCTTCTTCAAATTGTAACTCTTTGTTTATATTTCTTGCCTTCGGTCCAATAGGTGTAATTTTGTCATCAGCAGCATGGCATTCTTTACATTGATTGATATTAGGTACTCTGTATCTAACCTCCTTTTCTTGTCCTACAAAATCTGTCCATGCAACATTTATAGTTTTGCCTGCAACTTTTTTATAAGCTTCATTTTGTTCTTTATTCCATGCATAAGATACTGCCTCCCATCCATCTTCTTTCCTCAATAAGAGCCTTGTTTCCAAGAGCTGTTTACCGGCAGAAGGATCCCTCTCATCTATGGGATAGTAAAAAGTTTTTATTAAAGCTGACCCTGTAGGAAAATTAAAAACCCAATCCTCTTCATATTTAGCTTTCTTGCCATTGGGAACATAAACCCATCTTTGTTTGTAAGAATAATCTGAAAATAATGTGGATATTAGCTCGTAAGGCATTACTTCATCATGTGGTATCTGAGCCGCAGAGTCTTTAAAAAAACTAAAATCTGATAATTTATCTGGAAATGCTTCAGAGGTAATTAAATTATCGTTAACCGCATAAATCTTTGTGCACAGCGAAAACACCAATAAAAATGTATGTATTTTTTTCATAATCCCTAAATGCCGTCTATATTAATTGGCTCAAGTGGATTAATGACCCCTTTAAATTCTTCTATATCTGTTCGAACTGGGTTTGAGAAACCCATCATATATTTTAGCGGCCTAATGGTTAAGAAACTTACCTCATCACCCTCACTTATTACTAACTTTTCATCATTTGGTTGCCCAAATATCATCTGAGATAGAGGAGTTACGCCATCCCAAAAAATATCAGGCATATTTCCATTACTTATATCAAAAAGTGTCTTGGCCAAATCTCCCGTATTAACATCCGGATCAAATCCTCCAGGACCATATTCATTATTATGAACCTGAATACTCCTAGGATGTGGGTAATAATTGGGATCGTCTGTTTCATCTGAATATGAGACTATGGATAAATTAACTGTTCCGTTTCCACTTAAAAGATTATTAAAAACTTCAACATCAGAGTTAGCCATAATTATTATTCCAGTTCCTCTTGGAACCTCTCCAACAATATTGCCCTCCGGCGCAAAGTTATCTGTATCATTATCAATAGATTTATTATCAAAAACCCTTATGTGGTGGCCGCCTTGTTGAGGAAGATCTGGAAGATCAAATATAAGAATTCCTCCTGTGTTATGAGACGCAAGGTTGTTATATACATCTGCATAATATGAGTTTTCAATCTCTATACCGGCAACATTGTATTGCGCAATACTATTTCTTACGATTATGTTTTTTGACTGGCCTACATATATGCCTGCATCAGATGCACCAATTGCAACACATCCATCAATTAAAACATCTTCTGATTCAACAGGATAAAAACCATAAGCACCATTTGTACTTTTGGGACCACCAGTCCATTCGGTTCTTAGGTTAATCATATTGATGCCCTTAGCGCCAATAACTTTTAAAGCATCTCCTTTTGCATCCAAGATTGCAAAATCTTTAAGAGTTACCATATCTGATGTTACAAGCAGTCCTTGGGCTCCAGACATTTGGTTCTTGAAATCAAGAATTGTTTCATCCATACCATCGCCAATAATGCTTACTCCATCGACATCAAGCGAAAGACCATCTTCAAAAATATAATATCCGGACTCAATTCGAAGGATATCCCCTTCTTCCATTAATATCATTGCCTCTTGAAGTCTTTCATGCGCATTCTCACCAGGTGAAACAACTATCTCTTTTGAAACGGCGGTTGCAACAAAAAAACATGACATAAAAACTATAATAGTTCTTAAACAGTAAATATTTTCTATTCTTTTAAAAATGCTTTTCCCCAAAATTATCTAATCATTATTGTATTAGAAATAATCTCTAAGAAAAAGACATAGCCTAATTAGCAATAATTTCTATATTTATTTCTTCTGAAACAATTATTTTATTTTTTTGCTTCTTATTAATGGATACAACTGGCTTATGTTGATAGTCGCCAAGAGCAAGTTGAAGTGAATACTTTCCTGGGGGCAGTGAAAGCATTGCCTCTGTCTGCCCGCCTCCAAAATGTAATATATTGGCATCAAAAGGTATTGGCAGTTCTGCATACTCTCGAACATCATAAGACCTATTGATAATTAAATGATGATGTCCACTAACATTACAATCTTTTATGCGCTCAACTCCTACCCCTGCCGGACTTATAGAGATATTTTTTGATCCAAACTGAACTTTGAATTGCGATTCGCTGATTGTAAGTCCATCTGCAGGACTAATAAAGAAAAGCTCTATATCATCACAGTGCAACATATTCTTTTCAAGAGAAAATAAAGAGGGAGATAAAAGCATTATTAATAGATACTTATTCATATTTTATTCCTAGTTTCTGGTGGTCCAAAAAAAAATCTTAAAGCCTCGTTAGGACTTTTGGCTGTTCTTATATTTTTAAATATATCAAGCCATTCCATAAAGGTTATCTTAGTTGGATTAAAAGTATTAACATTTTTTACTAATCCAAACCTCACTTTTTCAACCTCAGGCTCAAATGTTCCAAACATTCTATCCCATATTATTAAAAGGTTTCCATAGTTCTTGTCTATATATTGTTTGTTAGATCCGTGATGTACCCTATGATGCGATGGGGTATTGAAAATCCACTCTAGAGGACCTAATTTTCCTATAATTTGTGTATGGCCAACAATTCCCCACAAAGTGCTAATTACACCAGCAACTGCAATTATTGTTGGATCAAAACCTAGTAAGGGCATTACCATAAAAAAGGGAATCTTTGATATTGGGCCAAACCAGGCCTGTCTGAAGGAAACAGCAAAATTCATTTCCTCGCTTGAGTGATGACTCATATGAATAGCCCAAAGAAAGTTAACCCTATGTGAGATTCTATGATAAATGTAAAAAACTAAGTCTATCATTACAAATGTAGCTAGCCATATCATCCAAACGGGCATAAAGTCTTGTAAATTAAATAACTTAAATTGAAATAAATAAAAATGAAGTGCTAGGGTTATTCCCTTAATAGCAAAAACCATTAAGATATTTCCTGCAAGCAAGCCAATTGTGCAAAAAGTGTCGTCTTTCTTGTATAGATTCTTGTTATTGACACTTGAAAACACGACTTCGAATAAGATCATAGCTAATACAATGGGGGCTCCAATTGCATATATTTCATTTATTGTTAGCTCTGTCATGTCATATCAATTTTTTCTGACTCTTTTAAAACATTTTTAGGTAGCTCAAATGCATTTCTTTTAAGAGTCCATTTTTTACAAATGTCTTCAATTGTTAATTTACCATATAGATGTGGAAACTTTCCATCACGCTCATTTGTGCCTGATTCTTCGAAGACTAATCTATCACAAAGTTTGTCTGTTTCAACCTGCACTAAAACCAATGTTTCATATTGATCAAAATAACTACGAATAGTTAATGCAAGCTGTTTGGCTGAAGAAAAGTGAACAAAGCCATCCATATTATCAAGTGCTGTATTTATATAACCTTCCATACAGGCTTTTGCCCACTCATCTTGGGTTAAAACTTTGTATACATATTTCATAGGGTGCAAGTATGTCTATTGATTAATTTTTTGGATGCCCAAAGACAATACAAAGCCGTCTTAAGACGGCTTTGTAAGTAATTCAGTTAATTTTAAATAATCATTAACAACGTGTGATATCCATTGCCTTTGCTACCTTGCTTGGATCAGTCATTTTGCTTGCATTCTTTTGTGCAAATTCTGTCGCTTCTTGAGCTAGATTCATTGCTTCAGTCATAGATGTGCTTGTATCAATATTGGCAGCTTTGCACACTAAGTCATGATACTCATCATATACATCAGGAACGGGGCTTGCTGGCGATGTTTCAGCAGTCCCAATATCACCTTCGCCGCCCCCGCCGCAAGACACTATAAGGAAGCAAAAAGATGACATAAGCATTAATTTTAATTTCATAATATTTCTCCATAAATTAGATATGTCTTATATATAACCATTATTGGGTTGTTTAAACAATAAATATATAAGGATAATTTTTTTTAAAAGTTTGAAATAAAAGCTTTTTCTAGCTTTTATGGCGGAAGAATAACCTTAATTGCATATAACTTTCTTAATACCATCTATTGATATCATCATTCCTTGATGAATTGCATCGGCAAAAATTTCTGGATCAATTTCTGTGGTCCAAGAAAAACTGCATGTATCTTTATCAATAGCAGTAATATGCATGGTTGCAAGATGGTGATTAATAGGGGTTATGGTTTCGATTGCAGAGTACTGAAGCTTCATTTTGTTATCATCATTTATTAATATTTGTTCTTTAACCGTTCCCATTCCCTCCATTTCGAAAACTCTACAATCACCTTCAATCTTAATTTCCTCAACAGATGGCACCCAGTCACATCTAGATACATCAGATATAATGCTCCACAGTTCCATAGCCGAACAATTTAAAATCATTTCTTCTTTTAGCACTTTCATAGCTTTATTATGTCTATAATTAACACAACGAATCAAATAAATTTTAGAGGATCAAAAGTGTTAGAAGAATATCAATCAGTATTTCTTGGCCTGTGGCTAATTCTTGCAACAATTATAGTTCAAGCAATGGTTGCTATAAGAGTCCATCGAGGACAAAAAGGTGGATACAAAGTTGGAGTGATAAAACCAGAGCTGGACCAGTCTTCAATTGTTTTCCGAGCACATAGAACCTTTCAAAATTCTCTTGAAAACATCACACCCCTGCTAGGGATGGCAATAATAGCAGCCTTAACAGGGTACAGCTCATTCAAACTATCGGTAATTGTTTGGATATACGCTGTAGCAAGAATTATTCATATGATTCTTTATTACAAAATAGTTACTGATAAAAATCCAAGCCCTAGAAGTATTTTTTGGGCTATTGGCTTTCTTGCAAATGTTTATTTGATGATCGATCTTGGTATTTCTTTAATATCTAAAATGACTTGAAGAGTGTTTTCAATCCAAACATAAATCCTGGATTTGCATCAAAGCATTTAATAGAGCGGTCAACATCATTCCAATCATTTGCAGATTTTGTAAAAAAATTAGAATCGATTTTTACCCAAGCAGAATCATCTAAGGTACCTGCTTTTACGAATAATATATGTGAAAGCTGTTTTGAATAACTCAAAACGCCTGAGCCACAATTAGGACAAAAACCTCTCCGTACATAAGACCCTGAAGTCCCTTTACTTTCAAAAAATTTTAGCTGTCCTTTTAAATCAACATATTTTCTTGCAATAAACAATATTGTTGCTTTTCCAGATCCAGTAGTTCTTTGACAATCTTTGCAGTGACAGTGGTGTCCTGATATTACCTTATCTTCCCTAAGTGAATATTTAATTTTTCCACATTGACATCTTCCAGTTTTTTTTTGGTTCATTGTTTAATATTAGTCCCAATCACAAGTATATTTAATGTCATATGGTGAAAACCTGTCGCCATACCACGAAGGGCCAATTGACAAATAGCCAACCAATCCTGAGTTACCAATTATCTTTGGAGGATTAGATGCTCCGTCATTAAAAACTGACAAATTTGAATAAGAATTCCCATAATCATTGCTGGTATTAAAAATACTGCTCTGTGACCATGAACTTGCATAAGAAGATGAGTTATTAAAAATAGAATCGGCATTCCAACTTGGGCCAAGAACACCCAAAAACTCTCCATCTCCTGCAATTATTCTAGCGCCGTCAAATTTATTGCAATCCCACGAATTTACTTCACCAGAGAAAAGGTTAGGCAAATTGCACAAAATTAAAACTAAAGACAATTTCCTCATATAAATATTCTACTTTATCAAAAGGCCAGCGCACAATTTATTGCCTGTTGGATCTCTTAAATAGGCTAAGTACATACTAAATTTACCATAATTACGAATGCCCGGATCCTCTTCAATAGATGTGCCGCCGTTTTCAACTCCTGCTTTATGCCATGCATCACCTTGTGAGGTGTTTTCTATATTAAATCCAATAGTTGCTCCATTTGAAATTGTTGCAGGTTTACCGTCTATTGGTTCGGTAATGCAAAAACTTGCTCCTTTAAAGTTATAAAAGTATCTTTTCTGACCTGATAGATTTGGATACATTTTCCCTGACTCAGCGCCAAGCGCTTCAAATATCTTGTCATAAAATACTCTTGATTCTTCTATGTTGTTTGTTCCTACCATCACATGACTAAACATCTTTTCTCCTCTTTTATATATTATTAATTAAGTAGTATGCTGCGAAGAGTGCAAATATCCAAAGCAGCATAGCCATAAATATTATTTTAAGATCTATTTCTTTCATCGACTTTAAATTAATTTGTGTTCCGATACAAAAAAGGGCGCCAACTAAAAAAATCCCACTTATGTTTTTTAATAAAGATAGAATCTCTTCATTAAAATTCAATTGATTTCCAATAAAAATTGCCAAAATGAAAGCAAATAAGAATAATGGAAATATGTTTTTTGGGTTTTTGTTATCTTTATAGATAATACCTAAAACTATTATTAAGGGTATTAACCAAACCGTTCTTCCTAATTTAAGTGTTGCAGCAGTTTCAACAGCATTATCTCCAAAAGACATAGCAGCCCCAACAACAGAGCTTGTATCATGAACAGCTAATGCCACCCATGAACCAAATTGCTCAGGAGACATTTCAATGCTATTTCCAATAATAGGAAATATGGCTATTGCAATTGCATTAAAAATAAAAATAACCCCCATTGACGCTAAAAGATGTTTGGGTTTCGCTTTAATCAAAGGTGCAATTGCTGCCATTGCTGTAGCGCCACATATTGCTGTACCAGAAACTAATAGCATTGATAGTTTCGTATCCATTCTAAAAACCTTTGAAAGTACATAACCAACAAAAAATATGGCTATTACAAAGGCTGAAATCATAGGAAAATATTTTGTTGTTAAGATTGTTGCGCTTGATGAGGATATTGTTAGCCCCAATATCACTATGCCAATTTGAAGCAGCTTAGTGCCCATCGATTTAAGTACGAGTCCCTCTGCCTCTGCCGAACCAATAAATAAAGCAAAGCTAATTCCCAAAACTAATGCTATTAAAGGTGAGCCAATGATCAAAGCTATTAAAGCTAAAATAGTTCCTAGTAGTAAATTCATGTTTTTAAATGCTCTATTAGTAACGTTGGGACACTGTTTGTATGAGACTTGATAGTTGCAACCAAGGTGTTTTCCTTTATTCCTTGCTTTATATCAGTTACCTCAACGCCTTCCTTTATTAATCTTGCATGCGCGCTTTTAATTGAATCAACAGTCCATGCAAGCCCCCAAAGTTTGTCTGGTTCTGGCTCCTTATGATTCTGTTCAACTACTTCTATTGTTGTCTTATTCAATCTAAAAAATAATATTCTTGTTTGCCAGTGTTCAATAACTTTATCTAAGGCGAGTCTTATATTAAAAATATTTTTGTATATATCTATGAATCCGTCAGCATCATTAGTATTTATTACCACATGGTCTAGTTTGTTTATCGAGGCTTCTTCATATTTATTGATTTCATTAAGGCTTTCATGGGTGTGTTGAATAATAAAAGAAAAAATACCTCTAGTAAGTTCTGGCGGTAAAAAAATATTTTTCCATTTTCTTATTACGTTATTTTTAGTACTTTTTGCAACCCCCTCTGATGGCTCGATCACTGAAAAACCTTTATCTTCAAGAAATTTTTTCGTTAGATCTATGTCTTCAGTACCTAGAACTAATCCAATAAGCCCCTCCCCATTCATAGAGATACTGCTATTTACTAGGTCGGCACCCAGTCCACTGCCTTTTGATGATAAAAGCTCAAAATAAGTATTCTTAAAATTAAAAATTACATTGGCAGTCCCTAACTCTTCGTGTTCGCCATGCCAAACAGGGTCAATTCCAAAAATTTTTTTATAATTACTTTGTGCCTCATCTAAATCATTTACGGCAACAATCAAATGATCAAGTTTTGAAATCATTTTGAGGTTCTTTTAGAACTAAACAAACTTCTAAAGAATGGAAGTATCCAAATAATCTTTAAAAATCTTTTTGGAAAAAGCCTGCTCATAAGATCATAAAAACGAGCATCAAATCCTATTAGTATTCTTTTATTTTTTTTCTTTATATTTTTTAAAATAACCTTTGCTGCATAATCTGGGGTTGATGGTGCATTCTGCTTAAATTGAATACCCGCCTCTTCGATGGTTGATGCGTTGGTTCCAAAAACCGCAGCTCCGGCGTCATCCTGTTCAAAACTTTTAAATCTTGATGAGCTGTAAATATTAGTTCCTATATGACCAGGAAAAACACAATATGCATCAACCGGTGATTCTGACATTTCTAGCTCTAGTGATAGGGACTCTGTAAATGCCTTAACTCCAAACTTGCCAACATTATATATAGATTGCTTTGGCACACTAAAAAGTCCAAAGATTGATGATGTATTTACAATTGCAGCCTCCGGACGTTTCTCAAGGTGAGGAAGAAATACTGTAGTCATCTGAATAACTGAGTGAAGCAAGATATCTAACCCCCAATCCCAGTCATTTTGATCAACCTCATCAACAGACCCTATAACCGAAACTCCTGCGTTATTTATTACAACATCTATTTGATTATGAATATTAAGAATCTTTTCAGGCAGCTCTTTGACCTTTTCACTATCTCTTATATCAAAAGCATGTGTTGAAACTGAGATATTTCTTTTTCTTACTATTTGTTTGGTTTCTTCAAGCGACTCTTCGTTCCAATCAACTAATGCCAGGCTGCAACCTTGATCAGCAAGATTAATAGCAAGTGCTCTGCCAATCCCTGAACCAGCTCCAGTAATTAAAGCAACTTTATTAGCAAAATTTTTCACTTAAGTGCAGCTTCATGTTTTCTTCGCTCCACTTCTTCATTTACCATTTTTGCACAATCGCTTGCAGCTGTTTCAAAAAGAAAGGGAAAGATTGCATGAACAATTGCAGCTAAACCAGATGTCATCATTTTGAAACCATAGTAAGAGGCACAACGCATATGTTCAAAGTATGTCTCACCATTTGATTTCAGATGATGAGTAAAAATTTTAGATAGTTTTTTCAAGTTAAAAATTATTCTACAACATCAAGAATGTGATGGCTAACTTTGTTAGCAGTGCCTATTTTGGGAAATAATATTTTCGCTTATATGGATCATATTTCAATTTTGAATCTGGACGCTCGTATGAGTATTCACGCGTGTGATGGTTGTACTTAAGCTCATTGTCAGGAAGTTCATATGTGTACTGACGAGTATGATGATTGTATTTAAGAATTGCGTTGGGTAGCTCAAATGTGTACTTACGGATGTGATGATTATATTTTAATACTGAATCAGGTAGTTCATATGTGTACTGGCGATTGTGATGATTGTATTTTAATACTGAATCTGGGTGAGCATTTTCATATTCTCTTGAATGGTGATTGTATTTTAAATTTGCCTGAATGTTGTTAAGAAAGAACAATGAAAAAATAATTAATAGTATGTTGCCTTTATTCATCATCCGTTTCTAGGCTAACTACTTTATAACCAGCTTCTTCCAAGCATTCCTGTACTTCTTCCGCACCCTTGTATTTTTTATAAACATCTCCAGCCTTCATGGTTGAGGCTCCTGCAACTACAAGCGCAACGGCCACTGGAACTGCTGAAACTGCACCGGCAAGACCTGTTCCTATTGCCGCTGCTCCGGAGACAAGCACCGTACCCCCAACACCCTTTGAGGCACCTTCTAGTAGTTGTGTATTTTTTTCAGCTTTTACAAGACAGTCTTGATATCTTTCGTCTAAATTTTTATCGGGGTTTGAAACAATAAAACTGGGTCCATCATATTTAGATGATTCTGTTGATTCTTTTCTTAATGGATCTAAGTTTGTGCATGCGGATAAAATTAAAATTCCAGCTGAACAAATTAATGACTGTGAAGTTGTGATTTTCTTATTCATTTTTGATTTCAATCTTATTTATGAGTATATAGTAAAAGGGCATTAATAAAATTGTATAAGCAATTACTTTAGGTCCAATAAGCTCAAATAATGCAAATGTTATGCTACCTGCTGCGAATAATAAAAGTAATTCTGTAAAGCTTCTTAGAAAGCCTTCATTAAAAGCTGCTTTAAATATAATGTAGTTTACTGGAAGATATAACAAGAGACCTGTTATTGCTCCTGGGCTAAAGTCGGAAAAGTAAAAACTAAAAAATATGTGAAAAAAGGCGTTTACAACCTGGGTTGTCATTAAGAAGAACATCACTATGTGTGCGCTGCCTCTATTATTTTTAATTAGATGTATAAAGGTAACTATTAATAAAAGAGATATCAGCCTAATTAAAACCTCTTCTGTTGGAAGTGCATTATTGTCTAGGAAGTAGCGTAAGCGCCATTCTCTAAAATTAAATGTTACGTGTTCTTCAAAATGATGAATGGCATATATTAAAGGGCCTAGAACAATTAAATTTTTAAATTCTTTCATTAAAAATATATTTTAATTCTAAGCTTTATTTAAAATTTATTTAGCGCAGCAAGAACACTCGCAGCAATCACAACAATCACACATAAATTAAGTATATACCAATATTAACCAAAAGATGCAGGTCCTCTAGCTGGCTTGCATGCGTTTGAAATAAATTTCATTGTTGCCATTGATGCCAACCATCTCCCAGCCATCTTCGCCAAGCTTGTTAATTTCAATATTCATCATTTCAAGTTTCCAGTTGTTGTCCTTGTGTAATTCTTTAAAGTCCTCTGTTTCAGGATTTGTATAACCCATTGAAGTAGAATTACTGTGATCAACTATTTTATATTCCCATTTGGTGTGACTCATAGCTCTCTCCTAAAATTATTCACTATGACTAATTCTGCTAAAAAATTGTTAAAAATCTAATTTTTGTGATCTAGGGTTAGAAGTGTATTCTTTTCCTAAATGTACTTAAGTATCCTTGATAGGTGCAAAGGACTTCTCCAGAAGTAAAAACTATAATATCTTTTTTAATGTTACAAACATAGGCAACAACAAGCCCAGTATTGGAACTGCCCTCAATAACTAAAACATCTCCTTTTATACAGCCCTCTCTTCTAAGATTTGTATTTAGTCTATCTAAAAAGCCCTCTTCATTTCTTTTTGTTTTTACTCCAGGGATGTTGCACACAACTTGTTCCAGGCTTGCATCTGAGTCTGGTTCGCTCTCTTTGGCAATTAAGAAGTTGCTTGATATTAAAAGAGCTAATATATATTTGTTTATCATTAAGTTTGTATTATGTTATTTCAGTTAATACTTTTAAAGTGAATCAATAAAATTAAAAATAGTAGCTGCATCTAAAAACTGGCTCCACCACATCTTATTATAGATCTCTATATATGTTCCACCCAAAAAAATGACAACAATATCATTTAAAGTTCCTACAGCAATGCAATTAAATGCTGGCCATATTGCTAAAAACCTACCAAAGCTAAATTTGCCATTTGGGAACCAAAATTTATATTTTTTTTTCAGTTCGGTATCGCTTAAGTCATCAAAATCATTAACTGAAAGAAAATAATATCCATAGTATACAGAATACAAAATGGCGACAAGCCATACCAAATAAACATTAAAAGCGGGGCTATAAGCAAAATTAGCTATTATGTTAGTTAGTTCATTCATGTTATTAGTCTCTTCTGCCTGTTATCTTCTATATTTACTGCAGCTAGGAGCAAGAAAGCAACAAATACCCCTAAATTTTTTATAAAGTTTTGAGTTTCGTGTTTTACATCAACGCCCTCATAAACGTTCCAAAAATCATGTAAGTTTATATTTATCAATATAGTCATTACAGCAAAACCCAGCGAACAGGCTACAACATACTTATTAAATAACAGGCAAATGCTTCCGCCTATCTGTGCTATTCCGGCAATTGCTAATAAAATCGGTATCATGGTCATATTATGTAATTCCATAAGTGCAACGTGTGTGTCCCATGCTAAAAACTTACCGACTCCTGCTGATAAAAAATAAACAGCTAGCAAGATGCGACTTGTAGTTATTAATAAATTTTTCAATTATTTTTTTCTGTAAATTATTTTCTTAATGAATCTATATCAAGAAATGGATTTTTGCAAATATTTAATTGTAACCTTTACTTCTCATAAAAATAGTGATAAGTTTACGTTACATTTTTTAGGAGAAACATATGGTAAGTGAAAGAAGTAATTTAATGACATATTTAGGACTGGGAATGAGTCTGGTCGGTGTGGTTTTGTATGATCCACTTGGATTCTTATTTAAAGGCACAGGGTTAGTGGTTATAGGGCTGGGTTTGATTTGCATGCTTATTGGTTACAAGCAATTAAATGAAGTAAAAATAGTAAACAAGGTGGTCAAAGACTTTGAAAGAAATAGGAGAAAGTGATGAATCCAGAAATTGTAATACCCGCACTGGGAATAATGACAGGAATAATAGTTCCGTTAGGGGTCTTTGTTTGGTTATATTTAGAAAGTAAAGATAAAAACAAAACAATTCTAGAGATATCTAAAAACATAGACGATCCATCAAAGCTCGAAGACTTGGTAGGCTTGCTCGATGAAAGAAAAAAAGAACCGATTGATTATAGAAGAAGTGGTGTTGTAACAATTTTCGTTGGCATTGGTCTCTTTCTTTTTGGTGTTTTCTTTTTAGGGAATATCTTAAAAGGCGTTGGAGCACTAGTAGCCGCTATTGGTATTGGCCAAATTATTGCTGGTTATCTTTACCCAAATACAAGTGAAGAAATTACAAATGCAGTAGATGCATTCGAAAAAAAATAAAGCGAGTTATCTAATGAAAAAATATTTCAAAATACATTCCTCTTTTATAGGTGTTGGGGTTGGTTTTTTAAACTTTTATTTTCTTTTTTACTTATGGGAAATAACTTGGGAAATTAGTTTTGTAATTGCATTTGTTCTGGGCTATCTCGCAAGCAACGCCCTAGATATTTATGCAGGAGAGATATCTCAGGCTGAATTAGATGAAAAAGAAGCAAAAGAAATTTCTAAGAATATAAATAGTTTTGAAAGCCATGACCTTTTATAAAAGATTTTTAATAGTTTTTATCTGCGGTATTGTGCAAATATTTTATGCTGCATACCTTCTTTTAAATCTGTTTGGCTATAGCATAGACTGGCAAATAAGCAATCATGATTTGTTTATGTTTATTCCTGGAATTCTGGTCTTTGTTAGCTCAGGAATTTTATGTGCATCTTATTATCTTGGAGACAAAAAAACCAATAATGTTTTATACGACGAATATACAGCTCTTAGATATTATAAGATTGCAACTGTTGGGTATGTTTTAAATGGTATAGGTATATTTATACTTTTTTCAATTCAGGACTGGACCAATTGGAACTTTCAAAGTGCTAATAATATGATTTATCAGATTGCTGCTTTTGCATGGCTTACTTTTGGAGTTCTTTTAACAGTATTCTCTATTGGAGATTATAAAGAATATAAAAATGGGTAAGCATCATCAAAATCTTTTAAACAATCTTGAAGACCTTCGAAAGCAAGCTGGCTTAACACAACAGGAATTATCAGAAGCTGCGGAGGTTTCTAGAAAAAGCATTAATGCTATTGAAAATGGTATTTATGTTCCATCAACAGTGCTCTCGCTAAAAATTGCCCGAACCCTAAAATGCAATGTTGAAGATTTATTTAAGTTACCGTGAAAGAAAAGAAAAAAATTAAGTATCCTGATAATGCTGGGAACTGGGTTGGTGCTGGGGCTGCGATCGGAGCAGCAATTTTTGCCGCAACAAATGAACCAGTATGGATTGCGATAGGTGTTGCAATCGGCGCAGCGTTGGGCTGGAAGAAAAAAGACGAATGAATAAAAATAGTAATTTTGTGCTATGGTTTATTTATTGATGGTTTCTTAATAAATGACGGTGGATTAGATAAAGGTGTCTACATAATATGAGTAAAAAACTATTAATTTCTAATTCAATCATGTGGGCAGCAGCCATTCTTGTTGTTGCTATCGTTGAAGAAAAGCAGTTTGCAATTTTGATGCTTGTTGTATTAGCAACAACTTCATTAATGTTTTCAAAGAAAGGGGGTTAGCAACGCATCAATGATATTAATCCTCGAGTGATTTGAGCATAGCTTTTGCATCTTGGCACATGCTCAACGCATTAGTCAGCTCCTTTTCCTCTTCCATCAATTGTTTTACTTCATCATGAAATTGGTTAATCATGGTGTTTAAGACAAATTTACACTTTTGCGGATATTTACCCTTATTTACATCATCTATCATGAGCGGAGTTAATATTTCATCAAAAAATAATTTTCTTTTCTTTTCTGCAAAATTCAACTCATTACATGAGTTAGATTTTAAAGCACCGACAGAACCATAGATTGCACCAGCAATCTTGAATGTTGATACAAATCCTTCGTAATTGACGCAATCATTTGCGGATAAAGTTGATGTTGATAATAAAAAAATTAGTAAAAATTTTCTCATGCTTTCTAATTAAACTCTTGGCTTCCAGCTTAACTCTGTAAATTATTTAATAATAAATGTTCTTATTAAAAACTATTCTACCTTATTTCATCGCCTTAATAGTATCGCGATCCAGCGACCAAGGTTTAAAATATCTGCTAGTGCGGCTGAAACATACGTGAGTGCTGCTGCCCTCAGAATATGACTAACCGCTTTTTCGTTTGACTGCGATACATATTTCCCTTCTGTTAATAGGGGGAGTGCTTTAGAAAAACTTGCATCAAATTCAATTGGCAGAGTCACCGCATGAATCATCATGCGAGCGATAAAACCCGATAGCCCCAGGAAAATTAATAGAGAAAATGGCATTGGGTGCTGGGTGATAATACCGATCACCGGCGATATAGAGATAATGGCAACGCTCCAACGGGCCACCTTATCAACAACGGGGACCATCTTTGTTCTAGTAGCCAGACGTTTGTCGCCTTGATGATCTTGAATCGCATGTCCAACTTCATGAGCAGCAATAGCAATTGCAGTTAACGATTTAGATTCATAATGCTCTCGCATAAGCCTAACTTTTTTTTCAATTGGATCATAATGATCTCCTAGATCAGTTACTTCGACCTTTACATCTTTTAAAGAAAACCGCTTAATCAAATGCTTTGCGAGCTCTCCTCCAGTACCGGGTATTTCAGGCTTTTCCAATGAATACCTCTTCATAACCAACTTAACCCACAAAGATGGTCCAAATATCAGTGCTAGAACTATTAGCGCGCCCACCGCTATAACCATATTTTATCCTTACAAAAAATTTTACTCTAACAGAGTTGTCTTAAATTTAGATTTGGTTTTTAACACTTGCTTTATTTAAATACTGTTCTGGTAAATTTTTTCATTAATTTATCTTCACTTTTTTAATTCTATTTTCACAAGGTTAAATTTTTTATCTTTCTTATTCATTTATTTATCTGAGAAAGGTGTTACAAAATCTATTACCATCTTTTACTTTTCTATCTGCTATTCGCCAATTAACCATAGATTCATCAACATCATATTTAGGCATTCCGCCTATGTCATTCATCAAAACTTGCCATTCAACATCCTCAAGTTCATCTAAGAATTCCACAAAACATTCTGCATCCGACTCCGTTCTTGCATAATCTTCCTCAAGCATGAGCTCAACCATATATTTTTTATCTGCCTCTCTTTGGTCACTTCCACAACCAAATAAAAATATTGGCAGTGCAAATAATGTAAGTATTTTTAATTTTGATTTCATTTTTATCCTTTTAATTCTCTACTCATATGCATATTAATATTCAAGTCTTAAACTTTAAACTCTTTATTGTAAACCAAATAAATGGGAGCATTTGTGTAAGAGACCAAATCAATATCAATTGCTCTCCTTCAAACAACAAATACATTAAACCAAAACTTAATGGAGGATATATGCTTAATTTTTTAAAAAAAGGATTAAAAAATTCTAAATATTTCTCAATATTAAATTTTTGTTTTTGCTCGGCTGTCATGGTGTTATAACCAGCAAGTAAATATTTAGCATTAACTTTATTAATGCCAAAACCTATTAATAAATATATTAATGACATAAAAATTATAGTAAAAATTAAAATAGAAAACTCCATTTATATTAAGTTATCAGCTTGGGTATTATTCCTAGTTGAGCAAGAATACCAAGGATAATTAACAATATGATACTGGAGACTATTTTAAGATTCTTCTTTTGAATCCATTCAAATGCGTTATCTATAAATTTTCTTATCCATTCATCAGCCTTGCCCATCCATTTAACAGCTTTTCTTGTCCATGTGTCAGTTATATCTATTAATATCAAAGAAACTGCTGCAATAATAAGCCACACAACCCCATTTAAGAACATGTCAATAATCCAACCAACTATAACCCAATTTATTTCCATATATATGCCTATTATTGACGAAAAATCATTATTTATAAATCGCGTTACTTACTTTTTCGTCTTCAGCGAAGGTTATCTCACAGCGAACCAAATTTAAGTGAATCGCACTGCTGTGTGTAACTTGCTTGCCCTGTTCGGATTTTTTAATCTTGTAATCCGACAAATTAGCGGTATCGAGTTGTCTTAGGACACTAGAATAAGAAACCCCTGATTTGAAGTTTCCGCACAAGTAATAAATTTCATTCCTTGCCGATAGCGCAAAGAATGAGTAAATCCCAAGAAAAATTAGGATTAAACAATGTTGTTTACTCGATGAGAAGAGAGGGCACTAACTCAAGCGGGAACAAGCGCTATCAAACATCTGATTGCAGATTGGTAAATAATGGTAGGTTTTCTTATATGTTGAATCTTTTGGTGCAGATATTAATGGCATTGAAAAAATTGCCAGTGTAAAAAATGCAATGATTGTTGAATTTTTAATCACTTTTCAAACTTACTCCACCGTGACGGAGTAAGTGAACCTCAACTTCTAATCCCCGCTATTTCATAATTCAAAATGTATCGCATTTTCCTGCTCGAACTGTTGTGGTGTCATGTACTTCGTCCAGTGTAGGATTGTCATCGGTTGAATAGCCAATTAACAATGCGTGTTCAAATCTCTTTGTTTTTTTATTGAATGACCAAAAACTTCCGCCAATGAATATATCACGACAGATAACTTGATCAATGCTGTCATCACCATATTTTGGTTCGCATGAATGATCAATATCATCATTAGTTAGAGTTGAGTAGTCGTCACTAAACTTTATGGTGAATCTAGTTTTGTTAAAAGGACCTTGTGTCCATTTTCCTTTATCTTTTACAAAGCCAGTTGCCAGATCATCTACGCAATAATAAACGGTCTCAGCTAAAGCAAGATTAGCAGTTAAGAGGCAGCTTAGAAAAACATAGAATTTATTCATACAAATAATTCTGCCATAACTTCATGTAAATGTCCTATTGGTAGACATAAGAGGTCGCAATCGTTCTTATCAATATCTCATGGCTTCTACTAACAAGAAAAAATGGGTGAAATTTTTAGGGTATTTTTTACCAAAAATTCTTCTTGTTGATTTATGAGGCAACCGCAGAATGCGGGATTAAAAAGGAAGTTGAGGTTGGCTTACTCCACTGTCACTGAGTGTTTTCGAACAGAGAATAAGATTTTCGTCATTTTTAAAGTTTTTGTGAAATGTTTTGTAAAACTTAATGTATTTTTCTTCCATTATTTTTGAAGAAAACAGCAATCCCCCATCCTGATAGCATACAAAGTGGAAATGCCAAAAATGGAGAAATCCCAATACTTTTCAGAACAAAAAAAACAATAAATGCAGAAAAAACTCCAATGATTTCACTTAAATTATTAAAGATGTTAGTCATGATTAAATTAGGATAACTAATTAATGAAAATTGCTCAACCAAGAAACCTTTCTTTATTCAACTGTGACTGAATGTTTTGGAACAGTGATTTAATTTAATGTTATTCATTTAAATTTGGTTTTCCCTCAAATAATCAGGCAGGTCAATTTTTTTGCACTGTATAGCATCTCCACCATGAGGTGAGGTCACAGTAAGAGTTCTTCTATCTAAAAAGTGATCGCAGTCAGGGCATTCGGGAGGAGTCATTAGATAATATTGATGCTCTCCCTCTTCTCGATATTTGGCATTAGAAATAACTTTTCTCATCTTCTCACCTTCTTGAGCAGAAGCAAGACGAAGTGAGAAAGCATCCCAAGTCATGGTTTTTTTGTTCAAAATTAATTCCTCTTTATATCCTTCAAAAGAGCAATCAAGGGAAATATATTTATCCTCTGGATTACTGCAACTTGCTGTAATCAAGGTAATGATTATTAAAGCAAAAAGTTTCAAGTTATTCATAATTTTAGATCACTGTTCCAAATCACTCCACCGTCACTGATTAGATTTGATTGGTGCATTCTTTATTTAATAAATTAATTATAACCATCAACTTTACATTTTTTCATAAAGGATTGTGTTGTTATTGTATCCGCACCACCATAAGTCCCTCCACCATATATTTTTGAATAGGTTAAATGAACTTCACCAGATGGTATTAGGATCATGTGTCTCTCTAAAAGTTGTTTGGGCATTGCATTAATAATCACATAATCGTTTTGAACAGTAGAATATAATTTTGAATTATAAAAATACGTAACAATGCCCTGATAACTGTCATTTGCACCATAAGTCATATCAACCATTCCTGCATCTGAAGAAAATGGTTTTGGTGTATAGGGGATTTTATATGTTGTTTTTGAAAGAGATGTTCCATTAGAGGTAAATTTCGTTTCACCACCTGCCTCTGTGTCAATTGAATTCCCCTCCCATCTTCCTGCCTCGCAGGTTACATAGACAAAACTTTCATTAGCATTTGATGAAAGACCGGTGCATAACAAAATAATCATTAATAGGTTTTTTGAACTTAGGTTGATTTTAAATAGCATGTCTAAACTCCTTATAATTTATTAATTAATTCTAAATTTTTTAATGGTTGTTGGGTAGGTTTTATTTTTGAACATAATTCTTTCTTTTCTTTCTTGCATTCTTTTGAGATTGCTGTGAACTATAGAGTTAGACCAAGTTTTGTTTGTGTGAGTTTTAATTCCAGACTGGTTTAGAAAGTCAGAGATTCTTCGATATCCCATTCCCTCTTTATGCATAAACTGAATGAGTTTGTGAATTGCAATTTGTCTTTTGGTAAGTTCTTTAAGAGGTATTAATTTGTTAGTTCTATGGATGAGTGTGAACTAAACAGTTATTTTCTGACGAAAAAATGCACCATTCGAGATTACTCGACGGTAACGGACTAAGTTTAATCGGTCTTTTATTTTCCACTATTTCTGCGGTGTTTAAAAGGTCTGAAGTTTGCTCACTAAGATTGCTCATTATTACCTCTATTCTACCCAATAATTAGGTGAAAGTTACACGTATTTGTCGTATAATTAATAGTGTAAATCAAGAAATAAATTCCTTATTTCAAGTTCAAATACATACGCCAATATACCTAATTTCGGGTATGTTATTTATGGAGAAAACTATGGAACAAATCTATAGAAAAGAGTTTCCCCATGGCAGTCATTCTGTCTATGGCGAGTATGGTATTAATACGGAGATCTTAGTCCTCAGCGATTTTCATTACGGTTCTGATGTTAAGCAGTTCTGGGGTAATGACGAGTATGAATACTACTTCATTATCGACAAGGATGATGTCCCTAAATTCGTTTTAGAAAGTCTAACTAAAGGATTCAATTCTGAGGAAAAATTTACCCTTCACGACTTAAAAGACATGTGTGACAAAAAGGGAATCAAATATACAACAACTTCTTATGTCTAATAACTTATAAGTCTTTATATTTCTTTATTTTTCTTCTTCATAAGGATCTTTGTTATAGTCTTCTTCAAGGATATATCCGTCTAACTTACCTTTAGAAACTTCTTGGAAATATCTAATACCATAATATCTATTCATTTTATCCATACCTTTGTTAAACGATCTCTCTCCAATGTTATAAAAGTATTTAAACCATAAAGACATACCTAGACCAATTAATAAACCTATAAATATTCCAACGATTAGTTCAGATTCAAACAAAATAAACTACCCCAAAAATTCTCATAAAAACATTCTGCCATAATTACTCATGGATGTCCTATGAAAACACATAGGAGACCGCAACAAGTCATATCAGCACCTTGTGACTTCCACTAACACGAAAAAATAGCTAAAATTTTTAGGGTAGTTTTTACCGGGATTAATTTTTGGTGATTCTTGAAACCCCCACAGATTGCGGGATTAAAATGAAAGTCGTTATAAACTTACTCCACTGTAACGGAGTAAGGTGAACCGGTCTTTTGATACTCACATTTTCTGCGAGTTTATTGTTGGCAAAAACTATAGTCGCTGAAGTGTTCTTTGTTAGCTTGTTAAAGAGCAAACTGATCTTGTTCATTCTTTCTTACTTCCTCTTTAAGGATATAAAAATTTTTCAATTCTTCTTCATAAGTCTTTTGTTCAATAGTGTTACATTCCCCTATCATATTCGTAATTTTTAAATTGTATCTATTGACTCTAATTGGTTCTAATCGAAGGTATTGTGAATAACCAAATTCTAACTTTAAAATTTCACTGTTATCTCCGTAATAATCTAAATAGCCCGGGTCATCTTGTAATTCCTTGTCAAGAACTTTAATTTTTTGTTTGCCTTCATTCCAAAAAACATTAGTAATTAGTTTTCCTGTCTCTTTGTGAGTCAAAGTTCTGGTTTCAGAGATTGTAAATATTGCAAAAGAGTGTTCTAAATCGTCTGAATCTTCAGACGTTTTCCATGAATAAAGTTCCCCATCGTTCCATAAGTGATGAAAAGATTTATAAACTCCATCCCCATCTGCAAAGGTACATGATAAAAAAACATTTTTATTGAAAAAAAAATTTCCATATTTTGCATTCATATCAATAGATATTATTAAGAGCAAAAAACTTACTAAATATTTTTTCATATTTAAATTCTGCCATAACTCCATGTAAATGTCCTATTGAGTAGACATAAGAGGTCGCAATCAGTTCTTATCAACACCTCATGGCTTCCACTAACACGAAAAAATGGGTGAAATTTTTAGGGTAGTTTTTACCAGAGGTTCAATTCTTGTTGATTTTTGAGGCACCCGCAGAATGCGGGATTAAAATGGAAGTCCGAGGTTGGCTTACTCCACTGTAACGGACTTAGCTAAATTTCTTGGCTGATCAATATCTGTTCCTCTTAATAAAGCAACTTCATATGAAAGGATTTGCAACGGAATGGTATAAATAATTGGAGTGAGTAAAAAATCACATTTTGGCATTTTTATTATCTTTCCTGATTTTAGTTCCATTGTGACAGATGGGTCAGAGAATACATATAAGGTTCCGCCTCTTGCTTTTACTTCCTCAAGATTTGAGACAAGTTTTTCAGCTATTTCACTCTCAGGCGCAAGTGCTATTACCGGCATCTCTTCATCAATAAGGGCTAATGGTCCATGTTTTAACTCGCCAGCAGGATATGCTTCAGCATGTATATAAGAAATTTCTTTTAACTTTAATGCGCCTTCTTTTGCGATTGGGTAAAAAATTCCCCTTCCCAAAAACAAAGCATTATCTTTATTGGCAATTTCAGGAGCAATTTTTAGAATTTCATCTTTGAGTTTTAAGGTTTCAGTAATGGTGTCAGGCAATGATCTCATTGCAGTAATAACACGGTTCCTTAATTTAGGATTTTTATTTCTGCTTTTAGCCAAAGATAGCGCCAAAAGCATTAGCGCAGCTAATTGGGTTGTAAATGCCTTCGTAGAGGCTACTCCTATTTCTGGTCCTGCATTTGTAAAAATAGAATAATCAGATTCTCTAGCTAAGGAGCTGGTTGGAACATTACAAATACTTAATGTCGATAGATATTTCTTTTCTTTACCGTACCTAAGCGCAGCAAGAGTATCAGCTGTTTCACCGGATTGAGAAATGGTTACCAAAAGTGAATCTTCATCCACGTGAGGGTTTCTATATCTGTACTCTGATGCATAGTCTGTTTGCGTCGGCAATTCTGAAATTGCAGAGAACCAATTTGCAGCTACTCTGCCCGCATGAAGACTTGTTCCGCATGCCACGATTTGTATCCTTTTTACTTTCTCAAATATTTCAGAAGATCCAAGACCAAAAATATTATCTAAAACATCGTCTCCTCCGACCCTGCCATCAATAGTGTTTAATATTGCGTTAGGCTGTTCATATATTTCTTTCTCCATAAAATGCCTATAGTTGCCTTTTGAAGTGGATTCATTTGATATATCTATTTGAGATATATCTCTTTGTACTTCATTTTTAGACGCATCATAAATTTTGTATTCTGTAGATGAAATTTCGGCAACATCACCATCTTCTAGAAAAACAAACTTATTTGTAAGTCCTGATATGGCTATTGGGTCTGAGGCAGCCAGAGATCCATGTTTTCCTATTCCTATTAAAAGAGGCGACTTGCTTCTGGCAATTATGATTTTTGTATCGTCTTCTTTGTCTATTGCCGCTATTGCATATGCGCCATCAAGTTTCTTTTTTGTTAAATACATTGAATCAAGCATATTGTTTCCTTCACCTAAGAAGTATTCAATCATATGGGCAATTAACTCTGAGTCCGTTTGAGAAGAAAAATTGTATCCTTCTTCTTTTAAGAACTTTTTAAGTTCTATATAGTTTTCAATGATGCCATTATGAACGATATAAACTCTTTCATTAGATTTATGAGGGTGTGCGTTTTCTTCTGACGGCTCTCCATGAGTTGCCCATCGAGTATGTGCAATACCCAGGTTACTTTTTGGTTTTTCAGAAATCATCTTCTCTTCAAGTAGCTTTACTTTTCCAAGTGTTCTTAGATGGGCTATCTTGTCTTTCTGATGAAGTGCGATTCCAGCAGAGTCATAGCCTCTATACTCCATCTTATGTAGCCCCTTAACGAGCAATTTTCCAACATTTCGTTCAGAAGCTGCTGCTATTATTCCACACATATTAGTTCTTCTTTTTAGACCAATTTTCTTTGTTTTCTTGTTTTGATCTTCCAACCCCAAGAGCATTGTCTGGAACATCTTTAGTTATTACAGAGCCTGCAGCCACATATGAATTAGATCCAACAGTTATTGGAGCCACTAGTGAGGAGTTAGTTCCAACAAAACTATTATCTCCAACTTTTGTTTTGTGCTTTTTCTTGCCGTCATAATTACAAGTGATTGTTCCGGCCCCTATATTCGTTTCTAAACCAATTTCAGCATCTCCTAGATATGCAAAATGATTTGCTTTAGATCCTTTTCCAAGTTTTGTCTTTTTTGTTTCTACAAAGTTTCCAACTTTTGCATCATCGTCTATATAGCTTCCCTCTCTTAATCTCGCATATGGGCCAATAGAGCAATTATTTCCTACTTTTGAGGAAACCAGATGAGAAAATGCTTCAATAGAGGAGTTATCTCCTATTTCAACATCCTTGAGAATTGTATTAGGCCCAATAGAAACATTGTTTCCTAGAACTACATCTCCATCAAGAATCACATTAACATCTATATAGCAGTCTTTACCTGCTTTGATTTGACCTCTAACATCAAGCCTGTCTTTATCTGACAAGGTTATTCCCATATCCAGTAATTCTTCTGATTTCATTTTTCTATATATTCCCTCTAATTCTGACAACTCTGTTTTTGTATTTGCCCCTTTAACTTCCTCATTAGAGACTATACACGTATTGATTTTATACCCTTTTGAAGCAATTATAGAAACAATATCTGTTAAATAGTATTCACCAGCAGCATTATCATTATTAACCTCATTGATTGCTTCTTCTAGTAATGGTTTCTTACAACACAATATTCCAGTAAAAACTTCCTTTATTTTTTTATCATTATCTGTAGCATCCTTCTCTTCAATAATAGACTGGGCATGCCCTTCGCTATCTTTTTTTACTCTGCCATATCCATAAGGGTTGTCCATTATCGTACTTAAAATTGTTAGTCCTTCATTAGAGGTTAATATTAGTTCTTTAATAGTTTCTTTTTTGATTAAAGGTACATCTCCATAAAGAACAACAACAATAGATTCATTAGATATTGTTGAAAGTGCTGATTTAACAGCATCGGCAGTTCCAATAGCTTGCTTTTGTTCGCATGAGAATATTTTTCCATCAAATTGTTTGATCTCATCAAGAACTGCTTCTTTTCCAAAGCCAACAACAAAAGAAGTACTATGAGTTATATCAGCAACATTTGTATATATTCTTTTAAGCATGGATTGGCCGCCAACAGGTTGGAGAGACTTAGCTTTGTTTGAAAGCATTCTTGAACCTTCGCCCGCTGCTAGTATGACAGTATGAATATTCACAATTTAAGGCTAAATAGATACCTTACTGTTTTTTTCGGAGTTTTTGAATAGTTTTTAGTCTAGCAACTGCCTCTGCTAATTGTGCAGATGCTTTTGCATAGTCAATAGTGGCATCTTTATTTGCAAGCTCTTGTTCTGCCACTTCTTTTGCTTTCATAGCCTCAGACTCATCTAAGCTTTCTGCTCTCTCTGCAGTATCTGAAAGCACGGTTATCAAGTCAGGTTGAACTTCTAAGAATCCACCTGAGCAAAAGAATGCTTCCTCTTCGGATCCATTTTGAACTCTTACAGGCCCAGGTGCTAAACCAGTTAATAACGGTGTGTGGCCAGGGGCGATTCCTAACTCACCCAATGTACCAGTTGCAAAAACCATGGTAGCTTCACCAGAATAAATTTCTTCACTTGATGAAACTATGTTGATTTTAATTTTGTTCATTATTATAAGGTTTTGGCCTTCTCTACTGCTTCTTCAATAGTTCCTACCATATAGAATGCCTGTTCTGGAAGATGGTCGTAATCTCCGCCTAAGATGCCTTTGAAGGCCTTAATGGTGTCATCTAATGAAACATATTTTCCAGGTGTACCTGTAAAAATTTCTGCAACAAAGAAGGGTTGTGATAAAAATCTTTGAGCTTTTCTTGCTCGAGCTACCAACCCCTTGTCCTCTTCAGACAGCTCATCCATCCCAAGAATAGCAATAATATCTTTAAGCTCGTTATATCTTTGTAGGATCTTCTGAACTCCTTGAGCAACCTCATAATGTTCATCGCCAACAACAAAAGGATCAAGCTGCCTACTAGTTGAATCAAGCGGATCAACAGCAGGATATATTCCTAATTCTGAAATCTGTCTCGAAAGAACAACTGTTGCATCTAAATGAGCAAAAGTAGTTGCCGGAGATGGATCGGTTAAATCATCAGCTGGAACATAAACCGCTTGTATGGATGTTATAGATCCAGTCTTTGTTGATGTGATTCTTTCCTGAAGAGCGCCCATTTCTTCTGCAAGAGTTGGCTGATATCCAACAGCAGATGGCATTCTTCCTAATAGAGCTGATACCTCAACACCAGCTAAAGTATAACGATAGATATTATCAATAAATAGTAATACGTCTTTTCCTTCATCCCTAAAGCTTTCCGCCATAGTTAAACCAGTTAGCGCCACTCTAAGTCTGTTACCTGGTGGTTCGTTCATTTGTCCGTATACCATTGCAACTTTAGACTCACTTAGTTTGTCAATGTTAACAACTCCAGATTCCTGCATCTCATAATAAAAATCGTTGCCCTCTCTGGTTCTTTCTCCTACCCCTGCAAACACTGAGAGACCAGAGTGTTGTAAAGCAATATTATTAATTAGCTCCATCATATTGACTGTCTTGCCAACACCAGCACCTCCAAATAGTCCAATCTTTCCGCCTTTAGCAAAAGGGCACATTAAATCAATAACTTTGATGCCAGTCTCAAGAACCTCATTTGATGCTGATTGATCAGTATATGATGGCGGTTTTCTGTGAATTGGCATCTTATCTTTTTCACCAATAGGCCCCTTCTCATCAATAGGGTTTCCAAGAACGTCTACAATTCTACCGAGAGTTTCTGGCCCAACTGGAACTGAAATAGGGGCATTGGTTCTTGATGCTACTAAACCTCTTTTCAGTCCTTCGGTTGCTCCCATGGCAATCGTTCTAACAACTCCATCTCCAAGTTGTTGCTGAACTTCAAGAGTTGTTCCGCTTTCATCAACCATTAAAGCTTCATATACTTTTGGAATATTATCTTTGTCAAATTCAACATCAATAACAGCTCCAATAATTTGTGTAACTATTCCATTGCTCATATTTATTCTCCTTAAACTGCGGCAGCGCCGCCAACTATCTCTGAGAGCTCTTGAGTGATAGCCGCTTGTCTTACATTGTTATATAAAAGTTCTAATTCTTTTATTAAGTCCCCTGCGTTGTCTGTGGCATTTTTCATAGCAATCATTTTTGCTGCTTGTTCACAGGCATTGTTTTCGACTACTGCTTGGTAAACTAATGACTCTATGTATCTAGTCAACAGTCCATCCAATAATTCTTTTGCTTCGGGTTCATATATATAGTCCCATTGTGATGGATTTGATTCGTCATGTTCTTCTGGCTTCAAGGGGATAAGTTGTTCCACAGTTGGTTGCTGGGTCATGGTATTGACAAAACTATTTGAGCATAGATATGCCTGATCGATGTCTGCAATTTTATGCATATCTAGAACTACTTTTGTTAATCCGATTAAGTCATCGGGGTTGGGTTTATCACCAAGCTTTTCAGCAACCGCAACAACCTCACCTCCAACACTTTTAAAAAATCCTGCCGCTTTTGTTCCAATTAGCGCAAAGCATGAGCTAATGTTTTGCTCGTTAAGTTCTGCTGACTTTGCTATTACATGTTTGAATAAATTTATGTTAAGCCCGCCACATAAGCCTTTGTCTGAAGACACGACAATGAAACAGGCTTTTTTTGGTGACCTTTCTTCGTAAAAGGGATGTCGATATTCAGAATTTGCTAAAGCTATATGAGAAATAACATCTTTTATCTTTAGAGAATAAGGCCTTCCTTCAAGCATAGAGTCCTGAGTTTTTTTCATTTTACTTGCAGCAACCATTTCCATAGCAGAAGTAATTTTTTGCGTGCTTTTAATGCTTGCAATCTGCTTTCTTACTTCTTTTGTATTGGCCATTATTTAAATTAAAAGGTTTGTGTTTTCTTGAAGTCTTCAACAAGTTCTTTAAATTGGTTTTCTATATCATCATTCCAATCTCCAGTTGAATTAATTTGCTCTTCTAGTTCGCCTTTTTCAGCTGTCAAATATCCATGAAGTGCTTCTTCAAAATCTAAGATTTTTTCTACATCAACATCTGACATATATCCCCTATCAGCTGCAAACAAGCTCAATGCTTGTTGGGCGACGCTCATGGGTGCGTATTGTTTCTGCTTAAGCAGCTCTGTAAATGCTTTACCATTGGCAAGTTGTTGTTTTGTAGCTTCATCTAGATCTGAAGCAAATTGTGAGAAAGCAGCTAACTCTCGATATTGTGCTAAAGCTGTCCTTACGCCCCCAGCAAGCTTTTTCATGATTTTTGTTTGAGCTGACCCTCCAACCCTTGAAACTGATAGTCCAGGATTAATTGCTGGCCTAATACCAGAGTTAAATAACTCTGTCTCTAGATAGATTTGACCATCAGTAATTGAGATAACGTTAGTTGGAACAAAGGCAGATACATCACCAGCCAGTGTTTCGATTATGGGTAGCGCTGTTAAAGATCCTGTCTTTCCTTTAACTTTTCCATCTGTAACCTTTTCAACATAGTCTGCATTAACTCTTGCAGCTCTTTCTAATAGTCTTGAATGCAGATAAAAGACATCACCAGGATAAGCCTCTCTTCCCGGAGGTCTTTTTAATAAAAGTGATACTTGTCTGTATGCAACTGCTTGTTTAGAGAGATCATCATAAACAATTAATGCATCTTCTCCTTTATCTCTAAAATATTCCCCCATTGTGCAACCAGAATACGCTGACAAATATTGCATGGGTGCCGGGTCGGCGGCCGTAGCTGAAACAACTATTGTGTGCTCCATCGCGCCGTATTCTTCTAATTTTCTAACGACATTTGCGACAGTCGATTGCTTTTGTCCAATAGCCACATAAATACACTTAATACCTGTGCCTTTTTGATTGATGATCGCATCAATTGCAACAGCCGTTTTTCCTGTTTGCCTATCTCCAATTATCAGCTCTCTTTGGCCCCTACCAATTGGGACCATGGCATCAACAGCTTTTAGGCCTATTTGGACTGGCTGATCTACACTCTGACGAGCAATAACACCTGGGGCAACAACCTCAACCGGCGCATTGCTTTCAGCCTTAATCTCACCCTTGCCATCAATGGGTGTGCCGAGTGTATTAACCACCCTACCTAACAAAGCCTCACCAACAGGCACTTCTAAAACCTTGCCTGTGCATACCGCTTTTTGTCCCTCAATAATTTCTAGATAATCCCCAAGAACAACAGCACCAACGGAATCTTGTTCTAAATTAAGCGCCATTCCTTTTGTGCCGTTTTCAAATTCTATAACCTCACCATACATAACGTCTCCCATGCCATGTATTCTTACAATACCGTCTGAGACACTAACTACGATGCCCTCGTTTTTTCTTTCTGCAGAAAGATCTAAACCAGCGATTTTTTCTTTTAGAACGCTGGAAATTTCTGATGGATTTAATTGACTCATTTTTTCACCTTAAAAATTTAATTGGTTTACAAGTTTATTGACCTTTGCCCGTATTGAAAGATCAAATGTTTCATCGCCCACCTTTATAGATAAGCCGCCCATAATCTTTGGGTCTTTTGAAAAGTAGATATTGGCGTCTTCGCCATATGTGGATTTTAATTTTTTTTCGATGCCTGCCTTAGCCTCATCACTAGGATCAACAGCGACAAAAACTTCAACAGAATTTTGTTCTCTGTGTTTTTCTAATAGATCTTGATAAATATCATATATTGGCTCTAACAAATTCAATCGTTTATTTTCAGCAAGTATTTCAAGTAATCTTTTTGAGGTATGTGTTACGCTTTCTTCAAAAAGTTTTACTAAAATATCTACGACTTCTTTTCTTGAAAGAACAGGGTTTTCAATTGTGTTAATAACCCCCCCTGTTTGAGAAGCTAGCGCCATAATTTTTAACTCATTAGCTATGCCTTCTAGATTATTTGTTTCATTTGCTGATGCAAATAAGGCCTTTGCGTATGGTCTTGCTAGCGGAGTTAGTTCAATCATTGTTTATAATTCCTGTGCTGCCTTTTTTAGAATAGTGTCGTGTTTTTCCTTAGAGATTTCATCACCTAGGATCTTTTGAGTAGTGTCAATAATAATGTCAGACATTTGTTGTCTGAGCTCCTCTTTGGCTTTATTGGTTTCGTTTTCAATTGCTGTAGAAGCAGAAGCCATTATTTTTTCTGCTTCAGTATCCGCTTTTGAGGTTGCCTCATTGACTATCTGTGATGCCCTTGCGTTTGCCTTCTCAAGAATTGCAGCAGCTTCAGACTTTGCTTGATCTAACTCTTTTTCAAAAGCCAGTTTTGCTTCTTCCAAAGAGTCATCCGCTTTCTTTGCAGCCTCTAATCCATCGGATATTTTCTTTTCTCTTTCTTGCATAACCGCAAGTATTGGGGGATAAATATACCTCCAACATATTGCAACAAAAACAATCATTACAATTGCTTGGGCAAGAAGGGTTGCGTTTATATTCATATCTCGTTATAAAAATCTATGCAGCAAATAACATGTACATACCAAGTCCAACTCCAATCATAGGAACCGCATCGGTTAAACCCATCATTAAAAAGAATCTTCCCTGGAGAAACGGAGCCAACTCAGGCTGCCTTGCTATTCCTTCTATAAATTTGCTGCCTAAAACACCCACTCCGACTCCGGCTCCAATAGCTGATAGTCCCATGGTGATGCCGGCTGCTAAAATATTTAATTCCATTTTTTTCTCCTATAAGTTGAGGATTAATGCTCCTCAGTTTCATGCGCCATTGCTAAATACGCAATTGTTAACGCCATAAAAATAAATGCTTGCAAAGCCACAATTAAAATGTGGAAAAGCGCCCAAACCAAATGCAAACCAAAGCCCATTATGCCAACTGGTATGCTACTAAAAAATAACATTAATGCAATTAAGATGAAAATCATTTCACCTGCATAAAGATTTCCAAAAAGTCTCAAACCTAGCGAAATTGGTTTTGCTATAAAGTTCACCATTTCAAGAACAAAGTTAACAGGTATTAACCATTTTCCAAAAGGATGAAGTGTTAGTTCTGCTAAAAAGGCCTTTGGTCCTTTTACCATCATGCTGTAATAAATGGTTAGAACAAAAACTCCAAAAGCCATGCCCAGTGTTATATTTGGATCGGTGGTTGGAACAACCTTAAAATAAAGTGATTCTGGTCCCTTTATCCACTCTACTCCTCCACCGGTTGCCTCATTAAAACCAAAAAGTGCGTATGCGATATGGCCTGCTAGAACTGGTAAAAAATCAACAGGAACTAAATCCATGAGGTTCATTAATAATATCCAAGCAAAAACAGTTAAAGCTAGCGGAGCTATAAGTGGGTTTTTTGATGATCCAAAAAGAGATTGAACATTATCCTCTACAAACTCAATACACATCTCAACAAAATTTTGGGTTCCCTTGGGCGCTGAGCTAGAGTCTAGTTTCTTTGGAATGGCCATCTTAAATATTAGAACAAAAATACTACCAAGAAACACTGACCACAATAGAGAGTCTACATGAAAGGCCCAGAAACCCATTTGATCTACCATGTATGGATTACAAGTCCAGCCATCAGGGGTCTTGCCGCAAGTTAAATTGGTTAGATGGTGGTTGATGTAGCTTTCTGTGGTTAACTCTGATGCCATATTTATAGACTCTTTTTGTTAAGTAAAAAGCTTGCAGGATTAATGGAAACATTAAAAAAAACAAACAACATCATCGCATATAGAAAAATATCCGGGGCGTATGTTCCGGTTATGATTAGTGAAACAACAAACAACGCCCATTTTGAAAACCAAATGTAACCAACATTAATAACAGCATCTTGTATTTTTGACCCAAAATAATAAACAAAACTCACCGATGCGGCATGAAAAATTGCAATTGGGATGAATAGAGGGTTAACCAAAGCACCGACAACAAGTATTGATGAATAAATTAATGCGATTATTAGGTTTGTTTTCTGGCTAAATTTTTTCAATCTGGGGTTTTTGGGGTTAGTTTATTTGCTTTAATGGAGAGAATTATAAAAATATATCTATCTATAAACAAGGTGTTTATTGTTTATTTTTTATCTTAGAAATAATATTATCAAGCTCATCAAGTGTGTTGTAGTTGATTGACACCTTTCCTGATTTTTTGTTCTTTGTCTCGATTTCAATTTTATGCCCAAAGCTTTCAGACATTTCTTTTTCAATATTAAGAAGATCTGTATCTTTTGTCTTGGCTTTAGTGGTTTTGTTTTGTTTTTTGCTTGATATAAAAGAGCTTAAATCTTTTATTGATAACGATTCTTTTGCTATTTTTCTTGCGACACTCTCGGCATCGGTCGGGCTCATGGAAGCCAATAGTTTTGCATGACCTTTCTCAATTAATCCGCTTGATAGCATATCCAATACAGATTTTGGTAGGGTAAGTATTCTTAAAGAGTTTGCAATAGTGCTTCTAGCCTTGCCTGTAGATGTTGCAACCTCATCTTGTGTTAATCCAAACTCCCTTTTGAGTCTGTCCAAACCCGTTGCCTCCTCTACCGGGTTTAAGTCTTCTCTTTGGAGGTTTTCTATTAAGGCAGATATGAGGGCGTCTTGATCTTGTTTTTGGTCAACTAAACATGGAATAGTTTTTAGGTCTGCCATTTTTGAAGCCCTTAATCTTCTTTCGCCGGCTATAACCTCGTATTCATTTAAGCCCAGTTCTCGAACGAGAATGGGAGAGAGAACTCCTTGGTTTTTTATTGAGTTTGTAAGTTCATTAAGTTTTTGTTTGTCAAAATTTGATCTGGGTTGAAATCTCCCTGCTTTTATTTGTTCTATGTTTATGTCTTTTATAGACCTTTGTTTTTGGTCTTGATTACCCAATAAAGCATCTAGTCCTTTATTAAGTGTTTTTTTGGTTTCAGACATTTTCAACCCTCCTTATAAGTTCGCCCGCTAGAGCCAAGTAGGCTTTTGCCCCATAAGAGTTGGGCATATATTTTACACCCGAAATGCCGTGGCTTGGTGCCTCTGCTAGTTTTATGTTCCTTGGGATTAGTGTGTTAAAAACAAGGCCTGAAAAGTATTTCTCTAGTTCGTCAGACACCTCTTTTGCAAGATTGTTTCTCATATCTACCATTGTCCTTACAATTCCAATTACCCGGTTTGTTGTCATATTTTTTTCAGAGAGGGTCTTAATTGTTTGCATCAATCCTGTTACCCCTTCGAGTGAATAATATTCACACTGAAGTGGTATTAGTGTTCCAGCAGCACAAAAAAGCCCTTCTATTGTTAGCTGGTTAAGGGTTGGGGGTGTGTCTATTAAAGTATAATCAAAAGATGTGCTTAGGGTCTCTAGGCTTTTAGAAAGAAATCCTTGTTTATTGTCATTTCTTATTGCGACTTCGAGGGCTATAAGCTCCTCACCACCAGGAATAACTGTGTAATTGTCGTGAGTTTCATAGACACAGTCATTTATATCTTTGTTTTCAAAATAGTGATGGTAAAGGCTAAGTGGGTTGTTGTTTGTAATTCCTGCCGCTGTTGATGCGTTTCCTTGTGGGTCTAGATCAATTAGAAGGACCTTTCTTTTAGTCGCTGCTAGGCTTGCGGCAAGGTTTACGGCTGTTGTTGTCTTTCCAACCCCGCCTTTTTGGTTTGCTACTGCAATTACTTTATTCATTATTTTTTATTAAAACCAGATTCCTCTCTTGGTTTTTATTGTCTAGCTTGATTATTTCATATCTATATTTTTTTGTGTCTAATAATTTTAATTCTTCTTGTGTTTTTTCTTCCCTGCCTTTTAATAAAATATATTTACTTTTTTCACTGATATTGTTTGTGGTTAATCTTATTATTTTTTCTATTGATGCGAATGCCCTGGCTGTGATGATGTCAAACACTCCTAGTTTATTTTGTTTGGTTAGTTTTTTGTTCAGTACTGTTGTGTTTTTTAAATCGAGTGTATGAATAACAGATCTCAAAAAATAACATTTTTTTTGGTTGCTCTCAATAAGGGTTATTTTATTTTTTGGTTTTGTTATTGAGAGAAGTATTCCAGGAAGGCCGCCTCCTGAACCAAGGTCTGCGACTGTTTTGTTTGGTTTTATAAGTTTGATTATTGGTAAACAGTCTAGAATGTCTTTGTTGTAGATTTCTTCTTTGTCTTTTCTAACAAACAGATTGTGTGTTTTGTTAAAGGTTGTTGCTAGGTCTATATATTGATCTATTTTTTCTTTTTCATCTTTCCTAAAGGCTTCTTGATAACAACCTTTATGCATTTTTTAAAATTTCTGTTTTTTTTATTTGTATCAGTATAAGGTTGATGGCTGCTGGGGTTACGCCCTCGATTCTTGAGGCAGACCCAATAGTCGTTGGTTGTAATTTGCTTAATTTTTCTATTGCTTCGTTTGATAATCCGGCTATTTTTTTATAATCCATGTGTTCCGGTATTTTTTTGTCGTTTTGTTTTTCTGTTTTTTTTATTTCTCTTAACTGTTTTTTTATATACCCTTCATATTTAAGCTCCACAATTGCTCTTTCGTAAAAGGGTTGGTTTGTTTTGTTGGTTTTAAACAAGCTCTCCTTGTTAGCGTCCGTTCTTGAAAGAAGGTCAAAGACGCTTTTCTTTTCTTTAAGTTTTATGTTTTTGTTTTGTTGGTTCTTAAAAGTCTCAATTTTTTTATTTTTAAGGGTTTTGTTTACAAATTTTTTGTATTCTTTTTCGCTTTCGATAAACTTTTTATATCTTTCTTTGCTCACCAGTTTATATTTATAGGCTTTTTCTAAAAGTCTTTGTTCTGCGTTGTTTTGTGATAAAAGCAGCCTATGCTCTGCTCTGCTTGTAAACATTCGGTATGGTTCTGTTATTCCTTGCGTTGTTAGGTCGTCTATTAAAACCCCTATATATGCTTCGCTTCTTCTTAGTACAAACTCCTCTTTTTTTAGTATGCTTGATGCTGCGTTGATGCCAGCTATTAGGCCTTGGGCTGCAGCCTCCTCATACCCGGTGGTTCCGTTTATCTGACCTGCTAAATAAAAACCCTTTAGCGGTTTTGTTTCAAGGGTTTTTTTCACGCTTCTTGGGTCAATGAAGTCATACTCAACAGCATATCCATACTCTTCAATATCACAACCATATAAACCCTCAATAGAATATATAAAATCTTTCTGGGCTTTTTTTGGTAGGCTTGTTGATATGCCGTTTGGGTATACAAGATCTTTGTTTATTCCCTCCGGTTCTATGAAAATTTGATGGCTTTTTTTATCCTTAAACCTGTTAACCTTGTCTTCAATCGACGGGCAGTACCTTGGTCCTATTCCTACTATATTTCCAGAATACATTGCTGAAAGGTGGGTGTTGTCTCTTATGATTTCGTGGGTTTTGGGGTTTGTTCTTGCTATATAACAGGGCAGTTGTTTTTGGTGTTTCTTGGGTGTGTTATAAAGAGACATCCATGGGGTTGGTTTTTCCCCTGGTTGTATTTCCATCTTTTTTAAATCAATACTTGAAAGCTTAATTCTTGCTGGTGTGCCTGTTTTCAGCCTTCCCATTGGAAGCCTTAATCCGTAGAGTTTTTCAGAAAGGGGTATTGCTGTGGAGTCGCCGTGACGCCCTCCTTTTGTAATGGTTTCTCCGGTGTACATTTTTCCGTTTAAAAAAGTGCCTGTTGTCAATATTGTTTTATTGGCTAGAATTGTTTGGTTTTTGGTTACAACCCCTTTAACAACACTTTTTTCAATCAGTATGTCAACCACCTCTTCGTCAAAAAGCTGGATATTTGTTTTATAAATTATTTTTTGGACGCTTTTTTTGTAAAGATCTCTATCACACTGAACTCTTAGTGCTTGAACAGCATCACCCTTTCTTGTGTTAAGTGTTCTATATTGTATTCCAGACATGTCGGTTGCTACAGGCATCAAGCCCCCCATTGCACCAATTTCTCTAACTATGTGTGATTTACCAAGACCTCCTATTGCCGGGTTACAGGACATCTGACCAATGTTTTTAATGTTGAAGGTTACTATTGCGCAACTCAAACCCATTCTTTCAACAGCATAGGCTGCCTCTACACCAGCATGCCCACCACCAACAACAACAACGTCAAACTTATACATAATTAATTAAACAATAATATCTATATTATATACTTTCTGTTATTTCTATTAAGAACATGCTTTTTTGTTAATAAGTTAACGCACCTCAGTTTTAGCAAGAAAAAACTCAATGTATAACTGTTGTGTATCTTTGTTCAAAAACCTATAAAAAACAACATATAAAGCTGTTAAAAACTAAACTCAATTAAAAATAAACACAAACAAATAACAGGTTATTTACTTACCAATACAAAAAGACTCAAAAATATCACCAAGCAAGGAATCAGAAAATTTTACACCGACAACCTCGTCTAGGTGAGATCTTGCATTTTTTAAATCCTCAGCAACCAACTCCAGGGAGGTGTTAGATTTAAAACCGTCTATAGCTTTTTGTAGGTCTTTTACAACCGAACGAAAGAGTTTTTCATGCCTATCTTTTATTAAATATTTGTGATTTTTTTTCATAGAGCTGGGCTTAAAATTATCATTAATCATTTTTATTAAAACATCAAAACCAACCCCGGTTTTAGCAGACACACAGCAATCAAAACCACTGCTATTGGCCAAATTTACATCTATTTTATTCTGTATAGAGATGAATTTTTTTTCACCACAAAGCTTTTTAAAAAAATCAACACTATCTATATCACCACCCTCAAAAACTCCCAAAACCAAATCAGAATTTTTTATTTCAGAAATAGAAATATCTATACCCTTTTTTTCTATAACATCAAAAGTTTCACGAACACCAGCAGTATCAACAACATTGAACACGCTTGACTCAAAAAACAACTCAGAACTAATCATGTCTCTTGTTGTGCCTGGAGTTTCAGAAACAATAGACCTCTCAAAACCAAGCAACCTGTTAAAAGTTGAAGACTTTCCAGAATTAACAGGACCAACCAAAACAATATTATTTTTTTCATCAGAAAGTTTTTTGTTAACGCACGCACCAACAAACAAACCAAAATCAACCATCAAGCTCTCAAGGTCTCTAACCAACGACTCGTCAAAATAATTATTACCCTCATCAGAAAAATCGATCTCTCCTTCAACACGAACCCGTATGCTGTCTATAGCCTCACTAAAAACAAGGACCTTTTCAGAAAAACCCCCAAACATAACACCGTTAGACAAAACAACCCCGCGCCTATCTGTGCTATCAATAATATCCGAAACAGCCTCGGCCTCATCAAGCGTTATCTTGTTATTAAGAAAGGCTCTTTTGGTAAACTCTCCGCCAGCAGCCTCATCAAACCCAAGGTCTCTAAAAAGATCAACAATTTCCGACATCACAGCAAGACCCCCATGAGCATGAACCTCAAAAGAGTCCTCTCCTGTATAGCTTTTTGGCCCCTTAAAAACAACAACACCAACCTTATCTATAGCCCCTCTTTTGCTCTGCAAAATTTCAACATAAAACCTGTTAGGGGTAAAAGAGCTCCTGGAAAATATTTTTTTTAAAGATTTGTGACAACCATCACCGGTAACCCTAAAAACACAAATAGCAGACTTGGCTGGCGGGGTGGCTAATGCAAAAACAACAGACACACTTACTCTGCCCCAAGCGCACCCTGCTGCCTATAAAGGTAACTTTGTTGAGCAAGCTGAACACCGGTATTAACAACCGTATACAAACAAAGAGCTGCTGGAAAAAATATAAACAAAACAGAAAACACCACAGGCATATACTTCATAATGTTTGCTTGCGAACTATCCATTCCTGCCGGCTGAGGGTTAAGCCTTTGGGTTAAAACCATTAAAAAACCAAACATAACAGGCATTATAAAATAAGGATCAGGCGCAGAAAGATCGGTCCACAAAACCAAATCACTGTGTCGCAACTCAACCATTTCTCGTAACGCAAAAAAGAACCCGATAAAAAAAGGCATTTGGATCAACATAGGCAAGCAACCACCAAGCGGATTCGCGCCATGCTTCTTCATCAACCTCATGGTTTCGGCGCTTTGTTTTTGACGATCATCTTTATATCGACTTTTAATTTCATTAAGCTCTGGAGTAATCTTCCTAAGGTTGGCCATTGAGCGAAAGCTTTTTGCTGTAACGGGCCAAAAAAGAAGTTTAATTAAAATTGTAAAGACAATTATTGTTAAACCCCAATTATTAAGATACCCATTTAAGGTGTCCATAACCCAAACCATGGGCTGTGACAAAAACCAAAACCAACCCATATCAATAGAAAGCTCAAGGTTGTCAGCTCTTAACATCAAATCCTTTCTTATTTTAGGGCCCACAAAAAGCCTGTGCTCATGCTCAAGCACAACACCTCCGGCGGAAGGCCCCTCAACTGTGTACCCCATACTATACAAATCAGACTCATTTGCCCTAGCAGAGTACATATAAATATATTCATCAGACCCAATTATTGCAGCAAAGAAATATTTCTGTATAAACCCAACCCATCCAGATTTTGATAACACCTCAAGAGGCTCATCTAGGTTTTTTAAACGCTCTGTTTCGTATGGGTCTGCCTCAGAACTAATAGCAACACCCTCATAAGAGCTGTTGTTCATCATACCCCCGCTCAAAGCATCTCGCTTTAAGTCAAGAGCTTTTCCATCTGTTCTATAAAGACCAGCAAAAGCTTTGCCATCAAAACCATTTTTTGCAGAGTCTATTATGGAAATCTCATAATCTTTCTCTAAAAAAGATATTTTTTTGGATACCCCAAGAGATTCATCATACAACTCCACAAAACCAGGCCCATTATCAAAAACCACATACGAAGGATTAGCGCCAGTGTCACCACTTCTAAAATAATAATTAAATGTAGAGTCATCAGATCTACCAAAAACCCTATAGCCCACAGACCCCTCAACATCCTCAACCAGGTATTTTTTTAATCTTGTTTCAACTATTGCGCCAGTCTCTACCGCAACAACCATATACAACTCTTCATTCTCAAGAACAATATAATCATCCCCAGCAATAAAACTGGGCGACTCGACATCCTCAAGATGTCTTTCAATAGATTGGTTTTTTTTGTCGGAGGACCATTCAAAAAGAAGGCCCAAAGACAGGGCGATGATCAGAAACACATAAACACTTCTAATATTCATTTTTTATTCTTCCTGTTAACAAATAACTCAATAGCAGAGCCTACCTCTAGCAAAGCCTTGGAGTATGATAACCCCCCAAACGGCTTAAATACAGAAAAAACAATCATTCCACCAGCCCGGTCGCAAAAAGAACCCGCTCTAAAAACCTCACGAATTCTTCTTTTAAGCCTATTTCTATCAACAGCCCTACTAAAATTTTTTTTTGATATTGAGATGAGTAAACTATTTTTATTCATAGGTTTAAAAAACAACCTAAAGTTTTTGCTTGAATAAAAAAGCTCAAGTTCGCTGTATTTAAATTTGATTTGAGACAAATTAAGCGCTAAGAACTTTTCTACCTTTCTTTCTTCTGTTCGCAAGAACGGCGCGACCTGCCTTGGTAGACATCCTAGCTCTAAACCCATGAGTTCTTTTTCGTTTTAGGTTGCTTGGTTGAAATGTTCTTTTCATAATTTATGTAGCTAAAAAAGTTTGGGAATTATAGCTCAATATTTTTTTAAAAACAGAAAAATATAAAATAAAACACAATTTTTTTTATATACAAGTTATCCACAGTAAATTCTTATCTTTATTCTGTAGATATCTTGTGGATTTTTTAATAGACTAACATGACTAATAGGAGGATAGGATTGGATCTTTGGAATAAATGCTCTAAAAAGCTTGAAAACAGAATGTCACAAGAGGACTTTAACACTTGGATTAGGCCTTTAAAAGCAGAAATATATGAGGACAACCTAGAGCTAGTGGCCCCAAATGATTTTATCCTAGAGTATATAGAGAAAAATTTTGCTGAAGATATATCAAAAATAGTAGAGACACAATCTAAAAACAACATAAATTTAGTTTTCAAAACACACACAAAAGAGACATTTGTTGATAAATATAAAAAATCACAATCATCTGGAGCAAAGCTTGTAGAAAACTATACATTTGATAGTTTTGTGGAGGGGAAATCAAACCATTTAGCTCTTGCGGCAGCCAAACAAGTGGCTGCGAACCCAAAAGGGGACTATAACCCTCTTTTCATTTATGGCGGCGTTGGTCTTGGGAAAACTCATCTAATGCACGCTGTTGGAAATAAGATTTTAGAAAATGAACCAAAAAAAAGAATAGTGTATGTTCACTCTGAAAAATTTGTCTCTGATATGGTTAAAGCCCTTCAACTCGGAGCAATGAATGAATTCAAATCATTTTATAGAAATGCCGATGCTTTGCTCATAGATGACATTCAATTTTTTGCAGGCAAAGAGCAATCACAAGAAGAGTTCTTCCACACCTTTAATGCCCTATTAGACAGAAACAACCAAATGATACTTACCTGTGATAAATATCCAAAAGAAATAGATGGCCTTGAAGAGAGGCTCAAGTCTAGGCTTGGCTGGGGTTTGCCGGTGGTTATAGACCCCCCAGAGCTAGAAACAAGAGCGGCTGTTTTATTAAACAAAGCATCTTCAATGGGTATAAGTATGCCAAATGACTGCGCAATATATATAGCCCAAAGAATCAGATCAAACATCAGGGAACTTGAGGGAGCCTTAAAAAGGGTTGTGGCAAATGCAAGATTTACAAATCAAGCAATTGATTTAAGTCTTGTGAAAGAAGCCCTAAAAGATTTATTTGTAATTTCTGCAAAAATGGTAAGCATTGAGAATATTCAAAAAACTACAGCAGAGTATTACAATATCAAACTCTCTGACCTATTATCAAAAAGAAGAAGCAGATCTATAACAAGACCAAGGCAAATGGCTATGGCACTTACAAAAGAGCTTACAAATCACAGCCTCCCAGAAATTGGAGAGGCCTTTAATGGCAGAGATCACACCACTGTTCTCCACGCATGTAAAAAAATCTTAGAGTTAAGGAAAGAAAGCCCGTCACATGAAGAAGATTATAGAAATCTTAACAGGGCTTTGACAAACTAATGGATTTTTATATAACAAAAGAAGAGGTTGTTAAATCACTAAGTCACACCCTTGGGGTGGTTGAAAAAAGACAAACCCTTCCAATTCTTTCCAATGTTTTGATTGAGGTGGATGAGTCTACCCTAAAACTTACCGCAACAGATCTAGAAAGTGAAATAACAACAACCTCAACTATTTCAAATTATAAAAGCGGCGGAAAAACAACCGCACCAGCCAGGAAGTTAAGTGATTTGTGCAGGCTATTGCCAGATATGGCTGAGATCCATCTATTCCTAGACGGAGACAATCTTAAAATTGAGTCAGGGTCCGGGAAATATAGTATCTCAACACTGCCCAGCGATGATTTTCCAGTATTTGAAATGGAGGATGCAAGCTCACAGATCAACATTTCTTCTCAAAACCTTAAAACACTTATAAGCAAAACATCATTCGCCATGGGAAACCAAGATTGGAGACATTACTTAAATGGACTATATTTGTTAGTAGATGACAAGTCTATAACCAGTGTCGCAACAGACGCACACAGGCTTGCTCTTTCTAGCTCATCATTAAATGAAGCAACCCCGGAAGCAATAAGCGGGATTGTTCCTAGAAAATCAATTAATGAAATCGGGAAGCTAGTTGGAGATGAAACAGAAAATGTGTTGATCGAACTAGGACAAACCTCTATATCTGTGAGTATTTCTGGCACAACTTTTATAAGCAAACTTATTGAGGGAAAATTTCCAGACTACGAACAAGTCATTCCATCTGGCGATAGTTTTGTGTTACTGGTTAATAGAAAAACATTTTCTGAATGTCTTGGAAGGGTTAGTGTTTTGTCAAGTGAGAAATATAAGGGAGTAAGAATTTTAACGACAAAAAACTCTATGCATGTTTCAGCGAACAATCCGGAAAAAGAGGAGGGTGAAGAAAATATCACCTGTGAATATAGTGGAGATGAAATCGACATAGCATTTAATGTAAACTATTTACAAGAGATTTTATCCACACTAGATTCTGAAAATATAGAGATTAATTTTTTTGGTTCAGACAAGAGTTGTCTTATTACTGATCCAGGTTCTTCCAACTTGAAGTACGTGGTTATGCCTTTGTTAATTTAAAGTGCCCCTAACAAATATTTCTATAAAGCATCTAAGGTGTTTTGACGACATTGAAATATCATTATCACCTGGCATAAACTTTTTTTATGGCGCAAATGGATCTGGTAAAACCAGCATGCTTGAAGCTGTATTTATTTTCTCAAGTGGCAAGTCATTTAAAAGCAGTAACTTACAATCACTAATTCAATATGAAAAAGAAGGTTTTTATTTAAAAGGTTTTGATAAAAACAGCGGACACATTGTTGAGGTTGAAAAACGTAAAAACAAATCAGTGTCTATAAAACTTAATAATACAAAAATAGTTACAAGCAAGTTGATAAAAAAATTTCCATGCACACCCATTCATAACAACACCTTTTCATTTGCAAGCGCTTCCCCAGACTTTAGGAGAAAGCTTTTAGATAGGTCAATTTTTATAGCCGAAGATAAGTTTTCTTCTACCTGGTTTTCATATTATAGAACACTAAAACATAGAAATGCACTATTAAAAGATAACCGCATATCAGATATTTATGCTTGGAATCAAAAGCTTGCTCATGAGGGCGAGCTACTAACAAAATATAGAAAAAATTTTTTCGATAAAACTTTAGTTGAGTTTAAAAATTTATTGAATATTCTTGAGCCTAAAAATGTTTTTGACTTTCTTAATTTAATTTCAATCAATTTTTCCTTTGGATGGAAATCAGAAAACAAACTTCTAGACTCTCTTGAAGAAAACCTCAACAAAGATCTTAATAGAAAAACAACAACCCATGGTCCGCATAAATCAGATATAACATTTCTTATTAAAGATATTGATGCAAGGCAAACATTATCGCGCGGAGAACAAAAATTTTTTTCAATTATATGGTCTTACGCCCAACATGAAGTTCTAAAAAAACAATATCAAATAGAAGCCACATTAATTATTGATGACATTAAATCAGAGCTCGATGAAAGAGTTTTCGATTTGTTTGTTGAGCTTTTGAAACATAATAAAAATCAGGTTATCTTTTCCTGTATAGAAGATTGTTTTAGTAGTAAAATAACGAGTGAATTCAATGAGTTTAAAAAGTTCCACGTGGAACAATTAGGATAAAAAAATGGCAAAAAAATCTACAGAAGCCAAGTATGATTCATCCAATATTCAAGTCTTAAAAGGATTAGAGGCTGTTAAAAAAAGACCCGGAATGTATATAGGCGATACAGATGATGGATCTGGATTGCACCACATGGTTTTTGAGGTCTTAGATAATTGTATTGATGAAGCTATGGCAGGACACTGTTCTGACATACAAGTAATAATTAACAAAGATGGATCAGTAACTGTTCAAGATAATGGGCGGGGAATTCCTGTTGATGTTCACAAAAAGGAAGGCGTATCAGCAGCAGAATTAATTTTAACAACGCTTCATTCGGGCGGTAAGTTTGATGATAATAGTTACAAAGTTTCAGGCGGCCTTCACGGTGTTGGAGTTTCCGTTGTAAATGCACTATCAAAAAAATTATTGTTAGAAGTTCATCGTGACGGCGGAGAATACTTTCAAGAATATTCCGAAGGCAAGCCAAAAGCCAAACTAAAGAAAGTAAAAAAATCATCAAGCACAGGAACAAAAATAACTTTTTATCCTTCAGACAAAATATTTACCACAACTGATTTTGAGACAGATAGAATTTATAAAAGAATACAAGAACTTTCATTTTTAAATGCCGGAGTTTCGATTAATGTAGAAGATAAAAGGTCTGGAAAATCTCGTAAATTTAAAAATAATGGCGGGCTTTCAAGTTACGTAACTCATTTAAGGGGAAGAAAACAAACAGTTTCTGAGATATTTGAGTGTTCAGCTACTGAAAATGATGTAGGTGTTGAGATAGCAATGCAATGGACGGAATCATATTCCGAAAATGTACTATGTTATACCAATAACATTCCTCAAAAAGACGGGGGAACACACTTAGCAGGATTTAGGGGTAGTTTAACAAGAGTATTAAAATCCTTTATTAAAAAAGAAAACGCAAAGAAATCTCCAACAGACCTTTTAGGGGAAGATGTTAGAGAGGGATTGATTGCTATTATATCTGTTAAAGTTCCAGATCCTAAATTTTCATCACAAACTAAAGAAAAACTTGTTTCATCTGAAGTGGAAAGCGTTGTTAGCACCGTGTTTAATAAGTACTTTAATGAATTTTTATTAGAAAACCCTAAGGATTCTATGAGTATTATCGCTAAGGTATCTGAGGCGGCTTTGGCAAGAGAAGCGGCGCGAAAGGCAAGAGAAATGACTAGGAGAAAAGGTGTTCTTGAAATAGCTGGCCTACCAGGAAAATTAGCTGATTGTCAGGAAAAAGACCCAACACTTTCCGAAATATATATAGTTGAGGGTGATTCTGCAGGTGGTTCTGCGAAACAAGGCAGAAACAGGAAGAATCAAGCTATCCTTCCATTGAAAGGTAAGATAATTAATGTAGAAAAAGCAAGAATAGATAAGGTTCTTGGTTCGGCTGAGGTTGGGACTTTAATTAAAGCGCTTGGATGTGGAATAGGCGAAGAAGACTTTGATATTAATAATCTAAGATATCACAGAATAATAATAATGACAGATGCAGATGTTGATGGCTCCCACATCAGAACACTTTTATTAACCTTCTTTTATAGACAGATGTATGAAATAGTTGACAATGGACACATTTATATCGCACTCCCACCTTTATATAAAATAACAAAGGGTAAAGAATTTATATATGCATCGGACGAAAAAGAAAAAGATGATGCGATTAAGACCCTATCAAAAAACGGAACAAGGGGCTTAGAAGTTCAGAGATACAAGGGTTTGGGAGAAATGAACCCGGAACAACTATGGACAACCACTATGGATCCCGTAAACAGAAGAATGATGCGTGTGGACATTAACGATGTACAAGATGCAAACGAATCTTTTGAGATTTTGATGGGAGATGACGTAGAACCAAGGCGAGAATTTATCGATTCAAATGCTCTTTCTGTAAAAGAGCTAGATATTTAATTTATTTCATTAAAATTCTTATTAATCCATTCATAGGCATCATTTGTTAAGATTTTTGCATCTTTGCCATATAATGGCGGGCCTATTCTCATTGTTATTTCACCCTTTTCTTTATTAAAACGCTTATTTTTCCAATAAAGGCCAGAATTATGACATATTGGTATAATAGGCACGTTATTTTTAATTGATAAAAGACCACAGCTGCTAGAAAAAGGTTTTAGACCTTTTCGAGGCATCGCTCTTGTCCCTTCTGGAAATAGGATAATTGAAATACCCCCCTTAAGTTTATGAGAACCATCTTTTATGACTTTTTTTAGGCTAGCCAGCTTATTTGATCTTTTTATATGAATTGGTTTAAGGCAGGCTAAAGCCCAGCCAAAAAGTGGTATATATAGCAGTTCTTTTTTTATTATGCTTGATGATGGGTGATAAAGTGTTTGCAAGAAAAAAGATTCCCAAGCGCCCTGGTGATTTGATACTAAAATACAGGCTTTATTAGGTAAATTATTTAAACCTTCTATTTTCCATGTAACACCGCAAAGGAACTTTAAACTGTTTAATATAAAATGAATCCATATAGAGCTAAACCTTTGAAGTCTTACAGTGCTAATAAACGGAAAAAGGACTATTATGAAGGTAGATATAAAAATAACAGATGTATAAAGAAGTAGATTGAATAATATACTTCTTATTGTTTGCAATTTTAAGACTTTATTTGATTTATAAAGAAATCGTTAAGATTTTCAAGATTTACTCGAGATTGTTTCATCGAGTCTCTATCCCGAATAGTTACTGTATTATTTTCTAAACTTTCAAAATCAATAGTAACACAAACTGGCGTACCAATTTCATCATGTTTTCTATAACTTTTACCAATATTTCCTGTATTTTCAAAAATAATTCTGCCTTGACCCAGTTTTTGCAATTCATTTTTTACCGACATTGAAAGATTAACTATTTCATCATTATTCTTCTTAAGAGGAATAACCGCTGCCTTTATTGGGGCAAGATGAGGTTTAAGCTTAAGAACAACTCTGGTTTTGCCGTCTTCAAGATCTTCTTCATTGTATGCTTCGTTAAGTATTGCAAGAAAGCCCCTTTCAACACCTGCAGATGGCTCGATAACGTAAGGCACTATCCATTCACCATTTTCGTCCTGAACAGCTAGCTTGCTATTGGAGTCTTTATTTTTTTGTACTTTAGACTTAATATTCAATTCTTCTTGTTTCTTGGAATGTGATCCAAGATCAAAATCAGTTCGATTGGCAATGCCCTCAAGTTCTTCCAGTCCATGTGGAAACTTATACATCAAATCAATAGTTTTTTTTGAGTAGTGTGCTAATTCATCGCTTGGGACATCATATAGCTCAATTCTTTTCATGGGTACACCTTGGGCTTCCCACCAATTTAATCTATTTTGTACCCATGAATCATGGCTATCCTCATCCATTCCAGGCATTACAAAATATTCTAATTCCATCTGTTCAAACTCACGGACACGAAATATAAAATTTCGTGGTGTTATCTCATTTCTGAAAGCCTTACCTATTTGAGCTATACCAAATGGCAATGATTTTGATGTTGAATCAATAACATTTTTAAAGTTGGTAAATATTTGTTGCGCAGTTTCAGGTCTCAAATAGGCATAAGATTCGCCATCTTCAATTGGACCAACATTTGTTTTAAACATAAGATTAAATTGCCTAGGCTCTGTAAGATCCTCTTTTTTACATGTTGAAGGCACCTGATCTGCCCTGAATCGAAGACCGCATGACTTACAATCAACCATAGGATCAGAGAAGGTATCTTCATGACCGGAATACTTTAATACCAAAGGGTTAGTAAGGATTGAAGAATCAAGACCTTCAATGTTATCATTTGAATAAACCATTGATTCCCACCAAGCATTTTTGATATTATTTTTGAGCTCTACCCCCAGAGGCCCAAAGTCATACAATCCTTGAATGCCTCCATAAATATCACTAGATTGGTATATGAAGCCTCTTCTTTTACAAAGCGAGACCAGTTCATCCATGCTTTTTGCTGCCAAATGAGACTCCTTATAAAGTGGACATATGTCCGCTTATAATATTATTACTAATAATTAAAATTTTTTGTATATTCTTAATAAATATGATTATATAACAAGCAATATTATTTATCTCATCATGAAACCATTTTTTTATATAATTTCAATGTTTCCTAAGAGCTTTTTTGTATATTTAGTTGATTTCTATCTTTACACAAAGTTATATAAGTTTTTTAAAACATATAAAATCACAAAAATAAATATTGAAATAGCTTATCCTGATCTAAATAGATTTGACCTTGAGCAGGTATCCAAGCTAAGTATTAGGGAGTCAATAATATCTGGTTTTGAAACTATCTTCACCTGGGGACGAAATGAAACTCATTCAAATACTAAAATTTTCAAAGTTAAGAACAACTTTCTTCTAAAAAAACAGTTTGAAGGTGGTGATGGCTTAATTGCTGTTGCTATTCATAATAGAAGCGTTGATATGTTATTAAAATGGATCAATTCAAACATCACAACAGTAAGTCTTTATAAAAAAGTAAAAAATAAGTCTTTAGAAAATTTTGTTAAAAAGGATAGAGAAGCAAGCGGATCAACCTCTGTTCAGACCTCAATAGGGGGCGTAAGAAAAATATTTAAGGCATTGAAGGAAAATAAAGCAATATGTTTTGCAGCGGATCAGGTTCCTCAAAGAGGGCTAGGTGAATATGTAAAATTCTTTAACAGAGATGCTTATACAACAACACTAGTTCAATCTTTGGCGATAAAAACAAAGGCTCCTGTAATATACTTTTATATCAATTCTAATAAAGCTAATTTTTTATCTGTGACTGTTAAACAATGCAGTGAAAGTATTTATGATGATAGTGAGCACATACTATTAATAAATAACGATATAGAAAAGATGATAAATGAAAGACCTATCGATTATTCATGGGAATATAAAAGATTCAAAAGAAGCAGGCATCCTGATAAGGATCCATATAGTTCTATTTAGCCCAAAACATCGGAGTCAATATAACTAAGAGGGTAAAAATTTCCAACCTTCCCAATAGCATTGCAAATGCAAGTGTTCCTTTTGAAAAAGAATTAATATCTGCATAATTCTCAGATACAGCTCCAATTCCGGGACCTAGATTATTTAAACATGCTCCAACTGCTGAAAAAGCAGACTCGAGATCCAGCCCAGATATCAATATTGCTAATAACAATATTACAAAAGAAATTACATATATTGAAAAGAAACCCCATACAGATGTAGCAACACCATCACTTACACTTTTTGATCCTATCTTGAGTGAAATAACAGAATTCGGATGAATGATTTTCATGATATTTTTATATGCATGGTTTAGCATTATCATAACTCTCCAGGATTTGACGCCGCCACCAACTGATCCAGAGCATGCGCCTATAAAAGCTCCAATAAGCAGCAGAAATGATATAGATAATGGCCATTGAGAAGTGTCACTTATTGAGAAGCCAGTGGTTGATACCATCGATACTGTATGGAATGCTAATTCTCTAAATGATGGAGATGAAGAGTCATTAGTAAATATGCTAATAAATAGCGCAATAATAAAAATTAAGCATACAATAGACATGAAAAACCTAAACTCTGGATCAAATATGTACTTAAGAGGTTTTTTCTTATAAATTGCAAAATAATGAAGAGCAAAGCTAAAAGCAGATAACAGCATAAAAGCTATACATATTATCTCAATAGATATACTATCGTAAAAACCAATGCTTTCGTTGTGTATAGAAAATCCCCCAATTGCAACAGTAGACATGGCATGCGATATTGCGTCAAAAGCTGGCATTCCATTAACGTAATATAGAAATCCACAGACTACGGTTAAACCAAGATATATAAGCCATAATGCTTGAGCGGTTTCTTTTATTCTAGGAGTTAGCCTTTGTTCTCCCATGGCTCCTGGAACTTCTGTTTTATATATTTGACCACCACCAATACCTAAAAGTGGCATAACGGCTATTGCAAGAACTATGAGCCCCATTCCTCCCATCCATTGTAATAACTGTCTATAAAATAATATTGATTCAGGCATATTCTCTAAGTTTGAGATTACAGTTGCACCAGTAGTTGTAATACCAGACATTGATTCAAAAATTGAGTCTATTAATGTCATTCCACTAAAGTAGAATGGAATTGCTCCTGCAAAGGAAAGAACTATCCAGAACATTACAATAATTACAAATCCATCTTTTTGGGACAGATTATTTTTAATATTTCTTGTAAAAAAAAGCCCAAATAAACCCACCAAAGCAATCGATATCATGGTCTTTAAAAATAAGAAGATTGCACCGTCGTTAAAAACAAAAGAGACAATTATTGGAAATACAAACGATAAACTAAAAAACAATACTAACATGCTAAAAAGATTTATTATTGATTTAGGATTCATTAATTTTTCTTAAATAACACTTCAACTTCTGACATCATGTCCTTGTTAGCAAGAAATATTATCAAGTGATCGTTTAAACAGAGCTCAACCTCTGATTCAGGCATTAATAATTCTCCATGTCGCACAACAGCTCCAATCGATGAGCCTTCAGGTAAAGGTATTTCTTTAAGAGACTTCCCAAACAGCTCAGAAGTATGTTCATTTGCATGAACCACCCCCTCTATAGCCTCAGCACCCGTATCCATTTTAAGTAAAACATCCTGAGCTACATCACTATCTCTAAGATCTTGAAGGACGGAAGAAACAGTGAGCCTATATGGAGCAATATAAATATCTATAAAACCTGGAACAAGACCCAAGTAGGAAGGGTTATTTAAGATTATCATGGTTTTTTTGGCACCCATTTTTTTTGCTAACAATGAAGACATCAAGTTGGTCTCATCATCATCAGTTAGAGCACAAAATATATCTATATTTTCAATACTTTCACTTTTAAGCAGATCTTCATCTGTAGCCGAGCCATGTAAAACAATTGTTTTTTCTAATTTTTTTGATAGCTTAGAGCATCTTTCTTTGTTTGAGTCTACGAGCTTTGTTTTAAAATTATTTTCTATCTCTTTGGCTAAAGAAAATCCAATTTTTCCTCCACCCACAACCATTACTCTTGAATAGGAATCTTCTTTTTCCCTAAACTCATTAACAATTTGATCAATGTTAGATTCTGAAGATATGAAATATATTTCATCATTCTCTTTTATTACAGTATCTCCAGAAGGAATAAACGGCCTTCCTTTTCTGTAAATCGAAGCAATAAAAGCATCTGTGTCAGGCATATCATATTTAAATTCTTTTAGCTCTCTGCCAACAAGCTTTCCTTTTTTCTTGGCTTTGACACTAACCAAATTAACGGTTCCATCTGCAAATTTTTCTATTTGTTCTGTTCCAGGATGAATAATAAGCTCTTTAAGATGATTCATTACTTCTTTTTCAGGGCTTATGACTATATCAATAATACCCTCACCAAAAACACTCAAGTCGTCTGTATAAGAATCCTCTGACAGCCTGCAAATAGTCTTTTTAACATTAAATTGTTTCTTTGCAATCTGACAAGCAATTATATTGACTTCATCATTAGAAGTTACAGCTATCACAGTGGTAGATTCATCCGCGCCAGTTTTTTTAATAGAAACTGCATGAGCGGCATGCCCTTCAACAGTCATAATATCTAATTTTTCTTCTAGGGTAGAGAGGGCAGCTTTATCTTGATCAACTATAGAAACATCATAGTTATTATTAACCAGAGCTCTAGCCAGACCACCCCCAACACGACCAGCACCTAAAATTAGTACTTTCATATTGTGTAAATTAAACCTCTTTATCCATAATTAAAAGAGTTATATGAAAAATAAATTTTATGAAAAAAAAGATTTGTAGGAATTAAATACATCTAATGACGATATTTTTTGTTTATTTGGGAATTGTAAGTAAGTAATTACTATTATGAAATCACATGTATTTACGTATAAACCGCTCTTAGATACTTTATCAATTGTTCCAAAAGCTCCTGCACTTTTTTGGTCAGTAATAAGTATTTCATGTATTTTTATCTCAATTCCTTTAAAAATAAAAGATAAACCAGGCCACTCAAAATAGGCTTTAAACTTATTTAAAATATTAATCGCAGAATCATTAAAATCAGTAATAGAGTCTTCTTTAAGAATTTTTTTACAATATGAAGCTTTAGAATTATCTTGATTGATGATTATGGCATTTTTGTTTTTTAACACGTCAAATACACTTTCCATATTCTCAATCGCTAGATCTGTCAGGCGCTCTTCAACTGAAATTTTATTGTCAATATTTTCAATTGATATAGATTTAGATGAAATCAAACCACCTTCATCTAGGCGTTCTGTCATCTGCATGAAAGATATTCCAGTTTCACTATCACCATTCAATAAAGATGATTGAATTGGAGATGCTCCTCTGTATTTAGGTAGCAATGAAAAATGAATGTTAAGGCACATAATTTTTGGGAAACTTAGCAACCAATTAGGAATTAACTTTCCATAAGCTACAACAACTATAAGATCAATATTTAAGCCCTGAATGCTGGCTTTAAAATCAACCTCGTTTATACTTTCGGGTTTAAAAACTTTTAAATTAAATTTAGCTGCTGTTTTTGCAACTTCAGACTCATGCAGCTTAGAGCCTCTTTTCCCTCTTTTATCTGGTTTGGTCAAAACGCCCACAATATTGACAGACTTATGATTAGCAAGCGATTCTAAGATTCTAGATGAGCTCTTAGGCGATCCTGCAAATAGTATATTCATTTCTATTTAAGTTATGCTATTTTCTGTTAAAATCTTTTAAAAGTTTGCTTCTTACTCTATCTCTCTTTAGTGCGCTTACATAATCAACCATTAGTTTTCCTTCCAAATGATCAATTTCATGCTGTATGCAAACCGTAAGGAGCCCCTCTGGTAATTCAACATGTTCTTTGCCATCGATATCTTGCCATTTTAGCTCTATTTTATCCGGTCTTGATATTTTTTCATTAAAACCAGGTATCGACAGACAGCCCTCCTCATATTCAAAAAGGTTATGACCATCCAAGACTTTATATGTTGGATTAACAAATATTTTAGGATCATCTCTTTCTTCAGAAAGGTCCATAACTACGAGTCTAATATGCTCATTTACCTGTGTTGCAGCTAATCCAATTCCATTTGCATCATACATTGTATGGAGCATGTCTTCTGATAAATTTTGTAGACATTTGTCGAATTTAGTTACTTTTCCAGCAACTTTTCTTAACCTAGGGTCTGGAAATATTAATATTTGCAATTTTTTAGCCATATTTACTGTTTTTTTATTATAATTGCGTGATTATAATCTAGTTAATTATTTAAGAGTAAAAAAATGTCAAATGATACAACACAAGTAGCTATAATTATGGGGTCTGATTCAGATTTGCCGATTGTAGAAGCAATTTTTCCTATTTTAGAGTCCTTTGGTGTTAAATACACCAAAAACGTTATGTCGGCCCATAGAACTCCTCATGCTGTTATGGAGTTAATAAAAAATTCAGAGAATAATGGATGTAAAGTGTTTATTGCTGCTGCTGGCATGGCTGCTCACCTTGCCGGAGCTGTTGCCGCTCATTCAACACGACCTGTAATTGGGATTCCAATAGAATCAGGAGGTATGGGCGGAATAGACTCACTATTATCTACAGCAATGATGCCACCCGGCGTCCCTGTCGCTACTGTTGCTGTAGGAAAGAGCGGAGCAAAAAATAGTGCAATTTTAGCTGTGCAGATTCTTGCTATTGGTGACGAAGATCTCGCTCAAAAACTAGTTGAATACAAACAGAATATGAGAGATGAAGTACTCGAAAAAGATAAAAAATTAAACTCTTAATTGAATAAAAAAAAACTAGATGTATTTACTTCAGCAGAGTGGCTAAAGTCTGGCAAAATTCTTGCTCATCCAACAGAATCAATTTGGGGCCTTGGTTGTGATGCATTTAATAAAAGATCTGTAGAAAAAATCTTTTCATTAAAAAAAAGAGATAAAAAAAAGAATTTAATCGTGTTAGCGGACTCTATAGATTCCATAGATAAAGAACTATGTTATTTATCGTCAGAAGATAAAAAATTCTTATCTAACTATTGGCCTGGCCCGTACACTTTTCTAATTAATTATTTAGCTCACATTCCTGATCATTTAAAAAACGAGACTAATAAAATTGCAATAAGAGTAAGTAATCACTTACCTGTTAAACACCTTTTTAAAAGCTTTACTGGATTTATTGTTTCTACATCTGCAAATATCTCTGGAGAGGATGTCATTAATGATCCTCAAGAAATACTTAATGTCTTTGAATATGAAGAATTAGCATACTATGATGAATGCCTTGGAGAAAATAAGAGCCCTTCTCAAATAATAGATTTAGATACAAGGCGGATTATCAGAGCATGAAAACGATTTATGATTTAGAAAAAACCTTCAGAGACATTCAGTCCTATATCAGGCTTAAATTTGAAGAATATGAAATGTTGAACGATATAAATATATCTAGTGATGAGTGGGAAAGGCCAGAAGGTGGCGGAGGCATAACCCATGTAATCGCTGATGGACAAGTTTTTGATAATTGTGCTATAAATTTTTCTTCAATATATGGGACAGAACTTCCAAGCTCAGCTCTTGCAAAATCTCTTAACACAAATTTAAAAAACAGCTATCAAGCTATGGGCATATCCGTTATAGCACACCCTAAAAATCCACATATTCCAACTAGTCATATGAATGTTAGATTGTTTTGCATGTTAAATGAAAATAATGACATCGAAGATTGGTGGATAGGCGGAGGTTATGACTTAACACCATTCATACCATACGAAAAAGATGTTATTGAATGGCACAAGAATGCCAAAGCCCTCCTTCAACCTCATGGTGATAATCTTTATAAAGAATTCTCAGAAAATTGTAATAGATATTTTAATATTCCACATAGAAATGAGAGAAGGGGTGTGGGAGGTATATTTTTTGATAATTTAAAGAATTTTAATTCAATTCAAGATGCCGTTGATTTTCTGCAAAAAGTAGCTGTTTCATACACAACTTCATATTCAAATATTGTAGATAAGAGAAAAGACTCAAAATTTGATGATATTCAAAAAGATTTCCAACTAATTAGAAGGGGAAGATACGTTGAATTTAACCTTGTCTATGACAGAGGAACCTCTTTCGGACTTCAGTCAAATGGAAGAATAGAATCAATAATGGCCTCATTGCCAGCCTGCGTAAAATGGTCCTACAAGAAGTCAGATGAATTCAAACTACTTGAAAGAACCTTGCTAAAATTTATAAATAGAGACTGGAATGTCTAAGAAACATAAGTTAGGTGTTGTAGGAAACCCAATAGAACATTCATTATCGCCTTTTATTCATTCAAGGTTTGCACGAAGCGAAAATATAAATATTGAATATTTGCCATACAAGGTTAATGATATTGATTTTGATCAATTTATAAAAGAATTTTTTAATGACCCTTTGTCAAAAGGATTAAATGTAACTCTACCCTATAAAAAGAAAGCTGTTGAGATTGATGGCGATATATCAAATGAGGCTAGATTCATAAATGCTGTTAACACAATTGCAAAAGATAACAAGAATGTCTATCTTCACAGCACAGATGGAATTGGCTTCATAACTGATATAAAGAAAGATAAAAGCTTTAACTTTGTAGATACAAATATTTTATTCATAGGCGCGGGCGCATCTGCAGAAAGTATTTTGTACAAAGTTGCTCAAGAGAAACCTCGTCATATTTCTATAATGAATCGAACAGAAGAAAAAGCAGATCGTTTAATAAGAAAGTTTTCAAATATTTCCTCTATAGATAATGCAAAGGAATCTTCATGCAATTTTGATCTCATTATTAATTGTTCTTCAGCAGGACTAACTGGGGACTTTGAGCCGGTTCAAGAAATTTGTGTAACTAAAAATGCTTTTTTTTATGATTTAAACTATTCGCTTGTTGAAACCCCATTTTGTAAATGGGCATCAGAAAAATCGGACAAAGTATTTGATGGGATTGGAATGCTTGTTCATCAAGCAGCTCACTCATTTAATATATGGTTTAAAGTTTTTCCTGAAACAAAATCTATTTTAAATGACCTTCAGAGTATGCGGGAATGAAAAGGTTTATACAGTTTATTGCTGGTGCAATTTGCCCTTCATGTAAGGAGAAAGACACGATTGCAATTAACTCTAACGATGATGAAATATATTGTGTTAAGTGTGATTATGTAGAAAAAAGGCCGATTGCTGAAAAAACTAAAATATCTGAAAACATTAATGTAATTAATTTAGAAGATTTTAAGAAAAACAGGGACAAAAATTGATAGAAATTACAATTACAAACATATATCATACCACTCGAAAAAAAAGCTTTTTTACTTTGTTGTATTTATATAAATAGCTTATAATGTACTATACGCATTTTTTATTATTAAAGACACACTTACTTAGGGCAAACAATGTTTTTTAAATTTTTAAGGAATTTAAACAAGAGACCATCTCTTCTAATATTATTATTCGCAGCGCCCGCTGTTAATGCTGACTGGTTTGCATTAAACATGACTAGGGGTATTACAGATATCAGCAATGAAGTTTTTGAACTGCATATGCTAATTTTTTGGATATGTGTTGCAATAGGGGCGCTTGTTTTTGCTGTTATGTTTTATTCTATGTGGGCACACACAAAGAAAAAAAATCCAGTGCCCGCTACGTTTCATGAAAATCATAAACTAGAAATAGCATGGACTATCATTCCCTTTTTAATTTTAATAGCCATGGCTATTCCAGCATCCAAAACACTTGTTAAAATTTACGATGATGAGGCAGGCGATGTAAATATCCAAGTCACAGGATATCAATGGAAGTGGCAATATAAATATCTTGAAGATGACGTTAGTTTTTTCTCAAACCTCTCTACTGATCCTGATGAAATATATAATTTAGTTCCTAAAGGTGAAAACTATCTTCAAGAAGTTGACGAGATGGTTGTTATACCGGCAGGTAAAAAAGTTAGATTCCTTATTACGGCAAATGATGTAATCCATTCCTGGTGGGTGCCAGCTTTTGCTATTAAACAAGATGCAATCCCAGGCTTTGTTAATACAGCATGGACTGTGGTTGATACACCTGGAATTTATAGAGGTAAGTGCACTGAGCTTTGTGGTAAGAACCATGGTTTCATGCCAATTGTTGTAAAAGTAGTAGAACAAGAGGAATACGATCTATGGGTCGATAATAAGAGGCAAGAAGCAATAAAACTAGCTGAATTAACTACAAAAGACTGGAGCGTCGAAGAGTTAATAGAAAGAGGGCAAGAGGTATATGAAAAGAATTGTGTGTCATGCCACATGGCAGAGGGGCAAGGAATTTCTGGAATATTTCCAGCTTTAGCAGGAAGTGAAATAGCTCTATACAACAAAGATAGACATATAGAAATATTAATGGAAGGAGTTCAAGGGGCTGCTATGAATTCATTCGACTATTTGTCAGAAGTTGAACTTGCAGCAGTGATCACATACTCAAGACAGGCATGGGGAAATGCAGAAAAAGGAGATGGCGAGATAGTTGTACCAAAAGATATAGTTGATTACAAAGAACCTAAAATATAATAGGAAGAAATTATGAGCGCAGTAATAGAAAACCATCATGACGACCACCACCATGGCCCAGCTAAGGGCTTAACAAGATGGTTGTATACAACAAATCATAAGGATATAGGAACATTATATCTGTGGTTCAGTTTTGCTATGTTCTTAGTGGGCGGAGCTATGGCGATGATAATCAGAGCAGAGCTTTTCCAGCCTGGAATGCAGATCGTAGAACCAGAATTTTATAATCAGATGATTACTTTGCATGGACTTATAATGATCTTTGGAGGGGTTATGCCAGCATTTGTTGGATTGGCTAATTGGTTAATTCCAATGCAGATAGGTGCTCCTGATATGGCATTGCCAAGAATGAATAATTTAAGCTTTTGGATCCTTCCATTTGCTTTCTTTATATTGCTTTCTTCTTTATTTATGGAAGGCGGTGCGCCAAATTTTGGATGGACTTTTTACGCACCTCTATCAACTGAATATGCGCCACCAAGCACAACGTTCTTTATTTTTTCAGTTCATATAATGGGAGCTTCTTCAATTATGGGCTCTATTAATGTAGTTGTAACTATCATGAACATGAGAGCTCCCGGAATTAGCTTAATGAAGATGCCTTTGTTTGTTTGGTCATGGCTGATAACAGCCTATCTCCTAATTGCAGTCATGCCTGTACTTGCAGGCGCAGTAACCATGATGCTTATGGATATCCATTTTGGAACAAGTTTCTTTAGTGCAGCAGGCGGCGGAGATCCAGTATTATTTCAGCATATTTTTTGGTTTTTTGGTCATCCTGAAGTTTATATAATGATATTGCCTGCTTTTGGAATTGTTTCGCACATAATTGAAACCTTCTCTAGGAAGAAGTTATTTGGACATTCATCAATGGTATGGGCGATGCTATCAATTGCTATTTTGTCCTTTGTGGTATGGGCTCACCATATGTTTACTGTTGGGCTTCCATTGGCAGCTGAAATATTTTTCATGTGGGCAACTATGCTTATAGCTGTTCCCACAGGAGTTAAGGTTTTTAATTGGGTTGCAACAATGTTCAGAGGCTCTATTACATTTGAAACACCAATGTTATTTGCAGTAGCCTTTGTGGTATTGTTTACGATCGGAGGCTTATCAGGCTTAATGCTTGCAATAGTACCTGCAGACTTTCAGTATCACGATACCTATTTTGTTGTCGCTCATTTTCACTATGTATTAGTTCCTGGTGCAATATTTTCTATAATGGCGGCTGTTTATTATTGGATCCCAAAGTGGACAGGTAATATGTACGATGAAAGACTAGGAAAACTTCATTTTTGGTTATCATTTATTGGCGTAAATGTTACTTTTTTCCCTCAGCATTTTATTGGGCTTGCAGGAATGCCAAGAAGATATCCAGATTATGCTCTGCAATTTGCTGATTGGAATATGGTATCTAGCGTAGGAGCCTTTTTGTTTGGATTTTCTCAGCTGTTGTTCTTATTCATAGTTCTTAAAACGGTAATGGGTGGTAAAAAAGCTACCAGCAAAGTATGGGAAGGCGCTAAAGGTTTAGAGTGGTCTGTAGCATCACCAGCTCCTTATCACACTTTTTCAACACCACCTAAAGTAGATTAATGAATAAAGGAGCAAAGAAAACACTAACAAAACTAATTATTGCAGTTCCGTTAATGTTTGCGTTTGGTTTTGCACTAGTTCCTTTATATGATATTTTTTGTGAAGTCACTGGATTAAATGGAAAAGTGTCTCAATCCGAATACTCTGATGAGCTTGTAGTAGACAATGGAAGACCAATCGCTTTGCAGTTTATTTCAACAAATAATGAAAATATGCCATGGACTTTTGAGCCGTCTGAACAAGTCATGAAAATTGAGACTGGAAAATACTATACAGCAACATTTTATGTAAAAAACACTACTAATAAAAAAATGGTTGCTCAAGCAGTTCCAAGTGTCGCACCTTCAAACGCAGCTGCGCACTTAAAAAAATTAGAATGCTTTTGCTTTGAACAACAAGAATTAATGCCTGGAGAAGATGCGTTATTGCCAGTAAAGCTATTAGTATCTAATGAATTACCTTCAAATATTAAAAATATAATTTTGTCTTATACAATTTTTGATATCACTGACTATAATGATGAGGCTATGGCTCATCATGATATGGGTATGGAGTAGAAATATGAGTGGTGGAAGTTATTACGTACCAGAAAAAAGTAGATTTCCTATTTTTATGGCGTTTTCATTGTTTCTATTAGTAATGGGGGCTTCTAGCTTTATAAATAATACTTCGGGCAAATTCGCCGGTGATCCAGATTCAATCCCTTATATTTTATATGCCGGCTTTGGTTTTTTATTTTTAACGATGTTTTTTTGGTTCAGAATGGTTATCAAAGAACATCTCGCTGGACTAGATTCCAATCAATTAAAACAATCATACGTCTACGGCATGGCTTGGTTTATTTTTTCAGAGGTGATGTTTTTTGCTGCTTTTTTCGGAGCTCTATTTTATGTAAGAACTTTTGCAGTTCCATGGTTAGCAGGAGAAGGCGAGAAAGGAGTAGGAATAGCCGCAACTGAGCTTTGGCAAGGATTTGAATCTACTTGGCCTGTTATTACTACACCTGACCAAGGAGAGGCCTTCGAACTTGCAAAGAAAAGTATGGCATGGCCTGGATGGGATCACGCTCTAAAATGGTTACCATTATGGAATACCATAGTTCTTTTAAGTTCGAGTGTTACTGTCCATTTCGCACATCTTGCTTTAAAGAATGGTAATAGAAAAAACTTTAATCGTTTACTAGGCGTTACAGTTTTTCTTGCACTAATTTTTGTGGGACTTCAGGCAGCAGAATACTATGAAGCATATGCACATTACGGTTTAACATTAAATTCTGGTATTTATGGGTCAACCTTTTTTATGCTAACCGGCTTTCATGGGTTCCACGTTATGATGGGCGGGCTTATGCTGTCTATAATGCTGGCGAGATCTGTTTTTGCAGGTCATTTTGAAGACCACGACCACTTTGGATTCGAAGCCGCATCATGGTATTGGCATTTTGTTGATGTGGTTTGGGTGATGTTGTTTTTATTCGTTTATATACTTTAATTAAGAGCTACCTAAGCGAGTATTATTTCCGAGCTCTCCTGTATACAATCCAATAGCTACTAATATGATTAATACTGTTGCAAAAAAAACTCTTAGGCCAAGAAGATATACAGTTCTTTTTCTTCCTGTTTCGCCTTTATCAACTAATAGAAAAAACAGGCCCCCAGCAAGAGATAAAAGTAATAATGGTATAACTATATAAATAAGAGTTGTAATCATAGAAGAATCCTAAAACATATATACTTTAACAGATATGAAAAAAAATAAATTTAAACCTGGAAAAAGAATTACTGTTTTTTTTATTTTCTTTGCAGGCTTATTTTTTTTGTTGGGCCTTTGGCAAATTGAAAGGGGCCAAGCAAAGACAGTTATTATAAATCAGTTTGACTCTAATCTTAAGAAAGTTCCGGAATATCTTAATAAAGAATCAAAAAAATGGGACAGAGTCTATATAGATGGAAAATGGGACAGCTCAAAACAAATTTTAATTGATAATATTATTTATAACGGTGTTGCTGGATACAAAGTAATAACACCGCTAAATATAAAAAATTCTGATGATATGATTTTGATAGATAGGGGGTGGATTAAAAGAAGCAAATTTAGAGAAGATGTTCCAAATATCAGCATTCCAGAAAACAATGTAAGAGTAAGTGGAATACTTGAATCGCCTGAGCTAGGTCTTGTTTTATCTGATGATTTAGTAACTAAAGAATGGCCTAAAATATCTCAAACAAAGAATCCCACAGTTCTTCTTAAGGAATATGTTGAGAATGCCTATGATTTAATTTTACTAGCAGATCCTCTGCTAGAAAACAGCTTAGAATATATTAAAATTACACCCACTAACATGATGCCATCAAAACATTACGGTTATTCCGCTCAATGGTTTTTGATGTTTTTTGTATTATGTTTAATGTATGTTTGGTATGGATACAAAAGAAATGAGAAGTAAATTTTTTCTAGCAATTATATTATTAACACCTATTGTTGTGACAATAAGTGCTCATTTGTACTTTCAGAAAGTTTTACAGGAAGGCCCTTACTCTCAAAAGACTAGAGAAAATGGAGACTTTTTTAAGAGCTATTTTGACTTTAATCAATTCAAAGATAGCAAAGGTAACTCAGACTTAATCAGTTTTGAAGATGGCAAATGGGTTTTATCAGTTTATATAACAGACATTAAAAAGAGTGAAGAATCAATTTATCTTATGAAGCAACTTAATGTCGCACTAAATAGAGACATAAATAAACTAAAGAGAGTTGCATTTTTTTCAAATAAGCTCTTAGAAAAAAATATTGAAGAGCTCTTGGCTGAGTATCCAAGACTTATATTAATAGAAGACAAAAACGGAGTTTTGCTAAATGTTTTACAAAGAAACTCTAGAACAGACTTTAATATTGAAAATCCTATCTTCGTGATAGACCCATATGGCAGGGCGGTTATGTACTTTGATAGTAAAACCGACCCAAAGTTAATTCTTAAAGACTTAAAGGTGCTTATTTAATGAATCATATTAGAAATATATCGTTTTTTGGAATTTGTATGGCATTTGTGGTCATAGCTCTTGGAGCATGGACTAGACTGGTAGATGCTGGCTTGGGATGTCCTGATTGGCCTGGTTGTTATGGATTTGTAACTTTTCCTGTAAGCGAGGCCGATATTGCTATAGCAGAGAGCCGATTTCCAATGTTTGAATATGATATCAATAAAGTAATACCGGAAGTCGTGCACAGATATTTTGCTGCTGGACTAGGCTTGCTAGCCATTTTTCTCGTTTATTTTTCTTTTACAAAAACAAGAGATAGATCTATCAGAGGCTGGTCATTATTTCTTTTATTTTTTATTTGCTGTCAGGGCTTATTTGGATATTTAACTGTCAGCCTAAAGTTACTGCCAATTATAGTAACAGCCCATCTTTTTGGAGGTTTCACAACACTGTTGCTGCTTTACTTTATATATCTTAAGTCAAGAAATTTTGAAATATTCAATCAAATAAATATTTCCAATTTAAAGTTTATAGCTTTAATTACATTTGTTGTTCTTCTACTACAGATTTTTCTAGGAGTTTGGACTAGCACCAATTATGCGTCATTAGCATGTGCTGATTTTCCAACATGCCAACGATCTTATTTTCCTGAGATGGACTTTAAAAATGGTTTTAATCTCAACCAAGAAGTGGGACCTAATTATCTTTATGGCTTGTTAGATAATCCAGCTAGGGTGGCCATTCATTATTCACATAGAGTTACAGCAATCTTAGTTACACTTATATTTTTAATTTTAATGTCTAGGCTATGGTTCTCTGATGCAGCCCCATTAGCTTCAACTCTTGGAATATTATTACTAACACAAATAACTTTAGGCATAATCAATGTGGTATATGTTTTACCTCTATACGTTGCAATAGCCCATAATTTGGTTGCTGCCTGCCTTCTTCTTGCAACCTTCACTATTAATTATTTAGCCTGGAAGAAATGACACTCTTAAAAAGCTATTATCAACTATGTAAACCAAATGTAGTTTACATGATGTTAATTTGTGCTTTTGTCGGAATGTTATTAGCTGAGGAGTCCGTAACATCTTTTGGGTATTTAATGGTGGCACTTCTTGGAATAGCGCTTTGTGCTGCATCAGCAGCAGCAATTAATCAGGTAATTGATAGAAATACAGACGCTTCTATGACAAGAACAGATCAAAGACCACTCCCACAGGGAGAATTATCTGTATTCCATGCATCACTTTTTGCTTTGGTTGTTGGAATATTGGGTGCTTTAGTTCTGTATCTTTATGTAAATACTCTTACAATGCTATTAACCCTTGCATCCTTGGTTGGATATGCATTTATTTATACAGTCTATTTAAAAAGGGCTACTCCTCAAAATATTGTAATTGGTGGCTTGGCAGGAGCTGCACCGCCTTTATTAGGATGGTCAGCTGTGACTAATACGATAGACCCATATGCCCTTTTACTTGTTCTAATAATCTTTGTTTGGACTCCACCTCATTTCTGGGCACTAGCAATTCATAGAAAAGATGAATATGCAAAAGAGTCAATACCCATGTTGCCAGTCACACACGGCATAGTCTTTACGAAGCTACAAATAGTTTTATATACAATTATTTTATTTATAGTAAGTTTGCTGCCTTATGTGGTCCTAATGTCAGGAGAGATATATTTTTTCTCTGCATTAATATTGAGCACGATTTTTTTGTACTACTCAATTAAGCTTTATCAAGGTAAAGGAGATGAGTATGCTATGAAGACATTTCAATTTTCTATATATTATATATTCCTCATTTTTTTAGCATTGTTAATAGACCATTATTTAATAACTAGCCAATGACCATTAAGAAAAATATTTTTTTTATAGCAGTATTCATAGCCGCAGTTTTAGCATTGTTTATTAATAAACTAACAACTCCAAGAGTTCTGAGTACGAATGAACTTATAGTTAATGGCCTTTTTTTGTTTGAGGAGCCTAAAGAAATATCTGATTTTAGTTTTTATTCTGCAAATGGAGTGGAATTCACAAAAGATAATTTAAAAGGCAAATGGACATTAATGTATTTTGGATTCACAAGATGCCCTGATGAATGCCCTACAACTATGTATCAGATTAAAAAATTGGTAAACATTTTAAGGGAAAAAGATTTTCCATTAGATGATAAGCAGTGGGTACTTGTTTCTATTGATCCTGAAAGAGACACACCAGAGGAAATCGATAAATATGCCAAAGGTTTCGATGAGGACTTTATGGGAGTTTCTAATATCAGGCCAATGTTGCTCAGCCTTGCGACACAATTATCAGTAAATAACGTTATGCCAAGCGAAGACTCAATGGACCATTCTCACTTAGACAATCATGTTAATAACATTATTTTATTAAATCCAAATGGTGATTTTGCTGGAGTCTTTAGGCCGCCATTTGATATATCGAGACTATCCTTAACCTATCAATCTGTTACTTCAAAATGAAAAATCAAATGAAACATACAAATAACTTTTATTCCTTTAAGGATTATAATGCTTTACTATAAGATAAATAAACTTTTAGAGGACGAAACCAAATGAAGAGATATCTTATTTTATTTTTTGCTGTATTTGCTATAACTGCCTGTGATTCTCGATTAAGCACAAATGACTTAAGCGATGTAGTCGTAGACAATATGTATGAATCTGAGTTCTTTACAGATATTGTGATTGATTCACTTGTACTGACTAGAGATGGAGCTGAATCTAATAAATATACAGGGATTCTTACAACCAATGAACCCAATGGTACTTATGTATATACTGTTGCAGTTACATACGATGGCGAGAATATGACGTGGCAGATAGTAAACTAAACTATAGTTAATTTATTGAATTTGCTACAAGCTCAAAGAATGCACTCGCGCTTATATTTGTATTAGCCGATGAGCCTAATCCGTTGGGAGCTGTTGCTATCCAATTAGATTGAGCTAAGTTGTTTGGATTTAGTTTCATTTTTCTATCCTGTGACAGATTTTGTATTGGTGTGTATAAACTCGCCCTAACCACTACTATGTTTTTTTGAAAATCTATCATTATGTATTGACCATCAAAACCAATGGTAGAAATTATCCAATCATCACAATTTGAGTTTGATTGTGCTTTTGCACATATGGTCCAAAATTGTAAACCGTATGAATCTAGGTTCTTTATCAAATCAACGTAAGAAGCATATTTTTTATTGCTTCCTTCCCAAACCCCATTGAGTAAAAGCATATGCCCAAATTTGGCAAAATCTCTGGCTGTCGTGTCTAAACAACAATAGGCTAAATAATTTCCGTTAGATTGTCCTGAGCTAATAAAGTCTCTCCACCAAGATGCATCAATACCAATTTTTGAGAATAAATTGTATTCAGCATAGGTTTGAACATCTTGTCCTGTAGCTCTGAAGATTATTTCTCCAAGCACCATAGTGTCACAATTGGAATACTGAAATGCTCCCCTTGAATAAACAGTTAATCCATTCTCAAACCATGGGTGGTTTACTCCTTCGGTAGCAAGGACTCTATCAATACATTTTGTGAGCTGGTCATCGGCGTAAACAATATTACCCCCACTACTTGAATCACTGGCATTAAGACATTCTCCTATTTCTTCCGTGACAAAATTGAAGCAGGCTGGCGGGAGACCGGAGCGCATATCCAATAAATTTTTAATGGTAATTGATGATCTATCATCTGATGACCATTCTGTAATATAGCTTGATGCAGAATCCTCTATCGAGTTAATTGCACCAGATTCAACTGCAATCCCAATTAAGAAACTAGTAAATGATTTTGCTGTTGACCAAGAACTAATGTAGCTATTTTGATCACGTTGAGCATAAAGACTTTTATAAAAATCACTATTCTCGCTTAATGTTGAAGCAAGTATATTTGCCTCATTGTCAGTCATGCCCCTATATCTTTCATAAACCAACTTACCATCTTTTATTACTACGGCAGCTTGTGTAAAAGAACCATCTTGAAATACATAATCAAAAGCTTGTTCTAAGCCTGAAGAGCTCATCCCAACAGACTCTGGAGTTACAACATCCCAAACAAGTGGGTGGCTAGGATATGTTTGAGGCGGTGTAATAGGCGCGTTTTCAATATCAGGACTAGAAGACGAACCACTTCCACATGAAACTATCGATAAAGAAAATAGAATTATTAATGTTTGTTTCAAAAGTAATTTCAAATCTTAATAATTACTTTACCCTTTGCCTTTCTATCTTTTAAATGAGCTATAGCTTGAGCGCCATCATCTAAGTCAAAAGAATCAGACACTTCAGGATTTATTTTTCCATCAGAGTGAAGCCTGAAGAGCTCTTCAAAATTTTTCTTATTCTCTTTTGGAAACATTCCAACCCAAGCACCCCAAAAAACACCTACTATCTTCATGCCTTTTAAAAGGGCAAGATTAATAGGTATTTTTGGAATTTGCCCTGCGGCAAAACCAATAACCAAATATCTTCCATCCCAAGCTGTTGCTCTAATACAAGGCTCAGAATAATCATCACCGACAGGATCATAGACAACATTTGCCCCCATCCCTCCTGTTAGTTCTTTAATTTTAGAAGAAAGTTCTTTTTGTTGATCTCTATCTAGTTTTCCAGTTGGGTAAATAAACCCCTCATCAGCACCGTGCTTTTTGCATAAATCTACTTTCTCTTGTGTTGATGCTGCTGCAATAACTTTAGCGCCCATTGCTTTACCAAGCTCTACAGTAGCTAAGCCAACTCCTCCAGCGGCTCCAAGAACTAAAAGAGTTTCCCCTTCTTTTAGCTCAGCTCTTTGCTTAAGAGCATATAAGGATGTTCCATATGTCATAGGTAGTGCGGCAGCAGTTTCAAAATCCATAGAATCAGGAATTTTTACAACAGCATGTTGAGGAGCAACAATCTTCTCAGAAAATGCACCTAATCCTGTCATAGCAAACACTCTGTCACCAACTTTAAGATTATCCACTCCATCACCAACAGCAGACACTATGCCGGCGGACTCACCACCGGGTGTAAAGGGTAATTCTGGTTGAAATTGATACAACCCCTGAATCATTAATACATCAGGAAAATTCACACTAGCTGCTTTATTTTCAATTAAAACATGTTCTGCAAGAATCTCTGGATCAGGCACCTCATTAACCTTTAACTTATCTGGCATACCCAACTCAACACACTGTAATGCTTTCATATTTTCTCCCCCAAAAGACTTAAATTATAGTTTTTAACAAATTCATTCATTTCTTCTTCGCTAGTTCTATGCATCTTCTCTAGCTCTTCTAATGATAGCTCGGCCTCTTTTTTAATACTATCAATATATTTACCTTCCGAAGATTTTAGTTCTGAAAGATTTGATTTAGATTTCTCAATTCCATCCTTATGAAATGAAACCTTTGGAAGTTCGCCTTTGGGCAATTTTGTTACGTGATTAATTGCGGCATGAAATAAATCACGATCATTCATAAAATCAGCAATGTTTTTTAGATTCTCAAATATATCTTTTCTAGCATTTTTAATACTAACTTTATTTCCATTTATATTTATTTTTGAGCTTTTACTTTTACCCTCATATATTGAAACCCTTTCATTTGAGTCTATTTCGTTTTTTTCTTTGGATGTCATTTTGGGACTTGGTGATATTAAGCAGTATATAAGTATAAGATCAAGAAACCTTATATGGTGCTTAGACATGCCGGTTATATCAGATGGGGAAATATCAACTCCTCTAATTTCGAGATATTCAATGCCAAAATCTTTTAAGAGGTCGTATGGTCTTAAATTATTAGAAGCAGACCTTTTTGGTCTTATTGAATCATAATACTCATTCTCAATCTGTATAATCCCATCAGATATTTGATGGTATTCTCCATTCGAATCTAGTAATCCCTTCTTTTTATAATCCTCGAAAGGAACTGTAATCGCATCTTTAATCTTTTGTAGAAATCCACTTAGTGAGTTGTATTTAATGTCTAAGCTTTTTTGTGCTTCGCTTTGGTATCCAATTTCACTCATTCTCAAAGAGGTTGCATTTTCCAAGTACAAATCATTTTTATTTAATTCATTAAGGCTGTGGTTTCTATTTTTTACAAAGGACTTATCAACTACATTCGTTTGACCAAATTCAGATAATACAAACCAAAATATTCTTTTAAAGTTTCTCATAAGACCAAGGTATGCTTCATTAATGCTTTTTTGGTCAGTCGAATTAATTAAGGTAGAAAAAGAGCTCTGATTTATAGAAAAATTATAGTGCATCCCTGAAACACACTGCATGGTTGCACCGTATCTAACTTTTAAACCTCTTCTATAAACATGTTTCAATAAACCTTCACCCGACTGATGATAATATCCAATATTAATTTCAGATTCGTCTTTAATCTTAGGAGGCATAGAAAAAGGCCACAACATCTCATCACCTTCTATATTATTTGCAACAAAGACATGAAGGGAATACAAAAAGTCATAAAGTTCGTCAACGTCCTCAAACGTTGGAGTTACTAATTCAACTTGAGCTTCTGAAAAATCAGTCGTAATATATTTATTTTTTAATGCAGACCCTAAAGATTTTGGATGTGATCTTTTAGAAATGAAGCCCTTTTTATCGACTCTAAAAAATTCTTTTTCGATTCCTCTTTTGATGACCAAGTCATCGAAGAACCCATTATTTTTCAGATCATTGAGCCTATTTATTAATAATTCATTTGTCATTAAATCCCGGACCAGCTTTTACTATTTCAGGTTTAACATCAAATTTTTTAAAGTTTTCTTGAAACTTTATAATTAGTTCATTTAGGTATTTATTATATTCTTGCTTATCTTCCCACGTATTGATTGGGTTAAGTAAATTAGAATCCACTCCATTAACTTTCTTAGGAATGCTTAAATTGAGCCCTGGAATTGTCTCAGTTTCAACCCCATCAAGCTCTCCGTCTTGTATCGCATTAACAATTCTTCTAGTTGTTGGAATTTTGAACCTAGAGCCCACACCATATGGTCCACCAGTCCAACCCGTATTAACTAAATAGACTTTGGCACCAAAGTCTTCAACCCTTTCCATAAGCAGGTCAGCATACACACTAGCTGGTCTGGGGAAGAAAGGAGCTCCAAAACATGTTGAAAATGTAGACTCAATATCAGACCCAGAACCCATTTCGGTAGAACCTACCTTAGCCGTATAACCACTGAGAAAATGATAAGCAGCACTTTCTTTAGATAAAATAGATACAGGGGGAATTAAGCCAGTTAAGTCGCATGTTAAAAATATTACAGTTTTTGGTTCTCCAGCTGCATTTTCATCGACTGCAGCATCGATATGAGACCTTGGGTAGCAACATCTTCCATTTTCCGATAGTGAGGTATTTGAGTAGTCAGGTTCGTTTGCATCGTTTAGGAAAACATTTTCGATAACACTACCGTGTTTGATTGCTTTAAATATAACTGGCTCGTTTTCCTCTGTGAGGTTGATTGTTTTTGCATAGCAACCGCCCTCAAAATTAAAGACCGATCCAGGACTCCAACCATGCTCATCATCACCAATCAATGAACATTGCGGGTCAGCAGACAAAGTTGTTTTGCCTGTTCCTGAGAGACCAAAAAATAGTGCAACATCACCATTTGTATTTACATTTGCTGAACAGTGCATTGGTAAAACTCCCTTCTCAGGGAGCAGAAAGTTTTGAACTGAGAACATAGATTTTTTCATTTCACCGGCATATTTCATCCCAGCTATAATCACTTTTCTTTTTGCAAAATTTATAATCACACAACTTTCAGAGTTTGTTCCATCTATTTCAGGCTTACATTCAAAGTTAGCGGCACTAATAATCTGCCATTCTTGTTTTGCAGATGAATTGTAGTTTTCGGTACATACGAATATTAATCTTGCAAAAAGAGAATGCCATGCTGTTTCAGTTTTAACTCTTACAGGTAAATAATGCTCATCATGAGAGCCAACATGAACTTTAGATGTATATCTATCTCTTTCAGCTAACCACAAATCAACTTTATTCCACAATAAATCGAACTTATCTTCATCAAAAGGTTTATTGACCTCGCCCCAGTCTATAAGATTATCAGTTCCTGGCTCTCTTACTATAAATCTATCATTAGGGCTTCTGCCTGTTCTTTTTCCTGTAGTTGTAGAGAAGGCTCCGTTGCTTGCAATAACTCCTTCGTTATTGTTAACAGCAGCCTGAATCAACTCTTCTGTTGAGAGCTCCAGTGCATGCGAGTCTTTGGTTTGATTATTCATGGTTTGACTAACAAATATTATAGGTACTTGGGAGGAATAATTATATATTTAGAGGAGATAATTATGTACCTATAATATGTTTATTTGTTAGCAATTACATAAAATGTTATGTAGTCAATTTAAAATCAATTGTAAAAAAAAGTCAATAAATTTAAAAAATACCGTATTAATAGTATTTACAAAGAATTTTTTATGTAGCTATGCTACAAAATATACCAATATTAGCCTTTCTTAATTTTAAGAGCAGTGATAAGCAAATATACAAAAAAGAAAATAAAAGCCCATTCCGCAAAATTAAACAAGACCCTCACCCCATCCTCTGCACAACTTGGACCACCTTCAAGGGTTTCTTTTATTGTTGTAATAATGCCCTCATACTCTACACTTATATGAAAGGGCCTACTGCAGCCACCAGCAAGCTGAGCAATCTGTTCAGGCGACATATTCTGAATATAAATTTGTCTTAATGTAACTAATAAACCTATAACAGATGAAATAATTATTAAGATATAACCAAAATATTTCCTCTTTAGGATCAATGAAATAAGACCAGAAATTGCAACAAGACCAAAAACATACCTTGTTAATATGCACATCGGACAAGCCATAAGGAAAAAATACCAATCAATAAAAGCTGCTATAACAATAATCAATATTGAAGAAACAGTAATAGATACTTCAAAGTAATTATTAAAAATATTCTTAATGCAATCTAAAACTTTCTTATACATTTCTATTTATTTTTTTCCATTATAGAAAAACAAGAGTCATAATACATCATATAAAACTTAATCATGAAAGATAGAATTTTTGTTATAGATGGTTCCTCTTATCTCTATAGAGCATACCACGCCATGCCTCCCTTAAGCACCTCTTCTGGTCAGCCAACTGGGGCTGTAAAAGGCGTAACCAATATGTTGATGAATTTAAAGAAAGATAGTGAGGGATCTCCAATAATTGTTGTATTTGATGCTAAGGGAAAAACTTTTAGAAGTGATATTTATTCTGAATACAAGGCTAATAGACCCCCTATGCCAGATGAATTACGAGACCAGCTAGTTCCTGTTAAATCAATTTGTCGAGCGATAGGGTTTCCTTTGATTGAAATAGAGGGTGTTGAAGCAGACGATGTGATTGCAACAATCTCAAAGATGGCAAAAGATGCAAAATATAAGTGCGTTATCTCATCATTAGATAAGGATCTTATGCAGCTTGTTGAGGACCCTCATACAACCATAATGGATACGATGAAGCATAAAATCTTTAATGAAGAGAGTGTATTTGAAAAATTCGGCGTAAAGCCAAATCAAATAAGAGACATGCTTGCCTTGGTGGGAGATACTTCAGACAATATACCTGGGGTTCCAAAAGTAGGACAAAAGACGGCAGCTAAATGGCTAAATGAATATGGCGATCTGAATAGAATAAAAGAAAACGCTGAATCAATAAAAGGAGTTGTGGGAGAAAATCTTAGAAATGCCCTTGATGATCTCGATAGGAACATAGAACTAGTTTCTCTAAAGAATGATGTCGATATAAATCAATCATTTGAAGATCTCCTAACATTTAATCCGAATGAAGAGGAGCTTGATAAAATTTTTGCTGAATTAGAATTTAAGGCAGTCGGCAAAAATAAAGAAAAAGAAGCGCCTAAAAAAGATTCTAAATATGAAACTATATTGGATGAAAAAGCCCTTAAAAACTGGATTGCTAAGATTAATAAATCAAAAGCTTTTGCCATAGATACAGAGACGGATTCTGTAAATACAGTATCAGCAAATTTAATAGGCATTTCTTTGTCTGTTACTGAAAATGAGGGTTGTTATATTCCCATTGCACATTCTTACGAAGATTGCCCAAAGCAATTAGGCATGGACTATGTAGTAGAAAATCTCGGCCCAGCTATAGAAAAAAATCAGGACAAAGCTATAGGACAAAATTTAAAATTTGATATTCCAATCTTAGCTAGGCATGGAATTAAAATTACAAAATTTCTTGCTGATACTATGCTGATGTCATATGTATATAACAGCACAGCAACCCGTCACGGGATGGACAGGTTGGCTGATTATTATCTGAATTACACCACTACCAAATATACCGACGTAACTGGAACAGCCTCAAAACAAATAAGCTTTGCTGAAGTTAAATTAGACATTGCATCAGATTATGCGGCCGAAGATGCTGACATAACTTTGAGACTTTACAATGTTTTAGCGCCCATGCTTAAAGAAAAGCCTATTCAAGAAAAACTACTCCATGATCTTGAATATCCTCTTGTTCATGTTTTATCTCGGGTTGAGCAAAATGGAGCAAAAATAGATAAAAAAAAACTAGCCGATCACTCAAAAGAGCTTGGTGAAAAGATAGAAGAGCTTTCATCTCAAGCATATAAGATTGCAGGCGAAGAGTTTAATTTGGATTCTCCAAAACAATTGCTTGAAATACTATATGAGAAACAAGGATTACCTGTTCTTAAAAAAACACCAAAAGGCCAGCCCTCAACGAATGAAGATACTCTTAAGAGACTTTCAGAAGAATATGAGTTACCAAAAATTATTTTGCAGTACAGAACATTAGCAAAGTTAAAATCTACATATACCGACAGCCTTATAAATATAGAGAATCCAAAAACCGAAAGAATACATACTTCGTATCAGCAAGCAGTTACTTCAACAGGAAGACTTTCATCTACAGAACCTAATCTTCAAAATATTCCAATTAAAACCGCTGAAGGAAGAAGAATAAGAGAGGCTTTTGTTCCTGAGAAGGGAAATATTTTGATATCTGCTGACTATTCTCAAATTGAACTAAGAATAATGGCTCATCTATCTAAAGATAAGAATTTAACACATGCCTTTAATAACAATATTGATGTTCACTCATCAACAGCTGCAGAGGTTTTTGGAGTTTCAATAGATGATGTTAGCCAAGATCAAAGAAGAGGCGCTAAGGCTATTAATTTTGGATTAATGTATGGCATGTCAGCTTTTGGACTTACAAGGCAACTGGGTATCTCAAGGGGCGAAGCTCAAGAATACTTAGATACTTATTTTGCAAGGTACACCGGTGTTAGAGATTATATGGATAACACCAAAGCTCAAGCAAAAGAAGATAAATATGTAGAGACTATTATGGGTAGACGCCTTTACCTTAATGAAATCAATGCTGCTAATGGCTTAAGAAGACAAGCTGCTGAAAGGGCAGCTATTAATGCTCCACTTCAAGGATCAGCTGCAGATATTATTAAAAAAGCTATGCTCGATATTGATGAACTTCTCTCAAACGAAATGCCAGATGTAAAAATGATAATGCAGGTCCATGATGAATTAGTTTTCGAGTGTTCAAGAGATAACTCCCACATGGTTATGGAAAAGATGAAAGAGGTTATGGAACAGACCGTAAAACTAAATATTCCTTTAATTGCCGAAGCTGCTATTGGTTCTAATTGGAACGAAGCGCATTAGACTGCATTAGTCCAACAACGAATCCACATCCTTGCAGCTATACTCGCTTACCATCTTATTGGAATACCTTTTAAGATTTTTTGTTTCTTTATAATATCGGAAAACATCGTTGCTATAGATATCTTCGATTTGTATATAATTATCTTTAGCTGAAACAGTCATGGTGTCATATGATTTATTATTAAATCTAACACGACCCCATTTATATATATCATAGGCCATCCTCCCATATTCTGCTTGTGATACAGAATAAGATATATAGACATCAACTAAAGACTTATCAATATTATTTTTACATAATAAATTATAGCTTTCTGCCATCGCCGTTGAAGAAAACAAAAATAATACAATTAATTTTTTCATAATCTAACTATTGGAATGTATTGCATTTCTTCCGGTTGCAAAACTTTAATGCCATGTATTTCTCTAAGATCTGAGATTTTTATATAGAGGTATTCCTCAGGCATTTTAAATGGCCATTTCCTTTTCATTTTTATTGCTCTAAACATAGCCTTTCTTTTTAATCCTCCTATTTTCCAAAAAATCTTTAGAAAGCCAAAAATACCAAATTCTTTATAGAGATCTTTATAAAGTTGTTTGATTTGTGGAAGCTTAAGATAACCAAGCAAATATTTTAATTTCCATTTACTGCCCCAGAGAACCCAAGTGTCCAGAATAGACTCTTGTTCAATAGAGGTATCAAGCCCAAAGATTACGTGTGTGCAGTCATGGTCTCTTAAAAGAGAGCCAGATTTCTCATTATCTTGAAGTATCTCAACAGTTTCAGGAAACGAGCTGTAATAACAGTCTAAACCCTCTTGAAGAGTCATATTACAGTCTTGTTTTTGATATTCCAACATCACTAAACAGAGTTTAGTATTTCTTTAGAAAGTTTGTCAAAGCCAGCTTTGTCCTTGGATGAGACAGCAATAGGATTTGATTCTGGAATTTTGCCTTTAACAAAAGATATTGCTTTAGTTATATTATTATTTGATAGTTTGTCACTTTTTGTAAGAGCAGGAATAAAAGGAACATTATAGTTTCTGCATAAATGAATCATTTCCCAATCACTTTCCTTAAGCGGGTGCCGGATATCCATAAATATCACCACTACAGCCAAAGCCCTTCGTTTTTGAAAATATTCACCTAACAAAGGCCCCCAATCTTTCTTCTTTGCTTTACTTGATTTAGCAAATCCATATCCAGGTAAATCTAAAAGCATGAGATCTTCATTTACTTTAAAAAAGTTGATCTCTGTAGTTCTTCCAGGAGTTTTGCTTATTCTTGCTAATTTTGGATTATCTGTAAGAGCATTTAAAGCGCTGGATTTACCAGCATTAGACCTGCCAGCAAGCAAAACCTCGCTTCCTTTATCAGCAGGCAGGTTTTTATAGCTTGTTAAGCCAAAAATAAACTCAGTATTTTTAAAAAGGTTTTTCATTTAATCGTTTATATCATATCAACCTATGTTTATAATACATCCCAATAAGACACACATATTAATTTTCGATGAAGTATTCATTAATTTTCTTTGCATTCTTAAGCCTCTCAACAGGTTTAAATGCTGCTGATGATAAAACCAAAGAAATTAAAATGCCAGATACTTTTATCTCAGGTAATGCTGATAAAGGATCACAATTAGTTGAAACATGCTCTGCTTGTCACGGTGTTGACGGAAACAGCATTAGCACTGATTGGCCTAAACTTGCTGGCCAAAATCAAAAATATCTATATGAACAATTAAAATATTTTAGAGATGGTGATAGAATGAACGCCTTGATGATGGGCGTAACCCCATATTTAAAAACATTAAATGACCAAGACTTGCTAGACATCGCAGCATTTTATTCAAATTATAATGTTAGCGTCGGACAAGCAAGAAATGATGAAGAATTACTTGCATTAGGAACACAATTGTATAGATTTGGAAATATGAAAGAACAGGTACCAGCATGCACCTCATGTCATGGCGTTTACGGACAGGGCAATAGTTTGGCTGGGTATCCTTCTATATCAGGACAACAGGTTGGATATTTAACATCCACATTGAAAGCATATAGATCTAAAGAAAGAAATGCTGGAGAGTCATCTCTTGTAATGCAGTCAATAGCTCAAAACTTGACTGACAATGACATAGAGGCTTTAGCGAATTACATGCATGGGTTATATCAATGATAAAAAATAAATTTGGAATAATATTTTTAGCAATTTTTACAATATCTATAAGCGCTGAGTACCGCCTTGGATTAGATTATTCAATTGTGGATAATCCATTGCCGGTTAAGAAAGACGGTATAGTCGAAGTAACTGAATCCTTTTGGTATGGTTGCGGTGGCTGCTATTCTTTTGAGCCTGCAATTAATGATTGGGCCTCAGAACAAGGCGAAGATGTAAGCTTTAGAAAAATGCCAGTTCCTTGGAGTAAAACTCATCAGCTACATGCAGCACTTTATTACACAATAAACGCACTTGAATTAGGTCCTTCAACTCATACAGCAGTCTTTGTGACGATCCATAAAGAAGGAAATTTCCTGCAGACCCCAAAAAGAATTCAGAACTTTCTGAAAAACTTTGGTGTTGAACCTGAAATAACAGATGATTACTTAAATTCATTTACGATAAAACAGAAATTAAATCGTGATGCAAAACATGCTAGACAATTAAAAATATCATCCACTCCGATGATTGTGGTAGATGGTAAGTATATTGTTGAAGTCAAGCAGGGTCGATCATATCAAGAAATGCTTAATATTGTAGATCATGTTATTGAACTGCAGAAGCCTAATTCCTAAGTCAGCTATGAGAAATAAGAAATTTTTAATCGTATTACCACTATGTTTTTTATTGCTTTTTAATGGAAAGAAGTACGAACAAGCTGTCATAGAAAGATTACAGGTTCCTGTTAAAATTTGTCTGGAAGGACAAGATTGTGGCAATACTGCTTCAGCAAGTCAGGCTGTTGCAAGCGCGCCAGTTGAGGTAAAAAAAGTTGAGCTCTCTGAGGGCTCAGAACATATTGTAAAAATGCTTAATATTGGTGATGGTGGACAAATGATATTTGAACCAGCTGTAATAAAAGTTTCTAAAGGAGATACCATCCATTTTAAAGCAGTTGATGTATCACATAATTCTGCAACTATTAAGGGAATGATTCCAGATGGTGCGATTGCATGGAATGGAGAAATAAATAGGGATATTAGCGTTACTCTTGATACAGAAGGAGTCTATGTATACCAATGCGATCCTCACGTCATGATGGCAATGATAGGCGTTATTCAGGTAGGTGAACCTGTTAATATGAATGAAATTAAAGAGGCCTCACAAAGCCTTAAATCTAATTTTGTTATGAACGCAGAAAGAATAGATAATTACCTGAATCAACTTTAATCATTTTCAAGATTATTAATTCGCTCTTCAAGATCGCTTATTATTTTCTCCAGATTTTTGTATTTTGATTTTTTTATATAACCACTTTGCTCAATAATATTTTCTATCTCAGGGGATATTTTTTTTTCAATTCTAGACAATATGTCTTTAGGCAATAGCTTACTAAACTTACCCAATTCTTTTTCAATAATATGCCTTAATGCTTCTGTTAAATCTTTATCGCTCATATTTATTTTCTATAATTTTCGGTAATAAATCCCATGAACTAAATTCCTGAGGTTTTTTAAAATCTTGAACCCATTCAGCATTATTATTATTAAACCATAAAACGTCTATACCAAGATTGTAAGCAAATAAAATATCATTTATTTGATGATCTCCTATATGAAGAATTTCATTAAAAGAAACATCTTCCATCTCACTAATCGCCATATCAAAATGTGCACGGTGAGGCTTACTATTTTTAGCTTCTAATGAGCTGATAGAAAACTCAAAGTATTTGCCTATAGCAAACTTATAGACATCAGCATTTCCATTTGTAAGAACACCAAGAGAATATTTCTTTGATAGTGAATCAAGCGCGTTTTCAACTCCATTGAATAATTTAATCTCATGCCTTTTTTTAATAAATACATCAAAAGCTTCTTCTACAATTTTATTCCTTAAACTTTGGGGTTTTACGTGCGCTAATTTTTTTTTGAAAATCTCTTTTCTTAGCTTACTTATGTCCCACTCAATAACCGGATCATCCTTTATAAGCTCTTCTCTAAGGTTTATAAAATCATTAAAATCCCCCCAATCAATTTTGCCAACCCTTTCCTCAATCCATTTTCTAGTGTCAATTTCAGCTTTCTTGATTGTTGGAACGTTGTCCCAAAGAGTATCATCAAGATCAAAGGTAATTAATTTGATTCCTTTCATTTTTTTGCTCGTGGATGAGATTGATCATAAATTTTTACTAAGTGCTGATAATCAAGCTTTGTATATATTTGTGTTGTTGATAACGAGCTATGTCCTAAAAGCTCTTGAATAGTCCTAAGATCTCCACTAGATTCAAGCATATGTGTTGCAAAGCTATGCCTCAGCATATGAGGATGAATTGGGGGTAGGCCTTGTTTGGTAGCCATTTTTTTTAGCCTTAACTGAACGCTTCTAACAGAGAGCCTGGTTCCTCTTGAACTTAAGAACAAAGCATCGCTATCATTATCTATTTTATTTCTTTCAGTAAGCCAATTTTTAATCGCAGATACAGCAAATCTTCCCATAGGAACTAATCTAGTTTTAGAACCTTTACCAAGAACTCTAAGAAAATCCATCTCTTCTTCAAAATCAGATATGTTTATATTCACAGTTTCAGACACCCTTAAGCCAGAGGAATACATCACCTCTACAATTGCCATGTCTCTAATCTCGAGCAGACCAATAGGCTTAAAATTTAGAAGTTGCTCAACATCTTCTGGAGTCAATACCTCAGGTAAATTGCTTGCTGATTTTGGTGCTGTGACCAAATCAAACGGTGAGGTGCTAATAAGACCATTTTTTTTAAGAAAACGAAAAAATCCTTTTGCTGAAGACAGGTGTCTTTGAATACTTCTAGGATTATTATTTTGTGAATAAAGGTCTCCAATCCATGCAGAGCATATATCCGAGTTAATATTTGAATAATTAGATATTTTAAGATCATTAAGAAATATGCAGAGCTTTTTTAGATCTCTTTTATATGATTTTGTAGTATTTGTAGAAAGATTTTTAACTTGAGAAACAAAGATCAAGTATTCCTTAACGTCATTAGCAATCGACATAAACTATTTAATTAATTTTACCTCTAAAATATCTCTTATATATCTAATGAATGTTGTATCCTCGTCACCTAAATACCTAGTTCTATCATGACTACCAAGTTTTAATAAACCAATTTCATCTTTAACAATAATTACCGCCACAACCATTGATTCAATTTTTTTATCATTGAATAAGACCTCTACTTTTTTATTTGAAAAAGAACCACAGTGAATGGCACCCTTGTGGAGTGAAAGACCTGTACTATTTTCAATGTCATCTATCTCTTTACTTTTATAAAAATCAAGCAAGCACTCATCTACTAAAAAATCATCACTAAAACTTGATTCAACTATTGAAACTATTTCTTTTTTTGAATTAGATCCTAAAATTTTTAATGTTAGCTCTTTTGATTTATTAAAAAGGTCTTCATTAATAGATGCAGTTTTGATAAAAGATGACAACAAATCCATCAGATTTTTGTGCTCTTCTCTAAGTTTTTTTACCTGCCTTTCAAGAATAGAAGATGCCGAACTTGATGAATGCTTAAAATTTAATTCTCCAACTAAAGACTCTCTTGATTCAAAAAAATTCAGATTCTCTAACAAAAATAATTCAACATCTCTGGGGTCTAATTTTTTATTCATTGATATTTCCTTTATATGTAAAATTTGTAGGACCAGACATTAATATACCATTTCTATGATTTTCAAATTTTAACTCACCGCCAATTGATCTAACTATTATTTTATCCTTTTTAGATAAAATATAAGAAGCAACACACAAAGATGCAGAGCCACATGAAAGCGTTTCTCCAACACCATTTTCGAATGTTCTTATATTTATAAGATTATCTTTTATTGAAAATATTGATAAATTTATTTCTAATTTTTGAATTAATTTTTTTAATTCTTCATAAAGCCCACCTAGATCAAACTTTTCAATAGAATCCACACTTATACCAAGATGATTATTGCCAATGTTTAATAGAAAAAAATCATGTTTAAGAACCTTGTCTAATTTTTTCTTAAGTTGAATATTTTGCATATCTTTGGGCTTTTTAATAATTACAGAAACATGCTTATTATTTTCAGGAAAGCATTTGATATCGACATGCTTGGTTTTAAAAAATATCTTTTTTATTGGTGCCAGACTATTTTTCCATATATATGAAGAAGCACATCTAATCCCGTTTAGACACATACTAGCTTCAGAAGAGTCAGAGTTATAAAATCTAACAAAAAAATCATGATCATATTTTGTAGGGAGGCCAATGACTATTAGCTGATCAAAGCCAATACCTTCATTTCGATCCGAGATTTTTTTTATAAAACTTTTTTTTAATTTAATACTTTGTTCAATTGAATTAATAATTACAAAATCATTACCATTCCCATGCCACTTCTCAAAATTAATCATAAAGTTTTATCTTATTGTTTATTAAAGAACCCATTTTAAGGCCTGGCTATAAAAAAATTATTGGTCCTTTAACGCCGCAACCCGAAAGGACTAGCAAGAAAGATAAAGTTAAAATTGTTTTAAAAATATTCACAGCTCATATTATGGGCATAAACACCCATAATTTGAACTTTATATTTTAATATTTGTATGTTTCTTCTTTAAATGGCCCATCTTGAGGAACATTTATGTAATCTGCTTGGTCTTGAGTTAATTTTGTCACTGTTCCGCCAAACCCTTCAACCATTAAACTAGCAACTTCTTCATCTAATTTTTTAGGAAGAACTTCAACAGTTATCATTTCTGCTCTTTTATCTGCGTCATTAATATTAGCAAAGCCTTGCTTATATAAATGAATTTGAGCAAGGACTTGATTGGCAAAAGAACCATCCATAATTCTGCTTGGATGCCCGGTTGCATTGCCAAGGTTTACGAGCCTACCTTCAGCTAACAAAATTAGATAATTTTTACTTGAGAGGTCTGGGGTTCCATCAGGCGCAGTATCTCTAAAGACTCTATGAACCTGAGGCTTTATTTCATCCCAGTAGTAGTTTTCTCTCATAAAAGCTGTGTCTATCTCATTATCAAAATGTCCAATATTACATACTACAGCTGTATTTTTAAGAGTGCTTAGCATCGCAGAATCACAAACATTTACATTTCCTGTAGTTGTCACTATGAGATCTGTGTCACCCATAACAGCCATATTTATATCTTTGGGATCTCGTGTAACAACGCCATCTTTATAACAAGAAACAACAGAGAATCCATCCATGCAAGCTTGCATCGCACAAATTGGGTCTGACTCAACAACACTTACAATCATTCCTTCTTGAGCTAAACTTGCAGCAGAACCCTTACCAACATCACCGTAACCAATCACAAGACCTTTTTTTCCAGAGAGCAGCATATCTGTTCCTCTCTTTAGCGCATCGTTAAGACTATGTCTGCAACCATATTTGTTGTCATTTTTAGCTTTAGTAACTGAGTCATTTACATTAATGGCAGGAATTTTAAGCTCGCCCTTTTCAAGCATCTCTTTAAGCCTATGAACGCCAGTTGTTGTTTCTTCAGAAACGCCATGAATGGTTTCTAGCATATCTGGAAATTTTGCATGTACCATTGATGTGAGGTCGCTTCCATCATCAAGAATCATATTTGCATCCCATGGAGAACCATCTTTACAAATAGTTTGCTCTATACACCATTCATATTCTTCATCTGTTTCGCCCTTCCAAGCAAAAACAGGAATACCATTTGCAGCCATTGCTGCTGCAGCATGATCTTGCGTTGAAAAGATATTACATGAAGACCATCTCAGCTCAGCTCCTAAATCAACCAAAGTTTCCATTAAAACAGCCGTCTGGATTGTCATATGAATGCAGCCCATGATTTTTGCTCCAGCAAGAGGTTGCTCAGCTCTATATTTATCTCTTAAAGCCATTAATGCAGGCATTTCATTTTCAGCTAGAGATATCTCTCTTCTTCCAAATTCAGCAAGATTAATATCAGCTACTTTATAGTCATTTTCCATTTTATTTCCTTTTAATTTATTTTTATTGTGATATTTCCGAAGCTTTATCTGTTTTTTCCCATGAAAGATCAATATCCGTTCTTCCAAAGTGTCCATATGCAGCTGTTGGAAGATAGATAGGCCTTTTCAAATCAAGCATATTAATAAGACTCTTTGGCCTAAGGTCAAATTTTTCTTCAACAATTCTTTCAATAGCTTCTTTAGATATCTTTTCGCTGTTAAATGTATTTACATTTATTGAAGTTGGTTTTGCAACTCCGATAGCGTATGAAACTTGAATCTCACAGTAGTCAGCTAAACCTGCAGCAACAATATTTTTTGCGACATACCTTGCAGCATATGCCGCAGATCGATCTACTTTGGATGGGTCCTTTCCTGAAAAAGCACCACCACCATGTCTAGCCATTCCACCGTATGTATCAACAATAATTTTTCTTCCAGTAAGACCACAGTCGCCAACCGGCCCACCAATAACAAATTTTCCAGTTGGATTAATATAGATGTTTGTTGTATCTAAAATCCATTCTTCAGGAACTATTGGCTTGATAATTTTTTCCATAACACCTTCTTTAATTTCTTCCTGAGTAACATCTTCATCATGTTGTGTAGATAGAACTATAGCTGACAATCCCTCTATGGTTTTTCCATCATCAGAGTAAATTGCACTTACCTGGCTTTTGGCATCTGGCCTCAACCATGACAATTCATTACTTTTCATAACATCAGCCTGTTTCTTGACAAGTCTGTGAGATAAATCTATTGGAAGAGGCATAAGCGATTCAGTTTCAGTACATGCATAACCAAACATTAAGCCTTGATCTCCAGCTCCTTGTTCTAGATTTTCTCCTTCGCCCTCAGTAACTCCTTGAGATATATCTGGTGATTGTTCAAATACAAGATTTGTAAATTCACACGTATCACCATTAAAGCCATATTCGTCAGTGTCGTAACCAATATCCTTAATAGTTTTTCTCACAACAGGCTCCAAATCAGGACTGCCCAATGAAGTAATTTCCCCAGCAATAAAAACCATATTGTTTTTAATCATCGTTTCACAGGCAACTCTGCTATTTGGATCTTCTGCTAAGTATGCATCTAAAACAGCATCCGAAATTTGGTCGCAGACTTTGTCTGGATGACCCGCGGAAACAGATTCCGAAGTAAAAATATAACTCATATGTTCTCTCCCTGAAACTTTTGAATATTAAGAATTTCTTTAAAAAAAAGATTACGAATACAATTTAACTATTTTATTGGAAAAATTTCAATTTTATCTATGCATTTCTCTTCAAAAACATTATTATCCTAACAAGCAAAAGGGGAAAATAATTTGCAACAATCAGAACCAATAAATGCTCTAAGATTTTTATCTATTGATGCTGTTCAAAAAGCAAATTCTGGCCATCCAGGCATGCCAATGGGAATGGCTGAAATTGCTACCGCCCTTTGGAGCCAACATTTAAAACATAATCCCTTAAATCCAACTTGGTTTGATAGAGACAGATTTGTGCTTTCAAATGGTCATGGCTCAATGCTTCTATATAGTTTGTTACATTTGACCGGCTATAAGCTTTCAATTGAAGATATTAAAGACTTTAGACAGCTAAAATCAAAAACACCTGGCCACCCTGAATACGATATAGATATAGGCATTGAGACAACTACTGGACCATTGGGTCAGGGGATTGCAAATGCTGTAGGTATGGCAATATCAGAAAAGATGCTTGCTGCAGAATTTAATAAAGATGACATAAAGCCAATTGATCATTTTACATACGTTTTTCTTGGAGATGGATGTTTGATGGAAGGTATTTCTCATGAAGCTTGCTCATTTGCAGCAACTCATAATCTTGGAAAACTAATCTGTTTTTATGATCAGAATGGAATCTCAATTGATGGAGAAATAGATAACTGGTTTACAGATGATTCTGTTAAAAGATTTGATAGTTATGGTTGGCAAACAATTTGTGTAGATGGTCATAATGTTCAAGAGGTTAGTGAGGCGATTTCTAAAGCAAAAGATGAGTCCAACAAACCATCAATGATTTTTTGTAAAACAACCATCGGCTTTGGTTCCCCAAATAAATCCGGAACAGCGGATGCTCATGGGGCGCCTTTAGGCGATGAAGAGATTGAAAAAACTAGAGATGCTCTTGGGTGGAGTCATCCTGCTTTTGAAGTACCACAAGAGGTATATGATTTTTGGGACTCAAAGAATTCTGGGGCAGATAAAAATTCTAGTTGGGATGACTTAATTAAAAACTATAAAGATAAATATCCTGAGGATTCAGCAGAACTAGAGCGAAGAATTAATGGAAATATGCCAGAAAACTTTCAACAAAACTTTTATGATTTTCTTAATGATTGCAATTCAACCAATACTCCTATGGCAACAAGAAAAGCTTCTAAGGCTTGTTTAGATTTTTTTGTAAAAGAAATGCCTGAGCTTGTTGGTGGCTCGGCTGATCTAACCCCATCTAATAATACTTTTTCAGCTTCAAGCTCGACTTTTTCTAATGAAAATCCATCAGGAAATCATATTAATTATGGCGTAAGAGAGTTTGGAATGTCTGCGATCATGAATGGCATGGTGCTTCATGGAGGTATTAAACCCTATGGAGCAACGTTCTTAGTTTTTACGGATTATGCAAGGAATGCAGTCAGGCTATCAGCATTAATGGGACTGCCAAATATATTTGTTTATACACATGATTCAGTAGCTTTGGGTGAAGATGGGCCTACTCATCAACCTATAGAGCATATGGTTACTTTAAGATCTACTCCAAATCTAAATAACTGGAGGCCGGCCGATCTTGTAGAGACTGCAGTTGCATGGAAGAGTGCTGTTAGTTCTAAAACAACACCAACATGTCTTATTTTTAGCAGACAAGGAACCTCTGCAATTGAGCGAACATCTGAACAGCTTTCTTCTATAAAAATGGGCGGATATCTTATTGAAGAAAACGAGGATGCTGATATAACTATAGTTGCTTCTGGTAGTGAGGTTCAGTTAGCAATAGATGCTGCCAAAGAACTAAAGAATGAATCTATTGATGCAAATGTTGTTTCCATGCCCTCTTTGGATACTTTTTTAGAACTCAGCAATGACGCACAAAATAAGATTATTAATCCTAATAAACCAGTTCTTGTTATAGAATGCGCCCACCCAAACTCATGGTATAAGATTTTAAATAGAAGCGATAAAGTTATAGGAATAGAGACATTTGGAGAATCTGCACCAGGAAGTGAACTGCTTGAGCATTTTGGATTTAATAAAGATAATGTGATCCAGAAAGCAAAATCATTAATCAATGATTAATTTATCCTCTATAGAAATAGCTAATAAAAATCTAGTAGTAAGAGTTGACATGAATGTGCCAATACAAAATGGCACTATCCATGACACAACAAGAATAGAAGCATGCATGCCCACCATCAATTATGCCTTAGAAAATAACGCAAAGGTTTTATTAATTAGTCATCTTGGCAGACCAACTGAGGGTAATTTTGAAGAAAGATTTTCCTTAAAGCCTGTTGCGCAATATTTAGCTAAAATCACTAATGAACGCTGTGAAGTAATTAATGATTTAGATTCTAATAAGATCTTTCATGGTGAATCTAGCATTCAATTATTAGAAAATATAAGATTTTTTAAAGGCGAAAAAGAAAATTGCCAAGATTTAGGAAGAAAATTAGCTAAGCTTGGTGATATATATGTTTTTGACGCTTTTGGTACAGCGCACAGAGAACAAGCTTCAACACATTCGGCTATAAAGAGTGCATCCATAGCATGCGCGGGACTTTTACTCGAAAGGGAAAACAATTTTTTATCTAAAGCGTTAAAGAGCTATGAAAGCCCTTATATAGCAATAATAGGCGGAGCTAAAGTTTCTAACAAGCTCGAACTAATAAAACATATTAATTCAGTTGCTGATCATATAATTGTTGGAGGAGGAATTGCTAATACCTTTTTAAAAGCATCTGGTCTTAATATAGGAAAATCATTAGTCGAAGACTCTATGATAGACATTGCAAAAGAAATTCTTGAACTAGGAAAAATCATTTTGCCAGATATAGTTATTACATCTAAGACGTTTGAAGGCGAAGATATAAAAGAGACACAGGTTAATTCAATAAAAAACGAAGAAATGATCCTAGACCTTAATTTGGAAAATAAAACTATTGACCTAATAGCTAATGCAAATACCATTTTATGGAATGGTCCAATGGGTGTTTTTGAGAACAATTTATTTGCAAAAGGAACAAAGAATCTTTCAAAAGGAATAGCAAATTCTAATGCATTTTCTTTAGCTGGAGGTGGTGAAACACTTTCAGCAATTAATAAATTTATTAAATCAGATGATGTATCATATTGTTCAACAGGTGGAGGAGCCTTTTTAGAGTTTATGGAGGGCAAAATATTGCCATCAATTGATATATTAAATTCAAAAGTAACAGGGAGTTAGACAATGACACTTAATAATATTGAAGAAATAGCAGCTTTTATTGTTGAAGATGGAAAAGGCATTCTTGCTGCAGATGAGAGCAATCCTACTTGCGGCAAAAGATTTGAATCTATTGGCGTTGAATCAACGGAAGATAATAGAAGGGACTACAGGGAAATGCTTTTTAGATCAAAAGGGATGAAAGGTAATATTGGTGGAGTAATACTTTTTGATGAAACTATAAGACAATCATCAGAAGATGGCACTTTATTGAGAGATATTATTTCTAATCAAGGCGCCCTTCCAGGAATCAAAGTCGATAAAGGATTACAACCAATTGAAGATTGTCCAGGTGAAACAGTAACAATCGGATTAGATGGCCTCGATGAAAGATTAAAAGAATATTCATCCATGGGAGCAAAATTTACAAAGTGGAGAGCTGTAATTAAAATTGGAGATGGAATACCTTCAGACAAATGCATTAATGCAAATATGCAAGCCTTAGCTGATTATGCAAAATGCGCTCAAGATAATGGAATGGTTCCAATAGTTGAGCCTGAAGTATTAATGGATGGAGAACATTCTATTGATGACTGCCATGCCGCAACCGATCGTTCATTAAAGTCTTTGTTTGCTCATTTAGAAAATAACGGTGTCAACATCAAAGGCACACTGTTAAAACCCAACATGGTTACTTCTGGAAAAGATTCCACCGAACAAGCAGGGATCGATGAAGTTGCGCGTAAAACTTTAGACTGTTTAATTAAAAATGTACCAGCAGAACTTCCGGGCATAACCTTTCTTTCTGGAGGTCAGTCAGATGTTCTAGCAACAGCTCATTTAGATGCTATGAATAAGATTGGAGGCTTTTCATGGAAGTTAAGTTTCTCTTATGGAAGAGCTCTTCAAGCTCCAGCCTTAAAAGCTTGGAATGGAAAACCAGAAAATATATTTATTTCTCAGGATGAGTTATCTCATAGAGCAGAAATGAATAAGCTTGCTTCTCTTGGACAATGGGAAGAAGAACTCGAAGATAGATAAAGTTTGTTAGCTACTGTTCAAAGAGTTTCAAGCGCAGAGGTTTACGTGGATGGACAAATTTTTTCTTCAATTGGAAATGGTTGCCTGGTCTTTATATGCATAGAAAAAGTTGACTCCTCTAGACAAATTAAAGAAATGACTGACAAGATAATAAATTTCAGAATGTTTGATGGACCAAAAGGCATTACATCAAAATCTTTGAAAGATTCTGACGAAGAGGTATTAATTGTTAGCCAATTTACTTTAGCTGCAATAACTAACAAAGGAACTAAGCCAAGTTTTCATAAAGCAGCAAAACCTGATGATGCAAAATTAATGTATGATGAATTTTTGATTGAGTTTAGAAACTTATTCCCAAAAGTTAAAGAGGGAAAGTTTGGAGCATTTATGGAAATTAATTTGGTCAATAAAGGACCAGTAACTTTTAACTTTAAAACTTAAATAACTTATGAAGAATATTTCAATCTTTTGTGGAGCTCATGAGGGCAAAAACCCAGAGTATGCCAAGGCTGCTAAGTCTGTTGCAGAATTAATTGCTAAAAAGGGCATAAATGTAGTTTTTGGAGGGGGTAATGTTGGGTTAATGAAGGTTATTTCTGACACTGCTTTGGATAATGGCGTTGAAGTTTTAGGGATATCTCTTAAATCATTGCATGCACTAGAACTTGCTAATCCAAGATTGAACGACATAGTTGTATCAGAAACATTGCTTGATAGAAAGGATGAATTCATGTCTAGATCTGATGCGTTTATTGTTTTACCTGGCGGAGTCGGCTCATTAGATGAACTTGCAGAAATTATGGCAAGTAACCAATTAGGAATCATAAATAAACCAGTTGGTATTTTAAATACTAAAGGATACTACGACCATCTTCTTGAATGGTTTAACAAGGCAGTTAATGAAGGGTTTATTTCTTCTGAAAATTTAAAAGAATTATTAGTTTCTGATTCTCCAGAGGAGCTCGTAGAGCTTATAACAACTCATGAAAAACCTTCAGATGAAAGCTGGACAGAAAGACTTGGCTTATAACTAATGTCTTTTGAAGAAATTAGAGTAATAACAATAGTTTATTTGGCAGTCCTTTTACCGCTTGTAATATATTTTACAAATAAATCTAAAATTCCTAGCTGGATCCCATCCTTTTATATTGTTAGTATCGTTGTCTGCGCATTGGGCTGGGAACTTTGGTTTACGTATGGGTGGCTGGATGGAGATGCGGTAAATATCCGAAGATCAGAGGCTTTAAATACCTGGCTACCAAAAAATATAAATTGGTTGATGAATTCTATAGGAGATGCTGGTGCAATTTTATGCGGCGGTGTTTGGCTTATGTGGATTACTCATAAAAAAGATCCAATAGTTTTTAAGAAGTGGAAATGGAGCGCATTTTCAATTTTTTTAATCTGGTGCATAGGTCAAAATATATTAGTAGAGATGTTTTTGTATCACGATCAATTAGCAGATGATAAGCTTTTGTCTTGGGCTCCACTTTCACCATTTGGGCCCTACTTTAACCCAATTCTTTTTGAATTTAACGACCGATCAATTATGCTACAGTCTCAAATGCCTTGGCTAATACTCCCGTGGTTTTTTTATAGAACCATAATAAACTTGAATAATTAATTATTTGTTTTTTGAAAAAATAATTCCAATTTCAAATAAAACCCACATAGGAACTGCTAAAAATAGCTGCGAGAAAACATCTGGAGGAGTTAACAACATTCCAATAGCTAAAAATAAAACAATTAAATAAGGTCTTGCTTTAACTAAAGATTTCTTTGTAGTTATCCCACTGTTTATTAGCAAGACTGTTGCAATTGGAATCTCAAAAGCTATACCAAATGCAAAAACAAGCTTAAAAATAAAGCCAAGATATTGACTAATATCAGTCATTACTAAGATAGACTCTGGCGCCATTTCGATAAAGAATTTAAAGATAATCGGACAAACAACAAAAAAGGCAAAACTAACACCACTGAAAAATAAGACGATTGTAGAAAGCATTAAAGGGCCAGCAAATTTCTTTTCTTTTTTATAAAGACCTGGAGATATATACATCCATGCTTGATAAAAGAGCCATGGCATTGAAAACAAGAGAGCGACATATAAAACCAATTTTATTGGTGCCATAAAAGGAGATGTAACTTGTGTTGCTATCATTGAGCTTCCATCTGGTAGCAAGCTAATTAAAGGCGCTGCTACAAAGGCATATATTTCAGATGCAAATGGAATTCCGACAAAAGTTAAAACAACAAAAAATATTACAACCTTTAAAAGTCTTGATCTTAGCTCTAACAGGTGATTAGAAATGGAGTCTTTAGTCATCTATTGGTTCTTTATTTTTTTCTAGCTCTTCCAATCTTAATTCGTTGAACACATCTTTTTTAAGCTCATCAGCTCCAATGTCATCTTCGATGTCTTTCTTAAAACCAACAAATTTATTTTCTATTCTTTTGTAAAATTTTATTATTGTTTTTGTAACTTCAGGTAATCTTTTGGGGCCAATAATTATTAGCCCAAATATAAATATAATTAATATCTCTAGAAAGCCTATTTGAAACAATTTTAGTCTTCTTCTTTTTCTTCTTTGGGTTCATCATCTTTGACAGCCTTTTTAAATCCCTTAATACTTGAACCAAGATCAGACCCAAGAGATTTAAGCTTACCTCCACCAAAGATTAATAAAACGACAGCCAAAATAATTAACCATTCAACTACACCCATGTTACCCATAACTTCTCCTATGAAACTATCAATATGATAGCCACACAAACTATTATAACAACACCGATTACTCTGATGATGTATTTTTGATTAGATAATTGTAATTCTAAATCCTTGATTCGCTTGTCGTTTGATTTTTTAGTTTTTGAATAACTTCTTAATTCATCTAAAGCCTCGTATACAATTCCTGGTGCCTCAGAAGCTTTAAACAAGATATCTTCTTTATTTTCAATTATGTATTCCTTTAGCCTAAGAGGACTAAATTGTTCTTTTAGCCAATTATCAAGATATGGTTCAGCTAGCCCCCAAAAGTCCAATTCTGGATATATTTGCCTACCCATACCTTCAATATGAATTAAAGTTTTTTGCAACAGAACAAGTGATGTTTGAAGAGATAGACCATATTGCCTTGTACTTTGGAAAAGATATAAAAGTAATTTACCAAACTCAATTTCTGAAAGAGGTTTTTCAAAAATTGGTTCACAGCAGGCCCTTAAAGTATTTTCTAGTTCAATCTTATTTGTATCAGGATTGACCCACTCTGAAGTAATAAATAAGTTAGCAAGAGATTTATAATTCTGTTTTAAAACAGATTGAAGCATTCTAGCAAGCGTATACCTTTCATCGTTTGATAGGGAGCCGGTTATAGCACAATCTATAGCTATATATCCTGGGTTTTCTGGGTTTTTCTTTGAAACAAAGATATTTCCTGGATGCATGTCAGCATGAAAAAAATTGTCTCTAAATATCTGATTTAAGAAAATCATCACACCGGTTTCTGCAAGTATTTTTTTATCAATACCATGTCTTTCAATTTCTTTAATATCAGTACATGGTATGCCATCAATTCTTTCAAGCACCATCACCTTTGATGTTGTTAGGTCCCAATATACTTCCGGTATATATAGCTCATCTGAGTCAAGAAAGTTCTTTCTTGTAAGGTTTGTGTTAGATGCCTCCAACTTTAGATCAAGCTCTTTAAGAATTGTTGTTTCATAGTCTCTAATCACTTCATTAGGTTTAAGTCTATAACTATCTTTATAAAGATAAGAGAAAATTCTTGCAGCAGATTTTAAAAGTCGTAGATTTTTTTTAACTCTTTTCTCAATTCCGGGACGAAGAACCTTAATAACAACTTCATCTCCATTTTTGAGTTTGGCTGAGTGAACCTGAGCAAGAGATGCTGCTGCTAGGGGCACCTCATCAAATGAATGAAATATGTTTGTAATTGAATCACCCAATTCTGATTCAACAATTTTTTTAAATTTTGAAACTTCAAACGGTTTACAGTTATCGGTTAAGCTTTCTAATTGTTTTGCAGTTTTAAAGTCTAAAATATCAGTTCTTGTTGACAATAGTTGACCAAATTTTGTGAAAATAGGACCAAGAGACTCTAAAAAAGCTGCTAATTTTTCCCCGTTTGGCTTATAAAAAATACCTTTTTGTAATCCCAGGAACGACATTCTTAAAAGTTCAAATATAACTATTATAAAATTCATGAGCTTTTTAAGACCTCCAGCCTATCAAGCCTTATAGCAATATCTCTTAGGCGTTTTCTAATATCCCTATAATTTTTATCTTGGTATATTTCTGATGATTTAAAAACCTTTTTAACAATAGTATATGTAAATACTGCAGGCAAACTTCCAAAATATTTGTCAATTAAATAAATCAAATCAATATTAGATTTATGTATAGCATTAAAAAGGACTATAGCAATTTCACCATTCCCGTATATCAAACCTTTATTTAATTTTCCTGATATTGCTAGTTTTAGCAAATCGATTAAAGATGCCCTTATCTCGAAGTCACAGCTTTGCTCTGAAAAACTAATATTAGAAGATTCTTCATTTATTGTTATATAAATATCTTTATGGCCCTTTATGTTTAATAAAAAGGTTAGTGGCGCAATTTCTTTTATAGAATTTTCTAGGTTTGGAGATGAGTCTTTGAGGTCTTCAATAAGCCTATTAAGAGCCTTGTTAGTATTAATCATTATTACCAATATGAATTGCAACTACTCCATTAAGTAGATTATAGAATTTACAATCCACTAGACCTACGCCTTGCATCATCTCTTTTAGTTTCTCCTGATCAGGATGCATTCTTATAGACTCTGCTAGATATTTATAACTTTCAGAATCATTTGCAAGCAATGAGCCTAACTTAGGTAGAATATTAAAAGAATACCAGTCGTATATTTTAGAAAAAATTTGGTTATTAGGTTTTGAAAACTCTAAAACTAATAACTTGCCATTTTCTTTAAGACATCTTTTCATCTCACTTAAGCCTTTTTCTTTGTTTGTAAAATTTCTAAGACCAAAACCGACAGTGATCAAGTCAAAAGCACCACTATCAAAAGGCAAAACCTCACCATCAAGCTGACAAAATGAACAATTTGAATAAAAGTTTTCGTCTATAGCCCTATTCCTTCCCTCATCCAACATTTCGAAGTTAATATCAGTCATAAAGATACTGGTATTTGGGTATTCTTTAGATATTATTTTTGAAATATCCCCTGTTCCACTGGCTATATCTAATATTATGTCTTTATCTCCAACGGAAGCTAACTCTACAAGGATCTTTTTCCACAATCTGTGTATACCAAAAGACATAGCATCATTCATGATGTCGTAGTTTTTGGATACAGAAGTAAAAACCTCGCCCACATACTTACTTTTATCAGATTCTTTTATTTCTTTGTATCCAAAATAGGTCTTTTTATTCATGATCTCTAAATTTTATGAAATTATTGTATCTGCTTTTACTAATAACACCATTTAATAAATCTTTTTCAACATTACAACCTTCATTCTTAATATGGTTGCAGTCACTAAATTTACAAGCTTTAGATGATTCTAATATCTCTTTAAACCCATGAATTATTTTATCTTTTGGATATTCAGCTATTTCAATATCTCGCATCCCAGGCGAATCAATAATTTTTCTATTACCAGGCAGCTCGTATAAAGAAGATATTGATGTAGTATGGACACCCTGGTCATTTGATAATTCATTTGTTTTCAGATCCTTGTCGATAATTTTTGATGTGAGAGTAGATTTACCAGCTCCAGAATTACCAACAAATAATACACACATACCCTTAATATAATCACTTAATTCCTCAAAACTTTTCTGATATTTGGCAGAGATTTCAATAACTTTTATATTTATATTTTTATAGATTTTTATTTTTTCTTCATATTCTTTGTCTGAGCTTAGATCAATTTTATTATTTACAATGAAAGCCTTGATATTAGAAAGTTTTGTTTTTAAAATCCACTTATCTATAAATTCAGTAGATGTTTTAGGTTTTGGTGTAACAAGAATTCCAACATGAGTTATATTAGCCGCAAATAATTTTTCTTTATCATCATATCCTTTAGACAAGGAAGAAAATCTATTATTGATCTTTAGTATTTTACCAACTAGTTTTTTGCTATCTTGAATGATTTCTAGATCGACAAAATCACCAACTACAACGTTTTTGATAGCCAAACATTTAAATTTTCCAAAATTTGTTTTTACAAGACAACTATTTGAATAGAATTCAATCACTTGTCCGGTTTGAACTTTTTCCATAATAAGAACAAAATACACTAAACAGATGATTATAAGAAGAGATGAAGACATTACAATCTAGAGATAATTTAATATGGATTGACCTTGAAATGACAGGATTGGATCCAAACAAGGAAAGAATTATTGAAATTGCCACCCTTGTTACGGATTCTGATTTGAACATTCTTGCTGAAGGACCAAATCTTGTAATCTCTCAACCGATAGAATTTTTAGATGGCATGGATGAATGGAATCAAAATCAACACGGATCATCTGGTCTTATTGAAGAGGTCAAAAACAGCAATGTAACTATACAAGTAGCTGAAATTGATACTTTAGAATTTATTTCAAAATATGTGGGTGAAAAGGTTTCTCCAATGTGCGGCAATACGGTATCTCATGACAGAAGATTCCTATCAAAATATATGCCAAGATTAGAGTCATATTTTAACTATAGACACATAGATGTTTCTTCTTTTAAAGAAGCTGCAGTTAGATGGATGAATGAAGCTCAAGTGTATGAAAAAAAAGGATCACATAGGGCACTGGGAGATATTAAAGAGTCTGTTGCAGAGTTAAAGTTCTATAAAGAGCTTTTTATGCCAGATTAACTTAATCTTTAGTGTTTGAAGGCTGTATATTGAGAGGAATTGGACTTACCTTGCCTTTATTTTCTTTTATTTTTGCCTCACCTGATTCATCAACTTCATCAATACGAATTATTGAATTAATAGGTATATAGCTTCTATTCACTTTCGAAAACTCATTCTTTAATTTTTCTGAACTAGGGTCTACTACTAGCTGTTTATCTTTATTGAAGATATACTCTTCCACCTCGATAAAGCCGTACATATCACTTTGGTATATTTGTTTTGCAAAAACTTCATAAATTTCACCAAGTTGAACGAAAATTATCTTGTAAACATTTTTAGTTTTCATAATACTTAAATATATGGGAATTAAATTAAAGAATTAAAGTTATAGTTATTAATTAATATGACAAAAAAATTATTTATAAAAACTCATGGATGTCAGATGAATGAGTATGATTCTGCCAAGATGTTTGATCTTCTCGAAGAAAAAGAAGATTTCGAGCTTGCAAAAAGCGAAGAAGAGGCAGACCTACTTATTTTAAATACTTGTTCAATTAGAGAAAAAGCACAAGAAAAAGTTTTTCATCAAATTGGTAGATGGAGAAAGATTAAAGACAAAAAACCAGATCTTAAAATAGCTATTGGAGGCTGTGTAGCTTCTCAAGAAGGCGAAAATATTATTAAGAGAGCTCCAGCAGTGGACATAGTTTTTGGCCCCCAGACCCTGCATAAACTTCCAGAGCTATACAATGAAAAAGAACAAACAAATATCAATCAAATTGATATATCTTTTCCTAAATTAGAGAAATTTACACATATACCGGTCATTGGCACAGGAGAACCATCAGCATTTGTATCAATAATCGAAGGTTGTAATAAATATTGCTCATTTTGTGTTGTTCCTAAAACAAGAGGCCATGAAGTTTCTAGAACTATTGAGGATATATTAAATGAGATTTCTGTATTGGCAGACAAAGGAACAAGAGAGATACATCTTTTAGGTCAAAATGTAAATAACTTTAAGGGAACCTACAAAGGTGAGAAAGCCTCATTGGCTAAATTGATTGAGCTAACAGCGAAGATCGATAATATCGAAAGAATAAGATACACAACGAGTCATCCCCATGAATTTAAAGATGATCTTGTTGAAGTATACGACAAAGTTCCTGAGCTAGTTAGCCATGTTCATCTACCAGTTCAAAGCGGATCAGATAGAATCTTAAAATTAATGAGAAGAAGATATAATATAGAGAAGTATCTAAACCTCATCGATAGAATAAAATCTGTTAGACCAGACATGAGTTTTTCATCTGATTTTATTGTAGGATTTCCTGGCGAAACTAATGAGGATTTTAAGGGAACCATGGATGTGATTAATGAAGTAAAATTCGATGAATCATATAGTTTTATATACAGCCCAAGACCAAATACTACAGCATCTGATATGCCGGATGATGTCTCTCAAGAAGAAAAAAAAGAAAGACTTAATATTTTACAAAATAGATTAAATCAACTTTCATTTGGTTATAGCAGGAAGAAAGTCGGCACAGTTCAGAATTGTCTTGTATACGGACAATCAAAAAGAGATCCGGGGCAATTACAAGCCAGAACAATATGTAATCGTATTGTTAATTTTTCATCAAATGATATTGATTTAGTTGGTCAAATGATTAATATTCAGATAAATGAAGCACTTCCAAATTGTTTAAGAGGTAATTTACAAAATTAATGTCTAAAGATTCAGCTTTAACAAATCTTGAATTAAAACCCTCGAATGCAAACACAATGATAAGGTTTGTGGGAGAGCTTAACGAAAATCTTAAATTTGTAGAAAAAACTTTTAATGTCAGAATATTCCAGAACAATAATAATCTGAAAATAAAAGGATCTGAAGAAAATGTTAGATTATCTGCAGAAGCCTTAAAAAGGCTATATGAAGCTGCAGGAAAAGGCATTGAGATTACAAAAGAAACTCTATATTTGTGCATACAAGACTCTGACGAGAGAGCCATAAATAAAGAAATAAAAATTAAAACTCCTAAAAAAAGCATTGTCCCAAGAGGAAAAAATCAAAGATCTTATATAGAAAATATTAGACATCTTGATATTAATTTTGGTATTGGCCCTGCCGGCACAGGAAAAACATATTTAGCTGTTGCTCTAGCAGTTGACTCATTACTGAATGAAACTGTTGATAGAATTATACTTGTTAGGCCTGCTGTTGAAGCTGGCGAAAAGCTTGGCTTTCTTCCTGGAGATCTTTCTCAGAAAGTTGATCCATATTTGCGCCCTCTTTATGATGCTTTGAACGAAATGCTGGGAATTGAAAAAACTGAAAAACTTTTAACCAAAGGAGTTGTTGAAATAGCACCACTTGCATATATGAGAGGAAGAACACTGAACAATTCTTTTATTATTGTAGATGAAAGTCAGAATACAACTAAAGAACAAATGAAAATGGTGCTAACAAGAATGGGATTTGGCTCACAACTTGTTATTAATGGCGATATCACACAAATTGATCTCCCAAAGCAAATAAAATCTGGCTTATCTCACGCAATTGAGGTCTTAAAAGAAACTGACGGAGTCGGCTTTACATACTTCTCTTCCCAAGATGTTGTGAGACATCCATTGGTGAAGAAAATAATTGATGCTTACAAATATTCTGAAGAAAAAAAGGATTTATAGGTGGGCTTAGAAATTTTATGCAGTAATGAATTTGTTTTAGATAAAGAATTGATAGCTAAACTAAATCTAGCTTTTGAAGTTCTTTCTTATGAAGAAGATCTATCCGATAAAACAATAAACATAAAGATAGTAAATAATGAGGAGATGATTAATTTAAATAAACAGTTTAGAAAAAAAGAATCATCAACCAATGTTTTATCTTTTACAAACCAAGATATTTCTAAATCTATAACTGGAAACTTGGGTGATATAGCAATTAACTATGATTTCATAAAGAGCGAATCCAAACAGCAAGGTAAAACTTTTGATGACCATATTATTCACATGTTGATTCATGGGATATATCATATATTAGGCCTCGACCATGAAAATGATAAAATGGCTTCAATCATGGAAGAAAAAGAAATAGCTTTGCTAAATAAATTAAATATTAGAAACCCATATAAATAAATGAACGAAAAACAAAACAATGAAGAAGGTCAACCTCCGTCGGGAATTATTAGTAAATTAAAAAGATATTTTAGAAATCCTTTTTTTATAAAGACTCAATCCGTTTCAGAAGTCACTGACTTCCTAAAAGATGCACTTGATCAAAACATAATAGACAAAGAGGCAGAATCGATTGCTACAAAAGCAATAAAACTCGGTGATATAACTGCAAAGGAAATAATGATTCCTAAGGTAGATATGATAACCATACAAATAGATGAAGATACTAATGAAATAATTACGAAAATTATTGATTCAGGTCATTCTAGATATCCAGTTCTAGGAAACGAAAGAAATGAAGTCATAGGAATATTATTGGCTAAAGATATTCTCCCAAAATTATTCAAGGGTAGTACAGACTTTAATATAGGTGAGATGCTAAGAGACTCTAATGTTGTTCCAGAAACAAAAAAGATTGATACACTTCTTGAAGAATTCAAAGAAGACAAATCTCATTTAGCTGTTGTTATTGATGAATATGGAGCAATATGCGGCCTTATCACTATTGAAGATATTCTTGAGGAATTAGTTGGTGAAATTGAAGATGAGCATGATGTAGATTTAAATGAAATTATTGAAATATCAGAAAATACTTTTATGGTTGATCCAAAAATAGAATTAGAAGAGTTCATTAGTTTTTTTGATTTAAAAATAGATTCATTATCAATTGATGCAGAAACCTTAGGAGGACTATTTATATCTAAATTTGGAGTCCTTCCAAAGATTGGGGATAAGATTAAAATAGAAAACATAACTATTAAAGTTTTAGATACTAATTTAAGAAGAATCAAGAAATTTAAAGTTACTAAAAATCAATGAAAATATCTAAGCTCTTGATACCTTTAATTATGGGGTTAATTGGAATATTTTCATTTGCACCCTTTTCAATTAAATTTCTAATATTTATATCGTATGCATATCTAATTCATAAAATACTTTATGAAAAGAGCTATAGATTTATAACAGTCTTCCTATGGGGTATTGGCCATTGGGGATTTGGTATGTCTTGGATAATAGTGAGTATTTACTATTACGGAGAGACAAGCATAGCATTATCTTTGCTAATATACTTTCTTTTATTAATAATATTATCTTTTGTTTTTACGTGCCCTCTTCTTTTAATTAGATATCTCCTTAATAAGTTAGAAATCACTGAAAATTATCAAATAATATTAGCTACCTCTAGTTTACTAATGATAGGAGAATTTAGTAGATATCACTTCCTAAATGGTGTTCCATGGCTAATACCAGGAAATTTATATCTAGATACAATAACCCAAAACATATATCCAATATTTGGAGTCTCTGCAGCCTCATTGATAATGTATGTGTTATGTTGTCTTTTGGTAGTTTTTTATTACAAAAATAAAAATTTTCTTTCTATAATTATTTTGATAATTATATCTATAATTCCGAACCATAGGTCGATAGCTGATTTTGATGATGGAACATTGATATCAATTATCCAACCCTCATCTGATCCTTTTAAGAAATATACACAAGAATATCAAACACAAATAGAAGGAAAATTATTTAATCTCCTTAACAAAACTTCAGATTTATCAGAAATTATTGTTTTACCCGAGGTGGAGCTTCCATACACCATTAAATCCAAAAGATTTGATCAATTTGTTAAAAAGGCTCCTAAATCTAATAATATTGTTATGGGTGCTTGGGATACTGATAAAGAAAGGAACCGATATAACACTGTTTACAGCTTAAATAATTATAACTTCTCTCTAAAAGAAAACTTAGATTCATATAAAAAGATGCATTTAGTACCTTTTGGTGAATATATTCCATTCATACCTAGTTTAAGGGGTTTGGTGGGATTTTTTGATTTACCTATGTCAAACATAATGCATGGGCCTGAAAATCAAAAGAATATAATAATATTGAATAATATATCTATTGCAACACCTATTTGTTTTGACATTGCTTTTGCAAACACTGTAAGAAAAATGAACAAAAGTTCATTTTTGATAATAAACGTTTCTAATGATACTTGGTTTGGCAATTCAATCGGACCATATCAACATCTAAGCATTGCTAGAATAAGGTCAATAGAAAACAATAGATGGTCTATACGGGCAACAAATGATGGCATTTCAGCAATAATTTCGAATAATGGAACAATAGTCGATAAATTAGAAAAAGGTGCTATTGGTGTTTTGGAAGGAAAAGTTCAGCTAATAAATAAAAATACATTTTATAATAGTTATGGCTATGTATTTAGCTACATTTTTTCATTTATAATAGTTCTACTTACAATTTTTATTGGTATATGGAAAAAAACTTCTTCAAAACAGCATTTTTAATAGCTTTATTGCAGTTTCCTAATTATATTCTATCAGTTCAAAATGATAATTTTGATACAAATATAATTGTTGATATCTCAGAACAAAGGCTTTATTTGCTTAAAAATAACTCAATAATTGAAAGTTTTCCGATTTCATCATCAAAATATGGAGAGGGCAGTATTGAAAATTCATTTAAAACACCCTTAGGTAGTCATAAAATTAAAGAGAAAATAGGAGATAATGTTCTTCTAAATACTATTTTTATTTCTCGGATAAATACTGAAAGACAAGCATCTATTATAAAAGAACAAAGAGATTCTGAGGATGATCACGTAACTTCAAGAATTTTATGGCTGGATGGTCAAGAAGATGGTTTGAATAGGGGTCAGGGCGTTGATTCTTTTAATAGATATATATACATACATGGCACTCATGAGGAGGGTCTAATAGGTCAAAAAGCTTCACATGGATGCATACGGATGTTCAATAACGATGTTATATTTCTATATGATATGGTTAAAGAAGGGACAAATGTCCAAATAAGAACTTAAAACATATATCAATTAAAAATTATTCGCAACGGAAGACATTTCAAAGTCTAATTTTTCCTTTCTGTCTTCTTTTTTAGGAGCTTCTCCTAATTTCTGGTTATCGTTTGCTAATTTAACAAGCATTTCACTGGGTTTATAAACATCATTACCTGTAAGCTCCCTGTATTTTTCTAGTTTTTCAATTACAACGTCTATACCCATAGCATTTGCATGATGCATAGGACCACCTCTCCACACTGGGAATCCATATCCGTTTATATAAACAACATCTATGTCTGCTGCTCTTTGTGCTACGCCTTCAGACAAAATATCTGCACCTTCGTTGATCAATGCAAGAATGCAGCGGTCAACAATTTCTTCATCAGAAATGTCTCTTCTTGTAAATCCATTCTCGTTCGATATTTTCTCATAGACAGATTCGTTTTCAGGCGCTGGATTGGGTGCACGAGAACCTTCAGAATAATTATAATAACCAGCACCATTTTTTTGCCCAAATCTATTCTGCTCACACAATTCATCACCAATTTTTGCGTGCAATGGTGATTCTTTTCCTCCAAGCTTTCTTGCTCTCCAACCTAAGTCTAAGCCAACGAGATCCATCATTCTGAATGGACCCATATTTAATCCAAAAGATTCAAGGGCTTGATCAATTTGATGGGGAAGGGCACCTTCTAAAAGCAGCATATTTGCTTGAGCTGTATATCCAAATAACATTCTATTACCAATAAACCCTGGCGCGTTCAAAGAGACCACGGCAGCTTTTTTAAGTCTTTTACCAATAGCCATTATTGTTGCTAAGGTTTCATCAGAGGTATGCTCACCCCTAACTACTTCCAACAATCTCATTATGTTTGCAGGACTAAAAAAGTGAGTACCTACTACCATTTTAGGTCTTTTAGTTACTGATGCAATGGAATCTATATCTAAGCCAGATGTATTGCTTGCAAGAATAGCATCATCCTTAACATGCTCATCTAAAGCTTTAAAAATTTCATGTTTAAGTTCTAAATTCTCATATACTGCTTCAATTACAATATCGCAATCAGAAACATCTTTATAATCAAGACTTGATGTAACAAGTCCAAAAACAGCATCTTTTTGTTCTGAGGTTAATTTTCCTCTGCCAACCATAAAGTCATAATTTTTTTCAATAACAGACATACCTCTCGTAAGGTTATCTTTGTCTTGATCAATGATATGAACTGGAATTCCAGCATTTGCAAAACACATTGCAATTCCACCTCCCATTGTGCCAGATCCAATTATTCCAGCTTTTTTAATATCTTTTACGTTAGTATTTTTTGGTACATCAGATATTTTTGAAGCAGCTCTCTCACCAAAGAAAATATGGATCATAGCTTCTCTCTGGGGATGAAGAAGGCATTCTAAAAAGTACTCACCTTCTTTCTTTAATCCTTCATCAAAATCATCGAGATTTATGGCAGACTCTACACATTTTATTATTTGACCAGGCGCAAATTGACCTTTTCTTGTTTTTGCTGCTAATGCTTTAGCTTCAATTAAGACTTTGTCATCACCCCTAGCTTCAAGCATTTTTTCATTTTTATCTCTTACTTTTGGATGACTATCCAAACTTTCTGCCATTTTCTTAACGAATAACATAGAGTCTTCAACAACATTATCTGAAACTTGATCAACAATACCCATGTCTAAAGCTCTTTTTGCTGGTACATGGCCGCCTGAAAGCATCATTTTTAAGGCTTCATTAGGGCCAACTAGTCTTGGTAGCCTTTGAGTTCCGCCACCACCGGGTAAAAGCCCTAAATTTACCTCAGGCAGTCCCACAAGCGCGTTTTTATCAGCTATTCTGTAGTTGCAGCATAGGGCTGTTTCTAAGCCACCACCCAATGCAATACCATTTATAGCGGCAACAACAGGTTTTGTACAATGTTCTAATTTATTAAAAACCTCATTAAGGCTTACTCCTTCAACATTTCCTCCAAATTCTGAAATATCTGCTCCGGCAATAAAAGCCCTGCCATTACCTGTCAAAACCACACCCAAAACCCCAGAATCTTCTTCAGCCTTTACTAAAGATTCAAATAAACCCGTCCTTACACCATCACTTAATGGATTAACAGGGGGGTTATCAACTGTTAGTACTGCAATACCGTCTTTTACGTCATATAAAACTGTGCCTTTCAAAATATATCTCCAAATTTAGCTAAAAAAGCATTATACATAAAAAAACACAATTTATTTTATAAATAGTATTGATAATATATTATAAGTATATATAATAAATTAAGTCAGCACTCCTCTCCCCTATTAGAATTTGCTGACACTCTGGAATTATGGAGGGCTCTGCCCTCCATCTCTTTTAAGGTTTAATTTATGAATAAAATTAGAGATAATGTTGAGATAATTTTTTTAATTACTATATTTATAACTTCATTATCAGCAATAACACCAATTACCTAATTATGAAAAAAATATTTGCATCTGCTTTATTTGCCTTTTCATCTTATTCTTTTGCTTGTACAGATTTACTTAACACTGAAATGCGTTTACTGGATTCAAGTGAAAAAATAAATTTATGTAAATATGAAGATCAGGTAATGCTTGTAGTTAACGTTGCAAGTCGGTGTGGATATACATATCAATATGCTTCACTTCAAAAGCTTTACGAAGATTACAAAGATGAAGGTTTTGTTGTTGTTGGAGTTCCATCAAGAGATTTCATGCAAGAATATTCGAGTGAAGAAGATGTTGCTGAATTTTGTTCTACTGAATACGGAGTTAACTTTCCTATGCTTGCTACTTCTAAAGTAAGGGGAAAAAAAGCTAATCCTTTTTATAAAAAACTTATTAATGAAACAGGGTACAGCCCTTCATGGAATTTCAATAAATATTTAATATCTAGAGATGGCATTGTAGTTTCAACATACGGGTCTAAAGTTAAACCAGACTCAGAAGAGCTAACAAAAAAAATAGAAGATCTTTTATAGCAAAAAAAATCTAATCAGATACAAAAACTATATTTGGTTTATTAAAGGCAAATATTCCATTATCAATAACACCAGGTATATTATTAATTTGCATTTCTAGCGTCTCTGGCTCTGAAATATCAATGTCCTTTACATCTAATATATGATGTCCTTGGTCTGTTAAAAAACCACTTCGATATATTGGAGTTCCCCCTAAAGAAACAATTTTTCTAGCAACCAAGCTTCTGCTTTCTGGAATAACTTCAATTGGGAGGGGGAAGCCTCCAAGCTCAGCAACCATTTTTGATTGATCTACAATGCAAATGAACTCTCTGGAAGCAGAGGCAACTATTTTTTCTCTTGTATGAGCTCCGCCTCCGCCTTTTATAAGAACGTTATCCTTTGAAACTTCGTCCGCTCCATCAATATAAAACTCAAGCTCATTAACGTCGTTTAAACTAAAAACATCAATGCCTTTATCTCTTAATATTTTTGTTGATTCTTCTGAACTCGAAACAGCGCCTCTAAAATGATGTTTAAAATTTGAAAGTTCATCAATAAAACAATTAACAGTTGAGCCAGTTCCAATGCCTAGCAACATATTTTTAGTGAGTTTTTTTTCTATATAATTCATTGCTTTTTTTGCAACATTTATCTTTGCGGCGCTCATGCAGTTATAATACTAGAAAAACAAACTATATGATTTAAATTGAGACTAAAAATAAAAAAGACTGGTAAATTTAAAAATTCCAGGAAATATCTTAAGTTAATTAATGAGGCATCTGTGTATGATGTTGCCATAGACTCACCAACAACTTTTGCTGCAAATCTATCTGCCAAAGAACAGAATGATATTTATTTAAAAAGAGAAGATTTACAACCCATATTCTCATTCAAAAATAGAGGCGCTTATAACAAAATATCCAACCTATCAGAAGAACAAAGATCTTCAGGAATCATAGCTGCCTCTGCTGGAAATCATGCTCAAGGTGTTGCTCTCGCTTGTAAGAGATTGAATATTAATTGCAATATAGTTATGCCAGTAACAGCACCAGAAAATAAATTAAATTCAGTAAAAAGACTTGGAGCAAAAATAACTCTTCACGGAGAGAATCTTGCTAAAGCCCTAGTAAAGGCCGATGAAATATCTAAAAAACATAATTATACATTTGTTCATCCTTTTGATGATCCCTATACGATTGCTGGACAGGGAACTATTGGAAAAGAAATTCTTGAAGATGGTATTAAATATGATGCAATTTTCGTTCCAGTTGGAGGAGGGGGTTTGTTGGCAGGTATATCTGCCTGGGTAAGACAGAATGATAAAAGTATAAAGATTATTGGAGTAGAAGTTAATGACTCTGCCTGTCTAACAGAGGCTCTTAAATTAAATAAAAGAGTGTTGCTCAAAAAAGTAGGATTATTTGCAGACGGTGTTGCCGTCTCCCAAGTTGGAAAACACAATCTTGATGTAATAAAAGAATGCGTAGATGAAGTTATCACTGTAAATATAGATGAAGTTTGCGCAGCTGTTAAAGATATCTTTGAAGATACTAGAGTTCTTTCGGAGCCATCAGGTGCAGTTGCTCTTGCGGGCCTTAAGATATATTCAAAAAGAATGAAAAATAAAAATCTTCTTGCCTTAAGCTCTGGAGCTAATGTTAACTTTCAAAAACTTGGTTTTATTGTTGAAAGATCTGAGCTTGGAGAAAATAGAGAAAAAATTCTTAGTATTAAAATTCCTGAAGCGCCAGGCAGCTTTTTAAAACTAGCTAAAGTATTTGGGAAATTACCAGTCACAGAATTTAATTATAGAAAGTCAGACAGCAAAGATGCATACGTCCTAGTGGGAATTAGGACTCCATCCGAAGACAGATTTATAAAACTTAAGAATAACCTTAAAAAATTAAAATATAAATTTAGCGATTACACTAGTAATGATATTTCAAATGATCATTTAAGGCACATGGTGGGTGGAAGGGCAGGCAGCTTAGATGAATCCAAACATAATGAAAGGATATTTAATGGTGAGTTTCCAGAAAAACCTGGAGCTCTTTTAGATTTTCTTAAAAACTTTGGTGCAAATTGGAATATTTCTCTATTTCATTATAGAAATATTGGATCAGCTTATGGAAATATCTTAATTGGTATTGAAGACCCAAACAACAATAAATCTTTGCTCTTAAAACACCTTGATAAATGCGGGACTCTTTTTAAAGAAGAGAGCAATAATAGGGCATATTTAGATTTCTTGAAATAAAACTATAAAAAATCTGATATATTTTCAACATGACAAAAATAATTCATTGGTTAGGTTTTATAATTTCAGTTTCTTTAGCTGGCTTTCTTATATCTTTAGAAGGGGCTAGTACTAATCCACTATGGTTGAACTTTGTCATTATTGTTGTGCCTAATACTATTGGCTGGGTAATAAAATTTATTTTTACCGGTAATGGTAGATATTTTCCTTTTTGATTTATCTTGAGCTGCGGTTATTAAAACTTTAAATCAATACTTCAATCTAAACTTTAATGAAAATATCTCATTATCAGGGTTTTTCCATGGATCCATGAATACATCTGATGTGTTTCTTTCATTCATATCATCATAAATCCTGCCACCTTTTGTGTAGACTAGATAGATATAAGACAAAGGAGCAATCTCGTATTTGTATCTAACTTGAAACGAGGTAATACCATCTGTGAATGGCTTAACATCAGAGTCGTGGTTATATAAGTAGCCAGCTTTATCTGAAATCAGACTAATAGGATTCTCAGCTTTTAAGGCCACAAATTGACTCTTTAGTCTTATTTCATGCTTAGATCCTCTGAACCAATTAGCATTTACAGATATAATATTTTGAGTTAAATCATATACAGCAAGCTCATTGCCTTCGATCCAATTAAGCCATTCATCTTCTTCTCTTACTCTAAATTGCCAACCTAATTTAAAATCATCAATCGGATATAAGGATCCTGCAATCTTGGCAAATCTTCTTTCATATCCCTCAGAACTCCATGTTTCATATTTGTTTGACGTTTCATAACCAATTCTCCAGTCGTACTCCCAAGTTCCATAACTTGGTGACTCATAATCTAAATTAAAGCTAAAGCTTCCGTTTTTCTTTATATAGGGAAAGTCAATATTTTTTCTTGTAATCGTCGTATTTTTACCAGAGGTCTTAAGATCCCATGATGCCTGAAAGCTTGAAGTATCTTTATATTTAAAATTATAGTCTTGCCTTATCTGCATAGGATTAGAATTTCCTGATGTGTCAGAATCATAATTAAAATCTATGCCAATTTTCCTTTCTTTAATAGAGCTAGATTTATCAAAATCTACCTTTGTAACATCTGAACCCAATCCAATATGAAACCAATCATTCTTTTTAAGATAGCCAAAATCGCTAAGCTTAAAACTATCTTCAAAATATAAAATACTTCCAGATCTCCTGCTAAGCTGTGAAGGTTTATATACAAACTGAGACCTTAGACCAAAGCCAGAAACCCCCTCTTTTTCTGAAGAAAGAAGGTCTGTATATAGAGTTAATTTATTTGATCTAACATTTGTAAAATCAACAACATTCACCGTAGCTTTTTCATTTGTAAAATTATTTACAACATGAGTTAAAAAATAACCAATAGATCTTGATCCAACCATGCTTTTTGATCTTAATGCATAAAAATTTCTACCTTTTGTATAAGACTCATCTGATTCTTGAGCAACAAATATTCCAAAATCACTGTTATTATTTTTTTGCGTATACCTTAAAGCAAAATCTATATCTGTATAACTTTTCTTTGCGTTATTGCAATCATCTACATCAGAAGCTGCCTCGCAATCATAAGAACTAGCCGCTCCAATCCTTCTTGTGTTTATGACTCTATATCTATCATAGTGTGATAGATCAAATAGTGATTGATTCTCATTGAAGAAAGCTCTTTTCTCTGAATAAAAAGTTTCTTGAGCAGAAAAATTTACAATTACCTCATCACTTTCAGCCTGCCCAAAGTCAGGATTAAGAGTAAGATTAATTTGCTTGCCAGTTCCAGTATTTAAGAAAACTTCAGCGCCAACCTTATCCTCATTAAATCCTGAAACAGAATTATATGTTTTTGATACATATGGGAAATAGTTAAGCTTCCTTTTGGTATAGTTTTCAACGTTAATTGATCTTAAGTTTGAAAGAAAATTAGTTCTAAAACCACTTGTTTTGGTGTCATTTAGCCATGATTGATTTTTTGCATAATATCTAAAAGTTGTAATTTTGATATTTCTTTTAGGAGCATCTATATTTTTCATTAAAACAACATCCCAGGGTATTAAAAACTCTGAAACCCAATAACCATTATATTTCTTAGTTTGCACCTCCCAGTCACCATCCCAATCAAATTCTGGCCATCCACCTAGACGCCTTATACCGTCTCCTTGAATGTTGGCAAGAGTAACGAAGAACATATAAGCCTTAAGACCATCTCCATCAAAATCAATAGCAACTCCATTTTGTTCAACATTATTTGGAACCTCATCTCTCATAGATTTTTTTGACAGCATAGATTCATTATCTTGGAAATTAGTAAATCCAATATATATTCCATCTTCGTTTGAAAAGATTCTTGTTTCTGTTTTTACCTCTGATGGTAATAATGTATATGGGACTGTCTCATAATACTCATTTATGACAAGTGCATTCTCCCATTCAACTTCACTCAAATCAGCATCAATTTGTATAGTTTGACTATATGCAGAAGGCAAAAATAAAAGGAGTAAATATTTTAAAGATTTATTCATATGTGTTTATAAGACTCGTATTTTATAGATCAGTTAAAGGAAAGTACACGGGTTTCAGTTATCACAATATCGTATTTAACATCATAGCTCATACCAAACTCCTCATTGACTATCTGATAATCAAATCCCATCCCAATAATAAGAGGCCTTTTATTTAATAAACTTATTCCTTCAAGTGCTCTATCAAAATAGCCTCCACCGTATCCAAGCCTACAACCATTTATATCTACACCGACAAAAGGTATAAACATAGTATTAAATAAATCTGGCTCTAAATATTCAGTGTTTTCAATTTCTTTAATCCCATATTGATTAGCTTTCAAAATACTATCTTTAGATAGTAAATTAAACTTCATCTTCTTATTTGAAAAAATTTTTGGCATATAAATATTATTTGAATTAACTCTTATTTCTTCAATTATAAGATCTAAACGTATTTCTTTTTTATATGGGAAATATAATAGATTATTTTTAGAGGAAGCTAGATCAACTTTATTTAAAACAGTGCTTTGGATTTTAAGATCATTTTTACTGATGAACTCATTTGGCAAAAGTTGCCCCTGCTCAAGAAGTGATTTTCTAATTTTATTTTTCACCATAAATTTCGCAGAGGCTCACAAACCAGATCACCGCTATGTGTTATACCTGAACCGAAAGTTCAGGTGGTGAATATCATGTCAGATCAGGCTTCCCTAATAGGTATTGCTCAACAAAGACAGTGGAAAATCACCTAATTATTAGTATCGGTTCAAATTTATTAACACAATAGCAAATGAACCAGAATGTTCTTAAAGTATAGTTGAGATCATATATAAGATAAAGACTATTCTTTTAAAGCACTTTCAACTTTACTTAAAAGCATTGAAAAATCAAAATCATTGCTATTTTTTGATTCTGTATCATTAGTTAATAGCTTATTTGCTAAAGTAAGACCAGCAATGACAAGGGCATTATTCTTATCATTGATATTATCAAGCTCTTCATTAAACAGTTTTGCTGCTTTAATGAGGCTATCTTTTTCTTTGGGAGGGCATGACAAAGTTAAGTCTCTTCCGAATATTCTTAAAGAAACCGTTTCCATTTTACTCATCTGTTACCTTCTTTAAAATCTTTTCAAGACGATTTAGTTCTTTTCTATGAAGCACCTTATCTTTTTTCCACTCCCTTTCTCTTTTAATGTATGAATCTATAATACCTTTCTGTTCATCGAATCTTTTTATAAGTAGATCTAATTTTTTTTCAAACACTTTTGGAGATGAATCATTGGCTTTAGACATATCAATAGTTTAATTCTACTTTAAAGAATTGGAAAGTTTGTTTAAAAGAGTAAAATACCCAAATGGATAAGACTATATATAAAGATCGAAGAAATAATTTGAAGGATACATTGCCCGAAAATTCTGTATTGTTAATACCTGGAGCTGATTTGCAATATAGGAATGCTGATTCAACATTTCCTTTTAGACAAGATAGTAGTTTTTATTATATGTCCGGATTCTGTGAGCCAGCATCTTTAATAGCCATAGTAAATAATAAAGATGGTATAAACTCAATCGTATTTGTTCCTCCAAAAGATAAGCTAAAGGAGATATGGGATGGATACAGATCAGGGCCTATTGGAGCTGTTAATGATTTCCTTTTTGATAAAGCCTTTGATAATAACCAGATTGATTCAATGCTACCAGATATTCTTCATGGCTGCGAACAAGTTTTATATCCTATTGGTAAAAAATCTGGATTTGATCAAAAAGTTATCAATTGGACTACGGCAGCCTCTTCTAAAGATCGCCATAGTAAATCAATCAATATAATTGATGCGTCTTCTTTAATTGGAAATATTCGTCTTATAAAAGATGATCATGAAATAAATCTAATTAAAAAAGCATGCGATATTTCTGCAGAGGCGCACATTGCGGCAATGAAAGCAGTAAAAGATATAGATTCAGAGCAACATATAGAAAGTTTATATATCCATGAATTCTCAAAACGTGGCGCTAGATACCCAGCTTATAATCCAATTGTTGCTGGAGGTGAGAATGCATGTGTACTTCATTATGTAGAGAACAATCAAAATCTAGCAAAGTCAGATTTGCTTTTGGTAGATGCTGGTTGTGAATATGAAATGTATGCAGCCGATATCACAAGAACTTTCCCAGTAAGTGGTAAGTTTTCTGAAGAGCAACTTAAAGTATATGAGGTTGTATTAGATGCCATGAATGCAGCAATAGATTGTGTCAAAGAGGGTAAAAGTATCATGGAGCCACAAGAAGTTTCTGAGAAGGTAATAACACAAGGCCTTGTTAAAATTGGACTATTAGAAGGAGATCCTGAAGAGTTACATAAAGCAGGAGCCTATAAAGATTTTTATATGCATAAAATAGGTCATTGGCTTGGGCTTGATGTTCATGATGCCGGTGATTACATGGAAGGGAATGATTTCATGAGATTTAAACCTGGGATGATCACGACCATAGAGCCAGGAATCTATATAAGCAGCTCTATGAATGTTGATGATAAATGGAAGGGTATTGGAGTAAGAATTGAAGATGATATTCTTGTAACAAAAGATGGTAATGAAAATCTTACTAAAAAGGTACCATCAGACCCTCATGAAATTGAATCATTAATGTCATAGTGTTGTGAATCCTATCGTTACAATCTCTGGCGGTGGAATTATTGGTAATTACATCTCATCAAGATTAAACAAGAATAATATTGAATCATTGGTTATTGAAAAATCACCAGCAGATATAAGAGAGAAAGAAAATATTCGAACTCTCACCCTTAATTCATATTCAAAAGAGCTTCTGGATGATCTGGGAATTGATATTGATTATGCAGAAATCAAAAAGATAAATGTTTTTGATGGAGAGGGTGCTGGGAAAATAGACTTTTCTTCAGATGAGATTAATTCAGAAAATCTATCCTATGTTGTTTATTTTAATGACCTTCAAAAAGCATTAAAAATAAGAGAGCAAGAAAGAACTTTATTTGAAGAGGAGATAAAAAAATTTAAGGAGGATGGAGTTAACAAGTCTTGCGAGATTTTGTTATCCAAAGATAAGCAAATTACTTCTCAATTTATTGCAGGGTGTGATGGGCGTAATTCTAATATTGCAAAATTAGCATCTTTAAAACCCATTTCATCGGATTACAATCAAACAGCAATAACCTTTACAGCAAAATCCAGTCTTAAGGATTTAACAATAGCTCATCAAGTATTTTCTGAGAAAGGCATCTTTGCAATTATGCCCTTGCCATCAACCACTAGTGAATCAACCCATACAGTAGTTTGGTCAGTTGATAACAGCAAACTTCAGGACCAAAATATCTCAGAATATGTTAAAAAATATATCTCTTATTTTGAAAAAAAACTTCAGACAGAAATAATTCTAAATTCAAATGTCATAAGTTTTAATTTATCTAATCATTATTTCGAGGAGTATATTTCAGGATCCTTGGTTTTAATTGGAGATGCAGCTCATTCAATTCATCCTCTAGCTGGTCAAGGGATTAATTTGGGCTTTGCAGATGCCGATGCTTTTTGTGAAGAAATAATCAACGCCTATGAAAGTAAAATAAATTTTGATAAAAAACTAGCATTAAAAAAATATGAAATAAGAAGAAAGAGCATGAATTTGATCATGCTTAAGTCTATGAATTTTTTTGTAAATTTATTTAGATCTGATAATTTATATATACGATTATTGAGGAATATCGGCCTTTCTAGTGTAAATAAAACTAAATTCTTAAAGAGGTTTTTTATAAATCATGCTTCAGGTAAGAATAAGATATAATATTGCTAGCACACCTTATAAATAAATTTCTTTATTATTGCGAGGTTTAAAATGAAAATAATTTCACTACTATTATCATTGTTAGTTTTGGTTTCATGTTCGAAAGAAATGAATCAAGAGCTGACTAGTGAAGAACTAACGATCTATACCTCAAGACAGCCCCAGCTTCTTGAACCTATTTTAGAAAATTTCTCTGAGGAAACAGGCATTAAAGTAAATCTTCTTTCAGGTAATGCCCAAGAATTGATGGAAAGAATAGCTATAGAAGATAATGAGTCAATGGCTGATATATTCATGACTGTTGATGCTGGAGTTTTATGGCAAGCAGCAGAAAGAGGTATTTTTAGTCAAACTAAATCTGAGGTTTTGGAAGCTAATGTTCCAAGCTATCTAAGAGATCCAAATGGTCAGTGGTTTGGTTTTTCAAAAAGAGCAAGGACAATAGTTTATTCAAGTGATCAATATTCTAAAAGTGACTTTTCATCTTACGAAGATCTAGCTGATCCTAAATGGAAAGGAAAGTTATGTTTAAGGACTTCGAAGAAAGTATATAACAGATCACTCATAGCAAGCATGATTGATGCTTATGGTTTTGATAAAGCTAAAGAAGTTGTTGCTGGATGGGTTGCTAACTTAACAACAGAAGTCTTTGCAAATGATACTAATGCACTCAAAGCAGTTTCAAGTGGCCAGTGTGGTGTAACTATTGTTAATACGTATTATTTAGCAAGACTGTTGGATGATCCCAAGTATGACAACTTAAAATTATTTTGGGCAAATCAAGATGATAGAGGAGTGCATGTAAACATTTCTGGAGCAGGTATTGTAAAGTCATCCAAGAACAAGGAAGAAGCCCAAATTCTTTTGGAATATCTTTCGTCTGAAAAAGCGCAAGATTTTTATGCGTCTGCTAACAAAGAATACCCAGTTCTAAACAGTGCTTCTATTGCTGAATCTATAAAAGATTGGGGAGATTTTTTTGAAGATGATATAAATGTAAGCAAACTTGGATTACTTCAAAAAGAAGCTGTATTTATTGCACAAGAGGCAGGATATAAATAACTTTATTTATACTTTTAAACTTTTTCTCCGCGAGCACGAATTTCTTTGAGAACTTGGCTAATGCCTTTCTTATCTATAATACGCATACCTTTAGTAGACACCTTAAGATTTACAAATCTATTTTCTGATTCAACCCAGAATTTGTGTGTATGTAGGTTTGGAAAAAATTTTCTCTTAGTTCTATTATTAGCATGAGAAACATTATTCCCAGACTGAGGTATCTTTCCTGTTACTTGACATTTTTTACTCATAGAATCGCGATTTTATAGAACAGAAGCCTACATATCAATACTATAATTAATATTATATGAAACAATTATATATTCTAAGGCATGCAAAATCTTCTTGGGATAATAAAGATCTAGCAGATTTTGACAGACCCTTGTCTAATCGGGGTGAAAAAGATGCTCAAAAGCTATGTGCCTTTGCTGAGATGAATGGTATTGTCATAGACAAAGTCATGTGTAGCAATGCAAAGAGAACAAAAGAAACCTTTGACTTAGTTGCTGATGGTTTTAATTTTCCTATTGCGGATGCATTTTATACAGAAGACCTTTATTTTGGAGATGTAAATAATATTGTTAGTTCTTTAAGGAAGCTAGATGAGAAGCTTAAAAATATCTTGATCGTTGGCCATAATCCAACGCTTCATATGCTTGTTGAAATTTTGACTGAAGATAGTATAGAAAAGTTTTCTACATGTAATCTTGCAATTATTAATTTTAAAGGAGAATGGAAAACACTGGATTTTCATAAATCTAGTTTAAAATCATTAATAAGACCAAAGGAAATAAAAGCTTGAAAGATATAAAGATAAAATTAATCAATCCCTTAATAGGAGATAAGATTCCAGTCCCAAAGTATGAAACAAAAGGCTCAGCTGGTTTAGATCTTCGTGCATGCATAGAAAAAAAATTAATGTTAAGACCAGACAAAACAGAATTGATACCAATGGGTTTTGCAATGCATTTGGAAGATGAGGGTTTAGCTGCTCTTGTGATCCCAAGATCTGGGCTTGGATCAAAGCATGGAATTGTTTTAGGTAATCTCGTTGGGCTTATAGATTCTGATTATCAAGGGGAGCTAATGGTACCTGCATGGAATAGATCTAATAAAGAATTTGAAATAAGTCCAGGAGACAGAATAGCTCAAATGATTATTGTTCCAGTTCTGCAAGCTAACTTTGAAATAGTTGAAAGTTTTAAAGAATCTTCGAGAGGAACTAAAGGTTTTGGGAGTTCAGGAATAAATTGATAAAGCTATTTTTTCTTACCAAATCTTTCTTCAAATTTTTGAACCCTACCACCACTATCGATAATTTTTTGCTTACCTGTGTAAAAAGGATGAGATGAAGATGAGACCTCAACAGTATAATACGGGTAAGTCTTACCATCTTCCCATTCTTTTGTTTGAGTTGTCTCTAAAGTTGAATTAATAATGAAATATTCATCCACACTTGTATCATGGAATAGTATTTCACGGTATTCAGGATGTATGTCTTTTTTCATAATAAAATTAATTTAGGATGAGAACTATAGCAAAAATTAACTCCATTACAATTAAAAAATGAATATTTTTTATTACGACATAGCTGTTGGCATACCAATTAGACAATGTTTTACCTATAAATCTGCCACCAACATAAAAAAAGGCACAAGAGTGGTTGTTCCCTTTGGAAAGAAAACAAAAGTAGGCATAGTGGTAAGGAAGATAACTAGACCTGATTCGTTAATCAAATCGGGAGCTATAAAAGGAATCATCTCAACTGATGAAAAGTTTCCCTGTTTTGACAAATCCATTTTTGAAACAATTTTGTGGGCTTCTGATTATTATCATCACCCTATTGGCGAAGTTTTTTCTTCTTTTATGCCAACAGTTTTAAGAAATCAAGGCAATAAGATAATTGCAGCAACCAATGATATTTCAACATATGAATTAAATGAAACCGATAAGAATTTTAAATTAACAAAAGAACAAGATACAAATCTTATAAAACTCAAAAAGATCACTGATTTTAAGCCCTCATTAATTTATGGTGTGACTGGCTCTGGTAAGACTGAAATTTATTTAAGGCTTACCGAAAAACTTTTAAAAAAAAACAAAGCTGTTCTTATATTAGTTCCTGAGATTAATCTCATTCCTCAACTGGTAAGCAGATTTCGTAATAGATTTAATGGAGATGTTGGGATCTATCATTCAAAAATGACACCAAATCAGAGGTTCAAGGTATGGCTTAGATCAAAGTTTGGTGAAATTAAAATTGTTATTGGAACAAGATCTTCGGTATTGATGCCACTCAAAGATCTTGGGGCAATTATTGTTGATGAAGAACATGATCAATCATACAAACAGTCTGAAGGATTTAAATTTTCAGGAAGAGATATAGCAATTAAAAGAGCTCAGCTAGAAAATATTCCAGTTTATCTTGGATCCGCAACCCCGTCTCTTCAAACGCTCAAACTTGTAAAAGAAAAAAAATATAAGAAATTTGATTTATTAAGAAGAGTAGATGGCAAAAAACCTCCTAAGTTAATACCTCTCGATATTACTGATGCCCCTTTAGTAGGAGGAATAGCTCTTCAAACAATGAGTATTATTGAATCCACTATAAAAAAAGGAGAACAAGTTTTAATTTTTATAAATAGGAGGGGATTTGCTCCTTTGTATGAATGTGACGATTGTGGATGGGTGGCTAGTTGCACAGACTGTGAATCCAATTTAGTTTTCCATAAATCGAAAAATAGACTTATTTGTCATAAGTGCGAGTCAGCATATGCAGTTAATAAAAAATGTCCAGATTGTAATTCAGATGAAATTAATATGTATGGAAGTGGAACAGAAAGAGTTGAAGATGTTCTAAAAAGCGCATTCACAAAGACTCCCATTATTAGAGTTGATCATGATTCAACAAAATTAAAGGGCTCCTTAGAAGCAATATATGAGAGGGTGTACAAAAGCGATGAAGCAATATTAGTTGGAACACAAATGCTTTCAAAGGGCCATGATTTTCCAAAGGTAACCCTATGCGTTATCTTAAATGCTGATAATGGTTTAATAAGTCCTGAGATCAATGCCCTTGAAAAAATTTCTCAACAATTGATTCAAGTATCTGGAAGAGCTGGCAGAAATAATAATCTTGCAAAAGTTATTATTCAAACGCGATATCCTGATGACATTAATTTAAAACAAATTAAAACTGGAGATTATCGACTGGTCGCAGATCAGTGCTTGAATGTTAATAAAGAATTAAACATGCCCCCATATTCAAGTATTTGCATTCTAAGAGCAGTCTCACCAAATACAACTAGCTCTCCTAGATTTTTAAATAGAACACAACTAACACTATCAAATAAGAATGGCATAAGCACTATTGGGCCTCTGCCATCTATCCCATTTAAGACGAAAGGCAATACAAGAAATCATTTAATTATAATTTCGCCTACTAAAACCTACCTTAATAGAGTCCTTAAGTTCCTAACTAAGGAGTTTGAATCTTGGCCTGAAACCAAGAAAGTAAAATGGTCCTATGATATAGACCCTTATGATATGTCTTAAATATTAATTCTAATTATTTGACCAGGGAAAATAGATCTATTTTCAAGATTATTTAATTTATTAATTGATTCAACTGTTACACCAAACCTTATTGCGATTTCAGACAAAACGTCTCCTTTTTGGATTTCATAATTAAGGTAATCAGGATTATCTTCAACGAATGTTCCTTCAAGAGGGTTTTCTAGAAAGTAATTATGAATTCCCAAGAAAATTGACCTTGCAATCATTCGTCTTCCTGGCTTTCCTTTAAGCCTTTCAGCATCCTCCGGGTTGGTCATAAATCCAGACTCTACTAATACTGAAGGAATATCAATTGATTTTAAAACTCTAAAGTCTGCATATTCAACATTTTTCTTATGTATCTTAGTATATGGATCTTTTTTTAGCTCATTTAAGATCTTTTCCCCAAGAATCTCACTATCTTTAATTTTTTGTTTGTATATTTCTGGATAAGCTTTTCTAGCTGCATCTTCATTAAAATCATCTTCCATAATATTCTTTATGTCAGCCTGTATTCGTTTTTTTTGTTTTTCAGATAAATTTCTTGCCACTGAACTTGAGGTTTCCTCTGACCATATAAAAACAGATGCTCCTTTAACTGATTCAAGTCTAAATCCATCAGCATGAATTGAAATAAGTATATCGGCAGCATATTGTCTGGCTCTTTGATATCTATCATTTAAGGCCACAGTTTCATCTCCTTCTCTAATCATTACCGGACTATATCCTTCAGTATCTCTCAATGTTCTTTGTAATTCTTTTGCAATAAGCAGAGTTACATCTTTTTCTAGTATGTTATTTGTTCCAACCGCACCAGGATATTTCCCACCATGACCGGCATCGATGGCAACGACTATATCTCTAATACTGCTTTTCAGTTTTTTATTCTTTGATATTTGTAGACTTAGAAGAACGCCTTTATCAGTTTTTATTTGTTTAGGCTTTGTCCAATTAACATACTCATATAAATCAATGACTATTCTGGTTATATTATCTTTAGATGTAGCCCTTATTTTCTTAATAGGGTAGTTGTATGGTTCATCTATTGCTGATGAGAGATCACTATCATATACATCCATAACTATTCTAGATGGATTCTCAAGAGAGTATGACTTAATGAAAGAAACCTTTTCTAGAGTAAAATTGATCTCAATAGATCCGCCCTTTAGACCGTCTACAGATTTGAATGAAATTTCATTTGATTCAGCAAAAAAAGATAAAACCAACCCGCATATAAGAAATAGTTTATTCATAAAATTTATTTAATTTAGTAAATAAGTCATTTGTATCTGATAGTTCAACTTCTCTACCATCATCAACATGTTTAAAAGATATTTTTAAATCAAACTCTCTTTTTTTAATTAATTTTTCAGGCCACTCGATAATGATAATCTTTTTAGCGTGTGTTTTTCTATCTAAATCAAAAATATGGATATCCTCCTGTTCATTCGTTCTATAAAGATCAATATGCAGAAATAAAGATTCGCCGAGATCATATTCCTCACAAAGGGTATAAGTTGGACTTTTAACTAAGCCTTTCCATCCAGAATTTAAGACTATAGATCTTGTTATAAAAGTTTTACCTGCGCCTAAGTCACCCTCCAAATGAATCTCAATAGATCTTTTATTTATATTGAAGATATCATCAGCAATGATTTTGCCTAGATCTTTTGTTGCACCTTCGTCTATGAGATTAATTTTTTTCATTTATTTAGTAGTTCTCGTATTCTGCATATTAAGTCACTTGCATTTAACCCAATTTCACCTATTTCTTCTTTAAACATTTTTCCAGATCTGGAATGCGCAGCTACTGAAAGAAGACATGAATCTAAAGCATTATTATTTTGAGCAACTAACCCGCCTATAACGCCTGCTAAAACATCACCAGTTCCACCAGTAGATAATTCAGGCCCACCTTCTAAACATTCATATAAGGTTAAATTTTCCTTAGAGCACACTAAAGTCCTATTTCCTTTTAGAATTACATTTGCACAATATTTTTTTGCAATTTTAATTGCAGCAGCAGGCCTATCTTGCTGAATTTCTTCTATCGAAACATCTAAAAGCTTACTGGCCTCACCTGGATGTGGAGTTAAAATTAGTTCTGATTCTAATTCTAAAATTTTTTTAATAAATTTATTAACGAAGCTTAATGCGCCAGCGTCAAGAATTATTGTATTTATATTTTTATTTTGAAATATCTTTTCATAAACATCTTTTGACCAGATGTCATCTCCAAGGCCAGGACCACATACGAGTACATCAATATCATATGGGATTTCAAAATTGGAGTTAATGCCAAGACTCATTATTTCTGGATTCCTTTTAAGGCTTGCTTCAACATTTGTTGGGTGTGTATATAAATGAGTTAAGCCTGCTCCAGAATATAAACTGGCTTCAGAAGAAAGTATTGCAGCTCCACCCATACCCTCCGAGCCACCAAGCACCAAAACTCTTCCAAAATTACCCTTATGAGAATTATGCTCCCTCTTGGGAATCTTAATGTTTAATGTTTCGAAATCAAACTCTTCAGTCATATATTTAATTTATTTCAAATAAACCCAATCTATCAGAATGAAATGAACCCATATAAACCTTATCTTCAAACGGAACTGCAACCGTCGGCAATCCAAAAACTGTTTTATCAAATGAATACTTGTCAATAATTGATAAATCACTCTTATCTAATTTATAAATAGAGAATGGTAATGAACAGCTCTTCTTGAATTCGCATTCACCAAAATCATTTGGCTGAAAGTCTAAGGATGTTACCCATATAAAATTATTATCAATATATGGATTATCAGGCGCTTCTATAAATGTGCTGATTATTTTTTTATTCTTTAAAAGATCAAAACCTACAATTTTGTCACCTTGATTGTAATTGATATAAATAATATTCGATTTCTCATCAAGCGCTATTCCATTAGGCCCACTTCCTTCAGTTTCTGGGACTTTCTTAAATAAATTATTATTCCACTCTACCAAATATCCTGTGTTTCTTTTCAATAACGAAGCTAAAAGCCACTCATTAAGAGTAATTTCTCTTTCATACATATGTGATGCAAAGAAACTACCATCTTTCTTAAGACTTATATCATTAAAATAATATTTATATGGAACGTCAATGCACCCCCTCCATACAAAACTCCAAGATTCATCAGCTTTTATCAATTCAAACATTTCAATAGTCTCATTGGGGTAATGGCTAATAACTCCAAGTTGAAATCTTCCGTCATCTCTCTTCACAAGGTCTATGCCATGAGGTCCGTATTTATCAACATTACTTCTTGAACATGAGGAATCCCCCCATGAATTATCAGCAATAGTTATACTTGGAATGATCTTCTCATTTGTTTTTAGATCTAATAATGCAAAAAAACCAGGTTTCTGCTCCTCGTATGGACCAATGCCTCCGAACTCTGACATAAGCAAAAACTTTTTATCAGGAGTAATAACAATATCTTCTGGATTGGAAAAATCACAAATAACTTCAATATTTTTGTCCGATTCACAAGAACTAATGTCTTTTTGAGGACCAATGTAATCAGTAGATACAATTAGAAATGATAAGTAAATAAGAGCAAAAGAAACTGGTATTGAAAATTTATAATAATTTCTCATGAAATAGGGCAGTATCTTCTTTATTTTCTCCAAGAAGAACATAATGACAAAACCTCTTATCAAAAGGGCCAGTCCTAAAGCAAAAGTTACAATTAACCATACACGCTCATACCAAAATTCATTACTAAGACTTATGTATAGACATACAACACCTATCGATATAGTCACTAAACTTGTTATTAATAATTTCTTTGACTGCATGACCCAGTTTGAGATAAGACTTGTAAATGGCTTAACCAATATTACGATTGATAAAATTAAGAAAAAGAAGAAATAAAAATAATTCATAAAAAATCTAAAAAAGACGATTTTTTATTATATCAACTATTTCTAATGGTTTATCTAATGGAACATGGTGAGCTGCACCTTCCACTTCATTAAAATCCATAATCTCAGAATACATTTTCTTTATGTTATCTAAAATATTTGCGGACATTAACAGGCTGTTTGCACCATGAATAAAAAGGGCAGGACATCCAAAAGAGAACTCATATCCAAATAATCGCTCGAGACTATTAAACATTGAGTCATCAAATTTCCAACGCCATCCCTCTGACGTTTGTCTTACCGAATGTTCAGATATATATCTTACGAACCAATCATTGTTGCAGTCTTGCTGAGGAAGAAGTCTAAATCTTTTTAGAATTTTGGTTTTATCAGGATAGTACTTTATCATCCTTAAAGGCCCACCTTCATTCTCAGAGGGGTCCCAATCCGGTGGCCTTATAAAGGTATCAATCATGATTAAGTTAGAGACAAGATCTTTTTTTTCAGAAGCTACATACCCAGCTACCTGGCCTCCCAAGGAGTGGCCTATGATAGAAATATTATCAATATCCATATCAGACCTCTCTTTTTCAATAATCGAAATGATGCATTCACCAAAGTCCTTAATACTATACTTTTCTCTAAATCCTGAATCGCCCATACCCGGAAGATCAACAGCAATTACATTTGAGTAACTTGCAAATTGAGGGGCAATTGGATACCACCATTTTTTGTGAGCACCAGTTCCATGGATAAAGATCATAAGATTCTTATTTTTAGATGAAGATGGCCATACAGAATATGAAAGTTTTCCTTTAACATCCTCTAAAATTTTTTCATTTGGCTTTATGCTAATAGCATCATGAAACCAAGAAGGGGCATTAGAGATATCGTTTTTTAGATTGTCAGTAATTTGCATAAGCAGTATTCTAAGCTAAATCGATTAAATATATGAATAATAATTTAACTCCGGCTGCAACCGTTCTTGTTCTTAGAGACACTAAGGATGGTATGGAAGTTTTAATGGTCAAAAGATCTAAGAAACCACCATTTGGAAATCTTTATGTTTTTCCTGGCGGTAAAATTGATCAGGGCGATTGTCTAGAAGGTTTAGAGCTATATTGTGATGGATATGATGATATTAAAGCCTCACAGACTCTTGGTGTAAATAATGGTGGTCTGAGTTACTGGGCTGCTTGCATAAGAGAATGTTTTGAAGAGGTAGGCATACTTCTTGCTACAAAGAAATCAGGAGAAAAGCTTAATTTAGAAGAAGAGGATAAATCAAAGTTTGATAATTATAGAAAAATGTTAATCGACAATGAAATCAATCTTTTAGATATATGTAAAAAAGAAGACTTGATGCTTACTACTGCTAACATTGCCCCACTATCTCATTGGATAACTCCTGAGTTTGAAACCAGAAGGTTTGATACAAGGTTTTTTATCGCATATTTACCAGAAAACCAGATTGTGCAACACGATGGTATGGAGTTAACTCAAAGTTTATGGATTAGCCCGAATCTAGCACTAAAAAAAGCACTAGATGGAGATATGCAAATGATACTTCCAACGACAGAGAACCTTAAATCATGTATGAATTTTGAAAGCGCAACAACAATGCTCGATCATCAGAAAAAACTAACAAAAAATGATATTAAGCCTATTCTGCCTAAGTTCTTCAAAGAAAATGATACTTGGAAAGTTTTATTCCCAGGTGATGATGGTTATGAGGATCATTAATGAACAAACTAATAACTAAAATTACTGCACCTAATGGCGGTGTCTTTACTGGACAAGGAACTAATACCTATTTAATAGGACAAGAGGATATTACTCTTGTAGACCCAGGTCCGAATATTAATGAGCACATTGAAGCTCTTTTAAAAAAGGGTGCAGGGAAGATTAAAAGAATCTTAGTTACCCATACTCATACGGACCATTCGCCAGCAGCACTTCCTATTTCTAAAGAGTTAAAAATTCCAATGTTTGGAAGACTGGTAGATAGAGAATCTGAATGGGAAGATGAAACCTTTATACCCGATACGGTTCTGAGTCATGGAGATGTTATTGAAACCGATGAATACTCTCTTAAAACTATTCATACTCCAGGACATGCATCAAATCATCTGTGCTTTTATTTAGAAAAACAGAAATGTCTTTTAACCGGCGACCATATAATGGACGGCTCAACTGTTGTGATAGCTCCCCCTGATGGAAACATGACTGAATATATAAACTCTTTAAAGTTGCTAGAAGATTACGATATTGATTATTTTGCGCCGGGTCACGGAAATTATATGGAAGATCCCTCTAAGACCATTCAATCAATTATTAGACATAGGCTATCAAGAGAATCGAAGGTCTTAAGATGTATAGATAAAAATAATAATTCTAATCTTGATGAGTTATTGCCATTGGTCTATGACGATGTGCCTGAAATGCTTCATCCTATTGCAAGAATGAGTCTTTTGGCTCATTTAATAAAACTTCAAGACGAGGAAAAAATAAAAAGTATTAAAAATCGTTACTCTTCTTCTTGATCGTCTAGATTAATTTCTAGATTAAATTCTTCTTTTTCTTTTCTTTCGTTAAGAATTTTTTTGCGTTCATTATCAGACAATTTGTTTTCAACACAATCATTCTGATCATATACCTCACTGGTTGGCACTTTATGACCTGGATTTATAGGAACAGGTGGTCGGGGCACAGGTATTTGCATACAAGAAATTAGTACTTTGGAATTAACTTCGCTTAGAACCTTTGGATCTGCATCGGGAAGCATTGATTTGTCATAATTTAGGTTTGTATTACAACTAACCAAAGTAAGTACGGCAATTACTAATAAACTATTTTTTTTCACAAGCTTATTTTATTGCTAATTAGAGATTTCACCACAGATGGGTCTGCAAGGGTTGTGGTGTCGCCTAAATTAGAAAGATCTCCCTCAGCAATTTTTCTTAAAATTCTTCTCATTATTTTTCCAGATCTTGTTTTTGGAAGACCAGGGGCATCCTGAATTAAGTCGGGTCTTGCAATTGCACCTATTTCTTTAGCTACGAATTGTTTTAATTCATTATTTAATTCATCATTAAAAGATTCTCCTATCATCAAAGTAACAAAAGCATAGATGCCTTGACCTTTTATAGGGTGGTCAAATCCAACAACTGCCGCCTCAGCTACTTTTGAGTGCAATACAAGAGCGCTTTCTATCTCTGCAGTTCCAAGTCTATGTCCTGAGACATTTAGAACATCATCTACTCTTCCAGTAATCCAGTAATAACCATCTTCATCTCTTCTAGCTCCATCCCCAGTAAAGTAGATATCTTTATACATACTAAAGTATGTATCTAGCATTCTCTGATGATCTCCGTAAACACTTCTAATTTGGCTAGGCCAAGATTGCTCCATTACCAAGTTTCCTGAATTTGGTCCTTCTAATGTTTTACCATTTTCATCGTATAGAGCTGGTTTTACTCCAAAGAAAGGAAGTGTAGCTGATCCGGGTTTTGTGGGGGTGACTCCTGCAATCGGGGATATGAGAACTGAACCAGTTTCAGTTTGCCACCAAGTATCTATGATTTCACATTTAGATTGACCAACAACATTGTAATACCAATCCCATGCCTCTGGATTAATTGGCTCACCAACAGTTCCTAAAACCCTTAGAGAGTTCCTTTTAGTTTTTAGAACAGGCTCATCTCCTTGAGCCATAAGCGCTCTAATGGCTGTTGGAGCAGTATAAAAGATATTAATTTCATGTTTATCACATATTTCCCAACATCTTGAGGCAGAAGGGTAAGTTGGAACACCTTCAAACATTAAAGTTGTAGCCCCATTTGAAAGAGGACCATACAAAATATATGTATGACCGGTTATCCAGCCAACATCAGCAGTACACCAATATTTATCTTCTGGCTTTATACCAAAAAGATATTTAAAGCTAATATGAGCACCTAACAAATATCCAGCAGTAGAATGCAATACGCCTTTGGGCTTTCCGGTTGAACCAGATGTATAAAGTATGAAAAGGGGATCTTCAGAATCCATTGGCTCTGGGTCGCAGGAAGTTTCAACATCTTTAGATAATTCCTCGTACCATACATCACGATTTTTATCCCATGGAATATCTTCACCAGTCCTTTTTACAACTAAAGTAGATTTTACATTTGGACATCCCTTAAGAGCCTCATCTACATTAAGCTTTAACGGAACTTTTTTGCCGCCTCTCAAGCCTTCATCAGCTGTTATTACAATTTTACAATCAGCATCAAGAATCCTGTCTTTTAATGACTCTGGTGAAAAACCACCAAAAACAACTGAATGAACAGCACCAATCCTAGTACAAGCAAGCATTGCAAAGGCTGCTTCAACTATCATAGGCATATAAATACAAACCCTTGAACCTTTTCTTACTCCTAGATTTTTAAGAACATTTGAAAATTTACATACTTCATCATGGAGCTGCTGATAGGTTAAGCTCATAGAATCTGAAGGATCATCTCCTTCCCATATTAGAGCGACTTTATTTGCATTATTTTTTAAATGTCTGTCTATGCAATTGAAGCTCACATTCATTTGACCACCACTAAACCATTTAGTGTTTGGAAAATCATTATTATGAACTTCATCAAAATCTTTAAACCAGGATATATTTTCATTCGCTAAGTTACTAAAGAATTTTTTAGGATGATCTATGGACTCTTTATAAAGCTTTTTATATTCCTCAATATTCTTTAGGTGGGGATTAGAAGACTTAGGACTATAGATCTCTCGAGACACAACTAATATTTAAATAATAGAGGGTTGAGGATTGACAAAATTCTTTCCCTTAGGATTAGACATTATCATAGTAATTAACGCCTCATAGTCAGCTTCATTTGATTCTAGATTGATGTCTGCAGCATTTATAATTAAAAGTGGCGCTGAATTATAATCAAGAAAGAATCTTGAATATGCATCGTTTAATCTTTCTAAATAATCCAATGTAAGATATTGCTCATTAATGTTTCCTCTTTTGGTAATTCTTTCTTTAAGTATCCCAATAGGAGCTTGAAGATAGATCACCAAATCAGGTGTAGGCGCATCTATAGTTATATGCTCATATACTTTGTCGTAAAGAACCATCTCTTCGTTTGAAAGAGTGACCTCAGCAAAAAGCCTATCTTTCTCAATTAAAAAATCAGCAACACGAACATTTTCAAAAAGGCTACGTTGTTTTAAATCTTGGATTTGTTGCATTCTTTGAAAAAGGAAAAAAAGTTGAGTGGCAAGAGCAGATTGACTTGGATTCCTATAGAAATTCTTTAAAAATGGATTTTCAGCAGGCTGCTCTAGAAACGCATCATAATTAAATGATTCAGCAATTTTGTTTGCAAGTGTTGTTTTTCCAACGCCTATTGGCCCCTCAATGGCAATATACTTTGGTAATGGTATTTCGTTTAAAGCTGGCTTCATTACAATATTTAATTTGTAACTAGTAGATTATCTTAACTCTTCAGAGAAACCAAATTTTTTAAATGATTCTTCTTTGCCTTTTTCATGTAATTCAGCAATTAAAGACTTTTTAATAGCATTATCGTCTTTTTGAAAATCAGTCCACCAATTACCTAAGTAATTACCATCACATGAAACTTTTTCTCTTATAAGAAGAAAATCGTATGCTGCCCTAAACCTAGGATGCTTTAAAGTTTTGAAAGGTTGCTTGCCAATTCTGCTATGAAGTTTTAATTGCAACACCCATATATCTTTTATATAACCATGAAATTTCCTGGGAATTGCTGTTATTTTTTGTTGCCTCCTAAGAATCCTGTCCATAGACCTAAAATATTTTCTTAAATTTATTTCACCTCTTTGAAGAGAAGTTTCAATTAGTTGAGGCCAGAGGAGTGCAGCAATTAGAAAGCCAGGAGTAACAGATTGATTATTGGCTAACCTTCTATCAGTATTTCTCAATGCTTCAATCATTACGTTATATGTAAATTCATTTGCATCAGGATTTGTGCCTACCAAATATTTATTCAGACCAAAGGATAATAATTTTTTGAAGTTTTTCTCAGCCATACCATTTAAGAATATCTTACAAAACTCATCAAACAATCTAGCGTTAGAAATGCTTGAAAGTAAATCACCCTTATCGTAAATAGCTTCTTTGATCTCTTTATCGATTTTAAAGTTCAGCTTATTACTAAATCTTATAGCTCTTAAACTTCTAACAGGATCTTCAGCGAATCTTTTTTGGGGATCTCCAATTGAAACAATAATTTTTTCATGAACATGCTTCATGCCATGATTATGATCTGCTATCTTTTGCGTAAAAGGGCAGTAGTACAATGCATTAATTGTAAAGTCTCTTCTATAAGTATCCTCTTCTAATGTTCCCCAGATATTATCTCTTATGATTTTTCCTGATTGATCTGTAACTAGGTTACCAATATCTGAGCTATCCTCACCAGATCTAAAGGTTGCAACCTCAATTAGTTCTGACCTATTAAAAACATGAACTAATTTGAACCGCTTTCCGATTATTCTTGAAGCTTTAAAGATTTTCCTAATTTGTTCTGGAGTTGCGTTAGTTGCTATGTCAAAGTCTTTTGGCTCTATGCCACATAAAAGGTCTCTGACGCACCCACCAACTAAATATGCTTGAAAATTTTTATCTTGTAGATCTTTTACTATAGATATAGCAAATTTACTTATTTTTTTATTATTTATCAAAGTTTAGTTTTGATAGAAACTCAAGAATCATCCGCTTAGCTGCCTTTCTTTTATTTCATCAAGAGTTTTGCAATCTATGCAATGAGTCGCTGTCGGTCTAGCTTCGAGTCTTTTAACACCAATTTCGTCCCCACATGATTCGCACCAACCATAGTCATCTTGTTTGATTTTTTCTATAGAAGTTGAAATTTTATTTATAAGTTTTCTTTCTCTATCGCGCGTTCTTAATTCGAATGCAAATTCCTCTTCTTGAGATGCTCTATCAACTGGATCAGCATAAGTTTCTCCTTTGGCTCTTAAGTGATCAAAAGTTTTTTGCATCTCATCTAAAAGATGTTCTTTCCAAAGAAGCAATACGGCAATGAAATGTCTTTTCATAGCTGCACTCATATATTTCTCATTCTTCTTTGGTTTATAAGGAGCAATCTTGGACTTGTTGTTAGCAACTGTATTAGCTTTTGCTTTTTTAACAACCTTAGGTGGAGATTTTTTTGTTTGAGTTTTTTTAACTGGCTTCTTTTTGACTGTAACTTTTTTAGCCACAGTTTTCTTTGCTATTGTTTTTTTTGTTGGTTTTTTTGTCTTTTTTATTGCTTTTTTTACAGCCATTTTTATTTAAGAAACATTTCAGGGTGGAGAAAGTATCAGATACTAGCTAAATTTACTAGCTTTTTCTCAATTTATTTAAAACGTTTTCATATCCATCCGAGGTTAATCTTGGGCCAAATGTTTCAACCACTTTTGATGAAGCATAGTTACTAAAGGCTGCACAGTCAGAAATAGAAAAATTATTTAAATAAGCATGCATAAAAGAGCCAGCATACATATCACCAGCACCATTAGTATCTATGGGTGTAATCTTTTCTGCAGCAGAATAAATGGCATCACCGTCTTTTATTACAATACTACCTTCAGCACCTTTAGTAATAGCAATCATGTAAGATTGTTTTTTATAGAATTCAATAGCAGCTTCTAAATTATCAGCTCCTGAAAATGCTATAGCTTCGTCATCGTTACAAAAAATTAGGTCCAGTCCAAAAGATTCTATTTCTTTAAACTTATCTCTAAAACCGTGCACAATTCCAGCATCTGAAAGAGATAATGCTTTAAGAGTTTGACCGTTATCTATACTTTTAAGAACTGAAGTTACTGCATTAAAGTTTTCATTGCTCGTTACCATATAACCTTCAATATAAAAGATCTTTGAGTTATTAACGACGTCGTAGTCGATATCTTTTGGCCCAAGATAAGCACTTATACCCAACATACTGCTCATAGTTCTTTTCGCATCCGGGGTAACAAAGATTAGACATTTGCCAGTAGGTAGATCAGATTCTTCTTTACTGAAACCTATATGCTTTACTCCAGCTTTTTGAAGACTGTTTAAATATTTTTCTCCATCTTCGTCATTTGTAACTCTGCACACATGATGACATTTTGATCCATAATAAGAAGCTGCAACTAAAGAATTAGTTGCTGAGCCACCGCAATCTGATACTGATTCAACTCCCATTTTATTGAGTTTTTCTATGATAGGAGAGTGCTCCTCTGCTGAAGCAAGAGTCATTGAATCTGGCTCTAAGCCAATATCTTTTAAAAAATCATGATCAACCATATATTGGGTATCAACCAAAGCATTGCCGAGAGCGCTAATATCATATTTCATTTTATATTCCTTTTTTTAGTATTTTTTCAATAACTCTAATTGTATGACTTATTTCAATTTTAGTATGTTTTGTTGATATAAAACCCGCTTCAAATTTTGAGGGTGCAAAATAAATTCCCTCCCCGATACATTTATTTAAAAAGCTATTAAAGTGTTTGTCATTTGTTGCAATCACATCATTAAGATTTTTTGGGAGATTCTTTGAAAAAAAGAAACCAAACATCCCACCTTTTGCATCAACTGATAAAGGTATATCGTTTTCTAAAAATAATTGCTTCATTTTGGTTAATAAACTGTCTGCCTTTTTCTCTAGAGAACTATAAGGATTATTTTTAATTAGCAGTTGGATTAATTTTGAGCCTGCTGCCATTGCCAAAGGATTTCCAGAAAGAGTTCCAGCTTGATAAACAGGGCCATTTGGTGCCAGATAATCCATAATCTCCTTTTTACCCCCAAAGGCACCAACTGGAAGGCCACCCCCAATTACTTTCCCTAATGTTGTTAGATCGGGTGTTATTTTATAAATCTCTTGAGCACCCCCAAGAGAAACTCTAAAACCAGACATAACTTCGTCAAAGATTAATATAGATTTATTTTCAGCGGTCTTTTTTCTTATAAGCTTCAAAAAAGACTTATCGGCAGGAATAAATCCCATATTCCCCGCTATTGGCTCAATAATAACTGCAGCAAGATCTTTTTTAACTTTATTAAAGATTTTTAAAAAATCATCTTTGTTATTAAATTCACAACTTAATGTTTGCTTAGCTAATTCTTTTGGAATTCCAGGTGAGTCAGGTAGGCCAAAAGTAGTGACTCCTGAGCCTGCTTTTATAAGCAAAGAGTCAACATGACCATGATAACAACCATCAAACTTAATAATTTTAGTTCTATTCGTATATCCCCTGGCAAGCCTTACTGCACTCATTGTTGCCTCTGTTCCAGAATTCACCATTCTTATTTTTTTTATAGAAGGCATACACTGTTTTATTAATTTAGCAGCAGATGATTCAATGCTTGTAGGAGCCCCATAACTAGTTCCAAGTTCTAATTGTTTTGAAACTGACTTAATAATTTCAGGATGCGAGTGACCCATGATCATAGGCCCCCAAGAACCAATATAATCAATGTATTTATTATTATCTGCATCAAAAATATAAGGGCCTTTTGCTTTCTTAAAAAATATTGGATTACCATTAATATTTTTAAATGCTCTTACTGGCGAGTTTACTCCTCCAGGCATATGCAACTTAGCTTCTTTAAATAATTCAATAGATTTGTTAATTTTGTTCATAGTTCTAAATCTCTTGCAAAATCTTCTACCGCTTTCCAGTTAGTAAATTCATATGTTTTTGAGGTATCAGTAGGACCTTTTGTTATCCACATAATAAATTTAATTGCATATTTATCAATAAATTTATATTTTGGATATTCAATTTTGCCTGCAAAAACACCAAGGTTTTTAGGTACCCATTTAATATTACTTAGAAATTTTTTTAAATATGGATTTGTATCAGGAGTACTTTTTTCGGGTTTTCTAGCAACAACATTAACAGAAAAAAAAGCATTTTCTTTCATTTTTAATGTTTGAATATTGTCCTCAATAAAACTATAGACTTCTTTTCGATATTTGCCATATCTTATGCTCGCGCCAATTATTATTGTTTCATAATTATCTAAATTAATTTGATCTGAGATCGGAAGCACATCTGTTTCGCTATGAGAAGCAAATGCAGCAATCTTCTCGGATATTATTTTTGTTTGTCCATCTACTGTCGAATATGTGATTAAAGATCTTTTCATTTATGTTTTATATTATTGAAATTATTAGAATTTCTTGAAAAAAAAGTATTTAGGCATATTTATATTTTATACTGATATTTAAATTTATAATGTCATGATATGAAAAAATATTTTTTAGCAATTTTTACGTTTTGTGTTTTAGTGATAAATGCTGAAGTAAAACTTGAAGATTGTGCTTCAATAGAATCAGATATCAAGAGATTAGCTTGTTATGATTATCTTACAACAGGCGTTTCAAAAACTTCAGATGAGTTAATAAAAGCAGAATCTATTAAATCTTCTGATTCAGTTTCTAAAAATGTTTCTGACGAAGAGGCTAGTTTTGGCCTTTCAAATAAACAAAAGAAAGATGCCGATATTAAGATTAATAAAACCCAGCTTAAATCAAGCATTTCTAATTCATCAAAAACTTTTGGTGGCAAAACTAGATTTAAGCTAGAAAATGGCCAACTCTGGGAATCTCAATCAGTCTTGTCATCAATAAAGCTTAATAATTTCAGGACAAAAAATAATGTCGTTATTGAAGAAGCTAATATGGGTGGATTTTGGATGATTAATGTTTCTTCAAACGTTAAGATAAAAGTTAAACGAATTTCATAACAATGGATCAAGACTCTTTCCAATCTTTAAATTTAACTGATAATGCAGTGAGCAGAATAAAGAATGTAATGACTGCTAATATTGATTTGGGATCAAAGTTTCGTGTATATGTAACTGGAGGAGGTTGTTCTGGATTTCAGTATGGTTTTAAATTTGATCCAGATGTTGCATTTGATGATGATGTAATCGAATTTGAAAACTTTTCAGTTCTATTAGACTCTATGTCATATCCCTATTTATTTGGATCGACACTTGATTTTATCGAAGATCTCTCAGGATCAAAGTTTGTTATTAATAACCCTAATGCTAAAACAACTTGTGGCTGCGGAGAGTCTTTTACAATTTAGTATTGAAGACTTTACCTCTATTCATAAAAGCAAGATAAGCAAAGGCTGCAGCTTCGACAAATTTAGATGGAATAATGTTGTCAGTAGTTCTTATTTCTCTTTCTAATTTTTCACCTAAAAGATCCATCAGAAAGGAATTATTTGTTCCACCCCCATGAAATATAACTTCTTTGGGCTGATTACAGTAATCAAAGAAATTTTTAATTTTCTCAGCAGTTAGCTCAGTAAGACATCTCAATGCATCATTTGGACTAATTCCTAATAAGACACCGCTATCTAATAGTTTGTAATATGAAGTTTTTTCATCCGCTCTGGGATATCCAAAATTTATATTATCAATTGCTTTTTCCAATGAATCTAGAAGGTTAGGCAGAAGCATACCTTTTCTTGCTAATTCGCCTCCGCTATCAAATGGTAAACCTAGTTCTTTACTTGTTATTTTATCAATTAAACAATTTCCAGGCCCAACATCTGAAGCTAAAGATATTTCACTTCCTTTAAGGTAAGTGCCGTTAGCAATTCCTCCAATATTAAAAATAATTTTTTCTTTTTCCTTTTCTGAATATAAATATTTATGAAAAGCAGGCACTAAAGGAGCTCCTGAGCCTCCTTGCGCTATATCAAAATTTCTAAAATCAGAAATAACTTTTATATTTGAGTTATTGGCTATGAACTGAGAATCTCCAATTTGATAACTCTTTTTTTTGGAATGAAAAACTGTTTGCCCAGAGAAGCCAATTGCGATTTCATCCTCGTTAGATAATTTACTTTCATTTAAAAGATTTTCTATTAGTTCTAAAGATTTCTTATTAAGATCATGCTCTAGCTTTTCGAGTTTCTTAGATCGATGAACCTCCTTTACCCCTTGAGCTATACATTCTTCATAATTTTCTTTATACCCATGCTCATGATCAACAGAACCGGAAGTAATTAAATTAAAATTACCATCAAAAGACACAATACATCCATCAATTGCATCCGCGCTAGTTCCAGTCATTATTCCAATATAGTATTTATTCATTTAATTAGAATTATACTGATTTAGTTTTTGCAGATTGATTTCAAGCAATTCATTAAATTCATTCAATTGATTTTTATTAATAGGCTTGGCAGATGGGAGCTTTACTTTTACAGGATCTGTTCTTGTTTTGCCTTGCCAAAATTCAAAATGAAGATGCGGTCCCGTTGCTCGGCCAGAGTCCCCAACATACCCAATTACTTCACCTTGTTTTACCTTATTTCCTACGTTAGATCTCGAATTATACTTTTCAAGATGAGCATATAAAGTTTTTATATTTCCACCATGCTTAATTTCTATAGTCCTGCCGTAACCACCCTTAACGCCTACAAAAGATATAACACCATCCCCAGATGCTTTTACTGGAGTATTTCTTCTAGCTGCATAATCAACTCCATTATGAGCTTTAATTTTATGAAGAATAGGGTGTAACCTATTTGGATTAAAGTGAGAACTTATATATGCAAAGTCTAAAGGCGCTCTCAAAAATGCCTTCCTAACATTATCTCCTTCCTCATTAAAGTATTGCTTACCTTGATTTTTATCAAAAAATCTTTGAGCGATATAACGATCATTTTTATTTATGAACTCTGCAAATATAATATCTCCGCTAGAAATTTTTTCACCCTCAGAATAGTCAGCTTCAAAAATAACAGCAAATTTATCCCCTTTTCTTACATCAAAAATAAAATCAATATCCCAACCAAAAATATATGCAAAATCCATTATTATGCTATCAGGTATACCTTCCTTTAACGCATCCTTATAAAATGAAGTAGTTATTTCTCCTTGCTTAATTGAGTTTATGGTTTGTATTTTTTTCTTAACCGATTCTAAAGAAACATTTTCTGAGATATTAATAAGAATTGTATTTATCTCATCTTTTATTATTTGAATGCTTTCTAATTTTTCCCCAATATAATTGAACTCCATCACATCGCCTGGTTTGATACTTGATAGAATATTATCTTTGTCAAAATCAAAAATTTTATACGCAGTGTTTAAAGGAACTTTTTTTTCTTCAAATATTATTGAAAGACTCTCTCCTTTTTTTACCTCATGAATTAATTTATTTTTAAGTTCTGGTGGAGAAATACCAAGATCCATAGTAATTGTATCTTGGGTAGGCTTGGGTTTATCTTGAGAAGAATCTATATATATAAGCACTATTACAAAAACAGAGATTATAAAAATACCTATTACTAACTTAACAGGAGTTTTTTTGAAGCCAATCATTTGTCTTCTTGCAGATTAAGTAGCTCAGTATTACCACCAAATGCGACCGAATTTTTTGAAATCACTTTTTCATTTAAGAATTGTAATAAATAGTTAGGGCCGCCAGCCTTGTAACCACTTCCAGAAAGGCCAACACCGCCAAAGGGCTGTGACCCAACAACAGCACCAACCATGTCTCTATTTATATAGATATTTCCAATATTAGAATTTTTTCCAAGATAGTCAGCTCTAGATTCTATTCTAGAATGAATTCCCATAGTTAAACCATATCCTGTTTTATTAATATCATTAATTAATTTATCTGTATCACTAGAGGTATATTTAAGAACATGAAGTATAGGGCCAAACTGCTCATTTTTAATATCTGATATTTGATTGATTGAAATAAGTGTGGGCGAAAGATAATTTTTCTCTGATGTTTCTGATGCTTGAAATACATCAAAACCCTCCATTTCAAATTTTTCGATGTATTTATTAAGTTTTTCTAGAGCTTCTATATTAATAATTGGACCAATATCTGTATCAAATTCATTTGGGTTTCCAATTTTCTGAATAATCATATTTCCTTTAATCATTTCAACGAGCTCTTCATATATTTCTTCTTGGATACAAAGAACTCTTAGAGCAGAGCATCTCTGACCAGCGCTATCGAATGCAGACCTGACGACATCATCTGTGACTTGCTCCAAAAGGGCACTTGAATCAACAAGCATACAATTAATGCCACCAGTTTCAGCTATCAGATGGATTATTTGGTCTTGATATTCAATAAGGTTAGATTGTATTTTTTTTGCTGTTGGAAGTGATCCAGTAAAAGCAACTCCTTGTAATGACTCTACTTGAGTTAACATTTCACCATATTCACCATCTCCAAGTATAAGCTCGAGTGAGCTTATAGGAACTCCACTTTCGTGAAATTTCTTTATAACAAGATATCCAAGTATAGAAGTATGTTCTGAAGGCTTTGCTATAACTTTATTACCACAAGCTAGAGCTGCTGATATTTGCCCAATTAGAATAGCAACAGGAAAATTCCATGGACTAATACATAAAAATCTTCCTTTTGGATTATAGTAAATTTTATTATCCTCTCCAGTTGGCCCATCTAAATCTTTTTCTTGAATAATTTCTTTAGCTTGCTCTGAATAATAACGTAAGAAATCTACTCCCTCTCTAATCTCATCAATTGCATTCTGAAGAGTTTTACCTGCTTCATTTATAAGATAAAAGATTAATTCGTGAGGGTCTTCTTCAATCAAATTAGCAACTTTATTCAAAATTTCTGACCTTTTTGAAACGTTTGTCCTGGACCATTCATCTGAACTATTTTCTTCTAGAGAGCTTTTGATTATTTTTGTATTGTCATACTGAACAGTGCCTATGCTGATACCTGATGAAATTGAATCAACATTGATTATATTTTTATCATTCTTTTCTCTGCCCAGGTATATAGATTTCGCGTGTACTTTTTTTTCTTCAAAACTTTTTAATTTTAGTGAAAGATTATCTAGATTCTGTTTTTCTGAAATATCCATGCCATTAGAGTTTAATCTTTTTTTAAAGATATTTTTAGGAAGAGGAATCTCTTTTTTTTCACTCTCCATTCTTGTAAAAGGATTTTCAGCCAACCACTTTGAATCCGTATTAGGATCAAGCAACCTATTTATGAATGAACTATTAGCACCATTCTCTAATAATCTTCTAACTAAATAGGGCAGAAGATTTTTATAGCTTCCTATTGGAGCATATACAGAAGGAGCCTTTTCTAACTGAAGGATATTTGATGCACTTTTATATAGAAGCTCACCCATTCCAAACAAACGCTGAAATTCATATTCACAACCTTTACCAAGATGATTGATTGATGAGATAGTATGAGCATTATGAGTTGCAAATTTAGCATAAATATTTTTGTTTTCTAGTATTCTTTTTGCACAAGCAAGGTAAGCAATATCTGTGATTGATTTTTTCGAAAACACTGGGTAGCCAGCATAGCCTGATACTTGTGCATGTTTAATTTCATAGTCCCAATAGGCACCTTTTACAAGTCTTAGATGCATTCCAGCTCTTTTTTTTAAAGCACTATTTAACCAATCAATTGTATCAAATGATCTCTTGCCATAAGCTTGTAGTGCTATTCCAAACCCAGGCCAGTCCTTTATTTTTTTTTCAAAGGCTAATTTCTCAATTATATACAGGCTAATTGAAAGCCTATCTTGTTCTTCAGCATCAATAGTAATCTCAACAGCTTTTGAGTGCGCATGATTAATTAATTCTTTTAATCTGGGAATTAATTCTGAGTCAACTTCATCAATTTTTCGCATCTCGTATCTTGGATGAAGCGCAGATATCTTAATTGATACCCCATGCGACATATTCTTCACATCATTAATTTTTGCAACTTCATCAACAGCATTAAAATATGATTGAAAATAACTTTCAGCCTGTTGAGAGGTTCTTGCTGCTTCACCCAACATATCAAATGAAAATATCTCTTTAGTTAGGCCCGCAAGTTTCTTAATGTCTTTAAAATTTTTTCCCATTACAAATTCTTGACTAAGAATTTGCATAGCTGCCAAAACAGCATTTCTAATAGGCATCTCTCCCGATTTAGATATTAAATTAGATAAAAAGTTATTAGGGTCTTCTGACCATTCATTTGGGGTTGAGACCACTTTACCTGCTAACAACAAACCCCATGTAGATGCATTCACAAATATGCTATCTGCTTTATTAAGATGATCGATCCACCTTCCTTCAGAAAGCTTCTCAGAAATTATAAGATTTCTTGTTTGTTTATCAGGTATTCTCAGCACTGATTCTGCGAGACACATCAAAGCAACACCTTCTTTATTATCTAATCCATACTCACTAAGAAAAGCATCGAGCATAGTTCGATCTTTTTTATCTTTTCTACAAAGGTCAATAATTGATTTTGCATCACTTGATATCGAAGCTTCTTTTAAGAACTCAGTTTCATCAGATATGTATGATAAAAGTTCAGCATCCGATATAAATTTATTATTTGCTTTTAGCATAGCCATTATTTTAATGTTTAAGAATTAAGTAGCAACTTTGTGATTCTAATAATGATGTTAAAATACTATGATAGTAGTATGAAAGATGCATTAAAGATTATTAATAGAGGTACAGATGAAATTCTTACCGAATCTGACCTCAAAAAGAAACTAGATTCGGGAAAACAGCTTCTAGTGAAAGCGGGCTTTGATCCTACAGCTCCAGATTTGCATTTTGGGCACACTGTTTTATTAAATAAACTTAGGCATTTTCAAGATTTGGGACATAAAGTTGTATTTTTGATTGGAGACTTTACTGGAAGAATTGGTGATCCATCTGGAAAAAATAAAACAAGACCAACAGTAGATTCAGATGATCTAATCGAGAATGCAAAAACTTATAAAAAACAAGTTTTTAAAATCCTTAAGGAAGATCTTACAGAAGTTAAATTTAACTCTGAATGGTGCGATCAGCTAGGAGCTGATGGACTAATTAAACTTGCTTCTAAATATAATGTAGCAAGAATGCTCGAAAGAGACGATTTCAACAAAAGATTTACCTCTAATAAAAGTATTGCGATACACGAATTTTTATATCCTTTGGTTCAAGGATATGACTCAGTAGCGCTTCAGGCTGATGTTGAGTGCGGAGGAACAGATCAAAAGTTTAATTTATTAGTTGGTAGAGAATTGCAAAGGGATTATGATCAAGAACCTCAAGTGGTTATAACCGTTCCAATTCTTGAAGGACTTGATGGTGAAAAGAAAATGTCTAAATCTCTTGATAACTATATAGCAATAGATGAAGAACCAAACGAAATGTTTGGCAAAATTATGTCAATATCAGACGACCTGATGTGGAGATGGTTTGAGTTATTAAGTTTTTTACCTGAAGAAGAAATACTAAACTTAAAAACTGAAATGAAGGAGGGCAGGAATCCTAGAGATATTAAATTTATCTTGGCTGAGGAGCTAGTAGATAGATTTCATGACGAGGGTGATGGAAAAAAATGTAGAGAAAATTTTTTAAATAGATTTCAAAAAGGAAAAATGCCTGAAGACATAGAAACTATTGAGATAGATATAGAAAATGATTCGATACCTTTAGTTAACCTTTTAAAAGATACTAATATGATTTCAAGTGTATCCGATGGGAATAGGCTTATAAAACAAGGCGGCATTAAAATTAACCAAGAAAAAGTTGTAGATATGAAACTTGAAATTTCAAAAGGATCTGTAAATATTTATCAAGTTGGTAAAAGAAAATTTTTAAAAATTAAGGTTAAATAATGAAGGTTACTTTAGCTATTCTTAGTTTCTTTGTCTTATGCGCATGCGCTCAAGATGGACCAAATATAAAACAAATTGAGAATATGCAGTTCTTTATAGATAACAAAAAAAATAATGAAATTATTGAAATTGAACCAGGGCTTCAATACTCCGTTGTTGAGTATGGAGACCAAAGTGGATCTACTCCGAGTCTTAATGACACTATTTCTGCCCATTTTCATGGCACTTTAACTAACGGAGAAGTTTTTTGGAGTTCTCTTGATTCTGAACCATTGCAGATAGAATTATCGAAACTAATTATTGGATGCCAAAAAACTATTTCTTTAATGAAAGAGGGCGATAAGTGGACAGTCTATATTGATCCTACCATGGCATATGGCGAAGAAGGCAGGCCAGAAATTCCTTCAAACTCTATCTTAATATTTGATATTGAATTAATTGAAATATTTAAATAATAAATATACTCTCAATTAATCAAGGGGCAAAATCTTATGGAAAGCGGAATAACAGATAAAAGAAATGTAATTTACACTGGGGATTCATCTGAGTATTTTCGAATCTGGATAGTAAATATATTTTTATCGATAATAACTCTAGGAATATATTCAGCTTGGGCTAAGGTTATAAATACAAAATATATTTACCAAAATATTAATATTGACGGTCATAGACTAGATTACATTGCTGATCCTTTAAGCATTCTAATTGGTAGACTTATTGCTATTATTTTTCTTGTTGCCTTTTATTTGGTATCTATTTTTTTACCAGGATGGGCTTACGGCTTAATGATTGTTATATTGTTCTTTTTGTCGCCACTAATCATTAATAGAAGTTTAAGTTTCCAATATCGGATGACTACATACAGAAATGTAAGGTTTAATTTTAAGGGGACCTATTTTGAAAGTTTGTGGTATATATTTATTTTACCCTTTCTTTCAGTTTTTACTTTTGGAGGTACTTATCCCTTAGCTTTGAAATATGCAGATGAGTACAGAATAAAAAACACAAAATTTGGAAATGTATCAGTAAATTCTTCTCTTAACTTTGGTCCATACTACGCTGCATTTGGAATAACTATAGGCATATTTTTTGGGGCATTAATTGGCTTTGGTTTATTAATGTTTCTTTTTGGCTTGCTTTTGGGAGGCGCCGGAGCTTCATTTATGGCAATTCAGATTTTTAGTAATATTTCTGTTTTAATTTTTTATATATTAATTATTGCTGTTACAACATCGATATGGGCAGTTGCCATTCGAAACCATACTTTTAATAATTCAATAATACCTAATGTTGCAAGATTTAATTCAACTATGAAGTACGGTGCATATATTAAGCTTGTAACAGGAAATATTTTTGCTCTTATATTTTCTATTGGCTTGGCTACACCATGGATAGTTACTAGAAATGCTAGGTATTTATCAAATACCCTCGAAGTCCATACTGAAGAGGGTGTAGATAAAGTAATCGATGATATTGCAGACAATGAATCTGCAATTATGGATGAAGTTGCTGGGGCTTTTGATATTGAAATATAGATAAGACATTGTGGTAATTATCGGCACATTTTATTATCCGAAATCTTCAAAGACACAAAGTGCAAAGTTACATTTTGGCAAATCATCAATTAAGGTATATGCAAATGATGGATCTACTTTAGTTAGCGAAGACATAAATTCCATTAAAAAAAATCTTCAAATATTTAACACTCAAAGTGAATTAAATTTTACTAATGGAGCATCTTTTATTGCTTCAGATAGAAATATAAAAATTCCTTTAGAATCAAATGTTTCATTTTTTAATAGATTTCTAACAAAAAATAAAAAAGTTTTTGCTATTGTATTTATTATTACTCCTCTTTCTTTATGGATTGTTCTTTCATCTGTTTTACCAATAGTTTCTAACTCAATTGTAAAAAGAATTCCAGATAGCTCAAAGTCTTATATAAGCGAAAAAATTTTTAAAGATTTTTCAGAAAATTACTTTGTTAAATCCTCATTAACTGAGTCTCAAAAAACAAGCATAGTAAATAATTTTAATGATAGCTTGGATAGGCTTGGATTGGATAAAAATAAATATAAATTATTTTTCTTTAAGGGCGAAGAAATTGGCATAAATGCCTTTGCTTTTCCAGATGGCAAAATCGTGATGACCGATTCAATGGTGCTGCTTCTTGAAGATAATCCAAAGGCGTTGTTATCAATTCTTCTGCATGAGGTTGGGCATGTGGAAAATAATCATGGTCTAAAGCTAATGGTTGAATCAATTGGTTACGGTATAGTAATTTCATATCTAATTGGAGACATCCAAGGTTTTACAGAAATTCTTTCAACCTCAGGCATATTTTTGCTACAAGCTTCATTTTCAAGAGAACATGAGACTGAAGCTGACATGTTTTCTCTTGAAAACTTAAACAAACTTGGTATTTCCAAAGATAACTTTATATATGCTTTTGAAAAAATTTCTGATCAAAACGAGTTAGAAGATCTTGAGAAATATTTAAAATATATATCCACCCACCCAATAACAGATGACAGGATTAAATTGGCCGAGGAGTATAAAAATTAATATATTAGAAGTTAATTTAAGAATTATTCAAAAGCTTCAACAGCACACTCTGCTTGTGCTTCTATAAATTTTGCTGGAACTGTAATTGCAAATTGCAGATCTTGTATTTCAGAGAAATCTCTTAAATAAGCAGTTACCTCAGAAGAGGTCATCGATGCTAAAGCCTTATCAAACCCACATTCACATACTTCTCTGTAGCTTTGTCCTCCAGGCGTAATTTCAAAACAAGTTGAAACATATGCTGACCTTGCTTTAGTTATTGGAGATTTTAATGGAGACTGGCTGTTTTCAAACCCGCAGCTACTAATCAGAAAAAAACTTATAAATAATATAATTAAACGATACATATAAATTATATTACGCGATGAAAAAAATAAATGAAAGTGGTGGGCCTGGGAAGACTCGAACTTCCGACCTCTCGATTATCAGTCGAACGCTCTAACCAAAACTGAGCTACAGGCCCTATCAACGAATGAGCATTCTACCTTCGAATTGTTATTTCGACAATTGTGACTTGATTTTTATTTTTTTACGAACACATATAAAGAGAAATAAATATAACTCAAGACCATAGAAAAAATAACTGTTTCAAAAAGAATAACCGGCACTATAAGCGTCAGCCCTATTGAAGTAAGAGCTAAGAGACTAGAAGTTAGTATTGTTGTAACGATAAGTAAAACGAAAATTAATAAAGTATATATCGTAAGTTTCGCACCAAATTCATCTGTAGCGTTCCAAGAACATTTAATAGACTCAATCGGTCCCTTGTCTTCAAGCGAAATATAAATTGGATAGAGCGATAATCTTGCGAACAAATATACCCCAGGAAAAATTAGTATAAGAAATCCAATTTGAACCAAAATACCTGTTATAAATGATGCAATAAATAAATATGGTATTTTGGGGTAAATCTTTTTCAAGATCTTAAAGAAGTTTTGAGGGTTCTTTGTATTAGATATGTTTTTAAACTGTATGCTTAATGAGGCAATGAAGACAATAAAGAGAATATTGGTCATTAACTCAATTACAAAAAGTTGAGATGCATTATTTTCGTAAAATTGAGTTAAGGTGCTTATCATCTCATTTGTAGCTACATCTATAGCTGCACTCTCATCAATTTGAATTTTAGGTAGCTTATTCGCAATTAGAACAACGCTGATTATTGTAAAAATTAACCATGGTAGACCAAAAGATATTAAATCTTTAAAATTCTTAAAGACAAATCGCCATGATGAATTAAATTGATCCATCTAATAATTGTAATGTAAAATTTACATTATGCATCTAAAATATATAGCAAGTTTTACGATTATTTTACTAATCTCTTGTAGCTCTTCAGAAAATAATTCTGATGAATATCCAGTATCAAAAAAAATTGATTTTGAAGAAAATCTTCACGGATATAGTATTTCTGATTCATATAGATGGCTAGAGGATTTCACAAGTGATGAGTCGATTGATTGGATTCAAAGACAAAATGAATTCACCAACAAATTTATTGGAAAAAATAAATATAAAAAAGGTCTAGAAAATTATTTGAATCAAATTTGGGAAAGTGAATCTATATCAATTCCATATAAGGTAAAAGAAAAAACTTTTTTCTATTTTAATGATGGCTCGTTTCAACAAAGCAAGCTAATGATTAAAGATTGTGAGACTTGTGAAGCTAGAGTGTTAATTGATCCTAATAAATTTTCAAAAGATGGGACGATTTCACTTGGTGGAACCAGTATAAGCAATGATGCATCACATATAGCTTATTCAATCTCCGATGGTGGATCTGATTGGAGAACTTGGAAGGTGATGAACATAGATACTGGCGAGGTTCTCAAAGATGAACTCAAATGGGCAAAATTTTCTGGCGCATCTTGGGAAAATGACGATAGTGGTTTTTACTATAGACGATACGAAGAGCCTGATGGAGAGCTTTTAAAAGAATTAAATGAGTCTCCAAAATTAATGTTTCATAAAATTGGCACTGATCAATCTGATGATAAATTAATTTATGAAAATTCTGAAAATCCTAGATGGGGATTTGGAATAACTGTAGTAAAAGATAGCGACATAAAAATATTATCTATTTCAGAAGGCACTGATGATAGAAATAAGATTTATTTAAAAGTTGAAAAAGATGGTGATTTTCTTCCCATTATTGATGAATTAATTGGGACATATAGCTTTATTGACAGCAAAGATAATATTTTGTGGTTTTATACAACTGAAAATGCTCCTAATGGAAAGATAGTTAATTTAGAAGTTAAAAATGGCTCATTTGTATGGAATGAGGTTATTCCAGAATCCGAAAATGCAATAAGATCAGCAAATATTATTAATAACTCATTTGTAATTAATTATTTAGAAGATACATTTTCAGAAATAAGTATTTTCAATCTTTTGGGTGAATTGATCTCCAAGTTATCTTTACCCAAAAAAGGAACTATTAGCGGCCTTAATGGGGATATTGATGATAGCAGTTCTTTTTTTGCAATTACAAATTACGTTACTCCAAGAGAAATATATGAAATAGATTTGAAAGATCTTTCTTTTGAACTTTTTTGGAAAGAAGAGCTTGATGGATACAATCCGGAGAAATATGTTTCTCGATTAGAATTCTATCCATCAAAGGATGGTACAAAAATACCAATTCATATCAGTCATAAAAAAGACATAGAAATTAATGAAAATACACCATTGTTAATATATGGCTACGGAGGATTTAATATATCGATACTTCCAAGTTTTAGTAAAAGCCAAACAGCATGGAAAAATCAAGATGGAGTTTTTGCTGTTGCAAACTTAAGGGGTGGATCAGAATACGGAAATACTTGGCATGAAGCTGGCATGCTGTTTAACAAGCAAAACGTTTTTGATGATTTTGCATATGCAGCAAAATTCTTACACGCTAATAAAATTGGATCTCCAAAAACAACTGCTATAGATGGAAGATCAAATGGTGGTCTTTTGGTGGCAGCAACTATGTTACAAAATCCAGATTTGTTTGAGGTAGCCATACCTCAGGTTGGCGTATTAGATATGCTTAGGTTTAATAAATTTACAATCGGTTGGGCTTGGGAAAGTGACTATGGTTCTCCAGATAAAAAAGATGAATTCGAAAACTTATTAGCCTATTCGCCACTTCATAATATTAAACCTGATGTCTGTTATCCAACTACACTTATCACAACTGCAAGTCGTGATGATAGGGTTGTACCATCTCACTCATTTAAATTTGCAGCTAAATTACAAGAATATCAATCATGCGATAATCCTGTTTTGATAAGAGTAGAAGACAGAGCTGGCCATGGAGCAGGCACTCCTAAAGATAAAAGAATTAATCAGATCGCTGAAATTTATGGGTATGCCTTTGATGTTATAAATAATTGAACTACTTCGCATCTTTAGCACTATAAGAACAAAAATTTAGCAATATCCATACTATTAAATTTCTAAAATATTTATTAATATAGTTAATTAATGCAAAGGGGTGGCTTTGTAGGCCTGAGATCTTATGAAACCCTTTGAACCTGATCAACACAATAGTTGCGGAGGAATTGCATATGTATATCAGAAAAAAAAATCTATTATTATTACCACTTCTTTTTTCAGTATTTATTTTTTCAAAAAACATTGAAGAGGTGATTGTTAAAGGAGAGTTCAGAGAAAAATCAATAAGTGAAGAAGATTCTAGTATTTCTATAATCTCATCTGAAACAATTAAATCTAAAGCAATAAAACATTTTCAACAACTTTCATATTTGGTACCAAATTTAAATTATGCTGGCTCAGATTCTCGTGCTAGGTATTTTCAAATTCGTGGGATTGGAGAAAGATCTGGTTATCAAGGCACACCAAATTCTTCTGTAGGATTTTTGATAGATGATATTGATTATTCTGGACAGGGCGGAATCGCAACTTTATTTGACGTAGATCAAGTTGAAGTTTTTCGAGGACCACAAGGTTCAAGAACAGGCGCAAATGCATTAGCAGGATTAATTTATATAAAGACTAAAGATCCAACAGATAAATTTGAAGGAACCTCAGAAATAACTCTTGGAGATTATGGAACACAAAATTTAGGTATTGCTTTTGGCGGTCCTATGAAAAATGAAAAACTTAAATATCGTCTCGTATTAAGAACCGATTATGCAGACGGCTTTAGAAAAAATATTTTTTTAAACAAATCAGACACTTCTAAAAAAGATGAGCTGACATTGCGATATAAATTAAATTGGGATTTTAATGAGACTATAGATATTAATTTTCTTATTTCAAAAGTTGATATGGATGATCCCGCAGACATATGGACGATAGATGGGAGTTTAAATACTTTATCAGATCGTCCAGGAATGGATTCGCAAGAAACAGACTCCTATGGAATAAAAATTACGAAAAACTTTGATAATATTGATATCCAAAGTTTTACAAGTATTACAAAAACAGATGTTATCTTTAGTTATGATGCTGATTGGGGTAATTCAGAATCACATTTTCCATACACTTATGATTATTTCTCTAAAACTTTACGAAACAGAGATACCTTTTCTCAAGAAGTACGTTTTTTATCAAAAAATAAAGATTTAACAGAGCAAGATAAACTTCAATGGATTTTTGGTATTGATATTAGTGAATTAGAGGAAAAAAATATAACCAGAGACGACGGGGTTTATGGAGACCCTTCAGATCAATATAGCCCCTATGTTAGTCAATCAGTAGTTTCAAGAAATTATGAAGCTGAAAACTTATCATTGTTTGGGAACATTGATTACTTCCTTTCTGAGAATCATAAACTAGCTTTTGGATTAAGATGGGAAAATTGGGACTCAAAATATAACGATTCAAATCAAGAATCATTCAATCCATCTGACAACATGAATGGAGGTAAAATTTCTTTGATTAAAAATAATGATAATTCAAATATTTATTTTTCAATTGCACGAGGATATAAACAAGGTGGTTTTAATCTTGGTTTAGACGCAACTGATAATTCAATAAAAAACTCCCTAATATATGATCCAGAATTTTTGACTAACTATGAAATTGGATTAAGTTCAAACAATAATGACTCAATCTTGAATTATTCAGCAGTTTTTTTCTTTTCAAAAAGAGAAGATCAGCAAGTTTTAATTTCAAGGCAAGTAGATCCAACTGACCCAAACACTTTTTCATATTTAACCCAAAATGCTGCTGAGGGTGAAAATTATGGAATAGAAGTTAGTTCTGAATATTTTGTTAGAGGTAATCTTAATTTATTTTTTAATTTTGGTTTGCTTAAGACAAAGATAAAAAACTGGGAGTCTAGAATTGATTTGGAGAATAGGGCACAGGCTCATGCACCAGAAAGAACTTACTCTTTTGGCACAAACTTAGATATAAATAATAATCTTTATTTAAAGATAGATGTCAATGGAAAGAGTAGCTTTTACTATTCTGATTCACATGATAATAAATCAAAAAGTTATCAACTTGTAAATCTTACACTGGGTTACTCAAAAGCAAACTTTGTGACAGATGTTTGGATAAGAAATCTATTTGATGAATACTATTCAACAAGAGGATTTTACTTTGGAAATGAGGCTCCAAATTTTATTGATACATTGTATAGAAGGCAAGGCGACCCAAAGAATATTGGCATATCTATAAGGTATGATTTTTAAAATCTAATGACCTTACTCATTATAGAAAGCTTAGCAGTAATTTTGGGAATATTGTATTTAATATTAGCAGCTAAAGAAGACGTAAAGTGCTGGTATGCGGCATTAATTAGCTCATTACTTTTTATATATACTATGTATCAAGCTGATTTAATAATGCAATCATTATTGCAAGTATTTTATGTGATTATGGCAATATATGGATGGTTACAATGGAACAATAAAGCAAATAAAAAATTGGTTTTAAGAATAAAAAGATGGAGAAAAATTAATCACTTATACGCTTTTATTTTAATAGTATCTTTGTCTATATTATCAGGCATTTTTTTACAAAAATTTATAGAGTCAAAATTTCCATTCTTGGATGCACTTACAACATGGGGCGCAATAATTACTACATACATGGTTGCTAAAAAAATAATTGAAAACTGGATATATTGGTTTGTTATAAATTCAATTTCTATTTATTTATTTATTTTGCGAGAATTATATTTGACCTCAGCATTATTTTTTATTTATCTAATAATTATTATTTTTGGATACAATTCATGGGTTAATAAATTAAATAAAAATTAGAGAATAATTTTAAAAAATAAAAAAATAAGTTTGAAATTAATAAACAAATTACTTAATTCAAATTAAAAATTCGATTTATACATTTATGGAAAGATTAAAAAAAATATTAAGAAATACAAACTCTAACTTTGAAGTACATAAACAAATTGCTGACAGCGAAACGTCAGAAACTTTTGTCGGAAAATTCAAGAATATAAAATCGATTTTTAAATTACCAAAGAATATAAATTATGAGTTTATTATTAACGAGTATTTAAAAAATAATATTATTGAACAAATCATTAAAAAAAATATCACTACTAAACTTTTATACCTAGAAAAAAAAACAGGGCTAGTGATTTATGAATATTTTGAAATGGAATCATCTACAAAAGAATTAATAAATATTCCTAATCTTGGAAAACAATTACGAAAACTACATCAAATAAAAAATAATGGAAAAACAAAAACTTTTGAAGATCAAGTAAATTTATATTTTAGTACTACAAATACAGAATCAAATTCTAAGTTTTACCGACAATCACTTGCACTATTAAATGAATTAAAAATAGACAAAGATGAAAACGTTGTTAGTCATAACGATTTAAATTTATTTAATATTATGTTTAATAGGAGAGATATTTTTTTTATTGATTTTGAATATTTGAGTATCAACAGTAGATATTGTGATCTTTCAAAACTTATATCTTCATTACAAATGAATGAAACTGAAATTAATATATTTTTAAATAGTTATGGAATTAAAAATTTAAATAATAATATTTATACTAAACTCAAAAAGTGGACACTAATGAATATTTATACTGAGTTTTTGTGGGCTAATTTTATGAATAGGAAAAGAAATAATCACTTTAATGAGAAATACTTAAACAATTTAAAGAAAAAGATTAAGCAACAGAGGCAACAATTAGAGTTAATATAACAATACTTATTGGTATATATTTATCTATATTCACTATTAAGTCCTCTTTTTTTGGTATTTTAAATGAAAAAAAACTATATTTTTTATTATTTGAACTAAATATTTTCTTAGAATCATCACATTCTTCCGCTTTTTGAGGCTTATCTTCTATGGGTACATCGTAAATATCAATAGAATCATATAATTTTAAGCTATTTTTATCCTCATCATGTTTATTTAGAGCAATTTTTTCAAGATCACTAAGAATTTCATCTCTTTTTTGTCTTGCGACATGGATATTTTTAGTTTCTAAAGATTTTTTAATAAAATCCTTTCCAATTATCTTCGAAATATCCTTTGAGACCCTTTTCTGTATGAAATATATGTCCTTATTTTTGCCCCTTAAAACTAAGTATTTATTGTCATCTGTACTCATAATGTACCCATATTTTACATTTATTTTTAAATACTTCAATAATTTTTAGTTTTATTTTAATAATATGTACTCATAAATTTAAATGTACTTATGATATTTCTCTATTTTTATCATTTTTTACTATTATTTTATAGATTTTAGCAATTATCTATTTTTTTATTTAATTTCAATTAATTGTTGTGTTTAATTTATTTTGTTTTAACATAATCGAAGTTAATTTTATTTGGGGAAAAATTATGAAAATTTTATGTGTGTTATATGATGATCCAATAAGTGGAATGCCTGAAAAATATGCTAGAGATGATCTTCCTGAACTAGATAAATATCCAGATGGTATGTCATTACCAACTCCTAGTTCTATAGATTTTACACCTGGTGAATTGCTTGGTTGTGTATCTGGTGAATTAGGCTTAAGAAAATTTTTAGAGGATTCTGGTCATACTCTTGTAGTTACGTCTGACAAGGATGGTGAAGGATGTCAGGCTGACAAGGAATTAGTTGATGCTGACATAGTAATATCTCAACCATTTTTTCCATATTATTTAACAAGAGACAAGATGGAGTCAGCTCCTAATTTAAAAATGGCAATTACTGCTGGTATAGGTTCTGATCATGTAGACTTACAGGCGGCTATGGATAATAACGTTGATGTTGTTGAAGTAACTTACTGTAATTCAAGATCTGTAGCAGAACATATAGTTATGATGATTCTTTCAATGGTAAGGGATTATCATAACCAACATAGAATCGTAAAAGAGGGCGGTTGGAATATAGCTGATGCTGTCCAACGATCTTATGATGTTGAAGGTATGCATGTTGGTACTGTTGCAGCAGGAAGGATCGGGATTGATATGCTAAGAAAAATGAAACCTTTTGATGTTCACTTACATTATTTTGATATTCACAGGCTTTCTGAAGAAGTCGAGTCTGAGTTAAATCTTACTTATCATGATTCAGTCGAATCATTAGTTGCTGTTTGCGATGTTGTAAATATTAGTTGTCCGCTTCATCCAAAAACTGAACATTTATTCAATGATGAAATGATTAGCAAAATGAAGCGAGGTGCATATATTGTTAATACTGCTAGAGGAAAAATTTGTGATAAAGATGCAATAGCCAGGGGATTAGAATCTGGTCAATTAAGTGGATATGCCGGAGATGTTTGGTTTCCTCAACCAGCACCAAATGACCATGTTTGGAGAACAATGCCTAATCATGGTATGACTCCTCATACCTCTGGAACATCATTATCTGCACAAGCAAGATATGCTGCGGGAGTAAGAGAAATATTAGAGTGTTTCTTTGAAGGCAAGCCAATAAGAGAGCCTTATTTGATTGTTCAAAATGGTGATTTAGCTGGAATGGGAGCCCATTCATATACCAAAGGAACAGCAACTGATGGATCTGAAGAGGCTGCAAAATATAAGAAGTAGCTTTTTAGGTCATCATGAAAACGGAGTTTTATGCTCCGTTTTTTTATTATTTTTATAATCTAAGTTGGCCTTATAATAGAGATGTGAAATTATCTTACTGGCAAATTAATCTAATTATACTTTCCGGACTTTTAACCATATGGTTTCTTGTTTCCTTTGGCTTTGGAATAATTTGGTCTGAAAGGTTGGATGAAATTACTATAGGTGGTTTTAAACTAGGGTTTTGGTTTTCTCAGCAGGGTAGTATTTATTTTTTTGTATTAATAATTTTTATCTACGTTTACTTAATGAACAAGTTAGATAAAAAATTCTATAGAAAGTCTAACCAGGATAAGTCACAAGGTAGCAAATGAGCCTGCAAGCCCTTACCTATTTATTTGTAGGAATTTCTTTTACTGTTTATATAGGAATAGCTATTTGGTCAAGAGCTAGATCAACTAATGATTTTTATATAGCTGGAAAAGGGGTTAGCCCAGTTGCCAATGGAATGGCAACTGCTGCTGACTGGATGTCAGCTGCGTCATTTATTTCGATGGCAGGCTTAATAGCTTTCCTTGGCAAAGACGGAGCAGTTTATTTAATGGGATGGACAGGTGGCTATGTTCTATTGGCACTTTTATTAGCCCCATACTTAAGAAAATTTGGTAAATACACTGTCCCAGATTTTATAGGAACTCGATATTACTCTAAGGCGGCAAGATTAGTTGCGATCATTTGCTTAATTTTTATCTCTTTTACATATGTTGCTGGTCAAATGAGGGGGGTTGGAATTGTATTTTCTAGGTTTCTCGAAGTAGATATTAATACCGGAGTAATTATTGGGATGTGCATTGTTTTCTTTTATGCTGTTTTAGGCGGTATGAAAGGAATAACCTATACACAGGTTGCCCAGTATTGCGTATTAATATTTGCTTATTTAGTTCCAGCAATCTTTATTTCTATAATGATTACTGATAATCCAATTCCTCAATTAGGTTTTGGAGATAAGGTTTCAGGTTCCTCAACTTATCTGCTTGATAAGCTAGACCAATTATCTTTAGAACTAGGATTCAATGCATACACTGAAAATACCAAAAGTAACATTGATATATTTTTTATAACAGCCGCTTTAATGTTTGGAACAGCAGGTCTTCCTCATGTAATAGTTAGATTTTTTACAGTTCCAAAAGTAAGTGATGCAAGAAAATCTGCAGGCTATGCATTGGTCTTTATAGCACTCTTGTATACCACTGCTCCAGCGGTAGCAGCTTTTGCAAAACTAAATTTTATCGATTCAGTCCAAGAGGTTGAATACAAGAATGCACCTGAATGGTTCAAAAATTGGGAGGACACAGGTTTAATTGCCTGGAAGGATAAAAATGGTGATGGAAAAATAAATTATTCTAACGGTAATGCTCTAGATGGAGTCAAACCAAAGTATCTTGGTGAGGATGGAGATTATGGTCAAAGATTAGTTTCAAATAACCCAGACATCTCCAATACAAATGAAGTTTACATAGATAATGACATCATGGTTCTCGCCAATCCTGAAATTGCTCAGTTGCCAAATTGGGTTATTGCGCTTGTTGCTGCCGGCGCTCTAGCAGCTGCCTTATCAACAGCAGCAGGTTTGTTGTTAGTTATATCAGCATCAATATCACATGATTTAATGAAAAAGATGCTAATGCCTAAAATTACTGAGAGACAGGAATTGCTCTTTGCCAGATGTGCTGCGGCTGTTGCAATTTTTATAGCAGGTTTATTTGGCATATACCCACCTGGTTTTGTTGCGCAAGTTGTGGCTTTCGCTTTTGGCTTGGCAGCATCCACAATTTTTCCAGCATTATTCTTGGGAATATTTTATAAGAGACTAAATAAAGAGGGCGCAATCGCCGGTATGTTATCGGGGCTATTAATAACATCAGCATACATAACTTATTTTAAGTTTATTAACCCGCAACTAAATAATGCTGAGAATTGGTTATTTGGTATTTCACCAGAGGGATTTGGTTTTTTAGGCATGCTAATAAATTTTAGTGTTGCATTAATCGTCTCAAATTTTTATAGTAAGCCACCTAAGGAAATCTATCAGATGATAGACGAAATAAGAAAACCATAAATTATGAAAAGAAAAGTTGCTGTAATTGGCTCAAATGGAGCTATTGGAAACTCAATATGTGAAAATCTTATTGATGATGATTCAGTTGAAGAGGTTTATAAGTTCTCAAGAGTTATCAAAAGTGAAGACACTGATAAAATAAAAAATATTGAAATCAATATTGAAGATGAGGATTCAATTAAGAATTGTGTGCAAAAATTAGCGAGCAATATTAAGTTTGACCTAATATTTGTAGCTACGGGTATATTACATAATGATAGTGATATATTCCCTGAGAAAAGCATCAGAGATATAAGTATAGATAAACTTCAGAAGGTTCTTTTGGTCAACACAATAGGACCAACATTGGTTGGCAAATACTTTATTCCTTTTCTTAGAAAAGATTCTAGAAGTGTATTTGCCTTTCTAAGCGCAAGAGTAGGAAGCATTTCTGACAATAAATTAGGAGGTTGGTATTCTTATCGAGCAAGCAAGACAGCCCTGAATCAAATCATCAAAAATTTTAGCATTGAGGTTAAAAGATCGAATCCTAGTGCTATTTTTGTTGGACTTCAGCCCGGAACTGTAAAAAGCTATTTGAGTAAACCATTTGAAAAGAATGTAAAAGCAGAAAAATTATTTACGCCTCATTACAGTGCAGAAAAATTAATTAATGTAATAAGTAACTTAGAAGTGAAAGATAGTGGAAAAATATTTGCATGGGATGGTGAAGAGATATACCCATAAAAAAACCCAGCATTAAGCTGGGTTTTTTAAGAATAAAGTTAAATTATTCTGAGTCGCTAACAGCCGCTACATAAATAGCTAAACCGAATGCGATTTTATTAACAAAATCTGCAAGGTTGTAGATTAAGTTGCTGTTACCCATGTCTGGATTTTCACCTATTCCTAGGAAATATCCAATAGGATAAATAGCCCAACCCACAGTCACTATCAGTCTGATAGTTCCAAATGCGCTTTGAGCTGCAGCATTACCGCTAGAAGCATTTAGCTTACCAGCTTCACCTGCAAAGACTTCATAAATGATGTATAACCATGCAAGCATAGCAACAACACCACAAATCATGGCATCTGCCATTCCCATCTCACCCATGTAACCACCAACAAGCATTACTAATGATGCTATTAATAGTTTCCAGAACACGCTTGATTTAACATTAGTACAAACTTTAAGTATTAAGAAGAACTCAATAATTTGAAGCGGTACAGTAATTAACCAATCAATGTAACGGTAAGTTGTAGGAGAACTTCCCTGAGCTGCTGCCATAGCATCTTCTTTGGACATTCCTTCTCCTTCGGTCATAAGTCTAGTCATATCTGCAGTCCATGAATCAGACCATACACCTCTCATGTACAGATAATGCCAGAAAGCGATACCTGTAACTAAAGCTGCAACAGATAATGAGGTTTTCCACTTGCCATGCACTCTGTCTCTTTCAACTAAGAAAAATACAGTAGCTGCAAGCATACCTGCAGTAACTAACCAAAATGAAACACCTACTGAATCAGCAGGGTTAAGATCAGAGCCGTCAGCCGCAAAAACAGGCAATGCAACAGCACCAATCATCATTAATAAAAATTTCATATATAACTCCTTATAAGTAAGTAGGAGCAAAAATTACTCCCCCCCGTAATATACAAGTGCCTATCATACAAAAAACTTAAAAATGTATCAAATTTAACTGTTTTATATAAACAGCATGTATTAATAATAATTTTGATTAAATAGCAATATTTAGTATGATTCTTAGATATGAAAGTAGCAATTTATCCAGGTTCATTTGATCCAATAACATATGGACACATGGATATCATAGATAGAGCATGCGGACTATTTGATAAAATAGTAATAGCAATCGCTAAAAATGATGCGAAGAATCCTCTTTTTACTCTTGAGGATAGAATCAAACTTGCACAATCAATTTATAAAGATAATTCTCAGGTAGAGATTGTAGGATTTCCTAGGCAATTAACAGTAGATATTGCAAAAGAACAAAATGCCTGTGCAATTATTAGAGGCCTTAGAGCTGTTTCTGATTTTGAGTATGAGTTTCAATTAGCTACTATGAATAGATCCCTTGCTCCAGATATTGAGAGTATTTTCCTCACTCCTAAAGAAAGTCTCATATATGTATCTTCAAGTCTAATCAAAGAAATATGTGATTTAAAAGGTGATATTAGTAAGTTTGTCCATCCTTCTGTAGAAAAAGCCTTAAAAGCTAAACTTGCCTCTTAAAGCTGACAGTTATTGCATGAGTATGTTGCTCTTTGACCAATAATACTTTTAACTATTTTGGAATCGCAATTATTACAAATCATTGAATTCCTTCCATAAACATTCAACTTAAGACTGAAATATCCCTGATTACCGTCTGCTGAATAAAAGTCTTGCAAAGTAGTGCCTCCCATTTTTATGGCACGTTTTAAAATTATCTTTATTGACTTAACTAGTTCCTTACCCTCACTATCCGAAATATCTTTTGATAGCCTATTTGGATTAATTTTTGCAAGAAATAGGCTTTCAGATGCATATATGTTGCCAACACCAACAACATTTTTTTGGTCCATAATTAACTTTTTGATGCACAAGTTGCTATTTCTGCAAACATCTAACAAGTAGGCCTTATTAAAAGATTTTGAAAGTGGCTCTAGGCCAAGATCTTTAATTAACTTATGTTTTTCAGGATTTTCACATAAATGAATTGACCCAAATCTTCTTACGTCATTAAATACAATTTTCTCATTCTCAAAAATTAATTCAGCATGATCATGTTTTTTAAAATAATTATCTTTAACATTTTGGATTCTTAATTTACCGGACATTCCCAAATGTATCATTAGACATTGATCATCTAAGTGCATGAGAATGTATTTAGCACGCCTTGTAATTTTTCGAACAAGTTGTTTTCTAGTTAAAGCTTGAACTTTTTTTTCTACTTTCCATCGTAAATTTCTATTATGGACAATAACTTTGTTGAGAATGTGATTTTCAAATTTATTAATTGCTCTTACGGTTGTTTCAACCTCAGGCAGTTCAGGCATAACTTATTTTAAAAGATTATTAATATCTACAATATCACTTGGGCTAATTGTACCCGCAGCCAACGCTAACCTAAGATTTGCAAGAATGTAGTCATACTTTGCATTGGCAAGATTTTTTTCAGCACTATAAAGATTTTTTTCAGCTTGCAAAAGGTCTACAACATTTCTTGTTCCAACCTTATAACCAATTTGTGTTGCCTCTAACGCACTTGTTGCAGAAATAACTGCTTGCTTTTGTGCCGTGACATTAGCAACCAAAGTAACAACATTAGAGAATTGAGATCTAACTTCTTGTATTACTCTTCTCTCTGTAAATAATGTATTTTCATCTGCTTGATTGTATTGAGAGTATGCTTGTTTTCTTCTTGAGCTAACAGCCCCACCTTGAAAAATTGGAACACTCATTTGAATTGCATAATTTCTTCTACCAGTTACTGCAGGAACAGGTATGCCCTGACCGTTTATTTCAAATCCTTCATAATTGAACTGATTCGTTTCTGATTCTGATGCAGATCCAACAATATCAATCTTTGGAAGGTGATTTGATGCTGCATTTCTTGCATTATTTTTGGCAGCTTTTTTTCTTAGTTGCGAAGCCTTTAATTGATAATTATTTTTTAAAGCCAACTCAACCCACTCTTCTTTTGAATTAGGATATGGAGACGAAACGTTTAGATCTTCCCCTAACTCGTTTAGTGAAAATATTTCCCTACCAATCAAAGCATTTAAAGCTTCTCTAGCAGAAAATAAATTACCTTCAGCATTAATTCTAGAAGCTTTGCTTAAATCATACGCAAGCTGGGCTTCTTGAACACCTGTTATAGCTGATAAACCTACTTCATATCTTTGTTGAGCTTGGTCTAATTGTTTTTTAATTGCTTTTTCTTCTGATATAGTTGCATTTAAATTATCTATTGCCCTTAGCACTCCAAAATATAATTCAGCAGTTCTCAGTAATAGACTTTGTTGCTCATATGCAAAATCTGCCTCAGCTGCGTCTGTTAATGATTTTGATCTTTTGAAATTAAACCAAGCATCCAGCCTAAATAAGGGCTGACTTACTCTAGCTGATTTTGAAAAGGAATTATATTCTTGTTGTAAAATGTCATTTTGATAATATTCATTCCAATTAGTTGAACCACTTAAGGTGATACTAGGAAGAAGGGCGGCCCTCCCTTGAACAACAATCTCTTTGTCTGCAAGGTATGAATACTCAGCTGACTTATATGTAGGATCATTTTCTAAAGCCTCGTTATATATTTCCAGAATACTTTCAGACGATAAATAAGAGGAGGAAACTAAAAATATTAAAAATTTTTTATAAAAATTTATTTTCATTTGCATATTCTAACCTAATTAATGTGTGCAGTGTAAACATTATGATATTTACACAGGATTATAATATAAATAAGACTATAAATTTTCTAAAAAATTCAAATAAAACATCTTAAACTATTTGTTTAGAGTAGAATGTGTAAGTTATTAAGAAAAATTTTATGAAAAACTATCCTAAAAAAGGTTTTTATAAATTAATTCACAAGGCAAATTAAGTTGGCCAAGAATACATACGACTCAAAAGCAATAGAAGTTCTCTCTGGATTAGATCCTGTTAAGAAAAGGCCAGGAATGTATACCGATACATCATGCCCCAATCATTTGATACAGGAAGTTCTTGATAACTCTGTTGATGAAGCTATATCAGGATATTGTTCAAATATAAAAATCAAAATAGAAAAAGACGGATACATTAAAGTAAGTGATGACGGCAGAGGTATGCCTGTTGATATTCATCCCGAGCACAAAGTAAGTGGCGTTGAATTGATTTTGTGTAAATTACATGCCGGGGCTAAATTTTCTGGTGATGAATATAATTTTTCTGGAGGTTTGCATGGCGTTGGGGTGTCTGTTGTAAACGCATTATCTGATTTACTTCAAGTCAACATAAGAAGAGATTCAAAAGAATATGAGATGCATTTTAATAATGGAGATAAAAAGAGTGAGTTAAAAGTAATTGGAGACGTTGGTCTAAGAAATAGTGGCACTACAATAAAGTTCAAACCAAACGCAAAATACTTTGAATCAAATGAAATAAATTTAAAAAACCTTAAACATCTTCTAAAAGCAAAAGCAGTATTATGCCCTGGACTAACAATTGATTTTCATCATGAAAAGAAAAAAGAAAGAATTAAGTGGTTCTATGAAGACGGTTTAAAGAGTTACTTAGAAGATGCATCAGAAGGGATTGATTTAATTCTTGATGAGTCAATTCTTTCTTCAAAAGATTCTAAAGATCAAGAAGTGGAGTTTGTAATAAATTGGTCAAACAAACCTTCTAAGAATAAGCTGGATGAAACCTATGTGAATTTGATTCCAACGGCATTAGGAGGATCTCACCTAAATGGTTTTAAATCTGGTTTACTTGATGCTTTAAAAGAATTTTGTGAATACAGAAGTCTCTTACCAAAAGGTCTCAAACTTAATGCAGAGGATGTAATAGCAAATGCAATATTTGTTGTATCTTCTAAAATGCAAAATCCTCAATTTGCAGGACAAACCAAAGAAAGACTTGATTCAAAAGATCATATGTCATTTGTAAGTAGTTCAACAAAAGATATTTTAAGTATTTGGTTTAATAAACATACGGAAGAAGGAGAAAAGATTGCTGAATTAGCTATAGCTTCGGCTCATGCAAGAGCAAAAGCCTCTAACAGTGTTGAAAGAAAGAAAACCTTCAAAGGTCCTGCGTTGCCTGGCAAATTATCAGATTGTAATAGCGAAGATTTAAATGAAACAGAGTTATTTTTGGTTGAAGGTGATTCAGCTGGAGGTTCAGCAAAGCAAGCAAGAGAAAGATCCTTCCAGGCCATAATGCCATTAAGAGGAAAGATACTAAATACATGGGACTTGCAGAGTGATGAGATTATAAAGTCTCAAGAAATAAAAAATCTATCTACAGCAATTGGAGTTTTACCAGGAAATTCTGATATAACCTCATTAAGATACGGAAAAATATGTATTCTTGCTGATGCAGATTCTGATGGCTTGCACATAGCAACACTTCTTTGTGCTTTATTTTTGAGGCATTTTAAGAATCTTGTTAAAGAGGGAAGGATTTTTATAGCTATGCCGCCTTTGTACAGGATAGATTGCGGAAAAGATGTTTTATATGCGCTAGATGAAATACAAAAAGATAAGATTGTGACAGATTTTAAGGGTAAAAAAGGTAAACCAAAGATTAATATTCAAAGATTTAAGGGTCTAGGAGAGATGAACCCATCGCAACTAAGAGAAACTGTAATGGATCCACAAACGAGACAGCTTGTAAGATTATCAGTATCAGCAACAGATAATGCTAATGCGATGATGGATCTTCTTCTATCAAAGAAAAATGCAGCTGCAAGAAAAGAATGGCTTGAAAAGAAAGGTTCATTAGTGAGGGTTTAGTAATGGCAAAAGATCAATTTAATTCAATAAGTCTTAAGAAATATGCTGAAGAGTCATATCTCAACTATGCTATGTATGTAATTCTTGATCGAGCATTACCTAATATTGGAGACGGATTAAAGCCGGTCCAAAGAAGAATACTATATGCAATGTCTGAATTAGGTCTGGATGCATCATCAAAATATAAGAAGTCTGCAAGAACTGTTGGAGATGTAATAGGTAAATTTCACCCTCATGGAGATAGTGCTGCATATGAAGCTATGGTTCTAATGGCTCAAAATTTTTCATTTAAATATCCTCTTGTAGATGGACAAGGTAACTGGGGATCTCAAGATGATCCAAAATCTTTTGCAGCAATGAGATATACAGAATCAAAGCTAACAAATTTTGCTAATCTGCTGATTTCTGAATTAAAGTCAGGAACTGTTGATTGGCAACCAAATTTTGATGGCTCTCTTTTAGAGCCAGTGATATTCCCATCAAAAATACCAATGATATTATTAAATGGGACATCTGGTATTGCAGTTGGTATGGCAACAGACATCCCTTCACACAATATTAATGAAGTTCTCGATGCAACTATTCATGTTTTAGAAAAACCTAAGTCTGAATTGAAAGACATTTTAAAAATAATTAGAGGACCTGATTTCTCTAATGAATCTCAAATAATTGCTAGTAGAGAGGAGCTTGAGGAAATGTACTTAAATGGAAGGGGCGGTTTTAAAATTCAAGCTAATTGGTCACAGGAAAAAAATCAGATAATTATTAATGCACTCCCTTATCAAGCCTCTGGATCAAAAATTTTAGAACAAATTGCAGAACAGATGGTTAATAAAAAACTCCCAATGATAGTTGATTTAACAGATGAAGGAGATCATGAATTTCCAATAAGGCTTGTTATAACTCTTAAATCAAACAGAGTTAATGCCGAAGACTTAATGAACCATCTTTTTGCATCAACTGACCTTCAAAAGTCCTACAGAATGAATATGAATCTAATATCTCTTAAGGGTGGACCAAAAGTTTTTAACTTACTGGAGCTCCTTAAAGAATGGATAGTTTTCAGAAAAGATACTGTCAGAAGAAAGCTTGAACATAGACTTGATAAAGTAAATGACAGACTTCATATCCTTGAAGGATTATTAATGATATTTATTGACATAGATAACGTTATTAAAATTATTAGAAATTCTGATGAGCCCAAAAAAGATCTTATAAAAACATTTAAATTGTCTGATATTCAAGCTAACGCAATTCTTGAAATAAAATTAAGGCAACTTGCAAAACTTGAACAATTAAAACTTCAAGATGAAAAAGACCAGTTAGTAAGTGAAAGAGATGAAATTGAAAAAATTCTTAAATCTAAAACAAGGTTAAAAACTCTTATCAAGAATGAGCTAATTGAAATAAAAGAAAATTTTGGAGAAGAAAGAAGATCGCCAATTATAGAATCTACAAATGCAAAAGTATTTTCTGAGGAAGAGACAATAGTTACTGAGCCTATAACAGTGGTTCTTTCAAAAGCTGGATGGATCCGAAGTGCAAAAGGGCATGAGATTAATCCTACATCACTTTCATATAGAGGGGATGATTCCTTGCAGGATTTTGCAAGAGGAAAGAGCAATCAACTTGCAGTATTTTTAGATTCTAATGGAAAAGCATATTCTTTATATAGTCATTCTCTTCCTTCAGCAAGAGGCATGGGAGAGCCAATAACTGGAAGGCTGAATGCTGATTCAGGCGTTCAATTCATATCATCAGTAATAGGAAGTGAGCAAGATAAATTTTTAATAATGAATTCAGGCGGCTATGGATTCATATCACACTATGAAAATATGACTTCTAATAAAAAAACTGGAAGAGCTTTCATGAAGTTGCCTGAAAATGCACAAATGCTAAAAGCCATACCGGTCAGAGATGATCACAGTCATATAGCAGCTGTCTCAAACATTGGTAAACTATTGATATTTGAAATATCTGAACTACCAACCCTAGGAAAAGGAAAGGGAAATAAGATTATAAATATACCAAAGGCTAAATTAGCAACTGGGGAGGAGTTTATGGCACATGCTCAACTATTAGCAATTGATAGTTCCCTAAGAATTGAAGTTGGCAAAAGATCGGTTACACTCAAGCCAAAAGATTGGTCTGAATATATTCTCTCAAGAGCTAAAAGAGGCAAGAAGGTTGGTAAATTAATTAATATTGAAAGACTAACAGAAGTTTTGAAGTCCACTGAAGAATAATATTTAAATAAGGTTCCCCCAAATTGGTTACAGTCGAAAAAGTAAAAGATTCTGAATATCTTATTTCATTAAGCCCAAATAGCTCATTGGTTGGTATCTATAGAACCATTTTTTTACTAAGTATCACTTTGGTGTGTGGTGGAATAGGTATAATTTTCTATTTCTTTGGCGCTGCACTAATTCTCCCATTTGCTGGACTTGAGTTAATGATATTGTTTATTGCTTTTTATTTAAGTTTTAAATGGAGCAGCAATAAAGAAAAGATCTATATATCGCAAGACATAGTAAAAGTTGAGAGAGGAAGGAATAAAGCTGAATACTCATGGAAAGAGTTTAGGACTTTTACTTACTTTAAAATAAAGAAAGAAAGAGACAAAACCATCAGACTTAGTTTTAGATCAAAAGGCAACGATATATATATCGGTGATTTTTTAAATGAAGATGATAAAAAAATTTTAAAAGATGAAATAAAAAGTATTATCGAAGACCTTAATTTAAGAACTTATTAAACTCTCCAATTGGGTAGTTTTTTCTTTACTTTAACAAGTTTTAATTTCTCAAGCTTTGGAATTCCATTATAAAAACTTGGATATGCCTCACCTAAAATAAGAGGCTGCAAATATCTAATAGCTTTTACATTTACATCAAACCCGTCTTTAGAGATAAAAGACTTTGGTAATTTTTTTTCTACATTAGCTATCTTTGATAATGATGCGGGCTGTATTTTCCATGTATATTTTGGTCCCTTACCTCTAATAATTACTGGCATAACACCATTCATACCTTTAATTGCATATTTAATAGCATGAACTCCAACTGCCTCGGCATGTTGAAGATCAGTTTTTGATGCGATGTGACGTGCGCTTCTTTGAAGATAATCTGAAACAGACCAATGATTCTTTAATTTAAGTTTTTTTGTTATCAATGATGATAAATACGGCGCCACTCCCCCAAGTTGAGAATGGCCAAAGGCATCCTTAGTATCTGCTTCAGCTAAAAAATTTCCTTTGGTATTTTTAACTCCCTCAGAAGCAATAATTACACAATACCCGTTTTTTTTGATAACACCTTTTATTTTATTTAAAAACTTTTGTTGATTGAACACAATCTCTGGAAGAAGAATAATGTGTGGTGCATCGTGTTTGGAAGATCTTGCTAATGCAGAGGATGCAGCCAACCATCCAGCATGACGGCCCATAACCTCAAGAATAAAAACTTTTGTTGAAGTCTCTGACATTGACTCAACATCAAGAGATGCTTCAAGCGTTGAAGTTGCTATGTATTTTGCAGCTGAACCAAACCCAGGACAACAATCTGTAATAGCAAGATCATTATCAACAGTTTTTGGAATTGCGATGCAGTTAATCGGATAACCTAACTTTTTACTAATTTGTGATACCTTAAAGGCGGTATCAGCTGAGTCATTGCCACCATTATAAAAAAAATAACCTATATTATGAGCTTTAAAAACCTCTACTAATCGCTCATATTCCCTTTTATTTTTATCAAGATCTTTAAGCTTTAGTCGGCATGATCCAAAAACCCCACCTGGTCTTTCTTTTAACGAGTTAATTGCAGATATGCTTTCTTTTGAGGTATCAATAAGCTCTTCTTTGAGAGCTCCAAGAATTCCATTCTTTCCAGCATATACTTTACCAATTTTAGATTTATGTTTCTTGGCCTCTAGTATTAGAGAAGCAGCAGTAGCATTTATTACTGAGGTTACCCCACCAGATTGTGCATAAAAAGCATTTTTTTTCATTATTTCCCCGCTTAATACTTTGAATAAAATTCAAGTATCGTATTATAACTAATATGAGAATACATATCCTAGGTGTTTGCGGAACCTTCATGGCAGGTTTAGCTCAAATATTAAAAGAATCAGGACATGAGGTATCAGGATCTGACACTCAGTATTACCCACCAATGTCAGATTATTTAAAAAAGATTGGCATTGAAACAATTCAAGGCTACCAAAAAGATCTGATGCCAAAATCTGATCTCTATGTAATTGGCAACGCATTATCGCGCGGCAATGAATCAGTTGAAGAGATTTTAGATAAAAAACTTCCATTTGTTTCAGGTCCAGAGATGCTAGGAAAAGAACTTAAGAATAGAAATGTTTTTGCTGTATCAGGCACTCATGGAAAAACCACTACTGCTTATATGCTTGCCCATATTTTAAGAGAGCAGGGAAAAGATATAGGATTTTTAATTGGTGGAATTTCACAAAATTTTGATAATTCTGCGAACTTTGGAACTCACAAATCTTTTGTCATAGAGGCTGACGAATACGACTCCGCTTTCTTTGATAAACGTTCAAAATTTATTCATTACTCTCCTATGAATTTAATTATTAATAATATTGAGTTTGATCATGCTGACATATTTGATGACATTAATAGCATAAAAAAACAGTTTCATAATCTTCTAAAGATTATCCCCAGCTCCGGAAACATTATTTATTTTGAGGACGATGCAAATTGCAATGATTTAATTAAGAGTGGATTATGGTGTCAAAAAACTCCTATTAATTCAGATAAAATTAAAACTGATTTTAATATGATGGAATTTACGGTCGACAAACAAAAATTTTCACTTAAAGAATTGCCTTTGATTGGAGAACATAATTTTAAAAATTATGTTTCAGCAATACTTGCAGCTAGATTTGATGGGGTTTCAATCGATGACTCGATCAAGTCACTAAAAACTTTTAAAGGGGTTTTACGAAGGTTAGAGCTAGTAGCTGAAACAACTAAAATAAAGGTATATGATGATTTTGCTCATCATCCAACAGCAATTGATTTTTCTACAAGAGCCATTAGAAGAAAATATCCTGATAAAAAAATACTAGGCATTGTGGAGCTTGGATCTAATACAATGTCATCTGGTCATCACAAAGAATATTTAATCAATTCATTTTCATCACTTGATAAGACAATTTTACTAGATCACAAGAAAGTATATAAATATGATCAAACACACCATGAAATCGAAACATTGTTATTAAACCTCAAGGAAACAATCTCAGATTATGATATTATTTTAGTAATGACTAACAAAGATAGTCAAAAATTTATCAAACCCATACTAGAATATATTGAAAAATAACAATCTACCTATTTTCCCGTTAGGCATTGTTGCTCTTCCAGGAACAATACAAAACCTTCAAATTTTTGAACCTAGGTACATTAATATGGTTAAAAGCTGTATGGAAAATAATCACGGTTTTGTAATCACTTTTCAAAAAAAACTATCTAACAATGATGATTATGAAGTTTCTCAGAAGGGTACATATGTTGAAATAATAGACTTTAATAATCTCCCAAATAATTTGCTTGGAATAACTGTAAAATCAATAAATAAGGTATCTATCAAAGATTTAGTTCAGCTTGAAGATGGGCTTAATATGGCTCAAACACAACCAATCATAGATCCTGAGGTTGATGACCAAGCTTTATTAGCAAAGTTTCCAGAGATTTCTAGTATTCTTTCTCAGCTTGTAAAGCATCCCAAAGTGGCAAATATGCCTATCGATATTGATTTTAACTCTGCAGATTCAGTCGCATACCATTTAGCAGGACTTATACCAATATCATGGACTCATAAACAAAGCTTATTAGAGGCATTCGATGCGTCGCAAAGATTCTCAATTCTTTCAAAATATATTGAAGAAATATCAACTAGCTAAACATTTTATATTTTAAGACGAGGCTTATTAGATTTTTTTCTTAGCCAATTAATTGTCTTCAAAATGCTAGGAATTGAAATAATTCTTTTTTCAATAGTATATTTGCCAGGGTAATTGCTCAAAATCAAACCCATAAGTATCGTAAACAAACCTTGACCAGGAAGAACCAACATTAGTATACCTCCTAGTATTAATGTGTAACCTATTATGTTTTTCACAATTATCGACATAAGCCATAATAATGAATATGATTTTTTGGATTTTGAAATATTTTTCTTAACAAAATAATCTGTTGGTATTAGGGCCACCAACCATTTAATGCTAACTAAACTAAAAATAAAAACAAAAAGTGAAATCGTTGCAAGCCATAAAATGTATGTCTTGTAGTTTGATACAAATTCAGTAATTGATTCAATAAAGTTTTCCAAAATTACTTACCCTTTTAATGATTATGATTTAGTATATCAATTACTATTATATTAATAATATTAACTTTAATTTGCCTAAGAAAAATCTCTCTCAAATTTGCAATAACAGCCTCAGTGAAAGTAAAGCTGAAAATATCCTATTATTAAATGTAAAAGGAATTTCTTCTTTTGCAGATAAGATTATCATAGCCACTGCAAATTCAAATAGACATGCAGCATCTGTATCTAAGAAATTAGTAGATAATCTTAAAGAAAATAATATTAATATCATCAGCGTCGAGGGCGAGCTCGAAACAGGATGGATTCTTGTTGATTGCGGAGATGTTGTGGTTAACATAATGAAACAAGATCAAAGAGACCTTTATGATTTAGAGGGGCTATGGGGACAAAACAGCCTTCTAAGAACTTCAATTAATGATAATTAGAGTTATTAGTGTTGGAAATAAGCCAAACCAATGGGAGTCTAGGGGTATTGAATTTTATACCAAACAGTTACCAAAAAATCTGAGTATTGATTTTATAAATTTGAAAAGCCAACAAAACCCTAACTTCACCTTAAATGAAGTGCTAGATAGGGAATCAAGTTTAATTCTTTCTAAGATCTCAAAGAATGACTTTGTGATTTCCTGGGATCTTGATGGGGACACTATATATAGTAAAGAGTTTAGTAATTTTATTTTAGATTGTCATAAGCTAAGACAAAAGATTATTTTTATTGTTGGAGGCTCATTTGGACTCTCACCAAATGTTATAAAAAGATCCGATAAAGTATTTTCTGCCTCAAAATTAACATTCCCACATAGAATATTTAGATTATTATTAGTGGAGCAGATATATAGAGCCCATACAATAATAAGTAATATGCCGTACCACAAATGATAGATCTAAACGAAAGAAGCAAAGAAAAAAAGAACTTTTTTAACAGACTTACAATTGTTTACTTATTTTTTGGAATTCTATTCTCATTTTTTATTTATCAAACCTTTTCTCTTCAAGTATCAAGTTATACCGATTATGAGATTGCATCTTTGGAAAATAAGACAAGAGAAATACTTATTCAACCAAGAAGAGGAATAATTTATGATAGAAATGGAAATATCATAGTAAACAATAAACCCAGATATAACTTAATATTAAATCCATCAAAGATCGAAGATATTGATAAGCATATATCTGAGATAGAAAACATAATCGATCTATCTGAAAAAGACATCATATTTGTCAGAGAGAACTTTAAAAGCAAAGCTAAATTAAATAGAGAAATCGTTTTAAAGCAAAATTTAAGTCAAGAGGAAATTGCAAAATTCGAATCTAGGAGATATCAATTTAAAAATACCTTTATTGAAGAAAGATATTCAAGAGAAAATATTTATTCAGAGTTGTTTTCTCATTCAGTTGGATATGTAGGAGATTTGAGTGATGATAGCTTAGAGTTAATACTGAAAGACCAAGGCCTTAATCCAAAAGAAACAATTTTTAAATATTCCAATGGTTACCTAACTGGAAAGACAGGACTTGAAAAAATCTATGATAAAAAACTTAGAGGTTATTTCGGTAAAAAAATCTATGAGGTAGACGCATCTGGAAAATTGTTAAATGAAATAGAAGAGATCCCTGCTATAGATGGAGAAGATTTATACACTTCTTTAGATATAAAAAGTCAAAAGGTTGCCTATGAACAATTAGACAATAGAAGGGGCGCAGTAGTTGCAGTAGAAATAGATACCGGTGCAATAGTAACTTATGTTAGTTCACCCTCATTTCCAATTAATGCAATTGCAAATGGATTGTCTTCCGAAGAATACAATAAATTAGCAAATAACAATGACAAGCCATTTTTTGATAGAGCAGGTCAGGGAAGATATTCACCAGCTTCAACTATTAAACCAGCCATTGGTTTATATGGAATAGAAAATAACATAATAGACTGGAAATATACTATAGACGACCCAGGCTTTTTTGTACTTCCTGAAGATAATAGAGTTTATAGAGGATGGAAGAAGGGTGGACATGGGAAGATTAACCTTATGGATGCAATAATTGAGAGTTCTAACACTTTCTTTTTTTCACTAGCATATAAATCAGAAATAGAAGATTTGGTTGACCATTTATCTAATTTTGGTTTCGGAAGAAATGTCTGTATAGATTGCTTTATACCTGATAGTGGATTGTTGCCAGATCCTGAATGGAAAATGAATAAACTTAACTTCGGTTGGTTCAAAGGCGACACTGTTAACATGGGCGTTGGCCAGGGTTACTTAAGTTCAACACCAATGCAACTAGCATATTATTCTGCATTTTTAGCAAAAAAAGGGAGCTTGGATAGGTTTTCTTTTGTTCAAAATGTTGCTTCAAAAAAAGATAGTTTTGTAAGCAATAATCTTACAGATGAAGATTGGGAAAATATTCATAAAAGCATGATAGGAGTAATAGAAAACCCAAAAGGAACTGCAGGAAGATTGAGAAATCTAAAGAACTATGTTGTAGCTGCAAAATCAGGGACCGTCGAGCTTGTAAGCACAGAAACGAAAGAAGATTATAAAATAATAAGAGAGGTTGAGGGCCAAAGAGACCACGCAATAATAATAGCATTTGCCCCAATGCCAAAACCAAAATATGCAATAAGTGTAGTAATTGAAAACGGAGAAAGCGGAGGTTCTGTTGCAGGGCCAGTAGCTATTGAAGTTTTAAATAGCCTTATAAGCAATGAATAAACTATTAAAAATATTTAAAACCAAGATATATTTTGACCAATATCTTTTTATCTCCATAACCCTATTATCTATTATGGGTTTAATATTTTTGTATAGCGCTTCCCAAGGAAATATTGAAACTACTATCAAGCAATCATTTTTTGTCGTGCTAGGCTTGGTTCTTATGTTCTTATTAAGTCAAGTAGACCCAGATTTTTATAAAAATAATGCTTCATTTTTTTTAATACTATCAATCTCTTTAATAATTTTAACTATTTTTTTTGGCAAAGAAGTCAATGGTGCAAAAAGATGGTTAGACCTTGGATTTTTTACATTACAATCTTCAGAGATTATTAAAATTGCATTACCAGTTTTCTTAGCAGCTTATTTGCATAACAAACCCTTACCAATTAGTTTGTTGAATACTGCAATAAGCATGATCATAATAATTACTATTGTTAATTTAGTTAGAATTCAACCTGATCTCGGCACAAGTTTAGTTATCTTTATAGCAGGCTTATATATATTATTTTTAGCAGGTTTAAGTTGGAGGTTTATTGGCGCATCATTCGGTATCATAATCTTATCTCTCCCATTTATATGGAATAATTTTTTAGAGCCATTTCAAAGGCAGAGAATTCTTACATTGCTTGATCCAACTGCAGATCCATATGGATCTGGATGGAATATAACCCAATCAAAAATTGCGATTGGATCTGGAGGAATTCAAGGTAAGGGATATGGGTCTGGATCTCAGGCCCATCTTGATTTCTTGCCTGAGACCGAAACGGATTTTATTTTTGCAGTAATTGCTGAAGAGTTTGGTTTTATTGGGGCTTGTATTTTGATGTCTACATTTTTCTTTATCATACTTAGATGTTTTTATTTAGCTGTAAATGCTAGAGATAGATTCTGCAGGTTAACAATAGGAGGGCTAAGCCTCTTATTTATTTCTACAATATTTATAAACCTTGCAATGGTTGTTGGAATAATTCCAGTTGTGGGAATGCCGCTTCCATTTATCAGCAAAGGAGGCTCATCTTTGTTATCATTCTATATAGCATTTGGGATTATAATTTCTATGGCTACTCATAAAAAATTAATGCAAAAATGAAAAGATTACTATTATTTATATCAATATCCTTAACCTTTAATGTTGTTGCTGATTATTCTAATCATAAAGACAGTAAAGCAGTTATAAATGAGCTTGTGAAAGTTCATGGATTTGACGAATCTTTTGTAATTGAGGTTTTGAAAGATGCAAAGAAAAGAAATGAAATGCTTGTATCTGTCGCAAATCCAGCTGAAAAAACAAAAACCTGGGATGAGTACAAAGAAATTTTTTTAGAAAAAAACAGGATTGTTAATGGTAAAAAATTTATAAAAGAAAATATAGAAACTCTTGAAAGAGCAGAAGAAGAATTTGGTGTCCCTAAAGAAGTAATAACTGCAATTTTGGGTGTTGAAACTCGCTATGGCAGTATTATGGGGAGGTATAGGGTAATTGATAGTCTTACGACTTTAGGTTTTGATGACCCCAGAAGATCTAAATTTTTTAGAAGCGAATTAATACAATTTTTTCTATTAACTAGGGAAAATAATTTAGATATTCTTGAGACTAAAGGATCCTATGCAGGCGCAATGGGGTATGGACAATTCATATCCTCAAGTTATAGAGCTTATGCAATTGACTATGATGGCGACCAATATGCAGACTTGTTTAATTCTGTCGAGGATGCAATAGGCAGTATTGCAAATTACTTAAAGGTACATGGTTGGAAAAAAGATGGAAATATTGTTACAAGGGTTTATCCAAATAATGTAAGAAAGTTTTATAAACCACATGAATCTTTAACAAGATTCTTGCCGTTGACATTCGATGAGAACGGAAAGGAGTTACATTTTATTGCTGATGATAATTTTTATGCAATTGCTAGATATAATATTAGTGATGTTTATGCAATGGCAGTGTATTATTTATCAGAAGAGTTTAAAAAAATATAAGAATTAAAGATGAAAAAATTATTATTATTAGCTTTCATATCAACCAATTTTATTCTAAGCCAAAGTTTTGTACCAAATCCGCCAGAGCTTAATTTAAAAAGTTATATTCTCATCGACCCAGATACTAACAAAGTAATAGCTGAATCGAATTCCAACGGACAAATAGAGCCAGCAAGCATGACAAAAGTTATGACAGCATATGTTGTAGCAGATCAGATCAAAAATAATTTAATTAGCTTGGATGATGAAGTTCTTGTTAGCGAAAAAGCTTGGAAGATGGGCGGCTCAAAAATGTTTATAGAAGTTGGTAAAAAAGTTACCGTTGCAGATTTGTTAAAAGGAATCATGATCCAATCAGGAAATGATGCCTCTGTTGCTATTGCTGAGTATGTTGGTGGAACTGAAGAGGGCTTTGTGGACCTTATGAATTCATACGCAGCTGCAATAGGAATGAAAAGCACAAATTTTGCAAACTCAACAGGATTACCTAGTGAGGGTCATCTGACTTCTGCAAGTGATTTAGCTCTTTTAACTTCAGAATTTATAATTAATTTCCCTGAAGTATATTCTTTATTCAAAGAAAAAGAATTTGAATATGGAGGCATTTCTGGTAATAAATACAATAGAAACAAACTATTATGGAGAGATGAAACTTCTGATGGTGTAAAAACTGGCCATACATCATCAGCAGGTTATTGCTTAATTGGTTCTGCCAAAAGAGCAAACATGAGATTAATAACAGTAGTAGCTGGAAGTGATAGTGCAAATGGCAGTTTTTCAGATACACAAAGATTGCTTGAGTATGGTTTTAGATTTTATGCAACACAGAATTACTTTGAAGCTGAAAAAGAATACACGACTGCTGAAGTTTGGGGAGGTAAAGCTGATACGGTTAGACTTGGTGTTCAAAAGGATATTTCAATAACACTCCCAAGGACCAGCTTCAAGGATGTAAAGGTTAACTACAATATAAAAAATAATATTCAAGCGCCTATTAAAAAAGGACAAGAAATTGGAACACTTGAAATCATAAGTAATGATGCTGTGGTTTTAACATCTGAGCTTGTTGCCCTTGATGATATTGAAGCAAAAGGCTTTTTTGGTAGACTCTGGTCTAGATTTGTTCTCTGGCTTTACGGTCTATTCGGCGCGGCTTAAATGGATAAAATCCATGCTGTTTATAACAGCAGATTTAACTATCTTAATGAAATAAAAATATCGCCTCTAAGCAGAGCTTATACTTTTTCTGACAGCGTTTATGAGGTAATACCTTTTTGCAATTCCAAAATGATAGCATTTAAAAGACATATAAAAAGACTTAAAAGAAGCTGTCATGCTTTGAAACTAACTCTAGATATAGACAAAACATCTAGTGAAATACATAAGTTAATCGAAAAGAGTAACCTGATAAATGGCTATGTTTACTATCAAGTAACTAGAGGTATTGATCTTATTCGATCTCATATTTTTGATGACTCACTTCCTGTTGAAACTTTTGGTTATGCAGTGAAACATACTTTTAAGTCACAAAAAATAAAAGTAATGTTGTGTGAAGATTTGAGATGGCAAAGATGTGATATTAAATCAACCTCTTTACTTGGAAACATCTTGAGTATGAACGATGCAAAAAGACGTGATTGCAATGAGGTAATTATGCATAAAAACAATATCCTCACTGAAGGAGGAGCATCAAATGTCTTTTTTGCAAATGACGATACTGTTTTTACTCCAGCCCTTTCGAATAATATTCTACCAGGCATTACTAGAGAATTACTTATTAATGAGATCAAAGCGTCAGGTATAAAGGTTGAAGAGGGTGAATTCAGCGTTAGTGATGTAAGAGCTGCCAAGTCTATTTGGTTAACTAGCTCTACAAAAGGTCTAGCAGAAGTGATAGATGTCTTAGGTATTGAGACTGAACTTGAACAAAATCAAAGCCTCTTTAAAAGATGTGAAAAAATTTTTGTTAAAAAATTTCTAAGCGGTAGTTAAATTAATCACCATATTGTCAATTTCTTGCCAAAATTGATCTTTTGTAATTCCAGCTAAACCTTTAGATGCTAAATCTAATTCGTAAACTTTTTTCTGCAATGGCATCATCTTTTTTAAAGTATTCTGTTTAACAAAGCTCATATATGTTGAAATTTTGCTATCCCATATTCCAGCATTTTTTAGACTAGCCTTCTTATTTATATTTTGATGACAGCTCACAGCCGTATTTATTATTTTGCCTATTATAAAAACCAAGAGCGGACCATAATGATCGTCATTATTCTTTATAGATTTAACAATTCTTAATGCATAATCTGTATTCATTTCAATAATCTTATCTTCTAATTGATAAGGAAGAAATTCTGCATTGTCTATACCTATATTCGAACTTTCGCTATCATCAGAGTACGTTAATTTCAGGATATTAATTTCATTATTTTGTGCAATTAAGTTACCAGAATACATGTCTGTAATTCTTTCAGTATATTCTTTAGCATTTTTTTCACTCATGAATTTTAGCTGATTCTTGACCCATATTTTTTCTTCGAAAGATTTTAACTTGGAGCACTGAATTATTAACGCTGAGTCATTCATCTTCTTAACCCATTTTGTTGATTGGTTAATTTTTTCCAATACTGATCTCAAAACAATAATGATGTTATCCATCTTTTCTATATTTGAAATTTCAAAAATATTTGTTATCTCTTTAGGAATCTTCCCACCGTTATGAAATATTTCAATTATGGTTTTTGAGCCAAATAATGATCCACCAGCATTCTCAATTATTATTTTTTCTATGCTCTTAAAATCTTTTTCAAAAATAGTTTTTTTTTCAGTAAATCCCTTCTCAAAATGGAATTTATTAATTTGGTCTATGGAGCTATTTCTTAAAACAACCTCTGGACCAAAAATGAAGAATATTTTATGAGATTTATCTACATATTTTTTTAAAGAACCAGCATCACATATCAATTACATTCACCTCTAAAGTTATTTGATTTAACAGATCTTCAAGTAACTCATTTTCAATAAAATACATCATTTCCTGTTCAGCTAAAGGATTTAACTCAATTGAACTAAATCTTTTCATGCTCATTAATGTTTTATTTATAACCTTATCACCATCTATTGATATTCTTATTGATGATTTAGCCTCGCTTTCTAATGCCCTTAATGAGTTGCCTGAATAAATGTCATATTTTTTGAAAACATAATTATTTATTTTAATTTGGATGCTTTTATTCTGATCATCATTTTTTAATTTGAATATTGAATTCAATTTAGTTTGAAATGAGGTAGGAATGCTAGAATCAAAAATAAGCAAGTAACTATTACTACTTATTTTTGCTTGTTCAAACTGATTTAATTCGCAACTTTGAACAAAAATAAATATTATTAAAAAGATACGAAGGTTTATTTTTTTTCTCATTTAGTGACAAGTATATTAGAAAATAACAATAAGATCAGATTACAAAATTAATCAACTTATTTTCAATATAAATAGTTTTCTTGATTTCTGAGGTGCTTATGAAGTTCATTACATTTTCAACATTTAATGCAACTTTTTCAATTTCATCTTGTTCAGTGCTCTTATCAATATTTACTTTACCTCTTACTTTGCCATTAACCTGAATGATTAACTCGAATTCTTCGACTTCTAAAAGATTCTCGTTTATTTTTGGCCATGAAGCTTCGATATCGGACTCTGCTCCATAAAAACTTTTCCATAAATGTTCACATATATGGGGCGCAATTGGAGACAGCATTTGCAATATAAATAATATAGCTTCATTAAGGCAGTATTTTTTTGAATCAGAAGCTTTAGCATCTTTGAAGTCTTCAGGTATTGAATTCAGCAATTCCATTATTCCTGCGATCGCCGTATTAAAAGAAAACCTTACTTCATAGTCATTCTCGACTTTTTTTAATGTTGCATGAGTCTTTCTTCTTAAAGCAAGTTCATCTTTGGAAAAATTAAATTGATCATCAAGTTTTTTATACTCTCTTTCATGTATTAAATTCCATACTTTTTTTAGAAATCTTGCAGACCCCTCTACAGAAGATTCACTCCACTCAAGACTTTGTTCTGGAGGGGATGTAAACATCATATAAAGTCTGACCGTATCAGCACCATATTTTTCTATATATGGCTGTGGATCAACTGTATTTCCTTTTGATTTGGACATTTTTGCCCCATCTTTTAATACCATGCCTTGAGTTAATAGTCTCTTAAATGGCTCATCTCCCATAACCAAGCCAATATCTCTCAAAGCCTTATGAAAAAATCTTGAATATAAAAGATGCAATATAGCGTGTTCAATTCCGCCAATATAAAGATCTACCGGCAGCCAATATCGGGTGTTTTCATCAAAAACTTCATCATCATTATTAGCTGATGTAAATCGCGCATAATACCAAGATGAATCCATAAAAGTATCAAAAGTATCACTCTCCCTCTTAAGACTCTCATTAATTTCTAAAAATTCTTTATTTTGACTAAGAGGAGTTGGAGACTCATCTTTATTCAATTCTGGTAGCTCAACAGGCATATCTTTTTCATCTATTACATTTGGCACGCCGTCTTTGTATTGAACAGGAATAGGACAACCCCAGTATCTTTGTCTGCTAACACCCCAATCCCTCAACCTAAACTGAATTAATTCTTCACCTAATTTTAATTTTATAAGCTCACTTATTATTTGAGCTGTTGCACTATCTGACTTCATGCCGTCAAAGATTTTTGAATTTATAAGCACGCCTTTTTCTAAAATCGGTAGCTCATCTTTATCAGTTTCAATCACTTGCTTGATATCTAAATTGTATTTAATTGCAAATTCATGATCTCTAACATCGTGAGCAGGAACTCCCATAACCACTCCAGTTCCATAATCTAACAAAACAAAATTTCCGATCCATACAGGAATTTTTTTACCTGTTAAGGGGTGAATAACCTTTAAATTTGTATCTATGCCCAATTTATCTGCTTTAGAAATATCTGCTTCTGCAGTCTTCATTTCTTTACATTTTTCTAAAAATTTAAAAATTTCCTCATTACTATTTGCCAAACTAACAGCCAGGCTATGATTTGGAGAAATAGCTAAGAATGAAACTCCAAATATAGTATCTGGCCTTGTAGAGAAAGTTGTTAGAAAGTCTTCAGAATTCTCAATCTTATATTTAATTTCAGCTCCATATGACTTTCCAATCCAATTTTTTTGCATTGTTTTTACATTTTCTGGCCAATCAAGATTATCCAATGAATCAAGAAGTTCCTCAGCATAATTAGTGATTTTTATAAACCACTGATCAATTTCTTTGATTTCTATTTGCGCCCCAGACCTCCATCCCTTTCCATCAATGACTTGTTCATTTGCTAAAACTGTTTCATCAACAGGATCCCAGTTAACCATCGACTTTTTTCGATAAACTAATCCAGCATCATATAATTTTTTAAATAAAAGTTGTTCCCATTTATAATAACTAGGTTCACAAGTTCTCAGTTCTTTTGACCAGTCATAACTTAATCCAAGAGATTTAAGCTGACTTTTCATATTTTCTATATTTTGATTTGTCCAATCTTTTGGACTGACCTTGTTCGCTATAGCTGCATTTTCTGCTGGCAATCCAAATGCGTCCCAGCCCATCGGCTGAAATACATTAAAATTACGCATCCTCTTATATCTAGAAATTACATCTCCAATGGTGTAGTTTCTAACGTGTCCCATATGAAGTTTTCCTGAAGGATATGGAAACATCGATAAACAATAATATTTTTCTCTTCCGTCTATCTTAGAAACATATCTACTTTCTTTGTCCCATTTTTCTTGAATATTTCTTTCAATTAATTGTGGGTTGTAATTTAAACTCATTTGTAATTTTATTTTTTTGATGTTGCTAAATTTCGCTTATGTCTAATTCGAATTATTTTTGGTATCACTATCTTTAACAATTTTAACTTCATCAGATTGCTTAGATATTCTTACAGATTCATCTCCTTGACTTACCTCAATTTCTTTTAGATTTGACTCTTCTAACATTTCGATAAGTGTTTTAATTTTTCTAATATCCATAATTTTACCTATTTAAATTTAATGCTTCATTTAAAGCAAGTTCATATCCCTTTACTCCGTAGCCACTAAACACTTTTTTAGCTATATCACTAAAATATGATTTTTTTCTGAAGTCTTCTCTTGAGTCAATATCAGAGATATGAACTTCAAAAAATGGGATTTTTACTGCCAATAGTGCATCTCTTAGGGCAACACTCGTGTGTGTATAACCTGCAGGATTAAAAATAATTGCGTCTACACTTTTATGAAAGGAGTTTTGGATTGCATCTATCAGTTTATGCTCTGCATTGCTTTGATAAAAATCTATTTCACAACCATTTTCAGAAGCAATAATTTTTAGCCTGGCCTCAATATCTTCCAGAGATTCAGAGCCATAAATGTCTTCCTCTCTTAGGCCAAGAAGATTTAGATTGGGACCATTTAAAACTAATAGTTTCATTTAAAAGATTTTAACAGATTTTAAAATAAATTATAAGATTTTAGTTGATACTTAAAACTTGTACTGGGTAACAAAAACCTTTTTCAGAACATCCTTGGTAGGATATCTTTATTCCTTTATCTTCAGGACTATATTCAAAAGAGATTTTTAAAATATCTTTTATTATCTTGGTTTCTCCAAAGAATTCGTCCCTGTAATCTAGAGAGTCTCCTTCAAGCCTTTTGAATTTAATTTTACTGCCTTCTTTTGCTACAGATACTGAATCTAGATAAATATAGCAGTCTTCTTTAATATTCCATGTTGCTGTGATTGCGTCATTTTCTTTTATTATGTCTAAACTAAATGCCTCTTTCGCCGGCACTACTTCATTATCATTCTCTGGAAATATAAAATTATTTCCACCCAACATTTCAAAACTATGTACAACTATAATAAATATAAAGAATATCTTTTTCATGACTATGTAGGATAAACTTCACGAAATACAATGTGAAGTGATACTTTGATTATAATTATTTGAATATGCTTAGAAATTTTTTTATTAATCTTTTTTTCTTAATACCGGTTTGGTTCTTAAACGTTATCTTTTTTTTTAATAAAGACGAGAAGAGAAAATTCTTTTTTGATATGCAATCTAAAATTTTCTTATCTTTAATTCCCAAATTTGATATTCATGAGGTACTCGATGAAGATATTTCTGAAATAAGAGATGTGATTGAGCGAAAAAGAAAGAATTTAATTTTATCTAAAAAAACAAAAAAAATTGTAGAAAGAAAAGATTATTTTATTGGGGAAAATAATAATATAAAGATCAGAGAATACATGCCATATAAAACCGATAATAATAATGTTATTTTGTTTTTTCATGGAGGAGGCTACGTATTAAATTCTATCGAAACTCATGATGACACTGTTGCATATTTCTCTGAGAAGTTAAGAACAAAAATTTTCTCATTAGACTATTCCTTGTCACCCGAATATAAATACCCACACGCATTAAATGAAGGGCTCATTGCTATAGATTGGTTAATGAGTAGGGGAATAGATATTAAAAATATTAGCTTGTGTGGAGATAGCGCAGGAGCTCATCTTGCTGCTTCTATAACTCACCAATTAGCAAATGAAAATAAAGAAAATGTTCATAGTCAGTTTTTGATCTACCCAATGTGCGATCCAAGTTGTGATTATGAGTCACATGAATTATTTAAAGAGAACTATTTACTAACAAAAAAAGCAATGCTTTGGTTTTGGCAAAAGTTTGAATCAAACTCTTCAGACAGGTCACAAAATACATATGATCTGTTGCTGTATAAAGAAAAATCGCAAATACCAGAAACAATTATAGTTACTGCTGGATTTGATCCCTTATCGGATGAAGCAGAAAATTATGCTTTTTTACTTCATGAAAGTGGTACTTCTGTGAAACAATTACATTACCCATCATTGTTTCATGGCTTTGCATCAATGACTCGGTTAAAAGCTGCAAAATTAGCAGTAAATGATTTTTTAGCAGAATATAAAGAAATATTATGAAAAATATTGTTGAAGTAAGGAACTTAAGAATAGATTTTAAAGTTAGAGATGGCTTATTTAGAGCTGTAGATGATATCAATTTTGATATTGAAACGAATAAAACTCTGGCGCTAGTTGGAGAATCTGGCTCAGGTAAGTCGGTTACGGCTATGTCTATCATGCAACTCTTACCGGTTCCGCAAGCAACATATGCAAAAGGCTCATCTATTAAATTTAATGGTAAAGAGATAATTAATGCAAAAAAGAAGGAACTCTTATCTATAAGAGGAAATATAATTTCAATGGTCTTTCAAGAGCCAATGACCTCTTTAAATCCATATCATAAAGTTGGTAAGCAGATAACAGAATCAGTTCTTTTGCATACTAATGCTTCAAGATATCAAGCAAAAAAAGAGGCAATTGAGCTAATGAAATTGGTTGAAATTGATAATGTAGAGAGAAGATTCAATTCTTATCCTCATGAATTGTCAGGAGGTCAAAGGCAAAGGATCATGATAGCTATGGCTTTGGTTAACAAACCAAAGCTATTAATTGCAGATGAACCAACTACGGCTCTTGATGTAACGATACAAGCCCAGATACTCGACCTTATGTCTAAATTAAAACAAGAATTAGGTATGTCTATTTTATTCATCACTCATGATTTAGGCTTGGTAAAGGAATTTTCAGATCAGGTTTGTGTAATGCAAAATGGTAAAATAGTAGAAAGTGGAGATACCGACAATGTTTTTGATGATCCTCAACATAGCTATACTGAGAAACTACTTAGCGCAGAGCCTACCCCAAAACTTGATATTAATAAAAATCATAAACCCCTTATAGAAATTGATAATCTAAATGTTTATTACGATATGCCTAGGACAAATTTTTTTAAGAAGAATAGATTCCACGCTGTAAAAGACACTTCGTTAAACATACATGAGAACACAACCATAGGCTTAGTTGGTGAATCTGGATCTGGAAAATCTACACTTGGTAAAGCAATTGCAAATCTTACAAAATTCGAGGGCAGAATTAGTTTTAATGGTAAAGAAATTAAAGATTCTTCAAAGGAGATTAAAAAGCATATACAAATAGTTTTTCAAGACCCTTATGGCTCATTATCACCAAGAATGACAGTTGGAGAGATTGTTGGAGAAGGTTTGGGCGTTCATTTTAAATTCTCAAAGAAAGAAATACAAAAAAGAATTGATAAAGTTCTTTCAGATGTAGACATAGATCTAAATGCAAAAAATAAATACCCTCATGAATTCTCTGGTGGACAAAGGCAAAGAATCGCTATTGCAAGATCTTTGATAATGAATCCAGCTTTTATGATTTTAGACGAACCAACTTCAGCACTTGATCGTTCAATACAAATACAAGTAATTAATTTATTAAAAGATATTCAAGATGAGTATAAGTTAACCTATCTTTTTATTAGTCACGATTTAAAAGTTATTAGGTCTATGTCAGATTATATTTTTGTAATGAAAGATGGAAAAATAGTAGAATCTGGCCTTTCAAATGAGGTTTTTGAATATCCAAAAGAAAAATATACTAAAAAATTGCTCTCAGCTGCGTTAAGATACGCATCCGATTGAGAAAATTATTTAAAAAATGAGCACAAGAAAGTATTCAAAAGAGCTAGTTGATGGACCAAATCAGGCTGCTTCTCGTTCAATGTTGCGTGGAGTAGGATTCACAACCGAAGACTTTTCAAAGCCTCTAGTAGGAGTAGCTTCAACTGGAGCGAAAGTAACTCCATGCAATATGCATTTAAATAAACTATCAGAAATCGTTGAGGATTCTATTAACTTATCAGGTGGCAAAGGAGTACTTTTTAATACAATAACAGTATCAGATGGTATTTCTATGGGCACCCAGGGTATGAAATACTCATTAGTATCAAGAGAAGTTATTGCAGATTCAATTGAAACAGTTGTTGGTTGCCTTGGGTATGATGGATTAATAGCCATAGGGGGGTGCGATAAAAATATGCCTGGTTGTTTAATTGGAATAGCAAGGCTAAATAGACCTTCCATATTTATATATGGAGGATCTATCAAACCAAGTAAAGAAAATACAGACTACGTTACTGTTTCAGAAAAAGTTGGTGAGTTTTCTAAAGGCAAAATAAATGAGAATGAATTAATTCATTTTGAAGAAATCTCTGTTGAAGGACCTGGTTCATGTGGGGGTATGTATACTGCAAATACCATGGCCTCTGCAATTGAGGCCCTTGGAATGAGTTTGCCCGGAAGCAGCAGTCAGGATGCAGTTTCAACTCTCAAGAATCAAGATTGTATAGATGCTGGAAAAGCCATCATGCATTTACTTGAGAATGATATTAAGCCATCAGATATTATGACAAGAGAAGCATTCGAAAATGCAATTACCATTGTTATCGCTTTAGGCGGTTCAACAAATGCTGTTCTTCACTTATTAGCCATGGCGCATTCGATTGGCGTAAAACTTACTTTGGATGATTTCACTGAAATCGGAAAAAGAACACCGGTATTGGCTGACTTAAAACCTTTTGGAACTCATTATATGTCTGAGCTTAATGCATCAGGAGGGATTCAACCCTTAATGAAAAATTTGTTAGAAAGAGGGCTACTCAATGGTGACTGTATTACGGTAACGGGTAAAACTATTAAAGAAAATTTGAAAGATATTGCTCCTTATGAAAATGACGAAATTATAAAAGATTTTGAAGATCCCATTAAAGAAGATAGCCACTTAAGAATCTTATATGGTAATTTAGCAAAAGAAGGCGCAGTTGCAAAAATTACTGGAAAAGAAGGAGTATCTTTCGAAGGCAAGGCTCAGGTTTTCAATTCTGAAGAGGAGGGCGTAAAAGCAATACTAAATGATCAAATCAATGAAGGTGATGTTGTTGTTATAAGATATGAAGGGCCAAAAGGAGGTCCTGGTATGAGAGAAATGTTGAAACCAACTTCAGCAATTATGGGGCTAGGTCTTGGTGATAAAGTTGCATTTATTACTGATGGAAGATTTTCTGGTGGAACTCATGGGTTTGTTGTAGGACATATATCTCCTGAAGCGGCAGATGGTGGGCTTATAGCTTTAGTTGAAAATGGAGACAATATATTAATTGATGCAAAAACGGATCAACTAACATTAAAAGTTAATGAAGACGAAATTGAAAAAAGAAAGTTAAATTGGAGCAATCCAATAAAGACCCCACAGAAAGGAGTCTTATCTAAATATGCAAAGAGTGTACAATCAGCAAGCCTTGGAGCAATAACAGATTAAATATGCATATTGATAGAAAATTTCCTAATACAAGATTAAGAAGGCTGAGAAGAAATCCTAATCTAATTAATTTGGTATCTGAAACGAGTTTAACCTCAAACGACTTAATACAACCAGTTTTTATAAAGGAGAACTTTGATGGTAAAGAGACAATTGATTCAATGCCAAATATTTTTAGATATGGAATTGACAATGCGTTAGAAGAAATTGAAGATATTAAGAAGTCTGGCATAAATTCAATAGCTGTTTTCCCAGTAATAGATCCTGCAAACAAAGACAGTCAAGGTAGTCAGGCTGTAAAAGACAATAATTTTATTTCAACTTCTATAGTGGCAATTAAGAAACAGTTCCCAGATATTGTTCTCATAGCAGATGTTGCTCTTGATCCATACACAGATCATGGTCACGATGGAGTTATTATTAACGATGCAGTAGATAATGATGAGACTGTTAAGATATTGATAGATCAAGCATTAATTTTGGCCAACTCAGGTGCAGATATGATTGCTCCGTCCGATATGATGGATGGAAGAATTGGCTCAATAAGAAAAGCTCTTGAGGACAATGATTTTAAAGATACAATTTTATTATCCTATGCAGCTAAATATAATTCTAAATTTTACGGTCCATTCAGAGATGCAGTGGGCTCATCATCAAATTTAGGCAAATCATCAAAGTCTTCTTATCAGATGTCTTCAAAAAATAAAGAGGAAGCTCTTCATGAAGTTGCTATGGATATAAATGAGGGCGCTGACATTGTTATGGTTAAGCCAGCGATGCCATATCTAGATATTATTCATGCAATAAAAGAAAACTTTAAAATACCAACTTTTGCCTATCAAGTAAGCGGAGAATACAGCATGCTAAAACTTGCAATTAACCAAGGATGGCTTGATTCAAAGGTTATGTTAGAATCCATAATTAGTATTAAAAGAGCAGGAGCAGATGCTATTCTTTCTTATGCTGCTAAAGAAATATCCAAGGAGATACAAAACATATGAGTAACGTTGTAGAAGTTCAAAATAAAGAAGATTTTATAAATGAAGTTATTAACTCTGAAGTTCCAGTGCTGGTAGACTTTTGGGCAGAATGGTGTGGGCCATGTAAACAACTAGCTCCATTAGTTGAAGAAGCTGCAGAAGAATTTAAAGACAAGATTAAAGTTTGTAAGATGGATGTAGATTCTAATAGGGAGACCGCAGCAGAATATGGTATTAGATCAATTCCAACATTAATGATTTTTTCAAATTCGGAGAATATAGGAACCGAAATAGGCGCACTAACAAAGCAGCAGCTAGATGAATTTATAAGATCAAAGCTTTAATTTTTTATATATTACTTTGCATCTTTTAAAAAAGAGAGTTATCATTTTTCATCCAGAGTAAATAAAACCTACCAGTTTCAACCATTTTCGAATTTAATATACCGGAATTTATATGAATCTTAGTGAAGTTAAAGATAAACCAATCAGCGAGCTAGTCGAGATCGCAACTGAGCTTGGTCTAGAAGATCTTGGGCGACTTAAAAAACAAGAAATAATATTTCGTATTTTTAAACACAAGGCCTCAGAGGGGATAGATATTTTTGGTGGCGGTGTCCTAGAAATATTAAACGATGGCTTTGGTTTCTTGAGGTCACCTCAGGGTTCATATTGTGCGGGAGAAGATGATATCTATGTTTCGCCAAGTCAAATTAGAAAATTTGGACTTAGAAAGGGAGATTCTGTTGCGGGTAAAATAAGAACCCCTAAAGACAAAGAAAGGTATTTTGCTCTAATTCAAGTTGATACTATTAATGGAGAAGAGCCAGCAAAAACAAAAAATAAAATTCTTTTTGAGAATTTAACACCTCTTTTTCCAAATGAAAGATTAATGTTAGAACAAGGAAGCGGTTCAAATGAAGATCTTTCATCAAGAATAATTGATTTGATTGCACCAATTGGAAAAGGACAAAGAGGTCTAATTGTGTCTCCACCAAAAGCAGGTAAGACTTTAATGCTGCAAAGTATCGCACATTCAATAAAAAGCAATAATCCTGAAGTTGAATTGATTGTATTATTAATTGACGAAAGACCTGAAGAAGTTACAGATATGTCTAGAACTGTTAAGGGAGAGGTTGTAGCTAGCACATTTGATGAGCCTCCAACACGACACGTTCAGGTTGCAAATATGGTAATAGAGAAAGCCAAAAGACTTGTAGAGCACAAAAAAGATGTTGTCATTTTATTAGATTCAATAACCCGTTTAGGAAGAGCTTACAACTCTGTTCAACCTGCCTCAGGAAAGATTTTAAGTGGTGGTGTGGACTCAAATGCTCTTGAAAGACCAAAAAGATTCTTTGGGGCAGCCAGAAATCTTGAAGAGGGAGGCAGCCTAACTATTCTTGCAACAGCTCTAGTTGAAACAGGCTCTAAAATGGATGAGGTGATTTACGAGGAATTTAAAGGAACAGGTAACATGGAAATTCATCTTGAAAGAAAGATCGCAGAAAAGAGAATTTATCCGGCAATAAATATAAGAAGATCAGGGACTCGAAGAGAAGATCTATTAACAACTGATGAAGAGCTTCAAAGAATGTGGGTCTTAAGAAAAATCCTTGATGAAATGGAAGATGCTCAAGCGATTCAATTCCTTATTGATAGAATTAAAACTCATAAGACAAATGATGAGTTCTTTTCTTCAATGAAAAATGGAAATGGTAAGAAATCTAAATAGATTTTTTTATTTCCTGAATTAACTCACTTTTAGAAAAATAATTCTCTAAAATTTTTGCTTTGTAGCCTCTTTTATTAAGTTGATTTAAGATTCTGTTTGAAATACAAAATAATTTTGCATTTATATTTTTTGTATAAATTTTCTCAAAGAATATATCCGCAGCATAAACACTTGGAAATATTATTGCATCCGCTCCCTCAAAATCTTCTTTTAAACTTGAATAGTCTTCTAATCTAACTCTTTCATAAACACTTATCTCATCAGAATTAATATTATTCTCTTCAAGGAATTTGAAAATAAGATTCAAACCATCGGATCCTTTAATAATAAGAAATTTCTTATCAAGCATTCTATCTTTGAGTCTTTTAATGAGTTCCTCTGAGCCTGGAATAATAGGGCTTATAGAATCTATGCCAAAATGAGATAGAGTATTTTTAGTTGTATCTCCAATGGCATACGCATTTGTATTGTTATTTCTCAATAAATTTAGATGTTTAGAAAAGTTCAGAACAGCTTGAGGACTCTGAAAGATATAGTCAGTATATTCTCGATTTTCTAGTGCATATGGAAGCATTTTAAATTTATATAGTGGAATATTTTTAACTCCATCAATCGTACGAATATCTGAACTTTTTGTATCAATTATGATCATTTAACAATTCCAGTCCGCCCATTTCTTTAATATTTTTATATATCGTTTGTATGTTTGTGCCATTAAAAGTTAAAAAGTTATCAATGCCGTAAATTTCACCTTTTAGCTCACCATTTATAGACTCTATAGAAATAGCAGAATTACAATTTGTGCCAAGTTTCCTTAAAAGAGATCTTTCCAACTCAATATTCTCGTTAAGGTTAGCAGATGTCGAAGCCTTATCAGAAGATGTAATTAATTCCTTAAATTGACAATGTTCGTTCCATTGAACTGCAAGGGACCCTTGTCCCGAGCATGAAATATGATCAAGCCTAATAAAGTTATTATTTTCTAAAAGATAATTTAATCTTTTTAAACCTGCCTCAGCTAGTATTATGCAATCATACAACCCGTCATTAAGTTTTTTTATTCTTGTATCAATATTCCCATTAAGGCTTGATATGTTTTTTGCATTTAGATGAAATTTGGCTTGGAGTTTTCTTCGTAAGCTAGAAGTCCCTATTTTCATATCATTATTAAATATAGGCTCAAGCCCATGTTTAAAAATTAAAAGATCAGAACTAAACCTTTTATTACCTTCTGTGAAATAAAGATGTTTTAATCCTTTTGTTGTATTAGCTGGCATATCTTTCGCTGAATGAATTGCCAAATCAACTGAACCATCTAATAAAGATTTTTCTATGTCTGAAACAAAATGAGCCTTATCAAACTGGATTGCACCTTTAGCGCTCATCATATCACCCTCAGTTTTTATATTAATTAGCTCATATTCTTTAATTGAGAAAGTCTCTATAAATTCCTCCACTTGAGCAAGGGCAAGTTTAGATGATCTAGAAGCTATTTTAATTGTCATATTTTAAAAGCAGTGCCTTAACATCACCTATTATTTTTTCTTTATGTATTTTAAACGAATCAGGTATTTCTATATCTAAAAATTTACTAAATTCGATGTAGATTTTACATGAAGACTTAAGGTTTTTATTATTATGAATAAGTTCCAATACTTTTTTTTCGTAATCCTTATTGAACGGAGGATCAAGAAATATAAGATCAAAGTTTGATAAATCATTTTCTTTTATCCAACTCATACCATCTTTAAAAATTATCATAGACTGATTCTTCAAATTAAGTTCTGATACAGAACTCTTAAGCGCTAAATAATTCTTTTTATTTAATTCAATAAAGACTGTTTTTTTTGCACCTCTAGATATTGCTTCAATACCTAGCGCTCCGGTTCCAGCAAATATATCCAGGCATTGGTAGTCCTGTATTTCAAATTGCAACCAATTAAATAATACCTCTCTTAATTTGCTTGACGTAGGCCTAAGGGAACTCTTAAAGTCAAAAGGAATTTTTTTTCCCTTAAGAGCGCCTCCAGTTATTCTGATACTATTTTTCATCTATAATAATTTTCTTTAAGTATAATTCATACTATGAGTATTCAAGATAATTTTAGACTAGCTATGCGCAGATATATCTATTCTGTAAGCATTATGTCTAATAAAGATGATAATCGAAATTTAAATGCAATCACCGTCTCATCTGTTACATCCATATCAATGGATCCTCCAAGTTTACTAATATGTATCAATAAGTCTTCAAGGATTCATAACACCCTTCAAATTGGATCCAAATTTTGCATTAATTTATTGAATAAGCAGCAAATAGAGCTTTCCAATATTTGTTCTGACGAAGATAGTTATGAAAAAAGATTTAGCGATGAACATTGGAATATCAAGGAAACTCCTTTCTTATCAAATGCTCAAGCAAATATATTTTGTAAAGTAGATAAATTAACTTCATATCATACCCACACAATTATTATTGGGCTTGTTGAAGATGCAAACCACGCAGAAGAAATATCCACACTAACCTATGTTGATGGCGAGTATAAGTAACTAATTTTTTATTATTCCAGTAACAACTTTATCTAAATGATCTTCCAGGTTGTTAGCTATCATAAAAGCAGAAGACATAGGGCCGTCTTCAGGATTCATCAAGGGCTCATTTTCAATCACTTGGACCTTTCTTAATATTCCTACAAGACCATGGACCATAGACCATAGAGTAATACATTTAAAAGCAATAACTTCATCATTATCATTTGCTAATTTGGAAAAACTTGATCTGAAATTATCATAGCTTGAATTTGCTGATTCAAGTAATTCAGGATAAGGAGAAAAGTTGCCAACAGCAGTGCCAAACATAAGATCATAGGTATTTGCATTTTTGAGACCAAATTCGATATATTTAATTGCCATATCAACGATTTGTTTTTTGGTGATTTTTTTATCAACATCAACATGGATGGCCTTAGATAGTTTATTAAAACCATTTGTTGAAACAGCAGCATATAAATCTTTTTTTGTTTTAAAATGTCTGTAGGGAGCAGTCTGCGATACATTGCTTTCCTTGGCCAAGGATCTAATGCTCAATTTTGTATATCCATCTCTTTCACACATAGCAGAGGCACAATTTATAAGTTCTTCTTTTAGGTTGCCGTGATGATAATTTTCCATAGGCCTAATTTAATGTTGACACTGCTTACATAATCCATTAATGTTTACACTGCTTACATTAGGAGTTTTATATAAAAATGTCAAATTTCAGGTATTTGTTTTTAGCTGTAATTCTTATCTCTTTTAAAGTCTACTCTATAGAAGTACTTGAGGTTAAGATTTTAAATTCCTATTCAATCACTAAAGAATTTCCGGGTAAACTTCTCCCAATAGAACAATCAAAATTAGCATTTGAAATTCCTGGAAAGATAAATAAAATTAATGTTGATGTTGGTGATTCAGTCATTCAGGGACAAATATTAGCAAAATTAGATAATAGAGAAGCTCTTGCAAAAGCTAACCAAGCAAGGGCTAGTTATGATTTATCAAAACAAGTACTAGAGAGATTTGAGGACTTAAGAGAACAAGGTCATATATCCATTCAAGATCTAGATAAGGCTAAATCAGATTTCATAATTGCGAAATCTCAATATGAGTTCTTCAAAGTTAAGCTAGAGCAAACCAATCTTGTTTCACCCTTTAATGGCGTTATACAAAATAGATTTCTAGATACAGGTACAGTTATCAACTCAGGGATCCCTATACTTGAGATTATTGATTCTAATTATGTCGAAGCACATATCTCTGTGCCTGTTATCTACTTAGAAGACATGCAAATCAATCAAGAATATGATTTTGAGTTTGATGGTGAAATAGTAAAAGCAACTTTTACCAAGCTAGCACCAATGTCACCAGGCGGTTCAAATAGTAGATTGGCTATATTTAAATTTAGTGAATTTTTTAATCCAGGCTCAATAGCGAATCTCCAATTAAAAATATCGAAACAAGCGAAAGGTACTTGGGTACCTCTGAAGTCTTTATCTCAATCAGATCAGGGCTTATGGACGATATACACAATCGACAACAATAAAACAGTTGTAAGAGATATAGTAGAAATAGTTCATTTTGAAGATGATTATGCATTTGTTAGCGGTACTATAAAAAGTGGTGATTTAGTTGTTTTAGGCGGGGCATCTAAGATTATTGAAGGCAAAAAAATTAATTAGATATTATGAAATTTATTAATATATTTCTTGAGAGACCAAGAATTCTCTTTTTAACTTTAGCTTTTATATTACTCTCTGGTATCTCTTCAATATCTACATTACCAATTCAAGAGAATCCTGAATTAGCAGAGAGGTGGGCCACTGTAACTATTTCATATCCTGGAGCTACGCCAGAAAGAATAGAAACCCAAGTTGTAGATAATCTTGAAAATAAATTGAGAGAAATCGTTGAGCTTGATATCGAGGATTTATCTTCAGTAATTACTCAAGGCTTTTCTGAAACACTTGTTGAGTTACAACAAAGCGTTCCACCTTCATTAATTGAAGAAGTTTGGTCAAAAGTTCAAAATAAGATCGATCAAATTGAAACACCTGATGGAGTAACCATGTTGCTTGAAAGGTCATCAGGACCACCTATAACCGTTGAGTACATTATTGATTGGAAGGGTGAAGGAAATACACCAATTATAATGATGTCTAGATTGGCACAACAACTTCAGAAAAAGTTGAGTTCTGTTCCAGGGACAGAAAAGACAGCTATATATGGAGAGGCAGAAGAAGAAATAGTTGTTGAAGTTGATTCTGCAAAAATGTCCTCTTTGGGATTAACATATCAAGAAATAAGCTCAGCTATTAAATCATATGATAATAAGAAACCTGTCGGGGTGGTTTCTGATAAATATTCTGAATTTTTAATAAGATTAAAAGATAATATAACGAGCCCTCAAAAGATTGGTGAAATACCAGTTAAAGTAATAAACCAATCAGAGATTATTAGACTTCAAGATATAGCTGAAGTATCGATGCAGCCCGCTAGCCCAATTGAAGATATATTTTTATATAACGGCAGAAGAGTTTTATCTGTATCTGCTACAGGGTCATTTTCACAAAGGGTATTTGAATATGTTGAAAATGTAGATAATCAAGTTGATAAGATGCGATTAACATTGCCTGAGGAATTCCAAATTGAAAGAATATACGATGAATCGACCTACGTTTCTAGTAAATTTGGAGAGCTAATTAAAAGCTTTGCATTAGCTACATTCTTTGTATTAAGTCTCAGTTTCTTTTTCTTAGGAATTAGACCAGGAATAATAGTAACTGCTATTTTACCACTTTCAGTATCATTGGTTTTACTTGGTTGCAGATTGATAGATTTACCTCTTCATCAAACATCTATCACAGGAGTAATTATTGCTTTAGGACTCTTAATTGATAATGGGATTATAGTTGTAGAAGACTACAAATATAGAAGATCAAATGGACTTTCAATAAAAGAGTCTATTAATCAAACGTTAGTTCACATATCAACTCCTTTGATAGCTGCAACCGCAACTACTGTTTTTGCGTTCATGCCCATAGTCACTGGAGAAGGATCTAGTATTGAGTTTGTAGGCGGTATGGCACTAACCGTAATAATGTCAATTGTTTCATCATTACTATTAGCATTAATTATGGTTCCTGTTTTGATGAGTTATATGGAACGCATACCTTATTTTGCAAATATAAATGTTCATGAAGAGGGATATAAAAACCAGAAGATTCTAAAAAAATATAGGAAATTTCTTACCTGGGCTTTTGATATACCGAGGCGAGCAATATTGATTTCAATCTCTTTGCCATTATTAGGATTTTTAATATTTACCTCGATTCCAAAAGATTTCTTTCCTGCAAATGACAGAGATATGTTTCGAATACATATAGAGCTTCCAACAAATTCATCTTCAACAAAGACCCTTGAAAGAGTTCAAGAAATTAGACAACAGGTAATTGATAGCAATCTTATTGAATTAGATAGAGACTATTGGTTCATAGGAAGATGGATGCCTAGAGTACTCATGAATATTGTAGGCGGTGAGGAAAAAAATGGTGGCAACAATCATGCTCAGGCAGTTTTTTTTGCAAAAGATTACTACGAAATGATTGAAAATTTGCCAAAACTTTCAAAAATGTTGGTAGCTCAAAACTCAGATTTAATTATTTTTGTAGATAGTTTTCAAACTGGACCACCAGTATTTTCTGATATTCAATATTCTATTATTGGAGATGATGAAAATGTTTTAAGAGCTATTGGTTCTGAGCTTGAATTAATTATTAATGATGCTCCAGATGTCAGTCATACAAAATCTTTAGCAGGCTATTCAAACACTAATATAGAATTTGAATTTAATAGTTCTAATGTCTCCCTTTCTGGTAAAAATACTGAACTATTGGTTAATGAATTGTATGCAGAAAATAATGGAATTATTGTAAGTTCAATGCTTGATTCAAATAAAGAAATACCAATAAGAATTAAGGGTATTAGAGATTCCTCAGATATTACAGGTGATACAGGCTATTTATCTATTCCTGCTCAGGATGGGATTGACTTTATTGGAAATTATGGAAAAGCATCGATCAATAAAACATCCTCATATGTTACAAGACGAAACAGTCAAAGAGTTAATCAAGTAGAAGGATGGATATGGACAGGAACATTGCCACATAAAACTGAACAATATTTAGAAGAAAAATTTAATGAATTTGAAAACAACTTACCTCCAGGATATTCAATAATTGTTGGTGGTGAGGCTGAGTCAAGAGGTCAATCTCAATCTCAAATATATTCATCTGCAATCATATATCTTTTGTTAATAACTTTTGGCTTAGTTTTTGCACTTAACTCTTTTAAGCAAACCTTACTAATTTTATCCGTAGCTATTTTTTCTATAGGACTTTCTTTCTTAGGATTAAAACTTGGCCAACAAAATTATGGATTTATTGGCACTGTTGGTGCTTTGGGATTAATAGGCCTTTCAATTAATGATTCAATTATTGTTTTATCGCATATAAAAGAAAAAGCTAATCAAGTTTCAATGACAAAGGCTGAATTAATTGAGGTTGTTATAAGATCAACAAGACATATTATAACTACCTCTCTAACAACCTTGGGAGGATTTTTACCCCTTATATTTGCCAATATCTTTTTTAGACCACTAGCATGGGCAATGAGTATAGGGGTTTTAGGAGCAACAATGACTGCTTTATTGTATATTCCTGCTATGTTTATTTTGATGAAAAAGATTAAGACTTAGAACAATCTTCTGAACAAAAACTATCTCCATTCTTTTTAATTACTAAAGACTCGTGAACAAAAGTTCCACAAGCAGAGCAACTTAACATTTGCTCAGATCTTTTATTTCTTTTTGAAGAAACAGCCTTGACTAGGTATGTCCTAGCAAGCCCAATTATGAAAAATGTTAAAAGAGTTATTAGTAATTTTAGTATCACTAACCTTAGTCTGATCTAGTTGGTTTTGTATTGTCTAGGAAGTTCCATGACCAGTTTCTTCTACTGGATTTCTGGATCGATTCTTGATCAGGATAATTAATATTGATTACTACTTTTAAATCTTCTAGTAGACTGGTATATCCAAGAGCCTCATAGCTAACTTCTAATATTTTAAGCGCTCTGTAGTTTTCACTAGAATTTGGAATATTCTCAATAACATAGTTTGCCCTTCTTATTGCAGCAACATATGCGTCAATCGTAAGGTAATAATCTGCAGCAGCCAGCTCATTTTTTGCAATCATGTTTCTCAGATATACATTTCTTTGTTTTGCATATGGCGCATATTGACTGTCTGGAAATCTTGTTAAAAATTCTGTTAACTCTGCAAATGACTCTTTTGCTCCTGAAATATCTCTGTTGGAGAGATCTGTATCTGAAACCCTTGTTAAGAATTCCCTATCTCTCGTGTAACTTGAAAGCCCCTTCATAAAATAGGCATAGTCAATATTTGGATGTCTTGGATGTAGACGAATAAATTTTTCAGCAGCTGAATGTGATGCTTCAGTTTCCGAATTCATAAAATGAGCATAAATTAATTCGACTTGAGCCTGTTCAGCATATTTTCCAAATGGATATCTATTTTCTATTGCTTCCAAAGACTCTATTGCGCCATAGTAATTTTTTGCATTCATCCTTTTTTGAGCCTGATCGTAGTAAATTTTTTCTGGTTGTTCAACTTCAGGACCATCAGAATTACATCCAACAATTACAAAGACGATAAAGAAGAGCAAAATGCTATATTTATTACTATAAATTTTATTTTTCATAAAGATTGTTTATTTTACCTGCATAATTACATTTTATTCTTTAAAAACATAAAATTAGAGCAATTTTTTTGTAAAAAGTATCTATGGAAATATTAAAAAAAGTATCCGAAGAATTTTCAGGCATGAGACTAGATAAAGTTTCTTCAATGATTTTTGAAGATTATTCTCGATCCCAACTTAAAAAGTGGATTCTTGAAGGCAGGATTCTATTAAATAATGAGCTAGCATCTCCAAGAGAAACAGTTTTTACAAATGATGAAATTGAAATAAATCCAATTTCGGAAATAAAAACATCTTGGCAACCAGAAGATATTGATTTCGAAATTATAAAGGAAGAAAAAGAATACCTAATTATTAATAAGCAAAGCAATTTGATAATGCATCCTGGGGCTGGATGCAACAAAGGCACTCTTGCAAATGGACTTCTATTCAAGTTTCCAAAATTAAAAAATATACCAAGAGCTGGAATCGTACATAGATTAGATAAAGATACTTCAGGAATAATTTTAGTAGCTAAAACTGAAAAATTTAGGAATTACTTCGTAAATTTGCTTCAAGAGAGAAGGGTTAAAAAAAATTATAAAGCATGTGTAGTAGGCTCTATTATTGGAAGTTTTGAAATTAACGATCCTATTGGCAGAGATAAAAATAATAGAACCAAGATGTCAGTAAGACCTGACGGCAAAGAAGCACATTCATTTGTAAGATTAGAAGAAAGTTATAAAAATTACTCTTTGTTAGATATTTCTATTAAAACTGGTAGAACACACCAAATAAGGGTCCATTTAAATAGTAAAAAACTTCCCATTATTGGAGACAAAACATATAACCCTTCAAAGCATATTGCAAAGGATACCTCAACAGATCTAGCTGATGTGATAAGAAATTTTCCAAGACAAGCATTACATTCATATCATCTATCATTTGAAGACCCTTGCACTAAGGAAATGCTTAGCTTTAGCGCGCCATTGCATGAGGATATGAAAAACTTAATTAATAGCTTAAAAAAACATATTTAAAAATATGAAAAAAACTTGTTTTTATAAGCAAGAATAATGTATAAACCTCTCTCTTAGGAACTAATTATGAAGTTAGCTGGAAATGACATATTAATTCAATCCCTCATAAATGAAGGGGTTGAATATATTTTTGGGTATCCCGGAGGGGCTGCACTTCATATCTATGATTCAATTTTTAAACAAAAAGAGATGCAACATATTCTTGTTAGGCATGAACAAGGCGCGACTCATGCGGCTGATGGATATGCAAGAGCAACCGGAAAACCTGGAGTGGTCATGGTTACATCAGGACCAGGCGCAACGAATGCTATTACAGGAATAGCTACTGCATTTATGGACTCTATACCTATGGTTGTAATATCTGGCCAGGTGCAAAGTCACTTAATTGGAACTGATGCTTTTCAAGAGACAGATATGATTGGAATTTCAAGACCTATTGTTAAACATAGTTTTACAGTAGATCATCAAAATAATATCGCTCAAATAGTAAAAGAAGCTTTTCACATAGCAACATCGGGGAGACAAGGCCCGGTTGTAATAGACATACCTAAAGATCTTACGAACCCAGACGATTTTTTTGACTTTGAATATCCAGAAGAGGTAAATATTAGATCCTATAATCCACCACTAGATCCAGAACCATCTCAAATAGAAAGAGTTGTGGAAGCAATATTGAATTCTAAACAACCAGTTATATATGCTGGCGGCGGCACTATATCTAGCAATGCTTCTAGTGAATTGATAGAACTTAATAGTTATATAAATGTTCCAGTAACAAATACTCTTATGGGATTAGGAGTATATCCAGCAACTGACGAAAAATTTCTAGGAATGTTAGGTATGCATGGAACCTTTCAAGCAAATATGGCAATGCATAATGCTGATTTAATCTTAGCAATTGGTGCAAGATTTGATGATAGGATCACAAACACACCTGAAAAGTTTGCACCCAATGCTCAAATTGTTCACTTTGATGTTGACCATTCTTCTGTATCAAAAATTATAGAAGCTGATATAGCTGTTTTTGGACAGGTTAAGAACTCACTTCAAGCAATTAATTCATTAATCAAAAAAAGGTTAAACGATATAGACAATTCCAAGCTTCAAAAATGGCATGCACAAATTGCTGAATGGAAAAATAATCATGGCCTTAATCATGATCTATATAAAGATGAATCAGATAACAGTCCAATACTACCCCAGGCAGTTGTTCAACATATTTATCATGCATCTAAAGGAAATGCATTTGTTACTTCTGATGTCGGACAACATCAAATGTTTGCCGCACAGTATTATCATTTCGATGAGCCAAGAAAATGGATTAATTCAGGTGGTCTTGGGACAATGGGTTTTGGATTGCCGTCTGCTATGGGAGTAAAGCTCGCATATCCTGATGAAGAAGTTATTTGTATCACTGGAGAGGGAAGTATTCAAATGTGTATTCAAGAGTTATCAACATGTTCGCAATACAAACTACCAATTAAAATATTTAATATTAATAATCTATCTTTGGGAATGGTCAAGCAATGGCAGGATATGAATTATGATGGAAGACATTCGTCAATTAGTTATGAGGATTCATTGCCAGATTTCAAAAGCTTAGTTGAATCATATGGGCATGTTGGAATTAAGATCACCAAAAACTCTGAATTAAAAGATGGAATTGATAAAGCATTTTCAATAAAAGATAAACTAGTTTTTGTTGACGTCTATGTCGATCCAAATGAACATGTATACCCAATGTTAGTTGCACCAAACGGAAGTTTAAAAAATATGTGGTTATCAAAAGGAAATAAAACATGATTGAAAGACAGTTGACTTTAATTATGGAAAATAAACCTGGTGCATTAGCACGAGTTGTTGGTTTATTTCACCAAAGAGGATACAACATTGATAGTTTGCATGTAGATCCAATAGATGATTTTAGGCAATATGCATTTATTGAAGATGAATTAAATATAAAGTTTTTAAAAGGTGAGGTTTCTCGACTTATAATTAAAACCACAGTAGGAGATACCTTAATGAGACAAATTTTAAGGCAAATAAATAAATTAATTGAAGTAATTGCTGTAAGTGATAATGAGAGCACATATCTAAAGGGGATCTTAAGAGATGAAAATTTATTATGATGATGATGCCAATATAGAACTCATCAAGAATCTCAATGTAACAATCGTAGGATATGGCTCACAAGGTCATGCTCATGCAAATAATCTTAAAGATTCTGGAGTAAATGTAACTGTTGCTCTTAGAGAGGGTTCATCTTCTTGGGGTAAAGCTTCTGAAGCGGGTTTGAGTGTAATGACTGTTGAAGAATCAATACCAGATGCTGATTTAGTTATGATTCTTGCACCAGATGAATTCCAAAAAGGAATATTTGAAAAAAGTATTAAACCTAATCTCAAACCACATGCAATACTTGCCTTTGCTCACGGCTTTAATATTCATTTTAAAAAGATAATCGCTGAGGAAACCAATAGTGTAATTATGATTGCGCCCAAAGGCCCTGGACATACTGTTAGAAGTACCTATCTAAAAGGCGGAGGTGTTCCATCATTGATAGCTATCTATCATGATTCTATTTGTGATAAAGATTATTCAGCAAAAGATATTGCATTATCTTATGCAAAAGCAAATGGAGGCACTAGAGCAGGTGTTTTGGAAACCTCATTTAAAGAGGAAACTGAAACAGACCTTTTTGGAGAACAAGCTGTTTTATGTGGAGGCATGACTGCATTAATTAAGGCTGGGTTCGAGACTTTAGTTGAAGCTGGTTACAGTCCTGAAATGGCATATTTTGAATGCTTACATGAAACTAAGTTAATTACTGATCTCATCCAAGAGGGCGGTATTGCTAATATGCATTACTCTATTTCAAATACAGCTGAATACGGAGACTATCTTAGTGGCCCCAAGGTTATTACAGATGATACAAAATTAGCCATGAAAAAAATTCTTGATAATATCCAGTCAGGTGATTTTGCAGACGAATTTTTAGATGATTGCCGACAAAGTAATGATGGATCAGGTGGCCCATTTATGAAAAGTAATAGAGAATCTACTCAAAATCATCCAATTGAAAAGGTTGGAAAAGAGCTCAGATCAAAGATGAAATTTCTTAATACCGAGAAACTTGTAGATAAAGAAAAAAATTAATTAAAATTATTAAATAAAAGACTTTCTTCTTGAACATATCTCCGTTAGAATACGTTTCCCGTCCACCGAGACGGTTGTTCTTTAAAATATTTGGTTACTCGTGTGGGTGTTCAAAATACGAGATAAAATTTAGATTTTTTATTTAAAAATCAACAGACATGATATTAATTGAAGAGTTTGATCATGGCTCAGATTGAACGCTGGCGGTAGGCTTAACACATGCAAGTCGTGCGAGAAAGTATCTTCGGATATGAGTAGAGCGGCGGACGGGTGAGTAACGCGTAGGAATCTACCTAGTAGAAGGGGATAGCCCGGGGAAACTCGGATTAATACCGTATACCTCCTTAGGGAGAAAGAGGGCCTCTCTTGATGCTCTCGCTATTAGATGAGCCTGCGTAAGATTAGCTTGTTGGTGAGGTAATGGCTCACCAAGGCTACGATCTTTAGCTGGTCTGAGAGGACGATCAGCCACATTGGGACTGAGACACGGCCCAGACTCCTACGGGAGGCAGCAGTGGGGAATATTGGACAATGGGCGCAAGCCTGATCCAGCCATACCGCGTGTGTGAAGAAGGCTCTAGGGTTGTAAAGCACTTTAAGCAGGGAGAAAAAGTTATAAGTTAATACCTTATAACCGTGATGTTACCTGCAGAATAAGCACCGGCTAATTCCGTGCCAGCAGCCGCGGTAATACGGAAGGTGCAAGCGTTAATCGGAATTACTGGGCGTAAAGCGCGCGTAGGTGGTTTGTTAAGTTGGATGTGAAAGCCCTGGGCTCAACCTAGGAACTGCATCCAAAACTAACTCACTAGAGTACGATAGAGGGAGGTAGAATTCATAGTGTAGCGGTGGAATGCGTAGATATTATGAAGAATACCAGTGGCGAAGGCGGCCTCCTGGATCTGTACTGACACTGAGGTGCGAAAGCGTGGGTAGCGAACAGGATTAGATACCCTGGTAGTCCACGCCGTAAACGATGACAACTAGCTGTTGGGAGACAATGTCTTTCAGTGGCGCAGCTAACGTTTTAAGTTGTCCGCCTGGGGAGTACGGCCGCAAGGCTAAAACTCAAATGAATTGACGGGGACCCGCACAAGCGGTGGAGCATGTGGTTTAATTCGATGCAACGCGAAAAACCTTACCTACTCTTGACATACTTGGAAGCTCTTGTAATGAGAGTGTGCCTTTTGGAGCCAAGATACAGGTGCTGCATGGCTGTCGTCAGCTCGTGTCGTGAGATGTTCCGTTAAGTCGGATAACGAGCGCAACCCTTACCCTTATTTGCCAGCGATTCGGTCGGGAACTATAAGGGGACTGCCGGTGATAAACCGGAGGAAGGTGAGGACGACGTCAAGTCATCATGGCCCTTACGAGTAGGGCTACACACGTGCTACAATGGGGAATACAGACGGACGCTAAGCCGCGAGGTGGTGCTAATCCTAGAAAGTTCTTCGTAGTCCGGATTGGAGTCTGCAACTCGACTCCATGAAGTCGGAATCGCTAGTAATCGCGAATCAGCATGTCGCGGTGAATACGTTCTCGGGTCTTGTACACACCGCCCGTCACACCATGGAAGTGGATTGCACCAGAAGTAGATAGTCTAACCTTCGGGAGGGCGTTTACCACGGTGTGCTTCATGACTGGGGTGAAGTCGTAACAAGGTAGCCGTAGGGGAACCTGTGGCTGGATCACCTCCTTAACGAAATAGTGTTTTCAACACCCACACGAGTAATCAAATATTTAAGTTTAAAGTTATGTAAAATAAATGGTATGTAATTTTCTAGTGTGTACATTTATGTATACATGAGATCACTGCAAATTAAAAAGTAATTAATAATATTTTATTAAGTACTCTCAAAAAAAATTAGATAACCTTTTTAAGGTTATATGATCAAGTAAAGGAAGAGCACAAGGCGGATGCCTTGGCAGCATAAGGCGATGAAGGACGTAGTAACCTGCGATAAGCCTCGGGAAGTTGGTAAACAAATTTTGATCCGAGGATCTCCGAATGGGAAAACCCAATATACATAAGTATATTATCTTATACTGAATACATAGGTATAAGAAGCAAACCTAGGGAACTGAAACATCTAAGTACCTAGAGGAAAAGAAATCAATTGAGATTCCGGTAGTAGCGGCGAGCGAAACTGGAACAGCCCTTAAGCTTATTTTAGTCCAGCAAAATATTCTGGAAAGTTTAGCCATAGTAGGTGATAGCCCTGTATGTGAAAGACTAATATAAGTGAAATCGAGTAGGTCGGGACACGTGAAATCTTGACTGAACATGGGGGGACCATCCTCCAAGGCTAAATACTCTATGCTGACCGATAGTGAACCAGTACCGTGAGGGAAAGGCGAAAAGAACCCCGGCGAGGGGAGTGAAATAGAACCTGAAATCTTGTGCTTACAAGCAGTCGGAGCAGACTTGTTCTGTGACGGCGTACCTTTTGTATAATGGGTCAACGACTTAATTTTAGTAGCAAGCTTAACCATTTAGGGTAGGCGTAGGGAAACCGAGTCTTAATAGGGCGCTCAGTTGCTGGAATTAGACCCGAAACCGGGTGATCTATCCATGGCCAGTGTGAAGGTCGAGTAACATCGACTGGAGGCGCGAACCCACTTATGTTGAAAAATGAGGGGATGAGCTGTGGATAGGAGTGAAAGGCTAATCAAACCCGGAGATAGCTGGTTCTCTTCGAAAACTATTTAGGTAGTGCCTCGTGTATTACCATAGGGGGTAGAGCACTGTTTCGGCTAGGGGGTCATCCCGACTTACCAAACCGATGCAAACTCCGAATACCTATGAGTATGAGCACGGGAGACAGACTGCGGGTGCTAACGTCCGTAGTCGAGAGGGAAACAACCCAGACTGTCAGCTAAGGTCCCTAATTATGATTAAGTGGGAAACAATGTGGGAAGGCACAAACAGCTAGGAGGTTGGCTTAGAAGCAGCCACCCTTTAAAGAAAGCGTAATAGCTCACTAGTCGAGTCGGCCTGCGTGGAAGATATAACGGGGCTAAATCATAAACCGAAGCTACAGATCTTGTTTCAAGATGGTAGAAGAGCGTTCTGTAAGCCGCTGAAGGTAAGCTGTGAGGCGAACTGGAGGTATCAGAAGTGCGAATGTTGACATGAGTAACGATCAAAGAGGTGAAAAACCTCTTCGCCGAAAAACCAAGGGTTCCTGTCCAACGCTAATCGAGGCAGGTTGAGTCGGCCCCTAAGACGAGGGCGAAAGCCGTAGTCGATGGGAAACAGGTTAATATTCCTGTACTTTTTACAATTGCGATGGGGTGACGGAGAAGGTTAAGTCAGCACGGCGACGGTTGTCCGTGTTTAAGATTGTAGGCTGATGTTTTAGGTAAATCCGGAACATTAAGGCTGAGAATTTACGACGACCACTTATTAAGTGGGAAGTGGCTGATACCATGCTTCCAGGAAAAACCTCTAAGCTTCAGATTGTAAGAAACCGTACCCTAAACCGACACAGGTGGTTAGGTCGAGTAGACCAAGGTGTTTGAGAGAACTATGGTGAAGGAACTAGGCAAAATAGCACCGTAACTTCGGGAGAAGGTGCGCCGCGATTGGTGACGAGACTTGCTCTCTGAGCTTAACGTGGTCGAAGATACCAGGTGGCTGCGACTGTTTATTAAAAACATAGCACTCTGCAAACTCGTAAGAGGACGTATAGGGTGTGACGCCTGCCCGGTGCCGGAAGGTTAATTGATGGGGTTAGCTTATGCGAAGCTCTTGATCGAAGCCCCGGTAAACGGCGGCCGTAACTATAACGGTCCTAAGGTAGCGAAATTCCTTGTCGGGTAAGTTCCGACCTGCACGAATGGCGTAACGATGGCCACACTGTCTCCACCATAGACTCAGTGAAATTGAAATCGCTGTTAAGATGCAGTGTACCCGCAGCTAGACGGAAAGACCCCGTGCACCTTTACTACAGGTTCACACTGGACTTTGACTTTATTTGTGTAGGATAGGTGGGAGACTTTGAAGCTGAGACGCTAGTCTTAGTGGAGTCGTCCTTGAAATACCACCCTTGTAAAATTGAAGTTCTAACCTAGGTCCATTATCTGGATCAGGGACAGTGTGTGCTGGGTAGTTTGACTGGGGCGGTCTCCTCCCAAAGAGTAACGGAGGAGTACGAAGGTATCCTTATCACGGTCGGACATCGTGAGGTAAGTATAAAGGCAAAAGGATGCTTGACTGCGAGATCGACGGATCGAGCAGGTAGGAAACTAGGTCTTAGTGATCCGGTGGTTCTGAATGGAAGGGCCATCGCTCAACGGATAAAAGGTACGCCGGGGATAACAGGCTGATACCGCCCAAGAGTTCATATCGACGGCGGTGTTTGGCACCTCGATGTCGGCTCATCACATCCTGGGGCTGGAGCAGGTCCCAAGGGTATGGCTGTTCGCCATTTAAAGTGGTACGCGAGCTGGGTTTAGAACGTCGTGAGACAGTTCGGTCCCTATCTGCTGTGGGCGTTTGGAAATTTGAGGGAAGCTGATCCTAGTACGAGAGGACCGGATTGGACGAACCTCTGGTGTTCCGGTTGTCACGCCAGTGGCATTGCCGGGTAGCTATGTTCGGAAAGGATAACCGCTGAAAGCATATAAGCGGGAAGCCTCTCCCAAGATTAAATTTCCCAGAGACTTTATGTCTCCTAAAGAGTTGTCATAGACTATGACGTTGATAGGCAAGATGTGTAAGTGCTGTGAGGCATTGAGCTAACTTGTACTAATAACTCGTGAGGCTTGATCATGTAACCTTAAGAAGGTTTACATAGAATTGAGAAAATTTACAGTGATTGTAAAAATTACATACCAGTTTGCCTGATGACAATAGCAACTTGGTACCACCTGATCCCATTTCGAACTCAGAAGTGAAACGAGTTAACGCCAATGGTAGTGCAGGGTCTCCCTGTGTGAGAGTAGGAAATCGTCAGGCTTTTTTATTTTAGGCTCTTAGTAAATACTAGGAGCCTTTTTTTATGGCTAAGATATAATTAGGGAATGATAGTAGGACTTACAGGTGGAATAGGATCTGGAAAATCTTCAGCTGCTAACTTTTTTATTGAACTTGGAATAGATGTAATTGATGCAGATGAGGTATCTAAAAATATTCTAGATTTCAATAAAGAAGCAAAAAATAAATTTATAGATAGCTTTGGAAAAGAATTTCTTGATACCAATAATAATATTGATCGAGATTTATTAAGATCAATAATATTTAAAGATGAACACAAAAAGAGTCTTTTAGAATCTATCGTTCACCCATTAGTTAGAGAAGAAATTTTAAAGTTTATTGAGAACTCTAAAAGCATATATAAAATTATTATGGTTCCTCTTATTTTTGAAACAAAATCAGAAAGTTTTTATGACAAGATAGTTGTTGTAGATTGTGAAGAAAAAATACAAATTAATAGAGCAAGCAAAAGAGATAAAAAATCTAGAGATGACATAATTAATATTATGAAGACACAAGCTTCAAGAGAAGAAAGAAACTCAATTTCAGATATGGTAATTATGAATAATGATTCTCTAGAAGATTTAAGAAAAGAAGTTATTACAACTCATCAAAAATTACTTGGAATAAATATAAATGAATAAATGCCCCAGGTGTGATAAACCAACGCCAACGGAAAAGAATAATGAGTATAAGCCATTTTGTTCAGCTAAATGCAAGCTTATTGATTTTGGGTCATGGGCAAATGAAGAAAACATTATATCAAGACCGGTAAAATCTGAGGATTTCTACGAAGATTAGAAGCAACCGGACTTATAATCTTCAAAAAAAATTAAAACCTTATTTTAGATGATGAGATTTTAATTTCTTTATTATTCAAACTATTTTCCATTCACCACTTTCGATCATAGATTGTGCTTTTTTATACTTTAATTCTTTTGTTTCTTGACCATTTGTTACTTTAACAATCTCATTTCTTCCATATTTTGGCTCATCTCTAGTAACAGTTTGAGGGCTTTGTTTTTCCTCTGGTTTAGAAGGGTGTTGGTTGGTTTGTGAATCCTCTGATATTACTTCAGGTTTTTCTAATATCATCTCTTGCTTTTCTGAATCCCTTTTCAATCCTTCTAATACTTCTTCAGTCGCAAATTCAATAACAAACAATATCCTTATTGTTTCGCTATCTATTTCATCTAACATCGATTCAAACATTGAGTAAGCCTCTTGTTTAAATTCATTTTTTGGGTTCTTTTGAGCATAAGCTCTTAAACCAATACTTCCCCTCAAATGATCTATTTCAGCAAGATGTTCTTTCCAGTGCACATCTAGCACTTGAAGCATGATTTGTTTTTCTAATAAAAGCCTATTTGAATCTAGGCTTTGATATTTTTGTTTATATAACTCTTTAGCTTTTTCAATAATAAGATCTGCAATAGATTCTGGTAATAATTTTTTATCAGCACGAATAAGAGATTCAATATTTGTTTCAAGATTATAGTTTTCTTTTAAATAAACATCTAAATCTTTACTTTTCCATTGAGACTCAATAGATTCTTCAGGTATATATGTATTTGAGATTCTTTTAAATTCTTGATCTATCAAATCACTTATTGTTTCGCTAATATCATCTTCTTCTAGTAATTGATTTCTTAAAGAATAAATAGCCTGTCTTTGATCGTTAGACACATCATCATATTCAAGAAGATTTTTCCTAGCATCAAAATTTCTGCTTTCAATTCTTTTTTGAGCATTTTCAATACCTCTTGATAACATTCTATGTTCAATATGATCATCTCCCATTCCAATTCTCTCAAACAAACCCCTCCTACTATCAGATATAAATAACCTTAAAAGATCATCTTCTAGAGAAAGAAAGAACCTTGAATAACCAGGATCTCCCTGTCTGCCAGATCTCCCTCTCAACTGGTTATCAATTCTTCGAGATTCATGTCTTTCTGTTCCAAGAATATGAAGCCCTCCAGATTCTAAAACTATTTTATTATTTTTAACCCATTCATCACTTTCTTGATCTTCTTTTTTACCGCCAAGAACTATATCAGTCCCTCTACCTGCCATGTTAGTTGCTATAGTTACCATACCTGGCTTACCAGCATTTGCTATTACTTCAGCTTCTTTTTCATGATGCTTAGCATTTAAAATTTGATGTGGGATTTTTTTTGCTTTTAGAAATTCTGAGACTTCCTCAGAAGATTCTACAGAAACCGTACCCACTAAAATTGGAGCATTATTATTTCTAAGTGATTCTATCTCTTCTACCAAAGCTTTATATTTTGCTTTCTTAGTTAAAAATACTAAGTCATTATGATCATTTCGTATCATAGGAACATTTGTAGGAATAATGATTACATCAAGTCCATATATTTGATTAAATTCAACAGCCTCAGTATCAGCAGTTCCTGTCATACCCGAGAGATTGTCAAACAACCTAAAGAAATTTTGAAAAGTTGTAGAAGCTAAGGTTTGAGATTCTCTTTGAATTGGAACATTTTCTTTGCATTCTAATGCTTGGTGAACACCTTCACTCATCCTTCTTCCAGGCATAGTTCTTCCAGTATGTTCGTCAATTAAAAGAACTTCATTGTTTCTAACTAAATAGTGAACATTTTTCTGAAACAGAAAATGCGCTCTCAGTGTTGCTTGAACAAATTTCATTATTTGGAGATTAGACACCGAATATAAACCCTCAGAATCTCCTAACATTTCTGATTCCTCAAGAAGCCCTTCAACTAAAACATATCCGTCATCAGTCAGCTCAACACTTCTATTTTTTTCGTCTATAAGATAATGACCCTTTTCTTCATCTAATAAAGGCTCTTCCTCAGTACCTTCTCTTAATTGTTTATTTAATTTAGGTATAAACTTTCTAATTTTTCTATATAAGTCTGAACTTTCTGAGGATGGACCTGAAATTATTAACGGTGTCCTTGCTTCATCAATTAAAATTGAGTCAACTTCATCAACAATTGCAAAGTCTAGTGAACATTGAACCCTTTCTTGAACAGAGTGGGCCATATTATCTCTTAGGTAATCAAAACCAAGTTCATTATTTGTTGCATAGATAATATCGCATTTATAAGATGCAATTTTTTCTTGAATAACTTGATTTGAATTTACAACACCTACTGTAAGACCTAAAAATTCATATATTGGACGCATCCACTCAGCATCTCTTTTTGCAAGATAGTCATTTACAGTAACTAAAACAGCTTTATTTCCAATAACTGAGTTGAGGTAAGCTGGAAGAGTAGCAACTAAAGTTTTTCCTTCTCCTGTTTTCATTTCTGCGATATTTCCTTCAGCAAGAGAAATACCACCAAGCATTTGAGAATCAAAATGTCTTAAGCCTAATGTTCTTTTGCTAGCCTCTCTTACAGCTGCAAAAGCAAGGGGAAGGATGGCATAAATATTTTTGTCATTCTCATCATAAGTGTTCTTTAGATCACTTCTTAGTTCTTTGAAATATGTATCAGGTTTTTTAGATAGATCGTCTTCAAAATTATTTGCGGCATTTACATGCAACATCATTTTTTTGAGAATTCTGTCGTTACTTGAACCGAATATATTAGAAAATAGATTTAACATTTCAAAATAATAAAGTACTTACAAAAGCTTACTTACTCAATGTCTCCAAATGGAGGCCTTACATATGAAATTGGGGCATTTTCTGAATTTTCAAACTCAATGGTTTCATAGGCATCATCATCCTCAATGATTTTTCTTAATAATTTATTATTTAATTCATGCCCTGATTTATAACCTGAAAACTCTCCGATCAAATTTCCACCTAATAGATACAGGTCTCCAATTGCATCTAACATTTTATGTTTTACTATTTCATCATTAAATCTTAAACCCTCATCATTAATGATTTCATCCTCACCAAAAACAATAGCATTTGAAACACTAGCGCCCAAGGCTAGGTTTTTAGACTGCAACATCTCTTTTTCACTCATAGAGCCAAAAGTTCGAGCTCTACAAACCTCTTTAACAAAAGAAGTAGATGAAAAATCTATAATAGACTCTGATGGGAGTTGTTTATGAACAGGATGATCGAAACTTACTTTAAATGATACTTTAAACCCATTAAATGGCTTTATTGTTGCATAAGCATCATCACGAGTCACAGTAACCTCCTTTTTAACTTTTATAAACTTTTTCAATGCATTTTGATCTTGAAGACCTGCTGATTGAATAAGAAAAACAAAAGGGCTAGAACTGCCATCCATTATTGGGACCTCGGGTCCATCAACCTTTATTAAGCAATTATCAACACCCAATCCAGCAATTGCAGATAAGAGGTGTTCAATTGTTGAAATTTTTACGTTATTTTTTACCAAAGCCGTAGACAGGCTTGTATCGCCAACATTTTCAGCAATTGCTGGAATAACAAGGTCTTTGTCAATATCTGTTCTAATAAAATTTATACCAGTATTTATATCTGATGGAATTAGCTCCATATTAATATTTTTTCCAGTATGGAGGCCAATTCCGACTGCTTTTATTGAATTTCTTAAAGTTCTTTGTTTTAACATTTATATTAATAATTTAATTAGTATTTTAGCACTTTCTTTGTCTTACAACTTCGGAAAGTATTATCCCAGTTGCAACTGAAACATTAAAGCTTTTAAAGTTTTTATTATTATTTAACTTTATTAATGTGTCACAGTTTTCTAATGTCTTTTTTCTTACACCAAATTCTTCGGATCCCATTATAATTGCACACGATTTACTAAAATTATTATCTGTGTAATTCTCATCAGCATGCTCACTTAAGCCAAATATTTTTATATTTAATTCTTTTAGATACTTAATACAATTCACTAAGTTAGAAATATGAAAAATATTCACAATCTCGGCACCGCCAGCAGAAACGCTATGAGCAACCTCGTTAAGTGGAGCACAATGATGTTTGTTAATTATTAGTGCATCAACGTCAAGGACAGCTGCTGACCTAATACAGGCTCCTAGATTTCTTGGATCTATAATATTGTCCAATATTAGAATCGATAATTCTTTTTTTCCAAGTCCAACTAAGTAGTCTTTCAAGTCTTTAAAATTAGAAATTTCTTCACTAACAATTAAAGCCTCTGGTTCCTTTTTTAACTTTCTTGATATTTCAAACTTAATTCCATTTTCTTCAGATAACCTAATTAAATCATTTAATCTTTTATCATCCCTAGAAGATGGCAGAAAAAGTTTTTTTATTTTATGTGGATTGTTTTTGATAATGCTTTCAATACTATGAAAACCAACTCTTCGATCCTTATGTTTTGTCATTTTTTAGGTATTAATATAATCTTTCTTTCTTCAGGTATTACATTTGCGAGTTGTACCAATATCTTTTGACCAATTCTATATGTTTTACCAGTATTTCTTCCTTTGAGTATATTTGCTTGGCTATCAAAAATATACCTATCTCTTTTAAGATCTGAAACGTGGAGGAGGCCAGATATATGATAATTATCAATCTCGCAAAATAATCCAAATTCTGCAACACCAACCACAAATGAAACAAATTCATTTCCAATAAATTTTTTAAGCTCATAACAAATGAGCTGTTGATTAACCAGTCTGGATGATATTTCTGCTCTTTTCTCAAGCGATGTCAATTCTCCTAAATTATCCTCAAGATTTTCTTGCTTAAAATCATTATTAGAATTATTTAAGATAGTTTTAATCATTCTATGAACCAATAAATCAGGATATCTTCTTATTGGAGAAGTAAAATGGGAATACTCCTTTAATTGCAAACCAAAATGTCCTATTTGTTTTGAAGAATATTGTGCTCTTTTTAGTGATTGTAGTATCAAGATATTAAGAAGCTTATTGTTTTCATTTTTATTTGCATGTCTAATCAAAGAGTTAATTAAACTTAAAGCACCTACATTTTTTTTATTTGAATGACCTTTTAAAGAAAAGAATTTTTTTAAGTTTTCAATTTTTAAAGATTCGGGCTCTTCATGCACCCTATATACGCCAAATCCATAATGCTTCTTTAAGAATTTGGCAGCGCAAATATTTGCTGCAATCATTGATTCTTCTATCATTTGATGTGCAAATAATCTTTTAGGTGTGCTTATATCCAGAATGTTTCCAACATCATCTATATTTATATAAGGCTCAGTTGATTCTATTTCTAATGCATTTCTTTGTGTCTTATTTTGTAAAAGTATGTTTGTAAGTTTTTTTAAGGATTCTATAGAATCAAATATATTTGACTCTTTGATTTTATTATTTTCAATTTCATTATAGGTAAACCTCTTAAAAGACCTTATTTGAGCTTCAAAAAATTTGTATGAGTTTATCTCTCCATTTGAATTAAAAACAATTTCGCAAACAAGAACATTTCTGATTTCATCTGGGACCAATGAACAAATATTATTTGAAATGATCTCAGGAAGCATTGGAATAACAGTACTAGGAAAATATATTGATGTTCCTCTTTTAAAAGCTTCTTTGTCCAATTCTGTGTTGGGTAAAACAACAGATGAAACATCAGCTATGGCAACCTTAAGTGTATATGAGGATTTTTTTACACTACAGAAGACAGCATCGTCAAAATCTTTAGCATCTTCTCCATCAATAGTGACAAAAGGAATATCAGTTAAATTTTTTCTATCTAAGCCATTTTTGATATTTAAATTGTTTAACTCATCTTTTATTAACGAATTCCATTCATGCGGAATGCCTTGCTCTCTAATAATTTGATTTATAGCAACATCCAAATAGTTCATGGAATAGAGTTTAGAGTAAATTTCATAAAAAAGGGCTCATTAAGAGCCCTTAATTAAGTTTTATTTATCTTAGAAATTAAGATTAAACTTTAAACCATAGTTTCTACCAGGCAAAGGAACCTCATCTTTAACAAAAGATGAATGGTTTCTAGCTACCTCATCAAGTAGATTATTAGCAAAAAGTGATACTTTTAAATCACCATCACCAACACTAAATGATTTGGTAAGTCTTGTGTTAAGCATTTGATAGGAATCAGTCGCTGTTTCACCTTCACCAAAATCATTTTGCTTTTCAACATCCTTAAGAGTCATTTTAAAAAGCAGCTCTTCTTGTTTATAAGATAAAGAATATATGTTTCTTGCTGGATTTATTCTAGGTACATAATGCCCATCCGAGAATTTAGCATTAACCACATCCCTTCCAAAAGACAAAGATAATTCACCAGAACCTAAGTCAAAACTTTTTCCAAGTTCAAACTCATAACCATCAAATTCAGCATCTTCCTGCATATAATTTGCATGAATTAAATTGCCATGACCATGATCATCATGCTCATCTTCATGATGTTCATCTTCATCTTCATGATGTTCATCTTCATCGTGATGATCGTCTTCTTCATCAATAAGAGCAATATAGTTATCTACATCAGTAATATAGAAACTTGCATAACCATAGAAATTGCCATTATCAAAATTAAGGGTAATATCAAAATTATTTGATGTTTCGCTGTTTAGATTAGGATTACCAACTTCAAATCTACCTGTAGCCATATGAGGCCCATTCATAAAAAGTTCAATAGAAGATGGAAGTCTCTCAACACTTGCATATCCAACACTTAAGCCAAGTGAATCACTAAGATCAGTTCCAAGAGTTACGGCAAAGCTGCTTGTAGAATCATCTATATTGTAATAGTCAACATCTCCATGATCCTCATCTGTAACACTTCCAGTCCTCTCAATCTGGTCTAATCTATATCCAAAATCAAGATCATAAGAGCCTAGATCTTTACTTAAGTAATAGCCAATAGTAAATTCTTCACTATTCGCAGGATTCATAAATGCTTCCTCACCAACAATTGAGTTATCCTCATCAACAAAATTTACAACAACTTTCTGAGTAGAGCTATCATTAGAGATATCAAAAGTTGCTCCATATTCAACAGCTTGATTTGAAAAGACTGTCGGAGCATGCTCATCTCCGTGCTCATCTCCATGTTCGTCTCCGTGCTCATCATCATGGTCATCCTCACCATGCTCATCCCCATGTTCTTCTTCATGTGCTTCTGTAAGAGTGTAGTCTGAGTCTCTGTAGGTAAAATCAATTTTGTTAACTAAATTACCATTTACATTATATGAGCCTTTGATAGTGAAGCTCTCAGAATCTGTAGTTGAAAAAATTCTTTCATCTCCATGCTCATCTCCGTGCTCATCTCCATGTTCGTCTCCGTGCTCATCATCATGGTCATCCTCACCATGCTCATCTCCATGTTCGTCACCATGAAAAGGGATGCCATAAACACTCTCTAGATTATCTACAGAAAATCCTAAATAACCCCAATCGCCAGTTTTGGAAATACCAAACTTTGTTGCCTTTACCGCATAGTCCGAATTATTTATATATCCAAGATCTTCTTCATGCATATCCTCATCATGATGATCTTCATCGTGATCTTCCTCATGATGCTCTTCTGAATGCAGTATCGCTCCATTTGGAACATCATAGTTACCAAAGTTTATCTCTTTATGTCCAACATTAACGTTGAAACCTGCAAACATAGTTTTGAAGTTAAAATATTTTGAATCTCCATCATTAACAGACTGAGATTCATAACCAACATTGAATTTAGGATCTTCATAATCCAATGTTGAAATACAATCGTCAACAACATTAATGATTCCGCCAATAGTTCCATTTGCATAAAGCAAAGATGAAGGTCCTTTGACAATTTCAACTTGGCTTATATCATTTAAATCAACATCATTTAAGTGATCTACACCAAGTCCAGAAACGTCACGGTTTACCATTCCATTTTTAAGAATTTTTACTCTTGGGCCTGACATACCTCTTATAATAGGTTGACCAACAGCAGCGCCATAATCTGCAATCGAGACTCCTAGATATTCATCAATAAAATCACCTAAACTAGAAGTGGCACTATTAGCAATGTCTTCACCATCAATAACATAAAATGGGTTATCAATTTCAGATGTATCAATAAATGCAGAAGTTACTACGACAGTTTCTTCAACCTCTTGAGCTGTTGAGTAGCTCGAATGAAATGCAATTAAAACTATAATTGCGTTTAAAAATTTTTTCATATTTCCTCCTTAATGAAAAATTAGTTAATAAAAAAGAATTAACTAATTTGAAGGAGGCGCTCTTGATAAATTTGATCTATTTTTACTATTGACAAATCTTGTAGTTAGATTTGTTTTAGGGGAAATTTCTAAATAAACATTTATAGATTTTGTTTTAGGTATTTCAATTTCAACATTTTCTTCGCAAGCTTGGCACTCAGAAGTATATTGTTCAGTTGAGCTAAAATGATCATGGTGATCAGCAAAGCTATGCAAAGAGATGCTTGCTAAAAATACAAACGAAATAACTATATATTTTTTATTCATGAATCTGTGGATACTAGAGTTAATCGCAATATTTTTCAAGTTATTTATTACAAAGCATCCAGAAAAAGCTTTTCCCATTCTTCTTGAGATGGCAATCTGGGTGTAGTTATGTTGCTGGGGTCTTCTTTAGCATGAGCAACAAGATTGGGAATTAAATCTTCAGTTACTCCCATTTCTCTTAGATTGCTGGGTATGCCAATCTTTTCATTTAATTTTTTAATCTCATTTGCTAAGTCTATTGATTCATCTTGTCCCATTGCTCTAGCGATCCTTGAGTATTTATTTCCAACACAATCTTGATTAAATCGAAGTACTGTTGGCAATAGAACTGCATTTAAAGTTCCATGATGAAGTCTTAGCTCTTGATTAGCTCCTAGAGCATGACTCATTGAATGAACTGCTCCAAGACCTTTTTGAAAAGCCATAGCACCTTCTGTAGATGCCATCATCATACCCCATCTTGCTTCTTTGTCTTGCCCATCTTTATATGCTCTTATAAGACTTTCTTCCTTAATAATTTTTTCAATACCGTCTATACCTACTGCTTCTGCCGGAGGATCATTAATAGGAGATAAAATAGCTTCTATACAATGCGTTAGTGCATCCATTCCTGCCCCAGCTGTAAGAACCGGAGGCAAACCTAAAGTAAGCTCCGGATCGCAAATAGCAGCTTTTGGCATTAAATGTGGACTTGCATAGATCAACTTTCTTCCATCGTTCATTGTAATTAGTGATCCTATAGATACTTCACTTCCTGTCCCTGAGGTTGTTGGAATAGCTATCATAGGCACTGTCTCTGTTATTTTTCCATAACCACCTTCATTTACTGAATAATTTAAAAGACTACCTTCATGGTTTGCCATAAGTGCTACTGCCTTAGCCAAATCTATACTTGATCCACCTCCAAATCCAATAACACCATCACAGTTATTGGTTTTGTATAGTTCTAAAGCTTCATTTACTGCATTTTCAGTTGGATTAGCAGGAGTTTCTTCATAATATATTGAGGAAAAATCATTAGAAATAAGATCTCTAATTTTATCAGTCATACCTATTGAGGAAAGTCCTGGGTCAGTGCAAATCAAAGGGTTTTTTATACCATATATTTTTAAGACTTCTGGAAGTTTACCGATAGCACCGTTTTCAAAATAAGGTCTGTTAAAATAATTTAATTGCATAATTTCTAAATAATTCTATATGTCTTTCGTCTTCATCAATTATAGATTATATTAATAAACATATGACCAATTCAAAAAAGTATTTAGTTTTATTCACATTGTTTTTTCTTTGCTTTAATCTTACATTAACTGCAAAGCCTTTTGAGTCTACCTACAAACCCTTACCCTCAATTAATGTATTAATTAAAAATGCAAATATCTATGATGGAGAAGGAAATGAGCTATTACAAACAGATCTTTTAATTAAAGATAGAAAGATAGAAGCTATTGGAAAAGACTTACCTGTAACAAATGACTTTGAAGTTATTGATGCATCTGGTAAGTGGGTAACTCCAGGAATCATAGATATTCATTCTCATATGGGCGTCTATCCAGCACCCGGTGTTCGAACTAGCTCCGATGGTAATGAAGCAACCAGTCCAGTTACAGCAGATGTGTGGGCTGAACATTCCATGTGGGTTCAAGACCCTCAATATACACTTGCATTAAGTGGAGGAGTTACTGCTTTTCATGTATTGCCAGGTTCTGCAAACTTGATCGGGGGTAGGGGTGTTACAGTTAAAAACCTTCAAAGAAATACGATTAATTCTATGAAATTTCCAGATGCTCCTCATTCATTAAAGATGGCATGTGGTGAAAATCCCAAAAGAGTATATGGCAGCAGACAACAAGCACCGTCAACTAGGATGGGAAATATCGCTGGTTACAGAAAAGCATGGATAGAAGCTGAAACATATTTAAATCGTCTAAATGAATATGAATCTAAATCAGATGAAGCTAAAGAAATGGGCTACAAACCAACCAGAGATTTAGAGCTAGACACACTAGCAGGTGTTCTAAGGGGAGAAATATTAGTTCATAATCATTGTTATAGGGCAGATGAAATGGCATCAATGATAGATGTTGCAAAGGAATTTGGTTATAAAATTACTGCTTTCCATCATGGTGTTGAAGCCTATAAGATTGCAGACTTACTAGCAGACAATAATATCTGCGGAGCCCTCTGGGCAGACTGGTGGGGCTTTAAGCATGAAGCTTATGATATGGTTCAAGCAAATATTGCAATAGTCGATCAAGCAAGGGGCGGTAAAGGATGTGCAATTGTTCATTCTGATGATGCGATTGGTATCCAACACTTAAATCAAGAAGCCTCAAAAGCTTTATCGGCAGGTATTAGAGCTGGCTATGATATCTCAAAAGCTAGGGCAATGAACTGGATAACAAGCAATCCAGCAAAAGCAGCAGGAATATATGATCAAACTGGATCACTTAAGGTTGGTAAAAATGCTGACGTAGTGATTTGGTCTAAAAACCCTTTCAGTGTATATGCTTTAGCGGAAACAGTATTCATTGATGGCGCACTAGCCTACGATAGAAAGTCCAACTTTTACCCTTCAAGTGATTTTGATGTTGGAATTATAAATGCAAACAAAAATAGGCTTGAGGAGTAAAAATGTTCATGAAGCTATTTAAATCTTTTTTATGTTTTATTTTTATTGGAACCCTATATTCTGAAACCACTCTTATAAAAAATGCAACCATTTATGACGGGATTAAAAATATTCCTTTTCAAGGAAACATTCTTATTGAGAATGACACAATAAAAAAAGTTTCTTCAGCAAAAATGCAAGCAGATTTTGTTATTGATGCTTCTGGAATGATAGTTACTCCAGGGATAATCGGAACAGATACTAATATTGGAATTGTTGAGATTGGAGCTCTTAGCGTAACAAGAGACGATTCATCAGAAATTTATAGTATTGGATTTAGTATTCATGATGCATTTAATCCAAAATCTACATTGATACCATGGAATAGATCCAATGGAGTAACTTCAGCTTTATCTCTGCCTCAAGGCACTGCCAGTCCAATTGGTGGCTTAGGATCATTTTTTGTTCTTGATGGTGAGCATGACATAACAAGTAAAAAAGATATTGTGATGATTGGAGGAGTTGGCGGAAGTGGCAGCAGTTCAAGGGCAGAAACTTTTGCTGTTATGGATGATTTGTTATCTTTTGCATCAGGACTTAATGGTGCAGACCTTGATGACATTTCAGAAACAATAGAAAAATCATCAATAGCTGAATTTATGGAACTTCACCCAAGGGATGTAAAAGCTCTTTCTAGACTGGTTAATAATAATTTACCACTAATCATCAGTACCCATAGAGCTTCGGACATTCTTAAATTAATTGAATTAAAAGAAAAGTATGATTTAAATTTAATAATTAAAGGTGCGCAAGATGCCTCATTAGTTGCTCCACAAATTGCTGCTAGTGGAATTCCCTTAATTATAAATCCTATTAATAACATTCCTGGTTCCTTTGATGAACTTGCTTCAAATATTCAAATGGCATCAAGGCTTGAGGAAAAAGGAATTAATCTCATGTTTAATACTCCAAGAAGCCATAATTTCCATTTAGTTAGGCAGGGCGCTGGTGTAGCTGTTGCAAACGGCATGTCTTACGAGGGTGCAATAAAAGCGATCACCTCAACACCTGCTAAAGTTTTCAATATTGATCAAAGGGGAGAAATTAAGGCTGGTTATTTCGCAGACATAGTAGTTTGGGATGCCGATCCATTAGAGCCCTCATCAATGCCAGAATATTTATTTATAAATGGAAAAAGCATTGATTTAACTTCAAGATCATCCAGACTAAGAGACAGGTATACCTCTCAATCAGATAAACCTAATACATATAGAAACTAGTTATCTTTATTTCTTACAACCCAATATAAAAGGGCGATGAAGATTAAATTACCAATTATATAAACCTTAAGATCCATTTTTTACGAGTATAAAACTATCAACGCAATCACCAAAGATACATATACAGTTATATAAACATATTGAGCAAACTTAAAGTCTTTCTTCAGCTCTTCATCTTTATCAATGTTTTTATTTATGTTCATTTATTTCTTAATTTTTTCTAAAGTATAAACTGGAAGACCTAGTCTTAATAATTCTTCTTCTTTTTCTTTAAAAACTTTCTTATATCTATAAAAGGGAAGTCTTGGAAACAAATGATGCATTCCATGATAATTTTGATAACACCATATCCAGGTCATTGGATAATCGAACCATTTTTTAGTTCTTATTACATTAGTATCACCAAATTTTTCAGAGCTCTGATGAGGCATGTGTACAAGATAATCAAAAAATATTCCCAACAGCATAACTGCAAATAAAAGAGGAAAAACATAGCTAAGAAAGAAGTGATACCAAGGAAGATCAAAGACATTCGTTAATATAACCAGCAAAACTATTGGGATAAGAGATTCAAATGTACCAATTCTCATTTTGATTTTCGCAATCTTATTATTTTTTAGTTTTTCTTTTTTTACATAGAAATAATCTTTTATAAGCAATATAAAGAAACCTCGTGCCATAATAGAAAGCCAATTAGAACCTTTCATTATATAGTCTGGATCAAGCTCCTCATCATTTGCATGCTTATGATGCTCAAGATGACTCCATGTATGTTGTGTATAGCTGTGTAAGTAGAACGCCGCACTGAAAAAACCAAGAAGTGGATTTAGAAACCTAAATTTTTTGTTGGTTCCTGAAATATTTTGATGACTTGCTTCATGCAAAGGTGTATACATAACGTACATAAAATAACTGGTAATAATAAGATGAGGCACTATATGAATTTGATCTTTTACATATAGAATTTGTAATAAAATTATTATAAAGGCTGAAATTATAAAAGTTATAATTGTTGGCCAAGCGATGCCTGAGATATTTGATCTAACGGAATCTAAGAGGCTTTGATAGTCTTCATTTCTAGCATGATTCATATCAACATCTTATATTAAATGGAGCCACCTGTCAGATTCGAACTGACGACCTGATGATTACAAATCAACTGCTCTAGCCAACTGAGCTAAGGTGGCAACGAAGAGTATTATATACAAATTATTCGTTTGGGAAAGTGCATCCTGTTCCACCAATGCCACAATACCCATTTGGATTTTTAGCTAAATATTGTTGATGATACTCTTCTGCTAAAAAGTAATTTTTAACAATATCAATTTCTGTTGTTATTTTTTGAAAGTTATTATTTTTTAATTCTTTTTGATAAATTTCTTTTGATTCGTTTGCTATATCTAGATCATAATCGTTTGATGCGTAAATTGCTGATCTGTATTGAGATCCAATATCGTTACCTTGTCTCATTCCTTGAGTTGGATCATGACATTCCCAAAATACTTTTAAGATATTAGTCAAATCTATAATATCTGGATCAAATACCACTTTAACAACCTCAACATGATTTGTGTCTTTATAACAGACATCTTCATATGTCGGGTCTTTAGTATCTCCACCAGAGTAGCCAACAGATGTTAAGAATACTCCTTTTAAATCCCAAAACTTTCTTTCAACACCCCAAAAGCAACCAGCTCCCAGGATAATTTCTTTAAAGTTTTTTGGAGGCGCTTCATTTAATGGAATATTTTTTAAGTAATGTTTCATTTTAATAGATTCCTTTTATTTTTATTTGACCACTTCTAAAAACTTCAAGCCCTTTGTTTGTCTCTATCATTGCATTACCTAAATCATCTATGTCTTTAAAAATACCTTTTTGTACGAAGTTATTTTCATTATAGACTTCAATCTCTTTATTCATATGCATGCAACTTTTTCGCCATTCATCTTTCCATTCGTCGTTTTTATCATCTAAGGTTTTAATCAGATTCCTTATTATTTCATTGATTAGTTCATTTCTTTGTTTTTTAAGGTCAAATTTTGATAAATCTCCCCACCATGATTCTTTGTTTTTTAGATTTAAATTGATACCAATCCCAACTATCGTTCTAATTTTTTTTCCATAATGCTCTTTTTCTACTAATATTCCTCCAACCTTCTTATTTCCATATAAAATATCATTAGGCCATTTCAGAGACACTTCTATTTCTTTGTTGATATTATTTATAGATTTTTTGCATATAACACCAGTCACAAGGCTTACTGGCGCATATGAGATTTTATTTTCAGTACAAAAAGTCATATATATATTTTGAGAATTAGGACTAGACCACTTGTTTCCTCTTCTTCCTCTTCCTTTTAACTGTGTCTCAGCCACAATTATGTTGAACTCATTGCTAGTTGTTATTCTTTTTGCTTCATCATTTGTTGAGTCTATTTCTTGAAAAATATCAATATTTACCCTATTTTTGGGTAAATTTTGAGAAATATCTTTTAAATTAAGCTTATTCAATTTAAGAAACTAGTTGACTTAAGCTAATTCTAGAACAAAAATAGCTACCTTTAAATGGAGAGGTGGGTGAGTGGTTAATACCAGCAGACTGTAAATCTGCCGCTTCGGCTACGTAGGTTCGAATCCTACCCTCTCCACCATTAATTTTTTAATAAAATCGGTGTTTAAAATATCTTATAAAAAAGGTTGAGTTTGTAGCTTTTTAAGGGGATAATACGCCACCGAAAATAGGATGCACGTGAACGGGCTCATATAGCTCAGCGGTAGAGCACTTGCTTGGTAAGTAAGAGGTCACCGGTTCAAGTCCGGTTATGAGCTCCATTTATAAATTTTAGAGAGGCATAAAAATGGCTAGAGAAAAATTCGAGAGAACCTTACCCCACGTAAATGTGGGTACAGTTGGTCACGTTGACCATGGTAAAACAACGCTTACAGCTGCTTTAACTAAGGTTGCTGCTGAGGTATTTGGTGGAGATGCAGTTGATTTTGCAAATATTGACAACGCTCCAGAAGAAAGAGAAAGAGGTATAACAATTGCTACTTCTCATGTTGAGTACGTTTCTACTGCTCGTCACTATGCACACGTAGATTGTCCAGGTCACGCAGATTATGTTAAAAACATGATTACTGGTGCGGCACAAATGGATGGCGCAATCCTTGTTGTTAGTGCTGCTGATGGCCCTATGCCACAAACAAGAGAGCATATATTACTAGCAAGACAAGTTGGTGTCCCATATATCGTTGTATATATGAATAAAGCTGACCAAAATGATGATCCTGAAATGCTCGAGTTAGTTGAAATGGAAATTAGAGAACTTTTAAGTGAGTATGATTTCCCAGGTGACGATACTCCAATTATTGTTGGAAGCGCATTAAAAGCACTGGAAGGTGATACATCTGATATTGGCGTACCTTCTGTACAAAAACTAATTGAAACATTGGACACTTATGTACCAGAACCAGAAAGACCTGTTGATGGTAACTTCTTAATGCCTATAGAAGATGTGTTTACTATTTCAGGAAGAGGTACAGTTGTAACAGGAAGAATCGAAACAGGAATAGTTAATACTGGTGATCCTTTAGAGATTGTAGGTATAAAAGAAACAACTGAAACGACATGTACTGGTGTTGAAATGTTTAGAAAATCTTTGGATGAAGGTCGTGCTGGTGAAAACTGCGGTATTCTTCTTAGAGGTGTTGAAAGAGAGGCTGTTGAAAGAGGGCAAGTATTAGCAAAGCCTAAATCAATTTCACCTCATACAAAATTTGAAGCTGAAATTTATGTATTAAGTAAGGATGAGGGCGGAAGACATACACCATTTATGAATAATTACAGACCTCAATTTTATTTTAGAACAACTGATGTAACCGGTGCTTGTGAGTTACCTGAAGGTACCGAAATGGTCATGCCTGGTGATAATATCAAGATGGTTGTTTCATTAATTGCTCCAATTGCAATGGACGAAGGTTTAAAATTTGCAATTAGAGAAGGTGGAAGAACAGTTGGTGCTGGCGTAGTATCAAAGATTGTAGAGTAATTTAAGATTATATGGCCGAGGCTTAATGCCTCGGCTTACTTGTCTTTGAAGAATATGAAAATAAGTTTTAGGCCAGTGGCTCAATTGGTAGAGCATCGGTCTCCAAAACCGGGGGTTGGGGGTTCGAGTCCCTCCTGGCCTGCCAAGAAGAGGGAGCTGGTAGAGAGTTGAAATATGAATAAAGGGTCTACTTCAAAAACTCTAGATAACCTTAAATGGTTATTGGCAATATTAGTTTTTGCTGCTGCAGTTTTTGGAAATAGTTATTTCGGTCCTTCACAGGGCATTGACGGATTAGACACCGTTGAGGGAGTTCCTTTTTTATATAGAGTTTTAGGGGTTATATTATTATTTTTAGTTGGACTATGGCTAATCTCGATAACAAATTTTGGATCTAATGCATTAAAGTTAATGAAAGAGTCTAGAACTGAGATCAGAAAAGTTGTTTGGCCAACAAGAATTGAGACAACACAAACATTTATGATTGTTTTTGGTTCAATAGTTGTTTTATGTTTATTTTTTTGGGGGCTTGAGTCTTTATTAAGCTTTTTAACAAGTTTAATTTTAGGTTAAATTATGGATTGGTATGTAATACAAGCATATTCTGGATATGAGCAAAAAGTTAAAGTTGCTTTAGAAGAAAGAATTGCATTAAACAGTCTTTCCGAAAAATTTGGAGAAATCTTAATTCCAACAGAACAAATTGTGGAACTTAAAGGGGGAGCTAAGAAGACTACTGAAAGAAAATTTTTCCCAGGATATATTTTGATACAAATGAATTTAGAGGATGACTCCTGGCAATTAGTTCAGTCTACACCAAGAGTTTCTGGTTTTGTAGGTGGCACAAAGGATAGACCAATTCCTATCTCAGAAGATGATGTAAATAGCATAATTAATAGAATAGAAGTTGGGGAAGATGCGCCTGCTCCAAAAACAATCTATGAACCGGGCGAAGTTATAAGAGTATGCGACGGACCTTTTAATGATTTTAATGGTGTTGTAGAAAACGTTGACTATGAAAGAAATATGGTTAAAGTTTCTGTTCAAATTCTTGGTAGGGCCACCCCAGTAGAATTAGATTTCATGCAAATAGAGAAAACATAATGGCAAAAAAAGTAGTTAATGTTCTAAAGTTACAAATTCCTGCTGGTGGAGCAAATCCTAGCCCCCCTGTAGGACCAGCATTGGGACAAGTTGGGTTAAATATCATGGATTTTTGTAATGCATTTAACTCTGCTACGCAAGAATCAGAAAAAGGCATGCCTTTACCGGTTGTAATAAATGTTTATGAAGATAAGTCTTTCGATTTTGTTGTTAAAACTCCACCAGCAGCAGTACTAATAAGAAAAGCGCTTAATATTGCCAAGGGAAGTGGAGAGCCTAACAGAGAAAAGGTAGGTAAATTAACCAGAGCTCAACTTGAGGACATAGCTAAGACTAAAGAACCTGATCTGAATGCAAATGACATTGATGCTGCTGTAAAGATTATTGCTGGTACTGCCAGAAGTATGGGAGTTGAAACAGATTTATGAGCAAGTTAACAAAAAAAGAAAAAATTATCCAGGAAAAGCTTGATCCTGAAAAATCATACTCTATAGATGAAGCTATGCAGATTTTACAACTTGTAAAATCAGAAAAATTTGATGAATCTGTAGATATATCAGTGAGGTTAGGAGTTGATCCAAACAAATCTGATCAAAATGTTAGAGGGGCAGTAACTCTTCCAAACAGCTTGGGAAAAGAAGTTGTTGTAGCAGTTTTTGCAGATGGAGATAATGCTACTGAAGCAGAAGGAGCTGGTGCAGATTTTGTTGGAATGGATGATTTAGCAGAAAAATTTACAAAAGAAGAAATAAATGTTGATGTTGTTATATCAACTAATGCAGCAATGAAAGTTGTTGGTAAATTAGGGCAGGTACTTGGACCAAAAGGATTAATGCCAAACCCAAAAACTGGAACAGTATCTGACGATGTAGCGACTGCAATAAAAAATGTTAAAGCAGGACAAGTAAGATTTAGAACAGATAAGAATGGAATTATTCATGGAAGTATAGGAAAAGTTAGCTTTGAATCAGAAAAAATAAAAGCTAATGCTTCTGCTTTATTAGAGGAATTAAAAAAATTAAAACCAGCATCTGCTAAAGGTGTTTTTATTGGGAGCATAGCTATTAATAGCACAATGGGCCCTGGCGTTAAAATCAATAATGGAGAGTTGGTATAAGTTTTAGTTTTGTAGAAATACAAAACTAGATAGTTGCGTTTACGCAGCCGTCAAAGACCGTAGGTGTCGAAAGACTTAATTTCCTACGTAGGTGGTGTTCAAATTGTAATTTTACAATTTGTCGCTAAATAGCCGAAAGGCTTTAATTGGAGAATTGCTGTGGCATTATCTAAGAGTGAAAAAGAGAATATAGTAAAAGAAGTAAAAGAAGTTGCATCGAATGCATCCTCTCTAGTTATTTCTGATGCTAGGGGTTTAAAAGTTTCTGAACTTTCTGAGATCAGAAATAAAGCACATGAATCGGGTATTCACATTCAAGTTATTAAAAATTCTTTAGCTAAATTAGCTTTTGAAGGAACTGATTTTGGGTGCTCTGATGAAGTATTGTTTGGACCTTCATTATTTGCCTTTTCTTTTGAAGAGCCAGGTGCAGCAGCTAAATTGCTCAAAACATACGCCAAAAATTTTGATGACTTAGAAATCAAAGCTTTGGTAGTTGAAGGGCAGTTGCTGGACGGAGGTCAAATTGATATTTTGGCTAAACTTCCGTCTAAAGATGAAGCATACAGCCTAATAGCTAATGTTTTACAAGCTCCTGTTAGTAAATTTGCTACTTTATTAAATGAAGTTCCAAGTAAGTTAGCTAGAGTGTTATCAGCAGTTCGAGACAATAAAGAGGCGTCAGCCTAAATTATAAGGAGAATAAAATGGCAACTAGTAAAGATGATATCTTAAAAGCAATAGAAGAAATGTCTGTAATGGAGTTAGTAGATCTTATTTCAGATATAGAAGAAAAATTTGGTGTAACTGCAGCAGCAGCTGTAGCAGCAGCACCAGCAGCAGGCGGTGGTGATGATGCTCCTGCAGCTGAAGAAAAGAGTGAATTTGATGTTGTATTGTCAGCAGCAGGTGATCAAAAAGTTCAGGTCATTAAGGCAGTTAGAACAATAACTGGCTTAGGACTTAAAGAAGCAAAAGATATGGTTGATGGTGCTCCTAGTACCTTAAAAGAAGCTGTCAAGAAAGAAGAAGCAGAAGCAATGTTAGCGCAGCTTACCGAAGCAGGTGCTACAGGCGAACTTAAGTAACAACTATATTAATTAAACAGGGCGCATTTATGTCATACAGCTATACAGAAAAGAAAAGAATAAGAAAAAACTTTGGTACCTTTGCAAAAGTAATGGATTTACCAAATCTCGTTGAGACACAGACAAACTCTTATGCTCAATTTTTACAAGCTGATGTGGCTCCTGAAGCAAGAAAAAAACAGGGATTAGAAGAAGTATTTCAATCACTATTTCCGATTAAAAGTGTTTCAGGAAATGCAGCCTTGGAATATGTTTCATATGAATTGGGTAAAAATACATATGATGTTCAAGAATGCTTAATCCAAGGGCTTACATATTCAGCACCACTAAGAATAAAAGTAAAGCTTGTCTTGTTTGATAGAGATTCAAACTTTAAAGAAGTAAAAGATATTAAAGAAGGCGAAGTTTTTATGGGAGAAGTTCCTCTAATGACTGATGACGCATCATTTATTATTAATGGAACTGAGAGAGTTGTTGTATCCCAACTTCATAGATCTCCAGGTGTTTTTTATGATCATGATAAAGGTAAAACACATTCTTCTGGAAAGGTTTTATATTCTGCAAGGATTATTCCTTACAGAGGCTCATGGCTAGATTTTGAGTTCGATCCTAAGGATATTCTTTTTAGCAGAATTGATAGAAGAAGAAAAATACCTGCGACTATTATGTTGAGAGCTTTAGGGATGAATACAGAAGAAATCATTTCTGAATTTTATGAAACAGATATCTATAAACTGGAAAAGGACTCTGTCAAAGTTGCATTGGTGCCTGAAAGATTAAGAGGTGAGACTCTATCTGTTGATATCAAAGTTAAAAGCAAAGTATATGTTGAGGCTGGTAAGAGAATTACAGCAAGACATATTAAAGAATTAACCAATTCAAAAGCTAGTGAAATTTCTCTTTCTGAGGAATTTTTAATTGGCAAAGTTTTAGCTGAAGATATTTTTTCTAATACTGAAAAAGAAAAAATAGATAAAGAAACAGGTGAAATAAAGAACAAGAAAAGTCTAGAACCACTTTTGAAGGCAAACACAGAAATTGACGAAGAAGCATTAGAGCAAATCAAAGAAAATGGAATCACAGAAATCAAATGTTTATACATTAATGAATTAGTTAAAGGTCCATATATATCTAATACGTTAAGAGTTGATCCTACATCTAATAGGTTGGAAGCTTTAGTCGAAATATACAGAATGATGAGACCAGGTGAACCACCAACAAAAGATTCAGCAGAAACTTTATTCAACAACTTATTCTTTAACGAGGAAAGATATGACCTTTCTGAAGTTGGTAGAATGAAATTTAATAGAAGGCTTAAATTAGATCCTAAAACTGAAGATCCACACATACTTGATAAACAAGACATTATTGAAGTAATGAAAGGGATAGTTAACATTAGAGATGGGCACGATATAGTTGATGATATTGATCATTTAGGCAACAGAAGAGTAAGATCTGTCGGCGAAATGACAGCTAACCAATTTAGAGTTGGTCTCATTAGAGTAGAAAGAGCTGTTAGAGAAAGATTAAGCATGGCTGAGGCAGATGAACTAGGTCCTCAAGATCTAATAAATGCTAAACCTGTCACTGCTGCAATTAAAGAATTTTTTGGTTCAAGTCAGCTATCACAATTTATGGATCAAAATAATCCTTTGTCAGAAATCACGCACAAGAGAAGAGTTTCAGCTCTCGGTCCTGGTGGTCTTACAAGAGAAAGAGCTGGTTTCGAAGTTAGAGATGTTCATCCCACACATTATGGAAGAGTATGTCCAATTGAAACGCCCGAAGGGCCAAATATTGGATTAATTAATTCCTTTGCTTCCTACTCAAGAACAAATCAGTATGGTTTTATTGAAACACCATACAGAAAAGTATCTAATGGAAAGGTTACTGATGAAATAGTCTATTTATCTGCAATTGATGAGGCGGAGCATGTCATAGCGCAAGCTAATGTTGTTTTAGATAAGAATAATAGATTTATTGACGACCTGGTTGCAGTTAGGCATGCAAACGAATTTGAATTAATGTCTCCAGACAGAATAGATCTTATGGATGTATCTCCTCAACAAGTTGTCTCTATTGCAGCTTCTTTAATACCATTTTTGGAACATGATGATGCTAACAGAGCATTAATGGGTTCAAATATGCAACGTCAAGCTGTCCCAGTTCTTAAAGCTGAAAAACCTCTTGTAGGAACAGGCTTAGAAACAGTTGTAGCAAGAGACTCAGGTGTTTGTATTGTTGCAAAAAATTCTGGTGTAGTTGAAAGTGTAGATGCTTCTAGAATTGTTGTAAGAGTAACTGATAAGAAATCAAAGACAGCATCAGATGTTTATAATTTAATTAAATACACTCGATCAAATCAAAATACTTGTATTAATCAACGCCCAATAGTAAAAGTCGGCGATGTTGTTAAGGCTGATGATATCTTGGCTGACGGTCCATCAGTTGATAATGGGGAATTAGCATTAGGACAAAATATTCGAATAGCATTTATGCCATGGAATGGCTACAATTTTGAGGATTCCATATTAATTTCAGAAAAAGTTGCCAGAGAAGATAGATTTACATCTATTCATATTCAGGAAATAGTTTGTATAGCTAGAGATACTAAACTTGGCTCTGAAGAGATCACTGCTGATATTCCAAATGTTGGAGAAGGTTCATTAAATAAATTAGATGACTGCGGAATAGTATATGTTGGAGCAGAAGTTGAACAAGGCGACATTCTTGTTGGTAAAATTACTCCCAAGGGTGAAACACAACTTTCTCCAGAAGAAAAATTATTAAGAGCTATTTTTGGAGAAAAGGCATCAGATGTGAAAGATACATCGCAAAGATCAAGCTCAAAGGGAACAGTTATTGGTGTTGAAGTCTTTACAAGAGATGGTGTTGATAAAGATGAAAGAACTTTATCTATTGAACAAGACCACTTAGATCAGTCAAAGAAAGATTCAGATGATGAGGCAGCAGTCGTTGAGCAAGCAACAAAAACGAGACTTTGCGAATTATTAAAATCAAAAAAAGCCGTCAAAGGTAACGGAGTTAAAAAAGGCGAGGTCCTTTCTTCAGATAAATTAGAATCTTTCAAATTAAATGATATTTTTTCCATAAGAACTGATGCAAAAAATATTAATGAAACTATTGAAGAAACAGAAACTCTATACAAAGCTTATATCAAAGATATTAAAACAAGATTTGAAGATAAGAAATCTAAAATCATAAGAGGCCATGATTTAGCACCTGGTGTAATTAAAATTGTTAAAGTTTATCTTGCAATTAAGAGAAGAATTCAGCCAGGAGATAAGATGGCAGGAAGGCATGGAAATAAGGGAGTTATTTCAGAGATTATGCCTGTTGAAGATATGCCATATGACAACGAGGGTAATCCTGTTGATATTGTTCTCAATCCATTAGGAGTCCCATCAAGGATGAACGTTGGTCAGGTTCTTGAAACTCACATGGGTTCTGCAGCTAAGGGTATTGGTAAAAAGATAGATAAGATGCTTAAAGAAAATGCAAAGCCTTCAGAATTAAAATCATACTTAGATAAACTCTACAACACAAATGCTGCAAATAAAGAAGATATCAACTCATTTAATAATTCTGAAATTATGGAGTTAGCAGAAAATCTCAGAGATGGACTTCCAATTGCTACACCTGTGTTTGATGGAGCAAAGGAAAGTGAAGTCAAGGATCTTCTAAAACTAGCTGATATGCCAGAATCAGGTCAAATAACGCTATTTGATGGAAGAACTGGTCAAAAATTTGATAGGCCTGTAACAGTTGGCTACATGTACATAATTAAACTAAATCATTTAGTAGATGACAAAATGCACGCAAGATCAACTGGTTCATATAGCTTAGTCACACAACAACCTTTAGGTGGCAAGGCTCAATTTGGAGGTCAGAGGTTTGGTGAAATGGAGGTATGGGCTTTAGAAGCATACGGCGCTTCTTATACACTTCAAGAAATGCTAACTGTAAAGTCAGACGATGTATCTGGAAGAACAAAGATGTATAAAAATATTGTTGATGGCAGTTTTGAAATGGATGCGAATGTTCCAGAATCATTCAACGTTCTTAGCAAAGAAATTAAGTCATTAGGCATTAATATTGAATTAGATATAGATAACTAGGAGAAAAAAATTGAAAGATTTATTAAATTCTTTAAAGACTGGTCAAGAAGATTTCACAACTATCTCAGCAGGTTTAGCATCCCCTCAGGTTATTAAATCATGGTCATTCGGAGAGGTTAAAAAACCTGAGACTATTAATTACAGAACTTTTAAACCAGAAAGAGATGGTTTGTTTTGTGCAAAAATCTTTGGGCCTGTAAAGGATTACGAATGTATTTGTGGTAAATACAAAAGAATGAAACATCGTGGTGTTGTATGTGAAAAATGCGGTGTTGAAGTAACTCTAGCTAAAGTAAGAAGAGAAAGGATGGGGCATATTGACCTCGCTGCTCCAGTTGCTCATATATGGTTCTTAAAATCTTTACCATCAAGAATAGGATTACTTTTGAATGTTACCTTAAGAGAAATCGAAAGAGTTCTCTATTTTGAAAGTTATATTGTTACTGATCCTGGACTAACAGAGTTGGAAAAGGGCGAAATATTGACTGAAGAGGAATGGGTAGAAAAATACGAAGAATTTGGAGATGAATTTTCTGCTGGTATGGGTGCTGAAGCTGTTCAAGTTTTATTAGAAGAACTTGATATTGATGATGAAATAAGAATTATTAGAGAAGAGATTCCTGAAACTAACTCTGAAACAAAACTTAAGAAACTTTCAAAAAGATTAAAATTACTTGAAGCATTTAAAGACTCTGGAAATAAGCCTGAGTGGATGGTTATGAATATCTTACCAGTATTACCTCCTGATCTAAGACCATTAGTACCACTTGAAGGTGGAAGATTTGCCACATCAGACCTTAATGACTTATATAGAAGAGTTATTAATAGAAATAATAGATTAAAAAGATTATTAGAATTAAATGCTCCTGAAATAATAGTTAGAAATGAAAAAAGAATGCTTCAGGAGTCTGTTGATGCACTTTTAGATAACGGAAGAAGGGGTAGGGTTATTACAGGCACCAATAAGAGACCACTAAAATCATTGGCCGACATGATAAAAGGAAAAGGAGGAAGGTTTAGACAAAACCTATTGGGCAAACGTGTAGACTACTCAGGAAGATCTGTAATTGTTGCTGGACCAAATCTTAAATTACATCAATGCGGACTTCCAAAGAAAATGGCACTAGAGCTTTTTAAGCCTTTTGTATATGGAAAACTTGAGAATAGAGAGCTTGCAACAACAATCAAAGCTGCAAAAAAATTAGTTGAAAGAGAGACACCTGAAGTATGGGAGGTTTTAGAAGAAGTAATTAGAGAACATCCTGTTTTACTTAATAGAGCTCCAACTCTTCATAGACTTGGACTTCAAGCTTTTGAACCAAAGCTAATAGAAGGCAAAGCAATCCAACTTCATCCATTGGTATGTGTTGCATTTAATGCTGATTTTGATGGAGATCAAATGGCTGTTCATGTTCCATTAACACTAGAAGCTCAGTTAGAAGCCAGAGCATTGATGATGTCGACAAATAATATTTTATCTCCTGCTGACGGAGCTCCAATTATCAACCCAACACAAGATGTTGTTTTGGGTCTTTACTATATGACCCGAGATAATGCTAATTCTTCTGGTGGTGGCAGAGTTTTTAGTAACCCAGATGAGGTTTTGAGAGCATATGAAACAGAAAATTTAGAAATACATTCGCCCATCAAGGTTAGAGTTAAACATGCTAATGGGGAAACTTCATTAGAAGATACTACTGTTGGAAGGACTTTGATTTGGAGAATAACTCCAGCTGAAGTTGGTTTTAAAAATATTAACAATGTTTTAAATAAAAAATCAGTATCCAAGTTGGTAGATGTTTCATACAGAAAAGCTGGACTGAAGAAAACAGTGATTTTTGCTGACCAATTGATGTATTTAGGTTTTGACTTTTCAACGAGGTCTGGATCATCTATTGGAGTTAATGATTTTGTAATACCTGAAGAGAAAGCAAAAATTATTGATTCTTCAGAAAAAGAAGTCAAAGCTATTGAGAAACAGTTTGATTCTGGCCTTGTTACTAGAGGTGAAAGATATAACAAGGTTATTGATATATGGTCAAGAGCTAATGAGCAAGTTGCTAAAGCTATGATGGAAAAAATTAGTACTGAAACTGCAGAAACACCTGAAGGTGAAAATGTAGAACAATCCTCATTTAATTCTGTATATATTTATGCTGATTCAGGCGCTAGAGGATCACCTGCGCAAATAAGACAACTTTCTGGAATGAGAGGACTAATGTCAAAACCTGACGGTTCTATTATTGAAACCCCTATAACAGCTAACTTCAGAGAAGGACTCTCAGTATTACAATATTTCATATCAACTCATGGTGCCAGAAAAGGCTTGGCAGATACTGCTTTAAAAACAGCAAACTCTGGATATTTAACAAGAAGATTGTGTGATGTATCAATGGATTCTGTAATTAATATTGATGACTGTGGTACTGAAGAATCAATAGTAGTTACCTCTATTATCGATGGCGGAGAGATTATTCAGGCCTTAACAGACAGAATACTTGGAAGAGTTATTGCCGAGCCAATATTCGATGCTGATGGCGAGGAGCTTTTCCCAGTTAATACAATGTTAGATGAAGATGCTTTGGATGTTATAGATGAGCTGAATCTATCAAGTCTTAAGATCCGATCACCAATGACTTGTAATGCTCCTGTTGGAGTATGTTCAATGTGTTACGGTAGAGACCTGGCAAGAGGTCACCTGGTTCATAGAGGAGAGGCAGTTGGTGTTGTAGCTGCTCAATCTATTGGTGAGCCTGGTACCCAGCTTACAATGAGAACATTTCATATAGGTGGTGCCGCTTCTAGCTCTTCTGAAGATAATGCCATCTATAATAAGAGTGCTGGAATTGTATCTTTTTCTGAAGATATGAAAACTGTAACTAACAAAGATAAATTAGAAGTTGTCGTATCAAGAAATGCCATGTGTTCTATTTCTGATGTTAATGGAAAGATTGTCGAGCAATATAAAGTGCCATATGGAGCTACATTAGAAGTTGGAGATGCAGCTGACTTAGAAGATGGAGTCAAAGTTGCTTCATGGGATCCATACACTAGACCTATCATTTCCGAAACTTCAGGTAAAGTTAAGTTTACTGACATTGAAGACGGCGTTACTGTAAGAGAGCAATTAGACCAATTAACTGGTTTATCAAGTATTGAAATAATTGAAGTTGCTGACAGAACATCTGCAGGTAGAGATATGACTCCAACAATTGAAATTGTTGACTCAAAAGGAAAACCTGTCTTAATTGGCGAATTCAAACAACCAGCAGTTTATCCATTACCAGCAGGCGGACTAGTTAATTTAGTAAATGGTCAAAAACTTTCTGCAGGTGAAGTTATAGCAAGGATGCCTTTAGTTGCCTCTAAAACGAAGGATATTACTGGAGGCCTGCCGAGAGTTGCTGACTTATTTGAAGCAAGAAAGCCAAAAGATGCAGCTGTTTTAGCTGAGGAATCTGGAGTAATTTATTTTGGCAAGGAAACCAAAGGTAAAGTAAGGTTAGTTATAACTCCTGAGGGAGCATCTAAAAAATCTGATAATACTGAAATGCTTATACCTAAACATAGAACATTAAATGTTTTTGAAGGAGAAAGAGTTAATAGAGGAGATATCATTTCTGAAGGACCTCTAAGCCCTCATGATATTTTAAGATTAAAAGGCATTCCTGAACTAACTAACTTTATTGTTAACGAAATTCAAGATGTTTATAGACTGCAAGGTGTTTCAATAAATGACAAACATATCGAAACAATCTTAAGACAGATGCTTAGAAAAGCACTTATCCTTGATGGCGGTGATACAAAATTTATTCAGGGTGACCAGGTAAGTTATGCTGAACTTGTAGAAGAGAATAATAAAGCTAAAGCTGCTGATAAAACTCCAGCTGAATATGAGAGAGTTTTACTTGGTATCACCAAAGCCTCTCTTGCTACTGATTCATTTATTTCAGCTGCCTCATTCCAAGAAACAACAAGAGTCTTAACAGAAGCTGCAGTCACTGGAAAGAAAGACCAACTTAGAGGCCTTAAAGAAAATGTAGTAGTTGGTAGATTAATACCTGCTGGAACTGGAATGGAATTCCATGACAGATTAAGAAGTAAAAAAATGGGCGAATTTGATGAACAAATTTTGTCTAATGATGATATAGAAGCAGCATTAAGACAAGAGCTTCAAGAAAATGATGAAGAATAATGTTGACCATTAACGATCAGCTCTATAAAATCGCCGCCTATAAGCAAAATTAATATGGCAACTGTAAATCAATTAATTAAAAAATCACGAAAACCTAAGGTTAAGAAAACTGATGTGCCTGCTTTAAATGCATGCCCTCAAAGAAGAGGTGTATGTACTCGTGTTTATACTACTACACCAAAAAAACCAAACTCTGCTCTAAGAAAAGTTTGTAGAGTTAGATTGACCAGTGGATATGAAGTTACTTCATACATTGGCGGTGAGGGTCACAATCTACAAGAGCATTCTTTAGTCTTAATTAGAGGCGGAAGAGTAAAAGATTTACCTGGTGTTAGATACCATACTGTTAGAGGGACTCTTGATACTTCTGGTGTAGCTGGGAGAAAACAAAGAAGATCTAAATACGGAGCCAAGAAAGGTAAATAATTATGCCAAGAAGACGAAGTCCTGAAAAAAGAAAAGTATTACCCGATCCTAAATATAAAGACGTTATTCTTGCTAAATTTATGAATAATCTTATGAAGGACGGTAAAAAGTCTGTTGCAGAAAAAATCGTATATGGTGCCTTTGATCAAATTGTTAAAGTCTCTAAAGAAGATCCACTAGACATTTTTATGAAAGCTTTAGAGGAAGTTAGCCCTGTTGTTGAAGTCAAATCAAGAAGAGTTGGCGGAGCAAACTATCAAGTCCCAGTAGAAATTAGGCCTTCCAGAAGACAAGCATTGGCAATGAGATGGATTGTTGAGGCAGCTAGAAAAAGAAGTGAAAAATCTATGGATTTAAGGTTAGCAGGTGAACTACAAGACGCTTCACAAAAAAAAGGTTCCGCTTTTAGAAAGAGAGAAGATGTTCATAAAATGGCAGAAGCTAATAAAGCTTTTTCTCATTTCAGATTTTAAATAATATATAAAAGATAATTATGGCTAGAGATACTATTTTAAATAAATATAGAAATGTTGGCATATGTGCCCATGTTGATGCTGGTAAAACAACAACAACTGAAAGAGTTCTCTTTTATACAGGTCTTTCGCACAAAATAGGTGAAGTCCACGACGGTGCAGCTGTTATGGATTGGATGGAGCAAGAACAAGAAAGAGGAATAACAATTACTTCAGCAGCAACAACTTGTTTTTGGAGTGGAATGGAGCAACAGTTTTCACAACATCGAATAAACATAATTGACACTCCAGGACACGTTGATTTTACAATTGAAGTTGAACGGTCACTAAGAGTATTAGATGGAGCTGTTGTTGTTTTTTGTGGAACTTCTGGTGTTGAACCTCAATCAGAAACTGTATGGCGACAAGCAAATCGTTATGAAGTCCCTAGAATTGTTTTTGTTAATAAAATGGATAGAGCAGGAGCCAATTTTGAAAAGGTAGTTGATCAAATTAAAGATAGATTACAGGCTAATATAGTTCCTATTCAGTACAACATAGGAGCAGAAGAAGATTTCAAAGGCGTAGTAGATCTAATTAATATGAGAGCTATATATTGGAATGAAGATGACCAAGGTCTTACATTTGATTCCAAGGATATTCCTGATGATCTAATGGATAAATGTACAAAACTTAGAGAAGAAATGCTTGAAGCCGCTGCTGAAGCTAACGAAGAACTAATGGATATATATCTTGAATCGGGTGAGCTATCTGTAGATCAAATTAAAGAAGGGCTAAGAATAAGATCATTAGCTAATGAAGTTATTCTTGCTTTATGTGGCTCAGCTTTTAAAAATAAAGGAGTACAGGCTGTTCTTGATGCGGTAATTGATTTCTTGCCAGCACCAGATGAAGTGAAAGCAATCGAAGGTGTTATTCCAAATAACAGTGATGAGGAGGAGGAGTCTGACTCAAGATCTTCATCAGACGATGAGCCTTTTTCAGCCCTTGCTTTTAAAATAGCAACTGATCCTTTTGTAGGAACTCTAACATTTATCAGAGTTTATTCTGGAGTTCTAAGCGTAGGAGATAGTGTTATGAATACAACTCGTTCAAAGAAAGAAAGAGTTGGGAGAATGGTTCAAATGCATTCTAATAATAGAGAAGAAATCAAAGAAGTTAGAGCAGGTGATATAGCTGCTTGTATTGGTTTAAAAGATATTACAACTGGTGATACTCTATCAGATGCAAACAAACCTATTGTTTTAGAAAGAATGGATTTCCCAGAACCAGTTATATCTGTTGCTGTAGAACCAAAATCAAAACAAGATCAAGAAAAAATGTCACTTGCCCTAGGCAAACTTGCTCAAGAAGATCCTTCATTCAGAGTTGCAAGTGATGAGGAATCAGGACAAACAATTATTTCTGGAATGGGAGAACTTCATTTAGATGTTCTTGTAGACAGAATGAAAAGAGAGTTTTCAGTTGAAGCTAACATAGGTAAACCTCAAGTAGCATATAGAGAAACAATTAAAGAAGAGGTTGAAGTTGAAGGTAAATTTGTTAGACAAAGTGGCGGTAAGGGACAATATGGACACGTATGGTTAAAATTGGAGCCCCTTGGTTTAGATGATGAATATGAATTTGTAGATAAAATTGTAGGTGGGGTTATTCCAAAAGAATATATTCCAGCTGTAAATAAAGGTATCCAAGAACAGATGCAAAATGGTGTTATTGCTGGATATCCCCTTCTTGCCTTGAGAGCAACATTATATGATGGATCATTTCATGACGTAGATTCTAATGAGATGGCATTCAAAATTGCTGGATCAATGGCATTAAAAGAAGGCGCAACTAAAGCTAAACCTGCGCTACTTGAGCCAGTAATGAAAGTTGTTGTTGTTACACCAGAAGAACATATGGGGGATGTAGTTGGAGATCTTAATAGAAGACGAGGAATAATCTTGGGAATGGAAGATATTACTTCAGGTAAAGAAGTTTCATCAGAAGTTCCACTTGCAGAAATGTTTGGATATGCTACTGATCTAAGATCACAGACACAAGGAAGAGCTACTTTTACAATGGAATTCACTAAATATGGTGAAGTTCCAAAAAATATTGCTGAAGACCTCAAAACTGCATAAAAAGTTATATTTATAAAACTATTGATTAATGTTGACAGTATTGCTCTAAGAAGCTTAGAATACGCCACATTTTGCGATTTGCAGAATGTACTAATAAATTTTTGTATAGGATAAAAATAGGGAAATGGAGAATCAATCAATCAGAATTAGGCTTAAAGCTTTCGATTACAGATTAATTGATGCTTCGGCAAAATTAATTGTAGAAACTGTTAAAAAAACAGGTGCAATAATTAATGGACCAATACCTTTACCTGTAAAAAAAGAAAGAACAACTGTATTGATTTCACCGCATAAAGATAAAGATGCAAGAGATCAATATGAGATTGTAACTTATAAAAGATTAATGGACATTGTCAAACCAACTGATAAAACGGTTGATGCTTTAATGAAACTTGATCTATCCTCTGGGGTAGATGTTCAGATAAGCTTAGGACAATAATTTTAACGCAAATGCGGCCATAGAGGGTTTGTAGCCCCGTAAAAGGAGATAAAATTGAGCATAGGCTTAATAGGTAAAAAATCTGGTATGTCACGTCTTTTTCTTGAAGACGGAGAATCTATTCCTGTAACTGCTGTTTCAGTTTGTGGTAATTTTGTTGCTGACATCAAAACTGTTGAAAAGAATGGCTACAATGCTCTCGTAGTATCAAAAATCAACAAATCTAACAACTTCAAAAGAGCACAAAAAGAATTTTTTAAGAAAGTAAACATTGATCCTGGTTCTTTGGCTGAGTTTAAATTAAATGATGATCAAATAACCCATGAAGTAGGAGCTCATCTTACTGCCGATATATTTGAAGTTGGACAGCATGTAGATGTTACAGGAATTTCTAAGGGTAAAGGTTATGCTGGAGTTATAAAAAGACATAATTTTGCAATGCAAGATGCAACTCATGGTAATTCACTAGCACACAGGGCTCATGGGTCTATAGGACAATGTCAAACTCCTGGAAGAGTTTGGAAGGGTAAAAAAATGTCAGGCCATATGGGCAACGTACAAAAAACAGTCCAAAGTTTAAAGATAGTTGAAATGGATATAGAGAATAGCATTCTATATGTCAAAGGCGCTATTCCTGGATTTAATGGATCCCAAGTAAAAATAAAACCTTCAGTTAAAAAATCATGAAAATAGAGCTTTTATCAAATACAAAAAATAAAGATATATCTATATCTAGTGAAGTTTTTAGTAAAGAATTTAATGAGTCTCTTATTCATCAAGCGGTTGTTAGTTTTATGGCATCTTCTAGGCAGGGAAGCGCAAAACAAAAGAATAGATCAGAAGTTAGAGGCGGAGGTAAAAAACCTTATCGACAAAAAGGAACTGGCAGAGCTAGAGCAGGAACTATTAGAAGTCCTTTATGGCGAGGCGGTGGTGTAACTTTTGCATCTAGACCAAGAGACTTTAGTAAGAAGATTAATAAAAAAATGTATCGAGCTGCAATTAAATCTATTTTTTCTGAGCTTGTTCGGCAAAATAGGCTTGTAGCAATTGAAAAACCTGTGCTTGAAAAACCAAAGACTAAAGAGATTGCTAGCTTTCTAAATGAGTTTTCTCTGAGCAAAGTTCTCATAATTACAGAAGAACTTGATATCAACCTATATCTCTCTGCTAGAAATATTCCAAATGTTGACGTTATAACTGTTAGAGAAATAAATCCAATTAATCTCCTTAAGCCGCAAAAGGTTGCTGTAACAAGTGAAGCATTAAAGCAAATCGAGGATTGGATAAATGGGTAACGAAAAACTTTACACATTAATAAAGTCTCCGATAATTACGGAACAAACAGCTGGCCTAGGTGAAAACCTCAAACAAGTTGTATTTAAGGTAGATTTATCAGCTAATAAAAGAGAAATCAAAAAAGCTGTTGAAGAATTATTTAAAGTAGAAGTTTTAAAAGTAAATACTTCCATAGTTAAAGGAAAAACAAAAAGAAACAGATTTGGAATTTATAAGAAATCAAATTATAAGAAGGCATTCGTATCAATAAGTGATGATTCTGAGATTCAATTTGAGGGTATAAACTAATGGCTATAATTAAATCTAAACCAACTTCTCCTGGAAGAAGAGGCCTAATTTCAGTTAAGTCTGATTTGTATAAAGGCAAGCCACATAAATCACTTATAGAGCCTAAATCTAAAAATGGTGGAAGAAATAACAATGGAAGAATAACCGTCAGACATCAAGGCGGAGGCCATAAACAACACTACAGAATAATAGACTTTAAAAGAAATAAATTTGATATACCTGCATCTGTAGAAAGAATTGAGTATGACCCAAATAGATCAGCTCATATTGCTCTATTAAAATATCTTGATGGAGAAAGAAGATACATTATTGCTCCTTCTAAATTAAATGTTGGTGATGAGGTTATATCTGCTGACAGCTGTGAGATTAAGGTTGGTAACTCTATGAAGCTTAAAGATATCCCTTTGGGTACTAATGTCCATTGTGTTGAATTAAAGCCTATGAAAGGTGCTCAAATTGCAAGAAGTGCAGGGACATCAGCCAGGCTAGTAGCCAAGGAAGGAATTTATGCAACTCTTAGACTTCAATCTGGTGAGACTAGAAAAGTTCTTTGGGAGTGTAGGGCTACTTTAGGAACAGTATCTAATCAAGAAAATAATTTAAAATCTTTAGGAAAAGCTGGCGCCAAACGTTGGAGAGGTGTGAGACCAACTGTCAGGGGTGTAGCTATGAATCCAGTTGATCACCCACACGGCGGTGGAGAGGGAAGAACTTCCGGTGGAAGACATCCATCAACTCCATGGGGAGTTCCAACCAAAGGATATAAAACAAGAAAAAATCAAAGAACTGATGATTTAATTATAAGAAGAAGGGGTAAAAAGTAATATGCCTAGATCATTAAAAAAAGGACCTTTCGTAGATTTATCTTTATCAAAAAAAGTTGATGAAGCAAATGCAAATAATGATAAAAAACCAATTAAAACTTGGTCAAGAAGGTCTATGATAATTCCATCAATGGTTGGACTAACAATTTCTGTCCATAATGGAAGACAGCATATTCCAATTTTTATTAATGAGGATATGGTTGGTCATAAACTAGGTGAATTTGCTACTACAAGAACTTTTAAAATGCATTCAGGAGACAGAAAGGCTTAATTATGGAAACTAGAGCATACCTAAAAGGTACAAGACTATCTCCTCAAAAAGCTGCTTTAGTGGCAGATCAGATAAGAGGTAAAAAAATTGATGAAGCGATGGATTTTTTGACTTTTAATAAGCAAAAGGGCTCAGCAGTCATCAAAAAATTACTGGAATCTGCAATTGCAAATGCTGAAAATAATAATAACTCTGATATTGATAAATTGTCTGTAAAATCAATTATCGTTAATCAAGGTATGAGGCTCAAAAGAATGAAGCCAAGAGCAAGAGGCAGGGCAGATAGAATTATAAAACCAACATGCCACATTGAGATAATTTTGGTAGAGGGAGACAAATAATGGGACAAAAGGTAAACCCAAATGGTTTTAGATTAGGCATTTCTAAGAAGCAGAATGCAAACTGGTACGCAAAGGGAAAGGATTTTTCTAAGAACTTAATTGAAGATCTTAAAGTCAGAAACCATTTAGCCACAAAATTAAAAAATTCTTCAATCAGCAAGATAGAGCTTGAAAGAACGGCTGATACATTTATTGTAAACATTCATACTGCTAGACCGGGCATAATCATTGGCAAGCGTGGTGAAGAAATTGAAAATTTAAAAAAAGCAGTAGAAAAAATTGTGAAGGGACCATCGCAAATAAATATCAAAGAAGTAAAAAAGCCCGACCTAGATGCAACAATACTTGCAGAGGGTGTTGCACAGCAACTTGAAAAAAGAGTTATGTTTAGGCGAGCTATGAAAAGAACAGTTCAAAGCGCATTAAGACAAAGTGCTAAAGGAGTTAGGATTGAAGTTTCTGGAAGGCTAAATGGGGCTGAAATTGCAAGAACAGAATGGTACAGAGAAGGAAGAGTTCCATTACACACACTGAGAGCAGACATCGACTATGGAACTGCAGAGGCCTTAACAACATATGGAATTATTGGTGTAAAAGTATGGGTATTTAGAGGTGAGATTACTGAAGATCCTTATAAGAAAGATGGAGCTAATTAAGTAATATGTTACAACCGAAACAAACAAAATTTAGGAAAATGCATAAGGGCCGAAATAGAGGCTTAGCTCAAAATGGTAATACTATTGCTTTTGGAAGATTTGGTCTAGTTGCATCCGACAGAGGTAGGATTACTGCAAGACAAATTGAAGCTGCCAGAAGGGCTATGACTAGATACATTAAGAGAGGTGGAAATATTTGGATTCGAATTTTTCCTGACAAACCTATTACTAAGAAACCATTAGAAGTAAGAATGGGCAAAGGTAAAGGTAATGTTGAATACTGGGTTGCTTTAGTTCAACCAGGAAAAGTAATGTTTGAAATGGCTGGGGTTGAAGAAGAGCTTGCTAGGGAAGCTTTCAGACTAGCATCTGCAAAACTACCAATAAAAACTCATTTTATAAAGAAGGATCTATAAATGAACAAAGAATTAGTAGATTTAAGAAAGAAAAATTTAGAACAGTTAAGTGCTGAGCTTATATCTGCTAGGGAGTCTCAATTTGGATTAAGAATTAAACACAAAACAGGTCAACTAAATGAAACTAGTGAATTAAGAAAGATTAGAAAAAAAATCGCAATGATAAAAACAATTATCAATGAAATTAAATTAAAGGATAAGGAATAATGGAAACAACTAACCCAAGGATTTTAACAGGCGTTGTAACTAGCAATAAGTCAGATAAAACTGTTACTGTAAAAATTGAAAGAAAAGTTAAACATCCTTTATATGGAAAAGTTATAAAACGAGCAACAAAGGTGCATGCACATGACGAAGACAATTCAGCATCTATTGGAGATATTGTTTCCGTGAAAGAATGTAGGCCTTTATCAAAAACAAAGACTTGGACTCTGGTATCGGATACATTAAGCCAAACATCTGAAGAAAATATGGAGAAAGAATAATGATTCAAATGCAATCCCTTCTGAAGATAGCTGACAATAGTGGCGCTAGGAGTGTTATGTGTATAAAGGTTCTTGGTGGCTCAAAAAGAAGATATGCGAATATTGGAGACGTTATTAAGGTTGCAATTCGTGAAGCAATTCCAACCGGCAAAGTTAAAAAAGGACAGGTTGTTGACGCACTTATTGTAAGAACAAAAAAAGGAGTAAGAAGAAGAGATGGATCTTTAATTAAATTTGATGAAAATGCGGCTGTACTTATTAATGCTCAAAAAGCTCCAATTGGCACAAGAGTTTTTGGGCCAGTTACAAGAGAATTAAGAGACGGAAAACATATGAAGATATTATCACTTGCTCCTGAGGTTATATAAGATGAAAAATCAGTCAGTCCCAACAAAGCTAAGATCAGGTGATGAAGTGATTGTCATTGCTGGAAGAGATATAGGGAAAAAGGGCACGTTAAGAGAAATACAAAAAAATAAGAATAAAGGCATCGTTACAGGAATTAATATGGTAAAGAAACATACAAAACCAAATCCTGAAATGGGTGTAACTGGTGGGGTTGTTGAACAAGAGGCCGCTATCGAATTATCAAATTTGGCAATATGGAATCCTAAAAAGAAATCTAAAGATAAGATTTCATATTCAACAACTAAAGAAGGTAAAAAAATTAGATTATATAAGTCAGACGGAGTTGAAATTAAATAATGGCTAATTTAAAAGAAAAATATAACAAAGAACTTCGCCCTGCTCTGAAAGAAGAGCTTGGTATAGAAAATATAATGGCTGTTCCAAAGATAACAAAAGTTGTTATTAATATGGGTGTTGGAGAAGCTGCCAATGATAAAAAGCATTTGGAGTCAGCACTACAAAATTTAACTGTAATAGCTGGACAAAAACCAGTTGTTACTAAAGCAAGACAGTCTGTTGCTAGTTTTAAAATTAGAGAGGGATGGCCCTTGGGCTGTAAAGTTACCTTGCGAGGTAACAAAATGTATGATTTTATTGAGAGGTTGATCGTTATTGCAATTCCTAGGGAAAGAGATTTTAGAGGCTTAAATCCCAAGTCTTTTGACCAGCAGGGTAATTATAATTTTGGCATTAAAGAACAGATCATTTTTCCTGAGATTAATTATGACAATATTGACAACATAAGAGGTATGGATGTTTGTATTAACACAACAGCATCATCTCAAGAACATGCAAGAGCTCTTTTAAAAGCTTTTAATTTTCCATTTAAACAAAGGTAAGATCATGGCAAAGAAATCAATGATAGCAAGAGAAGTAAAAAGAATTAAAACTGTTGCAAAGTATGCAGATAAAAGGGCTGCTCTAAAGAAGATTATTAATGATGAAAGTTTGTCAAGTGAAGAAAGGTATGAGGCGCGAGTAAAGTTTCAAAAACTCCCAAGAAATGCAAGCCCCTCTCGTGTGGTAAGAAGGTGTCAGGTTACAGGAAGACCTCATGCGGTATATAGAAAATTTGGTTTAAGCCGAATTAAGCTAAGAGAAGCTGCTATGAGAGGAGATATACCTGGTTTAGTTAAATCAAGTTGGTAATATTATGAGTTTTCAAGATCCAATAGCAGATTGTTTAACAAGAATTAGAAACGGATTAATGCGTGGCAAAAATAATGTTTCAATTCCATATTCAAAACTAAAACATGATCTGGTTAATGTTTTAATTTCAGAAGGCTATCTTAAATCATGTAAGAAAACATCTATTGAAAATAAAGCAATGATAGAAGTTGAGCTTAAGTATCATGATGAAGCGCCTGTTATTAAAGAGTTAAAAAGAATCAGCAAGCCTAGTTTAAGAAAGTATTCTAGTGCATCTGATTTTGATTCAGTTAAAGGCGGCTTGGGCGCATATATTATTTCTACAAATCAAGGCTTAATGACTGATAAGGATGCTAAAGCAAAGAATGTAGGTGGTGAAATTTTGTGTGAGGTATTTTAATGTCAAGAGTAGCAAAAAATCCAATAACTATTCCTGAATCGGCTACCGTAAGTATCGATAACAATATTGTTAAGGTTAAAGGGTCTAAAGGAGATTTAGAATTTAATATCCCTTCTTCAGTATCTCTTGAAATAAATGACGCTACCATTTCTGTTAGTTATGATGAAGGAAATCAACAATCAGTTGCTTTAGCGGGGACTACTAGGTCATTAGTAAATAATATGATTATTGGAGTCACTGAAGGTTTTGAAAAGAAATTAGAGCTAATTGGTGTGGGTTACAGAGCTAAAGCTTCAGGGAAGCTGCTTGAATTAACTCTAGGTTTTTCTCACCCTATCAAATATCAACTACCAGATGAAGTTGAGGTCGAGACTCCATCTCAGACAGAAGTTGTTCTGAAAAGCCACAATAAACAACTTTTAGGTCAAGCTGCAGCAGAAATTAGAGCATTTAGACCTCCTGAACCATATAAAGGTAAGGGCGTTAGATATTCTGATGAGCAAGTTAAAAGAAAAGAGGCTAAAAAGGCTGCTGGGGCAGGTGCATAATGAGTACTAAAAATTTATCAAGGTTAAGAAGAGCAAAGAAATCTAGATTCAATATAAGAAATCAAGAATCACCAAGATTAACAGTGTATAGATCTTCTCAACATTTTTATGCTCAAATCTTTGATAGTCTTGGATCAAAGGTAATTGTTTCAGCATCAACTACTGAAAAAGATTTAAAAATTAATTCTAATAACATAGAAGCAGTTGTAAAACTTGGTCAGAAAGTTGCTGAAAGAGCATTAGAAAGCGGCATCAAGAAAGTAGTTTTTGATAGATCTGGTTATAAGTATCATGGTCGAATAAAGGCATTGGCAGATTCTGCCAGAGAAGCAGGATTGGAGTTTTAATTATATGAAAGATAATAATGCAATGAATAATCAGCAGGTAGACGCTCTTGAAGAAAAGTTAGTTCAAGTAAATAGAGTAGCGAAGGTAGTTAAAGGTGGAAGAATATTTGGTTTTACAGCTTTAACAGTTGTTGGTGATGGAAATGGCAGAGTTGGTTTTGGAAGAGGAAAAGCAAAAGAAGTTCCTATCGCTATTCAAAAAGCTATGGAAAATGCAAGAAGAAGTATGGTTGAAGTTGATCTAAACAACACAACTCTTTGGTATCCAATTAAAGCCAAACACGGTTCGGCTAATGTATATATGCAACCAGCATCTGAGGGTACAGGCATCATTGCTGGTGGAGCAATGAGAGCGGTTCTGGAGCTTGCAGGAGTTCAAAATGTTTTAGCTAAATGCTATGGATCTACAAATCCTGTAAATGTTGTTAGGGCTACTATAAATGCATTAAGTGCAATGGAGTCACCAGAAACTGTTGCATTAAGAAGAGGCAAAAAGTTAGAAGAAATATCATGAGTAAAGATAAATTAATAAAAATTAAACTTGTCAAAAGTGGTATTGGAAGAATGGAGAATCATAAGCTTTGTATAAAGGGCCTTGGATTCAAAAAACTCAATCAAACATTAGAGGTTATTGATACACCAAGCAACAGAGGAATGATTAATAAAATCTCAGATATGTTGGAGATACTGGAAAATTAAAAATGAGCGAAGAATTAAATAATACAATGAACCTTAACACGATTTCAGATGAAGGCTCATCAAAGAAAAGAAAGAGAGTTGGACGAGGAATAGGCTCAGGTCATGGCAAGACCTCTGGAAGAGGACATAAGGGTCAGAAATCAAGATCTGGTGGAAATATTAGACCCGGATTTGAGGGTGGTCAAATGCCATTACAGATGAGATTACCTAAATTTGGTTTTTCATCAAGAGTTAATAACTACTCTAAAGAATTAAATGTTAAAAATTTAAATGGAATGGACGTAGTTAATTTAAAAACTTTAAAAGAGGGTAAATTGATAAGTAAATCTGTTCAAAAAGTTAAGATATTTGGCAATACTAAGCTTGATTCTAAAATAACAGTAGAAGGAATATCAGTTTCAAAAGGTGCAAAAGAATCAATTGAAAATGCCGGCGGAAAAGTAGTTGATGCAATTCAGATAGAAGAAGCTCAAACAGCTAAAAAAGTTAATAAGGATGATCAAAAATAATGAGTAGCCAAGGAAACATGAGCGATCTTTGGAAGCGATTACGTTTCGTTTTATTCGCTATTCTTGCATACCGAATTGGTACTCATATCCCTATACCTGGAATTAACCCTACTCAAATTGAACGATTTTTTACAGAAACTGGCGATGGAACAATACTTCAAATGTTCAACTTGTTTTCTGGTGGCGCATTAGAACGAATGAGTATCTTTGCTTTGAATGTTGTTCCATATATTTCTGCTGCAATTATTATGCAGCTTTTTTCTAATTCTATCCCCTATCTTAAAGAGCTAAAAAAAGATGGTCAGGCAGGACGAAATAAAATTACACAATATACAAGATATGGAACAGCAGTATTAGCATTTATTCAAGCATCTGCATTGGCAGCAACATTATCAGCAACAGAAGATTTTACAACTGTTTCAGGCCCTGCATTTTTTGTGCCTGCTGTATTCTCAATTGTAGCAGGAACAATGTTCTTGATGTGGTTGGGTGAACAAGTCTCTGAAAGAGGTATTGGTAATGGTATTTCTATTATTATTGCAACAAGTATACTTACTGGTATTCCTGGAGCCATAGGACAAGCATTTGATTTAGCATTTAATCAACAATTAAGCATTCTTCTTTTATTAGCGATTGGATTACTTTCAATGGTAATTATTGCGGTGGTTGTTTATGTGGAGAGGGGTCAAAGAAGAATAACAGTCAATTATGCACAAAGACAACAAGGCAGAAAACTTATGCAAGCTCAAACGAGTCATCTTCCTTTTAAAGTAAATATGGCAGGAGTTATACCTGCAATTTTTGCAAGTACCTTTCTTTTATTTCCTGCTTCAATATCAACATGGTTTGGTGAAAGTTCAGGTTTTCTTCAAAGTTTTTCTCTAGCCCTTGGACCTGGACAACCACTTTACATAATAGTTTTTGCAGGATTAATAATTAGTTTTTGCTTTATTTGGCTGGCCTTAACATTTGATACAAAAGATGTTTCAGATAATCTTAAGAGATCTGGTGCTTATATAGCTGGCATCAGGCCAGGAGAGCAAACAGCAAATTATATTGATTCAGTTTTGGCAAGATTGACTGTTTTTGGAGCAATATATTTAACATTAATTTGTTTACTTCCATTAGCACTGATAAATTTTGCTGGAATCTCTCCAACGATTGCAGTTGGAGGAACATCGGTTTTGATTATAGTGGTAGTTTTGATGGATTTTATGGCACAAGTTCAATCTCACATGATGTCATCTCAATACGCCTCATTAATGAAAAAGGCTAATTTAAAAAATTACAAAAGATAATATGAAAGTTAAAGCATCAGTTAAAAAAATATGCAGAAATTGCAAAATCGTTAGAAGAAATGGGGTCTTATTTGTGATTTGTAAAACTGACCCAAAACATAAACAAAGGCAGGGTTAAATTATGGCAAGGATTGCAGGAGTAAACATACCAGAAAATAAACATGTAGAGATTTCATTAACTCATGTTTTTGGTATTGGGAGAAAAACAGCACAAAACATATGTGAAGGATTAAAGATTGACCATACAAGAAAAATATCTGATCTTTCAGAGGAAGAAATTGAAGCGATAAGAAATGCTGTATCAGAATATGTTGTAGAAGGTGATCTAAGAAGAAACATAAGCACAAATATTAAACGTTTAATGGATCTAGCAAGTTATAGAGGAATAAGGCATAGAAGAAAACTGCCAACAAGAGGTCAGAATACCAAGAATAATGCAAGAACAAGAAAAGGGCCTAAGAAGCCAATGAGAGGATAATAATGGCAACAAAAGGAAAGAAAAATAAGAAGATAGTTACTGATGGCGTAGCTCATATACATTCATCATTTAATAACACTATTGTTACTATTACCGACAAACAAGGAAATACTATTTGCTGGGCAACTTCAGGGGGTTCTGGTTTTAAGGGCTCAAGAAAAAGCACCCCATTTGCCGCTCAAATAGCTGCTGATAAAGCTGGAAATGCTGCTAAAGAATTTGGAATGATTAACTTAGATGTAAAAGTTAAAGGACCTGGTGGTGGAAGAGAATCTGCAATTAGATCTCTTAATTCATGCGGTCTTAAGATAAAAAGCATTACAGATGTAACACCTCTTCCGCATAACGGATGTAGACCATCCAAAAAGAGAAGAGTATAACGGAGAATTAAATGGCTAGATATAGAGGACCATCATTAAGACTTTCAAGAAGAGAAGGAACCGACTTGCTTCTAAAAAGTGGAGTAAGAGCAATTGAATCTAAATGTAATATGGATACTGTTCCAGGAGATCACGGTGCCAGAAGAGGAAGGCTTTCGGATTATGGGTTACAGCTTAGAGAAAAACAGAAAGTTAGAAGAATGTATGGTGTTTTAGAGAAACAATTTAGAAATTATTACAAGAAAGCTGCTGCCTCAAAAGGAAATACTGGTGAGAATTTACTTTCTCTCCTTGAAAAAAGATTGGACAACGTTGTTTATAGAATGGGTTTTGGTTCAACAAGAGCAGAAGCTAGACAAATGGTTTCACATAAAGCATTCATGGTTAATGGAAAAGTAGTTAATATTCCTTCATATCAAGTTCAAGCTGGAGATGAAATAGAGGTAAGAGAATCAAAAAAAGGGCATTTAAGAATAGCTGCGGCTTTAAAGATTGCTGATTCTAGAGAAGAATGTGATTGGCTTGAGGTTGATGCTACAAGTTTTAAAGGGGTATTTAAATCTGTTCCAGATAGAACAGATCTGAGTACAGAAATTAATGAAAATCTTATAGTTGAGCTTTACTCAAAATAATATAACAAAGGCGGAGAAAATTATGCAAACATCAGTAATAGACTTATTAGTACCAACTGAAATTCAAGTTGATGACGTATCATCAACTTTATCAAAAATTACACTTGAGCCTTTAGAGCGAGGTTTTGGACATACTTTAGGTAATGCTTTAAGAAGGATACTTCTTTCATCTATGCCTGGTGCCGCAGTAACGGATGTATCAATTGACGGAATCTCCCACGAATACAGTACTATCGAGGGAATCAGAGAAGATGTAATTAACATATTACTTAATATTAAGGATATGCCTATCAACTTAATTGAAGGTGATTCTGCAGAGGTAATGCTGGATATAACTGGGCCTTGCGATGTTCTTGCTTCATCTTTTGATGTCCCAGGAAATGTTGAGCTTGTAAATCAAGACTTTCACATAGCTACAATAGTTGACAAAGTTAATCTTAAAATGACATTAACAGTTAAAACTGGAAGAGGTTATGAGCCTGCTGATTTGAGAGAAGATGAAGATAGGGTGGTTGGAGCTCTTAAAGTTGATGCTTCTTTCAGCCCTGTTAGAAGGGTTTCTTATACTGTTGATAATGCAAGATCTGGAAAAAGAACAGATTTAGATAAATTAGTAGTTGAATTAGAAACCGATGGAACGCTTGATCCAAAGATGGCTATTGAGCATTGCGCAACAATTCTACAGCAACAACTAGGAGCTTTTGTTGATTTAGATGCAATTGCTGAACAAGAGGCTAAAAAGGATCAAAATGACTTTGATCCAATTCTATTGAGATCTATAGAAGAATTAGAGCTTACAGTCAGATCAACAAATTGTCTCAAGGCTGAAAGCATATTTCTTATTGGAGATTTAATTCATAGATCTGAGTTTGATTTGCTTAAAACTCCAAACCTTGGAAAGAAATCTTTAAATGAGATAAAAGATGTCTTAGCTTCTAAGAATCTTTCTTTGGGTATGAATGTTGAAAACTGGCCTCCAGTAGGATAAAAAAATGAGACATAAAAAATCAGGCAGAAAATTTAACAGAAACTCCTCTCATAGAAAGGCGTTATTTAAAAACCTTGCTATAGCTCTTATAGAGAGAGATATTATTAAAACAACACTCCCTAAAGCTAAAGAATTAAGAAGATTTATTGAGCCATTAATTACTATTGGAAAAAATGATACTGTAGCTAACCGAAGAAATGCTTTTCGTAAATTAAGATCTGACTCTGCAGTTGCAAAACTTTTTACTGAAGTTTCTGTAAATGCTAAAGATAGGAATGGCGGTTACACAAGAATTATAAAGGCAGGATTTAGACCTGGTGATAAGGCTGACATGGCATACATAGAGCTTGTCGATAGGGTTATTGAAGGTTCAGAGGATGATATTAAGCCTGAGTTAAAAGAAAAAGAATCTGCTGCTTAGTTCAGAATTTCTTTTAAGAAGTGACCTGTGTAAGAAGCTTTGTTTTTAGAAACATCTTCTGGAGTTCCTTCAGCTACAATCATACCCCCATCAGAACCTCCTTCCGGACCTAAATCTATAACCCAGTCAGCTGTTTTAATTACATCAAGATTGTGCTCAATGACAACAATTGTATTGCCTTGTTTTTTTAATGTATCTAAAACCCCTAAGAGTAATTCTATATCAGCAAAATGAAGTCCTGTTGTAGGCTCATCTAGTATAAAGAGGGTTTTACCTGTGCTTCTTTTTGATAATTCTTTAGCTAACTTTATTCTTTGTGCTTCTCCACCAGATAATGTTAGAGCCGATTGACCAAGTGTAATGTATCCAAGACCAACATCATTTAATGTTATTAATTTTTTCTTGATTGATGGATGTGCATCAAAGAAATCTAAAGCATCTTCGACAGTCATATCAAGAATATTACTTATATTTTTATCCTTATATTTTATTTCTAAAGTTTGCTCGTTGTATCGTTTTCCGTTACAAACATCACACTTTACATAAACATCAGCAAGGAAATGCATTTCAACTTTAATCATCCCATCGCCCTGACATGCCTCACACCTTCCCCCTTTAACATTAAAACTAAATCTCCCAGGTTTATAACCTCTGGATCGAGCTTCAACAGTTTGAGACAAAAGGTCTCTTATGTGTGAAAAAAGTCCAGTGTATGTAGCAGGATTTGATCTAGGAGTTCTGCCAATAGGAGACTGATCAATACTAATGACTTTATCAAGATGATCTAATCCTTCAATCTTTTCACATTTAATTTCTTTTGATAACTTAGACTTATTAAGTATAAAAGAACTTATTGGGAGAAGAGTTTGATTAATTAAAGTTGATTTCCCTGATCCAGATACTCCTGTGATGCATGTAAAAAGACCAACAGGTATGCTTGCAGATATTCTTTTTAAATTATTTTCATGGGCATCAATAATGCATATTTTTTCATTTCTAGCCTCCATTCTTTTTTTAGGTATTTTAATTTTTCTTTTACCCGATAGGTATTTTGCAGTTATAGAGTTTTTATTTTTTAAAATAGCATCTATATCACCTTGAGCACATATTTCCCCACCATGTTTTCCTGCACCAGGACCAATATCAATAATATGATCTGCAGATCTTATCGCCTCTTCATCATGCTCAACGACAATAACTGTGTTTCCTAGATTTTTTAAATTATTTAGAGTTTTAATTAATTTCGAATTATCTCTTTGATGAAGGCCAATAGAAGGTTCATCCAGAACATAGGTGACGCCAACTAACCCTGAACCAATTTGACTAGCCAATCTAATTCTTTGAGCCTCTCCACCAGACAATGTCTCAGCACTTCTATCAAGGGTAAGATAACTCAAACCAACATCTTCTAAAAAGTTAAGTCTATCTTTAATCTCTTTTAATATTTTTTCAGCAATTTTTTCTTTTGAGCCTTCGAGCTTCATTTCTGTGATAAAACTAAGCGAATCACTTATTTTCATTGATGTAATATTATGAATTTGTGTATTGTTAATAAAAACATTTCTTGCATACTTATTAAGTCTTGATCCATCACATTCATCACAAGTGCTTTCAGACATTAACTTTGAAAGTTCGTTTCTAATATATTCGGAGTCTGTTTCTTTAAATCTTCTTTCAGTGGATGGTATGACTCCTTCAAAACGATGTTTTCTTATTATTCTACTTCCACTTCTAAATCTATGAGAGAAATCAATTTTTTCTTTTGTACCCCAAAGAATTATATCTTTAGTTTTTTGTGGATAGTCTTTCCACTTAGTTGTTAAAGTAAAATCAAAATGGTTACTTAGGCATCTTAGTTGGTAATAATAAAATCTATTTCTTCTTGTCCATCCTTTAATGGCGCCATTTGCAATTGAAACATCAGTATCTTGTATCAATTGTTTTTCATTAAAAAATTGAATCACTCCAAGCCCGTCACATTTAGGACAGGCCCCGTGAGGATTATTAAAAGAGAACATTCTTGGTTCTAATTCAGGTATTGAATATCCGCATTGTGAGCATGAAAAATTTGAAGAAAATAAATGCAATGAATTTAATTCCATGTCCTCAATCTCAACCAAACCATCAGATAACAATAGAGATGTTTCAACAGACTCAGAAATCCTTGATCTAATATCATTTCCAGACTTAATTACCAGCCTATCAATTACAGCTGAAATATTATGTTTTTTATTTTTTTCTAGGTCTGGGAACTCTTCAATAGGATATACAATTCCATTAACTTTTACTCTTACGTAGCCACTTTTTCTTAACTCTTCATATATTCCTAAATGCTCTCCTTTTTTATCTCTTATAACAGGAGACATAATCATAATTTTTGAATTTACTTTTAGTTTTAGAATTTCATCACAAATCTCAGAAACTGTTTTAGCTTTTAATTCTTCTTCATGATCTGGACATCTTGGAGTTCCAATTCTGGAGAATAATAATCTTAAATAATCATATATCTCTGTAACTGTTCCAACCGTTGATCTGGGATTATGTGATGTTGCTTTTTGTTCAATTGATATAGCTGGAGAAAGACCTTCAATTTGGTCAACATCTGGCTTTTCCATCATAGATAAGAATCTTCTTGCGTAAGTTGACAAAGATTCTACATATCTTCTTTGACCTTCGGCATATAATGTATCAAAAGCAAGCGATGACTTGCCTGACCCAGATAGACCTGTGATAACAATTATTTTATCTCTTGGTATCTCTAGATCCACATTTTTTAAATTATGTGTTCTTGCGCCTTTTATAAAAATACTGTCCATATGAAATAAAAATTCGTGATGAAAAAATTAAATTAGGTTAAACTTCTACATATTATAAGAGGTAATTATGAGCAGAGGAGTAAATAAAGTAATTTTAGTTGGTAATCTTGGACAAAAACCTGAGATGAGGTACACAGCAACTCAAACAGCAGTAGCAAATCTATCCATTGCAACAACTGAGTCTTGGAAAGATAAAGAAAGTGGTGAAAATAGAGATAAAACTGAGTGGCATAGAGTTGTCTTTTTTGGCAATCTTGCAGAGATAGCTGAAAAATACCTAGATAAAGGATCTAGTGTATATATTGAGGGAAAGATTCAAACTCGAAAATGGCAGGACAAAGAAGGTAAAGATCGATGGACAACCGAGGTGCTTGGAAATCAACTAACCATGCTAGGCTCTAGAAATTCTTCGGAGGCTACAGTTGAGCAAAATAACTCATCAAGCACTCCTTTTCCAGAAGACGATACCGGACCTGGATTAACCGATGATGATATTCCTTTTTAAAAATATCTTTTGTTAAAAGAATATTCAACGATTTCACTCAAAGAAATTGATTCTGTATCTATACTTGAATTAAATAGGCCTGAAAAATTAAATGCATTCAATATGCAAATGTTGGATGACATGCTTGATGCAATTGATCATATAAACAAAAATGACAATATAAAATCACTTGTCATAACAGGATCTGGTCGGGCTTTTTGTGCTGGAGCAGATTTATCATCAGGAGAAAAAACTTTTGATAAGAGCTTTGACACAAACGCACAATACAAATCAGATTTTATGAGAGATGCTGGGGGTATTCTTAATTTAAAAATCTATAACTCCCTTAAGCCAGTAATTGCTGCATGTAATGGTGATGCGGTTGGCATAGGCGCAACAATGCAACTTCCAGCAGATGTAAGGATCGCTTCAAAGAAATCTAGATTTGGATTTGTTTTTGCAAAACGTGGCATCGTTCCAGATGGTTGTGCTAGTTGGTTTTTGCCTAAAATTGTTGGCATCCCTATGGCTTTAGAATTATGTTATTCAGGAAAAATTATCGACTCTACTGAGGCACATAGAATTGGTTTAGTAAATTATGTTGTTGAAGATGATCATTTAATTGACAAAGCGATTGAAATTTCAGACATTTTTTGTGATTCAACTGCTCCTGTATCAGTTGCAATGACGAGACACATGTTATGGTCATTATCCGCTGAGGATAATCCTGAAAATGCTCATATAATTGAGAGCAAACTAATTAATTCGAGGGGCGCATCTGATGATGCTAAAGAGGGCGTATTGTCTTTTTTGGAAAAAAGAAGCGCTAATTTTGAAAATAAAATATCTACAGATTTACCAAATGATTTTCCATGGAGAGAATCTCAATTTAAAGAAAAACAATAATGGTTAATTATTTATGATTTTTGATGAATATCAGTTAAAAAACTTAACACTTAGGAATAGGATTTTAATGGCTCCAATGACGCGAAATCAATCGCCCGGAGGAATACCAACTGAAAAAGTTATTTCCTACTATTCTAGACGAGCAAAAGCAGAAGTAGGAATGATAATTACAGAAGGAATTGAAGTAAGTCATAAAGCTTCAAGTGCTTATCCAAATGTACCAAGATTGGACAGTGAAGATGCTAGAGAAGGTTGGAAACAAGTTGTTGCTGGAATAAAAAATAACAATGGCGCTGTCATAGCTCAATTATGGCATTGTGGTGGTTTTAGAAAGCTAGGTATGCAGCCAAACCCTGAAGTACCTGGTTATACAGCATCAGGACTTGTTAAGCCTGGAAAGAAAGTTGCACATGAAATGACCTTAGAAGATATAGAAGAAACAATAGATGCATATGCATCTGATGCCAAAATATGCCAGGATCTTGGATTTGACGGAGTCGAAATTCATGGCGCCCATGGCTATCTAATTGATAATTTTTTGTGGAGCGGAACTAATATTCGTGAAGACCTATATGGAGGCTCAATTGAAAAACGTTCTCAATTTGTTTCGGATATTATCAAAGCAGTAAGAGAAAATGTTGATGATAAATTTATCGTGGGCTTAAGATTCTCTCAATGGAAGCAACATGACTTTAATGCGAAATTAGCTTCAACGCCAGATGATTTAAAAAAAATGCTGCTACCTCCCGTAGAAGCAGGACTAGACTACCTCCATTCAAGCATGAGAAGATTCTGGGAGAGTGAGTTTGAAAACTCTGAGGAAAATTTAGCCTCTTGGACAAAGAAGATTTCAAATATACCAACTATTGGAGTTGGAAGCGTTGGACTTGATTCTGATTTTATTGATATGACTGCTCCAGCGACTCCTACAAGTATAGATAAGGCCATAGAAGACATTTCAAATGGTAAATATGACTTAATAGCAGTAGGAAGAGCTCTATTATCAGATCATGAATGGGTTATAAAAATGAAAGAGGGCAGGCTTAATGATGTTATCCCATATACTAAAGAAGCTCTTCTGAATTTATATTAGTATCTACTAATCACAAGGCTTGCATTAGTTCCACCAAAACCAAAGGAATTACTTAATACATTTTCAATTTTAATATCTTTTGTACTAGTAACTATATTAATATCTTTTGCTTCATCACAAACTGAGTCTATATTAATTGATGGCGCTATAAAATTTTCATTTATCATCATAATAGAATATATGGCCTCATGAGCGCCTGTTGCTCCAAGAGAATGCCCTGTCATTGATTTAGTAGAGCTAATCATAGGCATATCAGTGCTAAAAAGTTTCTTAATTGCATTTAATTCAGCTATGTCTCCAACAGGAGTACTTGTTCCATGAGTATTTATGTAATCAATTTTTGCATTTGATTGATTAATTGCGCCTTCCATACATCTAATTGCACCTTCCCCAGATGGCGCAACCATATCGTAGCCATCTGAAGTTGCAAAATATCCTGATAATTTTCCCAAAATTTTAGCACCTCTCTTTTTTGCATGCTCTTCTTCTTCAAGGATAATCATTCCTGCTCCGCCTGATATAACGAAACCATCTCTATCAGAGTCGTATGGTCGGGATGCTACAGATGGGTTTGAATTAAAGTTTGAAGATAATGCTCCCATAGCATCAAATAAGCATGATGAGCTCCAATGCTCATCATCACTACCTCCAGCAATCACAACGTCTTGTTGTCCATATTTAATTAAATCAGCTGCATGGCCTATACAATGAGCGCTTGTAGCACATGCTGAGGATATAGAATAATTTACGCCTTTTAATTTTAATGCGGTAGCGATAATTGCTGATATCGAACTGGACATACTTTTAGTGACGCCATATGGACCTATTCTTTTTGGTCCTTTTTCTCTGGCAATATCACCACTGTTTACCATAACTCTTGTTGAGGCTCCCCCCGAACCAGCAACAATTCCAACTTTAGGCGAATCCAAATCCTTTTCCTCTATACCTGCCATTTGAAGCGCATCCATTGTTGCAAGATAAGCATAACCAGAAGATTCACCCATGAATCTTAATAATTTTCTATCAATATGATCAGACAGATTGATATTAATTGATCCAGAGATACAACTTCTAAAGCCCATTTCAGAATAGGTATCATTATAGACAATACCTGATTTGCCGTTTTGAAGACTTATAAGAACGTCATTATAGTTATTGCCTATACATGATTTAATTCCAATTCCTGTTATGACTACGTTTTTCATTAAAATCTACTAGGATCTTTAAATAATCCTACTTTAAGTTTTTCAGCAGAATAGATTCTTTTATCATCGACATACATTTCACCATCAGCAAGACCAACTATAGCACTTCTATTTATAACCCTCTTAATATTGAGTATGTAAACAACTTTCTTTGAGCTTGGAAGAACCTGCCCAGAGAACTTTATATTTTCAGCACCTAGAGCTCGCCCAACCCCTGGTAGCCCTGTCCATAATAGGTAAAAACCCAAAAGTTGCCACATTGCATCTAAACCAAGACATCCAGGCATTACAGGATCTTCTTTGAAATGACATCTAAAAAACCATAAATCAGGATCTATATTGAGTGTTGCTTGAATCTTACCTTTTCCATATATTCCGGAATGATTATCAATGATGTTTATCTCATCAAACATTAACATTTCATCAGATGGTAGTTTTCCATCCCCATCTTTTGTAAATAGCTCACCATTTGAACAAGCTATAAGTTCATCTTTTGTATAATGATCTTTTGGTTTAAAACTCATTTGTCTCTATTTAATGCAGTATTTGCTAATTCTATCATCTCTTCTCTAATATCAAGATTCTTAATTTTTTTTGCATACTCAACCGCTCTTTGATGATATTTATCTGCTAACTGAGTTGTTTTTTTAATTCCTTCTAAACTCTTTATAAGCTCTATATCTTTACTTTGTATCCTTTTAGATACTCCAAGTAATTCCTTGAGATACTTTTTTTGTTTTATGTTTGCATTTTTATATGCATAAAAAAAGGGATAAGTTATCTTTCCCTCTTTAATATCTTGAAATACAGGCTTACCAATTTTTTTGTTATCAGAGTAATCCAATAAGTCATCTGTAATTTGAAAAAGTATGCCAAGGTTTTTTGCACACTCACTTATATTAGAAATAAATGTATTATTTTCATTTGAAATAATTGCACCAGTTTTTGCCGCTGCTTCAAATAATCGCCCTGTTTTAAAATAACTTATTTTTTCAAGCTTTTTCAAATTAACATCTACATTTTTTATTGCATCTAGCTGTATTAATTCTCCTTGAGCAATATCATTTGTTGTATTTGCAAGCTCTTTTAATATTTTTTTATTTCCTATATCTACTAAATAGATGAATGCTTTTGAGTATATATAGTCTCCAATCAGAACGCCGTGAGAATTTGTCCATAAATTATTTACTGATTTTACTCCTCTTCTAGTTGGAGAGTTGTCTACGACATCATCGTGTATTAATGTTGCGGTGTGTAATAATTCGATGACAGAGGCAAGCTTAATACGTTCCTTATAATTAGTTTTTGAAGATGCAACAAGGCATAGTTTAGCCCTAATCTTTTTACCATTTGATTTAAAAATATACTTATAAAGCCCAGAAATAGTTTCTTCTTTACTAAAATCTTTCTTAATCAACGCTTCAACACGATTTAACTCAGTTAAATTTTTTTTATTTTTATTCATATGGCTATATTTTATTAGTCAAAATTTAAGTTAAGTATTGATAAATTTCTCATTAAAGCGTATATTTTGCGAGCTTTAAAGGATTATATTATGTATGCAGTTATAGAAACAGGTGGAAAACAACATAAAGTAGAAAAAGGCATGATTTTATCCGTAGATCTTCTGAAAGATGATATTGGAAAAAAAATTACTTTCGAGAATGTTTTACTATATGTTGATGGAAAAAATGTAGAGGTAGGCCAGCCTTACCTTAGCAATGTTAAAGTTACTGCAGAGATAAAAGATACTATTAAGGGCGAAAAAATTTCTATATTACGCTTTAGAAGAAGAAAGCATAGTATGAGAAAAGCTGGTCATAGAGCTAAGCATTCTCAAGTTGAAATCAAAAATATAAAATTAGAGAGTAAGTAATGGCACATAAAAAAGCAGGCGGTTCAAGTAAGAACGGAAGAGATTCGAACTCCAAAAGACTTGGTGTAAAACGTTTTGGAGGCCAGATAGTAAAGGCTGGAGAAGTTCTTATACGTCAGCGAGGAACTAATACTCATCCTGGATTAAATGTAGGCATTGGCAAAGATGATACTCTTTTTGCTAAAGCAGCAGGTATGGTTCATTTCTCCTATAAAGGCCCTAAAAAAAGAAAAACAGCAAACGTTATTCCTCAATAACAGAATAAAATGAATTTTATTGACGAGGCCTATCTCGAAATTAAGGCAGGAGATGGCGGCTCAGGTGCGTCAAGTTTTCGTAGAGAAAAGTATATACCTTTTGGTGGACCCGATGGCGGAGATGGTGGTAAGGGAGGAGATATATATTTCAAAGTTAATATCAATTCTAATACATTGATAGATTTTCAAAATAAAAAGATATTTAATGCAAAAAATGGTGAACGTGGTGCTGGCAAAAACAAATTTGGAGCCGCTGGGGAAGACTTAGTAATAGAGGTTCCATTAGGAACAGTGATATACGACGATAATACCCAAGAAGAGCTTATAGATTGTACAGATCAATCAGGAAGCTATCTTATTGCAAAAGGCGGCGATGGTGGTCTGGGCAATGCTAAATTTAAATCAAGCACCAATCAAGCTCCTAGAAAAACGACTCCAGGTTTTAAAGGAGAGACTAGAGCAATAAGGCTTGAACTTAAATCACTTGCAGATGTTGGATTAGTTGGATTTCCAAATGCTGGCAAATCAACCTTTCTAAATAAGGTATCCTCAGCAAAACCAAAAATAGGAAATTATCCATTTACAACACTGAGACCCCATCTTGGAACTATAAAAGGCAATGAATCCAGTTATGTTATAGCCGATATACCAGGATTAATAGAAGGTGCTTCTGATGGAGCAGGCTTAGGAATAAAATTTCTAAAACATATCTCAAGAACAGGCCTATTATTGATATTCGCAGACTTATTTTCGTCTGAAAATATTAGTCCTACCAAACAGGTTAAGTTATTAAAAAATGAGCTAAATTCATTCAAAGACGATCTCACACAAAAAGTATTTTGGATTGTATGCAATAAGATAGATTTGTTGATGGAAGAGGATCTTATCAGAATTAGGAAAAGTTTAGAAAAAGAATTGCAAGTTTCTTCTAACGAGGTCTTTTTTATTTCTGCGGCAACAGGTGAAGGAACTTCTGAATTATTAAAAAAACTAGAAACTGAAGTTCTTAGATCTAAAACGATACTAGATTAGTTAATTGCTTTTATAGCTTTTGTTAGTCTGCTTTTTGTTCTGGCAGCTGCGTTTTTATGTATTACTTTTTTTGAGGCAGCAGAATCTAATACCTTACAAGCTTTTTGAAGTGACTCAATTGCTTTATCTTTATTTTGTGATTCAATGTCAGCTCTAACAGCTTTTACAGCAGTTCTAACTACAGATCTTTGGGCATGTCTGAGCTTGTACTTATCTGTATTCTGTCTTGCCCGCTTTATTGCTTGTTTTGAATTAGCCATATTTATTTAAATTTAGGTCGCTAGTTTAATTATCTTAATGCTTTATGTCTATTGTTTTCTAAAAAAAACGGCAACTAACAACATAGCTGCCGTTTTTAAGAAATGATCTAAAACTTGTAAACTACTTCAGCTCCAACAATTTTCCCTTTTGCTAAAGGGGCAAATGTTCCACCAAAGGAAAGGTTAGTATCCCCACCATGCTTAACTTCATTTGAAAGGTTTTTACCATAAATACCAATATTTATTTTTCCATCTGGAGAATAAATATCATATCCAAAGTTTAAAATATCTTGTTTGTTAATATATCCCTGGTTGTTCTCATTATAATAAGACTTGTCTCTATGATAATAGCTTATTCTTGTAATGGATCTCCATGAACCTATATTGCCATCAATGTTAAAGCCAAGACTATAAGTAAGTGGGGCGGCTCTAGGTATTTCTAGGGCATAATCTAGTGCATCAATAATGAAATCACCTGTTAAGTCAGAAATTAAGTTTTCATATTTAGAATGAACATAACCAATTGATCCAACCATTGTTACAGTATTAGTTAAGCTATATATACCATCTAATTCAAATCCTCTATATGCTATATCACCAGCATTTTTGACAACTTGTGCAACACCACTAACAGGATCTTGGATATTCGTCATTCTTTGAGAATCATCTACAACAGTGCTAAAAAGAGCCCAATTTAATCTACCATTCTCAAAATCTGTTTTCATGCCAAATTCTAGGGTTTCAACAGTTTCATCATCCGCTTTTGGTGAAGCATCTGGAAAAGTTGCTAAATCAACACTATTTCTCAAGTTGTAGCCACCGGATTTAAATACCCTTGTCCAGTAACCATACATCATTGAATTTTGACCAGCATTGTATGTGAAACCAATCTTAGGAGATGTTGTTTTCCATGAATCATTATCTATATAATCATAAGGGCATGTTCCACCAGGAACGCTACATGGAGGGGTAGGACCAACAGATACATTTCTATTTATTGAAGCTAAATGAATTTCTTTCTCTTCGTCAGTCAATCTAAAACCTAAATTTATAGAAAGATCATCATTAACCGCATAGTCTATTGTTGTAAATAATGCTGTCTGCTCAACACTATGGAGACCACCACCTGATTGCCATAGAAATATTCCAGGCGAACCAGCAGCAGCATATAAAGCTCCTCTTAGAGCTCTATTATCCCAAACCATAACGTCAGCCTCATACAAAAATAAACCACTAGTAATGTCAAGCTTATCTGTTAAAGAGCCAGAATATCGCAATTCATTACTTACTTGTTCCATTGAAGAAGATCCCGGCGCATCAAAAAAACTTATTGATCTAGCATCCACATCAAGGTCAACATCCAATGTGTACTCTCTTTTACCAAATACATTTGTCCAAGTTCCATTTTCTCCATGCCAATTTAATGTTGCTGTTACAAAATCAGTCTCAGACTTTTGAAAACCTGGGTTATCAATATTAAAATCAAGTGAATTTCTATCGAAGGTGCTATTTGGCGCTGGAACAGCAGCACCATCATCTGACTGACAGCCGGTACCATTAGCTCCTAAGTGACATTGAGCAGCAGGACCGCTTCCATCTTGTTCACTATTTTCAATTCTGAAAGCAACATCAAATGAATCACTTGGCTCATATACTAAAGCTAATCTGACTGTATTCTGTTCAAATTGACCATGGTTAGAACCATCATATGAGTTCTTGAAGTATCCTGAATCATCACTTCTATGAAGACTAATTTTTGCTTTTAAAGTATCACTTAAAGGACCTGAATAACTATATTGCATTATAGAGTTATTGCCACCTGGACCACCGCCCTCAACAGCTAATCTGGCTTTTTGTTTTGTTTCATCACCTGGTAGAGCTGTATTTACAAGAATAACACCACCGGTGGAGTTTTTACCAAATAACGTACCCTGAGGACCCCTTAAAACCTCTATACTCTCCAAGTCAAACATATCAAAAACCATCCCAGCGCTTACACCCATATAAACACCATCTACAACAATTGCTACTGCAGGTTCTACTGAAGCAATAGAAGAATTTATACCAATTCCTCTAATACTGAAGTTTTGTGTTCCTTTTGTAGTTCCAATATCATCCATGGCAACGTTTGGCATACCAACCGCTAGGTCATTAAAATCTCTAAATTTTAAGATTTCTAACTGCTCTTGGTTCATCGCTGTTAGTGCAACAGGCACATCTTGTGCAGATTCTTCTTTTTTTCTTGCTGTAACAACTACTTCTTCAATTAATACATTGCTTGAAATATTAGGTTCATTATTTTGTGCATAGATATTAATTGTTAGAAAGCAAAGCAAGGACATAGATGCTAATTTTGAAATAAGTTTCATAAAGCCTCCTGGGCTAATTTATTTAGAAGTAAAGATAGATTTGACATATTCATGTTAACAATTTTCTGACGCATCAGCTATAACTATTTATCAAACATAATTAAAAAAGAATATATTCTTTTAATTGGTGGAGGCGGCGGGAATTGAACCCGCGTCCGTAAATCCTTCAGCCTAACTTCTACATGCATAGCTCATTCTATTATTTTTAACTTCTATCACCCGAAGAGCAGGGCATAAAAGCTAGCTTGATTAAGTTTTACCAAACTATATCCAAGCAATATAGCCTGGCTAGACTGTGTGTTTAGCCGATGCTTCAAACCACAGTCAATTCTTGCATCGGTTAGCATTAAGCTGCTAAAGCGTAGTTGTCGTTATTTGCAACTATTTTTTTTGTAGTTTGATTTACAAGAGATACTACAATCTTGGCATGCGCTTCGGAGTCCAGTAAAAACGTCGAACCCTATTCGCCCCCATAAAAGGAGCAAAATTATAACTCAAAAGGCCAATCTATAATACTTTTAACAATCGAAATTAGAAACTCTGAATAAGCCGACCAGATTACCTGATACATCATAGTAAATGTAGAATGCATCTACATTATTTGACTTGTAAAATGCCATTGCATCATTATTGCAATACATCTGAACACTACCATTTTTTATATTTGTTAATGTGGTTGATATATCACCTAAAGCATCCTGATCAATGGAAATATCATACTCATACACAATTCCTCTGGTGCTCACATACACATCAGTCATTTTAGTTGCCTGATCAACTTGCATTGGCACTGTCATTAAATCCACTACCTCAGTTTGTATGGCATTCCTAATTTCTGCATTTGTTAAAGCGAAACTTTGAAATGAAAACAATAAAAGTGTTGGTAAAATAATTTTTTTCATAATTACTCCTCAATATTTAATATTAAATCAGTACATATAATATACATATTTATTATTATTTGTTTCTTCTTAAATTATTTTTCTGAAAACGACCTTGGTCGCGCTCCCAATCTCTCTTCTTAATATCTTCTCTTTGATCTCTATGCTTTTTCCCTTTACCCATAGCTATGTCGCATTTTATTAGATTATCTTTCCAATATATTCTTGTTAAGACACATGTTAGACCTTTCTCTCCCTTTAACCTTTCGATCTTTGATATTTCTTTTTTATGAAGTAACAGTTTTCTTGATTTTGTAGTATCTATATTCTCTTGCTGAAGAGATGGCGGACTATCTATTTTTACTCCAATCAACCAGGCCTCACCTTTTCTAATATTTACATATGAATTTTTTACATCAATTTTTGATTCTCTTAAAGATTTTACTTCCCACCCCTCAAGAACAATCCCAGCTTGAAAAGATTCATCTAATTTATAGTTTCTTGAAGCGTTTTTATTCTTTACAATTAATGCAGGTTTTTCTTTAGGCATACATTATTATGTATCTTGAATAACTAAGTGCAATATTTTTTAAAGAAATAAATTGAATATAACTGATATTAAATCTACCTATGGCTACATCGGCTTTATGCCTTTTGCTGTCTTTTCACTAATGCCATGGATAATTGGAGGCGATATAAGTAAGACATTCATTGTCTTTCAACTAGGCTACGGGTCGATAATTATCACCTTTTTAGGTGGTTTTGCATGGGGTTGGAGAGATAACCAGTACAATCAAAAGTTAAATCTATCTATAGGTATTGGATTTAGTCTAATTGGTTGTTTGATTTTGCTGCTAACCTTTTTAGACTTAATTTTGACATCTTTAATTATCTCTATTGTGAGCTTTTATTTATTTTATTTTTTTGAAAAATCAACCGAAGACTTTAAAAAAAAAGATGAAGATTACAAAAAATTTAGGAAAATTCTTACTTTACTAGTCTGTATAAGTTTTTTAATATCTTCTGGGTATTGGATAAATCCTTACAGTAGCCCATACTTATAAATAAATAATAATATGCAAAAGACATTAAAATCACACGGAACTTGGATTGGTAAATGGACATTCGTTCTTGCTGCGACTGGCTCTGCTGTTGGCCTAGGAAATATATGGGGTTTTCCATATAAAGCTGGCAGTGAAGGGGGCGGAGCTTTTGTTCTTCTATACCTTTTATGTATCCTTCTTATCGGATTACCAGTGATGGTTAGTGAAATTTTAATTGGCAGGCGTTCTGGAACTAGCCCTATTAATTCCATGAAAAAAGCTGCAATTGATTCAAACAGATCATCCTCTTGGCAGCTAGTTGGTTGGACAGGTATTATTGCTGGAGTATTAATCCTTTCATTTTATAGTGTAATTGCGGGCCTTTGTTTAAACTATATTTTCTTATCTGCAGCCTCATCAGGTGTAGTAGACGCTCAAACTCAATTTGAAACCGTTACACAGTCTTGGGAGGGACTTTTGTTATGGCATTCAATATTTATGATACTTACACTTTTGGTTGTATCGGCCGGAATTAAGAGCGGTATTGAAAGAATGGTTAAAATTTTAATGCCAATGCTTGGTTTTTTATTAGTATTCATGGTCGTTTATGCGATTCTTAATGGAGCTTTTGATAAAGCATTGTCTTTTTTATTTTCACCAGACTTCTCAAAAGTTAATTCTGGAACATTTTTAAGCGCATTAGGACAAGCTTTTTTTAGTTTGAGTCTTGGTATGGGTTCAATAATGGCATATGGAGCATATATGCCAAAAAATCAAAAAATTTCTTCAACCTCTTTAAATGTTGCATCATTAGATACACTTGTTGCAATTTTAGCTGGACTCGCAATCTTTCCAATCCTATTCAGTGCTTACGAAGCTTTTAGTGTTAAAGAAACTATCGAACAACTAGGAGATGATGCCAGTGGACCTGGCCTAGTATTTGTATCTATGGCTTCAGTTTTTAATGATATGCAATTTGGACAAATCATTGGACCAATATTTTTTATATTATTATCAGTTGCAGCATTAAGCTCTTCAATTTCTATATTAGAACCAGGCGTTGCTTACTTATCTGAAGAACGAATATTATCTAGAAAGAAATCTGCAATTATAATTTCTGCTCTATCATGGTTAATAGGTATTGGATCAGTTCTGAGTTTTAATATATGGTCAGATGTAAAAATAATTGGAGATTATAATTTTCTAGCTTCGATGGACCTTATTGCTGTTAAAAATTTGCAACCTCTTGGAGGAATGTTGATTGCAATATTTATTGGTTGGTTTATGAAAGAGTCTCTTATAAAGGATGAACTAGGAGAAATTAATCCAACCATATATGCAATATGGAAAATCTTTATTAGGTTTGTAGCACCTATTGGAATTGGATTTGTCTTACTTTCTCAAATTTTTGCAAGTGCCTAGAAAAGTAAATCTTTCAAAAACTCTAAAACAAGATACCAAAAAAGTTTTTGAACAAATCGCCAATTTTGAAAATTATTCAAAATATATTCCTGGATGCTCAAGTGCTCGAGTGCTAGAGAAGCACAAGGATTATGAGGTAGGAGAATTAAAGTTTGATTTTCTACTTCGAAAATATTCAATAACATCAAAGAATATTCTGCTCGATAACAAAATACAGATAGAGCAAATTGAAGGCCCATTTGAATTTTTTAAAGGAGAATGGATTATTAATAGAACAAAAGATTTATCTGCTGAAATAATTTTCAATTCTGAATTTAAACTTCCTTTTTTATTGGACAATCTTTTACCAGATCAGGCAATAAATATATTTTGCGAAGGGGCTATGGAGGCATTTATAAAAAGATTAGAAAGAACTGAAGAGGGTTAGTTTGATTCTTCCATTTTTTCAATTGTCCAGCTGTCTACCAAACCATCTTCATCAAACAGAATAGATAATTTACTTTCAGTTAGAATGTCAGTGCCGACCTTAATTGAATAATAATAATCCCATCTATTTGAATGGAATGGATCCTTTAACAATGCTGTACCAAATATGAATTGAACTTGTTCTTTTGACAAACCTTCAGATAACTTCTCAATATCTTCTTCTTCAAAAAGATTCCCTTGAAGAATGGGAACTTTATATGGAGACAAAGATGAGCATGAAGTTACTGTTAAAAAAATAATAAAAATAAAAAATAGTTTAAGTTGTTTTAATTTGTTATTTGTTTCCATATATAAAATGATTATACTTTGTTCTAAATTTTATGTCGCTAATCATTAGCATCATTATTAAAAACATGTACTATATAACCATATGAACAAACAGAATACAGAATTAAAAAAAGCTGGATTAAAAGCAACTTTACCAAGAATAAAAATTATGGAAATTCTTGAGTCTACTGCTATTCAAGAAGAAGCTCACTTTAGTGCTGAAGATATTTATAAAGAACTATTACAAAATGGCGAAAATATAGGTTTGGCTTCTGTTTATAGGGTTTTGACTCAGTTTGAAACAGCAGGAATGGTTAAAAAACATCATTTTGAAGGAAGTCATGCAGTATATGAAGTAGTTGAAGAGCATCATGAGCACATGGTTGATCTTGATACAGGAAAAGTACTTGAGTTTCAGGATGCAGAATTAATGTCTAAGCTTAATGAGATTGCTGAAAAATCTGGATATCAACTTGTAGATCATAATCTAGTCTTACACGTAAAAAGAAATAAATAATAATATATTTCTACCCTTGAACTGAAGTTATAAATCCCAATATATACTTTGTAGCGGGATTTAATTATGACAAAAAAAGATAAATCGATTGTCGATGACATTGATAATAAGACATCTGAAGACTTATTAAATGATAATAGTGATGATCTAGAAAATGATATATCTGATGCTGAGGGTAACGAGGACCTTGGAACTCCATCATATGAAGAACTTTTTGATAAAAATGAAGAGTTAGAAAAACAACTCCTAAGATCAAATGCAGATCTTGATAATGCATTAAAAAGAACTTTATCAGAAGTAGAGAAAGCTCATAAATATGGCATTGAAAAACTCTTATCAGAGCTCTTACCAATAATCGATAACCTAGAGAGCGCAATTGCTAATTTATCAAAAAACGCAACTGCAGAAGATAAAGAGGGCATTGAGTTAACACTAAAATCTTTCGAGTCTACACTTGATAAATTCGGAATGGTACCCATCTATCCGGATAATGAGGAATTTAATCCAGAAAAGCATGAGGCTGTTTCAATGGAGCAAAATAAAGATAAAAAAGATGGCTATGTTGGAAATATCATGCAGAGAGGGTGGGAGCTGCACTCCAGAGTCTTAAGACCTGCAAGAGTAACAGTAGTAAAAAATTAGAGGAAAAATATGTCAAAAATAATAGGAATTGATTTAGGCACTACAAATAGCTGTGTTGCTGTTGTAGAGGCACAACAACAAAAAGTGATTGAAAATGCTGAAGGACAAAGAACAACACCTTCAGTGATCGCATATACTGATAATGATGAAGTCTTAGTAGGATTGCCTGCAAAAAGACAGGCAGTAACCAATCCAGAGAATACTCTTTACGCAATAAAACGACTTATTGGAAGAACTTTTGATGATGAAGTTGTAAGTAAAGATGCTGATATGGTGCCGTATAAAATAATTAAAGCAGATAATGGAGACGCTTGGGTAGAAGCTTCTAATAAAAAGTTAGCTCCTCCACAAGTTGCTGCAGAAGTTCTTAAAAAGATGAAGAAAACCGCAGAAGATTATCTTGGACACGAAGTAAAAGAAGCAGTAATAACTGTTCCAGCGTATTTTAATGACTCCCAAAGACAGGCAACGAAAGATGCAGGAAAGATTGCTGGTCTTGATGTCAAAAGAATTATTAATGAACCTACAGCAGCAGCTCTTGCATATGGATTAGATAAAAGTAAAGGAGATTCCACAGTTGCGGTTTACGACCTTGGCGGAGGTACTTTTGATATATCTATTATTGAAATATCAGATGTTGATGGGGAACATCAATTTGAAGTTCTTTCAACTAATGGGGATACATTTTTAGGTGGTGAAGACTTTGATTTGAGATTGATAGATTACTTTGTTGACAAATTTAAAGAAGAATCTGGATTTGATTTAAAAAGTGATCCATTGGCGCTTCAAAGATTAAAAGAGGCTGCCGAGAAAGCAAAGATAGAATTATCTTCTTCTGAACAAACAGAAGTGAATCTTCCATACATCACAGCTGATAGCTCTGGGCCAAAGCATTTTGTTCATAAGATAACAAGAGCAAAATTAGAGTCTCTTGTTGAAGACTTAGTTGACAAAAGTTTAGAACCTCTGAAATTAGCTCTTAAGGACGCAAAGCTTTCAAAAGGTGATATTAATGAAATACTTTTAGTAGGAGGTCAAACAAGAATGCCTCTTGTTCAAAAGAAAGTTTCTGAATTTTTTGGCAAAGATCCTCGAAAAGATTTAAATCCTGATGAGGCTGTGGCAGTTGGAGCAGCAATCCAAGGATCAGTTTTATCTGGAGATACAACAGATGTATTACTTCTAGATGTTACGCCATTGACACTTGGTATTGAAACCTTGGGAGGAGTATCTACACCATTGATTGAAAAAAATACAACAATACCAACACAGAAATCACAAGTTTTCTCAACTGCAGAAGATAATCAGACAGCAGTTACTGTTCATGTTATTCAAGGTGAAAGAACTCAGGCATCACAGAATAAATCTCTTGGCCAGTTTAATTTGACTGATATTCCACCAGCTGCAAGAGGAATGCCGCAGATAGAAGTTTCATTTGATCTCGATGCAAATGGAATACTCAATGTTTCTGCTAAAGATAAAAATACCGGCAAAGAACAATCTATCGTTATCAAGGCCTCAAGTGGACTATCAGATGAAGATATCGAAAAGATGGTCAAAGATGCAGAGGCAAATGCTGAAGACGATAAGAAGTTTGAAGAGCTTGTGAAGACAAAAAATAATGCCGATATGTTAGTGCATGCAACAAGAAAAACTATTGATGAATCTGAGGATAAGCTTTCAGATGACGAGAAGAAGCAAGTTGAAGATTCAGTTTCAGCTTTAGAAGATGCTGTAGCTTCAGAAAATATAGAATCAATAGAATCAGCTACTAAAGATCTTAATGATGTTTTAACTCCTCTTACTCAAAAACTATACAAACAAGAAGCTCCTGATGGGCAAGCCGAGACTGATTCAAGTGGCGATGAGTCCCAAGAAAATACTGTTGATGCTGAGTTTGAAGAAGTAAAAGAAGAAGAAAAATAATTATTAATCATGTCGAAGAGAGACTATTATGACATTCTTGAAGTCTCTCGAGATGCTTCTGCTGGTGAATTAAAAAAAGCTTTCAAAAAGAAAGCTATGAAATATCACCCTGATAGAAATCCAGATAATCCTGAAGCGGCTGAAAAGTTTAAAGAGGCTGCTGAAGCTTATGATGTTCTTTCTGATTCTCAAAAAAAATCAGCATATGATCAATTTGGTCATTCGGGGGTTGAAGGCATGGGCGGAGGCCCAAATTTTAACGACATAAATATTAACGATATCTTTGGTGATATCTTTGGTGATGTTTTTGGAACTCGTTCTCAATCAAGGAGACAAAGAAGAGGCTCAGATCTTCAATATAATCTTGATTTATCTCTTAAAGAGGCTGTTCTGGGCACACAAAAGAAAATAAAAATTCCTTCTCACAAAGCTTGTAACGACTGCGCTGGAAGTGGCGCTGCTAAAGGCTCAAGTCCTACTACTTGCTCGAACTGTAATGGTGCTGGCCAGGTTAGAATTCAACAAGGATTTTTTTCTGTACAACAAACATGTTCCTCATGCTCTGGTGCTGGTCAAGTCATCAAAGAAAAATGTAGAGCCTGTAGAGGTATTGGGGCCGTTAAAGAAAACAAAACTCTTTCAGTTAATATTCCTTCAGGAGTTGATAATGGCGATAAAGTAAGATTATCTGGAGAGGGTGAATGGATGAAGGGCTCAAAATCAGGAGATTTATATGTCGCAATTAGAGTAATTGATAATCACCTATTTGAAAGAGATGGAAGAAATTTATATATCGAAACTCCCATACCTTTTGATATCTCGGTTGTAGGGGGCTCTATAAAAATACCCACACTTGAAAATACGATCTCTTTAAAAATACCTCCTAATACTCAGACTGGAAAAGTATTCAGAATTAAAGGTAAGGGCGCCTCTGTAGTAAGAGATAGAAGAAGGGGTGATATTTTATGTCGAGTTGTAGTAGAAACACCCTCAAATTTAGATAAACAACAGACTAAACTTCTTGATGAGTTTACTAAATCACTAAATCAGTCCAAAAATTATCCTGGAACTGATACATTTTTAGAAGCTGTTTCTAAGATAAAAGAATAATGATTAGAATATATATAAACGGCGCATCAGGAAAGATGGGTCAATCGCTATCTAAATTAATAGAAAGTGATGATCAGTTTCAAAGTGTTTCAGAAAATGATTTTTCTTTATCAGATGTTGTTGTTGATTTCTCAAACCCTATTTCAACATTAAAAATACTTAAGAAGTGCCTTGAAATTAATGCCCCCATCGTAATAGGCACTACAGGATTTAACGATGATGAAATAAATGAAATAAAAAATGCAGGAAGCAAAATACCAATTTTATTGGCAGCAAATTTCAGCCTAGGAGTTAGCAGTTTAAAAGAATCATTAGAATATTTTATAAAAACTTTAGATCAAGACATGAGATGCCTAATAGAAGAGACTCACCATATTGAAAAATTAGACGAACCATCAGGAACAGCTATTGAGCTCAAGAACTTAATAACTTCTATTGATAAAAACAATAATATAAAAACTATTAAAATTAAATCAGTTAGAAAAAAAGATGTTTTTGGGCTTCACAAGGTAACTTTTCATAATCAAAATAAAACGACTTATTTTATGCATGAAGCTTTATCAAGGGAGGTTTTTGCTAAAGGTGCCTTGTTCTCGTCTAATGCAATTATGAAAATGAAACCTAATGTATATAACTTTAAAGATATATTAAATTAAACAAAATCTTTAAAAATAAAGATTTTTTCTATAGAATACACGGACTTTTAACACGAAGATTCTGTTTTTGTAAAGTTGGGGTGCTTTTATAAGTCAGCTTTATTATGAATCGGAGAATAACCCCTAAGGAGAATTAAATTGAGCATAGTATCAATAGAAGACCTGCTTCAGGCAGGCGTTCATTTCGGCCATCAACAAAGGTTTTGGAACCCAAAAATGGAAGAATTTATCTTTGACACAAGAAAACAAATTAGCATTATCAATCTAGAACTTACTCAAGAACACCTAAGTGCAGCTGCATCAAAGGTTGAGGATATATGTTCAAGAGGTAATAAAATATTATTTGTAGGTACAAAAAGATCGGCAAGCAAGACAATTAAAGAAGAAGCTTCTCAAATAGGGTTACCCTATGTGGATAAAAGATGGCTTGGTGGAACTCTCACAAATTGGAAGACTATAAGAGGTTCAATAAGAAGGTTAATTGATATTGAAGAAATGATATCTTCTGGAAGGATTGAAAAACTTATCAAAAAAGAAGCTGTAGAAATTCAAAAAGAGCATTCAAAACTTCAAGCAAGTGTAGGAGGCATCAAAGATATGAAAGGTCTTCCTGATGCAATATTTGTCATAGATGTTAAGTATGAAAAGATTGCAGTTCTTGAAGCAAAGAAAATGGGAATACCTGTAATAGCTCTAGTTGATACCAATTCAGATCCTGACGGCATTGATACGGTTATTCCTGGCAATGATGATGCTATTAGATCAATAAGATTAATTACTAAGGTTATAGCAGAATCTTGCGCAAGGGGTATTGAATCATCTAAGGGTTTTGCTCCAAAATCTGATACGCCTGTAATTCAGAAAGTTAAAAAAGAGGATAGCGTTCCTGTTGAAGAAGTTCCTGATATTAAAGAACCAGAAGAAGTAGTTATTGAAACAGACGTTAAAGAATCAAAAGACATGGTTGCTGAAACAGATGTTAAAGAACCAGAAGAAGTAGTTGCTGAAACAGACGTTAAAGAATCAGAGGAATCAGCTGACAGCAAGGAAAGTCTTGATGATAAGAAGGAAAATTCTAAGGATAAAGATAAGAGTGAGTAAATATGGAAATTAAAGCAGCACAAGTTAAAGAGCTAAGAGAAATGACAGGCGTTGCAATGATGGATTGCAAGAAAGCATTAGTGGAATGTGAAGGTGATTTAGAGAAAGCTCTTGATTTACTTCGATCAAATAGTGCATTAAAGGCAGAAAAAAAATCATCAAGAGTTGCAGCTGATGGAATTCTTGTAACATCAATAAGTGATGGTTATGCAACTATAGTTGAAATTAACTCTGAAACAGATTTTGCAGCCAAAGATTCAAATTTCTTAGCATTCGGAGAAAAGGTTAGAGACTACATATCAAATAATAAAATTACAGATATTGAAACTTTAAGTGAATCCAACCTTGAAGATGACAGAAAAGCTCTTGTGCAAACCATAGGCGAGAATATTCAATTAAGAAGAATTAGTACAGTTGAATTTGAGCAAGATATGCATGTTGGATTATATCTTCACTCTGATTCCAAATTAGCTTCAATTTCAACTATTAAAGGTGGTAATGAAATGGTTGCTAAGGATATCGCAATGCATGTTTCAGCATTTAATCCTCTATGCCTCTCAGAAGAAGATATTGACAAGGATGTTCTCAATAGAGAAAGAGCTATATACGAAAATCAAGCTAAAGAATCTGGTAAGCCACAAGAAATAATGGATAAGATGGTAGAAGGAAAAGTTAAAAGGTTCTTGTCTGAAGTTTCTTTGTTATCTCAAGATTTTGTTAAAGATTCAGAAGTAACTGTTGAAGGTTATTTATCGCAGAATAATGCAGATATTGTATCTTTTTCTAGACTAAAAGTTGGGGAAGGTATTGAGGTCGAGGTTAAAGATTTTGCAGAAGAGGTCGCTGAACAATTAAAATAGATTATGTCTGATTTAAAGCACAAAAGGGTTCTGGTAAAATTTAGCGGAGAATCAGTTGCTGGAAATGATGAACATGGTATAGATCCAATGATTCTTGATGATATGGCAGCATCTGTAAAGTCTTGCAAAGATATTGGTGCAGAAATCGGCATAGTCATAGGTGGTGGTAACCTTTTCAGGGGTGAGAAATTAAACAAAGCAGGAATGGATAGAGTCGCTGGCGACCACATGGGCATGCTAGCTACTGTGATGAATGGTATTGCTTTTAGAGACGCTCTTGAAAGAGCTGGAATCAAAACACGTGTTATGTCTGCAATATCAATGTCAGGTATTGTTGAACATTATGATAGAAGGTTAGCCATACAGCTTTTAAGTGATGGATATGTAGTAATTTTCACTGCAGGTACTGGAAATCCATTTTTTACAACAGATACAGCAGGTTGTCTCAGGGCTATTGAGACTCAATCTGATCTTATGTTGAAAGCTACCAGAGTTGATGGTGTATATGATTCTGATCCTGAAAAAAATAATGATGCTAAATTTTTTGATAACCTTTCTTTTGATGATGCTATTTCTAAAAACCTTAAAGTGATGGATGCCACAGCGTTAACTTTAGCAAGAGACCATGCGTTACCAATAAATGTTTTTAATGTAAATAAGAATGATGCGCTAAAAGATATCATCTGCGGTAAAAAAATAGGTACACTACTAAGTTAATATGCAAAGTTTAATAAATGATGTTTCAGATAAGATGGATAAATCTGTATCCGCCTTAAGAAATGCCTTTAATAAAATTAGAACTGGTAGAGCAAATCCATCTATCCTGGATGATGTTAAAGTTGATTATTATGGAAATCTGACTCCTATCAATCAAACTTCTAATATAAGTGTTGAGGAGGGCAGATCGTTGGTTATATCTCCATGGGACAAGAATCTAATTCCAGAAATCGAGAAAGCTATACATACTTCAGATCTTGGTTTGAATCCCAGTACTAGTTCAGACTTAATTAGGGTTACGATGCCAGCTTTAACCGAAGAAACTAGACAAGATTACATCAAACAAGCTAGAGCAGAAGCTGAAAATTCAAGGGTTTCAATTAGGAATATTAGAAGAGATGCAAACCAATCTGCAAAGGATCAACAACAAGCGTCTGAAATATCTGAAGATGATCAAAGAAGACTTGAGGATCTTATTCAGAAAGAAACTGATAAATTCATTTCAATCGTCGACACTGAATTGAAAAATAAAGAATCAGATTTATTAGAAATTTAGAGATCCAAAATGGCAAATAGCCAAAATGACAACATACATTATCCTAAAAATATTGGGATAATTATGGATGGCAATGGAAGATGGGCCATGAATAATTCTTTGAAAATCAGTGAAGGGCATAAAAAAGGTGTAAATATTGTCAAAGATATTGTCGAGGAGGCAGTTAAGCGCGGTATTCAGTCCCTTACTCTGTATGCATTTAGTTCAGAAAATTGGCAAAGACCTAAAAGAGAAATAAGCGCTATAAAAAGGCTTGTAATCGAAGCAATTAATGAGCAAGTTCCAGAGCTTAAAGAAAAGAAAGTTAAATTAAAATTTTTTGGCGGCTTGGAGGATTTTGGAAAGAAAATTCAACAAAAAATATTTTTTGCTGAAAGTGAAACATATGTTGAAAAATCTCAGTTAGATCTCAATATTGCTTTAGGTTATGGGGGCCAACAAGATATTCTTGATATAGTTATTAAGGTTTCAGAAGAAGTATCCTCTGGGAATATGGATTTAAACAATATCACAAAAGAATCAATTAATAATTTTTCATCTGTACCAGTTGATGAAATTGATTTGTTAATTAGGACAGGGGGAGATAAAAGAATTAGCAACTTTCTTTTATATCAAATAGCATATGCTGAAATTATGTTTATAGATAAATTCTGGCCAGATTTTACTGGTGCAGATTTTGTTAATTGTTTGGATAGTTTTAAAAATGTGAGTAGAAGGTTTGGAAAAAGAATATAGCAAAGATTTATTCAGAAGAGCGCTTACAGCCCTAGCTATGATTTTGCCTATAATTTTAATAATCTTTTATGAAAATTTTTGGTTATTTGCTGTCACTGTTTCTGTAATTAGTTTATTGGCTTATTACGAGTGGATAAAGAATGAATTCAGGCATCCTGTGTTGTGGGGATTTAATTTAATATTTAGTTATTTTTGGTTGCTAATTATATTAACAGCAGGCGATTTTATTTTTAACAAAGCATCAGACTTGTCAGAAGAATCCATAGTATCTTTTTATGTAATATTCTTAATATCAATATCTAATACAGCCATATTTGATACAGCAGCATATATTTCTGGATCAATGATTGGTAAGAAGCCTATAGCTCCAAGCATCAGTCCAAATAAAACATGGGAGGGCTTAGTGGGGGGATTATTGGGATCAATACTATTTAGTGTTTTTATTGCTAATTTATTCGATCTGAGCTTGTGGATTATATTGATATATTTGCTTGGGAGTGCACTAGCATTTATAGGTGACCTTTTTATAAGTTTCCATAAAAGAGAGCAAAATATCAAAGATACAGGCACTTTATTACCTGGCCATGGAGGAATACTTGATAGATTGGACTCTCATCTATTAGCAACCCCAATCACCATCATACTAACAATATTTTTGACATGAAAAATATTTTATTACTTGGTGCAACTGGAAGTATTGGAGATAACGTTCTCAGTGTTATAAAGCAAAATAATGATAAGTTAAATCTATTAGGAATTTCTTTTAATCATAATATTGCTAAAGGTAAAGAAATAATAAAAGAATTCTCTCCATCATATGCACACATCAATGATCCAGCAGAATATAACAAGATAGAAAAGTTAGAAGATTGTTCTTATTTTAATAGCACCACAGATCTTGAAAATATAATTAACCATAAGGATATTGATATTATAGTTTGTGCTATTTCTGGTTTTGCAGGCCTAAAGGCTGCTTATATAGCTGCAAGCACCGGTAAAAAGATATTATTAGCCAATAAAGAAAGTATAGTTGCTGGAGGCGACTTAATTCTTCCATTAGCCAAAGAAAATAATTCAGAAATCATACCTATCGATAGTGAACATAATGCAATCTTCCAATGCTTATCTGGTGAGAGAGGCACAGAAGACGTTCAAAAGATAACTATTACTGCTTCAGGTGGACCTTTCTTAAATTATGCAATTTCTGACTTAAAGAACGTAACTAAAAATGAAGCATTAAATCATCCGAATTGGAAAATGGGTAATAAGGTAACTATAGATTCAGCAACATTAGTAAACAAGTGTTTAGAACTAATAGAAGCAAAATATTTATTTAATCTTGATGAAAAATTTTTTGATTTAGTCGTTCATCCTCAAAGCATAATTCATTCAATAGTTACCTATATTGATGGATCAAGTATTTGTCAGATGAGCTCTCCAGACATGAAGGTTCCAATAGCCCATGCTTTATCTGGAAGTAACAGGCTTCCAATCGATTTTCATTCGCTTGATTTCACCTCATTAAACTTAACATTCCAAGAATTCCCTCGAGACAGAATGGAGATTCAAAATATTGCTCGAGAAGTATGCAACAAAGGAAGTAACCTTGGGACGGTTTTCAATGCAGCCAATGAGATTGCAGTTGAATGCTTCATAAATGGGGAAATAAAATTTGATAATATTTATGAGGTCATCTATAGAACTTTTGATAGAAATGATGTGTCTAATGTTTTGTCTTTAGAATCAATTAACGATATTGATATGCAGACACGCATTGAAGCAAAGAAGGTGGTAAAATCCCTCAATTAATTAAGTATATATGACAACAATTATTTACATAGGATCATTTTTAGTACTTTTGGGAGTATTAGTAACAATTCATGAGTTCGGGCATTTTATTGTTGCTAGGATGTGCAAGGTTCATGTTCAAAGATTTTCTGTTGGAATGGGGCCAGTATTTTACAAAAAGTACGATAAGCATGGTACAGAGTTTGCTTTATCAGCAGTGCCACTAGGCGGATACGTATCAATGATTACAAATAAATTAATAGAAGCTGAGCCTGATTCTGTTAAAGATTTAACGGAGGAACAACTAAAGAATACCTTTGACTCTAAGCCAAAATGGCAAAGAGCATCTATTATGTTTGCAGGACCGCTTGCAAACTTTCTTCTCTCAATATGTATTTTTGCTGGTCTTATTATGTCAAATGGCCCTGTAGCAACATTAGTTGATCCTCAAGAAGTGCCGGTTATATCAGATGTTTTGAGCAAAGATGAAAATACCTCCTCACAAAATGTTTTTTTGCCAAATGATAAAATTTTATCTATTAACAATACACAAATAAGAAGTAAAAAAGATTTTAGTTTAGAGCTCTTAACTTATGCTGGGTATTCAGGCGTCATCAATTTTTCAGTTAATAGAGCTTCAGAAAATGAGCCAGTTAATTTAGTATTTTCAGTTGATAACTTTTTGAATTCAACGGAGTCACAAGAAGATCCTGTAAAATATTTAGGACAGTATTTGGGAGTAGATATCACATTCAAAAATAATCCTGTAATTGGGGCTATTGTTGATCAAGGTGCTGCATATAATGCAGAAATTAAACCAGGTGATATAGTCTTAGAAATCGCAAGTGAAAATATTTATTTTGCTGAAGATATTGTAAATGTAGTCCAACAAAACCCAAATACGAACTTAGAATTTAAAATTGATAGAAATAATGAAATTCTATACTTGCCGGTAAACATCGGTTCACAAAATGGCAAAGGGGTTCTTGGAGTATCCTTTAGAGAGTCTCGTAATTTTTTTGAAGCATTATCGATAGGCATATATGAGACATATAACTTAAGTATTAAGACCCTCCAGCTTATCGGTAAAATGATAACCGGCAACGTGGGTACAGAAAATTTAAGTGGTCCAATAGGTATTGCTCAAATGGCAGGTAATACAGCTCAAGCCGGTATAGCACCTTTTATATACCTAATGGGACTTTTAAGTATAAGTTTGGCCGTTTTAAATTTGCTTCCCATTCCAGTTCTTGATGGAGGTCAATTAACTTTACTTGGTGTCGAGGCTATCAGAGGAAAACCATTGCCAGAAAAAGCTGAGAATATTATTTATACTGGTGGAGCTGTTCTTGTTGTTATGCTTATGGTTTTTGCAGTATTTAACGATGTTGCAAGGTTTTTCTAGGGTTTAAATAGTGAAAAAAATAAAACCAATACTTCTTTCATTATTATTAAGTATTCAGATACATGCTTTTGATGAATTTTTAGTAAGTGATATTAGAATAATCGGACTTCAAAGGGTTTCAACTGGAAGTATTTTTAATGTGATTCCAATTAGTGTTGGTGACAAGATTGACTCAAGAAAGTCCAATGACATTGTCAGGTCATTATTTTCTACAGAGCAGTTTGATGATATTCAAATCGGCAAAGACGGCAATACCTTAATAATAACTGTAGCAGAAAGACCATCGATATCTGCAATAGATATATCAGGAAATAAAGCTCTTAAAACTGAACAGCTTATGGAAAGTCTTGATGGCGTTGGAATTAAAGAGGGCGAAGTTTATAAAAGATCTACTTTAGAAAGAGTGAAATCAGAGCTTGTAAGGTCTTATGCATCAAATGGTAGATATGGTGCTGGAGTAGAAATAGAAGAGGTGGTCAAACCAAGAAATCGGATTGAGATCAATATAGAAGTAGATGAAGGTAAAAGTGCAAAGATTAAGAAGATAAATATTATTGGTAATGAAATATATACTAATGAAGAATTAATAGATGGTTTTGAGCTATCAGAAGGATCCTTTTTCTCATTTCTTTCAAATGATAATCAATACTCAAGAGAGAAACTAAAGGGTGACATAGAATCACTTGAGTCATTTTATAGAGATAGAGGATACCTAAAATTTTCAATTGAATCTTCACAAATAAGTTTATCAAGGGATAAGAAATCAATTTTTATAACTTTTAATGTCAACGAAGGTAAAAAATATAAGATTAATGATGTTGACGTTATTGGTGATGTGCCATTTGATGAAGAGGTTTACAAAGATATAGTTGGAAGTCTTAAAGATACAACATATTCTCAAGCTGCAATCACTTCAATTGAAGAGTTCTTTACAAATGTTTTAGGAAATAGGGGTTATGCTTTTGCAGAAGTTTTTGGAAATCCTGAAATTAATGAAGATACTAATGAAGTTAAATTAATTTTTTCTGTAGAGCCTGGAAACAGGACTTACACAAGAAAAATATTATTTACAGGCAACAACGTTACACAAGATCATGTTCTTAGAAGAGAGATGAGGCAGTTTGAAGGTGCTTGGTCATCAGATAATGCTATAGAAGCTGGCAAAATTAGACTTGAAAGACTTGGTTATTTTAAAGAAGTAAATGTAGAAACCATTCCTGTTCCTGGTACAGATGACCAAATTGATATTATTTATAGTGTCGAAGAAGAAACAACAGGAAGCATTGGAGGAAACATAGGTTATAGTGACTTTGGTCTTATGCTTGGATTCAATCTTCAAGAACAAAACTTTTTGGGCAGTGGTAATACTGTTGGTATTGGAATCAATAAAAATGTTTATAGCGAAATGTATAACATTTCTTACATGAATCCATATGCCACGAGAGATGGTGTAAGTTTAGGTTACAACCTTTATTACAGAGAAACAGATTATGGTGAGTTTAATGTTGCAAATTACCTAACCAATTCAAGTGGTTTTGGCGCCCAATTTGGTTACCCTATATCTGATATTACAAGGCTAGGATTTAATATCACATATGATAAAACTGATATTGATATAGGAAGCCTTCCTGCTAGAGAGATATATGATTTTGTTTCAGTTGAAGGAAACCTATTTGAAACTCTGACAGCGCAGTTATCATGGCAAAGGGTTACTTTGAATAGGGGCTTGTTTCCGACTGATGGTGCGTCTACTGTTCTTAGTGTTAGCTCAACAATTCCAGGAAGTGATTTAAGTTATTACAGATTAAATGTAAGACAAAGGTATTATCAACCTCTAACAAAAGACTTAGTTTTTGGCTTTCAAGGTGAGCTCGGTTATTTAGATTCATATGGCGATACTAAAGAAGTTCCGTTTTTTCAGAACTTTTACGCTGGCGGTCCAAGATCTTTAAGAGGTTTTGAATCAAACACACTTGGTCCTAGAAGCACAGATGCTCCGTGCTATGAGTTTAATTATTCAGAAGGTATTTGCCCAAATCTTATAGATTCAGATGGTGATGGAGAGCTAGACACGCCATATTACAATCCATATGCAAATCAAACCTCACGATATAGAGATGCACCAATAGGTGGCAACATAAAGGTAGAAGGGAGCTTACAGCTTATCTTTAGATTACCATTTATCGAAGATCAAAGATCTTTGAGATCAGCATTTTTCTTTGATTTTGGAAATGTATTTTCTGATAACTGTAAAGATTATCAAATAAATTGCTATAAACCATCTGTTGATGACTTGAGATACTCTTATGGTGTTGGTATTACATGGATAACTGGATTTGGTCCAATGAGTTTAGCAATTGCAAAACCAACCAATGCAGGACCAAGAGAGAGAACGGAAGAATTCCAATTTACAGTAGGAAATGTATTCTAGTTAATATAAAATGATCAAATCCATAAAGGGGTAAATATGAAAAATATAATTAAATTCTACATGCTAACATTTTTGTTTGTAGCTTCTCCATTATTTGCAGTTGAGGGTATTGCTGTTATAAACCTTCAAGAAGCAATTCTTGAAACTCAAACTGCTAACGATGCTTTTAAAGCCTTAGATGAAGATCCTGATTTTTCTGGAAACATGGAACAAGCTCAAACTTTACAAGCTGATATGCAGGCCATAGCTGAAAAACTACAAAAGGAACAAGAGACATTATCACAAGATGAGATCCAAGAGATGCAGAAAGAGTATCAAGAAAAATCTCAAGATCTTGAATTTATAGCTGGAAAAATCCAACAAGCTCGTCAAGAAACTGCTCAGAAGATAATGATGGAACTAGGACAAGCTGCTACATCAATAACGAGGGAATTAATGTCAGCCAAGCAAATTAAACTTTTACTTGAGAGGCCAGCACGAGGTCAGCAAAGCACTTCTGCTGTTTTGGATTTTGATGCAGAGTTAGACATTACAGACGATGTTACTTCAATGCTTGATGTTGTTGCTGCAGAGGCTACCGCAGAACCTGCTGAGTAGTGCCAAAGCATAAAGGCTTTACATTAGAAGAATTAGCTAAAGCTACTGATTCCGAAATTATAGGCAATCCAGGTTGTTTTATAGATAATTTATCAACTATTGAAAATGCTCGTGAAGGCTCTATAACTTTTCTTAGCAATCAAAAATATTTTAATTTATTAGATAATTGCAAGGCTTCGGCTGTTGTTGTTGATAAAGAGTTCAAAGAGGACCTTAAATTCAATTTTTTGAAATCTGATGATCCTTATATTACATATGCAACCCTTTCAAAAATATTTAAACCTGAATCAGAATCTTTAACTCCTTCTGTTCATGAGTCTGCTGTAATTTCTGAATTATCATCAATTGGTAATAATGTACATATTGGACCAAATGTTGTCATTGGACCCAATTGCATTATTCAAGACAATGTAACCATTCATGCAAACTGCTCTATAGTAAAAAATGTCTCGATTTCTTCAAATACTCTTATACACCCAGGATGTGTTATTGGATCTGATGGATTTGGATTTGCACCTTCACAAAATGGTTATGTAAAGATTGAACAACTTGGACGTCTGAAGATAGGTAAAAATGTTGAAATTGGAGCTAACTGTTCAATTGATAGAGGAGCGATTGACGATACTGAAATAAAAGATGGAGTAATTTTAGATAATCTTATTCATATTGCTCATAATGTAATTTTAGGTGAAAATTCCGCGATTGCAGCGTCATGTGCAATTGCCGGTTCAACAAAAATTGGTAAAAATTTCAGAATGGGTGGATTATCTGGAGTTCTTGGCCATTTAAACATTTGCGAAAATGTCTCTGTTGGAGCTCATACTCTCATAACAAAAGATATTAAAGAATCGGGTGATTATGTTGGAATTATGCCAGCCCAAAGTCATAAAGATTGGGCCAAATCCTCAGTATTTATAAAAAAACAAGGAAAATAACTTGAAGATTAATAAAGAAGATATAAAAAAATATCTACCACATAGAGAGCCCTTTTTATTTGTAGACGAGGTTATAGAAGTTACAGAAAATAAAGAGATTCACGCAACAAAATATATTAATGAAGATGAGTATTTTTTAAATGGGCACTTCCCAAATAATCCTATATTTCCTGGAGTCATAATTATTGAGGCCTTAGGCCAAGCATCAGGTATTTTAGGTTTTGTCTCTATGAACAAGACACCGGAAGAAGGCTCTATATATGTTCTGGCTGGAGTTGATAAAGTTAGGTTTCGAAAAAGGATTAGGCCAGGTGATAATATAGATTTGTTTAGTAAAGTTGTCAGTGAAAAAAGAGGTATATGGAAGTTTGATTGCAGAGCAGAGCTTGATAATGAGTTGGTTTGTTCTGCCATAATATTATGTGCTGATAGGAAGGCAAAATGAAAATTCATGAAACATCAATAATCCATCCATCTTCAAAGATAGATGATTCAGTGGAGATCGGTCCATATTGTATTATTGGAGAAGATGTTGAAATCAAGGAGGGCACAAAGCTTCTCAGTCATGTAGTTCTAAGAGGACCAACATATATCGGGTCAGATAATATTTTCTACCAATTTTCAACAATTGGAGAAGATACTCCAGATAAAAAATTCAAGGGTGAGAAAACAAAGCTAGAAATTGGTAACAATAATATTTTTAGAGAAGGAGTTACCGTTCATAGGGGCACTATTCAAGACAAAGGCATAACAAAAATAGGTTCTGAAAATTTATTTATGGCATACAGTCATGTAGCTCATGATTGTTTTGTTGGTAATGAAAATGTTTTTGCAAATAATGCTGGCATTGCAGGACATGTAATCATGGGCAACAACATAACATTAGGCGCATTAACTACAGTTCACCAGTTTTGTAAATTAGGAGATTTTTCCTTTGTAGGGATGAATACATCCATAAATATGGACATACCTGCATATGTTAAAGTTGCTGCTGATCCTGCAAGAGTTATAGGTCTAAATACTGTTGGAATGACAAGAAACAACATATCATCAGAATCAATCAGTCTAATCAAGAAAGCATTTAAATTAACATATATGAAGAAATTAAAAATTGATCATGCTATTGATAAAATTAAGAATCTAAATAAAAACAAAAATGACCCTTATTTAGATATCTTTATTAAATCAATAGAACTTTCTGAAAGAGGAATTTTAAGATAAGTGCCCACCAAGAGTGCCTTAAATATAGGGGTTGTTTGTGGAGAGCATTCTGGTGATAGGCTCGGCGCTGGATTAATAAAGGAAATTAAAAAAAATTCAGATATAAATCTATATGGCATTGGCGGACCTAAGTTAGAAGAGCTGGGTTTTAAATCAGAATTTGATTTCTCAGAAATAAATATTATGGGTTTAGTTCAACCCTTAATTAATTATAGAAAACTTAGTAAATTAAGAAGCTCGCTGATAAAACTTTTTATCGAAAAAGAAATTGACCTTTTTATAGGAATTGATTCTCCTGATTTCAATATCGGTATTCATAAAGCATTAAAGAATATTCATGATAATAGGAATATTCAAGTTGTTAGTCCTTCGGTTTGGGGCTGGAGACAAAATAGAGTAAAGCCAATTAATAAATATATAGATTTAACATTATGTTTATTTAACTTTGAACATAATTTTTATAAGAAAATTGGACACAATAGTCTTCAACTAGGCCATCCATTCTCACAGCTAAAAAAATTTAGCACTGATGCAGTTTTAAAAAAACACAACCTAGAAGCCGACAAGAAATATATTTCAGTTTTACCAGGAAGCAGAGAATCAGAAATAAAATATATGCTCCCAACATATATTGAATTTATAAAAGATCATTCACTTGAAAATAAAGATTACATATATTTAGTTCCTGCAGCTGATCGCAAATTAATGGAGTCTATTAAGAAATCTTTCGATGGTCTTAAGTTACCAGTAGTGATCAAAGAAAATGCTATGCGGGAATTTCTTTCTATTTCAGAGCTTTCTATTGTTACTTCTGGAACAGCCACACTAGAATCTGCCATCTTAGAATGCCCAACAATAATCTGCTACAAGACGAATTTTATAAATTATTCGATAATATCTCGTATGCTCAAAGTTAATAATATTGGATTACCAAACTTACTTCTTGGTAAAAGTTACTTTGTTGAATTATTGCAAAATAATTTTACAAAAGAAAATATCAAACAAGCTATTAAAGATACTCTTCTATTGAGGGAGAGTCCTGCGGATATTGCTGAAACATTGAGAGAGATGTTAATTGGCGTTGGCTATTCAAAAGCCGCTCAAGAAATAACTTTAGCTTGAAAAATATCTTCACAGCGGGAACTGATGAAGTGGGAAGAGGCTGCTTAGCAGGACCGGTTGTTGCTGCTGCAGTCATTCTAAAAAAAGAAATAGTTGGCTTAAAAGATTCTAAGAAACTATCCCCTAATAAGAGAGCTTTTTTAGCTGAAGCAATATTGAAAAATTCTTACTTTGGATATGGTGTTGTTGATAATAAAGTAATAGATGAAATTAATATTCTTAAAGCTTCTTTATTGGCAATGAAAGAAGCTATACTAAACTTACCAATAAAACCTGCTTTGGTTTTAGTCGATGGTATACATAAACCAGATCTAGAGATCCCAATGAGGGCTATTATTGGCGGTGATTCTTCGGAGAATGCTATTAGCGCAGCTTCAATAATTGCTAAAGTTTATAGAGATAATTTAATGAATAAATACAATACACAATTCCCAAATTATGATTTTATAAGTAATAAAGGCTATGGAACAAAAAATCATTTAGAATTGCTAAGAATTCATGGATATTGTGATATTCATAGGAGAACTTTTAAAGGTGTTTTAGAAAGATGAGCGGCGCTTTTTCACATTTAAGGATTTCCTCAGAATACAGCATTACACAAGGATTATTGACAATTGATCAAATAGTTGAAAGCGCTTCTAAAAACTCCATACCCTCTGTTGCTTTAACAGATAAATCAAATATGTTTGGCTTGGTAAAATTTTTTAATAAATGTGAGCAAGCTGGCATTAAACCTATATCAGGTGCTTCAATAAGATTAATTTTTGAAAATGATGAGAGTTCTCACGAGCTTTTATGTTTAGCAAAAACCAATGAAGGACATAAAAACCTTATGAAGGTAATATCTAATGCCCACAACAATAATAGTTTCAGTCTTCCAGTAATAAGTTTTAATGAATTAATTAAACTTAAAACTGACATACTGACAATTTCAGGCGGAAAAGATAGCCACATCTTTGAGTATCTAAAGAGAAACAATGTTTCTGAAGCAAATAAAGTTATAGATCAATTTACAAAGCATTTTAAAGATGATTTTATTTTGGAAGTTCAGCGAACAAACAGACCTGATGAGACAGAATATTTTAAGAATGTTCTCCCATTAGCTGTAAACAAGGGTATCCCTCTGGTAGCTACAAATGATGTTTTGTTTGCAAATCAAGATGATTATGAGGTTCATGAAACAAAGGTGTGTATTAATACTTCAAGAACCTTAAATGATCCAAATAGAGAAAAAATTTTTTCAGAACAACAATATTTTAAATCATCCAATCAAATGGAAGATTTATTTAAAGACTGCGAATCATTAGTAACAAATACAAATGAGATTGCAAAAAAATGCAATGTTTCTTTTGATACAAAAGAATATTTTCTACCTGAATATCCAGTACCAAAAAAACATAATTTTGATACATATCTTGAGGAACTATCTAATAAAAGACTTAATTCATATATCAATAAGTTTTCTAATGAAAAGCAAGATGAATATAAGTTAAGACTTAGCTATGAGCTAGATCAAATTAAAACTATGGGCTTTTCAAGTTATTTTTTAATTGTTTATGATTTTATTGAATGGTCAAAGAGCAATGATGTTCCAGTTGGCCCAGGAAGAGGATCAGGGGCCGGATCGCTAGTAGCTTATGCCTTGGGTATAACAACATTAGATCCAATTGATCATGGTCTTCTTTTCGAAAGATTTCTAAATCCCGAAAGACTATCAATGCCTGATTTTGATATTGATTTTTGTATGGAAAAAAGAGACCTAGTTATTGACTATGTAAGCAAAAAGTATGGAGTAGCAGCTGTTTCGCAAATAGCAACATTTGGAACAATGGCTGCAAGAGCAGTTGTAAGAGACGTAGCAAGAGCGTTAGGCAAGCCTTATGCTCTTGGTGATAGAATTTCAAAAATGATCCCTTTTGCTCCTGGTATGACTTTAGATAGAGCTAAAGAAGAACAGCCGTTATTTGCACAAAGTATTAAAAACGATGATGAGGTCAGAGAAATCGTGAATCTATCATATAAGCTTGAAGGCATTGCCAGAAATGTAGGAAAACATGCAGGAGGAGTTGTGATTGCCCCTGGAAGTATCTCGGATTTTTGTCCTGTTTATGTTGATCGATCATCAAGTTCAGTAATGACGCAATATGATAAAGATGATGTAGAAAAGATTGGATTGGTAAAGTTTGACTTTCTTGGACTTAGAACATTAACTGTAATTGATAGAGCTCTTAAATCTATAAATGAGAACAAGGAAGATTCTAATAAGCTGGATCTTGAAAATATCCCCTTGAATGATGAAAAAGTCTTTAAGTTTCTCTCATCTGGAAAAACCATGGCAGTTTTTCAGTTAGAGTCATCTGGTATGAGAGACCTCATTAAGAGACTCAAACCAACTAAATTTGAGGAAATAACTGCACTGCTGGCACTTTATAGACCAGGCCCTTTAAATTCTGGTATGCATGATGAGTTTGTAGATAGAAAACATGGGAAAAGCCCGGTTACATACCCGCACAAGTTACTTGAATCAGTTTTAGAAGAGACCTATGGAGTAATAGTCTATCAAGAACAGGTAATGGAAGCAGCTAGGGTATTGGCAGGTTTTTCATTAGGCCAGGCTGATATTCTGAGACGTGCAATGGGTAAAAAGAAGAAAGAAGAAATGGAAGAACAAAGAGAAATATTTGTTAAAGGTTGTGAAAATAACAATATCGCGCCAAAAAATGCTGAACAAATATTTGATTTAATCAATCAGTTTGCTGAATATGGTTTCAATAAATCTCATTCTGCAGCATATGCACTAATCTCATATCAAACAGCGTATCTTAAAACATATTATCCTGAGCACTTTATGGCAGCTGTTCTTTCATCTGAGCTCGGGAATACAGATAAAATTCATGCTTTGATTCAAGAGTGTTCTCGTATGAAGATCAATGTGCTTAATCCAAATATACAAACCTCAATGAAGAGGTTTATTGTTAATAAAGATCTAGATATTGAATACGGATTGGGTGCAATAAAAGGTGTCGCAGATGCTTTTATAAATCATGTTTGTTCGATCAGGAATGAGAATCATTTTAAAGATTTGTGGAACTTTTCAAAAAAAGTTGATATTAAATTAGGTGGTAAAAAATCTCTAGAAGCCTTATCTCAAGCTGGAGCATTTGACTGTCTTGCACCATCTAGAACAATAGCAATTAAATCTGTTCAAGATATGCTTAGAGATGGAGCCAGTAACAACAATTCAGGACTTCAAAGCGGCGATTTATTTTCTTCAATAGATGATAATTTTAATCCATATGAAAAATATGAGAACATCACCCCTCTAACTCTCACAGAAAAGCTAGAATTAGAAAAGAAATCTTTGGGGTATTACTTATCTGGACATCCAGTTACAGCAATTGAAAATAAAATAAGAAAGATAAGATCAAAAAAGATTAGTGAATTATCAAATGATACAAAAACTGCTTCTTTAATATGCTTAATCAATAGCGTTAGGCAAATCAAAGATAGAAAAGGCAAGCCACTAACTTTCATTAACTTTAATGATGGAACTGGAAGTATGGATGGCATAGTATCAAGTGAAACCTTGGAGAGCTGTCATAATATTTTGAAAGAGGGTGAGATTTTATCTCTTAAGGGAACAGTAGAGGTGGATGATTACAGAACTGGAGACTTAGGAAGTTTAATGTTTAGAATGAGGGTTAAAGAAGTCCTCACTGTTGACTCTATTCTTAATAAAAGAGTTAAAGAAGTAACAATTGATATAAATAGCTCAAATGCTAGCTCATTAACAAAGTTTTCAGAATACCTTGATGCATTTGATAAAGATTTTTGGAAAAATGGATCATGCCGGCTAAATGTTAGAGTAACTTCAGAACAATCAGAGGCTATAATAGAGATTGGAGATGAATTTAAATTTACACCTTCCCTTGAAAGCTTTTTTTCACTTGAAGATGTATTTGGTAAAGATATAGTAGAGATATAAATATTGCTAACAGAAAGTCTAATTAGAGAACATACAAATCTCAACAAAGGCATCCTTATTGGTTATAGTGGAGGCCCAGATTCAACTGCATTAGTTCATCTTTTATCGTCTTTAAAGGCTTATCAAGAGATTGATGTTAAGGCAATCCATATAAATCATAATTTGTCTAAACATTCAGCCATGTGGGAAAATCATTGTATTGAGACCTGCTCAAAATTAAACATTAATTTAATTACTGAATCAATCGAGATTAAAGTTGATGGAGGTGGACTAGAATCAGCATCAAGGAAGGCCAGATACAGAGTTTTTGAAAAGATACTAAATGCAGGCGATCAATTACTATTAGGGCATCACAGTGATGATGTTGCAGAGACATTATTTATGAGACTTCTAAGGGGAACTGGCCCAGACGGAATGGAGGGGCCAAAACTACAAAGGTCCCTAGGGAAGGGGGTATTAATAAGACCCTTTCTGGAAATATCAAAAAAACAGATATTAGATTATTTAAATATAAATAATATTGATTATATTGAAGACGATTCAAATCTAAGTAATGATTTTGATAGAAATTATTTAAGAAATGAGATATTTCCTATGCTAGAAAGAAAATGGAATAACTTTCCAAATAGAATTAATAACTTTTCAAAAATTATAAAAGATAGAAATAATAGTTATTCCTATTTAATGCACGAGAAATATAATGATTTAATAACTAACTCTATTGATTTAAAAAAACTTAGAGAGTTATCAAACCCTGTAATTTCAGATGTTTTAAGATACTCAATTAAAAAATGTAATATTGCTGCACCTAACAGTAAAATAATTGAAGAAATAATTAAAACTTTTGTAAATTCAAATCCTGGACCAAAATCAAAGGTTGAATGGTCTCGATCTGATAAAGAAGAAGCTAGCGGTCAAATAACATATACAAATGGCCATATTTTAATTTCAAAAAGATAATCGGGGAGTAAACATGAATCTAGAAACTATTGAATTAGATAAGAAGGGCAAAGTAGCAACAATAAAGCTTAACAGACCTAAGCTTTTAAATGCGGTTAATGAACAGCTTGTGTGGGACTTTCAAGAGGCAACCGAAGATGTTAAAAATGATGATGATATCAGAGTTGTTATATTAACAGGATCAGGAAGAGGTTTTTCTGCTGGTGCTGATTTAAGTGAGAGAAGTGCAAGCTGGAAAGGATCAAAGGATGCTTTGATAAGAGGTTATAAACCTTTTTTTAAAAATATAATTGAAATGCCAAAACCAGTTATTGGTTCAATTGCAGGACCTGCTGCAGGAATTGGAGCTGCAATTGCAATGTCTTGTGATCTTAGAGTGATGTCAGATGATAGTTATATTTTATCTGTTTTTAGTAATATCGCATTAGTTCCAGATGGTGGTTTATCGTGGTACCTGCCAAAGTATATGGGATTTTCAAAAGCATATGAGCATGCAATTGAGGCTAAAAAAATATCAGCTCATGATTGCTTGAAGTACGGCATTGCCAATAAAGTGGTACCGTTAGAGGAATTAGAAAGCACAACATATACCTGGGCTGAACATTTAGCAAAAAGGTCTTCACAATCTCTTAACCATACAAAAAGATTGATGAGAGAGTCTTTACACGTTAGTTATTGGGACACTTTTCATGATGAAGCTGAAATCCAAAATGAACTTACAGTTAGCTCTCAGAATCGAGAAGCAGTAAAAGCTTTTTTTGAAAAGAGAGAGCCTGATTTTGACTAGCTAGTTAAAAGCTTACTCAATCCAACAATTATTGAATCAAATGAAGCTCTAGTTGTATTTGGGTGAATACCAACTCCCCAAAAGGTCTCACCATCTTTTTCAAGCTCAATGTAGGCAGCAGCTTTTGCATCAGAGCCTGAAGATATGGCTGTTTGATGGTAATCAGCAACTTTAATATTAAATCCTAGTTGATCTGAAAGTCCATTTACAAATGAATCGATTGGACCATTACCAGTACCTTTGATCTTGACTGCATTAGAATCCATATTCATTTCTAGTGCCAAGGAGTGTAAATCACCATCAGATGTTGAAGAATGCTTGATATATGAAAAATTATTCTTAGGCTTTAGGTAATTAGTTTCAAAAATCTCCCAGATTTGAGAGCTAGTGATTTCTTTTCCTGTTTCGTCAGCAAGTTTTTGTATTTTTTGACTTAAACTTATTTGTAGTCTTCGCGGTAAAGACACTCCATGATCTTTTTCTAGCAAAAATGCAACTCCTCCTTTGCCAGATTGTGAATTGATTCTAACTACTGCTTCATAACTTCTTCCTAAATCTGCAGGGTCAATAGGCAGATAAGGAACTTCCCACTTTGGATTATTAGATTCCTTTATTGCCTTAAAACCCTTCTTAATTGCATCCTGATGAGATCCAGAGAATGCTGTAAAAACAAGATCCCCTGCATAAGGATGTCTTGGATGAACAGGCAATTGATTGCAATATTCAACCTCTCTCATGACAGAGTTTATATTAGAGAAATCTAATTTTGGATCAATCCCCTGTGTAAGCATATTTAAAGCAATTGTTACAATGTCCACATTTCCTGTCCTTTCTCCATTTCCAAAAAGCGTCCCCTCAACTCTATCTGCTCCAGCCATGAGCCCAAATTCTGATGCAGCTACTGCAGTACCTCGATCATTGTGCGGATGGAGACTTAAACAAATATCACTCCTATTTAGAAGATTTTCGTGCATCCATTCAATTTGATCTCCATAAATATTTGGCGTCGACATCTCAACTGTTGCAGGCAGATTTATGATGATCTTATTTTTCGATACAGGTTTAAGAATCTCAACGACTTCATCACAAACCTCTCTAGCATATTCAAGCTCAGTTCCAGTAAAGCTTTCAGGTGAGTATTCAAAACTCCACTCTGTTTCTTGATTTTTTTCTGCTAAATCTTTTATTAATAATGCAGCATTAGTAGCAATTTTTTTTATACCTTCTTTATCTTGATCAAAAACAACTTTTCTTTGAAGAGTTGAAGTTGAATTATAGAAATGAATTATTGCTTTAGATGCTCCTTTTAATGACTCAAAAGTTTTCTTTATTAACTCTTCTCTAGCCTGAGTAAGTACTTGAATGTTAACGTCAGAGGGAATTTTTTTATTTTCAATGAGATCTCTTACAAAATCAAAATCAGTTTGAGATGCTGAAGGAAATCCAATTTCAATCTCTTTAAATCCAAGCTTGCATAGCAATGCAAACATCCTATCTTTCCTCTCAGAACCCATTGGCTCTATTAATGCTTGATTACCGTCGCGCAAATCGACTGAGCACCAAATAGGTGATTCTTTTAAGATTTTGTTAGGCCATTTTCTATTAGCTAAATCTATTGGCTTAAATGCTGAATATTTGTCTATTGGATTATCCATTGTTTATTAACTAAATGTTATTATGTTATTTATGCTTACCCCTGAAATAAAAACTAATCTTATATTAAAAGAGATCGGTATCAAAAGATATTCATTACGTTCAAAGGTAAATAATTCTTGCAATAACGATATATATTTTTATCAAAAGGGGCTAATTCTATCACTTCTTGATAAACCTTATGAAAATTTTGTTCAAGAACAACAAGATCTTATTAAAGCAATAATGGCATCAACAAAGCTTGACACAGGTAATGAAAAATCAAACAGAATATTGAACCAATCACCAAATGAATTAGAAGGAAAGATATTAAATTTAACCGATGTAAGATTAATAATAATTTTTGGTAAAATTCTGAATAGTGAGATATTTATTGAAAACTCAATTCAAGCACCCTCAATCAATCAATTATCGTTAAAGAAAAGTCTTAAGAAAGATCTATGGTTGAAGATCAAAGCTTCACTTAATTTATAAAGATATGTTTAAGATTTCTTTAATGGATCGTCACGATTTAGAAGATGCATACAAAATTGAGCTCGAAACAAACCCAAGCCCATGGTCAAAAGATAATTTTTTTTCATCTTTTGAGGTTGGACATAAATCACTTGTATGCAAATACAATGATGTCATTATAGGATTTCTTATATTTTCTTTAATCAAAAAGGAAAGTCATCTTTTAAATATAGCTGTTCAAAAAAAATGGCAGAAAAAGGGAGCTGGAAAAATCCTAATGGATGTTTTTATAAAACAATCTAAGGCCATGGGAGCAAAAAAGGCATTCCTTGAAGTAAGATCTAAAAATGAAATAGCAATTAATTTTTACAATAAATTCAATTTCTTGAAAGACGCAGTTAGGACTAATTACTATACTGGCAGTGACAAAGATGATGCGGTTCTTATGAGCTTAGATCTATAACTTAAAGAATTTTTTTAAGACAAGACTCAATCTCATCTGATTCAACTTGAGGACTAAAACGCTTAACTACCTTACCATTCTTATCGATAAGAAATTTTGTGAAATTCCATTTTATTTGCGACGTACCTGCAACACCTGTTTTTTCTTTCTTTAAGAAACTATAAAGAGGATCAGCCTTTGATCCATTAACTTTAATTTTATTGAATATCTCAAAAGTTATACCATAATTTGTGTCGCAGAATTCTTTAATTTCTTCATTAGTTCCTGGTTCCTGAAGAGCAAATTGGTTACAAGGAAAGCCCAGAATTTCAAAACCTTTACTTTTATATTTCTTGTAAAGCTCCTCCAAACCTTTGTATTGGTATGTAAGGCCGCAATAACTTGCTACATTAACAACCAATAACACTTTTTCATGATATTTATTGAGAGATATATCCTTTAGTTCGGCATCTTTAACTGAAAAATCATATATAGTTTTCATAATATTTTTTTATGTGTGCGAAAATATCTAATATTATATTTAATTATGAGCAAAAAAATAAAATTTGTATGGAAAAGTTTTGATGAATTATCAATTAACGAAATATATGCTGTACTTCATCTAAGACAAGAGGTCTTTATTGTCGAGCAAGATTGTCCATATCTGGACGCAGATAATTCAGATCAAAAAGCCTTCCATTTATTATGTTATGAGGACAATAAACTTATTGCGTACCTAAGAGCTTTCGAACCCGGGGTAAAGTATGAAGGTTCTTCCATGGGAAGGATTGTCACTAAAAAAAATTCGAGAGGCCTCGGCATTGGCAAAGAGATAACAACAAAGGGAGTTAAATTTTTAAAGAAAGAATACCCAAATTTTGAAATTGTTATTTCAGCACAACATAGATTAAAACATTTTTATATTGATCTTGGATTTACTCCTAGAGGTGAAGTTTATCTAGAAGATGATATCGATCATATACAGATGTATATTCTTCCAAACTAAATAATTGAACTATCAAATAATAAACTATGTATCTCTTCAGTTATGAAAGGAGCAAAAGGGTGCATCATGTTGAGTATTTCTTTTAAAAGCGGTCTAAGGTTTTTAGTTTCTCCACTTTTTTTGCAATCTTCAATATAGACATCACAGAACTTGTTCCAGAAAAACTCGTAAACTTCATTAACAGCAAAGTCTAATCTGTAATCTTTAATATTTCTTTCGATTTGTTTTTTTGATTTTTCAAATTCTTCATATATCCAATCATCAGTTTTATTGGCCGATTGAAATAAGTCGTTTCCAGCTGGATAGCCGTTGATAAATCTTGCTGCATTCCAGACTTTAGTACAGAAGTTTCTATATCCTTTAAGTCTGCCCATTTCGAAGCTTATATCTTTGGTGTGTGTTGCTAGTGAATAAAATGTCATTCTTAAAGCATCTGTTCCGTATGAATCAATACCTTTAGGAAATTGATTCCTTGTCTTTCTTTCAATCTTCGGTGCAATACCTTCCTGCATGAGGTTTGAAGTCCTTTTTTCAACCAAATCGTCTTGAGAAATACCATAAATTAGGTCTAGTGGATCAATAACATTACCTTTAGATTTAGACATTTTTTGCCCATTTTCATCTCTTATGAGGCCGGTAACATAGACATCTTTAAAAGGGATTTGATCAGTAAACTCAAGACTCATCATCATCATTCTTGCAACCCAGAAAAATATAATATCAAACCCAGTAACCAGCAAAGAGGTTGGAAAATGCTTTTCAAAATCTTCAGTTTTTTTTGGCCATCCCAAAGATGCAAAAGGCCACAAACTTGCGGAAAACCAGGTATCTAGAACGTCTTCATCTTGTAAGAGTTTTCTATCGTCAAGTTTATAAAATTGTCTGATTTCTCCTTCACTGTGACCAACATAAACATTATTTTCTGAGTCGTACCATGCTGGGATTCTATGACCCCACCATATTTGCCTGCTGATGCACCAGTCCTCAATATTGTTCATCCAATTAAAATACGTTTTAACCCAATTACCAGGATGAAATTTTATCTCTCCCTTGTTAACAGCCTCATTAGCTCTTGCTGCCATTTCCTCAGTTTTTACATACCATTGATGACTTAATCTGGGCTCAATAACAATATTAGATCTTTCACCTCTGGGAACACTTATATGATGTTTTTCCTCTTTCTCAAGAAGATTTAGTTCTTTAAGTTTCTCTAATACAGCCTTTCTAACTTTAAAACGATCAAGATTTGAAAATGGTTTAGGTACTTTTTCATTTGACCATGCATCTTCATTAAATATATTGATAGGCTCAAAATCACTTGCATCATCTGAAGTCTTTACCTGACCTTTTACTTCATGAAGTGAGTATTTTTTACCTATTTCGTAATCGTTAAAGTCATGACCTGGAGTAATTTTAAGACAACCAGTACCAAATTCCATATCAACATATTCATCAGCTAGTACAGGTATTTTTCTTCCAACAAAAGGCAAAACAATATTTTTACCTATTAGATTTTTATACCTATCATCATTTGGGTTAACAGCAACTGCCATGTCTCCAAACATAGTTTCAGGTCTTGATGTGGCAACTGTAACAAAGTCTTCAGAATCTTCAATTGGATATTTAATATGCCAAAGAAGACCATCTTTTTCCTGTCTTATTACTTCAAGATCTGAAACAGCAGTTTTCAGTGATGGATCCCAATTAACCAACCTGTAACCCCTATATATTTTATCTTTTCTGTGCAATTCAACGAATGCTTTTATAACTGCTTCGTTGCATCCATCATCTAAGGTAAACCTATACTTATTCCAATCTACCGTGCACCCAAGTCTTTTAATTTGGGATGTAATTTTTTCTTCTGAATAATCTTTCCATGACCAAACTTCATCAATAAATTTCTCTCTTCCAAGTTCATTTCTAGTTATATCTTTTTTTGCAAGATTATTTTCTACAACCATCTGAGTAGCTATACCAGCATGATCAGCTCCAACTTGCCAATGAGCATCTTTTCCGGACATATGATGATATCTGGTATAGAAATCCATAATCGCATATTGGAAACTATGACCCATATGAAGAGTGCCAGTAACATTTGGGGGCGGTATTACCTGTGAAAAAGAAGTAACTGATTCTTTATTTGAAATAACTCTTTCGGACCATACCTTAGACCATTTTTCTTCAATTTCTACAGGGTGATACTGCTTATCCATAGAGAATCACTTAATTTATTTTAATTTCTTACTTAATATTAATTCACTAATTAATGGAACAGGTCTGCCAGTTCCTGCTTTAACTGGAGTGCTATATGATGCAGTAGCAGCGATATCAATATGCGCCCACTTATAATTATTTGTAAATTTAGATAAGAAAGCGGCAGCATGTATAGTTCCAGCTTCTCTTCCTCCACCAATATTTGCTAAATCAGCATATTTGGTTTTAGTGCATGACTGATGTTCATCCCATAATGGAAGTTGCCATGCTCTATCGCCCGATTCTTCACCAGATTCAATTATTTTATCTGCAAGATGTTGGTCATTTGCCATAACTCCACTGGCGTGCCTTCCTAGAGCAATTACAACAGCTCCAGTTAGTGTTGCCATGTCAATTACGTATGAAGGCTTGTATTTTTCAACATATGTTAAACAGTCAGCAAGTATTAATCTTCCTTCTGCATCGGTATTAAGAATTTCAATAGTTTGACCAGACATTGAAGTGACAACGTCGCCTGGTTTAGTAGCTTTTGATGAACACATGTTTTCAGCACAACCCATAACGCCAACAACGTTAACATCTGCATTTAGTCTAGCTAGAGTTGACATAACTCCAAATACAGTAGCAGCACCACACATATCCCATTTCATTTCATCCATAGCAGGACTTGGTTTAATAGAAACCCCTCCAGTATCAAAGGTCACTCCTTTGCCAACTAATGCAATAGGTTTTTGTGAAGCTTTACCACCTTTATATTCAATTACCATCATTCTTGCAGGCTCTTCACTGCCTCTAGAGACACTTAGAAATGATCCCATGCCCATTTTTTGCATGTCTTTTTCATTGAAAGATTTAACTTTTAGTTTTGGAAAATCTTTAGTCATTGCTTTTACCTTTCTTTCAATAATTCTTGGTGTGCAATGATTTGCTGGAAGATCTCCCAAGTATTTTGCCGTATTAACACCTTCTCCAATAGCATATCCTTTTTTAGCTGCATTCTTTGCCTTATTTAAATTTGAAGCAGAGAGACCTGATGTTAGAACTGTTAACTTCTTAACAGATGGTTTTTTTATTGTTTTATTTTTTGTCTCAGAAAAAATATAAACATTTGATTCAATAGTTTTAGACACCATCTCTATTAGCCAAAATTCATCTTTTCCATTTGGCGTCACGGATCCAGGCATTACAGATATATCTTTTGATCCAATATGATTGCCTTTATGAGCAACAGATTGATACATGCTTAGCCATTTATGAATAGGATCTTTTTTATCTAAACCTTTCACCAATAATATATTTTTAGCATTAATTCCATCAATATTAGGAAGAAGAACAGAACTTCCTGATTCTTTTAAGTGAGATGAAATAGTTTTTGATATGTAATTTTTTGAAATCTTATTCAGATCTTTGAAAGAAGCATTAGTTTTTGTTTCTTTATTAACAACAAGCACTAATAAGTCCGTCTTTAAAGAAGATAGACCTGATGATGATACATCTTTTAATAAAATATTATTTAAAACTTTATACGCCATTTAAGTTCTCCTGTTATGGTATTTACTGATAAGATAATTATTGTAATGCATCATAGTTCACAAGGCATATATAAAAAGAATATTCTTTCAAAAAGCTTGAATGTTGAAGTTTTTAAATCAACGCTTGGAATTCTATTAATTTTCTTTTTTTTGGTTGTAGGTTCAAGATTTGTTGGATATTTTGAACAAGCCTCAGAAGGCCTAATAGAGCCAAACTTGATCTATAAAATTATTATTTTAAGATTTCCAGACTTTATAACACTCTTGATGCCTTTATCTTTTTTTCTAGGCGTGGTTATAACTGTTAGTAGACTATATGCTGAGAGAGAAATTTATGGATATATATCGGGAGGATTGTCTCAGAACAACATTATTAGATATTTAATACCTCAAGCTTTTGTTTTTTTCTTTATTACGATTGCATTAAGTATTTATATAGCGCCTTATACAAAAGAACTTTCAAAAGAGATAATCTCTATTGATACTATTGAGGAGCAAATCGAATCAGTAAAACCTAAAAATATTTTAGCTCTAAGAGAAAACGATGGCTTCATATATGTAGAAAACAAAAATAATGATACCTTAGAAAAATCTATTCTCTTTTTATCACAAAATAATTCTGAAACTCTAATTCTTGCTAATAAATTCAAATACAATAAATTAAACTCTTTAATTGAACTAGAATTTAAAGACGGATCAGCATATCAAAATATCTTTAATAAAAATCCATCAATTATTTCTGAATTTGGTGAACTAAAGATACCTCTAGAAAATAATGAAAGTAAAATATCCGGACTCTCTCTTTCTAAACTATTTGATTATTCATCAAAATCCTCAAAATCTCAGACGCAGTGGAATATTTCAATACCACTAACAATTTTTATTCTTTTAATCTTGGGAGTTCATATTGCAAAAGTTGAACCCAGGCAGGGAAGATTGTCCGTTATGCTGCCAGCGATCTTTATTTATATACTGTATTTAAGTTTATTAATTTTAGCTAGGGAGTCATTTATTGAAAGCTCTAAGAACACTCATAACTATATTTGGTTTGTACATGCTTTATTTTTAGCTCTAGGACTTTTTAGCGCTTTTAAATTAAGTTTTTATAAGAAACCACAACTTATTGATTCAATTAAAAAGAGTAACTTACTAAAGATAGTATTGCTTATAGCAATCTGTTTAATATTCCTTTGGATTTTAAGATGACAAAAATATTTTATATATATTTGATAAAGAGATCTTTCTATCTTTCTTTTTTTATCTTAATGTTCTTTGGATTGCTTGATTTAATATTTAGTTTTATTTCAGAATTAGAGAGTCTTACTCCAGAATTCACTATAGGCCAGATTTTAATATACGTTTTATCCTCACTTCCACATAATTTAATCAATTTTATTGAAGGCGCTTGTTTGCTTGGAGTTATGCTTGCTTTAGGTTTGTCTCATCAAGAGGGCAATTTAAATGTATTAAGAACTGCCGGAGTTGCGCCATTAAAGATAGTTATATTGAGTTCAATTGGTTCTATAATATTGGCTTCATCATTGATCGTTTTTGATGAAGTAAGCTTTAAGAAAATTCATTTACAAGCTGAGGCAAATAAAAATATCCTTTCTAAGGGGAATGTTTCAGAGAATAAGAGTCTTGACTGGATTAAATCTGGTAATTCTTACTTAAGCTTTGAAAATATTGTAGATAATAAAATTTTTAATGTTAGGTTTATTAAGACTCAAAATAATAAAGTTGCTTACTCAGTTACATCAAACACGGCATTGATAGATGGAGACAAAATTATCTTTAATGATAATATTATCCATAAATCTTTTACAAATGAATTTCCCAAAAATAAAGAAGAAAAATTTAGCATTCCTATACAATCTAAGATCTCACTAAGAAATATTGATAACTTAAATATCCTTGAAATAAGCTCTTATAGGAAATTATTTATTAATAGCACGTTGAAAAAAGATATTTTATTTAAATCACATCTGGACAAAGCTTTCTATAAAATGACATTTCAATTGATTTCAATTTTAGTTTTAATAATATTTTTTGGCTCACTAATTTTTACATCATTGAGAGATTCTACAGTTGGTGGAAGAGTGTTAGTTGCTGTAGTAGGGGCTTTTATATATAAAATTTCTCAAGACCTTTCTATTGGTATATTTATCTCTTACGGACTTCCAGTATTAATTGGAGTCATTATTCCCTCAATATTTTTGATAGCAATGAGTTTTAGATCTTACAAAAAGATTTAAATTTTTCTATAAGATGTCCCAGAAAGGCTATCACTTATAGATAGATTTTTTTTAGAAAAATACATCATAATCAAAGGCAATCCGGCAAGTAGAAAAGTCATAAGGTTAAAAAAAAACCTTACAGATATTTGTTTTAAATTTATTTTATTATTATCGAGGCTATATATTTCAAATTTCCAAACTGCCATTCCAAGGGTTTTCCCTCCATGGGTCCAAAAATAAGCGTAAAAAGACCATGCGCTTATGATTACAAGAGCCATGCCAAAATTTGGGTTTAGAGATGTAACCTCTCCAACAAAAAGATACTTAACACCCAAGGCAATTGAGCCAACTAAAAACCAAACTCCCAATAAAAGAAATAAGTCATATATAGTAGATGCAATTCTTTTGAGTGGAAATACGATATATGATTTATCATTCATTTTGGTATAGTACTAAATTATTAAAAAAAATAAATCGTTATGAATACAACTTCTGATTTTCTAGGACACCCAAAAGGCTTATTTGTATGTTTTACCACAGAGATGTGGGAAAGGTTCTCATATTATGGAATGAGAGCACTTTTAATATTTTATCTAACAGATCATTGGGATTTTACGCGAGATAACGCATATGTTCTATATGGCGCATATACTTCTTTGGTATATATGATGCCAGTAATTGGAGGTATGCTTGCTGATAGATTTTTAGGCTCAAGAAAATCGGTGACATATGGAGCAATTCTTTTAGTTTTAGGTCATGGCTTAATGGCATATGAAGAAAGTGAACAATTATTTTATCTCGCACTTGCACTAATAATTTCAGGTGTCGGTTTTTTAAAACCTAATATTTCAACTATGGTTGGCGCTCTTTATCCTGAAGGAGATAAAAGAAGAGATTCTGGTTTTACAATTTTTTATATGGGTATAAATATTGGTGCTGCCTCAGCATCCTTGCTTTGTGGTTATCTAGGTAAAGAATTTGGATGGGCATATGGTTTTGGTGCTGCAGGTATAGGAATGGTTTTTGGCCTTATTGTGTTTCTTTGGGGACAAAAGTTTCTTGATGGTCATGCAGAACCGCCTTCAGATGATTATAAGAAAGAGTATTTAGGTATCTCATATGAATATTGGTGTTATATAAGTGGGCTTTTGATGGTAGCTATTTGTTGGGTGCTAATACAATATCAAAATGTTGTAGGAGGCTCTCTGGCAGCTCTTGGATCAATAGCAATTATTTTTTGGATATATTACTCTCTAAGAAAGTGCGACCCAATTGAGAGAGATAGGCTTTTATCAGTGGGTGTGCTGGTGTTATTCTCATTAGTTTTTTGGGCACTTTTTGAACAAGCAGGGTCTTCTCTGAATATTTTGACTGACAGAGGCGTAAACACCTCAATAGGTGGGTGGGAAGTACCTGCACCAATGTTCCAATCGCTGAATGCTATTTTTATTTTTACTTTGGCTCCATTTTTTGCTTATTTATGGATTGCTCTTTCCAAAAGAAATATAGAGCCATCAATACCTGTAAAATTCGCATTTGGACTCTTCTTTGTCGGTTTAGGATTTTTACTTCTTGTCGCTGGCATGTCTGGAGATTCAAGCTCAAATTTAACATCTGAGGGAGTTGAAGTTGCTCTTAAAACAAGTGTATTGTGGATATTTGTGATATATCTTGTCCATACCATTGGAGAGCTATGTCTTTCGCCAGTTGGATTATCTTCTGTAACAAAATTAGCTCCACAAAGAATTGTAGGAATTATGATGGGTATGTGGTTTCTTGCATCAGCCGCAGGTAATTTTGTAGCTGGTTTGGTTGCAAAAGCTACTTCGACAGAAGAATATAGAGCTCTTGTTGAAAAGTTTGATGAATATAAAGATAGCGAAAATCCGGCTGAAGTCGCTCTATATGAAAATATGCCTTACACGACCATTGAAAAAACAGGATTTATTGACGCATATACAACTGTTGGTTGGGGTGCGATTGGATTCGCAGCACTTCTATTATTATTATCACCGTTGTTGGTAAAGATGATGCATGGAACGAAATAAAAGCAAAAAAGATCCCGTAAAAAAAAATATGGATAAATTCCATAAACCAAAGACACATCGAGATAAAACAAAATACAACAGAAAAGATAAGCCTAGTAACTCTGATTAAGATTAATTAATATTTGTTTATATATGTCTTTTAGAGTCCATATGTCACTTATTTTTACATGTTCATCTATTTGATGAATCGATTTATTTACTGGGCCTAATTCAACAATCTCTGAATTCATTTTAGCAACAAAGCGTCCATCAGAGGTGCCGCCTTTAGCGTTAAGCTCTGGCAAATAATCTGTAATTTCTTTAACAGAATTTGAAACAATATCTATAAAAAAATTATTTTTCGTATAATAGGGAAGCCCATTTAATTCCCAATCTAAATCGTAATTTAGATTTTGCTCATTCAGTATAGATTCAAATTCAGATTTTAGACTTTGTTCAGTAGATTCAGGTGAAAATCTAAAATTAAAAGTTAGTTCAAGATCTCCAGGAACTACATTATGTGCACCTGTACCAGAGCTGATATTAGAAATTTGGAAGCTTGTTGGATCAAAGGCATCATTCCCACCATCCCATATTTTATTATTTAAATTAGAAATTAAATCACCAGATAAGGATATTGGGTTTATAACTTTTTCTGGATAGGCTATATGCCCTTGTTTACCATATATTTTTAAACGTCCTCCTAAAGAACCTCTTCTTCCTATTCTTGCGCAATCAGCAATCTTATTAGTTGAAGTTGGCTCACCAACTAAACAAAAATCTATGATTTCATTGCCTTCTATCATTTTTTCTATGATTTGATCAATAAATCCATCTTTTGCAGTGCCTTCTTCATTTGAAGTAAGTAAGATTCCTAATCTGAAGTTAATCTCTGAAGATTCGTTTATAAACTCTTTTGCAGATTCAATAAATGCTGCAACTGAAGCCTTCATATCAGCAGCGCCTCTTCCATACAAAATGTCACCGTCAATTGTTGCAGAGAAGGGCGGGTATTTCCATTTTTCTTCTGGCCCAGTTGGAACGATATCAGTATGACCTAAAAAACAAAGTAATTTTCCAGAATCTCCAGTAGTTGCGTATAAGTTTTCTACATTAAGATAATTAATTCTTTCACAATTAAAGCCAATCTCTTTCAACTCATTTTCAATTACATCAAAGCAACCCATATCATTAGGCGATATAGATTTTATTTTTAGTAAATTTTGAAGCAGATCAATCATTATCATGCAGCTCTTCATTTAGAGTTAAAATTTTTTTATTTGGCTTTCCTATGACTTTTCCAGTCGTCGATTCTCTAAGAAATAACATATTTTTAATACCAGATATTTCGGATGCTTTGATTAGTTGAGACCCATCTCCATCGAGCAATGTTATTTTAGTTCCAGCTGTAATATATAGACCTGCCTCCACAGTACAATTATCTCCAAGGGATATGCCTAATCCAGAATTTGCTCCCAAAAGACAGTTTTCACCAATAGATATTTTTATTTCATTTCCCCCTGATAATGTTCCCATTGTGCTAGCACCGCCACCAATATCAGAATTTTTTCCAATTGTTACTCCAGCAGAAATCCTTCCTTCAATCATTGATGGCCCCAATGTCCCAGCATTAAAATTAACAAAACCTTCATGCATTACTGTAGTTCCCTCACTAAGATATGCACCAAGTCTGACCCTTCTTGCATCTGCAATTCTGACATTTTTTGGAATAATATAATCTGTAAGGCACGGGAATTTATCTACAGATTTGACATAAAGATTATTTTGACCAACTTTAGAATCATTTAGTTTATTCTCAATTTCATCTATTGAAACAGGACCTTGGTTAGTCCATACAACATTTGGAAGATTTTTAAATAACCCATCTAAATTAATAGAGTTTGGTAAAACACATTTATTTGATAATAAATGCAATTTTAGATACGCATCGATGACACTTCCTATTTCTTTATCTAAATCATTTTGATTCCAATTTAATTCAATAGTTTCTTGAGAGTTATTTTTTGGGTCACCAATACCATTACTAATTTGTTTTCCATCAAATTCTATTTCATAAAAGTAAACATCTAGCACTTCATCTCTAGCTGATTTGTTAGCAATGCCTTTACATCGAATTTTCATGATTAAATTATAATTTTAATAAGCTGGATTTATAACACTTTTTCTAGAGCTGCTACAATTTTTTTTATTTTGTTTTTTCCAAGTAATGACTTGTTATGACTCTCAATTTCAAATGTATCTTCAACTCTGTCTCCTAATGTATTAATTCTTGCAGAAAATATAGAGACATTATTATCAAAGAATACTTTTGCAATATTAGCAAGCAACCCCTGACTATCTGAGGTTTCAATCGTTATAAGATTTCTCCCTTTTTCATTATTTATTGAGTCAGAAATATTCATGATTTTTTCAAAATTACTTTTCTTAATAGATTTTTTTTGTATATTTTTTATTTTATTGAAATTGACAAAGTTTTTCTCAATTCTATTACTTAATTCTATGAGTTCTGATTTATTTAACTCCCTATCATGATGCGAGAATTTTGTAATAAACGTATTTGCAGCAAATGTATTGTTAATGGATGAAAAGATGTTTGCATCTATTACCTCAAGACCAGAATGTTCTAATACCTTTGTAAATTTATAAAAAAGACCCTTAGAATTTTTCACTCTAATAAATATTTCGATTAAGTTTCCATAAACTACTTTGCATCCAACAACCAAGTCTTTATCTTTATTCTTAATAATTAAAGAAGATTGCCATTTAAGAGATTTACTAACATTTTTATTAAAGTAACTATTTCCAAGACTGGAGAGATATTCTTCTAAAATCTTACGGTCGTCTCCCTCATAACTAAGCAAAGTATTTTTCTTTCTCTCTAATGCTATCTTTGATGAGGCTTTTATAGGCTCTTTATTTATTTTAGACCTTGCTAAAATATATAAGTCTTTTAAGAGCTGATGCTTCCATCCGTTCCATAAAGCTGGATTAGTTGCTCTTATATCATTTATTGTTAATAAATATAAATAATCTAATTTTTCACTTTGTTTTACATGCCGAGTGAACTCTATAATCGTTTGTGCTTCTGAAATATCCTGCTTTTGAGATATTGAAGACATTATTAAGTGTTTTTTTACTAACCAAGAAATTAAATTTGCATCTGTTACCGACATACCCAATCTTAAGGCAAAATCAAAGCTGGTTTTTGCACCAATTTCTGAATGATCCCCACCTTTGCCTTTTCCAAGATCATGAAATATTCCAGCTATATATAAAATCTCTATCTTGGGTATTTTATTTATTAATTCATGCTCAAGTTCAAATCCTTTTTGTTGAAATAATTTCATTTGTCGCATATTTCTAACAACTTTAAATGTATGCTCATCGACTGTATAAACGTGAAATAAATCAAATTGCATTTGCCCAACAACTTCTGCAAATTCGGGGATATATGCCTGAAGAACGCCGAGGGTTTTCATTGTTTTTAAAATAGACGAAAGATTATATTTTGACCTTAATATTTCGAGGAATTGTTCAGAATAAAAACTATCTTCCCTAAAATTTTTATCGATCAAATATATATTCTTTTTTATCAGTGATTTGGTGTGAGTGTCGATAAGGTTTATATTTTTGTTTTTACCAATTTCTATAAATATTTTAAATATAAGATTTTTATTTTGTTTTAAGTTAGCAATGTGTATACCAATTTTATTTTTATTCTTATATATTCCATTTGCTTTCTTCGAAAATATATTTACTGTTTTTTCATTATATTTTTCATAAATTATTTCATTAAAATAAGATAGGGTAGATGCATTTTCATAAAAATCTTTCATCATTTTCTCAACAGACATTTTTGAACTCTTTTTATTAAATTTTGCATATTTTGAAACTTCAATTTGAGCTTCAAAGTTAAGCCTATTTTTTTTAGTAGCAATATTAGTAGCAAATCTTAGAGACTTAATAAAATTATATGCTTCTATTGTTTTTTTAAATTGCCCATCAAAAACATTGGACTTATTTATTGCATCTAGGGAGTCTAAATTGTAACAATGTTGCAATATCCACAAAGCTGATTGGAAGTCTCTAATAGTACCTGGGGACTCTTTTAAATCAGGTTCAAGATTATATGCAGAAGAATGGAATTCAGAGTAACGCCTCTGTTGCTCAATGAATTTTTGATTATAAAAATTATTTTTTGTCCATAAGCCTGATAGCATGTTTGTGATTTTCTTGTCTATGTTCTGATTTGAAACAAGAGCTCTTCTTGTGAGATATGATGTATATTCTTTTAAATCCTTTCCAGATATTTTTTTTATATCATTTATTGATCTAACTGAATGCCCGACCTTATATCCTCTATCCCACAAAAAGGATATAAAATCTTCTAAGTTCTTAAAATTTTTTATTTTTTTTAGCTCAACAATTGATAAATCAACATCGGATGATGGAAACATTTCTTTTCTTCCAAAACCGCCATTTGCATATATTGCAAAATCTTTATCAAGCTCAAGTTTTTTAAACTTAGTCTTAATAACTTTCTCAATATTATCGGAATGTTTTCTTAGGTATTTATTTACTTTAGATGGCTTTACATAGATTTCAGGAAATTCATCTATGTATTTTTTATTTAATGAAGTTAATTCCTCCTTCATTCAGATTCGTCATTTCTCTTTGTAAGAATTTCGTAGCCCTGGTTAGTAACAACAATTGTATGCTCCCATTGCGCAGAATTTCTTCCGTCTTTCGTTTCAACTGTCCAGCCATCTTTTAAGACCTTAGAATATTTAGTCCCCTGGTTGATCATTGGCTCAATTGTGAAACACATGCCCTCCTTGAGCTGAATGCCGGTCCCTCGTTTTCCATAATGCAAAACTTGTGGCTCTTCATGGTAAATAGTCCCAATGCCATGACCGCAATAATCCTCAACTACGCTATAGTAATTTTTTTCTGCATGATTTTGGATTGCGTAACCAACATCTCCCAGGAATGCGCCAGGCTTAACTGCACTAATACCCTCATAGAGACATTCCTGAGTAACCTTTACCAGTCTTTCGTTATGAGGGGCACATTTACCAACCAAGAACATTTTTGAAGTGTCTCCATGCCAACCATCTTTTATCACAGTTACATCAATATTAAGGATGTCACCTTCTTTTAAAAATTTATCATTACTGGGAATGCCATGACAAATTACTTGATTTAAGCTTGAACAAATAGTTTTTTCATAACCTTTATAGCCAACATTTGCAGGAATAGCATTCTGTTTGTTAACGATATGTTCATAACAAATTTTATCCAATTCTCCAGTTGATATTCCCGGAACAACGTGAGGGGTTATGATTTCGAGAACCTCTGCAGCTAACTTGCCAGCAATTCTCATTTTCTCAATTTCTTGTGATGTTTTTATTGAAATTTTCATATTTTTTCAGTTTATATATAGACATTAGACAACTTAATCTATAAAGTACAATTTTAATGCCAGCATGTAATTTTAGCTCATTAAAATCCGAAAATTCTTTAAATAGTTTACCTAAATCTTTCCTAAATACTTCATGCAATCATGAGGCATTAATTTAATGTCTTTCAAGGCAATATTAGCTCTTGAAGATGGTAGTGTATTCTATGGTAAAGGTTTTGGGAAAGAAAAATTTGATGTTGGAGAATTAGTCTTCAATACTTCAATGACTGGCTATCAAGAAATAATTACCGATCCATCATATAAAAAACAAATAATTACATTCACCCATCCTCATATAGGCAATACTGGTATTAACTTTGAAGATAATGAATCTAAAAAAATTCATGCGTCAGGAATTGTAGTAAAAAACTTTTGTGAAAAACCTAGTAATTGGAGATCAGCCATAACATTAGATGACTTTTTAATTAAAAATGAAACTATTGCTATATCGGATATTGATACAAGAGAATTAACTTCAATCTTAAGAGAAAAAGGGGCTATGAGTTGTTGTATTGCAGCTTTATCAAAAATTTCAAAAGAAGATGCAATATTGGCAGCAAGAGAATTCTCTGGCTTAGAGGGCATGGATCTGGCAAAAGTTGTATCAACAAAGTCTGATTATATTTGGAATAAAGGTACTTGGCCTCTTAATAATATTTCAAAGGATTCACACCAAGTTGTCGCATATGATTTTGGTATAAAAGAGAATATATTGAGACTTCTTAATGAACATGTGGGAGAAGTTAAGGTTGTTAATGCAGAAACCCCATATGAGGAAATTATTAAATTATCACCCAAAGGAATATTCTTATCGAATGGGCCTGGCGATCCAGAACCATGTGATTACGCAATAAAAAGTATTAAAAGATTTTTAATAGATAAAGTGCCTATTTTTGGAATCTGTCTTGGCCATCAACTTCTTTCTTTAGCTGGAGGTGCAAATACATATAAAATGAAATTTGGACATCATGGTGCAAATCATCCTGTGCAAAATATTGAATCAAAGGAAGTTTATATAACTAGTCAGAATCATGGATTCGCTGTAGATGCAGAAACTCTCCCTAAAAATATAAAAATTACTCATATTTCTCTTTTTGATAAATCTCTTCAAGGTATTGAGTTTATAGATACGCCTGCATTTAGTTTTCAAGGACACCCTGAAGCAAGTCCAGGGCCACAGGAAATTCAGAATCTTTTTAAAAAATTTAGTTTGATGGTAAAAGAATATGCCAAGACGTAAAGATATTTCATCCATTTTAATAATTGGAGCTGGACCAATTATTATTGGTCAAGCATGCGAATTTGATTATTCTGGTGCACAGGCTTGTAAAGCATTAAAAGAGGAGGGGTTCAGAGTCATACTGGTTAATTCCAATCCAGCAACAATCATGACAGACCCACTTCTTGCTGATGCAACATATATAGAGCCAATACACTGGGAATCTGTAGAAAAAATTATAGAAAAAGAAAATCCTGATGCTATTTTAGCAACAATGGGAGGTCAAACTGCGCTAAATACTGCATTAACACTTGATAAAAAGGGTATTTTAGAAAAACATAATGTAATTCTTATTGGAGCCAATAGGACCGCAATTGATAAAGCTGAAGATAGGCAGCTTTTTGATGAAACTATGAAAGCGATTGATCTTGAGACTCCAGCATCTGGTATTGCGCATTCAATGAGTGATGCTCTAGAGGTTCAAAAAGAGATAGGATTTCCATGCATCATAAGACCCTCTTTCACAATGGGAGGGACGGGTGGAGGAATAGCATATAACATTTCCGAATTTAAAAATATTTGTGAAAAAGGCCTTGAATTATCTCCAACAAACGAACTTCTAATTGATGAATCTTTAATTGGATGGAAAGAATACGAAATGGAGGTAGTTAGAGATTGTGAAGATAACTGTATCATAATTTGTTCGATAGAAAATCTTGATCCAATGGGTATTCACACAGGAGATTCAATAACTATTGCCCCTGCCCAAACTCTTACAGATAAAGAATTTCAAATCATGCGAAATGCTTCTTTTAAAATATTAAGAGAGATAGGCGTTGATACAGGAGGATCAAATGTTCAATTTGCCGTTAATCCTGAAAATGGAAAAATGGTTGTAATTGAAATGAATCCTAGAGTAAGCAGATCTTCGGCCTTGGCGTCAAAGGCAACGGGATTTCCAATTGCAAAAGTTGCTGCACTTTTATCTGTTGGATTTACTTTAGATGAATTGAAGAATGATATTACTGGAGGTCTAACTCCAGCCTCATTTGAACCAAGTATTGATTATATTGTTACTAAAATCCCAAAGTTCGCATTTGAAAAATTTCCTCAAGCTAGCCCAAAACTAACAACTCAGATGAAATCTGTTGGAGAAGTGATGTCCATTGGCTCAAATTTTCAAGAATCATTTCAAAAGGCACTTTGTAGCATGGAAGAAGGCTTAAATGGTTTGAATTCTGTCAAAACTAACATGTCAGAGCTTTCAAAAGAAGAAATTCTCCATGAGCTTACAATACCGGGACCAAAAAGAATTTTTTATGTTGCAGATGCAATACGAAATGGCTGGAAGTTAGATAAAGTTCATTCTCTTACAAAAATTGATTACTGGTTTTTAGACCAGATCAATGAAATATTAGATATCGAAGAAGACTTAGTTAATATTAAAGAAGATCAAATCAGTGAAGATTATCTATGGAAAATAAAAGAAAAAGGATTTTCAGATAACAGAATAGCTGAATTAGTTGGTTCACATGAAGATTCAATTAGAGCATTAAGAAAAGCTAAAGGAGTGTTGCCTATATATAGAAGGGTAGATACTTGTGCTGCAGAATTTGCAACTTCAACTTGTTACATGTATTCCTCTTATGGAGGAAAATGTGAGAGTAATCCAACAACCAATAAGAAAGTTTTAGTTCTTGGGAGTGGCCCAAATAGAATTGGGCAAGGCATAGAGTTTGATTATTGTTGTGTTCATGCATCTTTGGCGATGCAAGAAGAAGGATATGAATCAATTATGGTAAATTGCAATCCAGAGACTGTATCAACTGATTATGACGTTTCAAATAGATTATATTTTGAGCCAATAACATCTGAAAAAATTCTAGATATTATCGATAATGAAAATCCTGAAGGAGTAATAATACAATTCGGGGGACAAACTCCACTTAAGTTGGCAGACACTTTGTCTGAAAAAGGTGTAAAGGTACTGGGCACTAATGTTGATGCAATTGATAGATCTGAAGATAGAGAAAGATTCCAGGAATTAGTAAATAAACTGAGCCTAAAGCAACCCTCTAATGCAACAGCTAAAAACGTTAAAGAGGCCCTTGATAGAGCTAAAGAAATTGGGTTTCCTATTGTTGTACGTCCTTCTTATGTTCTGGGCGGCAGAGCAATGCAATTAGTTAATAATATTCAAGAGCTTGAGAAGTACTTGAATGAAGCCGTTGAAGTTTCAAACAGCAAGCCAATTTTATTAGATAGCTACTTAACTGATGCAATCGAAGTAGATGTTGATGTTGTATCGGATGGAAAAAATATTGAAATAGGTGGAATATTGCAACATATAGAACAAGCAGGAATCCATTCGGGTGATTCTGCATGCTCATTACCTCCTTACAGCTTATCAAATGAAATTCAAGATAAAATGAAGAAACAAGCAAAGAATATTTCAGAAGAGCTTAATATAATTGGCCTGATGAATATTCAATTTGCAATTAAAGATAATGATATATTCATAATAGAAGTCAATCCTAGAGCCTCAAGAACAGTTCCCTTTATATCAAAAGCTATAGGTATATCTTTAGCAAAAGTTGCATCAAAAGCGATGATAGGCAAAAGCTTAAAAGAGCAGAATTTTTCTTCAAAGCTGCCTGATGGATTATCTTTTGTAAAAGAGGCTGTTATGCCATTTGATAAGTTCCCACACGTTGATCCTATCTTAGGGCCTGAGATGAAATCAACTGGGGAGGTTATGGGAATTGGACCTAATTTCGGAGAAGCTTATGCTAAAGCTCAGAAGGGAGCAAATAAAATTCTTAGAAGATCGGGCATTGTATTTATTAGTGTAAAGAAATCAGATAGGAAATATTTAGACGAATTTGTACCATCGATAATAAAATGTGGTTTTGATATAGTCGCGACTAGTGGAAGTGCAGATTATATTGAAAAGCTGGGTTTTGAGGTAAGAAGAATTAATAAAGTTAACGAAGGCAGGCCTCATGTGGTTGATAGCATTTTAAATAATGAAATCGATCTTGTAATAAATACAACAGAGGGTACTCAATCCATAAAAGATTCAGCCTCAATTAGGCAAAGCGCTTTAAGAAATAAAATATTTTGTACAACAACAATGTTTGGAGCTTCTGCAGTAATTGATGCACTTCAGAACACTGAAGATAATTGGACATACAATACGCTTCAAGAAATCAATAAATTATAAATCTAATTGCTATAATGGTTCCATGAGCAGAGTGCCATTAACAAAAAAGGGTGAAATCTTAATTAAAGAGAAACTTTCAAATTTAAAATTTGTTGAAAGACCAAAAATTTCTCAGGCAATTGCAGAAGCTAGAGCTCATGGAGACTTAAAAGAAAATGCTGAATATCATGCAGCAAAAGAGTTACAGGGTCTGATAGAGGCCAAAATTAGTGAAATAGAAAGTGCTTTATCTAATGCGCAAGTAATTGATGTAAATGAGATACCAGAGACTGGTAGAGTTGTATTTGGATCAACTGTCAGGATATATGATATTGATAATGATAAAGATGTAACATATAAGATAGTAGGTAATTTAGAATCTGATCCTGAAAAAGGTGACATATCAATTGATACTCCAATTGCAAAAGGATTGGTTGGAAAGTTTGTTGATGATGAAATTCAAATAGAAACTCCTTCAGGAAGCTTAAATTTTGAGATCTTAGAAGTTAAGCATATATAAAATGCATGCTGATAATTGGGCCAACAAGGCAAAGCAGATGGGTTACCGTTCCAGGGCTGTATTTAAGTTAGAAGAGATTCTGCAAAAGTTTGACTCAAAAAAAAGATATTATAATGTTCTGGACTTAGGCTCATCCCCTGGAGGTTGGTCACAATACATTGTAAAAAAATATGATAGCTCAATAGTATTTGCGATTGATATTTTAGAAATGGAGCCAATTGATGGAGTCCATTTTTATCAAGAAGGCATCGAATGTATTGATAATATTCCTGAAATAAAGAAATTTAAAGGCTCATTTAATCTTGTAATTTCTGATATAGCCCCAAACTTGAGTGGTATTGGCGCAATTGATAATGAAAACATTTATGATCTTAATCAACTTACAGTTATGACTGCAAAAGATTATTTGTCAATTGATGGAGTGTTAATAATGAAAACTTTTCAAAATAATATGTTAAAAAAATTGAGAAAAGAAATGGAATTATTTTTTAAAGTAGTTCAGACTTATAAACCTGCTGCATCAAAAAAACAATCAGGTGAGATTTATTTATACGGAGTAAGATAATTTTATGAGTAGTACTTTAAGAAATTTAGTTGTTTGGGTCATTCTCGGCTCACTCATGGTTTATGTTTTTAATAATTTAAATAGCTCATCATCTGGAGATAAAATAGATTATAGTGAATTTCAAAGAGATGTTATTTCAGGTAATGTTGAAAAAATTATTTTTAAAGGTGACCAGCAAACTATTATTGGCAATAGGCTTGATGGATCAAGATTTGAAACAACAGGATCGTTATACAAATCAGATGAAGCTGTTGAAAAAGCAATTCAAGAAAATAACGTCGTCACAGTTTATGAAAAACCTGAACAGCCTTCAATTTTCTCTCAATTATTAGTAGGAGCATTTCCAATATTATTATTGCTTGCAATCTTTTTCTTCTTTATGAGACAGATGCAGGGAGGAATGTCTGGAAAAGGTGGCCCGATGTCATTTGGAAGAAGTAAGGCCAAATTGATGGAGGGTGGAAAAGTAAAAACAACTTTCAAAGATGTTGCGGGTTGTGAAGAGGCTAAACAAGATGTTCAAGAATTAGTTGATTTTTTAAGAGATCCTACTAAATTTCAAAAGTTAGGTGGAAAAATACCAAGAGGTGTGTTGATGGTTGGTCCTCCTGGAACCGGTAAAACACTTATAGCTAGAGCAGTTGCTGGTGAAGCCAAGGTACCATTTTTTACGATTTCTGGTTCTGATTTTGTAGAAATGTTTGTTGGAGTAGGAGCATCAAGGGTCAGAGATATGTTTGAACAAGCAAAAAAACAATCTCCGTGCATTGTTTTTATTGACGAAATAGATGCAGTTGGAAGGCATAGAGGAGCTGGTCTGGGCGGTGGACACGATGAAAGAGAACAAACTCTTAATCAATTGCTTGTTGAAATGGATGGTTTCGAGGGTAATGATGGAGTCATAGTAATTGCTGCTACAAATAGACCGGACGTTCTTGATCCCGCACTGTTAAGGCCTGGAAGATTTGATAGACAAGTAGTTGTAGATTTACCAGATATTAGAGGTAGAGAAGCAATTTTAAAAGTCCACATGCGAAAAGTGCCATTAGATGCTGATGTTGATCCGCTTGTATTAGCAAGAGGTACTCCTGGATTCTCTGGAGCTGATTTAGCCAATTTGATTAATGAAGCGGCTTTATTTGCTGCAAGATACTCAGATAAGAAAATCGACCAATCTCACTTAGATCTAGCTAAAGATAAAATTATGATGGGTGCAGAGCGCAAATCAATGATTCTCAGTGAAGAACAGAAGAGAATTACTGCTTATCATGAAGCTGGACATGCAATTGTTGGAAGGCTCTCACCAAAACATGATCCAGTGTATAAAGTTACTATCATTCCAAGAGGCAGAGCATTAGGAGTAACTATGTTTTTGCCTGAAGAAGATACGTACATGCAAAGTAAAGAATATTTAGAAGGCAGAATTGCAGCGTTATTTGGTGGAAGAATTGCTGAGAATATAATTAATGGTGATAAAGGAATAACAACGGGAGCCTCAAACGACATAGAAGTAGCTACGAACATTGCTACGAACATGGTTACAAAATGGGGGCTATCGAAAAACATAGGCCCGTTAAAGTATGGCGAAGATGAAGGCAGCCCTTTTCTGGGAAGATCTGCAGCAGCGCCTGCTCAGAATATGAGCAATGAAACTGCTAAATTAATAGATAAAGAAGTCAAATCAATTATAGATCTTTGTTATTCTAAAGCTGAAAATATTTTAAAAGAAAATTTAGATAAGTTGAATGTTATGGCTGATGCCTTACTTAAATATGAAACTATAGATGCCAATCAAATTGATGACATCATGGCTGGAGCAACTCCAAGAGAACCTAAGGGCTGGTCAGATGATACTCCCTCTGGTAAATCTACCACAAAAAGTTCAATAAAAGGCACAGCAGAAGAGTTATAATTCTTTACAATGAACCTTAAATTTGGCACCGATGGGATAAGGGGACCTGTCGAAAGCTTAATAACACCCGAAGCATGCCTCAAAATAGGCCATGCCACTGGATTTGTCATGAAGGAATTGGGGTGGAATACAGTAGTCATTGGAAAAGATACTAGAATCTCAGGTTATATGCTTGAATCTGCATTACAAGCTGGTTTTATAGCTGCCGGAGTGGATGTGCAACTAGCTGGACCATTACCAACTCCGGGTATCGCATACCTAACTAAAACTCTTAGGAATAAATTTGGAGTAGTTATAAGCGCCTCTCACAACGATTTTTTAGATAACGGGATTAAGATCTTTAATGATGATGGAGAAAAGATTTCTAGAGACATTGAAAAAAGGATTGAAAAATACATAGCATCAGACTTAAAACCTGTTAAAACATCAAAAATAGGTAAAGCTTATAGATTTGATGAATCAGGCCCAAGGTATATTGAGTTCTGTAAGTCTACAGTTCCTTCGAATATATCATTCTCCTCTCTGAGAATTGTTTTAGATTGCGCAAATGGAGCATGTTATAAAGTTAGCCCTGAAATATTTGAAGAATTAGGAGCTGAAGTTATCACTCTGGGAGATAATCCAGACGGTTACAATATTAACGAGGATTGTGGTTCGACCCATCCTGAGCTTATACAACAAGAGGTCATCAAGCATAGAGCAGATTACGGAATATCACTAGATGGTGATGGCGATAGAGTCATATTGGTTGACGAAAAGGGTAACGTTCTAGATGGAGACGATTTACTCTATATATTGGCTTTTTCTAATCCAAACAGAACAGGACCATGGTCGGGTGTTGTTGGAACGCTTATGAGTAATCTTGGACTTGAGGATGGATTAAAAAAACTTGGATATAAATTTAAAAGAGCAGATGTTGGTGATAAACATGTCAGCAAAATGCTATTAGATAAAGGATGGATGTTGGGGGGCGAAACCTCAGGTCACATCATATGTAAAGATTTGGTTAGTACGGGTGACGGAACAATAGCTGCACTAAAAGTTATTTCTTCATTGCTTATGTTAGAAAAAAAACCTTCAGAAATATTATGTAATTACACTAAAATTCCTCAAGTAAACAAGGCAGTCTCGGTATCAAATAAAGATATTGTTAATGATAAGGATTTAAAGACTCTCTTAAAAGAAATTGAATCTGATATGACTGTTGGAAGATTGTTAGTAAGACCTTCTGGAACAGAATTAAAAATTAGAATTATGGTTGAGGCACCAGAGGAAAAAGTTGCTGAAAAGTTTGCGGATGATATTGAAAAGCTTATAAAATCTAAATCATAAATGTTAATTGCAAACTGGAAATCTAATGGCAGCAGAAAAATGGCAATAGATTGGGTTAATAAATTTTTTGAAAATTATTCATTTAAAAACAATAAAACCTTTATAGGTATTGCTCCTCCATCAATATATATTGACCAAATTAACAACTTAATTAGACCTAATATAAATACAGGATTACAAGATATAGAATCTTTTTCTGGAGCCAGAACTGGATCTATTTCAGCTGAAATGGCGATAGATTTAGGATGTAAATTTTCAATTATCGGCCATTCAGAAAGAAGAGAATTGTATAAAGAAACCAATGAGCAGATAAAAGAAAAGATTATAAATCTTAATAAAAAGATAACGCCTATCCTGTGCATTGGAGAAACCAAGAAAGAAAATATTGAAGGGCAGACCAAAAACGTACTTCGAACTCAACTAGAAATAATTAAAGATTGTGATTTGCATGATTTGTTTACAGTTGCATATGAACCTGTATGGGCTATTGGAAGTGGTAAAACTCCTCATCCAGAAGAAATAAATGAAATTCATAAATTTATTAAAGATGTTGTACAATCCTTCTCTACAAATAATCTTGTACCAGACGTTTTGTATGGCGGCAGTGTTACAGATAAAAATGCTAAGAGCTTTTTTAATCAAGAGTTTGTGGACGGGGCATTGATTGGTGGCGCATCTTTAGATGGCTTCATCTTTGCAGAAATAGTAAATATTTTTAATGGAACTTTAGACAGATGATAATTTTTATAACAGTTATATGTATAATTTTAGCAACAGCAATAATTGCCTTGGTTTTGCTTCAGCAAGGAAAAGGTTCTGATTTAGGTTCAGCTTTTGGCGGAGGTTCATCAAATTCTATGTTTGGAGCACTTGGTCCTTCAGGTTTTCTTGGGAAACTCACTTATATTTTAGTTGCAATATGGCTTATATTATCTATGGCTTTAGCATATTTAGTAAAATTTGATGATAATAAGAATCTTTTTGAAGATACTGAGATTGCAAAAGAAGAGAAAGAAGATACTACTGGTGATTTTCCTAGCCAATAGTTTAATTGGTGCCGAAGGCGGGACTTGAACCCGCACGAGTTTTCACTCACTAGCCCCTCAAGCTAGCGTGTCTACCAATTCCACCACTTCGGCAAAAACGTGATTATAGCAACATTATATTATGATCTAATATAAAATTTACTTGACCAATCTATCTTACTTTCATAAACTTCATGTTCGCTGCGTTGCGGGGTGGAGCAGTCTGGTAGCTCGTCGGGCTCATAACCCGAAGGTCGTTGGTTCAAATCCAGCCCCCGCTACCACAGTTAAATAATTTTTTGTGGGGCATATGCCCCTTTTTTATATGAAAAATGAATAAAGATGAATATAAAAATATTATCGAACCTGTTGTAAACAGGAATAATTGTATTTTATGGGGTATAGAAATTTTAAGAGGTAAAAAAAGAAATACTTTGAGGATCTTCATAGATTCAAATGAAACAGTAGATATCAATGATTGTGAAAATATCTCAAGAGATCTAGGTTATGAACCTATGTTAGATATTAGTCTTGGCGATGATTATGTTTTAGAAGTTTCGAGCCCTGGTGTTGATAGGAAATTTTTCAATATAGATCAGCTTTATAATTTCCTTGGAGAAGAATTAGAGCTAAGGACTAAAGAATTAATTGATGGAAAAAGAAAATTTTCAGGAATATTAAGTAAATGTGATGAAAAACATTTTTATTTAAAGGATCACAACAAAGCAGAATTAACTAAATTTAAATTTACTGAAATAGATATATGTAAATTAAAACCAAACTATAATAAATTAATAAAGGAATATTCTCATGCAAAGTAATGAAATTTTAGAAGTTGTTGATTCAGTATCAACAGAAAAAGGCTTAGAAAAAGATATTATTTTTAAAGCAATTGAGGTTGCTATTGCCTCAGCATCCTACAGGCATTTTCATGAAGATGCTGATTTATATGTCCAAATTGACAGAGAAACTGGAGAATATTCAACCCATAGAAATTGGTTAGTGTTTGATAAGGATGACGATGAATTTCATCACGAAACTCATATATCTTCAGAAGACTCGAATATGAATATTGGTGATACATTCTCACTTCAACAAGAGAATGTAGCCTTTGGAAGGATTGAGACTCAAGCTGCCAGACAAGTGATGCTTCAAAAAGTTAGAGAAGCTGAAAGAGAAAAGATTGTTGAACAATTTAGATCACAAAATAATAAATTAGTATCCGGTTCAGTTAAAAGAGTAACCAGAGATAACATTATTGTAGATATAACTCATGAAGCAGAGGCTTTACTACCTAGAGATAAATTAATGCCAGGAGAGATTTATAAAATCAACGATAGGATTAGGGCTGTTCTTCAGATTACTGAAGTTGAAGGTAGAGGACCGCAACTGATGTTAAACCGCTCATGCCCTGAGATGGTAACAGAATTATTTAATATAGAAGTGCCTGAAATTAATGAGGATATTATTGAAATTAGAGGTATTGCCAGAGATGCTGGCTCAAGATCAAAAATAGCTGTAAAAACTAATGATGGAAGGATAGACCCCGTTGGGGCTTGTGTGGGTATGAGAGGCTCAAGAGTTCAAGCTGTTTCATCAGAGCTTGGAAATGAAAGAATAGACATAATTATTTTTGATGACAATCCAGCACAATTAGTAATAAATGCGTTATCCCCAGCAAAAGTTGAATCTATAGTTATGGATGAAGATTCCAGATCCATGGATATTGCAGTCAATGAAGATAATCTAGCTCTTGCTATTGGCTCTAGAGGGCAAAATATCCGTTTAGCTTCAAAGCTAGTAGGATGGAATTTAAATATTATTAGCAATGAGGAGGCAGAAGCAAAAGTTAAGGTAGATGAAACCGAATTCTTAGCAAAAATTGTTGATAACTTAAATATAAAAGAAGATATTGCTGAAAAAGTTATATCAAGTGGTCTTTCAAGTTTTGATGATATTGCCTATGCAGATAATAGTGTATTTAATCAATACATTGATTCGGAGGAAGAGATAAACAGAATTAAGTCTGCTGCTGAAGACGCTGCTTTGTTGGAAGCAATGGGAGCTGTAACTGAAGAAGAGGATAATGTTGAATCTCTTACAGACTTGAGTTTAGATGAGGAGAGTATTCTAAAATTGTCTAATAAAGGCATCAAGAATAAAGACGATCTTGCAGAACTTTCGATTGATGAACTTCAAGAAATTATTGATATTTCAGAAGATGATGCATCTAAAATGATAATGAAAGCAAGAGAACATTGGTTTAATTAAAAAAGGAAATATTTTGGCAATAACAGTAAAAGATTTTGCAAAGACATTAAAGATTTCTGACAAGGCTCTTATAGATAGGATGCAGAAAGCTGGTTTGAGTCATTCAAATGAGTCTGATGAAGTTACTGCTTCAGACAAACAAGCTCTATTAAGATTTCTTAAGGGTACTAAGACGCAATCACAGTCTATTAAATCAGATTCAGGCGTGACTGTAACTTCGAAAGGTAAATCTTCACTATCAACAGCATCTAAGAAAAGTTACTCTGATAATATTGAAGCAAAAAGAGCTGCTGCATCTGAACAGCTAAAAGAGCAACAAACTAAAAGAGAAGAGCAACTAAAAGCAGCCACAAAACAGAAGCAAGAACAGAAAAATAAATTTGCTAAGAAAGTTGAAGTTAAACAAAATTTAAAACCTGTTGATGTAAAAGATCAACTATCAAGTGCTGTAAGTGCATATAAAAGAAAAGAAGGCGCTAATTTTGAAGACTCAAAGCATCAATTTGAGGCACCAAAAGAATTTATAAAAAAAGATATCGAAGTTCCTAATACGATTCAAGTAGGAGAACTTGCTAAATCTATGGCCGTTAAAGGTGGTGAAGTTGTTAAAAATTTAATGAGCTTAGGAGTTATTGCAACTTTAAATGATTTTATTGATCAAGAAACAGCAATTCTAGTTGTTGAAGAAATCGGACATAACGGTGTAGCTGTTCAAGAAGAAAATCTTGAAGAAGATCTTGCAAACTTAATACAGTATAACGATGAGCCCAAAATCAGACCAGCTGTAATAACTGTTATGGGTCATGTGGATCATGGAAAAACAACTTTGTTAGATTTTATAAGAAAGACTAAGGTTGTTGACGGAGAGGCTGGAGGTATAACACAACATATAGGGGCTTATGAGGTCGATACCTCAAAAGGTAAGTTGACATTTATTGATACACCTGGACACGCAGCATTTTCTTCTATGAGAGCGAGAGGAGCTAATACAACTGACATTGTAGTATTAGTAGTTGCTGCCAATGATGGAATCAAACCACAAACAGAAGAGGCCATAAACCATGCTAAAGCTGCTGGAGTTTCAATAGTAGTAGCTATCAATAAGATAGATTTGGACGGAGCAGATCCTGAGAAGGTTAAGGGGGATCTTGCTGCAAGAGATTTAACTCCAGATGACTGGGGAGGAAATATTCAAATGGTTCCAGTTTCAGCTCTTAAAGGTGATGGGGTAGATGACCTTTTAGAAAGAATTGCACTCGAGGCTGAAATACTAGAATTAAAAGCACACCATGAAGGAGCGGCGCAAGGAGTGATTATTGAATCAGAATTAGACAAGTTTAGAGGCTCAGTTTCTACTTTTTTAATTCAGAATGGAACACTTAAAGTTGGTGATTTAGTAGTTTCTGGTAATGCAATTGGCAAAATTAAAAGCATTGTTAACAGTGATGGTAATAAAATTAAACAAGCAGGACCATCAGCGGCGGTGGAAGTTCTTGGTTTAAATTCAGTTCCTACGGCTGGAGATAAATTTCAGGTTGTTAAAAATGACAAACAAGCAAGAGAAATTTCTGAATATAGAACTACAAAAGAAAAAGAAAAAAAATTATTAAAACAAAAAGATGAATCTGCTGGAGATTTATTTGAAACACTTGGCCAAGAATCAAAAAAAGTTCTAAATGTTATAGTAAAAACAGATGTTGGAGGAACTTGTGAAGCAATTCTCGCTGCACTTAATGATCTTGGAAATGAAAAAGCAAAGGTAAAAATAGTATCAAGTGGAGTTGGGGGAATAAGTGAATCTGATGCAAATTTAGCTGTTGCTGTTGAATCAATTATTTTAGGATTTAATGTTAGAGCAGATAACTCAGCTAAAAAAATAATAGAAGAAGAGGCTATACCGCTAAGCTATCACAGCATTATTTATGAATTGCTTGATGATGTAAAAGCAAGAATGAGTGGGCTACTTGATCCAATTATTAAAGAAGAGATAGTGGGAACTGCTGAGGTTTTGGAAGTATTTAACTCTCCTAAATTTGGTCAAGTCGCTGGTTGTAATGTTATAGAAGGAAATGTTCTCAGAAACAAACCTGTAAGAGTTCTTAGGGATGATATTGTAATTTTTGAAGGAGAATTAAACTCATTAAGGCGTTTTAAAGAAGATGTAAATGAAGTTAAAAACGGAAATGAGTGTGGAATGGGCATTAAGAATTATAAGGATATAAAACCTGGAGATAAAATTGAGGTATTTGACAGGAAAGAAGAAGCTCAAACTATATAAAATTTATGACATCAAATAGATCAGATAAAGTAAGTGATTTATTAAAAAAAGAAATCTCAACAATCATTACTAATGATATAAAAGATCCAAGACTACAAAATATCAATATTACGGCAGTTAAAGTTTCTGATGACATTGGCATAGCCACAGTTTTTTACACAGTTATTGGAAAATCCATAAGTAAATCTGAAAGTGATATTGATAAAAAAGTTCTTACTAAGCTCTCAGGTATGATTAGATCAACTTTAGCTAAGAATATTAAGATCAGGAGAATACCAAAAATTAATTTTAGATTTGATGAGAGCATTGAATACTCAGAAAATATTGAAAAACTCTTAAGAAATTTAAAATAATGAATGGGTTTATTTTAGTTAACAAACAAAAAGATGTTAGCTCAAATTTTGTAGTCCAAGAAATTAAAAAAAAAATAAAAGCAAAAAAAGTTGGTCACACGGGGACATTGGATCCACTTGCTTCAGGATTATTAGTTTTAGCAATTGACAGAGCAACAAAATTTTCAAGTTACTTCCTTGAGTCTAATAAATCTTACAATGTTGAAGTATCTCTTGGTATTTCTACAGATACAGATGATTCAACCGGAAATATAATTTCTAAATCTAATGATTGTCCTAATGAAGCGTCAGTAATGAAAGAGTTATATCGATTTAAAGGAGAATCCTTGCAAGTTCCACCTTTTTTTTCTGCACTAAAACATAAAGGAAAACCTCTTTATTATTATGCAAGAAAAGGAGAGTTCATTTCAAAACCCGCAAGAAAAATTAAAGTTACAGATATAGATAATTTCAAATATAAAAATAAGATATGCTCTTTTAGAATTCAATGCTCAAAAGGCACATATATCAGATCGATTGCAAGAGATCTGGGTGAGAAGCTAGGTTGTGGTGCACATATGAAATCACTTACAAGAATATCTCAAGGCAAATTTTGTATATCTAAGTCAAAGGAAATAAGCCATATATCAAAAGATGACATAATCAGTATCGAAAGTGCTTTTGAAGATCTTGACAGTATTACCATCATACCTAAAGACGAAAAGAAATTTATTAATGGCGTAACTATTTCTGGACTGAAAAAAAGAGATAATATTTACAGAGTTTATAACAAAGATAATACTTTTATTGGTATTGGAGAAATTAAAGACAGTTTCTTAAATCATAAACAGCTTGTTTAAAAGCATAATAAGTTATAATATTCGCACGCTTACTTTAGTAATGTGAGGTTAGCATTGTTCATATAAAACATTACAAGGATATTAAAAATGGCATTATTAACTGAAGAAAAAGCAAATATAGTCAATGAATATAAGAGAAATGAAGGTGATACTGGATCACCTGAGGTGCAAATAGCACTTTTAACAGAAAATATTAATAAACTTCAAAATCATTTTAAAAGTCACAAAAAAGATCATCACTCCAGAAATGGTCTAATAAGAATGGTCAATCTTAGAAGAAAACTTTTAGCATACCTTAAGAAAAAAGATGCTAATACTCACTCTGAGCTCATTAAAAAGCTTAATCTAAGAGGGTAATTCAATACAAATTAAAAAGGAAAATCGTGGAAAATAATAAATTAGAATCTACATTGGTAGAATTTCAGTATGGAAAACAAGAAGTAAAAATTGAAACAAATAAAGTTGCACGCCAAGCTACAGCTGCAGTAATGGTTACAATTGGTGATTTAGTTGTATTAACAACAGTAGTAGCAAAGAAAGAAGCAGACCCTGCAAAAGATTTCTTTCCATTAGCGGTCTTTTATCAAGAAAAATTTTATGCAACAGGAAGAATTCCAGGTGGATTTTTTAAAAGAGAAGCAAGACCTACAGAGAGAGAAACATTAACTTCAAGACTAATCGATAGACCGATTAGGCCAATGTTTCCAGACAATTTTAAAAATGAGGTTCAAATATTCTCTACAGTTATGTCCTCGGATAAGAAACAGAATCCTGATATAGCTGCAATGATTGGGGCATCTGCTGCTCTTACTATATCTGGTGTTCCATTTGACGGACCAATGGGCGCAGCCAGAGTTGGATTTATTGATGGTGAGTATATTCTGAATCCTTCATTTGAAGAATTAGGTGATTCATATCTAGATATGGTTGTAGCTGGAACTGATGAAGCAGTTCTTATGGTTGAATCTGAAGCTAAAGAACTAAATGAAGATCTTATGCTCGGTGCTGTTCTTTTTGGTCACCAGGAGATGAAAGCTGTAATTAATGCATGTAATGAGTTGAAACAAAAAGTCGGCAATGAAGATTGGGTTGTTGAAAAGGATGAAGATGCTTCTGACTATTACACAAAGATTGAATCTCAACATAAGGATAAAATTACAGAAGCTTTTAAAATCTCAAATAAATCTGATAGAAATGAGGCTCTTAGTGTCATAAAAAATCAGATCGTTGAGGAACATTCAGATCTAGATGAATTTGAGTTAGGAAAAGTTTTAAGTTCATTTAAAGAGCTTGAAAAAAATATAGTTAGAGGAAATATTTTAAATAATATGCCAAGAATAGATGGAAGAGACTTAGATACTGTTAGACCTATATTTGTAGAAACAGATGTTCTTCCTAGCGCTCATGGGTCTGCATTATTTACTAGAGGCGAAACACAAGCAATAGTTGTTGCAACTCTTGGTTCTTCAAGAGATGCTCAAAGAATTGAAGCAATAGAAGGTGAGGGATCTGATAACTTTATGCTTCATTATAATTTCCCTGCATACAGTGTTGGTGAAATAGGCATGCCTATGGGACCAAAAAGGCGTGAAATAGGACATGGTAATTTGGCTAAAAGGGCAATTAAAGCTGTGCTACCTGATGTTGAAGATTTTGGTTATACAATGAGAGTTGTGTCTGAAATTACAGAATCTAATGGCTCTAGTTCAATGGCTTCTGTTTGTGGAACATCCTTATCATTAATGGATGCCGGGGTACCTCTATCAAGTCCTGTAGCGGGTATCGCAATGGGTTTAATAAAAGAGGGTGATAACTTTGCGGTACTAACAGATATCTTGGGTGATGAGGATCATTTAGGTGATATGGACTTCAAAGTTGCTGGAACGGAATCTGGAATAACCGCATTGCAAATGGACATTAAAATTCAAGGTATTAATGAATCAATAATGGAAACAGCATTAGCTAAAGCTAAAGTTGCCAGAAACCATATTTTGGGGATTATGAACAAAGTGATTTCTTCTGCTAAAGATTTATCTGAGAATGCTCCTGCTATGAAAACATTTATGGTGGATAAAGATAAAATTAAAGAAATTATCGGCAAGGGCGGGGCAGTCATTAAAGGTATGCAAGAAAAGACTGGTGCAACTGTTGATGTCAATGATGATGGTGTTGTTTCAGTATTTGGTCAAAATCAGTCTTCAATGAAAGAATGCTTGGCTATTATTGAAGAGATACTGGAAGAACCCGAATTAAATAAAGTATACAAGGGTAAAGTAGTTAAGATCGTAGAATTTGGTGCGTTTGTAAATATACTCCCAGGCAAGGATGGTCTTTTACATATTTCAGAAATTTCAAATGAGAGAACTGAAAATGTTGCAGATGTGCTTGAGGAAGATCAAGAAATAGAAGTCAAGCTAATTGGGTTTGATAGAGGAAAAATGAAGCTTTCAATGAAAGCTTTGCAAGAAAACTCTGAATAAGCGTTAAAATATACATAAAAATTAGCATTATTCTATATATTTTAAAAAGTCAAATATTGTGACTTAATTTTGTTTACAAAATTTGATTCATTTTATATTTTGTGTTCTCATTAAACCTGCAAATCATATAAAAAAACCTAATAGGGGGGAATTATTATGGATAATGCATGGAAAATGATAAAGGACATCGTTAGTAATCTAACTGCTGTTCTTGTCGGAGTGCTTGGTCTTGGAATTGTTGCAGCCTTAGCTTTTGGCGGCACACCTCTTGGACTTGATGTAATAGGAAATATAACATCATTAGTTAGTGACTTAGCTAGCGGTGGAGTTGTAGGACTATTAGTCTTAGCAGTCCTAATGAGTCTTGTTAAGTAATTTAACTTAACGATCGTTAATAGGAAGGGGTAAATCCCTTCCTAGTTTAAAAAATTATGAAATTTAAGATAACACTTGCCAGCCTAACAACTTTTCTAAACAAAGTTACTAAATTACTAATACCTTTAGTTGTAGCATCGCTACTCTTTGGTATTTTATTTGGTATTGATACGCCTTTTGTTGGTGATGTTTATAAAAATGTTACGGATGTCTTAAATATGCTCGGAGAGGATGCTTTATTAGCTCTAGTAGCATTGGTCATAATATTCGCATATCTTAAAAAAGATTAAACCAACTTTTTAGTAATCAAAACTTAGTGGTGGCTATGGGTGGAATTGAACCACCGACCCCAGCGTTATGAGTGCTGTGCTCTAACCATCTGAGCTACATAGCCAATCGTTGAATGATAATGTTTAATGCCAAAGAGTCAATTATTTTTTAATTCTCATTTAATTTGTAAACTCTTGATTTAAACATTGAATTTAAAGTGTATAACATCTCCATCTTTAACCAAATATTCCTTTCCTTCTAACCTTAACTTTCCTTTTTCTTTTGCACCTAACTCGCCATTGCATTCTATAAAGTCTTCAAAGTCTATTACTTCTGCCTTGATAAAACCTCTTTCAAAGTCTGTATGTATTACGCCTGCTGCATTAGGAGCTGTGAAGCCATCTTTTATTGTCCAGGCCCTAATTTCTTTTGGCCCGGCCGTAAAGTAAGTTTTTAAACCTAGTAGTTTATATCCCTCAAATATTATTTTATTTAGAACAGGTTCATCCATATCTAATAATTCAAGATACTCTAATTTCTCCTCTTCTTTAAGTAATGATATTTCTTGTTCAATCTTTATTGATGCTGCTATAACAGATGATCCTAATTCATTAGCAATACTTTCAAGCTCCCTTAAGTTTTGAGATGACTGCTCTGAATCATCAATATTTGCAATATAAAAAGTTGGTTTAGAAGAAAGAAGTTGAAATTGCCTTATAATTTTTTGTTCAGAAATTTCATATTCTTGGATATTTATTAATTTCCCTAATTCAAGTTCCTGTTTTAATTTATTTAATAAATCAAAATGAATCTTGTTCTCTTTATCATTCGTTTTTAATAATTTTTCACATCTGGTAATTCGTTTTGTAACAGATTCAAGATCAGCAAGAATAAGTTCTAAATTAATCACTTCTACATCTCTTCTAGGATCGACTGAACCATCCACATGAGTGATATTTTCATCTTCAAAGCATCTTACAACATGAGCCAAGGCAGACATTTCTCTTATATTTGACAGAAATGAATTTCCAAGACCTTCACCATCAGAAGCACCTTTAACTAAACCGGCTATATCAACTAAATCTAAAACTGCAGGAATAATTTTTTCAGAATTCACTATTTTATTTAATTCATCAAGTCTTTTATCTGGTAGAGGCACTATCCCAACGTTTGGGTCAATAGTGCAAAATGGGAAATTTTCTGCAGGAATTTCAGATTTAGTTAGAGCATTAAATAGAGTAGATTTCCCAACGTTTGGAAGACCAATTATTCCACATTTAAATCCCATTTTTTATTTTGTGTGTAATATTTTTTGAGCTTGATCAATTTGATTATTACAAATCATATCGAACACTTCACTGAATTTTTCATATGCATGAGCAAGAGATCTCTTTTCATTTGGAGAAAATTTTGTTAAAACCCAATTGGTAACATCTTCCTTAAGGCCAGGATGTCCAATACCAATCCTGATCCTCATATAATTATTCTTTCCTGTCTTGCTTAGTATGTCTCTTAGGCCATTGTGACCACCATGACCTCCACCTTCTTTAATTCGAATGTCCCCGATTTTTAAGTCTAAATCATCATGAAAAATTATAATTTTATTTGATTTCAAATTAGTTGATTTAATAAGTTTAGAAATTGTTCTACCAGATTCATTCATGTAATTAGTTGGAATTAACCACAACACTTCACCAGAATGAGACTCAGCAATCTTAGCCTCATATTTAGATTTCTCTATAAATTTATCACATAAATTATGAGATAAGTCTTTTAACCAATCCTTACCAATATTGTGACGAGTATTATTGTATTTAGTGCCAGGATTGCCTAAACCAACGATACATAATTTATACACTTGTTAGCTTTCAGAGTTATCTTCTTTATTTTCTTCTGACTCTGTTGGAGCTGAATCATCTCCACCAGCTTCATCAGTGCCTTCCTCACCTTCTGGAGCCTCTCCATCTTCTAATCCTTCTTCGAGGACAGGCTCTTCTTCAACAGCTTTAGGTGCATTGACTGAAACAACCATTTGGTCGGTTTCTTCTGAAAGTCCGGGTACCTCTGATCCCTCTGGGAGATCAATTTCAGTAAGTCTTATAGAATCACCAAGATGTAAATCTTTAATATCTATGTCTATTGATTCAGGTATATTACCAGCAAGACACATTATTTCTATCTCTCTGATAGCTTTTGCAACAACCCCACCATCTTCTTTAATTCCAACACATTCTTCTTCATTCACAAAGTTTACTGGTATAACCACCTTCAGCTTTGTTTTTCTCGATACTCTTTGAAAATCAGCATGAAGGAACTTACCTTTTGCAGGGTCTTTCTGTAATTCTTTTAATACAACCTTTTCTTCATTATCACCAGTTTTAATAAGCAAGACCTGAGTATAAAAGAGCTCATTTTCTGAAGCTTTTGTAAGCTCATTTAGCTTAAGCTTAATATTTATGGTTTCTTTTTCATCTCCATAAACAATGGCTGGAACCATCCCATCTATTTTTCTTATTACTCTTGCTTTATTAGAGCCAGTTCTTTCTCTTATATCTGCATTTAGCACTATTTGATCTGTCATAATTTCCTCTATAAAAACATTTCACTCAATGATTTTTCACTACTCAAACGCTTTATACATTCAGCAATAGTAGATCCAAGTGAAATGACGCGTATTTTACTGCATTTTTCAGCTTCTTGTGACAATGGAATAGAATTTGTTACAACTAATTCATCAATATCTGATTTTTCCAATCTTTCTATTGCGGGACCAGAAAGGACTGGATGAGTAATGTAGGCCTTGACTGCCATAGCACCTTTTTCTTTTAATGCCTTTGCTGCATTACATAATGTGCCAGCTGTATCAATTATATCGTCAGGTACTATGCACACTTTGCCTTCAATATCACCAATTATATTCATTACCTCTGATTGATTAGCAGCAGCTCTTCTTTTATCAATTATTGCTAAATCCGAATCATCTAATAACTTTGCTATAGCTCTAGTTCTAACAACACCACCAACATCTGGAGAAACTAGAACAATATCCTTTCTTTCATTATTTTCTTTAATATCATCCACCATAAGCTTTGCTGCATATACATTATCGGCAGGCATATCAAAAAAACCCTGAATAGATTCAGAGTGGAGGTCGATAGTTAAAACTCTATCAATACCTACAGATGAAAACATATCAGCAACAACTTTAGCACTGATAGGCACTCTTGCAGATCTTACTCTTCTGTCTTGCCTGGCATAGCCATAGTAAGGAACAACAGCAGTAATTCTAGATGCTGATGATCTTTTTAATGCATCTGCTAGCAACATCAGCTCCATCAAGTTTTTATTTTGCGGTGTGCAGGTAGATTGAATTATAAAAGTATCATGACCTCTGACATTATCTTCAATTTGTACCTTAATTTCACCGTCAGAAAAATAACCAACATCTGCAGCAGAAAGTGGAATTCCAAGTATTTTTGATACTTCAGAAGCGAGTTCAGGATTAGCTGTTCCAGTAAAAAGATCGAAATTATCTGTAGTCATATAAATTTCCCCTCTGTATATTATAAAGCATGGCTGGGGTGGTAGGATTCGAACCTACGCATGACGGGATCAAAACCCGTTGCCTTACCGCTTGGCTACACCCCAATATCACTTGAGACAACATATCGGCGAATATTGTAATGGTTTACAGAAAAAGAATCTCCAATTACGCGGAATTTTTTTAAGAATTTCTTTTATGTCACTTTCTGTTTCATATAAAACATACATACAAGAACCACTGCCGCTCAGGTTTAATTGACAGTTATCGGCTGTTGATTCATAAAACTTTTTAATTTCATCATTTTTTTTAAAAAAAATTTCCCAAAAGTCATTTTGTGAATGATTGAAGTTGTTTGTGCTGCCTTTTCTGTAAATATCTAATAATTGATACATTTCTGAAGATGAATTATTTATTTCTGGATATATTAAAAGTATTTTATTTTTAATCGTATTTCTTGATTTAAGCTTGTCGCCGATGCCATAACCATAAGCATTTTCTCCGTGCACAAAAAAAGGTACATCAGCCCCAATTTTTTTTGCAATTTTAATTAATTTGTCTTTTGATAATTCTAAGTTCCATAATTTATTTAAAGCGATTAGGGTAGATGCCGCATTTGAACTACCTCCACCCAAACCCGCCCCAACCGGAATGTTTTTTTTAATTTTAATATTTACTCCCATTTTACAATCAATGAATTTGAGAAGTAACTTAGCAGACCTATATATAGTATTATTTTTGTTTTCCAAAAAAGATTCATTTGATTTGATTACAACACCATTATCGGATGTCTCAAAACTCATATTGTCAAATAAATCAATTAATTGAAAAGATGTATCAATATTATGATATCCATCTTGATTTTTTTCTTTGACCTTTAAAAATAAATTTATTTTTGCAGGAGAATTTATTTGTATTTTGTTCATTTTCTCAATAGAAATCCATCTATATAGACATTTCCATACTTAATATAAAAATTTGCCCTCTCTACTTTATTCTCACAGCTAAAGGTAAAGATTAATTCTTCAAAAACGTCATCAACGTAGAAATTTTTTGATAAAAGACATTGCCTTAACCAGTATTTAAAATTCCTATTAATTTCCTCAGGAACATAAAATGGAGAACTGTATCTCGTAGGCAGAAAGACTAAATTCTTTCCTTCACTTACCTTAATCTTTAGAACATTTCCATAAAAAGGCTTCTTAATCTGTATAATAGAATCTTTTTTACTTAGGTTAATGTTTATATTGAAAGAAAATTTGTCATCATTATTATCTTGGCTTATTAACAACTTTCCAAAGTACTCATTTGAGCTATCTTTTTTATCTAAAGAAGCGCATGAAGAAACCAAAGTTATAAGCAAGACATAAAAAAAAGTTTTTATTATGGAATTACAGTTATTTGGCATAAATCATAAGACCTCCGATGTCTCTGAAAGAGAAAAATTTATTATAAATGAATCTAACCAGATTTTATTAGATAGCCATTTAAAAAATATATTTAATAACAAATTAGAGTCGTTTTTTGGCATTTCTACGTGCAATAGGACCGAATTTTATTTTTTTGGTGAATCAGGCATATCTTCAGATATCTTTGAGGAGGTGATGACTGTTCTAGGAAATGATGATCTTGAAAAAGATAATTTTTATTTTCTAAACAAACATGACGCTCTAGTTCATATGTGCAAGGTGGCATCTGGTATTGATTCTCAGGTTCTTGGTGAGCAAGAAATATTAGGTCAGTTTAAAAATGCATTAAAGATAGCACAAGAAATTAATATAGTTAGTGGAAAATTGTTAACTCTTTCAAATAAAGTATTAGAAATATCTAAGAAAGCTAGAACTAAAACAGAAATTGGCCTAAATTCTCTATCAGTAAGTGGTTTGGCATATAAGCTAGTTAAAAATATATTTGAGGAGCCTAAAGATCAAAATATTTTAATAGTTGGTGCTGGATCTTTAGCTCATAGCGTAATGGAAAATCTTTTCAAGAATGGAATTAATAAAATTAAATCAGTAAATAGAAGCGTAAAAAAAATTAAGTTAGATAATGATTATGAGGTTATTTCCTCCTCACTGGATTCTCTTCATGACGAGCTAGAATATGCAGATATAGTAATTGCTTCTTCAACCACTGAATTGCCGTTAGTAGGCAAAGGAGCAGTGGAAAATGCCTTGAAAAAAAGAAAATATAAACCAATATTACTTATCGATTTAGGAGTACCAAGAAATATTGAGGATGAAATAAGAAATATTGAACAGGCATATTTATTTTCAATTGATGATATTGAAAAAATAACACAAGAAAATTATGGCCAAAGATCAATCGAGGCTGAGAAGGCTATGAATATTATTGTAATAGAAGCTCATACAGCATTGGATGCAATTTCCATAAAAGATTCAAAAGATAAAATCAACATTCAGCTAGAAGAATTTTTAAATAATTTATCATCAAATGAAATTAATCAATTTAAAGATTCTAAAGATTTTTCGGGATTAATAAGTTCTATAAAAACCATGAATATTGAAAGTGATAAATTCAATGACTTTAAAGATATTAAAAAACTTGATGACCATATTGTTGAGTCTATGATTAAAAGATTTATTGAAAATGCATAATTCTATGCTTAATAAGCTTGACCAGCTCCAAAACAGAATTAATGAAATAGAATCCTTGCTAGTCGATTCTGAGACTGTTAAAGATATTGAGAAATATACTCTATTAAATAAAGAATTTGCTGAATTAAAACCAATTGTTGAAAAGTTTGAAGAATATAATCAAGTAATAAAGAGCATTTCAGATGCTAATGAGATTATTGAATTGGGCGACAAAGATTTAAAGACTTTAGCAGAAGAAGAAATCAAAGAAGCTGAGGATAAGCCTGAGAAACTCGAGAAAGAGTTAAAATTAATGTTGTTACCAAAAGACTCAGCAGATGATGGATCCGCTTATCTTGAAATAAGAGCGGGTGCAGGAGGTGATGAGGCTAGTATTTTTGCTGGCGATCTTTTTAGAATGTATTCAAGGCTTTCAGAAAGAGAAGGTTGGAATATGGAGGTTATTGGTATCAAACAATCTGAACAGGGTGGCCTAAAAGAAGTTGTTGCAAAACTTGTGGGAAAAAGCGTTTTTAAGGTTTTAAAATTTGAATCGGGTGTTCACAGGGTTCAGAGAGTTCCTGAAACAGAGTCTCAAGGAAGAATTCATACTTCAACCTGTACTGTAGCAATCTTACCTGAAGTTGAAGAGGTGCAAGATATCAATATTGATAAGAATGATCTAAGGGTAGACACATTTAGAGCATCGGGTGCTGGAGGGCAGCATGTTAATAAAACAGATTCTGCTGTTCGATTAACACACATACCAACCGGAATAGTTGTTGAATGCCAAGACGGGAGATCACAACATAAAAATAAAGACAAGGCCTTGTCCTTGTTAGCAGCAAAACTAAAACAACAAGAAATAGAAAATCAACAAGAGAGCATTGCAAGCGAGAGAAAAATCTTAGTTGGTACTGGCGATAGAAGTGAGAAAATTAGAACATATAATTTCCCTCAGGGTAGAATGACTGATCACAGAATTAAACTAACGCAACATAACCTGGATCAGATTATGGACGGTGATATAAAAACTATATGCGATGCCTTGTTGGCTGAGAATCAACTAGCTATGCTTTCACAACTTGAATCAGAATAATTGTCTAAAAATTTAATTCATTATAATAATATTATAGGCAAGGTCTTTATGGCTAATACAGACGTAAAAGATGAGTTTATTTTTTATCTTAAAGAAAAATTACATTTTCATGATAGAGATATATTTGTTAACAAAGAAAAAACACTAACAAATCATCAAGAAAAACTAATTAAAAATTTTATAGAAAAAAAGAAAGAAGGAATTCCATTAGACTACATCCTAAATTCAACAAAATTTTACGAAGAAGAATTTTATGTTGATCAAAGAGTTTTAATACCTAGATCAGAAACAGAGCTACTTGTTGATTATATTCACAGACAAAATTTTTCAGGAGAAATTAGCATTTTAGATGCTGGAACAGGTTCTGGGTGCATTGCCTTGTCAATTGCATTAAAGAATCCACAATTCCAAGTTTATGGATCTGATTGCTCCATAGATTCTTTGCATGTTGCTTCTATTAATAAAGATAATCTAAGGGTAGATAATTTTCATTTAATTAATTCAAACTGGTTATCATGTTTTGATATAAATTCTTTTGACGTAATTGTTAGCAATCCTCCATACATTAATAAAGAAGACATTCACCTTAATAATTTAAAACATGAACCCTATCAAGCTCTAGTAGCATCAAATAACGGCTTAGGCGATATAAAAACAATCATTTGCCAATCTAAAGATATTTTAAAAGAAAAAGGCATTCTTATTTTAGAGCATGGCTACAATCAATCTGAAGAAGTAAATAATATTTTAGAAGAAAATGGTTTCACAAATATTAAACTTTTAAAAGATTTCCAAAATCATCCTAGAGTATCGGTTGGAATGCTCTAAGTTCCGCAATAAGTTACATAATTGATGTCCGGTTTTAATGAAGGGGATGCATATTTTTGGAAATCAGAAATTTCTTTGTAGGGGCTATTTAATATTTTTATAAGTTTATTTATTCCAGAGTTTTTATTATTTATTGCATTTATTAGGGCTTCCTCAAGAATATGATTTCTTGGAATATAGCATGGATTAATATTATCCATATTTTTAGCAAGGTTTTGATTTTTGTCCAATTGTTGCTTCCACCTTTCATACCAATCAATAAAATTAGATACACCTGAAAATTCAGACTCTTTGATTTCTAAATTACTAAAATATAGTTTTGACAGATCTCGAAATGACTTAGTAAAGTCAATTGAGTTAGATTCCAATATTTTTAAATAGTCCTCAATTATTTTTATATTCTTATTATTTATTCCACTTAAAGCTAATTTTTCAGATAATTCTTTATAAAAATATTCTTGATATGATGGCATCACTAATTGAAGAACCTCTGTTAATTGCTTGACCGATTTTTTGGAATCTTGATTTATAAGCGGAATAAGAGTTTCAGCTAATTTGGCAAGATTCCATACTAGAATGGCAGGTTGATTTTGATAAGCATATCTTCCACCATGATCAATAGAACTAAAAACAGTTTTTGGATCATATTTATTCATAAAAGCACATGGACCATAATCAATTGTCTCGCCTGAGATTGTCATATTGTCTGTATTCATAACACCGTGAATAAAGCCAACACTCATCCATTTTGAAACTAATGATGCTTGTTTGTCACATACAGCCGCAAAGAAGCTCAAATATTTGTTATCGGTTTGATTTACTTCTGGATAATGTCTTTTGATCGAATAATCGGCCAACGATTTAAGCGTTTCAAAGCCTCTACCTTTAGCATATTCAAATGTACCAATTCTAATATGACTTTTGGCAACACGTGCTAACACTCCACCAGGTTGTTCTGTTTCACGTAAAACATTTTCATTAGTTTTAATAGCAAGAAGAGCTCTTGTCGAAGGAATTTTTATTGAATGCATAAATTCACTAACAACATATTCTCTTAGGACTGGACTAAGAGAAGATTTGCCATCTCCTCTTTTTGAAAAAGGAGTCTGCCCAATTCCTTTAAGTTGAATATCATGGTCGTTGATCTCACCCAAAAGAATTGCTCTTCCATCTCCTAATTCAGGACTGAAATGCCCAAATTGATGACCTGAATAGGCTTGAGCTATTGGCATAGAGCTTTTTGGCAAACAAACGCCAGAAAAAATAGTTAAACATTCTTTTGAATCAATGAAATTCTTATTAAGCCCAAGCTCTTGAGCAAGATTATAGTTTTTTAACAGTACTTCAGACTCTATGAAGCCAGCAGGAATAGATTTTTTGCATATTTCACTAAGCTCTTTAGCATAAGTGTTTTGAAAATTTATAGAATGAGGCACAAAGATTTATACAATAAATTTTACAAATGAATCCAATTCTTCTCTTTTGGTTCTGTAGTTATTTATTGGATTATCCTTATCTATATAACCAATTGCTATACCACACCAAACCATTTCGTTATCAGGATGTTTAATAGCTTCTTTCACAGTTTTTGGATATATGGACCATGATTCTTGTAAACATAAACCCAAGCCATGATGAATAGCACTCAACCATAAATTTTCCAAGAACATTCCAACATGACCCCAGCCATTATTCCCAAAAGATCTATCAATAGTAATGATCATCCCTAACGGAGCACCAAAAAAGTTATAGTTTTCTCTAATTTGTTTGAACCTAGAATCTAGATCATCTTTCTCAATTGATAGAGCATTGTACATATCTGCCCCGCATTCATACCTTCTTTTTTTATATTCATCTGCTAATGGTTTTGGGTAAATATCGTATTCAATTTCTTCTTGAACTCCATTATCAAAGTTCTGAAGAGTTTTTTCTGCCAGCTTGGATTTTGACGTTTCATTTAAAACATAAACTTTCCATGGCTGAATATTTCCTCCAGATGGCGCAGAATTAGCCATTTTTAATATATCCTTGATTATATCCATGCTTGGAACTTCATCTGTGAATGCCCTTACAGAAAATCTTTTTTCAATACCTTCTTTTATATTCATATTTTTTGTTATCAAATAATGTTGCTTCTTATATAATTTATAACAAACAAGATAAGGGAGCAATTCAAAATGATTGGAGATATGCAAAAATGGACACCTAATGTTGCTGGAATTATTGAGCATGCAAAAGAAATACATCCAAAAACAGAAATAATAAGCAGATTGGTTTCAGGAGAGGTTCACAGATCAAACTATGAAAAAGTTTGCATAAGGTCAAGAAAACTTGCATCAGCTTTAGAAAAAGATGGGGTTAATAAGGGAGATGTCGTTGCAACATTAGCTTTAAATACATACAGACATCTTGAAATGTACTATGGAATTTCAGGAATGGGTGCAGTAACTCATACTCTTAATTTTAGATTGCACCCAGAGCAAGCAGTTTACATAATTAATCATGCTGAAGATAAAATTATTTTTGTGGAACTTCCCTTTGTTCCAATATTGGAAGGGCTTCAAGATCAATTAATTACCGTAGAGAAATACATAGTTTTATGTGAAGAAGGTGAGATGCCTGAAACCACATTAAAAAATGCGATATCTTACGAAGAGTACATTAAAGATGGTGATGAAGAATATAAATGGCCAGTACTAGATGATGATGCAGCATGCGCACTATGTTACACGTCAGGCACAACTGGAAATCCCAAGGGAGTGTTATATAGCCATAAATCAAATGTTCTTCATGCTCAAGCAGCTCTAACAGCAATGACTATCCAACCAGATGATTCAATTCTTATGGTAGTTCCTTTATTTCATGTTCTTGCATGGGGTATTCCATATTTTGGTCCTATGAACGGCCTTAAGTTGGTGATGCCAGGTATGCAGATGGAAGGAGAGCCTTTATACGAGTTGATTGACCAGGAGGATGTCAGTCTGGCATTTGGTGTTCCAACAATTTGGATGGGATTATTGGCATATTGCAGAGAGAATAACAAGATTCTTTCTTCTGTAAAAAATACAATTATAGGAGGCTCAGCTTTATCTCTTGCTACACTTCAGGAATTTGATGAAGTTCATGATGTAAACGTAATCCACGCATGGGGTATGACAGAGATGAGCCCTTTGGGCACTACAAATGTTCCAACACAAGCAATGGAAACTATGTCCAAAGAGGAGAAATATGCAATTCAGCTAAAACAAGGCAGACCTATATATGGTGTTGAATTAAAAGTTGTGGATGATGAAGGTAATGAACTTCCAAAAGATGGTGAGTCACAGGGCCATTTAATGGTAAGAGGTCCGTGGATTCTCCAGAAATATTTTAAAGCTGATAAGGATGCGGTCGATGCTGAGGGTTGGTTTGATACTGGAGACATATCAGTGTTAGATCAAGACGGATATATGACTATAAAAGACAGAGCTAAAGATGTAATTAAATCAGGAGGCGAATGGATTAGTTCAATTGATTTAGAAAATGCCGCTTTTGGACATCCTGAAGTTGCTGAAGCTTGTGTTGTTGGCATTCCACATCCAAAATGGGACGAAAGACCAATGCTGTTTATAGTGACTAATTCTGGCGAACCTATTGAAAAAGAAAGTATTATCGACTTTTTAAGTGATAGAGTTGCAAAATGGTGGTTACCAGATGAAATTATCTTCTTAAAAGAATTACCTCATGGAGCAACAGGAAAACTACAAAAATTTGAACTTAGAGACGAGTATAGCAACCACTACATGGAGAAATAGTATGTTAAAAATTGTAAAACCATCAGAAATTGATTCAGTGCTTGGAACAGAAGTTGGTGTATCAGATTGGGTGACTATTGATCAGGAACGTATAAATAAATTTGCTGATGCAACAATGGATCATCAATTTATTCACGTAGATCCTGAACAAGCAACTCCAGTATTCGGATCAACTATTGCTCATGGATTTCTTTCGCTGTCTTTAGTGGCTGGAATACCATTTGAACAAGAAGTAGGCATGATCCTTGAGGGAACTAAGATGGGATTAAATTATGGATTAGATAAAGTAAGATTTCTAAGTCCTGTACCAGTAAATTCAGAAGTTAGAATTCGTATGAAGTGTATTGATGTAACTGAAAAAAATCCTGGACAGTACCTGGCTAAGACAGAAGTAACAATGGAAATAAAAGGTGTTGAGAAGCCTGCATTTGTAGCTGAGACTCTTAGTATGTTTATTCTTTAACTTAGAATTTTTTTTAGAATTTCATTAACACTTTTAGGATTAGCTTTTCCTTGAGTCTCTTTCATTACTTGTCCTACGAAGAAACCAAATAACTTATCTTTTCCACCTTTATATGCGGCAACTTGGTCTGGATTTGAGCCCACAACTTTGTTAGCTACTTCTTCAAGCAGTGATTCATCTTGAATTTGAACAAGGCCTTTTGTTTCAATTATTTCATCAACATCAGTTCCATTTTCCCAAACCTCTTCAAGAACTGATTTAGCAATTTTTCCAGAGATAGTGTTATCAGAAATTCTCTCAATTAATTTGCCAAAATTTTCTGGTATTAAATTTGATTCGTCAATTTCGATATTATCTTTATTTAATAAAGCACTTACATCTCCAACTAACCATTTAGCTACAAGCTTTGTATCATCTGTTTTGCTTGAAGCTCCTTCAAACATATTAGCCATTGTTTTAGAGGAAGATATAATTTTTGCTTCTGATTCGTCAAGCCCAATTTCTGATATATATCTATTTTCTTTTTCTTCTGGTAGCTCTGGAAGATTGTCCTTAATTTCTTGTAACTCTTTATCTGAAATTACTACTGGAAGAAGATCAGGACAAGGAAAATATCTATAATCATTTGCTTCTTCCTTTGATCTCATTGATCTGGTTTCATTTTTATCGCTGTCATATAGTCTTGTTTCTTGGACAACAGATTCACCATTCTCAATTAATTTAATTTGACGCTCTATTTCATAATTGATAGCTTTTTCAATAAATTTAAAAGAATTTATATTCTTTAACTCAGCTCTTGTTCCTAATTTTTTATCATCACTTTTTTTAATAGAAACATTTACATCACACCTCATTGATCCTTGTGCCATATTCCCGTCACATATATCTAAAAAAGTTACTAGTTGTTTTATGGCCTTAAAATAAGCAACAGCTTCTTTAGCATTTGAAATTTCAGGTTCAGAAACAATTTCAAGAAGGGGAGTGCCAGCTCTATTAAGATCTACTCCTGTTTCTCCTTCAAATAAGTCATGAATTGATTTACCTGCATCTTCTTCTAGATGGGCTCTGGTAATATTTATAACTTTTTCACCTTCATCGGTTAAAATTTTTATTGAGCCTTTCTCAATAATAGGCTTAGTCATTTGAGTAATTTGATAACCCTTGGGAAGATCGGGGTAAAAGTAATTTTTTCTATCAAAAGAAGAGATTTGATTAATTTCTGCACCAGTGGCAAGACCAAATCTAATTGCCTTATAAAAAGCTTCTTTATTAGCTACAGGAAGAACACCAGGCAATCCCATATCAACAAGATCAACATGAGTATTTGATTCAGCCCCAAATTCTGTAGAACCACCTGAAAACAATTTAGACTTGGTAGAAAGTTGGGTATGTATCTCAAGACCAATTACTGTTTCCCAGCTCATTCTATTACTCCATCAGGCGTATACATATGCCAGTTTGTCTTGGTTTGATACATGTGACCAAAATTTAAGATTGAGCTTTCATCAAGAAAATTTCCAATTATTTGAAGTCCAATCGGTTTATTCTCGATATTTCCATTTGGCAAGGACATTGCTGGTAAACCTGCAAGGTTTGCAGAAATTGTAAACAAATCTTCAAGATACATTTGTATGGGATCGCTTCCTTTTGAACCCATTTCAAATGCAGGACCTCTTGTTGTTGGCGTCATAATTACATCAACAACACAAAACGCCTCATCAAAATCCTTTTTTATAAGTCTTCTCACTTGTTGGGCTTTTTTGTAATAAGCATCATAATACCCTGCAGAGAGCACATAAGATCCAATTAAAATTCTTCTTTTAACCTCATCACCAAAACCTTCGGATCTTGTTTGAATATAAAGTTCTTCTAAATCTTTTGGATTTTCAGATCTTCTTCCAAATTTAACCCCATCAAATCTAGACAAATTTGATGAACATTCTGCTGGCGCTACAACATAGTAAGTAGGAACAGATAAAGAAAGATTTGGTAAAGAAATTTCAACTAATTCTGCTCCAAGCGAAACGAATTCTTGCAAAGAGCTCTCGTAAACACTTACCACATCATCATCTAGGCTGGATAAATCAAGATCTTTTACAACCCCAATTTTTTTACCTTTTAATGATAGATTTAAATTATCTTCAAAATTCGGAATACTTTCATCTAAGGAAGTTGTATCTTTTCGATCATGTGAACACATTTCGTTAAGAAGCAATGCACAATCTTCTGCAGTTCTGGCCATTGGACCAGCTTGGTCTAGGCTAGATGCAAACGCAATCATACCCCATCTTGATATTCTTCCATATGTAGGCTTAAGACCTGTTATTCCGCATAGAGAAGCTGGTTGCCTTATAGATCCTCCAGTATCTGTTCCAGATGCAGCTGGAACAATACCTGCTGCAACAACAGCAGCAGAGCCTCCTGAACTTCCTCCAGGCACCAATTTATCCCCCCATGGATTTTCAACATTACCAAAATAACTGGTTTCATTAGATGATCCCATCGCGAACTCATCCATATTAGTTTTACCAACAGATATACACCCTGCATTTTCTAGGTTCTCAATAACAGTTGCTGAATATGGTGGAATAAAATTTTCTAGAATTTTAGAACCACATGTAGTTCTTAGTCCTTTTGTACAAAATAGATCTTTTTGAGCAATTGGTATACCAGCTAAAGATAAATCTGATGAGTTGCTATCTAATAATTCTGCTTTTTTTAAAGAATTAGCTTCGTTGAGAGTTACAAATGCATTTAGATGTGAATTTTCATTAATTAATCTATAGATTTCTTGAACAATTTCTTTATTTGATACCTCCTTATCAGATATCATTTTTTTCATTTGTTTTATTGTTTTATATCTTATAGTCACTCAACCACCCTTGGGACTAAAAAATAGTCCTCATTAGAAGATGGTGCAATTTCTAGCAATTCTTCCTTTAAATTCTTTGCTGTTACCTTATCATCTCTAGTTTTTGCCATTTTTTCTAAGGGGTTTGTTAAAGGCTCTATATCGGAGGTATCAACGTCATTTAGCTGGTCAACAAATTTAATGATATTCTCTAAATCATTTGTTATTTTTTCTTCTTTTTCAGCGTCTATTTTTAGTCTTGATAAGTAAGATATAGTTGTTACTGTTTTCTTGTCCATATATAGGATATTATTATAGATTAGTGGGATGATATTAACCTAACTAACAAATTATTTAAATTAATTTATTTAAAGGGAATCACGTGAAATTTAACTTGTTTAAAATGATTGGAGGATACTTCTCCAATGATCTATCTATAGACCTTGGTACAGCCAATACTTTGATTTATACAAAAGATGTTGGCATTGTCTTAAATGAGCCATCAGTTGTTGCAATAAGGGAGTCTAGAGGACAAAAAACGGTTGTTGCTGTTGGAACAGAAGCAAAAAAAATGCTTGGACGAACCCCAGGGAATATAAAAGCAATTAGACCTTTGTCTGAGGGAGTTATCGCAGACTTTCAAGTTACGGAAAAAATGCTTCAACATTTTATAGCTAAAGTGCATGAAAAACTCTTTATCAAGCCAAGCCCGAGAGTGCTGGTTTGTGTCCCATGCAGATCAACCCAAGTAGAAAGAAGAGCAATAAGAGAGTCAGTCCTTGGTGCGGGTGCTAGAGATGTAAAATTGATTGAAGAACCAATGGCTGCTGCAATTGGTGCCGGTCTTCCAGTTGAAGAGGCTAGTGGAAATATGGTAGTTGATATTGGAGGAGGAACTTCAGAAGTTGCTATTTTATCGCTTAATGGTGTGGTTTATTCCGAATCAGTAAAAATTGGTGGTGATAAACTTGATGATTCAATAACTTCATGGATAAGAAGAAATTATGGTTGTGTAATAGGCGAATCTACTGCTGAAAAAATTAAATATACTATAGGTTGCGCTACAGCTGAGTCAGAAAAACTTGAAATGTCTATAACTGGGAGAAACCTTGCAGAGGGCATACCAGAAACATTCACTATTAACAGTGAACAAATCTTTGAAGCAATGAAAGATCCACTGTATGGAATGGTTAGAGCAATTAGAAATGCTTTAGAGCTATCACCTCCTGAGCTTGCAGCCGACATAGCAGAGAGGGGAATTGTTTTAACAGGTGGCGGCGCATTATTAAGAGATTTAGACAAACTTATTTCAAACTCAACTGGAATTCCAGTAATTGTTGCTGAAGATCCATTAACCTGTGTAGCAAGAGGTGGAGGCCAGGCTCTTGAAATAATGGATAAATACAATATCGACCTTCTATCATCTGAATAATTAATATGGCTAGGATTACTCCTACTCCTGGTCAAAAGATTCTATATTTATTATGTATTTTTTTAGGTGTAGGTATTTTATTTATAGATTACAAAACTGATAATCTGAACAAAATCAGACACACCTACAATTCATTAGTAATTACAACTTCCTATATTTTAAAAAACTATACTATTGACCTTCTTAGAGAAAATTTTAATCGATCTAAGACAAAAAAAGCATTAATAAAAGAAAATGAAAGTTTAAAAAAAGCCCTAGATGTAAGTTATTTAAATAATTACCTAATTTCTAGAGAAAATAATTTTTACAAAGATAAAAATGTTCTCAAACATCCATTTGAGCATAATAGCTTCACTAATTACTCTGTTGCAGAATTAAAAAACTTAGATCCAAATGTTTTTAATTGCTGCGATAAACATAGGATGTATATCGAAGTCATATCAGATATCAAACAAGCTGCAAAAGAAAGTGTTGTTTTTAGTTCCTCGGGAATTATTGGTCAAGTTTCAAATGAAGGAAAATACCTTGAAGTAATTCTCTTAACAGATATTTCTCACTCAGTGCCAGTTAAATCTCTTTCAGATAAGTTTTTTTGTAATGGAAGGGGTAGTGGCAAAGCAGATATTATTATTTGTTCATATAATCCTTTAGTTTGGAAGGAAGAGATCCCATCAAATGAAATATTTTATACATCAGGAATGGGAGGGGTTTTTCCAAAGGATATTAAAATAGGAAATGCTATAAATATTTCAGATATATCGCCCACAAGAAAGGATATAGAAATCAAATTGTCTGCAAACCCATTAGATAACAATTTATTTGGTGTGCTATTAGATCAATGAGTAAATTTATAAAAAATATAATAGCCCTTATATTTTTAAATTATATTGAATTAAGTTTTGTTGGGCTTATGTCTAAATTTTCTATAATTCTTCCATTAACCTTTTTAGGATATTCTTTGTATGTTTATAGATCGAACACAAACACAAGCCCAATTGCAGCTTTTTTAGTAGGATTATTTGTTGACCTTATACAGGGTTCCTATTTTGGTCTTAATGCAACGTTATTTTGTGTAATCACATACCTAATTCAATCTTATTCAAATAAGTTTAAAATATTTTCTTACTTACAGATTTGTTTATTTTTTGGACTTTCAGCGGCAGGATATGTTGGATTTACGCAACTTGTTTTAAATCTTTATAATTTTTCTTACTTAACTTTGATAATAAGTACCGTCTTTAATATTGTTTTTTGTTTTGGTGTAGCTATTTTTTCTTCATATTTTCCAAAAATATTTAGACTAGAAAAATAAACATGACAGTTATAAAAAAAACATTCATTTCTTTGTTGTTTATAACAGTTTTATTGTTCTTAACAATAGTAATAACTTATATTTCTTTAATCTATAAGCCTGAAAATATAATTTTTGTAGCTAATAAGTACTTTAGTGATGATTTTATTATTGAGTACAAAAGTGTTGATTCAGACAGGGATCTTATATCTCCAGGTTTTAATTTTGAAGATATAGTTGTCAAAGATACAAATAATAAAACAATATTAGAAGCTGAAAAAATTGCTGTAGGAATTAACCTTGTTAAGTCATTTACGACAAAACAAATTAACTTAACATTTTTAGATTTAAAAGATTTTTCATATGTTAATAGGCCGAATTCAATTCAGAGGAAAGACTTTAAACTCATTGTTAACAAAACAGATATAAAATCTGAAATATATAATCTTCAAGCAAATAATAGCTTAATTGAAAGTCATAATGGGAAAATATCCATAACTAATGATAATGGGAAACTTAATAACATTATTTTTAAAGAATTGAATATCTTCAATGAATATGGCTCAAATAAGATTTTCTATTCTGCTGTATTCAATCTCGATGAAAAAATTATTGATAATGAGAAATTAATCAATTTAGAAGCATTCCTAGACTATGAGATAGATCTAAAAATTCAAAGTAAGGGTTACTTTGATACAGATTTAAAAGATTTAAGAAATTTAAATAAATTTATTTTTAATAAATCATCACTTATCACCAATACAGAATACTCAATTAAAGAAATAGACTTGGTTATAAATACCAATCTAAATAAAAATCTTAGCGGTATATTTAATGCTTCAATACCTGATCAGAATATCAAAGGCTCAATTTTGATTAAAGATCAATTAGTCACAGTAAGATCTAAACTAAAATTTGATATGAGCAAGATTGCTAATTATGATCAGTACTTACAATTAGATGGTCTGGAAGAGTTTATGGGAGTGTTAACTATAAATGATGACATAGTCTCGCTTGATTTAGAAACGAATTTATCTAACACAAGAATTACTTCTGTTATTGATGATTTAAATAAAAATAAAGGCAAAAACTTAAAGACAAAAATTAATATAAGTGATTTGTCTAAACCTACATATTTTATAAAGAATGCAAATTTTAGATCACACATCGGTCCAAATAACACAGGATATTTTGCGTTTGGAAATAATTATTACAAAGATATACAACTCATAGATTATAAAGATGGTTTTTACATATTCTTATCTTTAAAAAAATTAGATATGAACAAACTTTCATTCAGTAACCAAGTAAACAAAACATCAGGTTTAATCTCAATTAAGTCAAAAATCAAAGAACTTAATTTTTTTGAGAATACATACAACGATCAAGAATTTGAAGTTTATTTCAAAGAAAATAATATAGACGCTGTTTTTGCAGGAAAAGATCTTAATGGAATGATTAAGGTTGACGAAACAGGTTTCATGAGAATCGATCTTTTTGATACAAAATTTGAATTTAAGGACATAGAGATAAATAAATCTCAAAACAATTTCAATATTGAGGAAATAAATTTAAGATTTGTTGGTAGAAATATTCAAACATACGATAATCTTTTTCAAGATATTGATTTTTATTTATTAAGAAATGAAAGTATAACGACACTAGATAATATAAATGCCTCAAGTAAAAATTTAAATATTGGTCCCGACAATAATAATGAAAAAGCTTTTATAAGCTATAACAGAACAAATGACATGTATAGGGTAAGGGGATCGTATAAAATTAATAATGAAAACAAGCCATTAAAAGCTTTTATTGACTATGATTTTGAGTATTTATCTACAGATTTGAATATTCAATGGAACAGCATGAAGCAATTAAAAAATTTAGAAGGTCGGATAGATTTCCTGTTAAAAGATTTTAAATCTGATACTTCGCTTGGAGATTCTGCACTTTTGAGAGCATTAAAAATATTTAATTTGAATGCCGTAATTGAAAATATTAATAATGAAGTAAACATAACATCTTCAAATTTGTATATTAATAGAGCTGAAGGTGATTTCTATATTGGGCAAAATAGGGCATTAATTAGAAATCCAATTAAGATTGAAACGAGTGAGGCTAAAATGAGCTGGAAGGGCGATATATATAAAAACTCTGAAGGTATTCTTAATAATTTAAACCTAGACTTAGATATGAGGCTAAAAGTTTCAGAAAATATTCCATGGTATGCTGCAATTTTTGGTGGCATTCCGGCTTTGGCAGGAGGTCTAGTATTAGAAAATGTTTTTGAAGATAATATTGATAATGTTTCAACATTTAAATTCAAAGTAAAAGGTTCAGTCGAAGAGCCTTTGATCGAGAGATTAAATTAGTTATAGAGATATATTGTTGCCAATCCTAAGAACGAAATAAATCCGATTACATCTGTTACTGTTGTAACAACCACACTTCCGCCGATTGCTGGGTCCTGTTTTAGTTTTCTAAGAATTAGGGGAACTAGTATGCCAGCAATAACTGAGCTTATAAGATTTATTACTAAAGCGCATGATATTAGCAAGGATATTGCCAATTCTTGAAACCAGATATATGTTATGACACCTACCAAAATTGATAAAACAATGCCATTTAATATTGAAACAGCTAACTCCCTCTTGAATAACCATTTTATATTTGAGGAGTTTATTTGCTCTAAGGTCAATCCACGTAAAACTATCGTTAGTGTTTGTGTAGCCGCCACGCCACCCATGCTTGCAACTATAGGCATAAGTATTGCCAAGTAAACAAATTTATCAATAACGTCTTGGAAAATATTTATTGTAGTAGCTGCAATAAAGGCAGTTAGGAGATTCATGCTAAGCCAGAAAACTCTACTCTTTGCCGCTCTACCTGGTGGAGCAAAGGTATCTTCAGCAACGCCAGCCATTCCTAGTAAGTTTTGGTCAGCATCCTCACGGATAACATCAACAACATCATCAATAGTAATTCTTCCTATTAATTTATTATCATCATCAATTACAGAAGATGAAATCAAATTATTTCTTTCAAATAATGTTGCTACTTCTTTATCATCAATATTAACATTGATAGGAAGTACTTCAGTTTTCATAATCTCTCTTACAATCATTGATGGGTTTGATGTGATAATCTCACTAATTGATAATTCTCCTAAATATTCATTTATATCATTAACTACAAAAATCTTATCTGTATTTTCCGGCAATTCTCCAAGATCCCTAAGATAGCTTATTACTTCATTAATTGAATTATATGGGCGCACACTTATCACATCAGTATTTAGCAGTCCACCTGCAGTATTTTCTGGAAAAGTGAGACCCATCTCAATTCTTTTTCTATCTACCTTTGACATATTTGAGAGGATCTTTTTCATTCTTTCTTCAGGGAGATTTTGAAGAATATCTACAATTTCATCTAGCTCTAGCTCCTTTACAGCCTCCGCTAGCTCTTCATTTGAGATATTTGAAATCAAATCTTGTTGAATTTCTTCTCCCAATTCAAATAGGACATCTCCCTCTTCTTCGGTTTTTAACAGTGAAAATAAAAGATTTCTTTGCTTAGGTGGAGATGATTCGAGAGCATGCGCTATTTCAGATGAGGACATGTTTGATAACAGCCTTCTTATTTGATTTATAGATAAGTCTAAAGAATCATCTAATATGACCTTTAAATTATCATTATTTTTTATAGCAGTCATAAAACAATTGTAACTTAGAAAATTTATCTACTCCTGGATGGGGGTATATTATTCATTTTTCTATATTTGGAGATAGTTCTCCTAGCCAAACCGTAACCTTTTTTATTAAGTTCAATAGCTATTTTATTATCACTTTTTGGCTTTTTTTCTTTATCAACGATATCTTTAATTAATCTCATTAACTGTGAATTAGAAATATCTCTTATTTTTGAAACTGAAGATACAAGCAGTGATTTTAAGGGTATTACACCTTTTGGAGTATCGATATATTTATATCTCAATATTCTCGAAATAGTCGAGGGATGAACACCTATTTGGCTGGCTATTTCTTTGTTGTTTAAGGTATTAATTTTTAGTGGATTATTTTCAAAAAATGCAATTTGTTTAGAACAGATATACTCACCAACTTTTCTTACCGTATCATTTCTTTTTTGTACAGATGTTAAAAGCCACTTTGCTTCATTAATTTTTTTTAAAATACTAGGATTTTTATTAATTTTTAATTCTTTTTTAACTTGATTTATAAGATTGTCATCTGTTTTTATTGCTGGAAAGCTTTCATCAATAAAACTTACCTTAATATCTTCATTCACAAGTGTAATTTTTAAATCGGGTTCAATGTATTTAATTTTTTTATAATTAAGACCAGGACTAAGGTCACATTTTTGAATTTCCTTCAGCGCATCATTGAGATCATCTTCAGAAAAACCTTGTTGAGCTAAACTGCTTCTTATCAACTTTAGATTATCCAAATCTTTATTAAATATTATCTTCATTATCAATGATTTCTTTTTTTTTGATAAATTGCTGGAAGATATTTGTATTCTTATGCATTCTTTATGATTCCTAAAACCAATGCCAGGCGGATTCATTTTTTGTATTACATTTAAAAGAATTTTTTCAATATCATCCGCATTAAAGGTGTATTTAGACATTTTTTCAATTTCAGATATTTCATCAACCAACATTCCATTTTCATCAATACAATCAATTATGATTTTTGATAACTCAGTCTGTTTTTTATTAAGACTGAAATCACTTAATTGCCCAATAAGACTTTCTCTTAGTGTAACCTTTGATTCTATTTCAAAATTAAAATCTTGACTGTATGATCCATCAATTTTTTCAAAATCTTGATCTTTTTGAAGGAATGGATTTTCATCTATTTCTTTTTCAATTTTTTTTATTAGTTCAAACCTAGATAACTGAAGAAGATCAATAGATTTTTTTAAAGTTGGTGTAAGTGTGACACTTTGTTTTTGTCTAAGATTTTTAGATAAAAGTATACCCATCTAATTATACATATCTCCAAGATAAACTTTTTTAACTAACTCATCATTAATTAATTTGTCTTTATCACCTTCTGCAATAATCTCACCATTGTTAATTATTGCAGCTTGATTACATATTTCTAATGTTTCTCTCACATTGTGGTCTGTAATTAGCACCCCAATATCTTTTTCTACTAATTTTTTCAAAACATTCTTTATGTCCTCAATTGCAATTGGATCAATACCAGCAAAAGGCTCATCCATAAGTATTACTTTTGGATCAGCTGCTAGAGTTCTTGCAATCTCAACCTTTCTTCTTTGCCCACCTGAAAGCTGCCTCCCTTTCAAATTAGATATTTCAGACAGGCCAAACTCCTCAATAGAACTATCAATAAATTTGTTGATACTATTTTGATCATTAAATGATAATTCAGCTAAACCTTTAAGGTTTTCGTAAACAGTCAATCCCTGAAAAATAGAAGGTTCTTGAGGTAAATATTTAATACCCAATTTAGATCTTTTGTGCATGGGTAGATTTGAAATATCTTTATCAAGAAGCAAAACCTTTCCTTTGTCTGATGTTACAAGGCCAGCAATTATATAGAAAGTGGTTGTTTTACCTGCGCCATTAGGACCAAGCAACCCATATACATCACCCTTACCGACCTGGAAGCTTACTTGAGAAAGAATTTTTTTTTCTTTTATTGTTTTGGATATTTCCTTAACTTTTAACATAAATTATCATCCTGATGCTATCTTGCCGTTTTGAGGATTAAAAATTATTACATTTGATGATACGGATACGTTTTCATATGTCATTGAAGCATTACCAATGAGATGGATTTCTTCATCATTAAAAAATAATATTTTTTCTGCTCTTCCATCAAAAAGACCTTCATTTTTTTTTGATTTAATTAAGGTAGGAGTTCCTGAAAAAGATATAACATCTTTGTTTTGATCATAAGTTGCAGAATTAGCTTTAATATTGACGTATTCTGAATTAATTTCTACATTATCCAGAAAATTAATCTTATTAGACTCCTTTAAAAACTCAATAGAATTTGAATTAATTTTTATGTCACTTTTGAAGTCTGATGAAACTTTAAAAGGAAAGAGCAGTATTGTTAGGACTAAAAGTAAATTTTTCAATTAAAGTATCCTGGCTTCAATTAAATCATGCATAGAAATGACACCTACATATTTTTTCTTCTCTGTTACCACTAATGTAAAAATCTTATTTTTTTCCATAATTTTTGCAGCATCTACTGCTAATGCATTCGAGCTTATTGTTTTATATGACTTGGTCATGAGGTCTTTAATTTTGGTTTGTTGAATATCTACTTTATTATTTATAGATCTCCTAAGGTCGCCATCTGTAAATATTCCAACGACTTTTGTCTTATCAACAACTAAAGTTATTCCTAAGTTTTTTTTGGTTATTTCTAGCAAAGCTTTATCAAGTATAGTGTTGGGCGATACTTTTGGTACAGAGCTACCTTTATGCATCAAATCACTAACTTTTGTAATAAGCTTCTTTCCTAATTTTCCAGCTGGATGAGAAGAAGCAAAATCATTTTTTGTAAAACCTTTTGCTTCAAGCAATGCAATTGCCAGCGCATCTCCAAATGCTAAAGCATTTGTTGTGGAAGATGTTGGAGCCAAATCTAAGGGACATGCCTCCTTTTTAGATTTAATTTTAATTTTAATATCTGCAGATTTAGCAATAGTTGAAGAATTATCACTGGTCAATGAAGCGATCTCTTTTGAATGTCTTTTAAGTGATGTAAGTATATTAATTATTTCATCAGTTTCACCAGAATTAGATATCAAAAGAACAATATCTTTTTTATTAATTAATCCCATATCTCCATGAGCAGCTTCTGTTGGATGAATAAATATTGAAGGTGTCCCGGTGCTTGATAATGTGGCAGATATTTTCTGAGCAATATGACCAGACTTGCCAACACCCATTATTACAAACTTACCTTTGCTAGAGGCCACCTTCTCACATAGAGTTGTAAAGGAATTATCAAGCTGTTTTCCAAGAGCCGAAATAGAATCAGATTCTATCTTTAATGTTCTTTTTGCCGATGCTATGTAGTTATATTTTTTCACAATAATTTAGAAAATTTATATTCACGTAAATGCTATAATAGACCAATGTTACACCCACATAAAAATTATTTCTTTCTTTTCTTATTAATGATAATTTCTATTTCTACAAAATCAGAAGATAATCCATTTTTATTCATAGATACTAATGCTCAAAAGATGGCAGATGTTCTTGTTGAGAATGTTGAATTATTTGAGAAGGATAGATCATTATATGAAGATAAAATTAAAGAAATTTTTGAACCAATGATAGATTTTAGAAGAGTTGCTGCCAGTGTTATGGGTAAAAAGTATTATTTAATGGCTTCTGAAACTCAAAGAGCTGAGTTCGTATTAATTTTTAAAGAATCCTTACTAGATAATTATGCATCAACTCTTGCTCAATGGGGCGATTCTACTATAACTACAGTTTTTCCAGAAGAAATGAAATCTGATTTTGACAAGAATATTGAAGTAAAACAAATTCTCGATACTGGAACTAGTCAGTATCCAGTTTCATATAAAGTTCGAAAAACTAAAGATGGATGGAAGATTGTAAATATAATTATTAATGGTGTTAATTTGGGTTTAACACTTAGAAATCAATTTCAGGCATTAGCAATTTCATACGATGAAGATATTGAAATTGCTATAAAAAATTGGGTTTCTGATTTTGGTGATGCGGGCATTTCTTGATATGAAAGAAACCATAAAAAAAATATTAATGGATAATATACCAGATGCTGAATGTAAATTTTATGGTGACTCATGCAATCTTCGTCTTGAAGTTGCCTCAAAAACCTTTGCTGACATGTCGTTGATTAATCAACACAAGACCGTAATGAAACTCCTTCAAAATAAATTTGAATCAGGCGAACTTCATGCTCTAAGCTTAGAAACCAAAATTATATAATTAATCATGGAAAAACTATTAATAAAAGGTGGAAATACTCTTTCAGGAAAGATTAAATGCTCTGGAGCAAAGAACGCTGCATTACCTATGATTGCAGCAACAATTTTATCTGATGAAAAAATTATTCTAAAAAATCTTCCCTATTTACAAGACATCACAACTATTTTTGAATTATTAGGATCGATGGGAGCTGAAATTTTGCTTGATGAGAATATGAACTTTACTATATCTTCATTCAACTTAAAAGACATTGAAGCAAGATATGAGTTAGTAAAAACCATGAGAGCCTCTATATTGGTACTTGGACCTTTGTTAGCTAAATATGGAAAGGCAAGAATTGCTCTTCCTGGTGGTTGCGCTATTGGAACTAGACCTGTAAATTTTCATTTAGATGCTTTAAAGCAATTAGGAGCAAAAATTATTCTAAAAAATGGATATATAGAAGCATCAGCAAAAAAGTTATATGGTAGTAAAATAAGGTTTGATGGAGTTACTGTTACTGGAACCGAAAATTTAATGATGGCAGCAACTTTGGCAGAAGGTAGAACAACCCTAACAAATGTCGCGAAGGAGCCTGAAATTATAGATTTAGCAGAAATGTTAAATTCAATGGGTGCAAAAATTAGCGGAGCTGGAAGTGATGAAATTATTATAGATGGCGTAGAGAATCTTCACGGAAGTGAATATTTTATTCCAGCTGACAGAATCGAAGCTGGCACATATCTTGCCGCTGCTGCAGTAACAAATGGAAATATCACTGTTCAAGGCATAAACCCTAAAAGATTAATGAAAGTCATATACAAACTAGATGATACAGGAGCTGATATATCATATGACAAGGATTCAATTTCAATATCAATGAACAAAGATCGACCAAGGCCAGTTGATGTGACTACAGCGCCTTTTCCAGAATTTCCTACTGATATGCAGGCACAGTTTTCAGTAATTAATGCTATATCTAGTGGGACATCCAATATATATGAAACAGTTTTTGAAAATAGATTTATGCATATACTTGAATTGAATAGAATGGGCTGTGATATAAAAGTTCAAGGAAATCATGCAGTAATAAATGGAGTCTCCTCTTTATATGGTGCTGAAGTTATGGCAACAGATTTGAGAGCATCTGCAAGTCTAATACTTGCGGGTCTTTGCGCAAAAGGAGAAACTGTTGTTGATAGGATATATCATATTGATAGGGGTTATGAGAGGATAGAAGAGAAATTAAATTATCTTGGAGCAGATATAACAAGACTCCCTAGTTGATTTTCTTTGTTTGATCCGGACTAATATTAATAACCTTAAATTCATTATTTTTGGATGATAATTTTAATTTAATATCACTGCCAAGTCCTGCAAATCTGAGTGATTTAGTTAAATTACTCCAAGTACCTTCCTCTTCATTTATTTCAAGAATAATGTCATTTTCCCTGACACCTTTTTCATATAATGGCCCAAAATCATCAATTTCTACTATTTTTAATGCATTCACAATTTTGTTGTTTTTTAGATTTACTCTTACTCTGACGACTCTAAAATTTCCAATCCATGTAGTTCTAATTTTTCCATATTGAATAAGTTCAGAGACAATTTGTACAACAAGATTTGATGGAATTGCAAAACCAATACCTTGATAAGCGCCTGTTTTAGAAAATATTTTTGAATTTATTCCAATCAGATTACCATTTTCATTTATTAATGCACCTCCAGAATTGCCTGGATTGATGGCGGCATCAGTTTGAATAAGTTGAAGATATGGGTTTCCATAATCTCTACCTAGTGCGCTTATAATGCCATTCGAAACTGATATTCCGATTCCGTAAGGATTCCCAATAGCCAACACTCTGTCCCCGATCTTAATGCTTTGAGAATCAGCTATTTCAATTGGATTTAATTTTTTATCTGAAACAATTTTAAGTACAGCAATATCAGTATTTTTGTCTATACCAATTATATTTGCTGAATAGTTTTTACCGTTATTAAGTCTTACGTTTATATTGTTGCCAGATAGAATGTGTAGATTTGTAACAATATAACCGTCTTCTGAAAATATAACCCCAGAACCAATTCCACCATTTTTTCTTGAATTTATTTGACTAGAACTACTAGAAATAGTAACCACTGATTCAATAGATTTCTCTGAAGCGGTGACTAATTTGTTTTTATCATCTGATATGAAGTACCATGTGGCTGCAAATGTTAATAATATAACTAATATATAATTTAAACCGTATGTTTGAAAAAGTTTCATAATGTCAATGACTAAAAATATCATTGATGCTCTTAAAAACCAAGGTATAAAAGCAGATTCAGCTCAATTAAGTCTTATTGAAGCCTTATCAAAAATTAAAACAAATAAAAATTTTACAAACGCTATATGGAGATTTACAAGAGACGAAAATCTTGGAATCTATATATGGGGCGATGTGGGAAGAGGTAAAACCTTAATAGTTAATGAATTTGTAAATCAACTTCAAGATACAAGAGTCAAAAGCTTTCATTACATTGACTTTATGAGCTTCGTTCATGATGAATTAAATAGTAGCTGTGGTAAAAAAGACCCTCTTAAAAACGTATCAAATAAAATTGCTTATAAATGCAACATAATCTTCATTGATGAATTTCAGGTTGAAGATGTTGCTGATGCTATGATTGTTACAGATATCTTAGAAAGAATTTTAAATATTGGATTAAAAATTATTATTACTTCAAACGCACATCCTGACAATTTATATCAAGATGGATTGCAAAGACAAAAATTTATCAAATCTATACAGAATTGCACAAAAAAACTAGATATATTTAACCTCAATGGAGATACTGACTATAGAACGAAAAATATTATTGAATTAGATAGCAACAAAAAAAATATTTATTCTGAAAAGGATATATCTAAATTAATTACTAATAATTTTATATCTCATACCGACCAAAGTTCTGAAATATTAATAAATGAACGTAAATTTAAATGTAAATTTGCTTCAAAAAACCTCTTATGGATTGATTTTATGGTCTTTTTTAAAGAGGCAACAGGCTCAAAAGATTACAAAGAAATTTCAAACAAACTTGATTGGATATTTATTAGTAATTTCAATAAATGTGATGATGATTCAATCGATATTGTAAGAAGGTTTATTTCCTTTATTGATATCGTATATACCAGAAAAGTTAAAGTTAAGTTTTTCTTTAATGAGATTGAAATAAAAGAATTATATAAGGGAACTAAATTAAATATTTTGTGGAGCAGATGCGCAAGCAGACTTATTGAGATGCAAAGTTATGATTATTTCTCAAAACATAAAAATTAATAAAAATGCATTTAAATATTGATATATTATCAAGTAAACATTAATATTCGCTTCTCAATTTAAATGATTATGAAAACGTACTCACTAAAAAAAGAAGAAGTAGAAAGAAGCTGGTTTGTTCTTGACGTTACTGATCGTATTCTTGGTAGAGTTGCAACCAAGATTGCTGACAGAATAAGAGGCAAAGATAAACCAACATTCACACCTCACACCGATGGAGGTGATTATGTAATTGTTGTAAATGCAGAAAAAATAAAAGTTACTGGCTCAAAGTTTACTGATAAAAAATATTACAAACACTCCTTGTATCCAGGTGGCCTTAAAACACAAACATTCAAAGAAATTAATGAAAAGAATCCTGAGAGGATTATAGAAGATGCTGTTAAAGGAATGTTGCCAAAAAATAAATTAGGAAAATCTATGATAAAAAAACTTAAAGTATTTAAAGGCCCCAATCATGATCATGAATCTCAACAACCAACCGAATGGAAGTTAATTTAATGAGTGCAGATATACATTACGCAACTGGCAGAAGAAAAACATCATCCGCAAGGGTTTACCTCAAAAAAGGCAAAGGAGATATTTCTGTAAATAATAAGAAGCTTGATGAGTACTTTGGCAGAAAAGTGGCTCAAATGCTTGTTATGCAACCATTAGAATTATTAGAGTTATCTGAAAAGATAGATCTAGATGTTAAAGTTAAAGGTGGTGGTAGCTTTGGACAAGCAGGAGCTATACGGCATGGTATATCAAGAGCATTAACTATGTTTGATGAGGATCTAAGGCCTCAATTAAAAAAAGCAGGACTTCTTACTAGAGATCCTAGAAGAGTAGAAAGAAAGAAACCTGGTCTTGTAAAAGCAAGGAAAAGTAAACAGTTTTCTAAACGATAATTTTTAATTTTTTACAAACTTATTTTCCATTATAAGTGAATTTTATATTAGTTAAATATGGTATAATTTTGACTGATTTTTAGCGGCACACTATCTAAATGCAAGATAAAGACAAAACAAGAAGAAAAGTATTAATTGGTTTGACAAGCGCTGTTGGTCTATCCGGTCTGCCATTTGCTGCAACACCATTTATCGCAGCTTGGAACCCGAGTGCTAAGGCCAAAGCAGCAGGAGCTCCTGTTAAATTAGATGTTTCAAAAATGATGTATGGACAACAGATTCAAGTTGCATGGAGAAAACAACCAGTCTTTATAGTAAGGCATACAAAAGAAAGTATTGCTAATTTAAAGCTTGCCTTGCCTAAATTGGCTGATCCAGATTCTGATCAAATTATTGAGCCTTATAAAGGACTAAATCCTTCAAGATCTAGAAGTCCAGAATATTCAGTTTTTTCTGGAGTATGCACACATTTAGGATGCGCTCCCAAATATTTTCCAGAAGTTGAGCCCAAGCCATGGGATGCAACATGGAATGGAGGATTCTTTTGCCCATGTCATGGTTCAATGTTTGATATTGTGGGTAGAGTTTTTAAAGGTGTACCTGCACCAACAAACTTAATTGTTCCTCCACATATGTTTGAAGGAAGTATATTAACCATAGGAGAAGACAAGGATTTATAAAATGTTTGGAATAGCTAGCAAATTATTTTATTGGGTAAACGACAGGCTACCAATAGTTAACACTTTTGAAAGACATCTATCAAAACATCCTGTCCCTTCAAAAGTTAATTTTTGGTACTTATTTGGAGCTTTGGCTGCAGTTACTCTTATTATCCAAATAGTCACAGGCATATGGCTAATAATGCCATATTCAAATACTGAAGAGCAGGCTTTTTCTTCAGTAGAATACATTATGCGAGATGTAGATTATGGCTGGGTTATAAGATATATGCATACTACTGGAGCATCTTTATTTTTTGCTGTCGTATATTTGCATATGTTTAGAGGATTGCTTTATGGCTCATATCAGAAACCTAAAGAACTGGTATGGATTTTTGGTTGTACTATCTATTTGACAATGATGGCAGAGGGCTTTCTTGGATACGTACTTCCTTATGGTCAAATGTCTTATTGGGGCGCACAGGTAATAATCTCATTATTTGGATCAATACCCTATATAGGAGAGTCTTTAGAGCTCTGGGTTAGAGGAGATTATTATATTTCAGGAATCACTGTCTCAAGATTTTTTGCGTTACATGTAGTTGCCTTGCCTCTAATTCTTATAGCTCTTGTTTTCTTACATTTGGTTGCACTTCATGAGGTTGGTGCTGGTAATCCAGAAGGAGTTGATATTGAAGAGCATCTTGATGATGATGGTGTACCTTTAGATAGCGTACCTTTTTTCCCATATAAAGTTTTAAACGCGATGGTTGCAATAGGAGTATTCGGAGTTGTTTTTTCAATAATTATGTTCTTTTTTCCAGAAGGTGGCGGTTATTTTATTGAGATGGCAAATTTTGAGAAAGCTAATCCATTAGTAACACCAGATCATATTGCTCCGGTTTGGTATTATGCTCCGTTTTATACGATGCTTAGGGCAATTCCAGATCCCTTTGGCGGCTTGATAGTTATGGCATCGGCAGTAGCAATATTTTTTATTGTTCCATGGTTAGATAGGAGCAAAGTTGCTTCAATAAGATACAAGGGTATATACAGTAAAATTGCAATCACATTATTTGGAGTAAGTTTCCTTACTTTAGGATACCTCGGAACAGTTGGAATTACTGAAGTTAGGAAAACCATGAGCGTGATCTGTACTGTGATTTATTTTGCTTACTTTTTGCTAATGCCTATATACACAAAATATGAAAAAACAAAGGAAGTCCCTGAAAGATTATGATATTTACATCATTAAATAAAATACACTTATTAAGGTCTTTTTATTTGGTAGCTATAATATTTTTCGTAAACCTTATTTACTCTGCTGAGGGGGGCCCATGCAAGGATTATGGAGAATGTGATGAATTTAAATATTCTCTTAATGATATAGAATCACTTCAGAGGGGAGCATCTACATATATTAATTACTGCTATGGGTGTCACTCTTTACAATATTCCAGATGGGGAAGAGTTGCAGAAGATTTACAAATTCCTGAGGAAATATTTTTTGAAAATCTAGTTTTTGATAAGTCTATCAAGCCTGGTGATTTAATGACTGGAGCAATGTCTGAAGATTCAGTGAATTGGTTTGGCGTTGCACCTCCTGATTTAACTTTAGTATCGAGATATAAAGGAGACGATTGGATATATTCATATTTAAGAGCTTACTATGAAGATTCTTCTAAACAATATGGGGTTAATAATTTAGTTTATCCTGGCACTGCGATGCCTAATGTTCTCTTATCACTTCAAGGCAACCAAAGACTAGTATGCAAAGACATTCCTATCTTGGCTAAAAATGGTGGCGAAAAGAGAAATGAGTTTGGCAATGCTATCACTGAAGAAAAATGTGGTTTTTTAGAAACTGAAGAGGGAACAGGTAAACTAAGCAAGGAAGAATTTGATGCATTAATATACGATTTAACAAATTTCTTGGTTTATGTAGGTGAGCCTATAAAAGCAACAAGAGAGAGAATAGGGTGGTATGTCATATTTTATTTTATGATATTCACTGCATTAGCATCTCTTCTGTATCGAGAGTACCATAAGGATTATAATTAAACGGGGAAAATATGATTTTATATTCAGATAGAGATGATCACTATAGTCAAAGAGTTAGAATTGTTCTAGCAGAAAAAGATATTTCAGCAGAAATCAAAGAATCCAATCAAAATGAAACAGCTGATGAGATTCTTTCTATAAGTCCGTATCACAAATTACCAATTCTTGTAGATAGAGACTTGGCAATACATGACCCAGCTGTAATGATGGAGTACTTAGATGAGAGATTTCCTCACCCACCTTTGTTACCAGTATATCCTGTAGCGCGAGCTAATAGCAGAACGCTCATGTTAAGAATTGACAGAGAGTGGTGCCCACTAATTGACACATTAATTGAAGGAGCAAAGCCTGAAAAAGAACTTATGAAGATCAGAGAGGAGTTATTGCATGAAATATCCTCAATTGCACCAACATTTAAAGAGTTTAAATTTTTTATGAGTGATGAATTTACATTAGTCGATTGTTTTTTTGCACCGATTTTATGGAGACTTCCCTCTGTTGGAATAAAATTACCTGTTAATAGACACTTAAAACCACTACTTGACTATCAAAAGTCGGTTTTTGAAAGACCTGGCTTTCTTGACAGCCTATCATCTTTGGAGAGAGATCTTAAGGAAGACTAGAAATCGTTAGAAGAAATCTTGTAAATTTCAAAACTTCTATCTATACACTTATTATTATTTCGAATTTTTTGATTACTTGTATTAAGTGAAATGTTTTTTTCAAAAAGATTATTTTGGTATAACTTCTCAATTAATAAAAAATCTTTAATTAACAATTTTTCTAATTCATTTCTAATGGTTTTAATATTTTTCTTTTGCTGTATTTTTTCAATTAGCTCTTCAGATAGTGGTGTATAAAGATTTTCAAAATCAAAAAGCTTTTTAATATTATTAGCTTCATGAAATATTTCACTTGAAGAATAAGAATCAATTTTAAATGCATAATTTCTTACATATGGGACAACTGTTTTCCCAAAACTATAATCAAGAAGAAAATATATTTTTGAAATATCATTTCTAATCCTTGGAGAATGATCAAAATTTAGATTTTTATCAAGTTTAGAAATTTTTAAATGCTTATCAATACTATCATGAACATTAAATATATCTTTAATTGCATCTTCGTAATTATTTCTGTCTAAATAAAAATATAATTCATTGGGATAACTCTTCTTGAGTTCATTGGCATACTCCTCAAAACTTTCAGAATAAATTATTAGTATTTTTTTGTCCTTAATTTTAGATGGGCCAAAAACTAATGACTGCAAATATATGTTTTGATCCTGAATAAAACCATTACAAAAATATTTTAAACTTGAGTCTAATATATTGTCATCAAGCCTGTAAGAACCTTCTTTATTAAAATCTATAGAAAAGATGATATTTTGTTCTAGTACGTTTTCAATTATCATTTCTTTATTCTTATTTGAGGTTTGGAGCTCTAAATTCATAAAAAATGAATCTGTTTTCTTTACTTCCTGCGTTGAACACGAGACCAAGAAAACCATCAAAGAAAATAGGATTAATGTTAAGCTGGACTTCATATTTTATTTAAACTAAATGTTATATTTTATTTCTACACCAATCGGCAACTTAAATGATATATCACTTAGGGCTATAGATGTTATAAGATCATGTGATTATTTATATGCTGAAGACACCAGAATTACTAAGAAGTTATTAAATTTTATTAATTGTGACAAGAGGTGTATAAGTTTTCATGAGCATAATGAAGATAAAATCTCATTGGACATAATTAATAAAATAAAAAAGAATAAGTGCGTTTCAATAGTCTCAGATGCAGGAACTCCAACTATTTCAGATCCTGGGTACAAATTAATTAAAGAGTGTATAAAACAATCTATCAACTACACTTTAATACCAGGCCCATCTTCTATAGTTAATGCTATCGTAATGTCGGGACTACCGACAGATAAGTTCTCTTTTTTTGGCTTTATGCCAAAAAAAGACCATGAGCAAAAAGTATTTTTTGAAAATTTAAAAAATGATACGAAAACATCAATTTTTTTTGAATCACCTAAAAGAGTTGAAAAGACAATCTCTAATTTGATTAAATCCATTGGGTCAGACCGAATGATTGCTATTTGTAGAGAAATGACAAAGCTTCATGAAGAAATAATTAGAGGTAGTTTAAAAGACGTTTTAGAGAGTATTGAAACTAATAAAGTTGTTTTAAGGGGAGAAATAGTTTTAGTTATTGCTGGTTCGCAAAAAAATCAGACTGATTTTTCTTTTAATTTAAAAGTTAAAAATGAATTTTTAAAGAAACTATCAGCATCTGATGCAGCGAAATTAATATCATTAATAACAGGACAAAATAAAAGAGATATTTATAAATATCTTATAGAAAGTTAAAAAATCATTATAATAAAACCGAGTTGGTTGGATGATCGCTAATTTATTTAGAGGAAAGTCCGGACTTCATAGAGCAGGGCGCCAGGTAACACCTGGGAAGCGTGAGCTTACGGAAAGTGCAACAGAAAATATACCGCCAATTTTTTGGTAAGGGTGAAATGGTAAGGTAAGAGCTTACCGCTTAGATGGTAACATCTAGGGCATTGCAAACCCCAGCTTGAAGCAAAACCAAATAGAAATCCTATAAAGTTGCTCGCTTTGGATTTGGGTAGGTTGCTAGAATATTATGGCAACATAATATCAAGATAGATGATCATCATTTACAGAATCCGGCTTATAAACCAACTCACTTTTATTGAAAGCCTTACTTTTTGATCAATTAGTGTGAAAAAGTGTGCAAAAGTGTTGCATTGTGTGCAAAAAGACTTTATATTTTGTAAATGTTTGGTTTTAATACAGTTTCTTTTGATGCAAAAGGCAGGCTTTCAATACCTGCAAGATATAGAGCTGACTTCAAATCTCAAAATCAATCAAAGATCGTTATAACAAAAGATCCTCAGTACCCATCTTTAAAAGTTTACTTTGGACTTGAGTGGGAAAGAATTTCAACAAAACTTCAATCTCTTCAAGGTTTAGATCCAATTGTTAGAAATATTCAGTGGACAATTCTTGGAAATGCTCATGAAACTAGGATAGATTTTGGTGGAAGGATGTTGATCAGAATACCAACTGAACTCCAAAAATATGCTGAAATTGAAAATAAAAAACAAATTGCTTTAGTGGGTATGGGCGAAAAATTTGAAGTATGGAATATTGATAGTTGGGAAATGAGACAAACAGGAGGATCCTTGTCTACAGAAATATTAGATGTAGTTCTTCCAGAAAGCATTAAATCAATGTCATTTTAATTAGGGGAAGTAAATGAATTTTGAGGTTATAGGACAAGCAGTAGAAAACGCAAAAATTAAAGTAGTTGGTGTTGGCGGTGGTGGCGGAAATGCAGTTATCCATATGATTAATCATGATATCGAAGGGGTTGATTTTATTTGCGCTAATACCGATACTCAAGCACTTTCAACTGCTGATGGAGCAATAACACTAAAATTAGGCAATGGTCTAACTAAAGGACTTGGCGCTGGCGCAGATCCAGATGTTGGAAGAAGGGCCGCAGAGAGTGATAGAACTGCAATAGAAGAGCTATTGGCAGGCGCAGATATGATATTTATTACAGCTGGTATGGGAGGCGGAACAGGTACAGGGGCTGCTCCAGTTATAGCATCAATAGCGAAAGATCTTGGGGCGTTGACTGTGGCTGTAGTTACAAAACCTTTTAAGTTTGAGGGTAAGAAAAGAATGAGTTCTGCTGAAAAAGGACTTGCTGCTTTAGTTGAAGAAGTTGACAGTCTTGTAACAATACCCAACCAAAAGCTTTATGAAATTTTAGGACAAGATACCCCAATGCAGGATGCATTTGCCAAAGCAGATGATGTTTTAAGAGGCGCTGTTCAGGGTATATCAGATATTATTATGAAAAAGGGACATATCAATGTTGATTTTGCTGATGTCAAAACTGTGATGTCTGAAAAAGGCATTGCAATGATGGGCACTGGAAGAGCAAGTGGTAAGAATAGAGCAGAGGTTGCAGGAACAATGGCTGTAAAAAGTGAATTACTGGAAGATATCAACCTTAAAAATGCAAGAGGTGTTCTTGTAAATATTACTGCAAAGAAACCAACTTTAGGTGACCAGGCTGAGGTTGCAGATATTGTTGATGAAATTGTTAGTGAAGATGCAAATATTATTTATGGTCTTGTTTACGATGATAGCTTTGGAGATGATCTCCAGGTAACTATTGTTGCAACAGGGGTTGATCAAAGAGCTCCGTCATTAGTAATTGATAATGAGCCCACAATGAAATTAAATCCTGTTGGTTTAAATAAAGATAAAACAAATCAGGAAGTTGGCACGTCGTCTGCAGAGGAAATTGATTTCCTTGATGTGCCGACTTTTATGAGAAAGCAAGTAGATTAAAAATGCTTCATTTTCCAGTTTTACTGGAAGAATCAATTGATTTTTTAATTCATGATATCGATGGACACTACCTAGATTGTACTTATGGAAGAGGCGGGCATTCAAAACTAATTCTAGAAATGATTTCAAATAATGGTTTTTTATTAGCCTTTGATAAGGATCCAGATTCTATTAGTTTCGCTTCAAATATCAAGGCACCGAATTTCAAAATATATAATGATTCATTCAAAAATCTTGAACAGTATATTGAGAGACAGACTATTGATGGTATTATTTATGACTTGGGAACTTGTTCAACCCATTTTGATGATCCAATAAGAGGCTTTAGTTTTAACAAAGATGGGCCTTTAGATATGAGATTTAATAATACAAAAGGAATTCCTCTATCAGATTGGATCAATACTGCTAATGAAGAAAATATTGTGGAGGTTCTATTTAAATTTGGAGATGAAAGACATGCAAGAATAATCGCAAATGAAATTTGTAAACAAAGAAAATATAACCCCATATTAAGAACAACAGAATTAGCAAGAATCATCGAACAAATATACCCAAATAAAAAACAAAAAATACATCCTGCAACAAAATCATTTCAAGCATTTAGAATTTTTCTTAATTCAGAACTGGAAGACCTTAAATTATCTTTAGATGCTGCAAAAAAAGTCATAAAGAAAAAAGGAGTAATAGTGACTATTGCATTCCATTCTCTTGAAGATAATATTATTAAAAATAGTTTCAAGCCATCATTAAAATCATTCCCTAAAGACATACCAGTAAATAATATTGAAGAAAAAGACTTTACGTGTTTAGCAAAAAAAATTAGACCTTCTGAAAAAGAGATCAAAATGAACAATAGATCAAGAAGCGCAATAATGAGGGTTTTTCAAAAGATATGATAAATAAAAAACTATTCTTATCTATAACAATACTAATAATATCTATATTTTTTCTCAGTATGGAAAAAATCAAACTCTCATGGGAGATTAGAACTCTTCACAATAATTATGAAAATTTGAAAATTGAAAATGAAAACTTAAAAGATTTTAATTTAAAATTGATAACACAATTTCATGTCGAAAACTCACCTTCAAACATTGAGATGATTGCCAAAGATGAGTTAGGAATGAAAAAAAAGAAACCAAATAAGATTTATATCAATGAAAAATAAAAATATTTTATTTAATTGGAGATTTGCATTAATTGCAATAATGTTTTCCTGTGCGCTGGGAGCAATAATTTTTAAGATTTTTTCAATTCAATTTGTCGATAGCAACTTTCTCAAAGACGAGGGTAATAAAAGATATATCAGATACAAAGAAGTAAACCCTGTTCGAGGTAGCATTTTTGATAGAAATAACTTCCCACTGGCTATCTCAATTGTTAATTATGATCTTTATGCATTGAAAGGTTTTTCAAAACAACAATTATTGAGTCTTGCTGAATTTTTAGATATTGAAGTTAATATGGATTATGAATCTTTCCCAAAGAAAACTCTAATAAAAAAAGGATTGTCAAAAGAAGCTCTATTTGAAATAAATAAGAAAAATCTAAAAAATTATGAAATTGAGACCAGGCACAGCCGGCACTATCCCTTAGGTGATCAGATTGCAACATTGGTTGGCTTTTATGGCAAAGATGGAGCACAAGAGGGCTTAGAAAAAAGTTATGACAGGGTGCTATCAGGTATAAAGGGCGAACAAAAATTCTATAAAAATGCCAAGCAAGAAATCATATCAAAGCCTGTCGAGGTAATTAAATCTGTCAAAGGAGAAGATCTACATCTAACAATTGATGCAACTATACAATTTTTTGCATACAAATATTTAGTTGAAGCTATTAAAAAAAATAAAGCTAAGGCAGGCACTGTAATCATTCTAGACAATAAAAAGGGAGAAATTCTTGCTATGGCAAGCTATCCTTCTTATAACCCAAATCACCCTCAAAGAAAGATTCAAAAAAACAGAGCATTAGTAGAAGCGTATGAACCAGGGTCTGTATTAAAGCCCATAGTTTTATCTAAAGCATTAGATAAAAATTTATTTTTGCCTGATGAATTAATTGATATTCCAAGAAGATTAAATTTGGATAATAAAATCATTGTAGATTCGAAAAATCATGAAAAACTAACTCCAAAAGAGATAATTGCAGTTTCTAGTCAGGTTGGAGCATCAAAGATTGCATTAGAGTTGGGTTATGAAGAATTAAAAAGAAATTATTATGATTTTGGTTTTACAAAACCAATTTCAATTAATTTTCCCTCAAGTGCTTTTGGTTATATGGAAATAAAAGAATTAGTTTCAGATAGGGAGCTTGCAAGCTTAGGTTATGGTTATGGAATTACCATGAGCCCTTTTCAAATAGCTTCGGCATATTCAGTTTTTGCAAACAATGGTGAATATAAAGATTTTCAACTTTTAAAGAATGAACAAGTAACTTCAAGAAGAATTATTTCAAGTGATTCCGCCTTAAATATCCTTGATGCATTAGAAAAAGTAGTTAAAGATGGCACTGGAAAAGCTGCAGAGGTAAAAGGGTTTTCTGAGGGTGGCAAAACTGGGACAGTTCATCAAACAAGAAAAGGCTATGGATATGCAGAAGACTCATATAGAGCTTCTTTCATTGGAATAGCGCCTTTGAATGAAAAATCACTAACTATATTTGTTTCAATAGATGAGCCAGGATTGAACTCATATACCGGAGGATCAGTTGCTGCACCAGTTTTTGCAAAAATTGCAGAAAGTTCTTTGAATCATTTGGGATATTTTGAGGATGAATAAATTAGAGAGCATACTAAATATTAATTTCCCTAAAGATACAAAAATTGCATTTGCAACAAATTCTTCAAGTGAGGTAATAAAAAACTCAATTTTCTTTGGACTGCCCGGAACCAAAAATCATGGAAGTAAATATTGTAAAAAAGCTATTGATTTAGGAGCATCACTGGCTGTCCATAATGATCCTGATTATGATAAAGGGGATATAAATATTTTTTATATTAAAGATCTTGAAGAAAAGATAACAAGCTGTCTAAATGCCTTGTACGGAGTCGAATTACATAAAAATAATTTTTTTTCATTTACAGGAACGAACGGAAAGACATCATCCGCTTATCTTTGTCACCAACTTTTAATTAATCAAGGACATGAATCACTATACATAGGAACCTTGGGTGTTAAATATAATCAAGAAAATATTAATACAACCTTTTCATCAAAAACTACTCCAGATATTTTTGAGTTATTTTATATTCTTAGTCATTTTAAATTAAAGGATGCTATAAATATTTGTATTGAGATATCTTCTCATGCATTGGATCAAGGGAGGTTAAAAAATCTTAACTGGTTAAAATCAGCATCTATATTAAATATAACAAATGATCATATCGATTATCATAAAAATATAGAAGCATATATAGATGCAAAATTTGAAATTTTTAGATTCAAATCTTTGGTAAATTTCATAGATGAGGCGTCATATAAATTTAGTAAAAATTATGATTTTATTCAAAATAATCAAAGTAAATTATCAGTAATAAGTGAGCAAAATAAATTTTCTGATATTTTTTATAAGATTAATGAAATATCTACAATAAAAACAACCTTTGAAATAATCATTAATAAACAAATACATGGAGATGAAGAAAAAGACAAAGAAAAGTATGAATTTTCATGCAATATCTTCCCAGAGTTTAATGTTCAAAATCTAGTATTCGCAATTTGCTCTATTGGGTTTGATGGGTTTAAAGAAAATTATATTAATGATCTAAAATTTCTAAAATTACCAAAAGGTAGATCTGAGATTATTAAAAACATTCCTTCAAATATAATTATTGATTATGCTCATAATTTTGAAGCGATTAATTATTTCTTATCCTCAATAAAAAAATATTACGAAAATCTTATCGTGATTATGGGCTGTGGGGGTGATAGAGATAAACTCAAGCGTTCAAAGATGCTTAATGCAGCTTTGCAGAACTCATCAGAAGTAATTTTTACATCGGATAATTCAAGGTCTGAAGATTTTGAAGATATTTTTAAGGATGCTGCAAAAAATAATAATATTGAAAATGTTGTTAAGATAAAAGATAGAAGAGAAGCAATTTTATTTGCTGTAAAAAGAATATCTGATAATGATTGTGTAGTAATTTTAGGTAAGGGCCATGAAGATATTCAAGAGGAAAACAATAAAACAATTTTTTTTAGTGATCATGAGGTTGTAAATGAAATTTATAAATAACTCTAATGATTTATCTTTTTATTTAGAAAAAAAGGTTGTTGCCAATATATTAATAAAAGATATTTCTCTTGATACAAGATCCATAAAAAAAGGGTCTTTGTTTATCGCGATTAATGGAGACAATTTTAATGGAAATGATTTTGTTGAAGAAGCATTTAAAAAAGGTGCATCAGTTGCAATAGTCGATGACAAAAAATACATAAGATCAAAAGATAAAAGAATTATTTATGTTAAAAATACAATAATGGGACTAGAGAAAATTTCTAAAAATATTATTAAAAATTATTATGGAAATGTGATAGCAGTAACGGGCAGTAATGGTAAAACCAGCACCACTAATATTATTTCAAATACGCTAACTAATTGCTCAAGCACCATAGGTAATTTTAATAACGAAATTGGCATGCCTATCAGTATTATGAATGCCTCACCAAAATCAAGTGATATTGTTATAGAAATTGGTGCTTCTAAAACTGGAGACATTAATTATCTAAGTAAAATCCTAAAGCCTTGTATAGGCGTAATAACGAATATTGGAAGTTCACATCTTGAAAAATTAAAAAACATAAATGGAGTATTAAATGTTAAATCTGAGTTAGTAAATAATATAAAAAAAGACGGCAATCTAATAGTCCCAAATGAGAATGAAAAGCATTTAAGATTTTGGAAAAGTATGAGAAAAGATATAAATATTTATACATTTGGCATGAACAAAAATGCTGATTTCTCTCCGCGTGAAATTCTCAATCATAAGAATGGAACTCATTTCAAGATAACATCAAGATTAATTAAAAATGATATTCAAATTAAAACTTCGCTTGAAGGAGAACATAATATTAAAAATATTTTAGCTAGTTTTGCTGTTAATTATTGTTGTGGTAGAGAGACTAAAAATTTTGCTAATAAATTAAACTCAAAAGACATTCAGGATATTAGACAAGTTAAGTCTAAATGGTTAAGGGGCTCTACTTTAATTAACGATACTTATAATGCAAATCCTGATTCTACAAAAAAATCTATTGATTTATTAAGTAATTATAAAAAAAATACTGTCTTAGTAATAGGAGATATGCTTGAGTTAGGTAGGTATAAGAAGAAGCTTCATAAAGAAGTTGGAGAATATGCTAGAGCAAGAGGTATAAATGTTTTACTTGGTTATGGCAAATTAGCAAAAGAAATAGTCAAAGGATATGGTAATAAAGGTGTTTTTTTTGACAAAGAAGAAGATTTAAAGAAGTACTTAAAGATAAATGTTACATCAAAAGATGTTATCTTAATAAAAGGCTCACGGGGAATGAAAATGGAAAGATTTGCAAATGTTTGAATATTTAGGAACGGTATTAGTATCAGTCGATCCTGGGTTTGATGTTCTAAGATACTTAACAGTTAGAACTATTGGTGGAACCTTAACAGCTCTGCTTATCTCGATTCTTTTGGGTCCTGTTATTATTAATTTTTTAAAATCCATGCAATTTCAACAATACGTTAGAGATGATGGACCACAATCGCATTATAAAAAAAGGGGAACACCTACAATGGGTGGTTTGTTGATACTTTCATCATTAATAATCTCAACTCTTCTTTGGGCTGATCTTGGGAATAGATATATATGGGTAGTTCTTTTTGTTACAGTTGGATTCTCAGTGATTGGATTTTTTGATGATTATTTAAAAATAAAACTTAAAAGCTCGGATGGGCTTTCATCTAAGCAAAAAATATTTTTCCAATCATTCATAGCACTACTAGCAATGACATATTTATATGTTTCTGCTGAAATTCCTCCAGAAACTTCTTTTATTGTCCCATTTTTTAAAGACGCAATTTTACCCATGTCACCATTCTTATTTATATTCACAGGTGTTTTTGTTCTTGTTGGTTCATCTAATGCTGTAAATTTAACAGATGGCCTAGATGGTTTGGCAATTTTGCCTTCGGTCTTGATTGGAGGAGCTCTTGGACTCATAGCATATTCGATGGGTAATCAACTTGTATCAGATTATCTCTATTTACCACATTTACCCTTGTCTGGTGAGTTAATAGTTTTTTGTGGCGCTCTTATTGGATCTGGAATAGGTTTTTTGTGGTACAACACATACCCTGCTCAAATATTTATGGGGGACATTGGATCCCTGGCCTTAGGAGCAATTCTTGGGATAATAGCAATAATTCTTCGACACGAGCTAGTATTTGCAATTATGGCAGGAGTATTTGTTATAGAAACATTAAGTGTTGCAATTCAAGTTATTTCATATAAAACACGCGGTAAAAGAGTCTTTTTGATGGCGCCAATTCATCATCACTATGAATTAAAGGGATGGGCTGAACCTAAAATTATTGTTCGATTCTGGATTATTACTCTTGTGCTTATTCTCATCGCGCTGGCAACTTTAAAATTAAGGTAAAAAACAAATGAAGTCTCTTATATACGGATATGGAGAGACAGGTAAATCTTTTGAAAGGTATTTAAATAAAAAAAATAAGAAATTTGAGATATTTGATAATAATTTAGATGATTTTAGAAAAGAATTTGATTTAAGAGCTTTTGATAAAATTTTTTGTAGCCCTGGCATACCAAAAGATATCTATAAAAAATTAGTAAAAGAAAATAAAAATATCTATACAGATTTAGATATTTTTTTCAATGAAGATAAGTCAATTAAAATAGGAATTACCGGCACCAATAGAAAAAGCACCACTGCTTATCATCTGAAACAAATTTTTGAAAATTATAAATCTGCAAATTTAATTGGAAATATTGGCAATCCTATGCTCGATTACATAAATAATCATAAAGAATTTTCAATAATCGAATTATCTAGCTTTCAACTAGATAAAATGAAAAAAAATAAATTAGACTATGGAATTCTGCTTAATATTGATGTTGATCATATTGACTATCATGGAAATATTAAATCCTACAAAGATGCAAAGAAAAAAATTCTTTTAGCTAAGAATTCAATATCATATGAATCAGATCCATACAAACTTTTTGAGTGGATTACAGAAACCAAACCAGAGCAAATTGAATTTGAGAATCTCCCATATAGATATGAAATTATTACTAAGAATATTATCAATGATTCAAAATCAACAAATTACCACTCTTTATCTTATGCCCTTAGACAAGCTAGTGAACTTTTTAAGAGCTCAAACTTCAAGCTAATAGTATGTGGAGATCCAAAAAAAGAGAATTTTAGAAAAATTTCTGTAAGCGAACCAGAAGAAGTTTTTATTTGTGGCTTTCATGCTAAAGATATAGATAAATGCTTAGACCACCCAAGAAAAATAATAATGGACTCTTTATCAGACGTATTAGAATCAATTTTTAAACTCAGTGATTCTAGTAATATTCTATTTTCACCTGGTTATCCAAGTGGGAAAGATTTTAAGAATTTCAATGAAAGAGGTTACCACTTTAATTTTTTATTAAAAAAATATCTAACAAAATGAATTTAAGTAAGAATGATGTTTTAGTAATTTTACCTTTATCAATTTTGGTAATTTTAGGGATGATAATGGTAGCTTCATCAAGCATGTATGTTGCAGATGATATAGCATCGGATCCCTTCTATTTTGCTAAAAGACAAATAATTTTTGTATCAGTAGGGTTGATAACAATGACTATTTTTTTGCTTTTGCCTTCAAATTTACTCTTTAAAACTGATTGGATTTTTATGCTTATAAGTATTTTGTTGTTGATTGCTTTATTCATACCAGATGTAGGCACGAGTGTTAATGGGAGTATTAGATGGATTAGATTGGGATCAATTAATATCCAGCCCTCTGAGATATGCAAATTTAGTTTAATTCTATATATATCAGGGTACTCAGTAAGAAGAATGTCAGAAATTGATTCTCTTAGAAGTTTCTTGAAACCACTTGCATTACTTTTTGTAATTTCTATATTGATAATGGGACAACCAGACCTTGGATCAACAGCGATAGTTTCTTTGCTTGTTGTTGGTATTCTCTTTTATGCAGGCATATCCTTTTCTCAATTAGGTTTATTGATCCTGTTAATAGCTTTATTAGGATATGTTGCTATTACAGATTCGGAGTACAGATTGGCAAGGGTTTTAGCTTTTAGAGACCCTTTTGCAACTGAAGTTGTTTTAAATGCAGGATACCAGCTTTCAAATTCATTAATTAGTATTGGTCAAGGAGGCTGGCTTGGAGTTGGCTTAGGCAATAGTTTTCAAAAAAGCTTTTTTTTGCCAGAAGCTCATACTGATTTTATTTTTGCAATATTAGTAGAGGAGCTTGGCATTATTGGCGGATTAATCTTAATTTTATTATTTGTAGTTCTATTTTTAGGCTTAATATCTATCATGCATGAATCATTTCTTAAAGCTAGGTTTTTCCAAGGATACGTTGTTTTTGGTATCTTTATGCTTACAGCAATACAAATGTTATTTAATATTGCTGTTAATATTGGGCTACTTCCAACAAAAGGCCTTACTCTTCCTTTTATAAGCTATGGTGGAACTAGTATCATTATAATGTTTTCTCTTATGGGTATTGTTCTTAGAATAAATAATGAAAATAAATCACTATAGACAATGAAATTTTTAATAGTAGCTGCTAAAACCGGAGGACATGTTTATCCTGCATCATCAATTGCAAAGGAGTTGATTTCTAATGATCATGAGATTATTTTTCTTGGAACTGATTCTGTAATTGAAAAGAGTGCATATGCAGATATTTGTTCTAAATCATATAATCTTTCAATTCAGGGTTTCAGGGGACAAAATTTTATAAAAAAATTACATGTATTATTCCAAGTGCTTGTTAGCATCTTCAAGGTTATTAAGATAATATCAAAAGAAAAAATCGATGGCATGATTGGTTTTGGGGGCTTTATAACAGTTCCAGCTGGGATTGGGTGTTGGCTTAAAAGAAAACCAGTTTTTTTGCATGAACAAAATGCTGTATTGGGATCTGCTAATAAATTAATCACTATTTTCTCTAAAATAAATTTTCTTGGATTTCCAATAGAGGGCATTAAAAGGTCGGTTATATCAGGAAACCCCATAAGAAGGTCTTTTGTAAACAACCCAGACGAGTTAAATAATAATAATAATAATTCTATAAATGTTTATATTACAGGAGGAAGTCAAGGAGCAGAATATATCAATAAAAAAGTTCCAAAGATATTTCAAGATTTCCCTTATCCAATAGAAGTTAAGCATCAATGTGGAAAGAATAATTTAGAAAAAGTTAAAAATTTATATTTACATCAAAATATTATGGCTGAAGTTTTTGAATTTTATGATAATCCAGCAGAGCAAATATTATGGTCTGATTTTGTTATTTCTAGAGGCGGCGCTTTAAGCTTATCTGAAATTACCTCGTTGAAAAGAGGTGTTATTGTAGTACCTCTGCCAACATCAATTGATAATCATCAGGTTGAAAATGCAAAAATTATAGAACAGATGCAGATGGGTATAATACATGATCAAAAAGATTCATTAGATATACTTTTGAGCAAAATATATAAAATTATTGAAAATAAAACCTTTCTTGATTGGAAAAAGAATGCTAACCAGAGCCATAGTAAGTCTAGTGAAATTATTATCAGTCATATAGAAAAATATTTTAAGAATGAAACTCTTTAAAAAAATAAAAAAAATACATTTTGTTGGAATTGGTGGAGCAGGAATGATAGGTATTGCTAGAGTTTTATTAAAGAAAGGTTACAAGATATCTGGCTCTGATATTGCTGACTCTAATGAACTTAAAAAGCTTAGAAAAGACGGAGCTAAAGTTTTTATTGGACATTCTAAAAGAAATATTGAGGGCACGAATTTAATAGTTTTTTCATCAGCAATTGACAAACAGAATCCTGAACTCATTCATGCTAAAAAAAGTTCAATAACAGTAATTCCAAGAGCAGAAATGCTTGGAAGTATCATGATAGGTTATGAAAGCATTGCTGTAGCAGGAAGTCATGGCAAAACTACTACAACTAGTATAATTGCAAAGATTTTAAGCGTTGCCAATTTAAGTCCCACCTACGTGGTAGGTGGAAAAGTATTAAGTACTGATGAAAACTCTGATCTAGGAGAGGGTAAATACTTGGTTGCAGAGGCTGATGAAAGTGATGGTACATTTATTCATATTCAACCGGATGTAGCAGTAATAACAAATATTGACGATGATCATTTAGTACATTACAAGAATATTTTTGAAAACTTATTAGACTCATTTGTAATGTTTTCAGAAAATGTCCCTTTTTATGGCTATTTATTAATAAATGGAGATGATAAGAATATTAAGAAGATTTCAAGAAGGATTCATAGAACAAAAATCACCTTTGGCGAATCAAAAGACTGCGATTATCAAATTAAAAATATTGTTCCGAATGGTGGAAAACAAAGTTTTGAGATATTTGATAAAAAAAATAATAAGAATCATAATTTTAAAATTAATCTACCTGGAAAGCACAATGTTTTTAATGCAACAGCTTCAATTGGCGTTGCAATGGAGGAGGGCATTCCGCTTGGTTCTATCAAGAAAGGTATTTCCTCTTTCTCAGGCGTAGGTAGAAGATATGAAAAGCATAAAATTAGAGTTGATACAAAGTTCATTACCTTAATTGATGACTATGGGCATCATCCTCTTGAAATCGAATCAAACATAAAAGCATATAAAGAAGAATATCCCAATAAAAAGGTTTGCATGATTTTTCAACCACATAGGTTCTCAAGGACTGCACAACTTTTTGATGATTTTGTTAAGGTTCTTAATGGAACAGATTCATTAATATTGTTAGACATTTACTCTGCAAGTGAAAAACCCATAAGGGGAATTCACTCAAGAACAATCTCAGAATCAATTAAACAACTTGGTCATAAAGATGTTACTTACTTAAAAAATCATAACGATGTAATTAATTTAATAAGTAATAAAAAAGATTCTTTTGATATTTTAGTAACTCAGGGGGCTGGAAGCGTATCTAAAGTATGCGAAATGATAAAAAATAAATGGAAAATATAAAAAAAATAGCTGTTCTTTGTGGAGGCTCTTCATCTGAAAGGGAAATATCATTGCAAAGTGGTCAGGGTATTTACAAAGCTTTATGTGATTTAGGATATAAATCCAATCTGATAGATTTTAAAAATTTGGAGGACTTAAATACTCTAAAAAAATATGACTTAGTATTTATTGCGCTTCATGGTTTTGAGGGCGAGGGTGGAAGACTTCAAAAAGATTTGGATGATTTAAATATCCTGTATTCCGGTTCTAAATCAGAGGCCTGTAAAAATACTTGGAACAAAGGCATTACAAAAAAAATTCTTCAAGCTAATAAAATCGACACTCCAACTTTTATTGAATTACAAAGGTTCGATATTGAAAATGTTATAAACAAAATGCATCATACTTCTTTTGATTTATTTAGACCTTTTGAAAATCTATTTTTAAAACCAAATGAAGATGGTTCAAGTGTAGACATTTTTAAAATCAGTGATGAAGAAAGTATAAAAAAAGCATATGAGGAATGTACCAATCCTAATCGAAGTTTTTTAATTGAAGAATATATTGATGGAAGAGAAATAACTGTCACCATAATTGGTGAAAAGTGCTTTCCTCCAGTTGAGATTATTACTGATAACGAATTTTATGATTACGAAGCTAAATATATTTCCGATGAAACAGTTCATGTTGAAGCAGAATTGAGCTCAAAAGAACTAATTAAAATTAAATCAATATCTAAAAAAGTATTTAATATTTTGGGTTGTAGTGGATGGGCTAGGATAGATTTTTTACAAGACAAACAAGGACACTTTTATGTAATTGAAGTAAACACGGTCCCTGGAATGACTCAACATAGCAATGTACCTATATCTGGAAGTTTTTTTGGTCTTGGGTATAACGAAGTTGTCCAAAAGATTATTCATGCGTCTATTTAAAAAAAATTTCCTTATAATATTTTTATTATTTTCGTCTAGTTTGCTCGGTCGATATGAAATTATAATTAATTTTGAATCTGGGTTTGAGTATCAATCTCAAGAAAAATTATTCAGAGAACTTCAAAATGAGCCCTCTAAAAGGGGAATTCAGAATTTAATTCAAAAACAAGATTGGATTGAAGAGTACTCAATAGTATTTATACCCTTTCAATATAAGGCCTTTATAAGCATAAAGAATAGAGATCCTTTGTTTACTCTAAATTCAGAATATTTTTATGATAAAGATCTAGTTAGATTTAAGTATGATCAATCGCGTAATGACTTAATTAAAGTTGATGGAGACATAAATGAAATTGAAAATATTCTCTTTTTAATTGAATTAGTTGAATCTAATAAACTAATGAATCTTAAAATTGATAGAATAAAATATAGCTTTGTCACTGGTTGGGATGTCAGTACTAAATCAACACAAATAAGATTTGGTAAAGATATCTCACAAAAAAAAGCTAAAAATTTTGAAGATACTCTAAATTATTTGTACGAGATTAGAAAAATACCTAGTATCATAGACGTGAGATATAGAGATGGAGTTGCACTGAACTATGGCAAATAATAATAAAAATACAAACATGATTGTTGGATTGGACATTGGTACCTCCAAAGTTGTATGCATTGTTGGAAAATATGACGACGAAAAAAAATTAGAAATAGTTGCCTTGGGAGCATATCCATCAAGTGGTCTTAAAAAAGGAGTTGTTGTTAATATAGATGCAACAACTGATGCAATTAGCAAAGCAGTCGATCAAGCCCAATCAATGATTGAAGAAAAAATTAAGTCAGTCTATGTTGGAATCGCAGGCAACCATATCAAAAGTTTAAATTCTCAGGGTGCTGTAGGCATTAAGGATAATGAAGTTTCATCATTTGATATAGATAGAGTTATTGAATCTGCTCAAGCAGTCTCTATTCCATCTGATCAAAATGTTTTACATGTTTTGCCCCAGTCTTTTGTTATAGATGATCAAGAAGTAAGCCTCGATCCTTTGGGAATGTCTGGAGTAAGACTTGAGGCCAAAGTTCATCTTGTAACATGCGCGAATAGCGCTGTTAAAAATATAGAAAAATGCATTAAGAATTGTGGTCTTATTGTTGATGGCTTTGTTTTAGAACAATTAGCTAGCTCACATTCAATTCTTTCAGAGGATGAAAAAGAGTTAGGAGTATGCCTTGTAGATATTGGTGGAGGTACAACTGATATTGCAATATTTAACTCTGGTTCAATCGTTTTTACTGGCGTTATACCAATTGCAGGAGACCAAGTAACAAGCGATATAGCTCAAGCATTAAGAACACCAACTCCACAGGCTGAAGATATAAAACAAAAACATGGATGCGCAGTTACTGAATTTACCAAAGATGATCAAACTGTTGAAGTATTGGCTGTTGGTGGAAGACCTCCAAGAGAGTTATCTAGAAGCGCTTTAGCAGACATTATACAACCAAGATATTCAGAATTATTTGATCTGATCAAGGCTGAAATTACAAGAAATGGATTTGAAGATAAAATATCTGCAGGAATTGTATTTACTGGCGGCACTTCAAAGATGGAGGGTGTTGTTGAACTAGCTGAATCAATATTTCAAACATCAGTAAGATTGGGCATCCCATCAAAATTTCAAGGCATGGAAACAATTTTACAGAATCCTATTTATTCGACATCAATTGGCCTCATAGAGCATGGATTTAAACAACTTAACAATGAAATGCTGTCTGAACAAAGTCAAGGTATCTTTTCTAAGCTATTACGTATCATTAAAAGCGAGTATTGATTAAAAAAATTAATTCAATTAGAATGCTTTCTCCTTGGTTTTTACTAAACATGAAAATCTATAACCATAAGGATAAATATGAAAAAATACGAAGCAGTAATAATTCTTAATCCAAATCTTTCCTCAAAGGCTAGTGATTTTGAAAAAGATTTCGAAAAGTTACTTAAGAGCAATTCATTTAGCATTCAAAAAAAAGAAGATGTGGGCAGAAGACAGCTTGCTTACTCTATAAACAATCATAACAAAGGGCATTATTTGTTATTTAACATCGAAGGTGATGCTTCAAAGCTCATAGATATTGAAAATAAGATCAAATACAATGAATCAATAATTAGACACTTATTTATCTCTGTTAAAGAACACAATGGAGAAGACTCGCAGTTGCTTCAAGACTCTAAAAACAAAAAAAATGATTCAGAAGAAAAAGCAGTTGATAAAGACAAGAACCAACAATCTAAATCTTCAGAATCAAATGAAAAGCAACAAGTTAAAGAAAAAATGGTTGAAGCTGATCAGGATGATAAAGTTGATAATTCTTCAGAAAGCCCTGAGTTAGAAAAGGAAGAACAGAAAGAACAGGAAGATAAAGATGAGTAAGTTTGAGTTACCAAAAAAGTTTGATTACAAGGATGTAAATATCCTAAAACAATTTATAACAGAAACAGGTAAGATTATTCCAGCAAGAGTCTCTGGTGTTTCAGCAACTAATCAAAGAAAATTAACAAAGTATATTAAGATTGCTAGATTTTTAGCATTAATACCATATACAGATATGCATAAATAAATCATGAAAATTATATTACTTGATAAAATTCAAAGACTAGGCGAGATTGGTGATGTGGTAGACGTTAATTCTGGTTATGCAAGGAATTTTCTAATACCTCAAAAAAAGGCTGCTTTCGCGAGTGATAAGAATATAGCCGAGGTAGAGGCAAAGAAAGATGAGTTAGCTGCAATGTCTGCAGATGTCCTTACTCAAGCAGAAGCTAGGGCCAAAGCCTTAGAAGGTTCTGAGTGCGAAATTCTAGTCCCTGTTACCGAAGAGGGAGCTCTTTATGGTTCTGTTGGAACAAGAGATATTTCAGAAGCATTTATGAAAAATGAAGTGCACATTGATAAGAGTGAAGTTCAACTGCCTGATGGACCTATAAAAGAAATAGGGGAACATAATATCGTTATAAGTGTTCATCCTGAGGTTAGTATTGAAGTTTTAGTAAAAGTATCACCAGAGTAGTTGTATATTTTGAAATATGATGTAAAAATCATATTCCAATGTCAGATATAAGTATCAACCAAAACGAACAAACAAGAGAGGCTGAAAGAGCAGTCCTTGGTGGATTAATGCTTGAGACTCATAGATTTGATACTGTTATACAGGTAATAAAGGAAAATGATTTTGATGGTAAAGACCATCAAATAATTTTCCAGTCAATGGCAGAACTTGTTGAAGAAAACAAACCTCTAGACCCCATAACGGTATCAGAAAAATTAGATAACAAAAATTCACTTAATAAAATAGGTGGAAAGGATTATTTAATTGAGCTTGCAACATCTACACCCTCAGCTGCAAACCTTGAGGCATATTCAGAAATCATTAGGCAAAGATCTATCACCAGGAAGCTTATGAAAGCAAATTCTGATATTGCAGAACTAATATCAAACCCTCAGGGCCAAGAGGGAGCCTCATTATTAGATAAAGCTGAAAGCATGATTTTCGCTTTAAATGATGAAACAAATCAAAATGATCAGAATTTAAAATCAATGCAAAAGCTAGTACCTAATACCATGGATAGGCTATATGAGCTTTCTAACAAATCTGGGGGATTAATTGGTAATTCAACAGGGTTTAAAGACCTCGATAGTAAACTACAAGGTATTCAAAAAGGCGATCTAATTGTTGTTGCTGGAAGGCCTAGTATGGGTAAAACATCTTTTGCTATGAATATTGCAGAAAATGTTCTTCTTGATGAAGATTCAAATGGAGCAGTCCTTATTTTCAGTCTTGAAATGCCGGGAGAGTCTTTAACAACTAGATTGCTATCCGGCATGACTAAAATTAACCAACAAAATGTTAGATCTGGAATGTTAAAAGATGAAGAATTAAAAATTTTGTTGCAACAAAGTGAAAAACTAAAGAACATGCCATTGTGGATTGACGATAGTTCTCTGTTATCACCAATGGAATTAAGAGCAAAGGCTCGACGTCTTGCAAGAACTGAAGAAAACGGACTATCTTTGATTGTAGTGGACTATCTCCAATTAATGCAACTTCCCTTATCTCTTGAAAATAGAGTTAATCAGATCTCTGAAATTTCAAGATCATTAAAATCTTTAGCAAAGGAACTTAATGTGCCTGTTATTGCATTATCTCAGCTTAATAGGGCTGTTGAACAAAGACCAAATAAAAGACCAATAATGGCTGATTTAAGAGACTCTGGAGCTATTGAGCAAGATGCTGATGTCATTTTATTTATTTATAGAGATGAAGTTTATAATGAAGATTCTGAGCAGGGCAACAAAGCTGAAATAATAATTGGTAAACAGAGAAATGGCCCGATAGGAACCGTAAATTTGACATTCTTAAAGGAATTCACAAGATTTGAGAATTTTTCTAATGATAGTTATTACGATTCTTTTGAATGAGTAGACTCACAACAGAACTAATAATAGAACCTGATATAGTCAGAGATAATATAATTCAGTTAAAAAATAAAATAGATGACAAATCAAAGTTTATGGCAATTATCAAGTCTGATGCCTATGGACATATTCTTCCAAACATAGTTAGTGATGTTGACGATTTAGTTGATGGATATGGAGTAGTTCGTCTTGAAGAAGCAATAGAATTAAGAAAGATTTCTAAAAAAAAGATTTTGTTAATGCAAGGTGTATATTCAAACAAAGACTTTCATGAATCATGCGAACATTCCTTAGATCTTGTAATTCATAATTCTCACCAATTTAATATCGTAAAAGAAAATAATTACTATAAGAATTTATGGTTCAAAATAAATACAGGTATGAATAGGCTTGGATTTGAAGAAGAAGAATTCTTGGATATTTACAGCTCTTATTTAACTGACAAAGATTTTACTTTAATGTCACATCTTTCAGCTTCAAATGTTCCCAATGATTCTTCAAATGATATACAGTTTGAGAGATTTGAAAATCTAATTAATAAATTACATCCAGGCATCTCCAAAAGTATTGCTAATACTGGATGTATAATGAATTTCCCTGAAAAAACATATGATTGGGTTAGAGTTGGTATTGGAATTTTTGGTGGTTATATAGGTAATGAGGAGCTTAAAACTGCGATGACTCTTAGAGCCCCGATCATAAATATCAGAAATATTAAAAAAGGTGAGAAAGTTGGTTATGACGGCAGAGCAATAGCAAATAAAGATATGACAATTGCGACTGTTTATATGGGATACGCAGATGGCTTACCAAATCATATTAAAGATGGAACAGTTGTGAAAATTAACAACCAAGATGCAAAAGTTTTTGGTAAGGTCAGTATGGATGTTACAACTATTGATATAACTGATATCAAAGATTGCAAAATTGAAGATTGGTGTGAGTTTTTTTCTCCAAGACACTCAATTAATAACTTAGCTTCATCAAATAACCTAATATCATATGATTTAATGATAAGAATTAAATCGAGAGTAAAAAGATATTATAAAAATATATAGATTAATTCGATGATTTGAGTGAATATCGTTTAACTATTAAATTTATTCTGTTATTCTAATATCCCATCATGATCAAATTTGCTGATGGCTCAAACTAAATACATTTTTATTACTGGCGGAGTGGTTTCATCCCTTGGAAAAGGTATCGCTGCTGCTTCTATCGGTGCGCTTCTAGAATCAAGAGGTCTTTCTGTATCATTAATAAAAGTTGATCCATATATTAACGTTGATCCTGGGACAATGAGCCCATTTCAGCACGGTGAAGTATTTGTAACTAATGATGGAACTGAAACAGATCTTGATCTTGGGCATTATGAAAGGTTTGTTAGATTTCAAGCGTCAAAAAAGAATAATTTTACAGCTGGCAAGGTTTATGAGACTGTAATTAGAAATGAAAGGAAAGGAAAATATTTAGGCGGTACCGTTCAAGTTATTCCTCATATAACAAATGAAATAAAAAAAAGAATTAAATCAGGAGGTCAAGGAAAAGATGTTGCAATTGTTGAGGTTGGAGGAACTGTAGGTGATATTGAAAGTCAGCCTTTTGTAGAGGCGCTAAGGCAGATGGCACTAGAACTTCCAAATTCTTCTTGGGCTTTTGTTCACCTAACACTTGTTCCATTTATAAACGCTTCTGGAGAACTTAAAACAAAACCAACTCAACATTCTGTCAAAGAACTAAGATCTCTTGGCATTAGCCCGGATGTTCTTATATGTCGATCAGATAAAGAGCTACCAAAAGATGAAAAGAATAAAATAGCACTTTTTTGCTCTGTACCAAATGATAGCGTTATTTCAATGCACGATGTAGATACTGTTTACTCAATACCATTATTATTAAATAAACAGAAAGTAGACAAAACAATTCTTGAAAAACTGAAGATCAAATCATTAAACCCTCAATTAAATGATTGGAAAAGAGTTGTTAAAGCAAAACTTCTTCCAGAAAATGAAGTAAACGTAGCATTTGTAGGAAAATATACGGAATTAAAAGATTCATATAAATCTATAAATGAAGCTTTAGAACATGCAGGTATAAAAAATAAAACAAAGGTAAACATTAACTTTGTTGAAGCTGAGAATCTCACAACTAAAAATATTAAGAAAACTTTAAAAAATGCTGATGCTGTCTTAGTTCCTGGAGGCTTTGGAGAAAGAGGAGTCGAAGGAATGATCCTTGCCTGCAAATTCTCTAGAGAGAACAATATTCCATATTTAGGAATATGTTTAGGTATGCAGGTTGCGATAATCGAATATGCAAGAAACATTTTAAAATTAAAAGGAGCTAACAGCACTGAATTTGATCAAAATACAAAACATCCAGTAATTGGGCTTATTACCGAATGGAGCGACATATCAGGTAAAAAAGAAACAAGATCAAAGAATTCTGACCTCGGCGGAACTATGCGTCTAGGGGGTCAATTATGCATACTAAAGAAAAAATCGAACTCATATAAGATGTATAAAAATCAAGAAATAATTGAAAGACATAGACACCGTTATGAAGTTAACCCAAATTATAAAAGCGAGATGATAAATAATGGCCTAGATGTAGTTGGAACTTCAATTGATGGTAAGCTTGTTGAGATGATAGAAATTCCTAATCACAAATGGTTCTTAGCATGTCAGTTTCATCCTGAATTTACTTCAAACCCCCGTGACGGACATCCTATCTTTAATAGCTACATTAAAAGTACAATATAAAAATAATATGAAATTAAGAAACTTTAATATTGGTAATAATAAGCCAATGACTCTAATGGGTGGTATGAATGTTCTTGAATCAAGAGACTTGGCTATGCAAGTTGCAGAGAGATTCAAAGAAGTTACCCAAAAACTAAATATCAGCTATATCTTTAAAGGCTCATTTGATAAAGCAAATAGGAGCTCTATCAATTCTTATCGAGGTCCTGGAATGGATGAGGGGCTTAAAATTCTTGATGAAGTTTCGAAAACTTTCGAAATCCCAGTTATTACAGATATCCATGAGCCAAATCAAGCAAAGGCTGTAAGTGAGGTTTGTGAAGTTATACAAATACCTGCCTTTTTAGCAAGACAGACTGATCTTGTTAGTGCTGCAGCAAAAACTGACTCAATAATACAATTTAAAAAACCTCAATTTCTTTCTGCCCCAGAGATGTCAAATACGATTGAGAAATGTTCAGCAGCTGGTAATGACAAAATAACACTATGTGAGCGAGGTAATTCATTTGGTTACAATAACTTAGTTGTAGACACTTTAAATTTTCAAATTTTGAAGAAATTATCTAAACCAGTAATATTCGATGTAACTCATTCACTTCAATTACCAGGAGGTCTTGGAAGTGCTACAGGAGGAAGGAGAGAGTATGTTTTAAGTTTAGCTAAGGCAGGAATATCTCAATCAATTGCTGGATTATTTCTTGAAGCTCACCCAAACCCAGATGAAGCAAAGTGTGATGGGCCATGTGCTCTTCCTTTATCAGTCTTAGAAGAGTTTTTAAAACAAGTTAAAGAATTAGATGAATTTGTGAAAAATCAAAAGAATCTTGAAATAACATAAAAAATGCAAAAAATAGCTTCAATAAATGCAATTCAGGTATTTGATTCAAGAGGCGTACCAACCATTTCATGTAAGATAATTCTTGAAGACGGAACTTCGGCATCAGCTATGGTTCCTAGTGGAGCATCTACTGGTTCAAAAGAGGCACTTGAGTTAAGAGACAATAATACCTCCTATCAAGGCAAAAGCGTAATGAACGCTGTTAATAACATTAACAACACATTGTCATCTATTGTTATTGGTAAAGACCCAAATAACCAAAAAGAGATTGATGAATCTTTGGTATTATTTGATGGTACAAAAGATAAATCAAAGGTTGGAGCAAATGCAATATTAGCAATATCTCTTGCAGTTGCTAACGTAGCTGCAAAGGCCAATAAAATTTCATTATATAAACACTTTTCAAGAGTTTATAAAGATATCACTGATGAAAATGTATCACAGCGCATACCTTTACCTATGTTCAATATTCTTAATGGCGGTGAGCATGCAGATAATAATATAGATATACAAGAATTTATGGTCATTCCAAGTGGCGCAAAAAGTTTTGTTGAGGTTATGCAATGGGCCACAGAAATTTATCATAATCTTAAGAAAATACTTTTAAAAAATAAATATTCCACCGCAGTTGGTGACGAGGGTGGCTTTGCCCCAAACCTTGATTCAAATGAAGCCGCATTGAAATTGATTGTTGATGCGATAGAGGATTCAGGATTAACTCCAGGTAAAGATGTAGATATTGCTCTTGATTGTGCAGCAAGTGAATTCTTTGATGGTGAAAACTATTTTCTTAAAGGAGAAAATAAGAAGTTATCATCTTCAGAACTAGCAGAGTACCTTGTTGCCCTAACTGAAGACTATCCAATAGTTTCTATAGAAGATGGGATGGATGAAAATGATATGGAAGGATGGAAATTGTTAACTGAGAAATTGGGAGCAACTTGCCAACTTGTTGGCGATGATTTGTTCGTTACAAATAAAAAAATTCTTCAAGATGGAATCAATGAGAAGATAGCTAACTCGATACTTATTAAATTTAATCAAGTTGGCTCAATCACCGAAACGATACAAACTATCCATTGCGCAAACCAAAACAGCTATCAATCTATTATTTCGCATAGATCAGGAGAGACTGAGGATACAACAATATCAGACCTTGCAGTTGGCCTAGGAGTTTCACAAATAAAAACAGGAGCTCCCTGCAGATCTGATAGAGTGGCAAAATATAATAGGTTGCTCTGGATAGAAGAAGAGAGCAATAATATTTTGCTCAAATGAACAAGATTTATTACCTAGTCTTAGCTGTTTTAATTCTAATCATTGTCTTTTTATCTAAAAGTATTTTTTTTGGCGAAAATAATTATTCTAAGAGAGCCAAGCTTATTGAAGAAAATAAAATGCAAAAAATCACGAACGAGGAATTACAAAAACATAATGAGATTCTTGAGTTTGAGATTAAAAATGCCCTAAATTCAAATGATCATATTGAAAATTTTGCAAGAGAAAAACTAAACCTTACATATGAAGAAGAGGAATTTATTTCCTTCAAAGAAGAAAATAACAAGGACGTCAAAGATGAATGATTTATTGGTTGTCATTGCAGCAGCAGGAGAAGGCAAAAGATTTGGTGGCGATATTCCAAAGCAATATATCAAATTAAACGGTATGTCAGTTATTGAAAGTTCTGTAAGACCTTTTATTAATTCAAAAAATGTTTCAAAAATACTTATTGCTATATCTAAAAATGATTCACAAATAAAAAATCAGGATTTTTATAAATCAGAAAAAGTTGAGTTTATTTTTGGTGGCGATACTAGGCAGACGTCTGTGTTTAATGCTCTTATGCATGCAGATGAAACATATAGATATGTAATAACTCACGACGCCGCACGCCCTAATGTGACTGAAGATGATATTACGAATTTATTGAGTGATATTATTAAGTCAGAATCAAGCTGCTCTTATCTATATACTCCTGTATACGACTCGATAAAAGAAACTAAAACTAAAGATAAGAATAAATTCCATCTTGTTCAAACACCTCAAATATCTAAATTCAATGATCTTAAAATATCTTTAAAAAAATGCATTGATGAAAAAATAGACTGCCCAGATGAATCTTTTGCTATCGAATATTCAGATTTAAGGACATCTAAGATTAGAGGCAGGAGATCTAACATAAAAATAACTGAACCTAGTGACATAGAATTTTTAAATAAATTTTTGACAAGAAGTGGTGTTGGTTTTGATCTACATAAATATGAAGATGGTTCTGGTTTGATACTAGGCGGATATAAAATTGATTGTGATTATAAGATAGTAGCCCATTCAGATGGTGATGTATTACTTCACTCGATAGCTGATTCAATCCTTGGGGCCTCTGGGCTTGGTGATATCGGTAAATTTTTTTCAGATCAGGATGATAAAAATAAAGATTTAGATAGTTCATTAATTGTTAAATTTTGCCTTGAAAAATTAAATGACTTAAATCTTGAGATATACAATATAGATGCCACAATTATTTGTGAACAACCCAAAATCAATCCATACAGAGATAGTATTTTGAAGAGCTTATCAGATATATTACAAATACCAACGAATAAAATAGGTTTAAAAGCTACGACTTCTGAAAAGATTGGGATTATTGGAAAAAATCAAGCAATTGCAGTCCAAAGTCTTGTAAATTTAAGAAACAAATAATGAAAATATTACTAACAAATGATGATGGATATGATGCAAAAAATATTAAAACTATTTATGAGAAACTATCTAAAAATCATGAGGTATGGATTGTTGCTCCAAAAAATAATTGCAGTGGAATGAGTGCAGCTATTTCATATTTGAATGAAATTGAAGTTACAAAAATAGACGAAAGAATTTATGCAGTTGACGGTACCCCAGCTGACTGTTCATATCTTGGATTATTGAGCATTGTCGACTTTGAGTTTGATATTGTTGTCTCAGGCATTAATCACGGAGCAAATATTGGTAATGATGTTTTATATTCTGGAACAGTGGGGGCTGCAGTAGGTGGAAGAAATCTAAAGTATCCACCAATAGCAATTTCAGTTGCTTCTTATGATGCAAAAGATATAGATTACATTGCTAATAAATCCTGCGAAATAATAAACAAAATTATTGATTCTAAAAAGATTTTGAAAGGTAAGGTAATTAATATCAATTTTCCTGATATTACAAAAGAAGACTATAAAGGCATTAAAGCAACTGTTATTTCAAAAAGAGACGTACCAGCAAGACCAATAAAATTAGAATCTAAATCTTCAAGCGCTAATACATATAAGTATAGATATAATCTTTCTGGAGAGCCAATAAAAGACTATGCATTTACTACTGATGCAGAAGCTGTTAAAGATGGTTTTGTATCTTTTTCAGTGCTTGACTATAGTCTAAATTCAGAAAATTTTATTGATGATATAACAGAGTTTATCGATGACTAATTCAGGCTTTACTTTCAGAAGAGTAAGAGAAGAGATGATTGAAACTCTCTTAGATCTTGGCATTAAGGACTTTAGAGTGCTTGATGCAATTTCTCAAATACCTCGGCATATTTTTTTAGATGAAGCATTGTGGTCAAGAGCTTATGAAAATAGATCTTTAACAATTGGTTATAAGCAAACAATTTCTCAGCCTTATATAGTTGCAAAAATGACTGAACTTTTAATTGCACATACAAATTCTAGAGGAAAGATTTTTGAAAGTGTATTAGAAATTGGTTCTGGATGTGGTTATCAGTCAGCAGTTTTATCTTTCTTTAGTGAGAAGGTAGACGCAATTGAGAGAATTAAACCACTGGTACAAAAGTCAAGAGATAATATGACTAAGCTAAAAATTAACAACGTGCAGTTTAAGTTTGGTGATGGATATCAAGATTGGGACAACTCATTCAAATATGATGGTATTTTGTGTGCTGCTTCCCCCAGGGAATATCCAAAGGACCTTATATCAATTTTGAAAAAGGATGCAAAACTAGTATTACCTGTTGGAGGCGCATCTCAACGACTCAATGTCATTAGAAAATGTGATAAAGATGAAGTTGAAGAAAGTTTCCATGATGATGTATCTTTTGTGCCAATGTTGGCTGGCAAATCAGAAGATGGAAATGATGTATGAAGGAAAAAATTAAATATTTCATAGCAGGTATTTTCATTGGTTTATCAGAATTGCTGCCTGGGATCTCAGGTGCTACTGTTGCATTAATGTTTGGTGTCTACGAAAAAATATTAACTTTTTTAAGTAAATTTAAAGAATTCAGTTTAATGATTCCTTTGTTATTAGGAATGATATTAAGCGTATTTGCATTTTCCAAAATAATTGATGAATTATACAAAAATCACGCTAATGAATTTAATACATTTATAGCTATTTTAATGATTGGCTATGGAATGTATTTAGTAATTAATACTTATCTAAAAGAAGACATTGGTAAAGGCAAAAGCTTTTATATAAATTTATTACTAGCAATTCTATTTGGTATTTTATTAAGTGTATTTAATGCTTCAGAAAACCAAGTTCAAGAACCTCACTCATTCATGTTATTAGTATTTGGTTTTATTGCATGCTTATTTTTACTTTTTCCAGGAATATCAGGAAGCGCATTCTTAGTATATGTTGGAGCCCATTCAGTGGTTATAGGCAGTATCGCAAGCCTTGATTTCTCTATTTTACTTCCGTTTGGTGTAGGTATGTTAATCTCGCTCGCAATTATGCCAAGACTTATTAACAAAGCATATACAAAATACGGAAAATCAATATTGGTTTTTTTTGGTGGATTAATCTTTACCGCAGGCATTAATAATTTTTTATAAGAACTGCTTCTTATCTTTTATATCTTTATATTTTTCTGCTTCTGGAAGAGGTTCCTTAGATTCGGTAATATTTTCGTAAACTTCTGAAAGTTTTAAATTAATTTCTATGAATTCAATTTGATCTGATGGCAGTTCATCATCTGCAAAAATTGCTTCGATAGGGCATTCAGGTTCACATAAACCACAATCAATGCATTCATCTGGATCTATTACTAAGAATTCTGGGCCCTCATAAAAACAGTCCACAGGACATATTTCTACACAGTCTGTATATTTACATTTTATGCAAGATTCTGTTACTACGTATGTCATAATTACTGAAGAAGTTTGAATTTTAGCTTACTAATTTTTAAATTTATATAAAACTGTTTAAAAAATTGAAATTATGATATATACTGTATAAACATACAGTATATTAAGGAGTTAATTATGCCTAAATCAAAAGATACCAATTCAAAATCTTTAAAAGATACACTTGCAGATATAGATAACCATTTTGGTAAAGGAACAGTAATGCGAATGGGAGATAGAGAGAATCTTGACATTCCATCGATCTCAACTGGATCCATTGGTCTAGATATAGCTCTGGGCATAGGTGGCATCCCTAAGGGAAGGGTAACTGAAATATATGGGCCTGAATCTTCGGGTAAAACAACACTAACTTTACAAATCATTGCTCAATGTCAAAAAGAGGGAGGCACATGTGCCTTTATAGATGCTGAGCATGCTCTAGACCCGCAATATGCTGAAAAACTTGGAGTTAATGTTGACGAACTTCTTTTGTCTCAACCAGATACTGGCGAGCAAGCTCTCGAGGTGGCAGATATGCTGGTAAAATCCAAAAGTGTTGATTTAGTAATTATTGACTCTGTTGCAGCATTAGTACCAAGAGCAGAGATTGAAGGTGAAATGGGCGATCATCATGTTGGCCTTCAAGCTAGATTAATGTCACAGGCCTTAAGAAAAATTACTGGCAATATTCAAAGATCTGGAGCTACAGTTGTCTTTATTAATCAGATAAGAATGAAGATTGGTGTAATGTTTGGAAGCCCAGAAACTACTACAGGTGGTAACGCTCTCAAATTTTACTCATCAGTAAGGTTAGATATTAGAAGAATTGGTGCAGTTAAAGAAGGAGATGAGGTTATAGGTAATGAGACAAGAGTTAAAGTTGTCAAAAATAAAGTATCACCCCCATTTAAACAAGCAGAATTCCAAATCATGTATGGGATGGGAATTAACCAAGAAGGTGAAATATTAGATTATGGGAATAAACTTGGATTACTTGATAAGTCTGGCGCATTTTATAAATTAGAAGGAGAAACTATCGGTCAAGGCAAAACAAAAGCTGGTTTATTCTTGAAAGAAAATGCAAAGGTTAAGAATAAACTTGTTAAAGAAATAAGATCTTCTTATATAACAAGTAAATCAAAATAATTTTTTTGATACAATAATCCCTATTAATTAATTTATTAGTAGGGATTTTTTTATGGCAGAGAAAGCATATATCGTGGAGGCAGTTAGAACTGCTGGTGGTAAAAGAGATGGAAGACTTAGTCTATGGCATCCAGCAGATTTAGGAGCTAAAGTTTTAGACGAAATGGTTACAAGACTGGATATGGATCCTGCGCTTGTAGACGATGTAGTTTTTGGTTGCGTTGATCAAGTTGGCGCGCAATCAGGAAATGTTGCAAGAAATGCTATTCTTTCTTCATCTTTTCCTGAATCAGTTCCTGGTACATCAGTTGATAGACAGTGCGGCTCATCCCAACAAGCTATCCACTTTGCAATACAAGCAGTAATGTCAGGTACTCAAGATATAGTTATTGGTGGTGGAGTAGAAGTTATGTCTATGGTTCCTATAGGCGCTGCAGTCAAAGATGGATATGATGCAGGACATGGTCTTCCTTTTGATTCTGAAGGAATGAAAGAAAGATATCCAGGAGTTTTCTTTTCTCAATTTACCGGTGCAGAGCTTGTAGCTGATAAATGGAACTTATCTCGTGAAGATCTAGATCAGTTTGCTTTAGAAAGCCATCAAAAAGCTGCTCACGCAACAGAATCAAAATATTTTGACAGAGAAATATTACCGGTTGAAGGTAGAAATGCTGATGGAATGAATGATTTAGTAATGGCAGATGAAGGTATAAGATTTGATGCAAGTTTAGATAAGTTAGCTGGATTAAAAGCTGTTACAGATGGTGGAGTTATTACTGCTGGAAATGCAAGTCAGATAACAGATGGCGCTGCAGCAGTTATGGTGTGTAATGATGCAGGTTTAAAGAAAATTCAAGCAAACCCAAGAGCTGAAATAGTTTCTATATCAGTTGTAGGAGATGATCCTGTTTTTATGCTTACAGGGCCAATACCTGCTTCAATAAAGGCACTAGAGACTGCAAATCTAACAATTGATGATATGGATTTGTATGAAGTCAATGAAGCTTTTGCTCCTGTCCCTCTTGCATGGGCTAAAGATTTAAAGGCTGATAGATCAAAGCTTAATGTGAATGGTGGCGCAATGGCGCTTGGACACCCACTAGGAGCTACTGGCGCTAAACTTATGACAACACTATTACATGAAATGGAAAGAAGAGAATCCACATATGGATTACAAGCCATTTGTGAAGGCGGCGGAACTGCAAATGCAACTATTATAAAAAGAATTTAAATAATGAAAGAGGTCATTATATATACTACAAAAACATGCCCTTATTGTTATAAAGCAAAAAGATTGCTTAAAAAATTAGGAATACCATACGAGGAGATTTCTGTAGATTTCAATTCAAAATTAAGAGCAAAGATGGCCTCTATGGCTGGTAAAACTTCGGTCCCACAAATTTGGTTTGGTGAGGATCATGTAGGTGGATGTGATGATTTACATATACTACATAAGAGAAATAATTTATTAGAAGTATTAAATTAAATAAATAATAAAAGAATTTACAAAAATTATTTATTTTTAAAAAAATCTAGTATTGTTTTTATATCTGAAATTGGATTAGATGAACCCTGACCATTCCTTCCTTTAAGTTCAACTTCTTGATTTTCAAGGTATGACTTTCCAATTATGATATTTAAAGGAATTCCTATAAGTTCTGAATCCTTCATTTTTGCACCGTAGCCATCTTTTCTATCATCAAGAAGAACGCCATAACCCATATCAGTAAGATCTTCATGCAATTTTATTGCTGCAGATGCAATTTCTTTATCTTTATCAAAACCTATTGCAATGATATTAATGTCAAAAGGGGCTATACTATGAGGCCAAATAATTCCTTTTTCATCAAAGTTTTGTTCTATAGCTGCTGCAACTAGTCTTGATACTCCAATACCATAACAACCCATATGCAATGTTGTAGCTTTGCCATCAGCATTTAAAACGTTAGCTTTCATTGATTCAGCGTAAAGCTTACCTAGTTTAAAAATATGGCCCACTTCAATACCTTTTTTAATTTGTATTATTCCATTTCCATCTGGAGATGGTTTTCCTTCAAGTGAGTTTATATCTTCACCATCCTTTAAGAGAAGCTCAGTATTTATTGCAAATTCAGATGAATCACTAACTGCAATAGTATCCTCTCCATTTTCTGCTAAAACATGAAATTCTTCAGAACTATCTCCACCAATTGCTCCAGAATCAGCAGCAGAAATTTTATATTCAAGGCCAATCCTTTCTAATACTTTTTTATAAGTATCTCTCATAAGCAGATAAGTTTCTTGAAGAGATTCTTCATCAATATTGAAGCTATAGGAATCTTTCATAAGAAATTCTCTTCCTCTCATAATTCCATATCTGGGCCTAACCTCATCTCTAAATTTAGTTTGAATTTGATAAATATTTAATGGAAGCTCTTTATAACTTTTTACATTATCTCTGATTATGTCTGTTATCACCTCTTCATGAGTAGGACCAAGACAAAAATCTCGCTCGTGCCTATCTTTAATTCTTAATAACTCCGGACCCATTTTTTCCCACCTTTTAGTTTCATCCCATAATTCTTTTGGTTGAACCATTGGCATAAAAACTTCCTGCGCTCCAGACGCATTCATCTCTTCTCGAACGATATTTTCTATTTTTTTTAGAACCTTTAAGCCTAAAGGTAACCATGTATATATACCAGAGGCTACTTTACGAATCATTCCTGCTCGAAGCATTAATTTGTGACTAATGACCTCAGCTTCTTGAGGGGCATCTTTTAAAGTAGGTATTAGTAGCTTTGAAAATAACATAGTTTATAATTTTATCTTTTTTTGAGGACTTATGCCTATTTATGATTACAAATGTTCAAATTGTGGACATGAGATTGAAGTAATACAAAAAATAAGTGATAAACCTAAGATAATTTGCTCAAAATGTAATGCAAAAAGTCTTAAAAAGCTTATTTCTGCACCATCTTTTAGATTAAAGGGCGGAGGATGGTATGAAACTGACTTTAAAACAGGTAAAAAGAAGAATATTTCAACAAATGAATCCGCAAATGACAATAAATCTAAAGAAACTTCTAAAACAAACTCCAAGAAAGGCTCTAAACAAGATAAAATTAAGGATTAAATAGGGAAATATCATGAAATCTCATTATTGCGGTGAAATAACATCTTCAAATGTTGAACAAGAAGTAACAATCTGTGGTTGGGTTCATAGAAGAAGAGATCATGGAGGGGTAATTTTTCTTGATGTTCGAGATATAAAAGGCATATGCCAAGCTGTTGTGAATCCTGATAATGAAAAGTCTTTTAAATTAGCTGAATCAATTAGAAATGAATACGTTGTCCAGATAAAAGGTAATGTTCGTAACAGGCTGGAAGGCACTGTTAATAAAAATATGCATACAGGCGAAATCGAAATCGAAGTAAAAGATTTAACTATTTTAAGTAAAGCAAGTACACCAGTATTTCCAATTGATGAATACCAAGAAGTAAATGAGGACGTTAGGTTAAAAAATAGAGTTCTAGATCTTAGAAGGCCAGAGATGAATGAGAGAATAATAACTAGGTCAAAAATTACCTCTTTAATCAGGAATTATCTAGATAATAATGATTTTCATGAAATTGAAACGCCTATATTGACAAAAGCTACTCCAGAAGGGGCCAGAGACTATATCTTACCCAGTAGAGTTCAGCCTGGTAGTTTTTATGCTTTACCCCAATCACCTCAGCTTTTTAAACAGCTTTTAATGATAGGTGGTTTAGATAAGTATTATCAAATAGCAAGATGTTTTAGAGACGAAGACTTAAGGGCTGACAGACAACCAGAGTTTACTCAAATAGACATTGAGGCATCATTCATTGATCAAGATGAAATTATGAAGATTAGTGAAAAGATGATTAAAGATATTATTAAAGAGTTTTGCGGCGACAAGCTAGAGAAATTTGAAGTAATTAATTGGCATGATGCTATGCGAGACTATGGGTGCGACAAACCTGATTTAAGAATACCTCTTAAATTGGTTGATATATCGGAATTAGTTAAAGATGAAGAGTTCAAAGTTTTTTCTGAACCAGCACAAAAAAAAGGATCAAGGGTAGTTGCCTTAAAGGTACCTAATGGTAATTCATTATCTAGAGGACAAATTGATGACTATACAAAATTTGTTTCAAAGCTTGGTGCAAAAGGCTTAGCATATATAAAGATAAATGATGTGAGTGATTTAGAGAATGGCATTCAATCACCAATACTAAAATTTTTAAAACCAGAAACAGTAGCAAACATAATTAAATCCTTAGATATCAAAACTGATGATTTAATTTTCTTTGGAGCTGGCAGTGAACCAGTTGTAAATTTATCAATGAGTAGTCTAATTAAAAAAATTGGAGAGGATCTAGACTTATATTTGACCAAATGGGCGCCTTGTTGGATTGTAGATTTTCCAATGTTCGAAACCAATAAAGAAGGTAATTTAACACCACTTCATCATCCATTTACACTTCCAAAATGTTCAACTAAAGATTTAGAGGACAATCCTATGAATTCAATTGCTCATGCATACGATGTTGTTTTAAATGGATATGAAATAGGAGGAGGTTCTCTAAGAATATATGACAATGCAATGCAAAAAATTATTTTTAATATTCTTAATATTTCAAAAGAAGATGCTGAAAGTAAATTTGGATTCTTATTAAAAGCTCTCTCATCTGGCTGTCCTCCTCATGGAGGAATAGCATTTGGTCTTGATAGAATTGTAATGTTAGTAACCGATACTACTAATATAAGAGACGTGATTGCTTTCCCTAAAACACAAAGTGCTGCCTGTTTGCTAACAGACGCACCTAGTAAAGTTGAAAAAGATCAGCTTGATGAATTAAAAATTATTAGCACTCATAAGGAAGATTAGTTTATGGCAGGTCATTCAAAATGGGCTAACATAAAACATAGAAAAGCACGACAAGATGCCTCTAGAGGTAAGGTTTGGACAAAAGTAATTAGAGAAATTACTGTTGCTGCAAAAGATGGGCCTGACCCAAATGATAATCCAAGACTGAGATTGGCTTTGGAAAAAGCTAATTCAGCAAATATGCCAAAAGATACAATAAAACGAGCAATAGAAAAGGGCTCTGGCACAGGAGAGACAGGATCTTTGGAAGAAATAGTATTTGAAGGATATGGACCAGGAGGAGTTGCAATTCTTGTTGAGACTATGACAGATAACCGAAATAGAACAGTTTCAGATGTAAGACATGCTTTCTCTAAATTTGGTGGTAATCTTGGAACCGATGGGTCTGTAGCATATTTATTTAAAAAGCTCGGGTTAATTCACATATCTAAAGATATTTCAGATGAAGAATTAATGGATTTAGTAATTGAATCTGGAGCAAACGATTACACTGAAGAAGAAGATTTTTTTGAAGTTACAACAGAATCCAATGATTTTAATAATGTCTTAGAAAATTTTAAGAAAAATGAGGTGAAATATATTAATGCGCAGCTAACACTTCGAGCGGAAACGTCAGTAAATATAGATCATGAAATGTCTGAAAAGGTTCTCAATATAATGGAGTTTATGGATGATTTAGATGATGTTCAAGAGGTTCACACAAACGCTGAATTTCCTGATGATTTTGAGGCTAAAGTCTAAATATGTCTATAAACTCGAGAAATAAAGGAGCTGCATTTGAAAGACAAATTGCAAATGCGCTCATAGAGGATCTAAATTTAAACAATCCAGTTAAAAGAATTTTAGAGCAAACAAGAACCAAAGAACTACCTGACCTTATGTTAGGGAGATGGTGTATTGAGTGTAAGGCATATGGATCAGGAGCAGAACCAAGACCTGATTGGTGGGAGCAAGTTCTCGCTTCATCAAAAGCAGAAAATTTAAAACCAGCTCTAGTATATAAATTTAATAACAGGCCAATCAAAGTTAGAGTCCTTGCTAATTCAATCAACAAAGATATTAAAAATAATCTTGTTACAGTTGATTTGTTATGGCCGGATTTTATTCAAATAATATTAGAACTTTTTCAAGAAGACATTGAGTTGCATGAGCAAAATTATCAAGTGTAGAGATCTAAGACTTAAGATTTATATTGAAGATACCGATTTTCAAGGGGTTGTATACCATTCCAACTATCTAAAATATTTTGAAAGAGCAAGATCAGAATTTCTATCAGCTAACAAAGTTTCTCAAAATGAGTTACGGAAACTTAATTTAGCATTTGTTATAAAAAAAATTAATTTAGAATATATCGCAGCAGCTGAACTTGGAGATAATTTAATTATCAAATCATCAGTTGAAAAAGGCTCTAATGCCAGAATGATTTTTTATCAAAAAATTGTCGATGAAAATAACAAAGAATATGTTGTAGGGACAATTGATGTTTGTCTTATAGATCTTGTGACAAAAAAACCACAAAGGTTCTCAGATGATTTATTATTAATATTTAAATAGGAAAAATAATGGATGATGTTTCAGTTTTAAATCTTTTCTTAGAAGCAGGAATTGTTGTAAAGATAGTGATGCTAATTTTATTTATCGCCTCAATTTTATCCTGGATAGTAATTGTAGAAAGATATAATTTTTTTAGAAAAATAAAAAATTTAAATGATAATTTCCTCAAGAAATTTTGGAGTGGCAAGGATTTAGATAATTTATATAAAGAAGTTTCAAGTGATGGCTCTGTGTATGGAGCTATGAGTTTGTTTAAAAATTCATTTGATGAATATAACAGTATAAAATCTGATCAAAATATTACTGAGCTTGATCTTGAGAGCATTAATAGATCCATGAGAGTATCTATTGCCTCAGATGAAGAGGATATGAACAAGCATTTACCATTTTTAGCAAATGTTGGTTCTGTTAGTCCATATGTAGGTTTGTTAGGCACAGTTTGGGGAATCATGACTTCATTTCAAGGATTGTCTGATGCAACGCAAGCCACAATCAATGCAGTCGCTCCTGGCATATCTGAGGCTTTAATAGCAACTGGCATGGGGTTATTTGCAGCCATACCGGCTGTAGTGGCTTTCAATAAATTTACCTCAGAATCTGAGACTATTAGTCAAAGCACTTTAATTTTTGCTGAAGAGCTAGCAAGTATTTTCTATAAACAATCTATTAAAAAGTAATGATATACAGGCTAGCCAAGAAAAAAAATCTTAAAGCTGAAATAAATGTGGTTCCTTATATAGATGTAATGCTAGTTCTATTAATTATTTTTATGGTGCTTTCTCCTCTTTTAATTCAAGGCATTGAAGTAAATCTCCCAAAAACAGACACAACAAAGATGAGTGTCCAAAGCGAACCACTAGTGGTATCTATAAATAAGAACGGAGACTATTTTATCAATATTGGTGATGAATCTTTGTCTATTGATTTAAATGAATTAAAAAGAAAATCCAAAGTTATTTTTGATGCCAATCCTGAAATTGAGGTTGTTTTTCAAAGCGATAAAGATGTCTCATTTGATGCTGTTGCAAAGGCCATGGCATCAGTACAAAGCATTGGCATTACAAAAATTGGAATAGTAACGTCTGGTTATGAGAGTAAATAAAGTTTATTTAGAGGCTTCATTTATATCGTTTGTTATTCATGGAATAATTATCTTATATTTACTTGGTTTTTTTTATTTTGATTCTCAACAAAGATCGGTATTAAGTAAAACTATAAACGTTAATCTAGTTTTTGAAGAAAAAGCTAAGCAAGATAATTCAAATGCTAAAGTTAAGAAGACTCAAATTCAAGAAGTAAAATCTACAGAGCCAATAATTCAAAACAACGTGACAGAAAAATCAATATCATTTGATTCACTTATTAACTCTATAAGTGTTGAAGATCTTTTAATAGAAGATGATCTTCTATCGTTAGAATCAGAACAAAATCAGGTAGAAATGTATAGCTCTTTAATTATTCAAACTATTCAGTCTGCATGGCGAAAACCAATTAATATTCAGGATGGACTTATATGCGACCTAAGACTAACAATAAATAAAAATGGAAGAGTAATTAAAGCAAATCTTATTAGAAGTAGTGGGAATATTAGATTTGATAATTCAGCTTTAAAAGCAGTTCAAAGGGTAGAAACATTCAATTTCTTCAGTAAAATACCTCTATCAGTTTACTCATCAAATTTTAAAAATATTGTAGTAACCTTTAATCCGTCATGAAAAAATTCTTCTTATTGATATATTTTTCAAGCTTTATTTCTTCAGAACTTATTTTAGAAATTACACAAGGCACCCAAGACCCATATAGAGTGGCAGTTATTAAGTTCAATGGAGATGATCAGATCTCTTCAGAAATTGATCAAATTATTAAAAATAATTTGATCAGAACCGGAGAGTTTAACTTGTTTGATAATGATGACTTGCTATCCATACCAAATAATGAAGATGAAATTATATTTAATGATTTTAGGATTTTAAATATTGATTATTTAATTATTGGGGGTCTAGCGAGTGAATCTTCAAATATTAAAGCTGAATATCAAGTTTTTGATATAAAAAAGGGCTCAAAGGTAAGATCTTCAACTGTTTACGGTATCCCAAATAAGAATAGACAATTGGCCCATTACATAAGTGATGGAATTTATGAAGAAATAACTGGTATTCAAGGTATTGCCTCAACAAAAATTTTATACGTAACACAAAACAAAGATTATAGACTTGTGGTAGCAGATGCTGATGGAAAGAACGAGCAAATTCTTTTAGAAAGCTCAGAGCCTATAATTTCACCTTCTTGGTCACCAGATTCAAAAAAAGTAGCGTATGTTTCATTTGAAACCGGAATGGCTAAAGTTTTCATTCAAGATATAGCATCTGGAGACAGGGAGCTTGTTATAGAAAACTCTTCCCAAATAAGCTCTCCTGCTTGGTCGCCAGACGGCAAATTTTTATCTTTAACAATGTACCAAGATGGCAATGCAGAAATTTATATCTTAAATTTAAAGAATAAAAATTTAACCAGGCTAACCAATCATTATGCTATTGATACAGAGTCAACATGGTCAAAAAAAGGTTCAAAAATAATGTTTACATCTGGTAGATCTGGCTCACCACAGCTTTATGAAATAAATTTAAGAAAATCTAATGCTCGACCAAGAAGAATAACTTTCGATGGTAATTACAATGCAAAAGGCACATATTTACCAAATAATGAAGGTATAGTTTTTGTTCACAGAGCTGATGTTAATTTTCAAATAGCATTAAAATATTTTGATGAAAATTTTATTAGGCCACTTACTGAGTCTCAGATGGATGAATCTCCTAGTATTTCGCCCAATGGAAATGTTATAGTTTATTCTATAAAAGAAGAGGACTTGGGATTGCTTTCGGGAGTTACTCTGAGTGGGGCTAAATTTAAACTGCCTGCCACAGAGGGATCTGTAAGAGAGCCAGCCTGGTCAGGATTTTTAAGATAATTTTAGGGAGTAATTATGTTTTTTTTAAGAAATAAGTTAAATCTTGTTGCAGTTATAATCTTTTTATCGTCTTGTTCGAGTATGAATGTTACAGAAGAAAATGTATATTCTGAAGGAGTAAAAACTGTAAAGGCATCTTCTGCTAAAGCTGATAACATTAATTTTGATAGCAAGGCAGTATTTGCTAACGCAACTGTCTATTTTGAATTTGATAAATCTTCTTTAACAAGCAAATCTATACAAACTTTAAAAAGCGCAGTGAATGCATTAAATGAGAATCCGTCCATTAAAATCACTCTCTCTGGACATGCAGATGAGAGGGGTACAAGAGAATATAATTTAGCATTAGGACAAAGAAGAGCTGAAACCGTTAGTGATTATTTTGTTTTAAATGGAATAAATAAAAGCAGAATTTCAGTTAAAAGCTATGGTGAAGAAAAACCAGTAGCATATGGGCAAGATGAAGTTAGTTTTTCTAAGAATAGAAGAGTTGAAATTAATTAATGCATAAAAAATTCTCATTAATATTATTAGTTTTAATAAGTTTTTTACCAAATGACATTAATGCAGACGAGAATGATACCGCAAAAACAGACATTCTATTTCTTAAAATTCAAGAACTAGAGATAGAGATAGCTGAATTAAGAAATAAGATAGAATCTCAAAATTATCTCATAGAAAAATTAATTGATGAATCTCTTAATTCTTCTGATGAAGAATCTGCAAATACTACTGATCTAGCATTAGATGCAGATATTAGATTTAAAGGAATAGAAGATCCCAATAGCAAAGATCAGGTATATGGCGCAGCAGACAAAGCCTTAAGAGACCAGGATTATGACAAGGCGTTCACGCTATTTAATTTTTTTGTTAAAAGTTTTAGCGATGATGAAAAGAAACCTCTCTCGTATTTTTGGTTAGGTGAAATTTCTCTCATTAACAATGAGTTAGATGAATCAAAAGATTTTTTTATGGAATTAATAAGTTCTTATCCAAATCATTACAGAGTTCCTCTAGCACACAAAAAAATTGGTGATATTTATTTAAAATCTAATGATCTTGATAAAGCAAAAGATAAGTATAATTTTGTTGTAAGAGAATATCCCAATAATACTGCATCGTCTTTGGCCTTGCAGTTATTGAAAAATATGGAATAATCACCATCTTTTAGTATGTATTACTGCGGGTCGCTAGCTCAGCTGGTAGAGCAGTTGGCTTTTAACCAATTGGTCACAGGTTCGAATCCTGTGCGACCCACCATTCATAAGGCATAATGTTTTTATGAAACCAAAAGATTTATTTCTTGCTAGTTTTTTATTCTTTTTAGTTCTTTCTTCATGGTATGTCATGAGAGCAGTAAGAAATGAATTAGCTGTTGAAAATTACAGTGATGATTTCCTCATAATACTACTATCTTGTACCGCATTGGTAATGTTACTGATTAATCCAATATATTCATGGATTGCATCAAGATCTAATTTTAAAAAGATCGTAATTTATTGTTATTCTTTTTTAATAATTAACCTCTTTGTATTTCTGTTCTACTCGAGGTCTCTCACAGCTGAAGACATTTATCAAAAAGTTTGGCTAGGAAGAATTTTCTATGTCTGGGCAAATATCTATTCTTTTTTTGTGGTGTCAATTTTTTGGGTTTTAATAATTAATTTATATAGGAACTATAAATCAAGAAGATTTTATGGATTTATAATGGCAGGTGGTTCCGTTGGAGCAATTTTTGGATCTGAATTGGCTATTAGATTATCCGAGTCATTTGTAAATAATGGATTAGAGCTTTTTGTTTTAACATCATCAATACTGCTTTTATTAGCAATGCTTTTGGCTATTTATATTTTTAATACGCGTGCTTCTGTTAATTCGATAAGTAAAGTTGGTGGCACGGCACTAGATCCGATAAAAAATATCATTACAAAAAGCGAAATAAGATTAATCGCAACTTATTCTTGGCTATTTACTCTTTTAATGACTATTCAATGGATATGTGCCATTCCAATAGTCGAAGCATATTCAGATCTTTCTCCAGAAAGAATTGAGTTGTTCGGAAGAATTGAACAGTTAGTTTCGCCTCTAACACTTATATCACAAGTTTTTTTAACATATTTTGTTATTTCTTTTATTGGAATAAGGTCAATTTTAATTATATATGGAGCCTTATTTGTAGTTGTTTTTTTACTATATGGCTTTTATCCAAGCGTTGGTGTGGTAGTCATATCACAAGCCATTCTTAGAGTTTTTGAATATGCATTTAACAAACCCAGTAGAGAAATTGTCTATAGCGGATTAGAAAAAAATGATAGGTATAAATCCTCAGTTTTTATTGATACTTTTTTAACACGATTTGGTGACTTAACCGGCAGCATTTATATTGGAATAGGAAAATTTTTAGGAATTGGAATTGGTATCATGCCAATCTTAGGTATACCTATTGCAGGTATTTTATCTTTAGTTGGAATTAAAATTTTTAATAAAGAAAAATTTAAAGACCTCTAGAATTACTTAAATCTTTTTTAATTTTAACTATCTTATTCATAATACTCTCGGATACCTGAAAATTATTTCGTGTAAGTTGCAGGGCAAACTCAAGCTGATTTAGCGCTTGTTCATCTTGACCTAATAAAAGAAAATATTCTGCTCTACTTTGATGATATCCAATAATATTTTGACTACTTCTTTGTATTTCTGATAATAAAAGCCACAGCTCTGGATCATCATTTCTTCTTAACAGTTGATCTCTTATGATTTCTTCCGATTCAAAATATCTCTCCATAGCAAGAAGAACTTTAGACTTAGAAATTGAAAGTGGATAATTTTTTGGAGAAATTTCTAGAAATCTATCAACAAGAGTAAGAGCTCTATTAAATTCATCATTAGACAATAAGACATCAACTTTAGTTGTATTAATTACAAGATTTTTTGGATACTTTTCTATTAAATTGTTCAGCAAAGACAAGCTTTTATCAAAATTACTATTTTTTTCATGTGCTAAGGCTAAGCCATAAATATTAGCATCAGACGGGTTGTTATTTACTTTAGCTTGATAAGATCTTAAAGCATTTGCGGGAATCTTTTCATAATAGACCTCTAATCTTGTTTTCATCAAACCAAACTCCAATGAATCACTTTTTTTTCCTTCTTCGGAGATACCCTCTGCAGCATTAAAAGCATCACTAATCCTTGAAGAGGAAAGTGGATGTGTCAGGAGGAATTCAGGCGGCAAGTCTCCAGATAATCTTCTTATATCATTCATATTTTCAAACATTTCACCCATTGATTTCGGGTTGTAACCAGCTCTTACAAGATTTGCAAACCCAACTCTATCAGCTTCTTTTTCAAAGAGACGGCTATATCTTAAATTTTGTTGTTGAAGAAATGCTGGACCAACTGATATTGCGTTCGGATTGTTACTAATCAATGCAATTGCAATGGAAGAAACCATCACCAAAGCTGAAGCAAGATTGCTATCTTGAGATTTTAAAACATTTCTAGCAAAATGCCTTTGACTCAAATGAGCTAACTCATGGGCAAGAACTGATGCAAATTGTCCCTCATTATCAGCATTAAGAAATAATCCACCGTTAACACCAATAATGCCTCCAGGTGCAGCAAAAGCATTTAATGAGCTATCATCAATTAATAAAACATTAAAATATCTATCATCCACTTGACTGAACTCAGAAAGCCTATAAATCAAATGCTCTGTATAATCAAAAAGAAGAGGGTCTGATATCAGGGGTGCCTGTGAATATATTTGTTCAAGAAACATTTCTCCTATAGCTCTTTCTTGTGCTGCTGATACAGCTCCAGAAACTCTATCACCAAGTTCAGGTAGTATTATTTCACTTGAAGGAATATCATCAGAAACCGCGTCATGTGCAAGGAGGAGGCTAAAAATAATACTAAGGTAGATTTTCATTTTTAAAATAATTTTCTTAATTTTAACTTAGAACATTTAAAGATGAATAAAGTTTATTATTTTAAAGAATATAACGTATTAGCAATTTTCATCAAAATGTTATATATAATGTACTAGTAAAAATGATAAAACATCTAAACAATTTTTTTAAAAGAATATTTAGCAATGAGGAAACTGTAATTTTCGCATTGATAATTGTATTCACTTTGATTATCTTTAGTTTTTTTGCTGCGATATTAACGCCTTTTATTGTTAGTATAGTCGCAGCATACCTATTAGTTGGTCTGCAAAAAAAGATAGAGTCTTATAATGTTTCTGAATCAATCGCTAAGATACTCGCTTTCACAATATTTATAATAATTGGTGCTGTCATGTTCGTATGGTTAGTACCACTATTATATGGTCAGCTTTCAAATTTTATTCAGGATGTTCCCAGCTATTACATGAGATTTATAAATTATATTTCAACAATGCCAGCATCTTTTCCTGGTCTTGTTGATTCTGCTCAAATATCAGTATTTTTTGAGGCAATATCTGCAGAATTATCTACAATAGCTCCAAATCTGGTAAATACCTCGGTTTCTGGTATCCAGAGCTCACTTTCAATGCTCTTGTACGTAATGATCTTTCCAATATTGGTTTATTTTTTCTTTTTTGATAGAAAAAAAATTATAAATGGATGTATAAAGATCATACCAGGAGATAGAGTGATGCTATCCAGGGTGTGGATGGAAATGGATACTCAATTAAGCAACTACATTAGAGGAAAAGTTCTTGAAATTGTAATAGTTGGAATTGCTGCAGCAATTTTATTCGCTTCTTTTGGTTTAAAGTATTCAGCATTATTGGCAGTATTAGTTGGATTGTCTGTTCTTATCCCATTTGTAGGAGCATTTGCTGTAACTATTCCAATATTTATAATTGGATTAATACAATTCGGCCTTGGTACTCAGTTTTATTTATTAATTGGGCTTTACCTATTACTTCAATTCTTGGATGGTAATTTGTTAGTACCTATAATTTTTTCTGAGGCAGTAAAGCTTCACCCTCTTGTAATTATTCTTGCTGTATTTATGTTCGGAAGCATGTTTGGTTTTTGGGGTGTATTCTTTTCTATCCCTCTAGCTACTTTTATAAAAGCTGTGTGGAACTCTTGGCCAGCATTTTCATCTTCAAATGAGTAAAAAGCTTTGGCTTCTTTTATTAATTAATTGTAATTTTATTTTGGCTAATCAAAATTTTGGAATAGTTGTTCATGGAGGGGCTGGTGTCTTGTCTAACCTTTCTGAAGAACAACAATATATTATTGAACAAAAGCTATCAGAAACAATTTTATCAGCATACGAAATCCTGCAAAAAGGCGGCTCAAGTCTTGATGCTGTTGAATTTGTAGTTTCTGAATTTGAAGATTCTCCTTTATTTAATGCTGGCAGGGGATCGGTTTACACTTCCGAAGAAACACAAGAAATGGATGCCTCAATTATGTTCGGTTTTGATAGAAGTGCTGGTGCTGTTGCATCGATAAAGAAAGTTAAAAACCCTATTAAACTTGCTAGAAAAGTTTTAGAAGAAACACAGCATGTTCTTTTGGTTGGAGAAGGCGCTGAATCATTTGCTGAATCTATTGGAGAAGTTATTGTAGAACCGTCTTATTTTTATTCTGAAAAAAATCTTAAACGACTTAGAAAACTAAAAAGTAAATTTGCTGAGAATCACTCAATCCAAGATAAAATCGGTACCGTTGGTGCAGTTGCTATTGATAAGGAAGGAAATATTTCAGCTGCAACTTCTACTGGAGGCATGACTAATAAGATGCCTGGAAGGGTTGGAGATACTCCGATAGTTGGGTCTGGGACATGGGCTCAAAATAATGTTTGTGGAGTCTCTTCAACAGGTCATGGAGAATTCTTTATAAAGTTTCAAGTTGCAAAAGAGGTTTGCACTAGAATGGAATACCTTAATCAATCATTAAAAGACTCTTCACACAATATAATAAAAGAGCTCAATGACATTGGAGCTTCCGGAGGACTAATCGCAATTGACAAAGATGCCAATATATCTACACCTTTCAATACAGAGGGCATGATCAGAGGAAGCCTTACTAATAAGTCTGATTTAAATGTATCAATTTACTAAAGTTCTTTTACAGTAGCTAGAACTTCATCGACATGACCTTTAACCTTTACAGATCTCCACTCTTTTATAACTTTTCCATCGTGATTAATTAAAAAAGTACATCTATCAACTCCCATATACTCTCTTCCATACATTGATTTCAACTTCATAACATCAAAAGTCTTGCACATTTTTTCATCTGGATCTGATAACAGTTCAAATGGAAATGATTGTTTCAATTTAAAGTTTTCATGAGACTTGATGCTATCTCTTGATACCCCAATGATTTCAGTATTAAATTTTTTAAATAATTTATAATTATCTCTAAATTCCTGACCTTCTGTTGTACATCCAGGAGTGCTGTCTTTGGGGTAAAAATAAATTACTAAATTACGACCAACAAAACTTTTATTTGATAGAGTTAAGCCGCTTGTACATTCTCCTTCAAATTTTGGACATTTTTTACCAACCATTTTTTTCACCATATCTTCTCCTTATATAAGTTATATTTAAAAATAGTGTATAGTCATATTTTTACTTATTTTAAAAATGATGCAAGCGTTACATGGTAGTTTAGTAGCTTTAGTGACTCCTATGGATTTAGGGGGGCAAGTCGATTTTGATTCTCTTGAAAAGTTAATTGAATGGCATATTGCTAATGATACTAATGGTATTGTATCGGTAGGAACAACAGGGGAATCCGCAACATTAACAGTTGATGAACATCTTAAGGTTATTGAGCATACTGTTAAGTGTGTCAAAGGAAGAATTCCTGTTATTGCTGGTTCAGGTTCAAACTCAACCGCTCAGGCAATAGAGACCACGATTGAGTCTCAAAAAATTGGAGCAGATTTTTCATTACTTGTAACTCCTTATTACAATAGACCAAATCAAAAAGGACTCATAGAGCACTATATAAAGATTGCTGAGTCATGCAATATTAAACAAATTCTTTACAATGTACCTTCCAGAACAGCGTGTGATATATTGCCTGAAACTGTAGAAATTCTCTCTAAACACCAAAATATAATTGGAATAAAAGAAGCCTTAAACAATCAAGAAAGGATTAATGAATTACTTAAAATCTCTAAGGAATCTAAAGAGGATTTCCTAATTTTTTCTGGAGATGATGAGTCTTTCTTTAACTTGATGACTTCAGGAGGACATGGAGTAATATCAGTTGCTGCAAATGTAATACCTAAATCTATATCTGATATATGTAAGTTAATAATGGAAGAAAGAATTATGGAAGCCGCTGAGTTAAATAAAAAAAATCAAACCCTTTATGATTTATTATTTGTTGAATCCAATCCCATTCCTGTAAAGTGGATCTTATTTAAGATGGGATTTATTAAAAATTCTATAAGATTACCTCTGGTTAATCTTGATAAGAAATTTGAAGAAAATATAATGTCAGAAATGGTAAAATTAAAATTATTATGAAAATAACATACTCGCTTGTTTTAATAACTTTCTTTTTAAGTGCTTGTTCAACAATAGGCGGTCCCGATGGATATTTTCCTGATAAAAAATATGATTTTCTAGATGAAAAAGTAGAAGAAGATATTGCTTTGCCAGGATCCCTTTCAAAACCTAACTCAGAAAATCATTATCCTGTAATTGACCTTGAAGAAATTGATAATGTTCTTGAAGTGCCAAAACCTAGGCAAATTTTTGCTTCATCAGGAAATAGCTCAGTTCAGTTAAGAAGGCTTGGTGAGTTAATGTGGATTTATATAGAAACCCTTCCATCAACATCTTGGCCAATTGCTAAGAATTATTGGGATACCTCCAAATACGAAGTCGTTGGCGCAGATCCAATATCTGGAGAGATCGAAGTTGATTTTAATATTGAAACCAAACTACAAATGAAAGTTGAGCACGGAATAAAAGAAGCCTCAACAGAAATATTTCTTTACCCAATTAATAAAAGTAGTGGAGATATTGAGAGCAATCCAGATTTTGTTCAGCAAGAGCTTGAAAAGATAGTAGAGTATTTTGCTGCCTCAGTATCTAATTTTTCAGGAACATCTTTAGCTGCACAAAATCTTAACGAAATGAAAAAAGCCAATATCTTTACAGAAGATGGCAAGACTGTAATAGCATTAGATCTAAATTTTGATCGCGCATGGTCTTCTGTTAGCAGAGCTTTGATAGCAGCTGATATAATTACAAATGATAGAGATAGAAGTAACGGCGTGTTTTTTGTAAGTTATGCAAAAGAAGAAGAAAGGGGTTTATTTGGCTTATTTGGTGGCAGAAGCAAAAGTAAGGATTCACAAGAAATTGTTCTCGGTGAAGAATCTCAATTTGAAATAACAATAAAAGAAGAAAATGGTAAAAGTTTCGTGAGAGCAATTTCAAAAGATGGTAATATTTCTGATTCAGAACAACTTTTATCAAAAATCAACGAATCTTTAAGCTAATGAAAAAAATTAATGAAATAACAAAAGGTAAAGCAAAATCAATGTACACGACTGAGAATGATGATCATCTGATCATGCATTTCAGTGATGATACCTCAGCTTTTGATGGTAAAAAGAAAGAGGCTCTTTTAGGAAAGGGAGCAGTTAACAATCAATTTAATGCTTTTATTATGGAGCATTTAAAAGAAAATGGTGTCGAAACTCATTTAATAGAGGTAATTGATAGTACTGACTCTCTCGTATACAAACTAGATATGTTCCCAATTGAATGTGTAATTAGAAACAGAGCCTCTGGATCAATATGTAAGAGATTAGGAACAGAGGATGGTTTGGTGCTAGAGAATCCATTATTTGAATTTTTCTTAAAAGACGATGAGTTGGGAGATCCATTAATCAATGACGAGCATATTCTTTCATTTGGCTGGGCTAATCTTGAACAAATTAAAGATATGAAAGAACAAACATACAAAGTAAATAATATACTTTCAAAGCTTTTTCTTAACTCTGGATTAATATTAGTAGATTTCAAGGTTGAATACGGAATATACAAAGATAAGATTATTCTAGCTGATGAATTTACTCCTGATGGTTGTAGGCTATGGGACTCACAGACTATGAAAAAAATGGATAAAGATAGATTTAGACAGGGTTTGGGTGATGTAGTTGAATCTTATCATCAAGTAGCTGATAGACTGGGTATGAATATAGAAACTTGACTAAAATAGTCAGGTATTTATAATTCACACGTGAGATTAACTACAAAAAGCAGATATGCTGTTAGTGCACTTACTGAATTGAGCTTTTTACAGTCTTCGGGACCTGTCTCTCTAAGCGATATATCTAATAATCAAAATATAGAGCTTACATATTTAGAACAGATTTTTCGAAAACTTCGACTGGCTGGAATCGTTAAGAGCATTAGAGGAAGAAATGGTGGATACTTGTATGCCAAGGATCCTGCATCTATTTCAATAAAAGAAGTTATGAATGCAGTTGATGAAATACTCGATGCAACTAAATGCAATGGAACATCAGCCTGCCATAATGGCAAAAAATGTAGCACTCATGATTTATGGCATGAGCTCAATAACATTGTTGAGGATTATTTAGAAAAAATTACTATATACAGCCTTGTAGAATCATACAACAACCCATATATTAAGGTTAAAGAGATAAATTAGATGAGCACACAATCTACAATTTATTTGGACTATGCTTCAACAACACCAGTTGATCCAAGGGTAGCTTCCAAAATGATGGAATTTTTGACTCCTGAAGGCGAGTTTGGTAATCCTGCGTCAAGATCACATAGATTTGGATGGAAAGCCGACGAGGCTGTTGAAGAGGCGAGATCACATGTTGCCAATCTAGTAAATTGTGATCCTCGTGAAATAGTTTGGACATCAGGCGCTACTGAAGCTGATAACCTTGCCATCAAGGGCGTTGCCAGATTCTATAAAAATAAAGGAAACCACATAATTACATCCAAGATTGAACATAAGGCCGTCTTAGATCCATGTCGACAGCTTGAAAGGGAAGGTTTTGAGGTCACATACCTTGATCCTGACGAGGGCGGTGTTATAAGTCCTGAATCTGTCAAAGATGCTATGAAAGATTCAACAGTACTAGTATCTGTTATGCATATTAATAATGAGCTAGGTACAGTTAATGACCTGAAAAAAATTGGTGAAATTGTAAGAAATGGAGGTGCTTTTTTTCACGTGGATGCTGCTCAAAGCACTGGTAAGATTAATATAGATTTATCTAGTATACCTGTTGATTTAATGTCATTTTCAGCACATAAGACATATGGACCCAAAGGGATAGGTGCACTTTATGTAAGACGCAAACCAAGAGTAAGGCTAGAAGCACTTATTCATGGCGGTGGCCACGAAAGAGGAATGCGATCCGGAACATTAGCAACCCATCAAATCGTTGGCATGGGTGAGGCATTTAGAATTGCAAAAGCAGAGATGTCGGAAGATCATAAAAAAATAAATAAATTTCATCAAGATTTCCTTGAAAAAGTAAAAGAAATAGATCATGTTTATATTAATGGCGATATAAATAACAAAGTACCAAATATTCTTAATGTAAGCTTTAATTTTGTTGAAGGCGAATCTTTAATTATGGGTTTGAAAGATATTGCTGTGTCGTCGGGATCTGCATGTACATCTGCAAGTCTAGAACCCTCTTATGTTTTGAGAGCGCTAGGAAGAAAAGATGAATTAGCTCATAGCTCAATAAGGTTTTCATTTGGAAGATTTACAAACGATGATGATGTTAAGAATACTTTAGATATATTAGGAAACGTTGTTCATAGATTAAGAGAACTTTCACCTTTGTGGGAGATGCATCTTGATGGCATTGATCTTGATAAAGTTGAATGGAATATGCATTAGGAGGTTTATATGGCATATAGTAAAAAAGTTGTTGAAAAATTTGAAAATACGTTAAATAACCCAGAGGCTTTTAAAGTTGGAAGATTTGATCCAAAAGAAACGAACGTTGGTACGGGAATGGTTGGGGCACCAGCATGTGGTGATGTTATGAAATTGCAAATTAAATGTGAAGCTAAGGGCAATACTCACATTATAAAAGATGTAAAATTTAAGACTTATGGTTGCGGTTCTGCAATAGCTTCTTCCAGCGAGCTTGTTGAAATGTTAATAGGCAAAACTCTCGAAGAGGCTAAAGCTATAAAGAATGTTGAAATTGTAGAGGCACTTGAATTACCGCCTATCAAAATTCATTGTTCTGTACTTGCTGAAGATTCAATAAGGCAAGCAATTGAGGATTACGAAGCTAAGCAATAATAACTATGAGTACTTTTAATCCAGAAGAACTTAATTTCTCTGATAGTGCATTGAATCATTTTAGTGAGATGCTTAACCTGCGAGGAAAAGGTACTGGAATAAAAATTGGTGTAAAAGAATCTGGTTGCTCTGGATATGAATATACATTTGATTTTGTCGATGATGTTCAAGAGAATTATGTAAGCTTTAAAAAAGAAAATTGCACTATCTTTGTTGACAACAAAAGTTTTAATTTTTTAAAAGGAAGTTTAATCGATTACGTTGATAATGGTCTCAATAAAGGTATCAAGTTCGTCAACCCTAACGCAAAAGCAGTTTGTGGATGTGGCGAAAGTTTTACATTTTAAATAATGGCAAAAATAAAAATATGGCCTCATGAGGAAATATGTCCTGATGGTGCTCAAATTGACTCACTGCCAGATGAAACAATTTGTGAAGCAGCCCTAAGGAATAATATAAAGATAGAACATGCTTGTGAAATGTCAGCTGCCTGTACTACTTGCCATTGCATTGTAAGAAAAGGATTTGAATTACTAGATGATGCAAGCGATATAGAAGAGGACTTACTGGATAAAGCATGGGGTTTAGAGCAGACCTCAAGATTGAGTTGCCAAGCAATCCCTTCTATAGATGAAGAAATAGAAATTGAACTACCAAAATATAATATAAATATGGTTTCTGAGGATCATTAGTGCAAATGATAGATTGGACAGATGTCTTCGATATAGCAATTGAGTTAGCTGATAAATTTCCTGAAGTTGATCCTCAATGGATAAGTTTTCCAGATTTACATAGAAAAGTCTGTCAGTTAGAAAATTTTATCGGAGATCCAAAAAAATCTAATGAAAAAATACTTGAGGCTATTCAGATGCATTGGATAGAAGAATCAGAGTAACTCTAATATAATACCCATTAAAAATTAGGACTTAGATATGGCTATAGAACAAACTTTATCAATTATAAAACCTGACGCAGTTAGCAAAAATGTTATTGGAAGAATTATTACTAGATTTGAAGAGAATGGTCTTCATTTAGTTGCAGCAAAATTAATTCATCTATCTGATGAATCAGCATCAGGGTTTTATGCTGAGCATGATGGAAAACCATTCTTCAATGATCTAAAAAATTTCATGACATCTGGCCCGGTTTTTGTTCAAGTTCTCGAAGGAGATAATGCAGTTCAAAAAAATAGAGAACTCATGGGTGCAACAAATCCTCAGGAAGCCGAAGAGGGCACAATTAGAGCAGATTTTGCAAAAAGTATTGATGCCAACGCCGTTCATGGATCTGATTCAGTCGATAGTGCAAAAAGGGAGATTGAGTATTTCTTTACATCTAAAGAAATATTGAATAAGTAAATTGCAAGTAAAAAAAAATCTTTTAGGTTGCTCTATTGAGTCACTAGAAAGTTTTTTTTTAGAGATAGATGAACCCAAGTTTAGGGCAAAACAAGTTTTAAAATGGATTCATCAAAAAGGCATTCTAGACTTTGATTTAATGACAGATCTTAATAAAGATCTTCGAATTAAGCTAAAGTCCCTTGCTTATATAAAACCTCCAATTATTCATGAAGAACATATTTCTAAGGAGGGTACTATAAAATATCTTATTGAGCTTGAATCAGGCTCAATGATAGAGATGGTAGAGATGCCCGAAAAAAAAAGAAAAACTCTATGCGTCTCATCTCAAGCTGGTTGTGCGCTTCAATGTACTTTCTGTGCAACTGGAGCTCAAGGGTTTGATCAGAATTTAGAAAGTCATGAAATTATTGGACAGTTGTGGCTTTCAAATTTTCATAAGAAAGATAGCCAACCAATTACAAATATAGTATTTATGGGTATGGGTGAGCCATTGCTTAACTTTGATGCTGTTATTGAATCTGCAAAGATCATGAAGCACCAATTAGCCTATGGACTTTCTAGAAAAAGAATTACTATTAGTACGTCAGGTATAGTGCCTAATATCAAAAAACTCTACAATGAAATAGACGTTTCTTTAGCTGTTTCCCTTCATGCTCCTGATGACAAACTCAGAGATGAAATAGTCCCCATTAACAATAAATACCCTATTAGCTCTTTAATCGATGCTTGCAAAAGTTACTTGAATAAATATGAGAATAAAAGAAGTATAACTATTGAATATATCCTCATAGATGGAGTAAATGATTCAATACAACACGCAAAAAAACTAACAAAACTTTTATCAACAATGCCTTGTAAGATTAATTTAATACCTTTTAATGGCTTTAATGGATCAACATATAGAAGACCAACAATGAAAAAAATTAATTTGTTCAAAGATTATTTAATGAACAAAGGATATATAACCACGTTACGAATAACTAGAGGTGATGAGGTTGATGGAGCTTGTGGGCAATTGGTTGGCAATCTTACAAATTCGATAAAAGGAAAGCATTTAATTTCACATAAATCGATACAATGAACAATAATCTCAAATCTGCATCTTCATCAAAAATCGGTAAAAAATTTTCTAAAAGAAGACTTGAGCTAGGATATTCTGTTGATCAAATTTCAAAGAAACTATTTGTAAATAAAAATTATTTAATTGCTATAGAAAAGGGCGATTATTCAATTTTCCCTAGTAAGGCATTTGCCAAAGCATATTTTAAAAAATATGATGATTATCTTGGAATTAATTCTGACTTTCCTAATATCTTTGGACAAGATATCACAAGAAAAAATAACAAAATATCATCTGAGATTAATTTTAATAAATCTCTAAATAAGAATTTAAAATATTTTTTTATGTTTATCTTTATATTGGCTGTGACAACATTTCTTTATTTTTCATTAAACAAACCCATTATTGATAATAGCGCAATCGAGAGCAAAGCTATTAGTTCTGAAGATATTGCTTCGGTAGTAAGCTCAGTTAAAGAAAATAAATTAATTAAACTTAAAAGTGATAAAACTGTTCAAAAAAGTAATGAACTTATACTTAATTGTAACAATGAATGTTGGATTGAGGTCTATATTGATGAAAATCTAGTAGAAGCACAGTCTTTTAGTAAAGGCAGGCAGTACATTAAAGAAATAACCAAACCATTTAAAATTATTATTGGGAATCCTGAATTTGTTAAAGGTACATATAATGATGAACGCATTGATTTTATTACTAATGCTAATAGACTTACTAAAGTGAACACAATATATTTTTTAAATGAGTAACTGGATTAAACGAAAAAAAACCAAGACCATTATGGTAGGAAATGTTCCTGTGGGGGGTAACAACCCTATCTCAATTCAGTCGATGACAAATACAAATACATGTGATGTGGTTTCTACTGTGAATCAAATCAAAGATTTAGAATTAGCAGGAGCGGATATAGTAAGAGTTTCAGTTCCAGGATATGATGAAGCAAATGCTTTTAAAGAGATAAAAAAAGCAGTAAATATTCCACTAGTCGCTGATATTCATTTTGATTACAAAATAGCTTTAGAAGTAGCTGATACTGCAGATTGTTTAAGAATTAATCCAGGAAATATCGGCAAGGAAGATCGAGTAAGAGAAGTAATTAATGCAGCCTTTGATAATAATGTCCCAATAAGAGTTGGAGTTAATGCAGGCTCTTTAGAAAAAGATCTTCAGAAAAAATACGGCGAGCCCAATGCAGACGCGCTTGTAGAATCTGCACTTAGACATGTTGAAATTTTAGATAAATTTAACTTTGGAAATTACAAGATGAGTCTTAAAGCTTCTAATATTGAAATGACTGTTGAAGCATATCGAAAAATATCAAATCTAATCGATCAACCACTACATCTTGGAATAACCGAGGCGGGGAGTTACAGAGCTGGAACTGTGAAATCCTCAATAGGCGTAGGGATGCTTTTATCAGAAGGTATTGGAGACACTATCAGGATTTCTTTAGCATCAGACCCTGTAGATGAAATTAAAATTGGTTGGGATATTCTTAAAAGTCTGAATATTAGAAGTCGTGGTGTAAAAATTATTGCTTGTCCAAGTTGTTCAAGACAGAACTTTAATGTAATTAAGGTTGTTAATGAACTAGAACAGCGTCTTGAAGACATTTCAGAGGATATAGAAGTTGCTATTATAGGATGTTATGTCAATGGCCCTGGCGAAAGCAAGGCTGCTAATATTGGATTGACTGGAGCAAGTCCGAATAACCTTTTGTACGTTGATGGAGCACCTAATAAAAAAATCTCGAACGAAAATTTAATTAATGAGCTTGAGGACCAAGTTAGGAAAAAAGTAATAAAAAATAAAACGGAATCTGAAAAGATCATTTTGAGGAGTTAAGTTGGAAAAAATTCATTCTCTTTCGGGCATGCTAGATCTAATAAGTCACAAGACTCAAAAAGAAGATATTGCAAATAGGATATTTCATACAGAGGAAATTCTTAGAAATATTTTTGAAAGTTATTCATTTTCTGAAATAAGAACCCCAGCTTTGGAGAGCTCGAGCTTATTCAAGAGATCAGTTGGAGATACTTCAGATATTGTTAACAAGGAACTGTATTCTTTTTTTGATAAAAACGAAAAAAGCATAACCCTTAGACCAGAAGGCACCGCAAGTGTAATAAGGTCAATTGTTCAAAAGAAAATAGAAAATGAAAAGCATAAGTTATGGTATTTAGGGCCAATGTGGAGATATGAGCGCCCCCAAAAAGGAAGATATAGGCAGTTTTATCAGGCAGGTATCGAGATCCTTGGTTACCCTGAAGGTTTGGCTGAATTAGAAATTGTTTCAATAATTTGCGCTATTAATAAAGTATTGGAATTAGAAAATACTGTAATAAAAATAAATCATCTTGGAAACAATAAAACCAAGCATAATTACTGTGAAGCTTTGAAAGAGTTTTTAGTACCATTATCATCAAAACTTGATGATAAAGATTTAGAAAGGCTTAACAAAAACCCACTTAGAATACTTGATTCAAAGAGTGCAGATACTCAAGAAATTTTAAAAGATGGCCCTAAAATCATCGACTATCTTTCAGACAGTGCCTTAAATACTTTAAATATTATAAAAGATACTTTTTCAGATGATTGTGACATAGAGATCGATCCGAATTTAGTAAGAGGTTTGGATTATTATACTGGGTTTGTTTTTGAGGCTGTCTCCTCAAGTCTTGGCGCTCAAGATGCATATATAGGCGGGGGTAGATATGACGAATTATGTAAACAACTTGGCGGCAAAGATCTGCCAGCAATAGGAATGGCTATAGGTATAGAGCGTTTGGCATCGTTGGCTAAAACATACAAAGAAAGTAAAACTTTGATTTCTTTTATAATTTTGTCTAGCAATATAGAACCAAAAGCATATAAAATAGCCCACAAATTAAGATCTTTAAACAACTCAATTGATATAGATGTTCAGCTTTCTGATGGAAGCTTGAAATCAAAATTAAGAAGAGCAAATAAAGATAATGCTGCTTACGCATTGATTCTGGGAGAGGATGAATTTAAGTCAAAAAATATTATTGTTAAATCACTCCTAGATGTTGACTCTGAGCAGGTTACAATGAGCTTTAAAGATATTGATAGTTTTATTGAAAAAATAAAATAAGGTAAAAATTATGAATAATGTATATGAAAATAATATGAAAACTAATTCCTTATTAACATTTTTTGCAAAAAACAAAAAAATATTAATTTCTATTTTAATAACACTAATTTTAGTTATTTGTTACTTTGTTATTAACAATCAGCTAACAAAGAAAAAAAATGCTGAGGCCTCAATTATCTATACAAGTTTCCTTGAAGAACTCTCTTCAGATGATCCAGATTTTGATTTGATCGACCAAGGTTTAAACAGTTTATTGGAAACCTATGGTAGCTCAGGTTATGCCCAAATTGCTTTATTAAATAAAGCTAGTTTCGATGCTAATAATAATAATTTTGAAGAATCTCTCAAAAATTTTCAAAAACTCGTGAGTATTACTGATAGTTCTAAAGGAAATAAAATCTATAATAAGATAGCCAGAGTTAGTGCAGCCAGGATTCTTTTTTCAGAAAAAAAATATGATGAAGCGCTTAATATGGTTGAAAAATTTTCATCAAAATCTACAAATGCATATATTCATGAATTAACTGGAGATATTTTACTTAAACAAAATAAAACCGACTTATCTATTGCTCAATATGAGATGGCATCAGATAAATATAACGATGAAACATCTAAAACTATCATTTCCATGAAGATAGCAAACATAGGTAATAAAGTTGAATAATAAAAAGTTACATTTTCTTCTTGTTATCCAAGTTATGTTTATTTTAAATTCATGCTCTTCTCTTGATGGTTTAAGATTTTGGAAGACTGATGAAGTTGATCCAGATGAGCCAAAAGAACTTTTTTCAATTGAAGATAAGAAGGATATTCAGATAATGTGGAATGTTTCTTATAACGGCGAAAATGAGATTGGAAATTTCGAACCAGCCTTTAGTTCTAAAAGTATATTTTTTGCAGACTCTGAAGGAACACTATCTTCAATTGATATAAGTAGCGGAAATATTAATTGGTCAACAGAGTTAAATTTTTTGGCTTCAGGAACTGCAGCGGGATTCGGAATTATAGTTGTTGCTGATGTCGATGGAAATGTTATAGCATTAGATCAAAAGAATGGTTCGAATTTATGGACTACTAATGTTAAAGGAGAAGTACTAAGTAAGTCAGTTGTAGATACAAAAATAGTTGCAGTTAAAACTGGTTCTGGAGAACTAATCGGGCTAAATAAAGAAACAGGCGAAATAGAATGGTCCTATAGATCTAAACTTCCAGCCCTTACTGTTAGAGGAAGCAGCAGCCCAGTAATTTCTGATAATAAATTGTATACATCATTCGACAATGGAAGACTGGGTGTGTTTGAAATAAACTCAGGATTTCCAATTTGGGATGGAGCAATCTCTTATGTAAGTGGCTCCTCTGAGCTAGAGAATCTAATAGATGCAGACTCAAGCCCAGTTATTGAGGGCGGGCTTGTATACACAACAAATTATCAAGGAAACCTTAATATTTTTGACATAGCACAAAGGAGGTCTGTTTGGTCATATGAAACATCGTCTTTCTATTCTCCAGTTTTGACTCGAGGAATGTTGATAGTTATTGAAGATGATTCAAAAATAAGATCATTTACATTAAAGTCCCTTCAAGAATCCTGGATCAACGAAGATTATATAAACAGAGATCTATCAAACGCAGTCAGCTATCAAGGAAATATTATAGTAGGGGATTTTGAAGGACATATACACGTAATTGATCCTTTAAATGGTAAGACAATTGGTAGAAAAAAATTATCGAGAAAACCTATTAAATCAATATTTAGCAGAAGTAATAGTTTATATGCTATAGATGAGTCATTTAATCTATACTCCATTAACATATAAAATGAGATATAAAAATGTTTACTTCAATTGCAATTATAGGGCGTCCTAACGTAGGCAAATCCTCGCTTTTTAATAAATTAACTAGGTCTAGAGACGCTATAGTGTCTGACTTTCCAGGCCTTACCAAAGATAGAAATCACGGCTTTATAAAACTTAAGGACAAAGAAACTCTAATTATTGATACTGGCGGTATTGTTAATCAAAAAGAAAGCATTAAAGAAGCTATTTCAAATCAGGCCTGGATAGCAGTTGAAGAATCATCACTAATTATTCTTTTATTAGATGGTACTGAGAATTTAAATAAAGAAGATCTAGACATCATATACAAACTAAGAAAATTAAATAAAGATTTTATAACCGTAATTAATAAAATTGACAAAAAATCTGATTCTTTCATATATGAAGATCTTATAAAAAATGGGATCTTTGAGCATATTAAAATTAGTGCTGAACATTCCAAAAACTTAAATATTTTAAAATCACATCTCGAGAATTTGGTTCCAGATACATCAATTGAGTTACCTGAAGGAAAAAAAGTTGCAATTCTTGGAAGACCAAATGCAGGAAAATCAACTTTCATAAATAAAATTATTAATGAGGAAAGATTAATCGTAAGTGAAATTGCAGGCACAACCATTGATTCAATAAGTGTTCCTTTTGAATATAATAATCACAAGTTTATATTTATTGATACAGCTGGAATTAGAAAAGGCTATAAATATAACCATAAAGTTGAATACTTCTCTTATGTTAGGGCCATACATGCAATAGAGCAAAGTGACATAGTTATTTTTATATGTGATGCAACAGAAGGAATTGTTGACCAAGATTTAAAAATACTAAATATGGTAATTCATAGTGGTAAACCTATTTTATTTGCTTTAAATAAGACAGATCTTCTTAAAAAGGAAGAACTTGCAAAAATTTATAGTACAAAAAAAATGCAATCAGAATTTATGTCAAACCTAGTCACCATAGAAATGTCAGCAATAAAAAAGAAGGGATTCAATAAAGTTTTTAATTTAACAAATAAACTTATCGACCTTTCTCAAAAAAAATATACAACATCTAGGTTAAATAATTTACTTAGAAAATTTGTATCTATGAGTGCTCCTCCAGCAGCAGGGGGAAGACAACTCAAATTTAAACATGTCCACTTTGGCGGGACGCGCCCAACAACATTAATCATTCACTCTAATCATGATAAGAAGATACCCAATAATTATAAAAAATATCTCGAGAACTCTTTTCGCTCAAGCCTTGGTCTTTTCAGTATCCAGTTGAGATTAATTTTTAGAAAAGCTGAAAATCCCTACGATAATAAAAAAAATAAATTATCAGATAGGCAAATTAAGAAAAGGCAGCGACTTATTAAACATAATAAAAAAACTAAGAAGTAAATTCTTAAAGATAGTTATATGAAGAATCTACTGTATAATTTGATTCGAATACAATAAATTTTTTTATATTTATTTTTGAAGCACACAATGCAAGAAAGGCCAGTATATCTTGATTTAACTAAAATCAGACTACCAATGTCTGCATTCTCGTCTATAACTCATAGACTCTCTGGCATGTACGTTTTTTTTATAACTTTGCCATTATTTCTATATGTAATTTATACATCGACTTTATCTAAATCAAGCTATGAATTGCTACTCATGAGCTTAAATACGGCCTCTGTTTTTTCAATATTTTTTTATATTAGTGTTTCAATTTTTTGGTACCACATTTTGACTGGAATAAGACACTTAATAATGGATTTTTTTCATATTGGTGAATCTCTAAAAGGTGCTAATTTTTCAGCAATTTTTGTAGTCTTTTTTTGGGTATTAAGTTATTCACTATTTCTAGGTGTTAACTTTTTATGAAAGGCTCAATAATATGGAATCTCCAAAGGTATTCCTCGCTTTATATCCTCGGCTATTTAATTTATCTTTTGATAAATATATATTTTACTAATTTAGATTTTTTTTCTTGGAGTGAATTTTTCTTATCCTTTCAAACAAGGCTCTTATCCTCATTGGCATTTGTTTTAATTATAATTCATGCCTTTATAGGTCTATGGACAGTTGGTACAGACTATTTAACCAATCGAACCTTGGGATTTTTAAATAAATCTTTGTCAAAGTACGCAGATGTTTATAGGAAAATGTACTATTTTATCTTTGTTTTGCTTGGGGCTATGTATTTAACATCAGTTTTATATATAATATGGTTATAAATTATAATGATATATAATTATAAATATTAATAATAATGAACAGCATTTTTACAAATAACATCAAAACTGTTGAATTTGACGCTCTTATTGTTGGAGGTGGCGGATCGGGCATGAGAGCTTCTTTAGAATTAGCAAAGTCAGGATTAAAGACTGCAGTTGTTTCAAAAGTTTTTCCTACAAGATCACATACTGTTTCAGCTCAAGGAGGAATTACTTGTGCTATTGCAAGTGCTGACCCAAATGATGATTGGAGATGGCACATGTATGACACAGTAAAGGGTGCTGATTTTATTGGCGATCAAGATGCAATAGAATATTTATGCTCAGAAGGACCAAAAGCTGTATTTGAGCTTGAACATATGGGACTTCCTTTTTCAAGGTTTGAGAATGGAAGAATTTATCAGCGTCCATTTGGTGGACAATCAAAAGATTTTGGAAAAGGCGGACAAGCAGCGAGAACATGTGCAGCTGCAGATAGAACAGGACATGCATTGTTACATACCCTTTATCAAAACAATGTTAAGGAAGGAACTAATTTCTTAAATGAATGGTTTGCTGTTGATTTAGTTAAGAATTCAAAAGAAGAAGTAACTGGAGTAATAGCATTCTCAATAGAAAATGGAGAAGTTGCATATCTTAAAGCTCAGGCTACAGTTCTAGCTACCGGTGGAGCAGGAAGAATTTATGCCTCTACAACCAATGCTTTAATTAATACTGGAGATGGATTAGCGATGGCATTAAGAGCAGGCTATCCAGCACAAGACATGGAGATGTGGCAATTTCATCCAACAGGTATATATGGTGCAGGTTCTTTGGTTACTGAGGGCTGCAGAGGTGAAGGCGGCTATCTTATAAATAAAGACGGTGAAAGATTCATGGAAAGGTATGCTCCAAACGTAAAAGATTTAGCTGGCAGAGATGTCGTAGCGAGGTCAATGGTTCTAGAAATTCTTGAAGGGAGAGGTTGTGGTGAAAAAAATGATCATATTTTCCTAAAACTTGACCATCTTGGAGCTGATGTTTTAAATTCTAAATTACCAGGAATTTGTGAGCTATCGCGAACATTTGCGCATGTTGATCCAATATATGAACCAATTCCAGTTGTCCCAACATGTCACTATATGATGGGGGGAACGCCCACAAATGTTTCAGGACAAGCCTATACCAGAGTAAATAATCAAGACCATTTGATACCAGGATTATTTTCTGCAGGAGAGGCAGCATGCGTTTCAGTTCATGGTGCAAATAGATTAGGTGGTAATTCCTTGCTCGATTTGGTGGTTTTTGGAAGAGCCACCGGAATGCATATACAAAGCGAATTAAATTCTGGTGGAGGAGTTGAGTCAGCTTCCAAAGGAGATATTGATGCATCACTTGAAAGACTCAATAAATTAAATGAATCTAGTGATGGTTTTGATCCTGCAGAAGTGAAAAAGGAATTACAAGAATGTATGCAGAATTATTTTGGAGTTTTTAGACGTGGCGAATTTATGAAAAAAGGTTTAGACCAGCTTGTTGAATTAAAAGAAAAAGTTGAAAATCTACATCTTAAAGATAAAAGTGATGCTTTTAATACTAGTAGAGTTGAAGCTATTGAATTACAAAATCTTTTTGAGGTTGCTGAATCTACTGCAATATCAGCTTACCAAAGAACAGAAAGCAGAGGAGCACACGCGCGAGATGATTATCCAGAAAGAGATGATAAGAAATGGTTATGCCACACAATATTTGATCCAATTTCTAAATCTGTAAGCAAAAGAGAGGTAAATTTTAACCCCTCAAAAGTTGATGCATTTCCACCGAAGGTAAGGTCTTATTAATGTTTAGCAATAAGATAAAAGTTAGTTTGTATCGTTATAACCCTGAAGAAGATAAGTTCCCCTATATGAAGGAATACACTATTGAAAAACCTCAAAGAGATATTATGGTTTTAGATTTATTGCATTTACTAAAAGAAGATGATCAAACCATCTCTTATAGAAGATCATGCAGAGAGGGTGTTTGTGGATCAGATGGGATGAATATTAATGGAAAAAATGGACTTGCATGCATTACACCAATCTCATCAATAATTAAGAAAAATAGAATTGAATTGAGACCACTTCCAGGATTGCCAGTTATTAGAGATCTAGTAGTAGATATGACAGAGTTTTATGCACAATATGAAAAGATAAAGCCATTTTTACAAAATGAAACTACTGCTCCTGAGCAAGAAAGACTCCAGTCACCTGAAGAAAGAGACAAGTTAGATGGACTATACGAATGTATATTATGTGCTTGCTGTTCTACAAGCTGCCCGTCTTTTTGGTGGAATCCAGATAAATTTGTTGGGCCTGCAGCTCTGCTGCAAGCATATAGATTTTTGGCTGATTCTAGAGATTTAAAAACTCAGGAAAGATTAGAATCTCTATCAGATCCATTTAGCGTTTATAGATGTCATGGAATCATGAATTGTGTAAATGTTTGCCCTAAAGGACTCAATCCAAATAAAGCAATTGGTGAAATAAAATCAATGTTACATAAAAATAAAAAGGATATAATTGTCTCTGACCAAGTATAAAAAAGAGGCAGTAAATGAGTTTAAAAATGAAAGAGCTATGGAGTAGCTCACATATTTCAGCTGGACATGCGACGTACCTTGAAAGTCTTTATGAAACCTTCATTAATAACCCAGAAAATCTTTCAAAAGAGTGGTTAGATTTCTTTACCAATCTTCCAAGTCATCCTAAATCTAATGGAGAAATTTCTCATCAAGAAATAATCAAAGAGTTTAAAAATATATCAAGAAGCAATAAAGCACTTAAGGTTTCTGTTGATGAAAGACAAGGAAAGGTAGTTAGACTCATACAATCATATAGAAATAGGGGTCACCTAAAAGCAAGCTTAGATCCTTTAGGTATGATGCAAAGGCGCTACATTGAGGATTTAGATATTGAATTCCATGGTTTTTCCAATAATGATCTTGATCAAGAATTTTATACAGATACTTTTAATACAGGCTCAAAGAAATTACCTTTAAAGGAAATAATAAAAAGATTAGAAGAAATATACTGTGGAAATATTGGAATAGAATGCAATCACATTATGGAGGCAAAAGAAAGAAGGTGGTTTCAAAGAAAATTTGAATCAAAACTTCAAGGATATGGCTTTGATAATGAAGAAAAACTAAATATTTATGAAAGATTAAATTCTGCTGAAGGCTTAGCAAAGTATTTATCTGCTAAGTATCCTGGAATGAAGCGTTTTGGTGTTGATGGTGCTGAATCTCTAGTTCCACTTGTCGAGAGTGTTATACAAAATTGTGGATCTATGGGAGCTAATCAAATTTGCTTTGGAATGGCTCATAGAGGGAGACTAAATCTTCTCGTTAATGTTCTAGGAAAGTTGCCATCAGAACTGTTTTCAGCCTTCGATGAGGACTCAAATCTAGAAGGCGCTAGTACAGGAGATGTGAAATATCATTTAGGCTTTTCCTCAAATTTTGATACTAAAGGAGGAGAGGTTCACGTTTCACTTTTTAATAATCCTTCACACTTAGAGATCGTAGATCCTGTAGTTATTGGGTCTGTAAGAGCTCGACAAGATAGAATTAAAGATAAAGATAGATCAAAAGTTATTCCAGTTCTACTTCATGGTGATGCATCATTTTCTGGTCAAGGTGTTGTAATGGAATCACTTCAAATGTCGCAGACAAGAGGCTTTTATGTAGGCGGAACCATTCATATTATTGTTAATAACCAAATTGGCTTTACAACGAGTAATATAAATGATTCCAGGTCAACTGATTATTCATCTGATGTGGCAAAAATCATTCAAGCTCCAGTCATTCATGTAAATGGAGATGACCCTGAGATGGTCATAAATGCAGCAAAGATTGCTTGCAAATATAGAGATAAATTTAAAAAAGACATCGTAATAGACTTATTTTGTTATAGAAGAAGAGGCCATAACGAAGCCGATGATCCATCCGCTACTCAACCGTTAATGTATAAAAAAATATCTGAACATCCCAGTGTAGTAAAACAATATGAAGATGTTTTGATTTCTGAAGAAATCTTATTACCTGAGCAAGCCAAGACCATTAAAGCAAATTATAGAAAGTCTCTCGAAGGTGGAGAATCGGTAGCTAAAAATTTAGCAAAAAAACCAAATAATAGCCTATGGTTTGACTGGGATCCATTTATGAATGTTAAGTGGTGGCCCAAAGTTGATACAAGTATTGATAAGAAAAAATTTAAGAAACTTGCTATAGAAATTTGTAAAGTACCTAACTCTTTTAATTTAGGATCCCAAGCCTCAAAAATTTTTAAAGATAGATCAAAAATGACAAATGAAGAAATACCACTAAATTGGGGATATGCTGAAAGTATGGCTTATGCAACATTACTAGATGATGGATACCCAATAAGAATAACTGGACAAGACGTAAGACGTGGAACATTTTCTCATAGACATGCATGTGTATTTGATTCTAAGTCTGGAGATGGTTTTATACCTTTATCTGAAATAGCTAAAAAAAATAGTACTCGATTCGATATATATGATTCATTATTATCTGAAGAGGCTGTTTTGGCTTTTGAATATGGCTATTCTGCAACATGGCCATCAGGACTAACTGTTTGGGAGGCTCAGTTTGGTGATTTTGCTAATGGAGCTCAGGTAGTAATTGATCAATTTATAGTATCAGCTCAGCATAAATGGGAAAGGTTGTCAGGTTTGGTTATGCTTCTTCCTCACGGATATGAGGGACAGGGTCCTGAACATAGTAGTGCGAGAATTGAAAGATTTTTACAACTTTGCGCCTCAGAAAATATACAAGTCTGTGTTCCTAGTACACCTAAGCAAATTTTTCATCTGCTCAGAAGGCAAGCTATTAGAAAGATGAGAACACCTTTAGTGGTTATTTCACCAAAAAGCTTATTAAGAAATCCAGATGCAGTTTCAACCATAGATGAGTTGGCTAATGAAAGCTTTTCATGTGTCATTGATGATGATTTAAAAAATAAAAAAAATGTTAAAAAGCTTATTATGTGCTCGGGGAAAGTTTTTTATGATCTCTTGAATAAAAGAAATAGTGAAAATCTAAAAGATACAGCTATTGTAAGAATAGAACAATTGTATCCTTTTCCATATGATGACCTTGAAGAAATACTAACAAAGTACGAAAATATAGAAGAATTCATATGGTGCCAAGAAGAACCACTTAATCAAGGAGCTTGGTTTAGTCATAGGCATAGAATTCAAAGAGTATTAGATAGATTAGATAAAGGTTATGAAGTGAGCTTAATTAGTCGACCTCCAGCAGCAGCTCCAGCAGTTGGATTAATGAAACTTCATCTTAAGCAACAAGAAAATCTAATTAATGAGGCAATTTGCAAATGAGTATTAAAATCAAATCACCTACTTTCCCTGAATCTGTTGCAGATGGAACAGTCGCAAACTGGTTAAAGAAAGAGGGTGAAACAGTCAATCAAGATGAGGTAATAGCAGAAATCGAAACAGATAAAGTTGTTTTAGAGGTCTTAGCTCAATCAGACGGAGTTATAACAAAGATTATTAAACCAGAGGGTGACATTGTTTCTAGCGCTGAGGTAATAGGAGAATTCTCTGAATCTAGCAATTCAAGTTTAGCTCAGTCCAATACGAAAGAAAAAACAGTAAAAAACAATAAAAAAGTTGATAAGGGCATAACTAAAAAGATCGGCCCCGCAGCTAAGAAAATTATTTCTGAAGAAAATTTAGATCTTAAAGAAATTGAATCATCTGGAAAAGATGATCGAATAACCAAAGCTGATGTGATTAATCACATAGATAAAGATCAAAAAGATTCGAAAGAAGGTTCTGAAAAGAGCTTAATTTCAAGTGATAGGCTTGAAAAAAGAGTTCCAATGTCACGTTTAAGATCAACTATTGCAAAAAGACTTGTATCTGTAAAACAAGAAACAGCAATGTTAACAACTTTTAATGAAGTAGATATGTTGCCAATTAAAGAACTTAGATCTAAATATGGAGTTGAATTCGAAAAAGAACATGAAGTGAAGTTAGGTTTTATGGGTTTCTTTGTTATCGCTGCTGTTCAGGCGTTAAAGAAATTTCCAGAAGTTAATGCATCTATTGATGGTGATGACATTGTTTATCATGGTTTTCAAGATATTGGAGTTGCTGTTTCAACTGAAAGAGGTTTGGTTGTACCAATAATCAAAGATGCTGATACAAAATCATTACCTGAAATAGAAAAATCTATATTAAGTTATTCAGAAAAGGCAAGAACTGGTAAATTATCTATTGAAGAGATGCAGGGGGGCACTTTTACAATCTCAAATGGTGGAATTTTTGGATCTTTATTATCAACACCAATTTTAAATGCACCCCAAACCGCAATTTTAGGAATGCATGCTATCCAAGATAGACCTGTTGCAATTAATGGTGAGGTTGTAATTAGACCAATGATGTATCTTGCTATGAGTTATGATCATAGATTGTTAGATGGAAAAGAGGCTGTAACTTTTTTAGTGTCCATAAAGGAGCAGCTTGAATCACCTGAAAGGTTGTTACTAAATTTATAATAAAGGAAAAATATGTTTGATGTGATTGTTATAGGAAGTGGTCCAGCAGGCTATGTTGCTGCCATAAAGGCATCTCAATTAGGACTGAAAACTTTATGCATAGAAGAATCAATCGACCAAAAAGGAAATGTAAATCTTGGAGGTACTTGTTTAAACGTTGGATGTATACCGTCCAAAGCCCTTTTAGATTCATCACATAGATATTATGAAGCTAATAAGAATCTTAAAGAGCATGGTATCAAAATTGAAAAATTAGGATTAGACCTTAACGCAATGATGAAGAGAAAGGATGATATTGTTAGCAAGCTAACTGGAGGTATTACTGGATTATTTTCAGCCAACAAAGTTCAGTCAATGCAAGGAAGAGGTAAAGTTATTTCTTCTAATACAGTAGAGGTTTCTAAGACCGATGGCTCAACAGAAAATATCGAAACAAAAAATATTATTATAGCAACCGGATCAAAACCAATTGAGATACCGTCTGCTGTTTTCGGAAAGCATATTGTAGACAGCACTGGCGCTCTCTCTTTTGATAAAGTCCCCAAGACACTTGGAGTTGTTGGGGCTGGAATTATAGGTTTAGAACTTGGAAGTGTTTGGTCAAGACTTGGTTCTGAGGTTACTGTTATTGAGGCGCTTGATGATTTCCTTCCAATAGCAGATAAAGACATCTCAAATGAATCATTAAAAGAATTTAAGAAACAGGGTTTAGATATTCAGTTAAGTTCAAAGGTTACAAAATCCTTGGAAAACAAGGACTCTGTTTCTGTTACATATGAACATAACGGCAAAGAAATTAAGAAAAAATTTGATAAATTAATTGTTGCAGTTGGTAGGTCGCCAAATTCATCAGGAGTAATTGATGAAGGCATAAATATAAAAATAGACAACGGATACATTGAAGTTAATGAATTTTGTCAAACATCAGTTTCAAATATATGGGCTGTTGGAGACGTAGTAAGAGGGCCTATGTTGGCTCATAAGGGCAGTGAAGAGGGAATAATGGTAGCAGAAAGAATTGCTGATAAGCATGCTCAAGTTAACTATGATCTTGTACCTTCTGTAATTTATTCTCATCCTGAAATTGCATGGGTTGGAAGTAATGAAGATGAGTTGAAGCTAGAGAGTGTTGATTATAAAGTTGGAAAATTTCCATTTGCAGCCTCTGGAAGAGCATTGGCTGTAGATCAGTCTGTTGGATTCGTTAAAGTATTATCTGATAAGAAAACAGATACATTGCTTGGTGTCCATGTATTTGGTCCTGCTGCTGCTGAGATTGTTCAACAAGCACTTATTTCAATGGAATTTGGTGCAAGTTCTGAAGATATAGCTCTAACAATGTTTAGTCATCCAACAGTATCAGAAGCTTTTCATGAAGCTGCGTTAGCTTCTAATAATCAAGCGATTCATATAGGAAATAAGCGTAAATGAACCTTCATGAATATCAAGGCAAATCTTTATTTGCCCAATACAATCTTCCTGTCTCAAAAGGAAAAGTTATATTTAATGCTAGAGAAGCTGCCGATGCTTGTAAAGAAATTGGTGGATCAAGATGGGTTGTTAAGGCTCAAGTTCATGCAGGAGGAAGAGGTAAAGCTGGGGGAGTTGAATTAATTGATTCTGTTGAGTTAGCAACTAAATTTTCTGAAAAATGGTTGGGCAAAAGACTAGTAACATATCAAACAGACAAAAATGGACAACTTGTTAATTCAATATTAATTGAAGAGTGTACCAATATTACAAAAGAGCTATATTTGAGTGCTGTGGTTGACAGAGATTCACAAAAAATTGTTTTTATTGGATCCAGTGAAGGAGGAGTAAATATTGAAGATGTTGCTAAAAACTCTCCAGAAAAAATTATTTATCAAGGTATAGATCTTAATAGTTTAGATTCACAGGAAGATGCTATCACCATTGCAAAGGTTCTAGAACTTGACGATATACAAACAAAACAATTTATTCCTATGATTGAAAACCTTTTAAGATTATTTGTTGAAAAAGACCTAAGCCTTCTTGAGATTAACCCACTTGTAATTAATGAAAATGGTGATCTGCATTGTTTGGATGCAAAATTAAATATAGATTCCAATGCTTTATTTAGACATCCTGAGCTGCAAGAAATGTATGACGAATCTCAAGAAGATCCTCAAGAAGCAGAAGCAGCTAAAAGTGATTTGAGCTATGTTTCGTTGGATGGAAATATCGGCTGTATGGTTAATGGTGCTGGATTGGCAATGGGGACAATGGATACTATTAAATTTTTTGGTGGCAATCCAGCTAATTTTTTAGATGTTGGGGGCACTGCAACTCAAGAAAGAGTTTCAAAGGCCTTTAAAATTATTTTAAAAGATCCAGAAGTTAACGTTGTTCTTGTTAATATATTTGGTGGTATAGTCAGATGCGATCTTATTGCAGAAGGTCTTGTGGCCGCCATTAAAGAAGTTGATATTAATATCCCTGTTGTTGTAAGACTTGAGGGTAATAATGCTGACCTAGGAGCAAAAATTTTATCTCAGGCAGATATAACCATTCACAGCATAAATAATTTAGCAGAGGCTGCCAATAAAGCGGTAGAGTTAGCAAAGTGAGTATTTTAGTTAATAAAGAAACTAGATTATTAGTTCAGGGTTTTACTGGCTCACAAGGAACCCTACATTCTGAACAATCTATTGAATATGGAACAAATATTGTTGCAGGAGTTACACCTGGCAAAGGAGGCCAAGTGCATCTTAATAGGCCCGTCTTTAATACAGTCGAAGAGGCTATGAAAGAAGAAGAGCCAAATGCTTCAATAATTTTTGTACCTGCAAAATTTTGTAAAGAATCAATACTAGAATCTGCTGAAGCAGGAATTAAATTAATTATTTGCATAACAGAAGGTGTTCCCACATTAGATATGCTCGATGTTAAAAAAAAGGTTGATAGCCTTGGTATTAGACTTATAGGACCAAATTGCCCAGGTGTCATTACTCCTGGAGAAGCTAAATTGGGAATAATGCCTGGAAATATCCATAAACCCGGATCTATTGGAATCATCTCTAGGTCAGGAACCCTTACATATGAAGCAGTGAAACAAACTACTGACTTGGGATATGGACAAAGCAGCTGTGTTGGTATTGGTGGAGATCCAATACCAGGTTCTTCTTTTATAGATATATTAAAACTATTTGAAAAAGATGATCAAACAGAAGCTATTGTAATGGTTGGGGAAATCGGCGGTAATGCTGAAGAATCAGCTGCAGAATATATTAAAAATAATATTACAAAACCAGTTATATCATATATCGCAGGTCAAACTGCACCTGCTGGGAAAAGAATGGGCCATGCTGGAGCTATTATTGCTGGTGGCAAGGGTACCGCTGAAGATAAAATAAAAAAATTAACAGAATGTGGAGTGCACATAGCAGATAACTTAGTTTCTATTGGGTCAAAAGTTTCTCAGGTTTTAAATTCTTAAGATTTAATGACTTTTTAATAATCCATCTTAATCTTAAAATTGATAGTATAGAAAAAATACTCAAACCTATTATCATACCAAACCACATCCCTTTGGCCCCCAAAGGTGCATCAAAGCCATAATTTGTTAGATAGAAGCCAATAGGCATAGCAAAAATCCAATAAGAAATTAAAAGTAAAATCATTGGAATAAAGGTATCTTTATAACCTCTTAGGCTTCCTAAAGCACCCATTTGAATTCCATCAGGTATCTGAAATATTGCAGCGAAAATAATTAAACTTAATGCAAGCTCAAAAACAGGTAGCTCTGTTGTATATAGTCCTACAATCTTTGAACTAAATACTAAAATAATAAATACATTAATTAATGCGCCCAGTATGCATAAATATATTGTTGAATATGATGCTATTTTTGCTTGATGCATTCTCTTTTCACCAATTAAATTTCCAACCCTAGTTGCAGCAGCTAATCCAATTGCAAGCGGCACCATGAAAAATAAACTAGCAATATTAATTGCTACAGTATGACTAGCTACCACTACTTCACCTAAAACGCTTAATATAATTGCAGCGCCAGAGAACATGCTTAGTTCAATGAAAATTCCTATACCTATAGGCAAACCAAGCTTAAATACTTCTTTTGTTGTTTCAAAAGATGGTAATGTAAATTTTAAGAAAGGTTCAGTTTTTTTGTAGTTCTTTGATAGAGAAATATAGATAAATAAAACAACCATCATAATAAATGCAACAATTGAAGTAGCAACACCACACCCAACTCCCCCAAGTTCAGGAAATCCAAACCATCCATATACAAAAATTAGGTCTAGTGGAATATTTAACAACATACCTGTAAAAGCAATGATGAATATGGGTTTTGTTAGAGTCATGCCTTCGCTGTAACACCTCAAACAAGTAAATATTGTTATAAATGCTATACCTGGCGCAACAGCTTTGAGATATCCTGAAGTAACATTTGTAATAGAATCTTTTATTGGCAATAACTTAAGCAAAAATTCTAAATTAAAAATGATGCAAGCTAGAAGAAAACCAAGAAAACCGGCTATCCATAATATTTCTCTTAATTTTTGACCAATTTCTCTAAATTTCTTGGCACCAAATAGTTGCGCAACTATTGGAGTTACTGAAAAAATTACACCAGTAACAAAGAACCATAAAGTATTTGCAAATGCGGTACCTACAGCCAACCCAGCTAAGTCTGTTGCACTAGCTCTTCCAGCAATAATAGTATCTGTGGTGCCCATAAGCATATAAGACATTTGCGATCCAAAGATAGGCAGACCTATCTTGACTATGCTTTTAAACTCTATAATGTATTTAGTACTCAACTTAAATTAGAAATATTTTTTTGCTACTTTAGCATAAGAAAAATATTAATTAGGAGATTTCTATTAGAAAAGATAATAGACCTTATTGGCTAAAAAAATTTGCTACTAAGATAAATAAAATATATGTAAATCATTTCCTTAAACCACAATTTAAATATTTAGGTAAAGGCGGTGCATATTTTAAACCGAGATATATCAAAGTCTTTGGCTTCAACGTAAGCATAGGAGATTATCCAACTCTTATTGGAGCTAGAGATGCTGAGGTCCAATTAACCTCTTGGAACATTGGTGAACATAAAGGTGAAATCATTATTGGGAAATATTCCTTGATAACCCCTGGTGTAAGAATTATGGCAGCAGAAAAAATTATAATTGGTGATGCTTGTATGATAGCCCATGGCGCATATATCTCTGATGCAGATTGGCATGGTATTTATGATAGAGCAGAACCAGTTGGCAAGACAAAACCAGTTGCTCCTTGAAGACAATGTTTGGATTGGGGATAGTGCAATAGTATGTAAGGGAGTTACCATAGGTAAAAATAGTATTATTGGTGCTGGAGCTGTTGTTACAAAAGATGTACCTCAGAATTCAATCTTTGCTGGAAACCCAGCTAAACTTGTTAAAGAACTTAATAGCGAAGGATTTAATACAAGGAAAGATTTCTTTAAAGATCCAAAAAAACTGGCTAATGATTTTGATATGTTAGATAAGTACACCTTAAAAGATAATACATTTTTAAATTGGTTGAAAAGTATGATTTATCCAAATAACAACCATTAAAAATTAATATAAATTAGATAAATATCGCGTGATAGTAGCCATTAGTATTTAATTAATAGAAAATTTTGCATATTTGCATACATGTACTTCATATTATTGGCACAAATATTGCATATATATTATATAAATAACTTTTTTATATAAGTGAGGCAATTTTGCATAGTATACAAAGCGAATCAATAACCACAGCTAGAAATGTTATACAAACAATATTAAAGCAGACATTGGATAACCCAAATAACCCTGAGTCATTAAATTTCTTTCAAGTTGATACCTATAGATTTTATTTTTTAATGAGTTTTATGTGGGAACATTTAGAAGATAATGAAATGTCACAAGAGTATGTTATTTCACTTGTTCCTAAAAAATATGCTTCTAGGATTAAGCGTCTTCAGGTTCTAAAACAAGCAGTTGCACTTGGATATATTGATGAAAAATCATCTTCTATGGATAAGAGAAGAAGAATATATAAACCCACTGGAGTGCTATTTGAAGACTTTATAAAATATACCAACTCTTTATATAACCAAAGTAGGTCTTCCGCTTAATACATAGACATTCCTATTTCCTACCTAATTAACCTCTTTTTAATTACAATTAGGTATGTCTAAGTGTTACAAAAGCGATGAAGAATGGAAAAAAGTTCTAGATCAAGAAAGTTACAGGGTTGCTAGACAAGCGGGAACCGAAAGACCATTTACCGGAAAATTTTGGGATTTTGATAAAGATGGAATCTACAAGTGTATATGTTGTGGTACTAATCTTTTTGAATCAGATTCTAAGTTTGATGCTGAATGTGGCTGGCCTAGTTTTTTTACTCCTATCGATGGCGATGCTATAAATGAATTTGAAGACAATTCTTTTGGAATGAATAGAACTGAGGTTAAATGTTCAAATTGTGATGCACACCTCGGACACGTTTTTAATGATGGGCCTCAACCGTCTGGTTTGAGATATTGTATTAACTCTGTTGCATTAGATTTTGAACAAGATAATTAATAGCAAAGATAAACCTATAAACTTTTTTAGTAATTTGAAAAAAGTTATTACCGGCACTAGTTTTTCAAGATTATTCGGATTGGTAAGAGATATTTCAACGACTAACTTGCTTGGAGCATCTTATTTTCATGATATTTTTGTAATTTGTTTAAAGATTCCGAATTTATTTAGACGCTTTTTTGCAGAAGGAGCATTCAATCAAGCTTTTGTTCCGATATATGCAGAATATGAAAAAGAAAATGATGATTTGAAGACTAATGAGTTTTTAAATGCCATAGCAGGAACATTATTATTTTCCTTATTTATCTTTACAATATTAGTTTTAATTTTTGCACCAATCTTTATTTTATTGTTTGCACCAGGATTTTATATCGATCCTGCAAAACAAGAGATATCGGTAACAGTTTTAAGAATAATGTTTCCATATTTGGCATTGATTTCTTTAGTTGCTTTTGCGGGGGGAATCCAAAATACTCACCAAAAATTTTCAATACCAGCTTTTACTCCTGTAGTTTTTAACCTATCACTCATTGTTGCAGCAACACTTGTTGCTCCAAAATATGAAGTCCCTATATATGTTTTGGCATGGGGTGTTTTGCTTGCTGGTTTTGTTCAGCTTTTAATTCAAATAGCACCATTAAAAAGCATTGATAGATTGCCAACACCAAAACTAAACTTTAAAAATAAGGGAGTAAGAAAATTTTTTGTAGTTATTCTTCCTGCTATTTTAGCAGGTGGAATAATACAGATTAACTTGTTAGTAGATACTATTTTTGCTTCATTGCTTGAAACAGGAAGCCCAACTTGGTTGTATGTTTCTGACAGACTAGTTCAATTTCCAATGGGTATATTTGCTATAGCAATTGGAACCGTTCTTTTGCCAACATTATCTAAGTTAAATCCTATTACGGAAAAAAATAACTTTGTTAATTCTATAAAAAAAGGACAAAGATTCGTTTTATTTATAGGTATCCCGTCTCTCATAGGCTTACTGTTTTGTGCTGAAGATCTAATAAGTACTATTTTCTATAGAGGAGCTTTTACTGAAATTGATGTTTTAAAATCTTCATATAGCCTTATGGCATTCTCTTTTGGATTGCCTTTTTTTATGCTAATGAAGGTATTAACTCCAGCCTTTTTTGCACAAAAGAATACAAAAACACCAATGTATGTTGCAATTTTATCTTTAATTTTGAATGCTACTTTAAATTATTTACTAGCATTTGTTTTCAATTTAGGTCATGTGGGTATAGCTATTGGAAGTTCAATATCAGCTCTAATAAGCGTCTTCATTCTTGAAATAATTTTGTATAGAGATGGCCTTTTAATAATTCAAAACATTTTTAATAGATTTAACCTAGTGATAATATTTGCAAGTAGCTCCCTTATTATTTTCCTATATCTTTATACTTCGTGGACCGACTTCATAAAATTTAATCAAATAGAAAGATTTTTATATTTATCTTTGGAGATAATAATCTCTATAGCTATTTATTTTTCTATATCAAGATTAATATACAATCGCCCTTTAAAGGAAATGTTTAAATAAAATGTACTTAATTAGAGGACAGCACAATCTTGAACTGTTTAAGTCAAGATTTAAAAATGTAACACTTTCAGGGACTATTGGTAACTTTGATGGATTGCATTTGGGCCATCAGGCTATCTTAGAAAAGATTAAAAATAATTCAAAAAAGTTTGAATCAAGAACAATAGTATTCTTTACAGAGCCCCATGCCTCGGAATATTTTGCAAGCATAAGTAATATAGATAATAAAATCCCCCCAAGAATATGCTCTTGGCGAGAAAAATTTAAATTATTAGAGAAAAGTGATATTGATTTTGCTTTTTTTCTAAAATTTAATAATTCACTTAGAACAATGTCACCTGAAAATTTTATTACTGAGATATTAGATTCTATTAATCTTAAAAGTTTTACAGTTGGAGATGATTTTAGATTTGGACTAGATAGAAAAGGTGATACAGATCAATTAAGAGAGTGGGGAAAGAAGAGAGATATTCTTGTTGAGAATACAGAAACAATATTGCTTGAAGGTGAACGAGTTAGCAGCACAAGAATAAGAAAAGCACTCATAGATAATAATTTTAAACTTGCAGAGAAACTTCTTGGAAGACCTTATACTTTTTCAGGAAAAGTTGTTCATGGACAGCATTTAGGAAGAACTATTAATATACCAACTGCAAACATTTGGCTTCCAAAGCAAAAACTACCCATCAAGGGAGTTTATGCAGTTGAATGCAATCTTGAAGAAAATACGTATTACGGTATAGCCAATATGGGTGTAAGACCTACTGTTGGTGGTACAAACCCTGTTCTTGAAGTCCATTTATTTGAGTTTAACGATTTTATATACTCCAAGAGATTAAAGGTAAGATTTATAAAAAAAATAAGAGACGAAAAGAAATTTGAGAATTTAGACATGTTAAAATTACAAATTGAACAGGATATTTCAATAGCTAAAAATTTTATAAATAATTCCAATGACAACTAATTATAGAGATACTTTAAATTTACCAAAAACTGATTTTTCTATGAAAGCTGGTTTGCCCAGGAAAGAGCCAGATATTCTTGATTTTTGGGAAAAAACAAATCTTTACAAGAAAATAAGACAAAAATATGAAGGCAAGGAGTTTTTCTTACTTCATGATGGACCGCCTTATGCCAATGGCGATATTCATCTTGGTCATTCTGTTAACAAAATCTTAAAAGATATCACTACCAAATCAAAAACATTACAAGGCCTAGATTCTCCATTTATCCCAGGGTGGGACTGTCATGGTCTACCAATCGAACTTAATGTTGAAAAGAAACATGGAAAAAACAGTGAACTTGTTAAAAATAAAGAAAGTTTTCAAAAGGCTTGTAAAGAATATGCTGAAACTCAAATAAATAAACAATTAGATGATTTTAAAAGACTGGGTGTATTTGGTGATTGGGAAAATTCATATAAATCTTTAGATTCAAAATTTGAAGCAGATATTGTCAGGTCTTTAGGTATTATTTTTAGAGAAGGTCACCTGGAAAAAGGTGAAAAGCCTGTTCATTGGTGCCAAGAAAGCGGATCATCCTTAGCAGAGGCAGAAGTTGAATATATCGATAAAACGTCAAAAGCAATTGATGTTGCATTCAAGGTTGATAATTCATCTTTAGAAAGGGTAAAAGATTTGTTCAATACTGAAAATTCAGAAGAAATATCATTTGTTATATGGACTACAACACCATGGACGATACCCTCGAATGTAGCTGTATGTATCAATCCTGAATACAAATACTCAGTCATTAAAATGAATAATAAATTTTATGTAATTGCATTTGAGATGATTGACCAATGTTCCAAAAGATGGAAACAAAAATTAGATGTCGTATCGACAATACAAGGTAACAAATTAAGTGATATTAATCTTATTCATCCTTTTTTAGATAGAAAATCAATCCTTCTTCATGCAGATCATGTTACAACTGAAACAGGAACAGGTTGTGTTCATACTGCACCAGCACATGGAATGGACGATTATTTAATATGTAAGAAATATAATATTGATACAATTCACTCTCTAAATAACAAGGCTTTCTTCAAAGATGAATTAGATTTTATTGCAGGACTTCCTGCTATGAAAGCAGATCCCCTTATTGTTGAAAAATTACAAGAGCACAATGCACTTATCAATATAGAAGATTATCATCATTCTTATCCTCATTGTTGGAGACGTAAGACCCCTCTAATTTTTACATCTACTCCACAGTGGTTTATATCAATGAATAAAAATAATCTTAACAAAGATGCCTTAAAGCATATTAAAAGCATTAACTGGGAACCCTCATGGGGTCTTCAGAGAATAGAATCTATGCTTACTGATAGACCAGATTGGTGTATTTCTAGACAAAGAAACTGGGGTGTTCCTATAACTTTAGTTGTTCACAAGGATACTGGAGAAATACATCCAGATCAAAAAGACTTATTTGAAAAATTTGCACAAATTATTGAGAAAGATGGAATTTCAGCTTGGGATAAGTTGAATTTGGAAGATTATATAGATGATCATGAAGAATATATTAAAACTTCTGATTCACTTGATGTTTGGTTTGATTCTGGAGTAACTCATCATGCAGTTACCGCAAAAAGATTTGGCAATAATGTTGTTGCAGATCTTTATTTAGAAGGCTCGGATCAACATAGGGGATGGTTTCAATCATCACTGTTAACAAGCATAGCTATGAATGACGCAGCACCATATAAAACAGTTCTTACACATGGATTTGTTGTAGATGAACAAGGCAGAAAACAATCAAAATCACTTGGAAATGTTGTCTCTCCTCAGAAGGTTTGGGATAATTTAGGTGCTGACATTCTGAGGCTATGGGTTGCTTCCACTGATTTCAGAAGTGAGATGGTTGCCTCTGATGAAATACTCAAGCAAACGTCTGATCAATACAGAAGAATAAGAAATACCTTTAGATTTATTCTTGGTAATACTAATGATTTTTCAAATAAAAATAAAATTAATTTTGAAGACCAGGTTGAGCTTGATAAATGGATAGTAATTGAGGGATATAAACTTCAAGAACAAGTATTAAATCTATATAACAACTATTCATATCATAAAGCTGTTCAAGCAATTCATAATTTTTGTGTAAATGAACTTGGCGGTATCTATCTAGATATAGTTAAGGACAGATTGTATACAAGTAAAACTGATTCATTGGCAAGAAGATCTTGTCAAACCAGCCTAGATACGCTCCTAAATATCTTAATAAGATTAATTGCACCAATTCTTTCTTACACTGCTGAAGAAATTTGGCAATCAAGCCCAAATCTAAATAATCAAGAGGAATCGGTATTCTTATCAAACTATTTTAACAATCACAATAAAGGCGAACTAAAAATTAGTAATGAAGAATGGAAAAGACTATTTGAAATAAAAGATTCTGTTAATCAATCCATAGAAGAGCTTAGAAATGAAAACAAATTAAAAGGATCACTTGATGCAGTTGTAAATATTGAAGCAAGTGATAGCGATTTCACAATTTTAGAAAAATTAGGAACTGAACTTCATTTTCTTTTCATATCTTCAGATACAAAGATAACTAAAGGATCGTCGCTTAAGATAACTGTTATTAATTCAGAACATGACAAATGCACAAGATGCTGGCATAGGGATAGTTCGGTAGGAAAAAATGATCTTTATAGAGAAATTTGTCAAAGATGTATTATAAATATCAATGAAGAAGGTGAGCAAAGAAGTTTTGTCTAAAAATACAATCAAAATTATTTTATTTATTATCGCGCTTGTATTTTTAGATTTTTATACAAAAGAACTTGCTCTAAGCAATCTTGATAAATTTCAGCCAAAAGAGACATTTTTTCCACTTATCGATCTTTTATTAATTTATAACTCTGGTATAGCCTTTGGTATTTTCAATGATCAAGGAATTTATGCATCCTATTTCTTATTAATATTAACGCTTTTGATATGCTCTTATTTATTATGGTTGATTTATAAAGAAAAAGATTTTAAGAAAAAAATTGCACTTTCTTTTATAACAGGCGGAGCTTTTGGAAATATTCTTGACAGGATAAATGACGGAAAAGTAACCGATTTTTTACACCTAAAATTAATGGATTTTTCATTCTTTGTTTTCAACTTGGCAGATTTATTTATAACAATAGGCGCAATTTTAATTATATACTTTGAAATTATTTATAGAATAAAAGATGACTAAAGAAATAAAATTAGCCAATCCCAGAGGATTTTGTGCAGGTGTTGATAGAGCCATTGATATTGTTAATAAAGCACTCGATATTTATGGAGCACCAGTTTATGTAAAACACGAAGTTGTGCATAACAAAGTTGTTGTGAATAATTTAAAAGATAAAGGCGCAATTTTTGTAGAAGAAATCAATGAGATACCTGATGACTCATTGGTAATTTTTAGCGCCCATGGTGTCTCTAGTGAAGTTGAAGAAGCCACGAAATCTCGAAATTTAAATTACTTTGATGCAACATGCCCTCTAGTAACAAAAGTTCATATGGAAGTTATAAAACATGCAAATGCCAATAGAGATATCATTTTAATTGGTCATGAGGGCCACCCAGAAGTTGAGGGAACTATGGGCCGACATGTTAATTCAGAAAATAGCACCATTTATTTAGTTCAGGATGAGGAAGACGCTAGAAGTATCAAAATTAAAAATAAAACAAATTTATCACTAGTAACACAAACAACTCTAAGCGTTGATGAGACAATATCAATTATAGATATATTAAAAAGAAGATTCCCTAACATTAATGTTCCTAAAAAAGATGATATCTGTTATGCAACACAGAATAGACAAGATGCAGTAAAACAACTTGCATTAGAGTCAGATTATATAATTGTTGTTGGGTCAAAAAATAGTTCCAATTCAAACAGATTAAAAGAATTAGCAGAGAAATGCGGATGTAAGTCTGTCTTAATAGATGAATTTTCTGATTTAAATCTTGAGGAGCTTTCGTCATACTCTAATATTTCAATTACAGCAGGAGCATCGGCGCCTGAAACAAGAGTAACTGAAATTGCAAAATCTCTTGAAGCCCATATTGGAGCTAAAATAATGGAACACGGAGAAGACAAAGAAAATATTTTCTTTAAACTCCCTGCTGAACTTAGATAATGGATATAGAAGATCATCTATTAAAGGATATAAAATTTCTTAAATCTCCAAATTTTAATAACAGGCCAGAAGAAAAAAATATCAGCTTAATTGTAGTTCATTCTATAAGTCTGCCTCCCAAAGAATATGGCGGCAATTATGTAGAAAGTTTTTTTTTAAATAAACTTTGCATTTCTGATCATGAATATTTTAAGAGAATTAAAGACCTTAAGGTGTCACCGCATCTTTATATAAAACGTGACGGCGGGTTAATACAATTTGTACCTTTTAATAAAAGAGCATGGCATGCTGGAGAGTCAAATTTTAAAGGCGTTTCTGATTGCAATGATTATTCTATTGGTATTGAGCTTGAGGGATCAGAGGATGATTTTTTTTCACAGGAACAATATAGTGCTTTAATATTTGTAACTAAAGCAATTATTAAAAAATATCCTTTAATAAAAAAGGAAAATATTGCAGGTCATTCAGACATTTCACCTGGAAGAAAAAAGGATCCAGGTGCCTACTTTGATTGGAGTTTATACCTTGAGTCACTATGAGTAATATCTTGAATAAACCATATCAAAAATACTTGAGTATAACTTTATTGGGATTTGCTTCAGGTCTTCCATATATGCTAATTTTTTCTACCTTGGCAACTTGGTTAGCAGTTATTGATATAGATATTAAGATAATTGGATTCTTTGCTTGGGTAGGCTTAACTTATTCTCTTAAATTCTTTTGGGCACCTATGATTGATAATTTTTCCATACCTGTTCTAAGGAAATATGGAAAAAGAAAAAGCTGGATTATCTTAATGCAATTATTCATTATTGCTGGTCTTATGATGCTTTCAATAGTGAATCCAAAAGAAAACCTTAGTTTGTTTGCGTTTTTTGCATTTTTTATAGCACTTAGTGGATCATTTAACGACATTGCAGTTGACGCTTTTAGAATAGAGTTATCCAGAATAGAGGAACAAGGAAAATTAGCTGCAGGCTATCAGCTTGGATACAGAATTGCTATATTGTTAGCAAGTTCAGGTGCGCTAGTAATTGCTGCAAGAACGAGCTGGGAATTTGTGTATCAGTTAATGGCCTTTATGATGGCATTCGGAATTCTTGGCTGTATGCTTGTCCAGGAGAAAAAAAATACTAATCTTGTAAGATCTAATCTAATAAATTCTTTCATAAATCCACTTAAAGATTTTTACAAGAGATTCGGTATTTATGCCCTAACAATAATTTTTTTAATCATAGCAACCTATAGATTAACAGATATTGTAACCGGGCAAATAACCAATGTTTTTTATGTAAAAATGGGTTTCACTCTTGATGAAATAGCCCTAGTAGTTAAATTTATTGCTTTAATAGCTGCTATTTTTGGATTTTATATAGGAACATTTATCTTAAAAAGATTCAATATATACAATGCTCTTATAATCGGCGCTGTTTTGGTAATGCTTACAAATATCTTTTTTGCTTATATAGCAATATCTGAAAAGAACTTATTAGCACTTTCTAGCATTGTTGCTCTGGATAGCATTGCTGCAGGTGTTGTCGGTACTATCAATATTACTTTTTTAACAAGTTTAGTTTCTAAAAAATATACCGCAGCTCAATATGCTTTACTAACATCCATCATGACATTGGTACCAAAAATTCTATCTGGTTTCTCAGGCACGGCTATTGTAAAATTTAGAGAATATATCTTTAACGATTCATTTATTTTAAATAATATGCAATCGACTGAATCGAATTCATCAAGTGTTCAATCTATTGTTTTTTCTGCGGTAGCTATTATAGAAAGGGTTAATGATAATTCATGGATGCTTTTTTATATAAGCACCTCATTAATGACAATACCGTCAATATTACTTTTATTATATTATTCAAAAAAGTATCGAGTTTAAAAAAATGACTTATCAAATTAGGATATTATTTTTTATTTCACTTTTTATGGTATTTTATTTAAGTCTTGTTCCGTCTTCTTACATACCAAGATTTGCATCCCTATCATTCCTGTCTGATAAAGTGGTCCATGCTTTAATATATTTTTATCTAGGATATATAGGCCTTTTATGTAGTTTCAAAATAAATAGAGAAGTTATTATTTGTTTAGTTTTTGGTTTTGGTTTAATAATTGAAATTATTCATTACTATCATCCATTTAGATTTTTTGAGTATTTAGACTTACTTGCTAACCTTATTGGGGTTACAATTGCGCTTCTAATTTTTAGAATAAAAAATAATATAAGCTATTGATTTATATTTTTTAGCCCATAGTTATTTTTTAATTAAAAAATTTTAGTTATTTATATGGAGAGATAAATGAAATTAAGACCTTTACATGACAATGTTCTTGTTAAAAGAACAGAAGAAGAGGAAACTTCATCTGGTGGTATTATTCTTTCTGGATCAGCTAAGGAGAAACCTTCCCAAGGTGAGGTTGTAGCTGTTGGTCCTGGAAAAGTATCAGAATCAGGCAACACATCACCTATGAATGTGTCTGTAGGTGATACAGTTATATTTGGCCAGTATGGTGGAAATGAAATCAAAGTTAATGGCGAAGATTATCTAATTCTTAGCGAAAAAGATATTTTCGGCGTTGTTGAGTAATTAATTTAATATTAGGGAGATAAAAAATGTCAGCAAAAGATGTAAAATTTGGAGATAGTGCTAGATCTCAAATGCTTGATGGAGTTAACACTCTTGCAAATGCAGTAAAAGTTACACTTGGACCTAAGGGAAGAAATGTCGTACTCGACAAGTCTTTCGGTGCTCCAACTGTAACCAAAGACGGAGTATCAGTTGCTAAAGAAATTGAACTTGAAAATAAGTTTGAAAATATGGGTGCTCAGATGCTCAAACAAGTCGCATCGCAGACTTCTGATGAAGCTGGAGATGGAACAACAACCGCTACTGTCCTAGCTCAATCCATTGTAAATGAGGGAAATAAAGCAGTCGCTGCTGGAATGAACCCTATGGATCTAAAAAGGGGTATTGATAAAGCTGTTGCAAGCGCAGTTGAGCATGTAAAAGGCCTAAGTGTCCCATGTACTGATGATAAAGCTATATCACAAGTTGGCACCATATCAGCAAATGGCGATACTGCTGTTGGCGAAATCATTGCAGAAGCAATGGAAAAAGTTGGTAAAGAGGGTGTTATTACTGTTGAAGAAGGTAGCGGTATTGAAAACGAATTAGATGTTGTAGAGGGTATGCAATTTGACAGAGGGTATTTGTCGCCATACTTTATTACTAATCAAGACAATATGACTGTAGAACTTGATTCGCCATATATTCTGCTTTTTGATAAAAAAATATCAAATATTAGAGATTTACTTCCTTTGCTGGAATCAGTTGCAAAGGCAGGAAAACCTCTGTTAATTATTGCTGAAGATATCGAAGGAGAAGCTCTTGCTACATTAGTTGTAAATAATTTAAGAGGTATTGTTAAAGCAGCTGCATGTAAAGCTCCTGGTTTTGGTGATAGAAGAAAGGCTATGCTTGAAGATATTGCAATATTAACAGGTGGTACCGTAATTTCTGAGGAAGTTGGGCTTACTCTAGAAGGTGCAACTGTTGAAGATCTTGGTACCTCAAAAAGAGTTGTCTTAAATAAAGATAATGCAACTATTATCGATGGTGCTGGTGATGAAAACGCAATTGCAACTAGAGTTAACCAGATTAGAGCACAAGTTGAAGAAACTTCATCTGATTACGATAAAGAAAAACTTCAAGAAAGAGTTGCCAAGCTTGCTGGTGGGGTGGCCGTTATTAAGGTTGGCGCTGGATCTGAAGTTGAAATGAAAGAAAAGAAAGCTAGAGTTGAAGATGCACTTCATTCGACTAGAGCAGCAGTTGAAGAGGGAGTAGTTCCTGGTGGAGGTTCTGCATTGATAAGATGTTTAGAAGCTGTAACAAAACTTAAAGGCGAAAATGATGACCAAAATGTTGGAATCAATATCGCAAGAAAGGCTTTTGAATCTCCTTTGAGGCAGATTGTGTCAAACTCTGGAGAGGAACCTTCGGTAATTGTTAATAAAGTTATTGATGGAAAAGATTCTTTTGGTTTTAACGCCGCAACTGGTGAATTTGGAGACATGATTGAGATGGGTATTCTTGATCCTGCAAAAGTTACTAGGACTGCACTGCAAGCTGCAGGTTCAGTTGCAGGAATGATGATAACTACTGAAGCGATGGTAACAGACATACCTAAAGAGGAAACTCCAATGCCACCAATGCCTGATATGGGCGGTATGGGCGGTATGGGCGGTATGATGTAATTTAAAATTATTACAAAAAAAGGGGGCTTTTTGCCCCTTTTTTATTATATTAATTTAATATAGGTGTAATTATAGATTTATTTTTTTTTGGAGTTAAAAAATATGAGATTTATTTATTTATTACCACTATTTTCTGTGAGTTTATTTGCCCACTCAAATAATAATGTTCATTATCATTATGCAGAATTCTTTATTTATTTGGCTTTAGGCATTATCACATTTAATATTCTACGAATTTTTTTTAGGAGATATATCTAATATGAAAATAAAAGAAGCAAGAGCGCACTGCGATATACCATGCGCTGTCTATGATCCAGCTGTAGCCCAATATGCTGCATTGAGTGTAATGAGGTTTTTAGATTTAATAGGAGAAATGCCTGAAAATATTGAATCAAAAAAAGATTTATCTCACTTATCAAGATTAGTTCAGCAAAAAGAAGAACATGCCGTTGAGGTTAAAGACGCAGTTAGAACTATTTGGGGAGATTACTTTAAACAACCACATATGGAGCAGTATCCTGAAATTCATGATCTAGCTCATTCTATTATGATGACAGCCTCAAAATGCAAACAGGACATTGATAGACAAAATGGTATTGATTTGGTTGAAAAAGTTAATCGATTTGCAGAAATATTCTGGGCAACAAAAGAGATTAGCACTGAAACTAAAAAATCATTAAATCCACCACATGTGGATATGATTGTTCCAGTTTTGGGTGATTAGGCTTTATAGGGTTAGGGGTTCTAGTATGGCTCCTAATTTTAATAATCAAGATCTGGTAATAGTTACTAAGTTCATATTAAATCTAAAAGTTAATGATGTTGTCTTATTGCTAATCCCTAAATTAGGAGTTGTCATTAAAAGGATATATTCCATGGATAAGAATTCTATTAAGGTGAAAGGAGACAATATGGATTACGATTCTCCAATTTATAACAAAACCTATAACAAAGATGAGGTTATAGGCAAGGTGCTTTATAAATTTTAAACCTTTTTAATTTTAATCTTAGATATAAGGTTTTCGTCTAACTCTAATACTTCAAACCTATATTTCTCAATTTCCAGACATAGGCTAGCCTGAGGAATTTGATCAAGCTGTTCTGTAACAAGACCATTTATTGTTTTTGAGTTGAGCTCAGGAATTTCCCAATTGAGATAATTATTTATGTCTCTTATTCTGGAATTACCATCTGTAAGTATTGAGCCATCCTTTAACTTTATATATTCTTTTTCTAATTCATCCTTTTCAGACTCAAAATTACCAACAATTTCTTTAAAAATGTCTTCAATAGATACCAATCCTTGTATTTCTCCATATTCATCTACCACAAAAGCAATTGCCTGATCATTAGAAAGAAACTCTTTTAATTGTTTCATTAGCGCAGTGGATTGAGAAACATAATATGCCTTTTTCAAAATTTTCTTAGTACTTTTGAATCTCTCCAGTTTCTCAAGAAATGCATGAGAGTCTTTTAAATGGAGAATACCAATAATATTCTCAATTGATTTATCAAAAACAGGCAATCTAGAGTACTCTGTTGATTCAATAATTTTTATTGCTTCTTCATTGCCTTTATCAATATCAATTCCAATTATCTCATTTGTTGGAAGCATTACGTCTTCTACAACAAGTTCTTCCATTCCAAGAACAGAAGAAAGCATTTTTCTATATTGTTTTGGAATTAAGTCACCAGATTCATCAAGTAAAGTCCTTAACTCTTCTGTATTTAAGTTATCATTTAAAGTTGCGTCTTTAGCATTTAAATTAAATATTTTAAGAATATTCTTGCTAATAAAGTTTGTTAAGAAAATTAAAGGCTTAAATACATATACTAGTATTTTTAATAAGAAAGAAGATCTAGTTGCAAAACTTTCAGGCTTTATAGCCGCCATGGTCTTTGGAGTAATTTCAGAAAAAATTAGAATGACAATAGTAAGAATTACAGAGCCAAGTAAAACGTTTCCGCCAAAATAATCTATCATTATTATAGTTACAATTGCAGAGGCTAATATATTTGCAAAATTGTTACCAACTAAAATAGCAGAGAGAAGTTGGTCTGGTTTTTTTAACAACTCAAGCGCTCTTTTGGCACTAGTCTTAGACTTTTTTGATAGATTCTTTAGCTTAATTTTATTCGCAGCCATCATCCCAGTTTCAGAGCCAGAAAAGAAACCGCTTAGAATTAATAAAAATATTAAAATAGAAATTAGAGCTAGTAGAGAAATTCCTTCAGGCATTATAATTCTATGAGATATGAATTCATATAATAAGCTGCAATCACTGCTAGCATTGCAACAAAAAGACTTCTGGTCGCATATTTAATAGGAAAGTTAAAGAATTTTATTCCCACAAATGTTATAACATATATCAACCAGGCTATAAGGGTAAATAAAGCCTTGAAAACAATATTTGCATCGACTATGGATGTATTGGCCAAACCAGAAATAAATACAAAAGATAAAAATAAGAGACTTATACCAAGCAATTTATTTAGAATCTTATAATTCCTTTCAACTGGAAATGGTTGCCTTTCTGTTAATTCACCTTTCTTAAGATTTCTAACTTTTATCTCAAGAATTATTATTTCATTGTATGCAATGAATAAAAATAAAATACTTAGACCAACAGAAATAAGGTGCAGATTGCTTATTACAGATATTTCCTCATATTTTAAAAGACTCAAATAATCAATTAGATACATGCAAACAAAAAGACCAGAAGCTGCTAGTGCAGCAATATATAACGACTTCTCATTTTTATAGAATATTCTGATCATGTAATACATAACTATACTAATAGTTATCTTTAATAAGAAAAAATTCATTTATAAATGGGGATTAATTAAAACTTTGCATAATAATACTATCAATATTAGCAAGGTTAACCTAAAATACACATCTTTTTAAACAAATTTATATATATTTAGTATGGTAATTATTAGATTGGCAAGAAGCGGGGCAAAAAAGAACCCTTATTATTTTGTAACTGTTGCGGATGAAAGGCGCCCAAGAGATGGCGCATTCATTGAAAGATTGGGTTTCTTTAACCCCAGCGCTATGGGTCAAGAAGAAAGACTCAGAATAGATCTTGTTAAATTAGAGGACTGGGTGTCAAAAGGTGCTCAAGTAAGTGATAGAGTGAAATCGTTGATTGCAGAGGCAAAATTAACACCAGAAGAATTTGCTGCAAAGGTTGAGGCAAAACAAGCAAAAGTAGCGGCAAAAAAAGCTGCAATTGCAGAAAAAATAGCAAAAGAAGCAGAAGAGAAAGCTGCAGCCGAAGAAGCTCCTGTGAAGAAGAAGCTCCTGTCGAAGAAGAAACTCCAGCTGAGCGAAGAAGCTCCAGCTGAGGAAGAAGCTCCAGCTGAGGAAGAAGCTCCAGCTGAGGAAGAAGCTCCAGCTGAGGAAGAAGCTCCAGCTGAGGAAGAAGCTCCTGCTGAGGAAGAAGCTCCTGTCGAGAAGAAGCTCCAGCAGAGGAAGAAGCTCCAGCTGAGGAAGAAGCTCCAGCTGAGGAAGAAGCTCCTGTCGAAGAAGAAGCTCCAGCTGAGGAAGAAGCTCCAGCTGAGGAAGAAGCTCCTGCAGAGGAAGAAGCTCCAGCTGAGGAAGAAGCTCCTGTGAAGAAGAAGCTCCAGCTGAGGAAGAAGCTCCAGCTGAGGAAGAAGCTCCTGTTGAAGAAGAAGCTCCTGTCGAAGAAGAAGCTCCAGCTGAGGAAGAAGCTCCAGCAGAGGAAGAAGCTCCTGCGAGAAGAAGCTCCAGCAGAGGAAGAAGCTCCTGCTGAAGAAGATTCTTCAGAAGATGAAAAAAAATAAGTTAGTTCTAATAGCATCTATTGGTAAGCCTAGAGGCTTAAAAGGGGAGTTTTTTCTAAATTCATACAGCAATCCTGCAGAAAATATCCTTAATTATTCTAATTTCTTAAAAAATGATGATATTTCTGTAAATTTAAAAATTGAATACATAAGACGAATTAATAAAAAATTTTATTCCAAAATTTTAGATATTAATGATGTAGATGAAATAAAAAAATATACTAATACTAAATTGTTCATAGATTACAAAAACCTTCCAGAATTACCTCAAAATGAAACTTATTTGCATGATTTAATGGGGATGATTGTAATTGATCAAAATCTTGATGAAATTCTAGGTGTTGTTGATGGATTAAATAATTATGGAGCTGATGATTGTATTATAGTTAAACCTTCAATCAATTCTATTGATAAACAAGAAAGATTAATACCATTTATAAAAGATAAGTTTATAAAATCTGTAGATAAAAAAAAGAGAGTTATAAAAGTTGATTGGCAAAAAGATTTTTAAGTTATGAATTTTAATATTTTAACAATTTTTCCAGAAATATTTGACATTTTTAATGTTGGTTTGATATCAAAATCGATGAAAAAAAATTTAATATCAATAAATACACATGATATTAGAGATAATGCTGTTAATAAGCATAATCATGTGGATTCCAAACCATACGGGGGTGGAGAGGGTATGATCATGATGGCTGAACCATTAGTCAAGACTTTATCAAATATAAAGAAAAGCAAGCTTGGTAAGGTTATATATTTATCTCCACAAGGAAAGCAATTAGACCAAAAAAAAGTTATCTCGCTTGCAAGTAGAAAAAATATAACACTCATATGTGGAAGATATGAGGGGATTGATCATCGTGTAATTGAAAAGTATGTTGATGAAGAGATCTCAATTGGTGATTTTGTCTTAAGCGGAGGCGAATATGCGGCTATTTGTTTAATTGATGCAATATCTAGACATATTCCTGGAGTTTTAGGAAATAAAGATTCATATTTAAAAGATACTTTTTCAAATGGATTATTGAAAGGAAATGTGTATACAAAACCTGAAATATTTGAAAATATGAAAGTCCCTAAAGTGCTCTTATCAGGAAATCATAAGGAAATTGAAAAATGGAGGCTTGAAAATTCTCTTCTTCAAACTTTTCTTAAAAGACCAGACTTGCTAGCAAATAAAAAATTATCAAAAAAACAAAAAAAACTCTTGGAAGAATTGGCATCTAAGGCTATCCTATAGCCCATTTTAGGCAAATATTATGAGTGATAGTAAAGACAACAATAAAAAAGGCTTTTTTGCTAGATTATTTAGCGGCTCTGATACGTCTTCTGATACGTCTAAAGATATAAGCAACACAGATACACCATCAACCGAATCAAAAGATATCCCTTCACTTACAGCAGTAAAGAAGATGAAAAAGGCAGATATTGTTGATTCTGCAAAAGATCATGGATTAGATCTAGATATTAATCTGACAAAACCTAAATTAATAGAAGCATGGGAGTTACATTTTACCCAGAATTCCGACTCAACTGATCAAGATAATGAAGTATCAGAAGTCACCATTTCTGAAGAGGAAGTTCTTGCTGAAGACACTCCAGCTGAAGAAGAAGCTCCAGCTGAAGAAGAAGCTCCTGAAGAAGAAACTCCAGCTGAAGAAGAAGCTCCAGCTGAAGAAGAAGCTCCGTAGAAGAAGCTCCTGAAGAAGAAGCTCCTGAAGAAGAAGCTCCAGCTGAAGAAGAAGCTCCTGTCGAAGAAGAAGCTCCTGAAGAAGAAGCTCCAGCTGAAGAAGAAGCTCCAGCAGAAGAAGAAGCTCCTGTAGAAGAAGCTCCTGTCGAAGAAGAAGCTCCTGAAGAAGAAACTCCAGCTGAAGAAGAAGCTCCAGTAGAAGAAGCTCCTGCTGAGAAGAGGCTCCAGCTGAAGAAACGACAGAGGAAATTAAAGTATCCTTAAGTGAAAAAAGTCCATCTCAAATAATTAAAGACTTTGAAACAAAACAAATGAAATCAGATCTACCTAGTTTTAGGCCTGGTGATACTGTTATTGTTTCAGTAAAAGTTAAAGAAGGCCAAAGAACTCGACTTCAAGCCTTTGAGGGTGTTGTTATGGGAGTTAGAAATGCTGGATTAAATTCCTCATTTATTGTTCGTAAAATATCAAGTGGCATCGGGGTTGAAAGAACTTTTCAAACTCATAGCCCTTTGATTGACTCCATTAAAGTTAAAAGAAAGGGCGATGTTAGACAATCTAAGTTATTTTATCTAAGAGAAAGATCTGGAAAATCTGCAAGAATTAAAGAACGCCTAGAATAATATAATGCATAAATCGATTAAAAAAGATCCCTATCTTAGGGATTTTTTTAATTATTTATACATTGAGAAAGGACTATCTCAAAACACGGTTAAATCATACAAAAAAGACATAGATAGTTTTCTAAGTTGGTCATACGAGTTAGATAATTTAAATTTTATTAATTTCCAGGAGGCTGAAATTAATAACTATATTTCTTTTTTATTTGAATCAAAACTGAAAAGCTCTTCAGTTAATAGAAAAATTTCATCTCTCAAAGCTTTGTATTTGTATCTTATTAAAAAAAATATTATTAATAATTCACCAGTAAGTGAAATTGTTACACCAAAACAGGAGAAATATCTTCCAATTTCAATGTCTGAAGATGAAGTAGATAAATTGCTTGCAAGCCCAGATCTTTCTATTGAAATAGAGGTTAGAGATAAGGCTATGATTGAAATGCTATATGCAACTGGGATGAGAATATCAGAACTGCTTAATCTTAAAATTATTGATATGGATATAAACAGATGCGTTGTTAAAGTATTAGGAAAGGGTTCAAAAGAAAGATTAATTCCATTTGGTGAATCAGCACTTGAGGCACTAAATAGTTATTTTTCTGTTAGAAAAAATTCAACGTCAAAGGAAGTTTTTTTATCTAATAGAGGTTCTAAATTGAGTCGAGTAGCGTTTTGGAAAAGAATCAAAATATACCTTTCACGAGCAAATTTAAAAGAATCTATTTCACCACACACTTTAAGACATGCATTTGCTACACACTTATTAAACAGAGGTGCTGATTTAAGATCAGTACAACTTCTTCTTGGTCATAGTGACTTATCAACTACTCAAATATATACTCACATTGCAAAACAAAGACTAGGGGAAGTTTTGAAAAAACATCACCCAAGAGGATAAAATGAAATTTAAATTATTAATTAATAGTTTTCTTATCTTTTCTATAACAATTTTTTCAGATGAAATTGAAATTAAAGAACGTATATCTTCAATTCTGCCTCCTGGAACTCAAATCGAGGCAATAGAAAAGTCAGATTTCCCTGATATATATAAAGTTTATTATGGAGATGTTCAGCCACTATACGTTTCAAAAGATGGGAAGTATTTTTTATATGGAGACATGTTTGAAATAGCTTCATCTGAAATTATTAACTTAACTGCAGCCGATATTACTAAAAGACGAATTCAGTTAATGCAAAACATAAAAAAAGACGAATTAATTTCTTTTATATCAAAGAATGAGTCTTATAGCGTAACCGTATTTACTGATGTAGATTGTGGATATTGCAGGAAACTACATGATGAAATTGAAGATTATAATAAAATGGGTATTTCAATTCACTATGCTGCTTTTCCAAGGTCAGGTATTGGAACTGAAGCTTTTACAAAGATGGTAGGGGCTTGGTGTTCGGAAGATCCTAAGAACTCGATTACTAGTTTAAAGAATGGAAAAAATCTAAGATTAAATTTCTGCGATTCTCAACCAGTAGCAAAGCATTATGCAATTGGACAGAAACTAGGTATCAACGGAACACCTGCAATAATATCTGAAGATGGTGAGTTATATCCTGGTTATTTTTCTCCAAAAGATTTACTTGATAAACTAAAGAGTTGAAATGAATAAATTAAGAATCGGTATTTGCGGCTGGGGTAATGTTGCCACTGGACTTTTTAATACGATTGAAAATAATAACAAACTTATAAATTCTAATGGAAATTTAGATATTGAGATTGTTGTAATTGGAGCAAGAAGAGACAATCCAAAATGCGATCCTGGAGCAACTAAGATTGAGAGAGATATTTTTGAAGTAATAAATCATGATATTGATGTTCTTATAGAGCTAATAGGAGGAGTTGATGTTGCAAGAGAGCTTATTCTCAAGGCTATAAAGAACAAAAAACATGTTGTGACCGCTAATAAGGCTGTCTTATTTCATCACGGGGATGAAATCTTCAAAGAAGCAAGCTCTAATGGTGTTCAGGTATTATTTGAATCATCTGTTTGTGCTGGAACGCCAATAATAAAAATGCTCACTGAGGAGTTATCTGCAAATAAAGTTACTAAAATTTCTGGAATGCTTAATGGCACTTCAAATTTTATATTATCTAATATGGAAGAAGGTTCAGATTTTAGATCAACTCTAGAATTGGCACAAAAAGAAGGATACGCTGAACCTGATCCAACTTTTGACATTGAAGGAATGGATGCAGCTCACAAAATTGGAATACTATCTTCACTGGCATTTGGAACATGCTTGCCTCCTAAAGATTTTTATATAGAAGGAATATCAAATATAGAAAAAATTGATTTCAAATATGCAAAAGATATGGGGTTTACAATAAAACATCTTGCAGTTTCAAAATTAAATAAAGATAAAGTTGAATTAAGAGCGCATCCAGTTTTTATTAAAGAAGATTCATATCTAGCAAATTTAAAGAGCGTTAGAAATGGCATAGAAATAGAAACAGACTTACTAGGAACTCTTCATATAGCTGGCTCCGGTGCAGGCCAAGAATCAACTGCATCAGGTGTTATATCTGATTTAGTTAATTTGGCAAACTCAAATAATAATATTTCAGTAGTAGGTTCTAATAGGAATATAGAATTAGTTGATTTTTTAAGTTTAAGTTTTCAATATTATTTGTACATTGAAGCTCTGGATGCTTCTACAGCAATTGATTCAATTACTTCAACGTTTGCTGAAATGAATATTGGTATCGAGTTGGTTGAGCAAAAGAAAGCCTTTAAAGGGGGTAGCTTACCTATTGTAGTTATCACAGATCTTTTTGCTGAAAGAGAGTATGAAGATTTATACGAAAATTTAATAAATCTCGATTCTGTAAATAAAATAAGATCAATAAGAATAGAATCTAATTAGATATGCTTTTTCATAGCACTAGAGGTAAGGACAGGGATAAAACTTTTGAACAAGTCCTTATGCAAGGACTTGCAAAAGATGGTGGCTTGTATATGCCAAATAATTGGCCTCAAGTAGATATAGAAAAATTAAAGAATTTTGACAATTTCATTGATGTTGCTAAAGAAATTGTTCCTTTATTTACTGGCTCATCTTTCAATAAGGTTGAAGTTGAAAAGCTTCTTGATCAGACTTGGCATGATTTTGATAAGAAGGATTTAATAAATATTTATGAAATTAATAAATCTACCTCAATATTAGAATTATTTCATGGACCGACTGCGGCTTTTAAAGATTTTGGGTTGCAACTTGCAGCTGCTTTTTTCAATAAAACCTTACAAAAACAGAACAAAACAGCCATAGTATTTGGTGCTACCTCGGGTGATACAGGCTCAGCTGCAATCGATGCTTGCAAAGAATTTAGCTTGATTAAAATTTTTATATTGATACCTGAGGGGAGTATGTCTGAGATTCAAAGAAAACAAATGACAACTGTTGATAAGGATAATGTTTTTCCCATTTTGGCCAATGGAACATTTGATGATTGCCAGGATATTGTTAAGAGAGGCTTTAATGAAAGAAATTTTTTAAAAAGCAATCAGTATTTGCTTGCTGTTAATTCTATTAATTGGGTAAGAATTATCGGACAAATATGTTATTACTTTTATGCTTCCCTTAAAGTAAATAAACTATCAGAATCATTAAATTTTTCTGTTCCTACAGGAAATTTTGGAAATGTTTTTGCATGTTATGCTGCTTTCAAAATGGGTATGCCTCTATCTAAAATTGTTGTAGCTGTAAATTCTAATGACATTCTAGATAGATTTTTTAGAAATAATGACTACTCAAAGTCCGAAGTAAACGAAACCATTTCACCAAGCATGGATATCAGTGTAGCAAGTAATTTTGAAAGACTGCTTTATGATTTTTATCTTAATCGAGATTCAGACCTATGTTCCAAGCTATACTCAAAATTTCCAGATGAAGGCATTCAAATCAACGAAGCTATTTGGGATAAATCTTCTGATTTATTTATGAGTTATAGCTCTGACGATATTTCTACATCCGAATGTATGCAATTTTATTATAAGAACTTTAATTACATAATGGATCCACACACAGCGGTTGCAGCAGATGCTGTAAAAAACCTTAAAAACAGTTTAAAGGGAAAAACTATAATACTATCAACAGCACACCCAGCAAAATTTCCATCGGCTCTTAAAAATGCTGGCTTATCAATAAATAATATTCCAAATAAACTAACTGAAGTATTAAATAAAAATGAAGTAGCGAAGAAATTAAATTTAAAAGACAATTCAATATTTAGATTTATAAAAGAGAAAAATTAATAAATTATGGATACCCAAGAATTAAAATTAATACTTCAAGATCTTCAAAATAGAGTAGATGACATAAGAGATAACGCCCTTAAAATTGAATTGAAAAATAAACGACTAGCTGAGATTGAAAATCAGCTTACTAAAGAGGAGGTATGGTCAGATTTAGATTTATCACAAAAATTAAGTAAAGAAAAAACCTCTTTAGAAAAGATTTTAGGTTCTTATAAAATAGTTGCAGAAAAAGTTTCCGACTCTCAAGTCCTTCTAGATGTGTCAATAGAAGAAAAAGATGACTCTTCTATTGATGAGATATCAAATGAAGTTAGTGAAATTTCTTTAATGGTTGAGGAACTTGAATTTAGCAGAATGTTTACCAATAAAATGGATTCTTCTTCTGCTTATATTGAGATTCAATCTGGCTCAGGTGGAACAGAGGCCCAAGATTGGGCAGAAATGCTTTTAAGAATGTACACAAAATGGGCTGAAAGCAGAGACTTTAACTCAAATGTAATTGAAATATCACATGGAGATGTGGCTGGAATTAAATCAGCATCACTTTATGTTGATGGTGATTATGCCTATGGTTGGTTAAGAACAGAAACAGGCATTCATAGGCTGGTAAGAAAATCTCCTTTTGATTCTGGCAATAGAAGACACACATCTTTTGCATCAGTATTTATTTCACCTGAGGTTGATGATTCCATTGAAATCAATCTAAATAAAGCAGATATTAGAACTGATACTTACAGAGCATCAGGCGCTGGAGGGCAGCATGTTAATAAAACAGATTCTGCAGTAAGGTTAACCCACATTCCAACAGGAGTTGTTGCACAATCTCAGAGTGATAGGTCACAACATAAAAACAAAGAAAATGCACTAAAACAATTAAAATCTAAGCTTTACGAGTTAGAATTACAGAAACAAAACGAAGAACAGCAACTTCTTGAAGATAGTAAGTCTGATATTGGATGGGGCAGTCAGATAAGGTCATATGTATTGGATCAGTCAAGAATAAAAGACTTAAGAACCAATCATGAGACTGGAAACACTGCAGCGGTTTTGAATGGAGATTTAGATGATTTTATGAAATCGTCATTAAAAGCAGGTATATAAATGGATAAAGAGAATTTAGGTGGTGAAAAAGCCATTCTTGAAGAAAGAAGAAAAAAACTAGATCAGCTTAGAGATAGGGGATCTGCGTATGGGAATTCATTTAAACCTCAGAATAATGCAAATAATTTACATGATAAATACGGAAATCTTTCAAAAGAAGAATTAGCTGAAAAAAATATTAAGAATATATCTATAGCAGGTCGAATTGTTCTAAAAAGAGTAATGGGGAAAGCTAGTTTTGCAACCCTAAGAGATTCATCTGGAGACATACAAATTTACGTAACTAAGAATAATGTTGATGAAGATGTTTATGAAGATTTTAAGACATGGGATCTTGGGGATATTGTTGGCGTTTCCGGTTCTTTATTTAGAACTCAAAAGGATGAGTTAACAATCGATGTTTGGGATCTGGAAATGATTACAAAATCATTAAGACCAATGCCAGAAAAGTTTAAAGGATTGACCGATGTCGAGGCACGTTATCGACAAAGATACCTAGACCTAATGACAAATAATTCAACAAAAGAAGTTTTTATAAAAAGAACAAAGATCGTTGATTCAATGAGAAAAAAAATGAATGAAGTGGGCTATCTTGAGGTTGAAACGCCCATGATGCATCCTTTAGCTGGAGGGGCTGTTGCTAGACCGTTTATTACTCAACACAATGCTTTGGGACAAGACTTATATTTAAGAATAGCTCCTGAGTTATATTTAAAAAGGTTGCTGGTTGGAGGATTTGAAAAAGTTTTTGAGATTAATAGGAGTTTTAGAAATGAAGGACTCTCAACTAAACACAATCCAGAATTTACAATGATGGAATGGTATCAGGCTTATGCAAGCATGCAAGATCAAATGGATTTAACACAAGATATTATTTTAAATGCAGCTGAGGCTGCAGGGTGTAGCTTAGATATAGAATGGGATGATGTAAAAATTAACTCTAGGAAATTTTAATCAATCAACACTTTCAAATTTGGTCCTTGAACATAATAAAGACCTATCAAAAGATGACTTAACCAATCAAAAAAAGCTTCAGGAATTTTTAAAGAACAAGAAAGTAAAAATTGAAAAGAATTGGGGAGTTGGAAGAATGCTCTTAGAGATTTTTGAGGAGACAGTTGAGTCAAGTTTAATTCACCCCACTTTTGTAACTGAATATCCTGTTGAAGTATCACCGTTATCTAGAAGAAATGAAGACAATCCAGATTTTGCAGACAGATTTGAACTATTTATCGGTGGTAAAGAATTCGCAAATGGATTTTGTGAATTAAATGATCCAGATGATCAGGCCTCTAGATTTGAGGATCAAGTAGCCGCTAAGGATTCAGGTGACAAAGAAGCAATGGATTATGATCATGACTATATCACTGCTCTTGAACACGGAATGCCACCAGCTGTTGGTGTGGGCATGGGTGTAGATAGGCTTGTCATGTTACTTACAAACCAGTCTTCAATTAGAGATGTTCTTTTATTCCCTCAGTTAAAAAGCAGCGAATAAACAAATAAAAATAGATAACTTTACCATCTAAATTTATCAAAATTCTCTGGATTAGCCCAACCCTTGGAGTTATTCCATGACCTTTTATTGTTGTAGGTTTTAAGATTGTAAGAAAAACACTTTAATTTATTAGTTTTATCTCTTAATTCGGTTTGAAGACCAAGTTTAAGCATCATTTCATCAATTTTTTTATCTTCATTAAAGTCTGAAAAAACAACAATTTTTTGACTGTATAAATTCTTGATAATTCCTATATCAGCCTCAGTTGTTTTTATATCATCTAGTACAAGATATAAATCACAGTTTTCAGTATTAACATTATTAATTTTTGGAGAAATAGAAAGATTTTTTGTTTTGGTTTTTTCTATTCTTTTTATAAGTTTTGAAATGTTTTGTGAGGTGAGAATTTTTATAGAGTTGGGTTTCTCGTCATCAATGATATTTGATATAAAACTAAATAGAATCTTTTCTTTTTTGATCATTTCATTAGATGTCTTACTGCCTCTTTTTCTTCAAGCAGTTCATCAATTGATATTTGGAATTTTGATTTTGCAAAGTCTGATAAAGTTATATCCCTTTTAATTTCTACAGTCCCATCTGCAAGCGTCATAAGAGGATATCCACAAATTAGGCCTTCAGGAACCCCATAAGAGCCGTCACTGGCGATAGCAGCACTAAAACATCCACCTGATGGGGTTGGATTCTCACAAGCTACAACTGTATCAATTGCAGCTTTTGCTGCAGATGTTGCTGACGAGGCTCCTCTAGCATCAATTACTGCTTTTCCTCTTTGCTGAACAGTAGGAATAAATTCAGATTCAATCCACGACATGTCATTGATTAAAGAACTTCCTGTCTCACCATTAATAAGAACATTTTCAGAATCAGGATACATAGTCGGACTATGATTACCCCAAATTATCATATTTGTTATTTCTGATATGTTTGTATTGGTTTTCTTCGATATAACTGACTTTGCCCTATTTGAATCTAGCATGGTCATTGCCATCCAAAGCTGTGAATCTTTATTGGCAGCATTTTTTCCAATAAAAGCATTTGTATTAGCCGGATTGCCAACTACAAGTATTTTTGCATCAACCTTACCATGCTCACCAATTGCTTTACCTTGGTCCACAAAGATTCCACCATTTATACTCAAAAGGTCTGATCTTTCCTCTATTTTTTTTCCGTTGTAAACAATTCCTCTTGGAATGCTTCCAACAAGCAAAAACCAATCCCCGTCTTTTGATGCTTCTTTGAAGTTATCTGTATAAGTAACTTCACCCATATTTGGAAAATAAGAATCTTCTAATTCCATTACCAAGCCTTTAAGTTTGTCTACAACCTGAGGAATCTCAACTAGTGTTAAATCTACCTTTTTATTTCCAAAGGTTCTTCCATCCACTAACCTCGGTATTAAAGAGTATGCTATTTGACCTGCTGCGCCTGTTACTACTACTTTTACTGATGAGCTCATATTTTCCTTATTGAATAAATAATTAGTAATTATATTCCTAAATTAAAATCTAATCTTCAATTTTCTATCATAGTAAATAACTTTCTTTTTGATTAAAATAGTTTCAATCTAAAAAACACTCTTGGAGAAATAAACATGACAATAAGATTCGATGATAAGGTTGCAATCGTTACTGGTGCAGGTGGAGGCATAGGAAAACAACACGCCCTTGAACTTGCGAAACGAGGCGCCAAGGTTGTTGTTAATGATCTAGGTGGTAGCGTGGATGGAAGCGGGGCTAGTGATGCAGCAGAAGAGGTTGTTGAGCTTATTAAGACCAATGGAGGAGAGGCTATCTCTAATGGTGCAAGCGTGACTGACCTAGAAGCTGTTAAAGGAATGGTTGATCAAACTATGAATGAATGGGGAAGGATTGACATCCTTGTTAATAACGCTGGCATTCTGAGAGACAAAAGCTTTCATAAAGTTAGTCTTGAAGACTTTAATCTTGTCATGGATGTTCATTTTCAAGGAAGCTTAAATTGCACACATACAGTTTTTCCGATAATGAGAGAACAAGAATACGGCCGAATTATATTTACCAGCTCTTCAAGTGGAGTCTTTGGTAATTTTGGTCAAACAAATTATGGGTCTGCAAAAATGGCAATGGTTGGATTAATGAATACTCTAAAAATTGAAGGCCAGAGTAAAAATGTTTTTACAAACTCCATAACTCCTGTTGCTTATACAAGAATGACAGAGGGCCTAATACCTGAAGATTTTGGTAAAAACTTACAACCAGAATATGTAACTCCCGCAGTAATATATTTAGCAAGTGAAAATGCACCCAACGGAGCCATAATGGCTGCAGGTGCGGGCGTGTTCTCAAGAATATTCATTCATGAAACTATGGGTGTTTCATTGGGCATGGGCGAAGATATGACTCCAGAAAACATTCAGGCAAATTGGGATAAGATTTCAGATATGGAAGATGCCAGAGCTCTTCAAAATGGTGGAGAGCAAACTCTTAAGTTTTTTGAGTTAATAAATAAAGGGTAGCCGAACCACGATAATTTGAATACTAAATTTCTTACGCTGAAAAGCTAGGTCTATTTGCGATATTGTTAATATAGTTGCTTAGATTTTTATAATCATTGATATCGATTTTATTAAGCCTTACCAAAAACTGTAAAGAGCTAACAGTTTGTATATCTGCATATGAAAATTTATCACATGCAATAAATTCTTTTTCACCAATCACATCTTCATAATAGCCTAACGACTTTATTGCTAATTCTCTTTGGGCTAAACCAAATTCATTATTTTGATTCTCTAATGCACTCATATGAGGATGAGTGTGTCTAAAGCCATGCATTAGAGGAAGCATTAATTCAAAAGATACCCTTGAGTACCACATTTCAATTTGAGCAATCTCCATTTGACTTTCACCAAATAGATTAGGCTCAGGATATAAACATTCAAGGTATCTACATATGGCTGTAGTTTCGAGTATTACTTCTCCATCATCCAAGACAAGAGCAGGAATTCTTGAGTTTGGCGCTATTTTTTTGTATTCAGGAGTCTTGTGCTGCATTTTTCCAATATCAAGATTCTCAACTTCAATATTTTCAATACCTTTTTCAGCAATGAAGATAAGAACCTTTCTTGGACTAGGTGCAACTGGACTTGAATATAACTTCAAGTTTTATTCCCAGTTAAGAGCGCCACCAACCTGATATTCAGTAACTCTTGTTTCAAAGAAATTCTTCTCTTTTCTTAAATCAATAATCTCTGACATCCAAGGGAACGGATTGCTCACACCAGTAAACTCCTCATCTAAACCTATCTGAGTAAGTCTTCTATTGGCAATGAACTTTAAGTATTCTTCCATCATCGCAGCGTTCATACCTAGAACACCTCTTGGCATAGTATCTCTTGCATATTGAATTTCTAATTCAGTACCTTCTAAAATCATCTGAGCAGCCTCAGATTTCATTTCATCATCCCATAAATGTGGGTTTTCAATTTTAATTTGATTGATGACATCAATACCAAAATTAACGTGCATAGATTCGTCTCTTAAAATGTATTGGAACTGTTCTGCTGTCCCTGTCATTTTATTTCTTCTTCCCATTGATAGTATTTGAGTGAATCCACAATAAAAGAAAATACCCTCTAACACACAGTAGAATGCAATAAGATTCTTTAGAAGTTGTTTATCTGTTTCCTCAGTTCCTGTTTTGAAATCAGGATCTGATATCTCTTGAGTATACTTTAGGCCCCATGAGGCTTTTCTAGCAACACATGGAACTTCTCTATACATATTGAATATTTCACCTTCATCCATACCCAATGATTCAATACAATATTGATATGCATGTGTGTGAATAGCTTCTTCAAGACTTTGTCTTAGGATATATTGCCTACATTCTGGATTAGTAATTAACCTGTACAAAGCAAGAACAAGATTATTTGCAACAAGTGAGTCTGCTGTTGAGAAAAAACCCAGATTCCTTTTTACAATAACTCTTTCATCTTCAGTTAAACCATCTTCAGATTTCCACAAAACAATATCATTTGTCATATTAATTTCTTGTGGCATCCAGTGATTAGCACTTCCATCAAGGTACTTTTGCCAAGCCCAATCATATTTGAATGGAACAAGCTGATTTAGATCAGCTTTACAATTGATCATCATTTTTTGATCAACTTGAACTCGACCAGCGTTTGCCATCATTTCATCAAGTTCCTCCATGCCAGCTGTTTCATCTAGATTGTTAACAGCTTCTCTTGCTGCCGCAGCTCTAGATCCTTCACTAATATCTGATGACTTAGTTGGTACTGCTGTTTTAGCTGGCTGAGGAGGTTCTGGTTGTTGGGCTTCTGCTTTTGGAGCAGCCGCCTCTTTTTTAACTTCCGGTGTTACCGGTGGAGCTGAACTTTCTTCTTTTCCGTATTCATCCCAATTTAACATATTTTTTCTCCATAAAATTTATTGACATGCCTCACAATCTGGATCATCCAGCGAGCATGCGTCTGGAACAGGTGCTGGTGCACCTAGTTCGCCATTTGAAGCCTGACTTGCATCAGAACTTACTGCGTTAAGTTTTCCCTGTTGTACTGTTGATTTTTCTGTTGATGTTGCTGCTATTGATCTTAGATAATAGGTTGTTTTTAAACCTGAATACCAGGCCATTCTATATGTAATATCGAGCTTTTTACCATCAGCATTTCCAATATAAAGATTTAATGATTGAGCTTGATCAATCCATTTTTGTCTTCTGCTTGCAGATTCAACAATATATCTTGGCTCAACCTCAAATGCTGTAGAAAATAGTTTTTTGATATCATCTGGTATTCTTGATATTTCTGAAAGACTACCTTCAAAATATTTAAGGTCATTTATCATTACATCATCCCAAAGATCCATCTCTTTTAGTTTTCTGACTAAATGTGGATTCACAATTGTAAATTCTCCTGATAGGTTAGATTTTACATAAAGATTTTGATAAGTCGGTTCAATTGATTGAGTAACACCAGTTATATTTGATATTGTTGCTGTTGGTGCTATTGCCATAACATTTGAATTTCTCATACCATCTTTCATAACTTTCTTTCTTAAAGTTTCCCAATCCAAGGTTTCTGACCTATCAACATTTAAATAATCCTTTCCTCTATTATCTTCAAGTATTTGGATAGAGTCTTTTGGTAGTATTCCTTTGCTCCACAAAGATCCATCAAATGATTCGTAGGCGCCTCTTTCTTTTGCCAATTCTGTTGACGCAAGAATAGCGTTATAGCTTATTAATTCCATACTTGTATCAGCAAACTGAATTGCCTCATCACTGCAATATGGAATATTTTGAAGGTATAAGGCATCTTGAAACCCCATTAGACCAAGACCGATTGGTCTATGCTTAAAGTTTGAATTTTTTGCTGTATCAACCGAGTAGTAATTAATGTTTATTACGTTATCAAGCATCCTAATAGCAGTTGAAACGGTTTGTTTTATTTTTTCTTCATCCAATTTTCCATCATGCATGTGGTTAGCAAGATTTACAGAGCCAAGATTACAAACAGCAATTTCATTATCTGCGCTAGTATTTAAAGTAATTTCAGTACATAAATTCGATGAATGTATTACCCCTGCATGTTGCTGTGGCGATCTTAAATTACATGAGTCCTTGAATGTTATCCATGGATGACCTGTTTCAAAAAGCATTGTTAACATTTTTCTCCATAATTCTTTTGCTGGAATTGATTTAAATTGATCCATCTCACCATTAGTTGCCTTTCTTTCATACTCTTCGTATTTGTCTTCAAAAGCCTTTCCAATTAGATCATGAAGATCGGGAGCTTCTCCAGGAGAAAATAGGGTCCAATTTTTATCTTGTTCAACCCTTTTCATAAATAAGTCAGGCACCCAATTTGCCGTATTCATATCGTGCGTTCTTCTTCTTTCATCACCTGTATTTTTTCTTAAATCTAAAAACTCCTCTATATCCAGATGCCATGTCTCAAGATAACCACACATCGCTCCTTTTCTTTTACCGCCTTGGTTTACCGCAACAGCAGTGTCATTGGCAACTTTTAAAAATGGAACAACGCCCTGACTTTTTCCATTTGTTCCTTTGATGTATGAGTTCATTGCTCTTACAGGCGTCCAATCATTGCCCAGTCCTCCTGCCCACTTTGATAACAAAGCGTTATCCTTCATAGCAGAAAATATTCCATCTAGATCATCAGGAATTGTCGTTAAATAACAGGAGGATAACTGCGGTCTCTTAGTTCCTGAATTAAATAGGGTTGGGGTAGAGCTCATATAATCAAAACTTGATAATAATCTATAGAACTCAATTGCTCTTTCTTCTCTATTTTCTTCTTCAAGAGCAAGACCCATAGAAACTCTCATGAAGAAAACCTGAGGTAATTCATATCTTACATCATCGCAATGGATGAAATATCTATCGTAAAGTGTTTGCAATCCCAGGTATGTAAACTGATTATCTCTTGTATGATCAATCGCTTTTGATAACTTATCGAGATCATAGTTTTTAAGTTCAGGATTTAATATATCTAGCTCAATTCCTTTGTCTATATAAGCTTTAAAAGCTTTAGGATAGTTTGATTCCATCTCTTGATAAGTAGATTCCTCTGCAACTCCTAGAAAATTTAATGCTTCACTTCTAATTTGATCCATTAATATCCTAGCTGTAACGAACGAGTAATTTGGCTCTTCCTCAACTTTTGTCCTCGCAGACATAACTAGGCTTGTTCTCATATCCGCAATTGAAACCCCGTCGTATAAGTTTTTTAATGCTTCATCGAGAACATCTTTAACAGAAACCTCTTCTAAATTTTCACACGCATCATTTATTAGGGACGCTACTCTTTCAATATCAAGCGGCACAACAGAACCATCATTCTTGGTTATATTTATATTAGGAGTATTTGAAATATCAATTTCTGATATATCTTTTTTTCTTTCTTGTGTTCTTTCTGCTCTATATAAGATGTAGCATTTTGCTACCTCCAACTCTTCTGATCTCATTAATTGCAGCTCAACTTGGTCTTGAATTTCTTCAATATGAAGAGTTCCTCCTGATGGCATTCTTCTTTTAAATACTTCTATAACACTTTCTGTTAGCTTAGTTACTTTTTTGTGGATTCTTTCGCTTGCAGCAGCATTTCCAGACTCGATTGCTAAAAATGCTTTTGTTATAGCAACTTTTATTTTGTCATCTTCAAAAGGAACAACTTTTCCATTTCTTTTTATTACTCTTAGTTTACCTGGTGCTGTATTTTCTATTTCAGCAATTGATTGATTTATCTTTATATTTTCTTCTTGTTGTTGTGTTTCCATTTTTTCCCCAATAATTTCCTTACTTGCTTGAGTCTTTATAAATATATTTTTTTTGGAAAAATTTAAGTGATGTCTGCAGTACCTAAAACTTTTTCTCCTAAACACTAATATACTAATTGTGGACAAAGAATCAAGCAAAAAAACACAATATATTGTGACATTTTCATTTTTTTACACAATATAGTGTATATATGGTGTTTTTTTGTTGTTGGCAATAAGTTAATAAATTGTGGATAATTATTGCTGGAGAAAGATTATGAAAAATTATTTATCTATAGATCAGGGCACAACAAGTTCCCGAGCAATTGTTTTTAATTCCAACTTAGAGCTTGTTAGGGATTCTCAAAAGGAATATGACCTGAGCTTTCCAAGCGACGGATGGGTTGAACTTGATCCCTTGGATGTAATAGAAACAGTTAAAGAAACTATTACCAAAGTTTTAAACTCAAACGAGCAGATTGAGGCTTGTGGAATTACTAATCAAAGAGAGACAACCATTGTTTGGTCTAAAACAACATGCAAGCCAGTCTATCCTGCTATTGTTTGGCAAGATAGAAGGACATATGGCTTATGCGATAAATTAAAATTAGAAGGATACGAAGACTTTGTATCAAAAAAAACAGGATTATTATTAGACCCTTATTTTTCTGCAACTAAAATAAAATGGATATTAGATAATGTAGATGGAGCAAGATCTTTAGCTGAAGAAGGCGATCTTCTTTTTGGAACAGTTGATAGCTATCTGATATATATGCTATCAAAAGAAAAAAATCATTTTACAGATGTAACCAATGCCTCAAGAACATTGCTTTTTAACATTAAGACAATGGAATGGGATGATGAGTTACTAGAGCTATTTAATATACCTAAATCAATGATGCCAAAAGTTTTGGCATGTGACGATAATTTCGGAACTCTTTCTTTTAATCAACACAACATACCTATAAGAGGTGTTATTGGAGACCAACAGGCTGCATTGGTTGGCCAGGATTGTTTTTATGAAGGAGATATGAAATCAACCTATGGAACAGGATGTTTCTTGATGGTGAATACTGAGGAGAATCCAGTTACGGTAAAAGAAGGACTCCTAACAACAATAGCTTATGAATTAGAAGGCAAAGTTCATTATGCAATTGAGGGTAGTATTTATTCTTGCGGAAACATTATCAAATGGCTGAGAGATAAAATGAAATTTTTTAATTCAGCTTCTGAAAGTGAACACTTTCTAGATAAAGCAGGTAATTCAAACAATGTAACTTTTTTACCGGCTTTTAACGGTCTTGGTGCTCCTTATTGGGATTCAGATATAAGAGGTGGTTTTTATGGTATTACTCAAGACACAACAATTAATGATATGACAACGGCATCTTTCTTATCCATAACCTTTCAAACCAAGGAAATAGCTCTGATTTTAGAAAAATATAATATTGAAATAAGCAAGCTTCTCGTTGATGGTGGTATGGTTCAAAATAAAACCTTTTGTCAATTATTAGCAGACACATTGCAAAAAGAGATTGTTAAACCTACAAATGTGGAATCAACTGCGGTTGGAGCATGCAAAGTTGCTATGATTGGCTCAGGAAAGGCTATAAATAAAATATCAAGCTCAAATCTAATATCTTTTAAGCCTAACAAAAGTCTAAAAGATCAATTTTTAATTAATTATAAATCTTGGAAAGAATATATCAGTAATTCATTAAGAAATTAATTAAGTTCTATTCTTTTTGCAATTTCGAGTATTTCAAGTTGATTTGTGTCATGCGTTACTAGAATGCATGGGATTTTTAATTTCTCAATAACCTTCATGATTAGTATTTGAGCGGATTCAACATTTTCAGAATCAAGATTAGAAAAAGGCTCATCTAATAATAGGAGAGAGGGCTTCATTAAAATTGCTCTGGCAATTGATACCCTTTGTTTTTGACCACCTGACAGCTCATGAGGCATTTTTTTTAGATGATTTTTAAGCTTTAGACTTTCTACGACTTCACTATAAAAATTAAATAGATCTTTTGATAGAGCGTATTTCATATTACTTTCAGCATTTATGTGAGGAAATAGAGCAAAGTCTTGAAAAACATATCCGATATTTCTATTTTCAGGTTCTACAAAATTATTCTTATCATTAAGAACAACCCCATCACAGACAACGGAACCAAGGTCTGGCTTTAAAAGACCAGATATAATATTAAGTAACGTTGATTTGCCAATACCACTAGCACCCACCACAAGACCAACCTTGCTTTTATTAATTTCAAAGTCTAAATTTTTAATTAAAAAACTGTTATTAAAGGAAAAAACTAAATTTTCTACTATTAAGCTCATATTTATATAATTAATATATGTCAATTTTATATATAATGCTTCTGTTTTTTCATTCTCACATACTTAATAATAAAAAAATGTACACATATAAAATCCATAATAACGTTGCCAAAGAAGGTATTGATCACCTCGAAAGTTGCGGGTTTAAAGAAGAAAGTGCTGATCCAGATGCATTATTAATTAGAAGCCATCTTCTGATAGAAGATAACCTCAACAAATCATTGAAGTGTATATGTAGAGCTGGTGCCGGGGTAAATCATATACCTATTAAAAAAGCGACAGAGAAAGGAATAGTTGTTTTTAATACACCTGGTGGGAATGCAAATGCTGTAAAAGAGCTAGTTATCTGCGGCTTACTGCTCTCATCGAGAGGAATAATACAAGGGCACTCATTTACCCAGTCGCTTTGCGACATAGTTTCTGAGGAGTTAACAGACCTGGTAGAAACAAATAAAAAAAATTTCAAAGGGACAGAATTGAAAGGAAAAACAATTGGAATAATTGGTCTGGGAGCTATTGGTTCTTTATTAGCGCAATCAGTTGATAGCTTAGGGATGAAAATTATTGGATATGATCCAAATATTTCAATAGATGCTGCATGGCAACTCCCAAAGGAAGTAGAAAAAGCTGAAAACCTTAAATATTTATTATCAAACTCTGATTACATATCTATACATGTACCATTACTAGATGAAACTCGAAACCTCATCTCAAAAGATGTAATTAAATTCATTAAGACAGGAGCAAAGTTAATCAATTTATCAAGAGGCGCGATTGTAAATAATGATGACATTCTAGAGGCACTTCAGAATAATAAAATTAGTTGTTTTGTAACAGACTTTCCAACACCTGAAATGGTAAAAAGATCTAAAGAATTTTTAGATGTAATTTTATTGCCTCATCTTGGGGCTAGCACCCAAGAAGCAGAAATAAATTGCGCAATTATGGCTGCCGAACAAGCAACTAGATTTCTTAAAGATGGAGAAATAATTAATTCAGTAAACTTCCCAAAAGTTAAGCTTAGTAGAACAACGAAATACAGGTTAGTGATAGTTCATAAAGATGAGCCAGGAGTTATTGGAAGCATCACTGGAGAGATAGCTGCACATAATATAAATATTCCAGATATGATTAATAAAAGCAGAGACGAAATTGCCATTACTGTTATAGATTTAGATGAAAATCCTAGCCAAGAAATAATTGATAATTTAAAAAATATTCCAAATGTTTTAAATGTAAGAATGTGTAAATGAACATTATTTTTTTTAAACATATGTCCAAAACTTATCTTTATATAGCTTTATTTAAAAAATCACTTGTCAACAGATAAAAATAGTGTTATTTAGAATCGCATTATTTGTAAAGAAATAATACATACTTTATGGCTTATTTTACGTAAACTACTGATATAAGGCTATTTTATCTAAATTTGTATAAAATTTATACAACTACTTCAAAAGCCTTATTTAAAGCAGATTTATGTGGTATAAATAAAGTTATCCATAACTTTATCCACAGTTTCTGTGGATAAAATTGATATTAAAAATGCAAAATTTATTAAACAATATTTCGGTGCCAAGTGATTGGCATACACAACTTAAAAAAATTGGATATATCAATAGTATTGAAGAGCCAATTTCATTTTTAGAAAAAGAAATTCTAGATAACAAAAAAATATTGCCTCCAATTAAAGATATATTTAATGCATTTAAATATTGTAGTTTTTTGTCCACCAAAGTGGTTATATTTGGACAAGATCCATATTTCAAAAGTGGCCTTGCAAACGGTTTGGCTTTCTCAGTTGATAGGCATCAAAAAATCCCAGCTTCTTTAAAAAATATCTATAAAGAAATAGAAAACGATGTAGGGCCAACAAAGAACAAAGATGGCTGCTTACTGAGCTGGGCAGAACAGGGAATACTTTTATTAAATACCTCTTTAACCGTGGAATTATCTAAGCCAGGATCTCATTCACAAATTGGATGGAATAACTTTATTTGCGATGTCATAAAGCTAATCAATAATAAGCGTAATGTTGTATTTATTTTGTGGGGACAGCATGCAAAAACTTATTCAAAATTTATCACTAATAAAGATCATTTAATTTTATGCGGATCTCATCCGTCACCTCTTTCAGCATACCGAGGATTTTTTGGATCAAAGCATTTTTCAAAATGTAATAGGTATTTAAGAGAGAATAATTTAGAAGAAATTGAATGGTGAGGCTCAGATAAGCTCTAAAATATCTTTGCTTTTTTTAACTTGATCTATTTCATCTCTTTTAATTATTGCGTTAAATACCTTGAGTTCATCTAATTTTATTATTTTTCCGATAATTTTAATTTTTTGACTTAATTCGAAATTATTATTAACAACGAGAGTACAAAATTTTCTTCGATCAATTCCAAGATATTTCATTCTTGCAACAATTTCTTGACCTCTGTAACACCCTTTGTCAAATGAAACCCTTAAGTTGTCATAGTTAATTTCTAGTGGCCTGTACTTTCCAATATCTTCAGGTTGCATAAAAAAATTACCTAAAATTTTATTGGCTGCATGCCAGTTTTCATAATTTATTAAATTTTTATGCTCATAATCTTTATTTTCAATAGAAATTGCAGCTTCAATGTCTTTATTTGAAGAGTATGGATATTCTAAATCGCCTTTTAACGAAATTTTACCAACCACAATCTTATTACAATCATGCATTTCAACTCTGTGAAGTTTTGCAAATGGTTTTAATTCTTCTAGAAGTGAATCCTTAAGAGAATCGTTGATGATCAATCTATACCCATTATTATTTTTATTGATTATAAAGTCAGACATGACTTGTCCTTTATGATTGCATATAGATGATAGCTGATATCCATTATTTGATAATTGTGAATGGTCAGACGTCACCTGACCTTGAAGGAATTCATCTACTTTCTTTATATCGCCATTCAATTTAATAGCTTTAAATTCTTTAATAATTAAAGAACCATATTTTATAAAGTTATTATGTGTATCTTTTTTCAAGTAAAATCATTGTTATAAAATTATATTTTAAACTAATGAGTAGCGAAATAAACAGAATTCTATGGAAGTGCAGGCGAGGCATGAGAGAAATAGATCTTCTTTTGAGAGAGTTTTCAAAAACCAAATTGGCAAAATTAAAGAAAGAGGAATTATTAACATTCGAAGAAGTATTAAGTTATGATGATCAAAAGCTGTATGACTTTATCTTTAAGAATCATACTCTTGATAATGATATTCACGAAAATTTTATAAATAAATTTTTAAAAACATTTACGAAACAAGGAAACTTTTAGGTTTATTTATTGTCAGAAGGCATAGGAAGCATAATTATATGAAAAATAATTCAAATGATATTGATTCCCATTTAGTTGAAAAAGTAAAAAAAGGAAACAAAGGAGCATTTAATTTTCTAGTGAATAAATATTATCCAAGGGTATATGCTTCGTTATTTTCTTTTACAAAATCAAAAGAAGACTCCGAAGATTTAGCCCAACAGACATTTTTAAAAGTATGGCAACAAATCCAATCTTTTAGGGGCGATAGTGCATTTTTTACTTGGGTGTATAGAATTGCAATAAATCTTGCTAAAAATTATGTCGTGAGCTCTAGCTACAAAAAACAAAGAGTTAATACCTCAATTGAACACGCTGCAATTGAGATCGCATCATATGAAAATATTGAATCTGTTTTGATGCATGATCAATCAATGCAAGAAATTAAGAGTTATATAAAAACAATGCCAGAATCGCTTAAAACAGCATTCACACTGAGAGAGTCCGAAGGCAAAAGTTATGAAGAAATCAGCATCATAACTGATACACCGATCGGAACAGTTAGGTCAAGGATTTTTAGAGCTAGAGAATCTATAATTGAATTTATACAAAAGGAACTTATTGAGAATGAATAACATTAATGAAAAAATTTCAGCACTCTATGATGGAGAGCTTGATCAATCTGAAATAGATAGTTTATTAGAAATCAGTAGTGATGATTCATTATCTCAAGAAAAGCTTTCACTCTATGGCTTGATAACACACGCTGTTAACGCTAAGTCACATGAACCAGTCTCTATAAATTCCAATCGCAATTCAAAGAAAAATATATTCTCAAATATATGGCTTTCAAACACACTAACTGCAGCTGCCTCTGTTCTTCTAACTTTGACAATTGTGAACAATTCTGACCTATCAAGGTTGGATATAAGCACCACATCATCAGATCAAATTTCATCGGCAATTAATAGTAAAGAAGCCAAAGAGATCGTAATAAAATCAGACGAAAACTTAACTGATTATGTTATGAAAGTTGTGAATGATCCGAATTTTATGAACTCAAATCAACCTGTAGATCTTAGAAATGTAGGGTTCTCAATAGATTCTCCAAAGGGATATATTTATTCAAAAGGAAAAGAAAACTTTAAGATGCGTATTGAAAAAAATAATTTTGGTCTTAATAAAATAAGATATTGGAAATATGGCAACAAAATGATATATCTTGTGCCTATAACTGATAACAGAGTTGTAACTATTTACGGTAACATACCTGCTAAAACAGCTATTTCAATAGCTAAATCAATTAATTAAATATTTAATATGCTAAAACTTAAATTTAAAAATTATTGCCTCATAATGCTTATATCTGTGTCCTCCTATATTAATTCTGCATTACCTGACAAAATATCAGAGCTCGTAGAGAATTCTGCTCCGGCAGTAGTAAATATAACTGCAAAGAAAGAAGTCACACAAAATTATTATGGCTCTAGATCCTTACCACCAGGTATTCCGCCAGAATTAGAAAGGTTTTTCGGAATACCAAGAGATTTTGAGAATACACCCCAGCAAAAAAGAGAAGCTCTTTCATATGGCTCTGGATTTATTCTAAAAGATAACTTTATTATGACTAATTTTCATGTTGTAGAAAATGCTACTGAAGTAATTGTTTCACTTTCAGATAGAAGAGAGTTTGTTGCTGATATTGTGGGAGTTGATCCTTTATCAGATCTCGCTGTACTTAAGGTAAATGGCACAAATTTACCATCAGTTAATGTTGGTAATAGCGATATCTTAAATGTTGGAGACTGGGTAATTGCTATTGGTACACCATTTAGATTTGATTTTTCAGTTACTGCAGGAATCGTTAGTGCTAAAGGAAGAAGTATTCAAAATAACGACAGTATCGGAAACTATGTACCTTTTCTTCAAACTGATGTAGCTATTAATCCAGGAAATTCTGGAGGCCCCTTATTTAATTTAGATGGAGAGGTTGTAGGAATTAATTCTCAAATTTATACCAGAAGCGGAGGCTACCAAGGCCTCGCATTTGCAATACCTATAAATGTTGCTGTTGATGTAGCCGATCAAATCATATCTAGCGGTGAAGTCTTAAGAGGATATCTTGGTGTCAGAATGAGTGAAGTTGACAGTGATCTTGCTGATGCTTTGGGTATGAAGAAGCCATATGGTGCCTTAATCAATGATGTTGAAGAAGGTGAATCTGCAGATTTAGCTGGATTATTGCCTGGTGATGTAATTGTAGAGTTTGATAATAAACAAATTAAATTTAGCTCAGATCTTCCTCATGTCGTTGGGCAGATTAAGCCTGATACCCAAGCTTACGCAAAAGTTATTAGAGATGGTCAAGAAATTATTCTTGATTTTGTTTTAGGTGAACTGCCTGTAAATAATGAAACATTTATTCCTGCCAAAACTCAAACCTCATCGGATCCAATTGGCTTTATAGTTGCTGATATTGATAGAGGGAATCCATCTATGGCAAATATGCCTGATGGGGTAATCGTCTCAAGGGTCAACACTAATTCTCCTGCTTCTGGAAAAGTAAATAGAGGAGATATCGTAACAATGATTCAATTTAAAGGTAAGAAATACCAAATCACTGATGTTGTTTCTTTCAATACAACAATGGAAAACTTCTCTTCAGGTGATAAGGTCGCGGTGCATCTTTTAAGAGGCGGTAATAGATTCATTCGTTCTATAACTCTTAATTAGAACATATTATTAGATACTTATTTCTTTGGTTTGCTAGTAAAATAGCAGCAAATTATGAAGAACATTAGAAATTTCTCAGTCATCGCCCATATTGATCATGGTAAATCGACTTTGTCAGACAGATTGATAGAGTTTTGCGGGGGCTTGTCCTCCCGTGAAATGGCAGATCAAATACTTGATTCAATGGACATTGAAAAAGAACGAGGAATAACAATTAAGGCACAAGCAGTATCGTTGAATTATAAAAAAAATGGTGAAAAATATCTTTTAAATTTTATTGATACCCCAGGTCATGTTGATTTTTCATATGAAGTTTCCAGATCTCTGTCAGCTTGTGAAGGGGCTTTGTTGGTTGTTGATGGTTCTCAAGGAGTTGAAGCCCAAACTTTAGCAAATTGTTATACAGCTGTTGAAGAAGGACTTGAAGTACTCCCGGTTATTAACAAAATTGATCTACCTCAAGCTGAACCTGAAAGAGTCAAATTAGAAATAGAAGAAATGGTTGGTATAAATGCTATTGAAGCCCCGCTTGTTAGTGCAAAAACTGGTGAGGGTATTGAACATCTTTTGGATAAATTAGTTTCTGAAATACCAAGCCCTCAAGGAGATCCAAAAGCAAGTCTTCAAGCATTAATTATAGATTCATGGTTTGACTCATATCTAGGCGTTGTATCGCTTATTAGAATAAAGAACGGAACTATCAAATCAGGACAAAAATTCCAAATACATTCTACTGGCCAAACCCATATCGTTGATGATATTGGTATATTTTCTCCAAAAAAGATTTCTAAGAATGAGTTGTCTGCAGGAGAGGTTGGATATTTAGTCGCAGGTATTAAAGACATTAAAGGCGCTCCTGTTGGCGATACTGTTATTGAATCAAATGATGACAAAACAAAAGCATTATCTGGTTTCAAAAAAGTTAATCCAAAGGTATTTGCATCAATATTTACACTTAATTCAGATGATTATGAAAAGTTTAGGGATGCTTTATCAAAACTTGTTTTAAATGATTCGTCTTTAATCTACGAGCCGGAAGTCTCTGATGCCCTTGGTTTTGGTTTTAGATGTGGTTTTTTGGGAACATTGCATATGGAAGTCGTTAGAGAAAGACTGGAAAGAGAATATGACTTAGATCTAATTTCAACTGCACCATCTGTTGAATATGAAGTTTTGAAAACTGATGGATCATTAATAAAGTGTGATAATCCATCTCAATTACCTTTACCAAACGAGATAGATGAGATTAGAGAGCCTGTTGTCAGTACAACAATTATTTCTCCCAACGAGTATATAGGCAATATTATTACGTTATGTACTTCCAAAAGGGGTGTTCAAAAAGACATGAAATATTTTGGTAATCAGGTATCAATAATTTTTGAAATGCCAATGTCTTCAGTAATTATAGATTTCTTTGATCAAATTAAATCCTCAACAAAAGGCTTTGCCTCTATAGAATATTCATTAATAGGATTTCAGAAGTCGGATCTAACTAAAATAGATGTACTTATAAACAATAATAAGATTGATGCCTTATCTATGATAGTTCACAAATCTTTTTCCGCATCTAAAGCTAGAGAAATTGCAAAAAATCTACAAAAATTAATTCCAAGGCAGATGTTTGATGTGCCTATACAGGTAGCACTTGGTGCTAAAATTATTTCTAGAGAAACCGTAAAGGCTTATAGAAAAAATGTTACAGCAAAATTATATGGTGGTGATGTAACTAGAAAAATGAAATTATTAGAAAAACAAAAACAAGGTAAAAAGAAAATGAAGCAACTCGGTAAGGTTTCAATTCCTCAAGACGCTTTTTTAAATTATTTTAGCTCTGAGGAATAATATGATTAAAGACCCATTATTTATAATTGGAATTGCTGGCATGTCGGTATGCTTAATCTCATGGATTCGATTTAGTACAAGCAATCAAAAAACAGAACCCTTTTTTATTAAATATTTATCAACTATAAGCTTTATATCAGCAATAGCTCTTTTGTTAAGTATCTTTTATAACTCTGGTGATTTAGGCATAGTTTTATTAGCAGGATCTGTTATTGCTTTTATTGTTATGGTTTTGGGATACTTTTTAAAAAATACTGAAATAGTATCAACCTCAAGAGGATATTTAATCCCAATTTTGGTTATATTCATTTTAAGAACCTTCTTATATGAACCATACCAAATTCCATCAGGTTCAATGGAGCCGCAGTTAAAAAAAGGGGATTTCTTGTTAGTTAATAAATTCGCATATGGTATTAAGGTAAATAGAATTGGGATACCAAATTTTTTAAGCAATGATCCAGAGTATGGAGATCCTGTAGTAATAATTCCTCCACACAACCCTGTGCCATATATTAAACGATTGATCGGTAAGCCTGGAGATGTTGTAAGAATTATTGATAAAAGAGTTTACATAGATGGAAAAGTACTAGAAAGAGAGCGTATTGATTCAGAAGACATAATTCTTAAGAAACGCTTTCAATATGGTTCGGGTGAGATTGTTACTAAAGAAATTGAAGCCAAGGCAGAACTATTTTATGAATATCATGGCAAATCAAAATATATAATAAGAAATACACTAGGGGAGAATCAACAGTATCCTCAAGAATGGACTGTTCCTGAGGGTCATTATTTTGTAATGGGAGATAATCGAGATAATTCAAATGATAGCACCAAGGATGTTGGTTTTGTTCCAAGAGAAAATTTTTTTGGTCGAGCAGACTACATATGGATGACTTGGGAGTGTTGGACATGTTTACCATCTTTTTCGAAGGCCGGAAAGGTTAATTAATGGAACTTAAGGCGCTTGAAGAAAAACTTGGATATGTATTCAGAGACTCAAGCTTATTAGAATTAGCAATAATTCATAAAAGCTCAAATAACTCATTAAATAATGAAAGACTTGAATTTTTAGGAGATGCGATCTTGAATTCAATCATCTCTGAGTACTTATTTATGAAGTTTCCAAATGAAAAAGAGGGCCTCCTTACTCGAATGAGATCTCATTTAGTAAAGGGCGAAACATTAACAAAAAAAGCAAATGAAATTGGCATTATTAAATTTATAAAGCTATCAAAAGGAACAGCATTACTTTCGGATAATAGAAAACACTCAATCCTAGAAGGATCTATTGAATCTATAATTGGAGCTGTTTTTCTCGATAGTGACTGGGCACAGGCAAAAATATTTATTTTAAATTTTTTTAAAATAGAGTTATCTGATATTGAAGCTGATCAAGAATTTCGTGATTCAAAAACAGAGCTACAAGAATTACTTCAATCTAAAAAGCTTCAGCTACCAAAATATATCACCAATGAATCAGACGTAGGTTTTGATTGTCATATTTTAATTGATGATCGAAAATTCATTGGAACAGGTAATTCCAAACGGCGTTCAGAAATTGCTGTTGCAAAAGAAGCCCTCAATTATCTTAAATCTAAGTATGGATAAGCAATACTGCGGATATGTCTCGATAATTGGAAAGCCCAATGTTGGTAAATCAACTATCATCAATACAATTCTTGATAAAAAAATATCAATTACATCAAGAAAATCCCAAACGACTAGAAATAATATTCTAGGTATTAAAAATATTAGAAACAAACAAATGATTTTCATTGATACGCCTGGGATGCATATCAAATCAGAGAAAACAATGAATAAGATTTTAAATAAATCTGCTCAAGGAATAATTGAAGACTCAGATATTATATTATTTGTCCTTCAAAGATTAACTTTGGATGAAGAAGATAAGCTAGTTCTAGAAAAATTAAATGAAATAAACCCAAAAACTATTTGTGTGATTAATAAAATTGATCAGATTGAAGATAAGGATAAGTTGCTTCCTTTCATTAAAGGTTTATCAGAAGAATATTCATTTGAAGAAATCCATATGATTTCAGCAAAAAACAATGACGGAATTGATGGTTTAATTAGAACTATTGAAAAGCATCTGCCTGAAAATGATCACATATATGATGATGAATTTAAGCTCTTTACTAAAGATGATTCTTTTATGTTTTCAGAATTAATTAGAGAAAAAATTATCAGGAAACTTGGCGATGAGTTACCGCATGATACTTTTGTTGAAATTGATCTGATTAAAGAAAAAAAGAATATAACTGAAGTTCATGCAATTATTTATGTAAATCGACAGTCTCAAAAACAAATCGTTATAGGTTCTAAAGGAGACGTTCTTAAACAAATTGGAAAACAGGCGCGACTTGAAATTGAAGACTATCTCGGTAAAAAAGTTTTTTTAAAAACTTGGGTAAAAGTGAAAAAAAATTGGAACACAGACTCTAGTTTTATACAAAGCTTGGGTGTTGGAGGCAATTATGAGTCAGAGTAATTCCGATGAATGCTTTCTGCTTCATCAGCGGTCATATGGAGAAACCAGCATAATCGCAGAAATCTTCACAAAAAAAAATGGAAAACTATCTATAATTGCAAAAGGTGCTAAAAAGCCAAAATCTAAATTTTTTGGTTATTTGATTCCATTTAATAAGTTAAAGATAACTTATTCTGGCAGATCTGATTTGAAGACACTAACAAGCATAGATACAAACCTTGCTAGATCTGGAAACACATTTACAAAAACTAGCTACAGCTTGCTCTATATCAACGAACTTCTTATAAGGCTCCTTCCAAAAGATGCCATACAAGAGGACTTATTTAATTTATATGAAATATTTCTAGATAAGGTTAATTGCAATGAAGATCTTGAAATTACACTTAGGCATTTTGAGCTAGATCTTCTTGATATGCTTGGTTATGGATTTGATTACAATACGGATATTGATAAAAATGATTTTATTGAACCCAATAAAGGATATTTGTTTGTTGCGGAAAAAGGTTTTAAAAAATCAGACCGTTCTGACTTTTTAGGTAAAGATATTATCAATATTAAAAAAAGGAATCTTGATAAAGTATCAAAAAAGCACCTAAAACAAATAACAACTAAAGCAATTAGTGCTTGTTTGGACGGAAAGGATCTAACAAGTAGAAAGATTTTTAAAAGAATTAGATAATGATTTTTGGAATTGGCACAGATATAGTAGAAATTGAGCGAATCAATAATATGAATTCTCTTGATGGTTTTGTAAAAAAAATTCTATCTAAAAATGAAAAGCAATTTTTTGAGAATCTAAAAGACATAAAAAAAATTGGATACCTTGCTAAACAATTTGCTGGTAAGGAGGCTATCGCAAAAGCATTTGGGACAGGGTTTACCAAAGATATTAAATTAAGTGAAATTGAAATATTAAGAGACAAAAATGGAAAACCTTTCCTTGAGCCTATTGGGAGTCTTAAACAATATATTACTGATTTGGGGATTACTAAAACACATGTTAGTCTTTCAGACGAAAAGGAATATGCTATAGCTTTTGCTATATTGGAAAAAAAATGAAGAACATAATTTTATTAGGTCCACCAGGAGCCGGAAAAGGAACTCAAGCTGATCTTATATGTGAGTTATGCACAATACCAAAACTTAGTACAGGGGATATGCTCAGAGAGGCTGTCGCCTCCAAGAGCGATTTAGGATTAGAAGTATCAAATATCCTTGATAGCGGAAGATTAGTATCTGATGACATTATTGGTTCTTTAATAAAAGAGAGACTTACCAAACCAGATTGTAAAAATGGTTCTTTATTTGACGGAGTTCCAAGAACCATTGGTCAGGCAGAGCAATTAGCTGAAATGAAAATTGACTTTACTCATGTGATTGAAATTCATGTTGAAGACCAAATTATTGTCGATAGAATGTCAGGAAGAAGAGTGCACCCAAGCTCAGGAAGGAATTATCATACAAAATTCAATCCGCCAGACGAAGAGGGATTTGATAATGTAACAGGAGATCCTCTTATTCAAAGAGAAGATGACAAGCCCGAAACCGTCTTAAAAAGATTGAGTGTATACCATGAACAGACCAAGCCATTAACGGATTTCTATAAAAATCTCGCAAACAAAAGCAATTTAAAGTTTTTTAAAATTGATGGCTCTATGTCAGTAGAAAAAGTTTTTGAGCAAATTTCAGATCAAATATAAGTCATGAATGTCCTAGCTATTAAAAGTTCAGGAGATCATACCTCAGTAAGTGTGATCCTTGATGAGGATATAAATACTTATTCAATGAGCCATGAGAGAAAAGAGAGACCTGATTGGAATTTATTTTTGTCGAATGTTGGCTATAAAAAAAGTTTTAATCTTGAGGATATAGATTTATTTGCTTTTGCAAATTCTCAAAACTCTTATACAGCTACTAGGACTATTGCTACATTTTTGAAAGGTATGGCTGTAGGTTTAGAAAAACCGTTAATTGTTATAAATGATAATTCAGAAGTTCTTGATGCAGATGAGGTAGCTAAAAAAGCTAAGCAAACTTTTCTAGCCTCAGGTTCTGATCGTAAAAAGTTTGATCCAAATCTTGCCAATCCAACTTACGATGAAACTAATTTTAAAAAATTAAATGAATGATTTACTTTTAAGCTTGTTTCTTGGCTTGGTTCAAGGACTCACAGAATTTTTACCAATCTCAAGCTCAGCTCATTTACTTTTACCGGGACTAATATTTGATACACAAAATCTAGGACTTTCATTTGATATAGCGGTGCATGCTGGCACCCTTGTTGCTGTTATATATTTTTTTAGATCAGAAATTGCGCTTATGACAAAATCATTCGTTGTTAATAACCCTGTTTATTACAAACATAAACGATTAGCTTCATATTTAATAATCGCCACTCTACCAATTGTATTTGTGGGCTTTGCTTTTGCAGACATGGTAGAGCAAGGGATTTTCAATGAAGAAATTACGATAGCGATATCAAATTTATTTTTTGCAGCAATCCTTTTTATTGCCTTCATTAGAAGAAAAGAAGATAAAAGTTTGTTTGAAATAACTCTCTATGGAGCTTTATTAATTGGATTCTTGCAATGCTTTGCACTGATTCCTGGAGCATCACGTTCAGGTACTGCAATTACAGCAGCTTTGTTTATAGGCATGAATCTTAAAGATGCATCCAAATTTTCTTTTATGTTAGGCATACCCACAATATTTGGTGCTTTTATTTTACTTATCATTAAGATCCAAACGTCTGGTATTGATTATAATTATACTCATCTGATTATTGGTTTTTTTGTTTCAATGATTTTTGCATTTTTTACAATTAAATTATTTTTAAATTTTGTTGAAAAAATAGGAATGATCCCATTTGTGATTTATAGAATATTTTTAGGCATATTTTTATTACTTATTATATAAATGCAGATATATGTTCAGAAAGATTTTTTAGATATAAATATTCAGCATGTTTCAAAAAAATTTAATTTAGAAATAGTTAATATAATTCCCTTGTCCAAATATTATTTTACTTATGATGAAGATGG